>JAWZSN010000024.1:0-88003 GCA_033875255.1 Geminicoccaceae bacterium 1502E | reverse complement strand
GGACGCTCCGCCGGGCATAGTCGCGGCGAGCGGTTTCAGTCCAAGGCATTGTCGGCTCCGTGCTGTGTGGCAACGGAACGGAATCACAACCCGCTGAAACCGCTCAACTCTTTTCGGGTTGGGCTCTGAGTCAAGGAGGCGGCTGCAGGCGGGCTCGCCATCGTGCCGGCCGAAGCAAAGCCAGTCGACCGAGCCGTCGCGTGCCACCAAGGCGTGGCCGTGGCAGTCGCCTATGATCGCATAGTCGCGGATCGGCCGGTAGCCGCGGGTACCCGCCCGGGCTCCCGTGCCGGCCTCTCGGGTGCGTGTGTTCATCGAGGCCGATTTGGGGCGCACCCGGCAGCCCGGCAATGGCTGTCGCTACACGTTCGCGCGACATCCCGCTCTGCCGCAGATGGGGCATGCCGCCGCGCCGACTTGCTGGTCCGGGTCCGGCATCTCATTTATGCCTAGCTGTCGCGCCAGTCCCGTCGAAGGCGGGCGTGGCCTTCGTCCCATCGTCTCAACGGCCGGGTCCCTCATGGACGATTTCCTGCGCATCCGTGGCGCGCGCGAGCACAATCTCAAGTCCGTCGACGTCGACATCCCGCGCCACAGGCTCGTGGTGATCACGGGCCTGTCGGGCTCGGGCAAGAGCTCGCTCGCCTTCGACACGATCTATGCCGAGGGCCAGCGGCGCTATGTCGAGAGCCTCTCGGCCTATGCGCGCCAATTCCTCGAGCTGATGCAAAAGCCCGACGTGGACCTGATCACCGGCCTCTCCCCGGCGATCTCCATCGAGCAGAAGACCACCTCGAGGAACCCGCGCTCGACCGTCGCCACGGTCACCGAGATCTACGACTATATGCGCCTCTTGTGGGCCCGGGTCGGCGTGCCCTACTCGCCGGCCACCGGCCTGCCGATCGAGGCGCAGACCGTCTCGCAGATGGTCGACCGGATCCAGGCCATGCCGGAGGGCACCCGGCTCTATGTGCTGGCGCCCATCGTGCGCGGCCGCAAGGGCGAGTACCGCAAGGAGTTCCAGGACCTGCTGCGCCAGGGTTTCCAGCGCGTGAAGGTCGACGGCGAGCTCCACGCGCTCGACGAGGTCCCCGCCCTCGACAAGAAGCGCAAGCACGAGATCGAGGTGGTGGTCGACCGGCTGGTGGTGGGGCCCGACATGGCCCAGCGGCTGGCCGAGAGCGTCGAGACGGCGATCGGCCTCGCCGACGGGCTGCTGGTGGTCGAGAACGCCGACGACGGCCTGCGCACCACCATGTCCTCGCGCTTCGCCTGCCCCGTCTCGGGCTTCACCCTGCCGGAGATCGAGCCGCGTCTGTTCTCGTTCAACAATCCCTACGGCGCCTGCCCGGCCTGCGACGGCCTCGGCCGCAAGATGGTGATGGATCCGGAGCTGGTTGTCCCCAACCCGGAGAAGTCCATTGCCAAGGGTGCGGTCGAGCCCTGGGCATCGCAGACCATGCACTACTACCCCCAGGCGCTCGCCGCGGTGGCGAAGCATCTGGGTGTGGACGTCGCCACGCCCTGGAAGGACCTGCCGGCCAAGGCGCGCGAGGTGATCCTGTTCGGCTCGGGCAGCGAGCCGGTGCCGCTCGAGTTCGAGGACGGGCTGCGCCGGATGCGCACCAACAAGCCGTTCGAGGGAGTGGTCAACAATCTCCAGAGGCGCTGGCGCGAGACCGAGAGCGCGTGGATGCGCGAGGAGCTGGGGCGCTACATGAGCGCCTCGAGCTGCGAGGCCTGCGGCGGCAACCGACTCAAGCCCGAGGCGCTGTGCGTGAAGATCGACGGCCGGCACATCGGCCAGATCACCGGGCTCTCG
Source organism: Geminicoccaceae bacterium 1502E (assembly GCA_033875255.1). Taxonomy (GTDB): domain Bacteria; phylum Pseudomonadota; class Alphaproteobacteria; order Geminicoccales; family Geminicoccaceae; genus Marinimicrococcus. The sequence goes on along the minus strand of JAWZSN010000024.1, from coordinate 86,181 downwards.
ATCCGGGCCGCGGCCGACTGGTTCGACACGCTGCCCGGCAAGCTCACCGCCAAGCAGCAGGAGATCGCCACCCGGATCCTCAAGGAGATCCGCGAGCGGCTGGGCTTTCTCAACAATGTCGGGCTGAGCTACCTGACGCTGGCCCGCGACAGTGGCACCCTCTCGGGCGGCGAGAGCCAGCGCATTCGCCTGGCGAGCCAGATCGGCAGCGGCCTCACCGGCGTGCTCTACGTGCTGGACGAGCCGTCCATCGGCCTGCACCAGCGCGACAATGACCGGCTGCTCGAGACCTTGCGCAACCTGCGCGACCTCGGCAACACGGTGATCGTGGTGGAGCACGACGAGGACGCCATCCGCAGCGCCGACCATCTGATCGACATGGGTCCAGGCGCCGGCGTCCATGGCGGGCTGGTGGTGGCCGAGGGCACGCCCGAGGAGGTGATGCGCGAGCCTGCCTCGCTGACCGGGCAGTATCTCTCGGGCATGCGCGAGGTGCCGGTGCCGGCCGAGCGGCGGCAGGCCAAGGGCGGCAGGTTCCTGGAGATCACCGGCTGCCGCGCCAACAACCTGCAGAATGTCGGTGCCAGCTTCCCGCTGGGCTCGCTGGTCTGCGTCACCGGCGTCTCGGGCTCGGGCAAGTCCACCCTCGTTCTCGACACGCTCTACCCCGCCCTTGCCCGCCGCCTCATGGGCTCGCGCGGCATTCCGGGCGAGCATGACGAGCTCAGGGGCGTCGAGCATCTCGACAAGGTGGTGGACATCGACCAGTCGCCGATCGGCCGCACGCCGCGCTCCAACCCGGCTACCTATACCGGCGCCTTCACGCCGATCCGCGACTGGTTCACCGGGCTGCCCGAGGCCCGCGCCCGCGGCTACAAGGCCGGGCGCTTCTCGTTCAACGTCAAGGGCGGGCGCTGCGAGGCCTGCCAGGGCGACGGCGTCATCAAGATCGAGATGCACTTTTTGCCCGACGTGTTCGTCACCTGCGAGGTCTGCCAGGGCAAGCGCTTCAACCGCGAGACGCTCGAGGTGAAGTACCGCGACAGGTCGATCGCCGACGTGCTCGACATGACGGTGGACACCGCCGTCGACTTTTTCTCGGCGGTGCCGGCGCTGCGCCACAAGCTCGCCACCCTGCAGCGGGTCGGGCTCGGCTACATCAAGATCGGCCAACAGGCGACCACCCTCTCGGGCGGCGAGGCGCAGCGGGTCAAGCTCGCCAAGGAGCTCTCGAGGCGCGCCACCGGCCAGACCGTCTACATCCTCGACGAGCCCACCACCGGACTCCACTTCGAGGACGTCAGGAAGCTCCTCGAGGTGCTCCACGCGCTGGTCGACCAGGGCAATACGGTGATCGTCATCGAGCATAATCTGGAGGTCATCAAGACGGCCGACTGGCTCATCGATCTGGGGCCCGAGGGTGGCTCGGGCGGCGGCCGCGTGGTGGCCGAGGGCACGCCCGAGGAGGTCGCGGCCAACCGGCACAGCCACACCGGCTCCTACCTCGCCCGGCTGCTCCCCTCGCCGGAGCGCCGCGAGATCGCCTGATCGGACGTCTCCGGCCGGCGCTCCCCGCAGATCAGCGCCTCGGCCGCGTCGAGCAGCGGCGCCTGGCCGGGCAGGATCTTCCGGCGCGCCTCGGCGAGGCGGAACCATTCCGCCCGGTCGATCTCGGGGAATTCCCGGCGCTTGCCCGAGCGGGGCGGCCATTCCATCTGGAAGCAGTTGCTGGCGAGGGCGGTGACGTCGGCGTCTCCCTCCACGAGCCACGCATGAACCAGCTTGCCGCCCGCCTGGCGGACCGGAGGCAGCATCCGGAACGGTCCCTCGAAGGCGAACCCGGTCTCCTCTTGAGCCTCGCGGCGGGCTGCGTCGAGAAGCGCCTCGCCCCGCTCCGGCAGGCCCTTGGGAATGCTCCAGGCCCCTGAATCGCGCTTCGCCCACAAGGGCCCGCCCGGATGGACGAGCAGCAGCTCGAGCTCGCCCTTGGCCCTCTGGCGGAAGACCAGAAGTCCGGCGCTCACCTTCGCCATCGCCCGCTTCCTTTCCCGCCTCGCGGCGCCATCATAGGCTACGGGCCGGCGGCGCTGCGAGGCCTGCCGCGGGCAGGCGGCTGGCATGCGCTGCCGCAGCCCATGCGGCGCTGGCCTGCGCGCGGACGGGCGGGCATAAGTCGTGGCGATCGAGAAGGCGATTTTGGGCGATCGATGACCGCAGCCAGCACCAGCACCGCGCAAGACGTGCGCGTCATGAGCCTCGTGGGCGTCGCCCACTGCAGCAGCCATTTCTTCCAGCTCGCCCTGCCGCCGCTGTTCCCGCTCCTCAAGGAAGCGTTCGGCGCCAGCTACACCGAGCTCGGCCTCGTCATGACGCTGTTCTTCGCGGCCTCGGGCGTGGCGCAGACCCCGGCGGGCTTCGCGGTCGACCGCCACGGCGCCGCGCGCATCCTGGCCGGCGGCGTCCTTCTGCTGGGCCTGGGGGCGATCCTCGCCGCCTTCGCCCCGGGCATCCTCTGGCTCATGCCGGCGGCGCTGCTCATGGGCCTCGGCAACAGTGTCTTCCATCCGGCCGACTACGCCATCTTGAGCCACCGGGTGTCCGGCGCTCGGATGGGCCGGGCGTTCAGCGTCCACACCGTCGGCGGTACCCTCGGCTGGGCGGTGGCTCCGGTCCTCATGGTGCCGCTCGCCGGCGCCACCTCCTGGCGGATGGCGCTTCTCGTGGTGGGTGTGGCCGGCGTGGTGCTGGCAGCGGTGATGTGGGCGAGCCGCCCGCACCTGGAGACTGCGGGAGCAGCGCGCGAGGCGGCGCATGACCGCGGCCCCGGCCTGGGCGGCCAGATCCGCCTGCTGCTCATAGCGCCGATCTTGATGTGCTTCGCCTTCTTCGTCCTGCAGTCCACCGCCTTCCTGGCGATCCAGGGCTTCATGCCGCTGAGCCTGGTGAGCCTCTACGACCTCAGCCTGCTGCTGGCCGGCTCCACGGTCACCGCCTACATGCTGGGCAGCGCCGCCGGCTCCGCCGTCGGCGGCGTCTATGCCGACCGCAACGGCAGCTACCAGAGGATCATCGCTGCCGGCCTGTTCTTGAGCGGCATGGCCATGCTGGTGGTGGGTCACGTCGCCATGCCGCTGCCGCTGCTGATGGCGATGATCGCGGTGAGCGGCGCCCTGCAGGGGTTCACCACCCCCTCGCGCGACATGCTGGTGCGCTCGGCGGCCCCGCCGGGAGCCTCCGGCAAGGTCTTCGGTTTCGTCTATTCGGGCCTCGATCTCGGCGCCATGCTTGCACCGCCCGCCGTCGGCTGGCTCCTCGACGCCGGCCGGCCGAAAGCGGTGTTCGTGGTCATCGCAGGCGTCACCATCGCCTCCCTGCTCACCGCCGTGGGTGTGCGCACGAGGCGGATGGCGGCGGGCGAGCCGGCATGAGGAAGGATCGGATGAGCTTGCGCAGACTGGGCCTCGCGGCCGCCCTCCTCGTTCCGCTGGCAGGCGGTGCCGCCGTGTCGGCCGAGCTGCCCGAGAAGAACGTGCTGGTGACCCGCGGTCTCTCGGCGGACGGCAAGACCGCAGGTGCCACCGGCGAGGCCGGCGGCCGGTGCTGGAGTGCCAGGCTGTTCCGCGAGCAGCGCGGTGGCTGGAGCCTCGCAGGTGAGCGGCCCGGTCCCAAGAAGACCGCAGGTGCCACCTGCTCGCCCATCGCCGGCGCCCTTTCCGCCGATGGCCGCACCCTGGCGGTCCTGCAGCTCTGGGACGCCACCATCCGGGTCTTCCGCGCCGGCAAGAGCGGCCTCACCGACGCCGGCTCCTTCAAGCTCCCCGGCGCGGCCGGTCACGCCTTCCCGGCTCCCGGCAGCAACGTGGCCCTGTCGGCCGACGGCAAGCTTCTGCTGGTCGGCAGCCCCAATCTCGACTGCGAGTTCTCGGTGCCGCGCGACGCCTGCGGCGCTGCCCACCTGTTCCGCCACGACGGCAAGGCGTGGCGCCACGAGGGCCGCCTGCCGCGCCCGCCCGGCGCCGGCATCTCGGCGAGCTTCGGCGACGTCGTCGCCCTCTCCGGCGACGGCCGCACCGCCTTCGTCGGCGGCACCGGCCAGCTCGGCCGCTCGGGCACGATCCACGTCTTCGCGCGCGACGGCAAGACGTGGAAGCAGGCGGGCGAGTTGCGCCCGGAGCGCGAGGACGAGACGACCTTCGGCGGCACCCTGGACGTCGCCGCCTCGGGCAGCGTCGCGGCGGTCGGTGGCGAGCAGGCGGTCCACCTCTTCGAGCGGCGCGCCGACGGCTGGCGCCGGGTCGGCCGGATCGGGCCGCCGGACGCCCTTGCCGGCACCTTCGGCGCCTCGGTGGCGCTCAACGGCAAAGCGGGCCTCCTGCTGGTCGGTGCGCCGCGCACCGGGTGCAGTGAAGGGTTGCGCTGCGGCAGCGCCTACAGCTACCGCCTGGTCCGCGAGGGCGACGGTGTGCAAGGCCGCCTGACGGAGCGGCTCGCGGCACCGCTCCCGGTGCCGCTGACCGACTTCGGCTGGCGCGTCGCCACCGACGAGAGCGGCCGCCGGCTGGCGGTCCAGGGCCGTGTCCCGTTCTTCTTCGGCCCGTGAGCCTGCCCTTCGCGACGGAGCTTTCGATGAGCATCGCCATCCGCCTGGCAGCACCCGAGGATGCCGCTCTCGTTCTCGACATGGTCCGCGAGCACGCGCTCTTCGAAGGAGAGCCCAAAGCGGTGCGCGCCAGCCTCGAGGACTATCGCCGCGCGAGCGCCGGGCCGCAGCCGGCGTTCGAGTGCCTGATCGCCGAGGTGGGCGGCCGGACGGCCGGCATCGCGCTGTTCTTCCACAATTTCTCGAGCTGGACGGGCCGGCGCGGCGTCTTTCTCGACGATCTCTTCGTGCGTGAATGGGCGCGCGGCCGGGGCGTCGGCGAGGCGCTGGTGCGGCAGCTCGCCCGGCTGGCGCTCGAGCGCGGCTGCCTGCGGCTCGAGCTCAGCGTCATGGACGGCAACCCTGCCGACGGCTTCTACAAGCGCCTGGGCCTGCGCCACGCCGACGAGTGGCATCCCTACCGTGCCGAGGGCGAGGCACTGGAACGGCTTGCCGCCGACTGATTGCTCCCCGGCCGCCGCACGCCTAGCATCGCCGCAGCACATCGCACGCCCCGGAGCGGACCATGATCGACCTCTACACCTACGGCACGAGCAACGGCCAGCGGGTCTCGGTAATGCTGGAGGAGTGCGCGCTTCCCTACCGGCCGCACAAGGTCGATCTCGCCACCGGCGAGCAGCGCGGCGAGGAGTTCCACAAGCTCAACCCCAGCGGCCAGATCCCGGTGATCGTCGATCATCTGGGGCCGCACGAGCGGCAGATCGTCATCGCCCAGTCGGGCGCGATCCTGTTCTACCTGGCCGAGAAGTCGGGTCGCTTCCTGCCCACCGACCCGGCCCAGCGTGCGCATGTCATGGAAGCCTTCATGCAGGTCATGAGCGACGTCGCCCCGACCAGCGCCGCGATCTTCTACACGCACCGTGCCGGCGGGACGGCGGAGGCCAAGGCCATGTGGCGCGACCGGTTCCTCGACATGCTGACCCATCTCGACCGCCGCCTCGCCCGCCACGAGTGGCTCGGCGGCGAGAGCCTGTCCATCGCCGACATCGCCCTCTATCCCTCCATCGCCGGCCGCCAGGCGATTCTCGAGGAGGCGCCGGGCCTCACCAGCCTGAGCCGCTGGGCAACCACCATGGCGCTGCGGCCGGCCGTGTCGCGCGGCATGGGCGTGCCCGGGTGAGCGGGGGCGAGCCCTCGCGGGCGCGTATCACCGGCCTCTTCGTCTACCCGGTGAAGGGCTGCCGCGGCATCCCGCTCGACAACGCGGTCATGGGCGAGCGCGGCATCGAGGGCGACCGGCGCTGGATGATCGTGACGCCGGAGGGACGCTTCTTGAGCCAGCGCGAGCTGCCGGCGATGGCGACGATCGCCACCGGGCTGCGCGGTGGAACGCTGGTGCTCCGGCATGGCGCGGAGAGCGTCGAGCTGCAGCAGCGCGAGCACGGCGAGGCCATGCGGGTCCAGGTCTGGCGCGACGCGGTCGACGCCCTGCGCCCCTCGCCGGCCGCCGACCGGCTCGTGTCCGGCTGGCTTGGGCGCGAGGTGCGGCTGGTCCGTTTCCCCGAGGCCGCGCGGCGTCCCTGCGATCCGGACTACGCGCCGGCCGGCAGCCACACCGCCTTCGCCGACGGCTTTCCCCTGCTCGTCACCACCCAGGCTTCCCTCGACGCCCTCAACGCCACGCTGACAGAGCGGGCCGCGGCCTCGGTGCCGATGGCGCGGTTTCGCCCGAGCATCGTGGTGAGCGGCGTTGCTGCCGGCGAGGAGGACCGCCATCGCTGGCTGCATCTGGCGGGCGGCGCGGCGGTGGAGCTGGTGAAGCCCTGCGATCGCTGCGTGGTGGTGACGACCGACCAGGAAAGCGGGCTGCGCGACGGCGCCGAGCCGCTGGCGACGCTCAAGACGGTGCGCCGCAACCCGCGCAGCGGCGGCGCCTGGTTCGGGCAGAACGGCGTCCCCCACCTGCCCGGCGGCGTGCAGGCTGCGCTGAGCGTCGGCGCGACCGTCGCTTTCGCATCGACGCCGCCCGCCCCGCTGCGCTAGGAGGGCTGCCAGCCGGGCGGGGCGAGCTCGAATCCGGCAAAGTCGAAGGCCGGCGCGACGATGCAGGAGACCAGGCTCCAGCCCGCGAGCGGCCTTGCCTCCTGCCAGGAGCGGGCCGGTATGACAGCCTGCGGACGCTCGCCTTCGGCGAGATCGGGACCCAGCAGGAGGTGATGGCGCTGGCCGTGCTCGGCTAGCACGGTGAGACGCAGTGGGCCGCCGGCGTGCCACAGCCAGATCTCGGTGGCGTCGACGCGGTGCCAGTGCGAGCGTTGGCCCGCCTCGAGGAGGAAATAGATGGCCGAGACCGCACCGCGCTCGCCCCCGGCACCGGCCTCGCGGTAGGTTTCGACATACCAGCCGCCTTCGGGATGAGGCTGCATGCCCAGGCTGCGGATGACGGATTGGGGGTCCATGACGTCTCCACGATCTCGAGATCCGCGCCGGTTGCGCCTTCCCGGGCGGAGGAAGACGAACAGGCGCCGTTGCGCAAGAGGTAGACGATGGTTTCGCGTCCCGTCCATATCGTCGGCGGTGGTCTCGCCGGCTCGGAGGCCGCCTGGCAGATCAGCCGTGCGGGCATTCCCGTGATCCTCCACGAGATGCGCCCGGTGCGCGGCACCGACGCCCACAAGACCGAGAGCCTGGCCGAGCTGGTCTGCTCGAACTCGTTCCGCTCCGACGATGCGATGGGCAACGCCGTGGGGCTGCTGCACGAGGAGATGCGGCGCCTGGGCTCGCTGATCATGGCGATGGGCGACCGCCACAAGCTGCCGGCGGGCGGCGCCCTGGCGGTCGACCGCGACGGCTTTGCCGCAGGCGTGCAGGCGGCGCTGGAAGCCGAGCCGCTGGTCACCATCCGCCGCGAGGAGGTGGAAGGGCTGCCAGGCGAGGACTGGGGTCTGTCGATCGTCGCCACCGGCCCGCTCACCTCGCCCTCGCTGGCCCAGGACGTGCGGCGGATCGGCGGCGAGGAGCATCTGGCCTTCTTCGACGCCATCGCGCCCATCGTCTACCGCGAGACGATCGACATGGAGAAGGCCTGGTTCCAGTCGCGCTACGACAAGCCCGGCCCCGGCGGCACCGGCGCCGACTACCTCAATTGCGGCATGGACAAGGAGCAGTACGAGGCGTTCATCGACGCCCTGCTCGCCGCCGAGAAGACCGAGTTCAAGGAATGGGAGCAAAGCACGCCCTATTTCGAGGGCTGCCTGCCGATCGAGGTGATGGCCGGGCGCGGTCGCGATACGCTGCGCTTCGGCCCGATGAAGCCGGTGGGCCTGACCGATCCGCGCACCGGCAGGCGGCCCTGGGCGGTGGTGCAGCTCCGCCAGGACAACGCGCTGGGCACCCTCTTCAACATCGTGGGCTTCCAGACCAAGCTCAAATATGCCGAGCAGGCGCGGGTGCTCAAGATGATCCCCGGTCTCGAGGAGGCGAGCTTCGCGCGGCTCGGCGGGCTGCACCGCAACACCTTCATCAACAGCCGTCGCCTGCTCGACGCCGAGCTGCGCATGAAGGCACGGCCCAATGTGCGCTTCGCCGGCCAGGTCACCGGAGTCGAGGGCTATGTCGAGAGTGCCGCCATCGGCTTGCTGGCAGGGCGTTTCGCCGCGGCCGAAGCCCAGGGCCGGACGCTCGCGCCGCCGCCCGCCACCACCGCGCACGGCGCCCTTTTGGCGCACATCACCGCCGGCGCCGAAGCCGAGACGTTCCAGCCGATGAACGTCAATTTCGGCCTCTTTCCGCCGCTTGCCGAGGGAACTGCGAAGAACGAGCGCAAGCCCGCCATGGCGCGCCGCGCGCTCGCGGCTTTGGATGGCTGGTCCGGCGGCGCCGCCCCAGCCGCCTCGGAACCAAGCTGATGATCACTGGTTAGGCGGACACTGAGAGAGAACCTCTACTCACAGGCACGCCCATGAAACCCATGTCCCACCTCGATCTCCTGTCCGGGCAGCCCGAGGCCGCCCGGACTGACAACCACCACACCATCAACTTTCCCGACCCGCACCAGAACCGGGTCGGCGCCTTCAGGGTCTGGCTCAGCGCCGGCGGCGGCCTGCTCGTCTCGGTCGACAATCCGCGCGAGGCGCGGCTCGTGCTCAAGACGGTGATGGCGCTCTCGGGCGGCCTCGATGCGCGCAGCGCCGGCCTTCAGCAGTGCGCCGCCGACGGGCAGTGGGCGGAGTGGGCCGATGCCGGCGGCCGCGGCATCCACGAGCTCGATGACGAGGACCTGCTCTTCATGCCGCCCTCGCAGGAACCGCGCAGCTGGCATTGACCTCACGGCGACCTCTCAAAAGCCCGGCTGTCTCGGCCTCCAGTAGCCGCCGGGCACGAAGAGCGCGCCGGTGCGCGGGTCGATCCAAACCTGCGGCTGCCCTGTAGCGAACAGCCCGTTCAGCGCCCCATGCCCGCCCCCTGCCGCGGGACCGGCTGCCGGCCCCGCCGCCATCGGCGCCACACCACCGGTAGCAAATCCGAGTGTCTGCGGTGGCGGCTGCGGTGTCGCCGTCTGGGGCTGAGCCTCTGCGGGTTGCTGGGCCCCTGGGGCCAGCTGGGTCACCAGCGGCTGCAGGCGCGGCATGCCGGAGCCGGTACGGTCGGCGCCAAAGGCGTAGGGTGCCGCCACACTGCGCAGCATCTGGGCCAGCGCATGGACGCGCTGCGGGCTGCGCCCGCGCAGCTGGCTCTGGAATACCGGATGGTGCGCCAGCAGCAGGGCCGCCATGCCGGTGATGTGCGGCGCCGCCATCGACGTTCCCGATTGCGGCTCGAACATATTGCCGGGCACGGTCGAGACGATACCGACCCCCGGCGCGCAGACGTCGACCTGCGGACCGTGGCAGGTGAAGCTGGGCGAGAAGATGCCGTCGGCGGAGACCAGGCCGCTTTGCATCGTCGTCGCGTCCCAGGTGTCGGGCTGCAGGTCCGCGACATTGCCGATTGCCGCCACCGCCAGGGCCTGGCTCGAGGAGGCGGGGTATTTCACGGCGTCGCCGGAATTGCCCGCCGCGACGATGCAGATGATGCCGTTGAGGGCCGCGGCCTCGAGTGTCTCCTCGACCGTCGGGTTGACCTCGCTGTCGCCGCCGAGGCTCATGTTCACGATGTCGATCTGCTGGTCGATGCAATAGTCCAGCGCCTCGAGAAGGCTGCTGTAGGCGCCGCCCGGGAAGATCCTGAGCGCATGCACCTCGGCCTCCGGCGCGAAGCCGCGCCAGGGAAGCCCCTCGGCGGGCCGTGCCGTGATGACGCCGGCGCAGTGGGTTCCGTGACCAACGACGTCCTCGGTCCAGCTTCCGGCCGCGGCGCCGGTGAAGTCGCGGCCGAGCGTAACGTGTGTCAGCAGCGGGTGGGTGTTGTCGCAGCCGCTGTCGATGATGGCGATGCGCACGCCCTTGCCGCCGAGCTCGCCCGGCAGACCGTCGAGCCCCATCAGGCGCTGGCCCCATCCATAGCCGAACTGTCTGGGAAAGCCCGCCACCGTGTCCGCGAGCGAGCGCATCCGGATCAGGTTGACCGCACTCTCGGCGAGCTGCGGGTTGTTGATGTAGAGATCCCAGTAGCCCGGCTGCGGCGTCACGAAGAGCGCGCGCGCCGGGCGGTTGCCCAACGTCACCAGCGGCAGGCTGATCTCGCCCTTATTGTTGGTCTGCCCGCTGCTCGGGAAGGCATCGCCGGTGAGCTGGACGGTCACGCCGGCAAGCGGCGCGTCATCGTCGCCGACGATCTTGAAGGAGACGTTGCGGCTGTTGGCATTGGCTCCGAGCGACATCGGCGCCACCCCGGGCGCCGCGCGCAGGAGCGTCGGCGAGCGGCCATAGTCGAGCGGCTTGTCCTCGCTCAGCACGAACTGCGGCGGCAGGCTGCTGCGGATCAGCTCGGCGCGGTCCGGCTCGATGCGGGCCACGACGACATCGCTGGCCTCGCCGGCGCCGGCGCTCAGCGTCTGGATAGCCCCCCGCCCGCGGCGGATGCGCTTTACCACCTCGATACCGAGGCTCTGCACGGACGCATTGAAGAGCTGCAGGCTCATCGGCTGCAGCCCCGCCGCCCGGGCGGCGATGCTGCGACGCGGTGCGAGCATGTAGGTGCGCTTGCTGCCCGTGGCCAGAGGTACAACGCCGTTGTCGGCGTCGGTCGATTGCGGAGCCATCTCGGACCTCCCATCGTCGCGGTCACCAGCCGGCTCGCGGCGCGTGTTGCGCCCGCGTCGCGGCTTCCCGCCGCCATCGTTCGCGAAAAGGTTCAAGGACTGGTCGCGGGAGACGTTGAGCGTGCCGGCATTGGCGGCGCCGAGGCGAGCCGCCTGCTCGGCGCTTGCCTCGATCACCGCCCGCGGCCGGGCGGCGGGACCCGTCACCTGAAGGACGCGGACCCCCGCCGCCTGGAGCAGCGCCTGCAACTCCGGGCCCGACATGGCCGGTGTTGCGCCGCTTCGGGCGCTGACGATCCAGCGCTCGAGCACGTTGTCCGGCATCGCCACCCTCTCCCTCGCGTCGGCCCGGGGCGCCCTCGCGGGGTGCCCCGGACTCGCCGCTCAGCTCAGTGCATCATTCCCGAAACGCCATAGTAGCCGTTCGGCGCCGGGAAGTACCCCGTCTGCGGCCCCGCCTGGAACGGCAGGAGGCCGCCCACCGTCTGGCCGATACCGCTGATCGCACGCCCGGCGTCACCACCGACGACACCGCCCAGCACCGGCGCGAGGCCGCCCAGGATGTTGCCGAACAAGCCCTGCGGGACGAGTTGCGGCTGCATCATCTGCGGCCCCGCCTGGAACGGCAGGAGACCGCCCACCGTCTGGCCGATACCGCTGATCGCACGCCCGGCGTCGCCGCCGACGACACCGCCCAGCACCGGCGCGAGGCTGCCCAGGATGTTGCCGAACAGGCCCTGCGGGACGAGCTGCGGCTGCATCATCTGCGGCCCCGCCTGGAACGGCAGGAGGCCGCCCACCGTCTGGCCGATGCCGCTGATCGCACGCCCGGCGTCACCACCGACGACACCGCCCAGCACCGGCGCGAGGCCGCCCAGGATGTTGCCGAACAGCCCCTGCGGCACCAGTTGCGGCTGCATCATCTGCGGCCCCGCCTGGAACGGCAGGAGACCGCCGACCGTCTGGCCGATGCCGCTGATCGCGCGCCCGGCGTCACCACCGACGACACCGCCCAGCACCGGCGCGAGGCCGCCCAGGATGTTGCCGAACAGCCCCTGCGGGACGAGCTGCGGCTGCATCATCTGCGGCCCCGCCTGGAACGGCAGCAGGCCGCCCACCGTCTGGCCGATGCCGCTGATCGCACGGCCTACGTCACCGCCGACAGCACCGCCCACCACCGGGGCAAGACCGCCCAGGATGTTGCCGAACAGGCCCTGCGGAACGAGCTGCGGCTGCATCATCTGCGGCCCCGCCTGGAACGGCAGGAGGCCGCCCACCGTCTGGCCGATGCCGCTGATCGCACGGCCTACGTCACCGCCGACAGCACCGCCCACCACCGGGGCAAGACCGCCCAGGATGTTGCCGAACAGGCCCTGCGGGACGAGCTGCGGCTGCATCATCTGCGGCCCCGCCTGGAACGGCAGCAGGCCGCCCACCGTCTGGCCGATGCCGCTGATCGCGCGCCCGGCGTCGCCGCCGACCGCGCCGCCGATCACCGGCGCCAGGCTGCCCAGGATGTTGCCGAACAGCCCCTGCGGCACCAGTTGCGGCTGCATCATCTGCGGCCCCGCCTGGAACGGCAGCAGGCCCGGAGGAAGCGTGGGGCCGGGGAGGCCCGTCAACAAGGTCGGCTGCAGGTGCCTCAGGAGGTCGCTGATCACCCCCTGCGGGGCGAGCTGCGGCTGCATCATCTGCGGGCCAGCCTGGAACGGCAGGAGGCCGCCCACCTGGCCGACGAGCTGGCCGACGGGCGAGGCCCACTGGCCCAGCGCGTCACCGACCCGCGGCCCCCAGCTGCCGAGCGTGTCGCCCACGATGGGCGCCCAGTGGGAGATCGCCTGCCCCACCGCCCCCTGCGGGGCGAGTTGCGGCCCCGCCTGGAACGGCAGAAGGCCGCCCACGGTCTGGCCGATGCCGCTGATCGCGCGCCCGGCATCGCCGCCGACGACACCGCCGACGACCGGCGCCAGCGTGCCGAGAATATTGCCGAAGAGACCTTGCGGAGCTAGTTGCGGCTGCATCATCTGGGGGCCCGCCTGGAACGGCAGAAGCCCGCCCGCGATGCCGCCGATCGTGCTGCCCAGGTCGCGCTGACCAAAGACATTGCCGATAAGTCCGCCGGCAGTGCCTCCGAGCAAGCCGCCCAGGATTCCCTGCGGTGCCACACCAGTCGATGCGACGCCACCAGCCTGGGGATAGGCGTAACCGTAGCCGTACCCGCCAGGGCCATACATCGTCTGCATCCTAACTGCTCCCCTTCCCAACGGAATTCGAGAGCATGGGCCCATGCCGCAAAAGGGTACCATGAACGGGCCAAGTTCTTCCATCTTCGAGGAGAAAATCCTCGCGAATTTTTTCTCTTGCAAGATCAACATCGCACTTGACAGCGCGAGCTGCCCGGACCGAACCTCTCCACGCCTTGTCCTTGGCACAACTTCCTATCATAGAGCGTTTTATTTAGCCGATAGCCGCAACCGCTGATTTACCGCCGCGTGCTGCCCGCTCCGGCAGTGCCACGGGCAGGTCGCACGACGGCTGTTGGTGAACGGGCCACGCCGCCCCCACCGCGCGCTCCGCCCTCCTCGCGAGACCTGCGGAACGACGTCGCGGAGCAGGGAGCGTCCCTTGTCAGGAACTGAAAATCGGGTAGTAATGACAGCGCCGGGCCACGCCCGGTCTTGCCCCACGAAGCCGCGCCCTGCGCGGCAAGAAGACCAGAAGATTCGGTCGTAACGTTTTTCGAGAAACGCAACGTGGCAGCCGCGGCGACACCGAGACCGCCTTCGGAGGTTCGAGCCTACCCTTTCCAGGTTCGTGGCTCCCTCCAGACGATGCTGGCGATCCGCCTCATCGCCCCCGAAGACCCGGAGTTCTTCAAGCTTCTCTTCGAGAAGATCGCGCATGCGCCGGATTTTTTCCGCGATGCGCCGATCGTGCTCGACGTGGCGCCGGTGGCCGACCGGTCGCCAATCGATCTCGAGGCGTTCCTCGAGATGTTGCGCGGCCAGCGGCTGGTACCGGTCGGCCTGCAGAACGGCTCGCCCGCCTGGAACGCGGCGGCCCAGGCCTGCGGCCTCGCCATCTTCAGCGGCGGCGCTCCGGCGAGCGCCCAGACGGCTGGCCGTCAGCAGCAGACGTCACCGCGATCGGCACCGGGCCGACCGGCACCGGCACCTGAGGTCCGGCGCGGGCCCTCCACAGTCATCACCGAGCCGGTGCGCGGCGGCCAGCAGCTCCTCGCCCCGGAAGGCGATCTCGTGGTGCTGGCGCCGGTCGGACACGGTGCGGAAGTGGCGGCCGCCGGCCATGTGCACATCTACGGCGCGCTGCGCGGCCGCGTGTTCGCCGGCATGAACGGCGCGGAGGACGCGCTGATCTTCTGCGACCAGCTCAACGCCGAGCTTTTGAGCATCGCCGGAATCTACCTCGTCAACGAGGATATAGACCCGTCCTTCCTCAACCGCCGGGTGCGGATCCGCTGCGACGGCGAGCGGTTGCTCATCGAGCCCCTGGGTTGAGAGAACGGTGACGTTGGATCCGGTTCAGCAGAGGAGAATACCGTTGTCAAAGGTCATCGTCGTCACCTCCGGCAAAGGCGGGGTCGGCAAGACCACCTCCTCTGCCGCCCTCGCCACTGCCTTGGCGCTGAAGGGCAAGAAGACCGTCGTCATCGACTTCGACGTGGGACTGCGCAATCTCGACCTCATCATGGGGTGCGAGCGGCGTGTGGTGTTCGACTTCATCAACGTCATCAATGACGGCATCCGCCTCAACCAGGCACTCATCAAGGACAAGCGGGTCGAGAATCTCTACATCCTCCCCACCTCGCAGACCCGCGACAAGGACGCCCTGAGCCAGGAGGGCGTGGGCGTGATCCTCGACCAACTCCGCGACGAGTTCGACTACATCATCTGCGACAGCCCGGCAGGCATCGAGCGGGGCGCCTTCATGGCGCTCTACTATGCCGACCAGGCGATCGTGGTGACCAATCCCGAGGTCTCCAGCGTTCGCGACAGCGACCGCATCCTGGGCATCCTCAACAGCAAGTCGCGGCGCGCCGAGCGCGGCGAGGAGCCGGTCAAGCAGCATCTCCTGCTCACCCGCTACGACAGCGAGCGCGTGGCGCGCGGCGAGATGCTCAAGGTCGACGACGTGCTCGACATCCTGGCGATCCCGCTCTTGGGCGTGATCCCTCAGGACGACGCCGTCCTGCAGGCCTCCAATGTGGGCATGCCGGTGGTGCTCGACGAGCGCGCCGAGGCCGGCCAGGCCTATATCGACGCCGTCCGCCGCCTGCTCGGCGACGAGCTCGAGATGCGCTTCATCTCGCCGCAGAAGAAGAGCTTCATGAACTGGCTGCTGCGGAGGAGCGCGTGAGACTTCTCGACATGTTCTGGGGCGCGCGCAAGGCAGCGCCGAGCGCCGATGCCGCCAAGCAGCGTCTCCAGGTTCTCCTCGCCCTCGAACGCAAGTCCCCGGGCGGGCCCGACTTCCTGCCGCTGTTGCAGCGGGAGCTGATCGACGTCATCCGCAAGTATGTGGAGATCGACGAGCAGAAGGTCTCGGTCGAGTTCGACCGCAACGAGGGCTTCTCGATGCTCGAGGTGAACATCGAGCTGCCCAGCGCCGCGGCCAGCCGCGCCGTCTGAGACGCTCCGTCAGCCCGGCGGCGGCACGAAGCGGCCCAGACGCACGGCCGTCAGCCCGGGCTTGGCCGAGAGGGTCGGCATGACCAGCACGCAGTTCTCATAGGGCGTGCGCAGCTCGCTGCCATCGTCCGTGGCGAGCAGCGTCCCGGCCTCGGGAATGACCTCCATGCCGGTGAACCGCCGGACGAACGCAAAGCGCGTGCTGCGCGCCGTCACTGCGTGGGTCACCTCGACGAACTGCTGTGCCGCCGCCTCGTGGTGCGGCATCAGCGCCCGGGCCTCGGCCGCGCCCACGACGCCGCCAGCGAGCAGGAAGCGCAGCGCGGTCTCCAGCGCCACCTCGGCCGCGCCGGCGGCCCAATGCTGCCCGGTCTCGACCAGCACCGCCGCCTGCGCCGAGTCCGTATCGGCGAAGGGGCCGTGGTCGATCAGCCGCGTGCCGTTGGCGTGACCGTCATCGGCTACCACGAGAGCCGGGCAGCCGATCGCCGCGGCGAGCCGCATCCCCTTGACGCGGCGGCCCGAAAGGGTGAGCGCCGGCGAGGGGGTCTGCATGGAGTGCAGGTCGAGAAGCAGGTCGGCCCGGGTGAACACCGGCAGCAGCTCGCGCGCCCGGCGCAGCTCGAGGCTGCCGCCGGCGCCGCGCAGCTGCGCCTCGCTCCACACCCGGTTCATGTCCTCCTCGACGAAGCGCGAGGCGAACGGCTCGGCCGGATCGAAGCGCCGGAACGCCTCGACATTGGCGAAGGCCATGGTGATCCGGCCGCGCTGAGGGCGGATGCCGGCCTCCATCAGCCGCACCAGGGCAATGGCACCGGAGAGCTCGTTGCCGTGCATCAGGGCGTTGAGCACCAGATGCGGTCCGGCCTCTTCGGCTGTCCAGCTCCAGACATGCTCGATGCCGGTATTGCCCTGGCGCAGGCCCTCAAGGTCGGGCGCCTGGAGCTCGATCGGCCAGTCGCTCATGACCGCACCGCCAGCCGCTCGACGAGCGCATCGAAGAACCGGTCGCAGGCGGCGAGCTGATCGAGAGCGATCGACTCGTCGGGCTTGTGGGCCACGGCGATGTCGCCCGGCCCGCAGACCACGCAGGGCACGCCTGCTTTGGCGAAATGGCCGGCCTCGGTGCCATAGGAGACCTTGCCGGCGCGGTCGGTGCCGGTGAGCTCCATGCAGGCTTTCTGGAAGGGCGATGCGGGATCGCCGCGAAAGCCAGGGTAGGAGAGCACCTGCTCGAAGGTGATCGCCGCCTCCGGAGCGCGCTCGCGCAGGGAAGGCAGGAGCCCGGCGGCGAAGCGCTCGACCTCGGCCGCATGGGCCCCCGGGTCCTCCTCCGGCAGGGCGCGGAACTCGAACTCGAAGCTGCAGTGGTTGGGCACGATATTGACCATGGAGCCCCCCTCGATGCGGCCGACGCTGGCCGTGGTGTGCGGCGGCTCGAAACCTTGCGCGAACGGCCCCTCGGCGGCGAGCCGCTCGCCCATGCGGGCGACCTCGCCCACCAGCCGCGAGGCGATCACCACCGCGTTGAGGCCGAGCTGCGGCAGCGCCGAGTGGGCCTCGCGGCCGCGCACCGTGCAGCGCGCCGCCACCTTGCCCTTGTGACCGTCCACCACGCGCATCATCGTGGGCTCGCCGACCACGCAGCCGAGCGGCACGGGCAGCCGTGCGAGCATCCGCTCGACCAGGCTGCCCACCCCCTTGCAGCCGACCTCCTCGTCGTAGGAGAGGGCCAGGATCACCGGCCGCTCGAGCCGCTCGCGGGCCAGCCGGGGCACCAGCGCCAGGGCGGCGGCGACGTAGCCCTTCATGTCGGCGGCACCGCGCCCGTAGACCCGGCCACCCTCGACCCGCGCCTTGAACGGATCGCTCGACCAGGACTGGCCGTCGACCGGCACCACGTCGGTATGGCCGGAGAGCACGATACCGGGCCTGTCGGCAGGGCCGATCACCGCGAGGAGATTGGCTTTCTCGCCGGTGCCGTCGAGGATCAGCTCGCTCTCGACATCATGCCGGGCGAGGAAATCCTTCGCGTACTCGATGAGGGCGAGGTTGGAGTTGCGGCTCGTGGTATCGAACGCCAAAAGCCTGTCGAGAACGTCAAGCGTTGCTGTCTGCACGGGGAATGCCAATGTCTCAGCCAGTGAGCGAGCCGGAAAAGCTATAGGCGAGCTCCGGCTCCTTGTCACCGCGGCGGCCGTGCGGGCCAGCCTTGCAGCGGAGAACGCACCGATGAGACTGCCCCTCGCCGCCCTCGCCTTGCTGATGGCCGCCACCCTGCCGGGCCCGGCCCCGGCGGAACAGGTCGGCAGCTTCTCCAACGACTGGATGGGCAACGACATCGTGGTCGAGGCGATCGCCGACCCCGAGGTCGAGGGGGTCACCTGCCATGTGAGCCACTTCGAGCGCGGCCTGCTCGACCGGCTGAGCAAGGGCAACTGGTTCGAGGACCCGTCCAACGCATCGATCGCCTGCCGGCAGACGGGACCCATCGTCCTGGGTGACATCGAGGAAAGCCCCAAGGGCGAGGAGGTGTTCGACCAGCGCAAGAGCCTGGTCTTCAAGCATCTCGCGGTGCGCCGTATCTTCGACCGGAAGAACAACACCCTGGTCTACGTCGTCTATAGCCGGCAGGTGACCGACGGCAGCGCCAAGATGGCGATCAGCACGGTCTCCCTCTACGAGGGCGGTCATGCGGCCGGGCCGGCAAGCAGGTGAGGCCCGTGACCGACGGGCTCCATTCCAACGACCGGCGGGCCTGCCGCCGACAAGGAGGAGAATGAGGATGAAGCTGCCGGGCCTGATGCTCGCCACCGCGATGCTGGCGCTGTGCGCCGACGCCGCCACGGCGCGGGCGGAGACCTTCAAGGTGCGGACGACCGGCGATCTCCTGGCCGTCTGCGCTCCGGGCAAGGCAGGCGCCGCGAGCGCGGGGGCCGTCCAGTTCTGCGACGGCTTCATCGTCGGCACCGGCCAGCTCTACAAGGCGCTGCGCCAGGCTGGCGCCATCGACAAGGAATGGGCCTGCGCCGAGCCCGCACCTGCCGTGACCCGCATCCGCGAGGCTTTCGTCAGCTGGGCCCGGGCACACCCGGAACGGCATGGCGAGACCGCGGTGGACGGCTTCTGGCGCGCCGCCGCCGCGACTTGGCCCTGCTGAGGCGCGGCTCGACCACGAGTTCTGCATCCAAAAGGAACAAGACGATGATCCGGACCTGCCGACTTCTTCCCGCCGCCGCTGCGCTGAGCGCGCTCATCGGCCTCTCTGCCTGCCAGGTGAACCAGGCTACCGGAGAGCGCACCTTGACCGGTGCCGCCGTCGGTGCTGCCGGCGGCGCTGCCGTCGGCCTGCTCACCGGCGATTTCCTGACCCGCACCGCCACCGGTGCCGCGGCCGGTGCCGCCGGCGGCTTCGTTTACGACCAGATCCAGAAGAACCGCTGAGGTTACGGGCGGGGTTCCGGGCGGCGCGCGCACCGCCAGGAACCCCGCCATGCAAGCGCTGATCAGCCGGTGACCTCGACCTCGAGATCGCCCACGCCGTCGACATGGCCATGCAGCCGGTCGCCGCGCTGCACCGCCGCGACGCCGGCCGGCGTCCCGGTGAAGATCAGGTCGCCCGGCTGGAGCTCGAAGAGGCGCGAGAGATAGGCGATGCTCTCGTCGATCTTCCAGATGAGCTGGTCGATGTCGCTGTCCTGACGCCGCTCGCCGTTCACGTCGAGCCAGATAGCGCCCTTGGTGAGCAGCCCGCTGCGGCTGGCCGGAACGATCGGGCTGATCGGACCCGAACAGTCGAACGACTTGGCGACCTCCCAGGGACGGCCCTGCTTCTTGGCCTGCGCCTGGAGATCGCGGCGGGTCATGTCGATGCCGACCGCATAGCCCCAGATCAGCTCGTTGGCCTTCTCGACCGCCACGTTGCGGCCGCCCTTGCCAAGCGCCACGACGAGCTCGATCTCGTGGTGCACGTCGCTGGTCATCGGCGGGTAGGGAAACCGGCCGTCGGTCACCAGCGCGTCGGGCGCCTTTTGGAAGAAGAACGGCTCCTCGCGGTTGGGATCGTGCCCCATCTCGCGGGCATGCTCGGCGTAGTTACGGCCGACGCAGTAGACGCGCCGCACCGGGAAGAGCCCTTCGCTCCCGACCACCGGCAGTGCTGCCCGCGGCGGCGGGGCAATGACGAACTCGCGGTTC
This sequence comes from Geminicoccaceae bacterium 1502E, assembly GCA_033875255.1. Taxonomy (GTDB): domain Bacteria; phylum Pseudomonadota; class Alphaproteobacteria; order Geminicoccales; family Geminicoccaceae; genus Marinimicrococcus. The sequence continues at coordinate 66,533 of JAWZSN010000024.1, read as the reverse complement.
TGCGAAGCCTGCTGCGTATCGCTCATCGTCTTCCTCTCGTTGCGCGGCGCATCGACCTCGATGCCGCGGAGCCCCCCGCTACCTACTGCAGACGCGCTGCAATTGCAGCCCTTGGCGACAGACGCTCGACCCGGCGCCGGCTCAAAAGCTGCGGGTCAGCCAGCCCAGCGACAGATCGAGGCTCGCGGCAGCGCTCCGCTCGGGCGCCTGGGGCCTGAACGGATCGCAGCCGGCCTTGCGGATGCATGCCATCTGGCGGCGGGCGAGACGGCCGGGCAGGAAGGCCGCCATGAGCTCGCGGGGCGGCCGCCCGGCCTGCGCCCTGGCCTCGGCGAGATGACGGCCGGCACGCGCCAGCAGCTCCTCGACGACCCGCTGGAGCCCTTGCGAGCCCTCACCCGCCGCGAGCGCGGCCGGGGCCACCCCCTGGGCGGCGAGCATCGCCTCCGGCAGCCAGTGGCGATTGCGCGCCGCCTCGCCGCCCAAGGCGCGGATGATCCCCACCATGCCATAGGCGAGCCCGACGCGCCCGGCCGCCTCGCACAAGGCAGGTGGCGCGTCGAGACAGCGCGCCGTCAACGTGCCCAGCCGCCCGGCGGTGAGACGCAGATAGGTCTCCAGCTCCTCGAGATCCTGCGGCTCGAGATCCTCGATCGCCCCCTCGCGAGCGTCGAGGATGGCCTGCAGCGGCGCCTCCTCGACCGCGCCCGACGCCATGGCCGCCGCCAGCTCCTCGACCACCGGGTGGCCTCCGGCACGGCCGGCCGCCGCCTCCTCCAGCGCCTCGCGCCACCATTGGAAACGGATCATCCCGGCCATCGGCTGGCTCACCAGGTCGGGGATGCGGGCGAGCTCGGCGTTGAACAGCACCAGCGCCAGGACGGCCCGTCGGCGTGCCGCCGGGGCGAACAGGCTGCACAGATAGCGATCGGGATCGAGCTGCCGGGCCTCCTCGAGAAGATAACGTTCATCCACGGCCACGGAACGGCTTCCTCCTTCCTTGACGATATACTTGCCGGGTGGGCTTCTCTTGCCGCCCGGGAGCGCCTATGTACCCCGGAGAACCCGCAAGTCACCCAACGAACAGCGAGGCGAGGACATCATGGCGTTCACTCTGCCCGACCTTCCCTACTCCCATGACGCGCTCGCGCCCTATATGGGCGAGGAGACGCTGCAGCTCCACCACGGCAAGCACCACCAGACCTACGTCACCAACCTCAACAACCTGATCTCCGGCACCGACCTGGAGGGCAAGAGCCTCGAGGAGATCGTCAAGGCCAGCTACGGCGATCCGGCCAAGCAGGGCATCTTCAACAACGCCGGCCAGCACTGGAACCACAACCTGTTCTGGCGGGTGATGAAGAAGAACGGCGGCGGCAAGCCGGGCGGCGAGCTGGCCAAGCGGATCGACCACGATTTCGGCTCGCTCGACGCCTTCGCCGAGCAGTTCAAGACGGCCGCCGCCACGCAGTTCGGCTCCGGCTGGGCCTGGCTGGCCCTCGACGGCGACAGCCTCAAGGTGACGAAGACCCCCAACGGCGAGAATCCGCTCGTCCACAACATGAAGCCGCTGCTCGGCATCGATGTGTGGGAGCACGCCTATTACCTCGACTACCGCAACCGCCGTCCTGAGTATGTTGCCGCCTTCCTCAACCACCTGGTGAACTGGGACGAGGTCGAGGCGGAGCTGCACAAGGCCGTCGGCTGAGCAGAACGAGACCCGACAGACGAGGCCGGCCTTCGGGCCGGCCTCGTCATGTCCGGGCAGCACGACGTCAGGGAGAGACGGATGTTCACGAGACGATCCGCACCGGCGCTGGCTCTCATCGCCGCCCTCGCGCTGAGCGGCTGCGCCGCGGGCTATACGGCGGTGGCCAAGCGCAATCTCGATGTCCAGACCAAGATGACCGACACGGTCTTCCTCGATCCGGTGGCGCCAGCCGCGCGCACGGTGTTCGTCGAGGTCCGCAACACCTCGGACAAGCCCGATCTCGACATCGCGCAGGCAGTCCGGAGCCAGATCGCCGCCAAGGGCTACCGCGTCGTCGACGACCCGGACCAGGCGCACTATCTGCTGCAGGCCAATGTCCTGCAGGCCGGGCGGGCCTCCGAGACGGCACTGGAGAGCGCCTATAGCGGCGGCTTTGGCGGGGCGCTGCTCGGTGGCGCCGCCGGCGGTGCTGCAGGCTATGCCATCGGCCGTGCGGGCGGCGGCAACGACGTGCTGCTGGGGGTCGGCGGGGCCCTTGCCGGCGCCGCCATCGAGACCTTCGCTGGCGCCTACATGCAGGACGTCACCTACAGCATCGTGACGGACCTGCAGATCTCCGAGCGGACGCGCGGCGGGAGCATCAGCGAGACCACCTCGAGCGAGCTCCACCAGGGCAAGCGCACCACCACCACGCAGAGCTCAAGCCGCACCACCGACCTGCGGCGCTACCAGACCCGCGTGGTGAGCAGCGCCAACAAGGCGAACCTCGCCTGGGAAGAGGCGGCACCGGAGCTGGTAAGCGGCCTCGGCCGGAGCGTGGCCGGGATCTTCTAGGACCCGCGCTCGCCGAGGGGCGGTTCGGCCCGACCCTCAGCCAGCCGTGCGGGCTCCGGGCATGGCGATGAGGGCCGCCGCCACGCGGCGGTCCTCGGCGAGCAGCACGTTGTAGGTGCGGCAGGCGGCAGGCGTCGCCATCGCCTCGACCACCATCCCCCACTCCCGCAAGGTGCGCCGCAGCTCGGCCGGAAACGGCAGGAAGTCCGGGCCGAGCCCCACCACGAGAATGTCGACGCCGCTCTCGCGCAGGCCCGCGAACAGCTCGGCCGCGAGATCCCCCGGCGTCTGCACCGACCATGGCCGGACCTCCTCCGGCAGGACGATGATCGAGCCCTCGAAGACCGTCCCGCTCACCTTGAAGCCGCCGGCCTGATAGGCCTGGACGACCTGCCGGTCGGCGGGAATATGCGGCGAGCGGTCCACCCTTGCTCCTTCAGCGCGCCCCGGCGGGCTCGCCGGCTGCCGCTTCCGGCTCGGCCCGCAGCTTGAGATAGTAGAGCAGCGGCGTCGAGATGTAGAGCGTCGAGTAGGTGCCGACAAACACACCGAAGATCATCGCGAAGGTGAAGCCCTCGATGACCTCGCCGCCGAAGAAATAGAGCGCGAAGAGCGCCAGCAGCGTGGTGAGCGAGGTCATGACAGTGCGCGCCAGCGTCTCGTTGAGGCTACGATCGAGAAGCGCGTCGAGCTTCATGCTCTTGTAGCGTCGCAGATTCTCGCGCACCCGGTCGAACACCACCACCGTATCGTTCAGCGAATAGCCCACGATGGTGAGGATCGCCGCGATGATCGAGAGGTTGAACTCGAGCCCGAGCAGCGAGAACACCAGCAAGGTGGCGAAGACGTCGTGGGTCAGTGCCGCCAGGGCCGCGACGCCGTACTGCCACTCGAAGCGGAACCACAGATAGACCATCACCAGCGCGGTCGCGATGAGGACGGAGAAGATTCCGGCCTCGCGCAGCTCCTCGCCGACCTTGGGTCCGACGAACTCGGTGCGTCGATACTCGATGCCCGGACCGGCAAGCTGCTCCAGGGCCGCCTTGACCTCGCCCACGGCGGCCTGCTGGGCCTCCTCGTCGCCCCGCTGGCGCTCGATGCGAATCAGCACCTCGTCAGGCTCGCCGGCTTCCTGCAGGGCGACCTCGCCAAGCCCCAGGCCGCCGAGCGTGGTGCGCATCGCCGACAGATCGGCCACGCCGGGGGTACGCACGTCCATCAGCGTGCCGCCCTTGAAGTCGATGCCGAAATTGAGCCCCTTCGCGAACAGCAGCACCACCGCGAGGATGATCACCGCCGCCGAGAGAGCGAAGGCCGGCATGCGGAACCGGAAGAACGGCACCGTCGTGTCATCGCGGACCAGACGCGGCAAACGCATGGACATCACCTCAAATCGGCAGGGTCGCGGGGCGACGCCGGCGATACCACCCGGTCACCAGAAAACGGCTGAGCGTCACCGCGCTGAACATCGTGGTCAGCACGCCGATGACCAGGGTCACGGCAAAGCCGCGCACCGGGCCGGTGCCGAAATGGAACAGCACCGCGCCGGCGATGAGCGTCGTCAGGTTGGCGTCGATGATCGCCCGCAGCGCCTCGTCGAAGCCGGTGTTGATCGCCCCCAGCGGCGTCCGCCCCAGGCGGGATTCCTCGTGGATGCGCTCGAAGATCAGCACGTTGGAATCGACCGCCATGCCCATGGTGAGCACGATGCCGGCGATGCCGGGCAATGTCAGCGTGGCGCCGAGGAACGACATCGCCCCCAGCAGCAGCACCAGGTTGGCGAGCAGCGCCACGTCGGCGAGGAGGCCGAAAGTGCCGTAATAGGCGGCCATGAAGACCACGACGAGCACGACGGCGACGATACTGGCAATGGCGCCGGCACGGATCGAGTCGGCGCCGAGGTCCGGGCCCACCGAGCGCTCCTCCACCACCTCGAGCGGTGCCGGCAGGGCACCAGCGCGCAGCAGCACCGCCAGCTCGTTGGCCGACTCGGCGGTGAAGCTGCCGGAGATGATGCCCGAGCCGCCGAGAATGGGCTCGCGGATCCGCGGCGCGCTGATCACCTTGTCGTCGAGGACGATGGCAAACAGCTCGCCGGTGTGCTCCTGGGTGATCTTGCCGAACTTGCGGGCGCCGAGATTGTCGAAGCGGAAGCTGACGACCGGCTCGCCCTGCTGGAAGGTGGGCTGGGCGTCGACCAGGTTCTCGCCGCTGACCTCGACCTGACGCTTGACCACATAGTGCTGCGGCCCGCCGGTATCCTCGGCCGACTCGAGCAGCATGTAGCCGGCCGGGACCCGCCCCTGCAGCGCCTCGTCGAGGCTGGCGCCGAGATTGACCATGTGGAAGGTCAGGCGGGCGGTCTTGCCGAGCAGCCGCTTGATGTTCTCGGGATCGCGCTCGCCGGGCACCTGGACCAGGATGCGGTCCGCCCCCTGGCGCTGGACGACGGCCTCGCGGGTGCCCAGCTCGTCGATGCGCCGGCGCACCACCTCGAGGCTCTGCGTGACCGCCGAGATCAGCCGCTGCTCGCGCGCCTCCTCGGTGAGCCGCACGGCGAACCGGCCGCCCTCGCCCGCCTCGATGGCGAGCTCGCGGGTGGAGCCGGTGCCGAAGCCGGCGGCGGGCAGCAGCGGGTTGAGGTCGGCAAGCTGCGCGCGGGCCTCATCGAGCTGCCCTGGATCGGTCAGCGAGAAGCTCACCGCCTGGCCCTGCACGCCCAGCCCTCGATAGCCGATGCCGGCGCTGCGCAGCGCCCCGCGAACCTCGTTGACGAGGCTCTCGAGACGGTCGTTGATGACTGCCCCGTGCTCGACCTCGAGAAGGAGATGCGAGCCGCCCTGGAGGTCGAGCCCGAGGACGATCCGGTTCTTCGGGAGGAAGTCCGGAAGCCGGTCGAGGGTCTGCTGGCTCAGGAAGTTGGGCAGCAGCGAGAGGAGACCCGCCAGGCACACCCCGAGGACGAGCCAGACCTTCCAGCGCGACATCTGCATGAATGCGACCGCCTACTTCTTGAAGAGACGGCCGAAGATGCCGCCCGACGCCTGGGCCGCATTGTCGTTGCTGCCGCCGGTGGGCTTGTTCAGCACGTCGGAGATGGTGCCGCGGGCGACCTTGACCTGCACGCCCTGGGCGATCTCGACGATGATCATGCCCTCGGCCTCGACGCGGTTCACCTTGCCGACGATGCCGCCGGCGGTGAGCACCTGGTCGCCCTTCTTGAGGTTCTCGACCATCTGCCGGTGGGCCTTCATCTTCTGCTGCTGGGGACGGATCAGCAGGAAGTAGAACACCACGAAGATAAGGATCAGGGGCAGGAGCGACACGAACAGGTCGCCGCCCGGAGCGCCGGGCGCCTGGGCATAGGCCGGAGAGATGAGCATCGGATCCTCGGGGCTCGTGGGGGTATTATCGGCGGGGGACTATAAAGGCCCGGGACCGCATTGCAACCGGAAGCGGCCGCGCGGCCGCCCGGCTTGCCTCGAGCGGCGGCGCTGCTACTGTCCGCGCCGGCGAGGAACATGCCCTTTTGGAGGACCGGCCGGCGATGCCCGATACCCCGTTGATGCCGCTGCTCGAGCGTATCGCCTCGGCTCTCGAGCGTCTCGCACCGCCGCCGGCACCGGCCGCCGACCTGCACGCTGCCGACGCGTTCGTCTGGGAAGCTGCCGGGGAGCGGCTGCGGCCGGTCAAGCGCGTGGCCGGGATCGATCTGGGCCTGCTGTGCGGCATCGACCGGGTGGCCGGCATCCTGCTCGACAACACGCGGCGCTTCGCCCAGGGCCTGCCGGCCAACAACGCCCTCCTGTGGGGCGCGCGCGGCATGGGCAAGAGCTCGCTGGTCAAGGCGGTGCACGGCCATCTCAATGCCGGCCAGCCGGGCGCGCTGGTGCTGATCGAGATCCATCGCGAGGACATCGACAGCCTGCCGAAGCTGCTGGCGATGCTGGCCTCCTCGGGACGCCGCTGCCTGCTGTTCTGCGACGATCTGAGCTTCGATGCCGGCGAGACCTCCTACAAGTCGCTCAAGGCGGTCCTCGAGGGCGGCGTCGAGGGACGGCCCGGCAACGTGCTGTTCTACGCCACCTCCAACCGGCGCCACCTGATGCCGCGCCAGATGATCGAGAACGAGCGCAGCACCGCCATCAACCCCAGCGAGTCCATCGAGGAGAAGGTCTCGCTGTCCGACCGGTTCGGCCTGTGGCTCGGCTTCCATCCATGCGACCAGGAGACCTACCTGGCGATGATCGACGGCTATGTCCGGCACTACGGGCTGGAGGTGGAGCCCGAGGCGCTGCGCCGCGAGGCGCTGGAATGGGCGCAGACCCGCGGCGGCCGCTCGGGCCGCGTCGCCTGGCAGTTCATCCAGGACCTGGCAGGACGCCGCGGGGTCGACCTCGAGGCGCGCGCCGCCTGACGGGCGACCGGGCTGGCCGGCGCGCTCCTCAGCGGGCGCTGGCCAGCCTGGTGTCGCCATCCACCAGATGACCCAGCGGATCGAGCGGGGTCTTGCCCGAGCGCAGCTCGAAATGGAGCTGCGGGCTGTGAACGTCGCCGGTGCTGCCGACGGTCGCCACCACCTGGCCGCGCTCGACCTGCTCGCCGACCTTGACGTGGATCTTGTCGAGGTGGGCGTAGGCGCTGGTGAAGCCACCGGCATGGCGGACCAGCATCATGTTGCCAAAGCCGGCAATGGCCGATCCGGCATAGACGACGACGCCATATTCCGCTGCCCGCACCGGCGTGCCGAGCGGTGCAGCCACATTGATTCCGTCGTTGCGCTGCCGGTTGGGCTTCTCGCCGAAGGTGCTGATCATCGAGCCTCGCACCGGCCACAGGAACCCGTCGCCCGAGAGCGAGGGCGGACGCGTGGCCGCTGCCTTGCGTGTCGCCTCGGCGGCCGCCTCGTCCATCTGCGCCGCATCCGCCTTGCTCGGCACCGGCTCCACGGCCGCGGTGCGAACGGCCGGCACCGGCTCGGGCCGCGGTGCCGCCACCGGGCGGGGCAGCTCGGGGCTTAGAGGGCTGGCGGCGCTGACAGGGCTGGCGGAAGGAGGAAGCTCCACCGCAGGCCGGACCAGCGGCGCGGGGCCGGCCTGGGCCGTGACAGGCGCCGGAGCGGCGGGTGCGGCGGGGCGGGCCAGAACCGGCGCCGGCCGGGCGGGGGCCTGACGCGCCGCCGGGAGCGGCGGAAGCTCCGCCACCTGCACGCTCGGCTGCGGCGGCAGCGCCACCGGCACCGGTCCGGCCGGCACCGTGGGCGGCACCTGCCGCACCGGAGCAGAGCCGGTCGGCAGCCGCAGCATCTGGCCGGCATAGATCCGCGAGGGCTCGGCGATGTTGTTGGCGGCGGCGAGCTGCGCCGTTGCGACGCCGTGCCGGCTGGCGATGCCGCCCAGCGTATCGCCCGGCCGGACCCGGTAGGTTCCACCCAGGGCGGCCGTGCGCGCCGCCCGCGCCCGGGCTTCGATCCACGATTGGTCCCCCGCCATCTGCACCGGCACATAGGTGGTGCAGCCGGCCAGCAGCAGGGCGCCGAGGACTGCCGTCAGACCCGGCGCGCGGAGGCGAGAAGCTTGGCTGTCGTCTGGCATGCGAGAACCCTAGGCGAAGCGCGTGCGCGCCCACAAGATACGGAAGTTACGCAGGCTCTGCACGAGGTTCGCGGCGCAAAGCCTCCTCGAGGCGTGAAAAACTCTGCCGGTGTGTCATGTCGAGGTGAATGGGCGTCACCGAGACATGGCCCTCCTCGATGGCCCAGAGGTCGGTCCCCTCCTTGACGCTGCTCTCGCTGCGCGCGGCGCCGATCCAAAAATAGGGCTCACCCCGCGGGTCGCGGCGCTCGACGATCTCGTCGCCCAGCTTGCGCTTGCCCTGGGTGGTGACCTTCACCTCGCCGATCGAGCGGGCGCTGCGGTCGGGGAAGTTGACGTTGAGCAGCACGTCGCGCGGCCAATCCATGACGGCCAGTCTGCGCAGCAGCTCCGGCGCCCGGCTCTCCGCCGGCGTCCACTTGATCCGCCGTCGGTTCCGGCAGACCTGCGACATGGCCACCGCCCGCACGCCGAGCAGGGTCGCCTCCATGGCGGCAGCAATCGTCCCCGAATAGGTCACGTCGTCGGCGAGGTTGCCGCCATGGTTGATGCCCGAGAGCACGAGGTCCACCGGCTTGCCGGTGATCAGCCGTTGCAGGCCCACCAGCACGCAATCGGTAGGGGTACCGTCGAGGGCGAAGTGCCGCTCCGCGATCCGCCGGACGCGCAGCGGCCGCGAGATGGTCAGCGAGTGCCCTGCCCCGCTATTGTTGGTCTCGGGCGCCACCACCCAGACATCCTCGCTGAGCGTCCGGGCGATGTGCTCGAGGGTCTTGATCCCGTGCGCATTCACCCCGTCATCGTTGGTGACGAGGATGCGGAGCGGCAGCTCAGCCATTCGGCACGAGCCTCTCCAGCCCGCCCATCCAGGGCTGCAGCGCCTCGGGCACGCGCACGCTGCCGTCGGCCTCCTGGTAGTTCTCGAGGACCGCGATCAGGGTGCGGCCGACGGCGAGACCCGACCCGTTGAGGGTGTGGAGGAAGCGTACGCCCTTGCCGTCGGCCGGGCGGAACCGGCCGTCCATGCGGCGCGCCTGGAAGTCGCCGCAGTTGGAGCAGGAGGAGATCTCGCGGTAGCAGTCCTGGCCCGGCAGCCAGACCTCGATGTCGTAGGTCTTGGTGGCACCGAAGCCGGTGTCGCCGGCGCACAGCGTCATCACCCGATAGGGCAGCTCCAGTCGCTGCAGCACCGCCTCGGCGCAGGCGGTCATGCGCTCGTGCTCGGCCGCCGACTGCTCCGGCGTGGTGAGGCTCACCATCTCCACCTTGCTGAACTGGTGCTGGCGGATCATGCCGCGCGTGTCGCGGCCGGCAGCGCCGGCCTCGGCCCTGAAGCATGGGGTCCAGGCGGAGAAGCGCAGTGGCAGCTCGGCCTCGGCCAGGATCTCGCCGGCCATGAGGTTGGTCAGCGGCACCTCGGCGGTGGGGATGAGAAAGTGGTCGCCGGTGCGGAACAGGTCCTCGCCGAACTTGGGGAGCTGACCCGTGCCGAACAGCGCCGGCTCGCGCACCAGATAGGGAACCGCCACCTCGCGATAATCATGCTCGCCGGTCTGCAGCTCCAGCATGAACGTGCCGATAGCCCGCTCGAGCCGGGCGAGACTGCCCATGAGCGTCACGAAACGCGCGCCCGACAATCGCGCCGCGCGCTCGAAATCCATGCCGAGGCGGGCACCGATCTCCTCGTGCGGGCGCGGCTTGAAGTCGAAGCGGCGCGGCTCGCCGACGGTGCGCTCGACGCGGTTGTGGCTCTCGTCGGGGCCGTCGGGGACGTCGTCGGCCAGGATGTTGGGATAGCCGGCAAGGGTCGTGTCGAGGCGCTCTTGGAGCAGGCGCTGCCGCTCCTCGCCCTCCTTGACCCCCTCCTTGAGGGCCGCCACCCGCTCCATCAGCGCTCCCGCGCGCGCCTCGTCGCGGGTCCGCTTGGCCTCGCCGATCTCCTTGGAGAGCCGGTTGCGCTCGGCCTGCTGCTCCTGGAGACGGGTCTCGAGCGCCCGCCGCTCCTCGTCGATTGCGAGGATGAAGGCGGCGGCGGGCGGTTGCCCACGCCGCGCCAGCGAACGGTCGAAGAGGTCGGGATGCTCACGCAGCCACTTGAGATCGAACACGGCGGTTCCGAGCGCAGATGATGACAGGCGGGCGGAAAGTCCGTAATCCCGCCCGCCTTGTCAATCTCCGCAACCGGCAGAGCCGTCCTCAGACGTCGCCCTTGTCGTCCGAAGCCGCGTCTTGCGCCGCCTCCGCCGCCTCGGCGCGGGCCCGCTTCCTCTCGACCCGCCTGACCATCAGGATCGAGATCTCGTAGAGGGCGATCAGCGGCACGGCGAGGCCGATCTGGCTGATGACGTCGGGCGGGGTGATGATCGCCGCCGCCACGAACACGCCGACGATGGCGTAGCGTCGGTTGCGCGCGAGGCCGTCGGCGGTGACCAGCCCGACCCGGCCCATCAGCGTCAGCGCCACCGGCAGCTCGAAGGCGATGCCGAAGGCAAAGATCAGCTTCATGACGAGATCGAGATACTCGCTGACCCTGGCCTCGAGCTGGATCGGCACGGCGCCGCCCTGGCTCTCGAAGCTCAAGAAGAACTGCCAGGCCAGCGGGAAGATGAAGTAGTAGACGAAGGCCCCGCCCAGGAAGAACAGGATCGGCGTGGCCACCAGGAACGGCAGGAAGGCTTCCTTCTCGTTCCGGTAGAGCCCCGGTGCGATGAACATCCAGAGCTGGGTGGCGATGAACGGGAAGGTGATGAACGCGCCTGCGAAAAAGGCCACCTTCAGATAGGTGAAGAAGGCTTCCGTCAGGCCGGTATAGATCATCCGGCGGCCGGTCTGGCCCTCGTAGATATTGGCCAGCGGCCGGACGAGGAAGCCGTAGATGTCCTCGGCGAAGAAATAGCAGACGAGAAATCCCGCAACGAGCGCGATGCAGGCATAGGCGAGACGGTTGCGCAGCTCGATCAGATGCTCGAGCAGCGGCATCTCGCGATCGTCGATGTCCTTGATCACGATCGTCAGCTCTTCCTGGCGGCGTCGGGATCCGCGATGGCGGGCTCACCGGTGGCGGACGGCGGCGTGGGCCCGGCGGCAGCCGCCACGGTGCGGGGCTCGGCGGCGGGGGCTTCAGGAGACACGGACGCGGTTGCCTGCTCCCCCCCCTGGGCGTCGGCGGCGGGTCCTTCCAGCTCGCGTTTCTCCTCCGCGCGCGCCCGCTCGACGGCGGCCGGGCCCGGCGTCACGCGACGCTCGGGGCGATCCGGTGCCAGCTCGAAGGCGCGGTCGAGCTCGCCCTTCGGATCGACCGTATCACGGATGGTCTGACCGATGTCCTTGTGGCGCACCTTGTCGAGCTCGGACTTGATCTCGGTGAGCTCGGCCTCGCGCGCCATGTCATCGAGCGAACGCTGGAACTCGCGCGCCATCGACCGCGCCTTGGCGGTCCACTTGCCGATCGAGCGCGCCACACGGGGTAGGTCCTTGGGTCCGATGACGAGAAGGGCCACCACCATGACGATGGCCATCTCGGACCAGCCGATATCCAGCATCGACGCGGCTCCGGTGGGAACCGACGCGGGCTATTAGCTGCGCGCCGGCTCGTCCTTCTTCGTCGGCGCCTCGTGGGCGGCGCTCTCGTTCTTCTCGGCGGTCAGCGGCTTTGCCGCGGCCGTCTTCGTCTCGTCCTCGTCCTCGTCGTCCTTGAGCCCCGCCTTGAAGCTCTTCACGCCCTTGGCGACATCGCCCATCACCTTCGGCAGCTTTCCAGCACCGAACAGGATCAGCACGATCAGCAGGACGAGCACGACCTGCCAGATACCGATGTTCATCGACGACTCCTCGCCCGGCGGCCGCCCGGGCCCGTTCGTGGTGGCACGAGTCTGGCAAAATTCCCCTCGCCCCGCAACGCGGCCGGTCCGCGCGGCGTCCGGGAGGGCCTACTTATCGCCCGGATAGAGAAAGAGATGCGCCCGGTCCAGCTCGATGTCGACCTCCTCGCCCGCCATGGCGGCGATCGCGCCACCTTGCCGGACCTTCACGGTGGTGCCGTCGGGCAGGCCCAGCCAGATCAGATGGACCGGGCCGAGATCGCGCCGCGACAGAACTTTCGCGCGCAACCCGCCATAGCTGCCAGCGGCGTGCAGGCGAAGCGCCTCCGGTCGCAGCACCACGTCGACCTCGCCCCCCTCGGCGCATCCCTCGGCCGGCACCTCGCCCACGGGTGTCGAGATCGCGCCGCCGCGCACCGGCAGCCGGAAGCGGTTCACCGGGCCGAAGAAGCCCGCGACGAAGAGATCGCGCGGCCGGCTGTAGAGCTCGGCCGGCGTGCCGCTCTGCACGATGCGGCCGTCCTGCATGGCGTGGATGCGGTCGCCGACGCGGATCGCCTCCTCGGCATCGTGGGTGACCAGCAGGGTCGGCGTGCCGGTCTCGCGCAGCAGGCCCAGCGCCTCCTCGCGGACCTGCGCCCGCAAGGTGGTGTCGAGGGCCGAGAAGGCCTCGTCGAGGAGCATCAGCTCGGGCGCCGGCGCCAAGGCGCGAGCCAGGGCCACGCGCTGCTGCTCGCCGCCCGAGAGGGTGTGGGGGTAGCTGCGGGCGTGGCGGCTCATGTTGACGCGGCGCAGCAGCTCCGCGACCCGCGCATCGCGACTGCGCCGGTCCTGGCCGCTCAGGCCGAAGGCGACATTCTCGTCGACCCTGAGATGGGGAAACAGCGCGAAGTCCTGGAACATCAGGCCCACATGCCGGCGCTCGGGCGGCACCGACAGGCCGGCCGCCGCCACCTCCCGGCCATTGATGCGGATCAGCCCGGCCTGCAGCCGCTCGAGCCCGGCGATCAGACGCAAGGTGGTGGTCTTGCCGCAGCCCGAGGGACCGACCAGGCAATGCACCTCGCCGGGCGGCACGGCAAAGCTCACCCGGTCGACCACCAGCCGCTCGCCGAACCGGTGGCTCAGCTCCTCGACCTCGAGGCCGGCGCCGTGCGAGGTCTGCTCCGTCGCCCGCCGGGCCTCCTGGCGGACTGCTGTCTGGGTGCTCAAGGGCGATCCGTTCCGTTGCAAGAGGCCCGAAGGCCTACCCGGCTCTTACCGCTCGCCGGCGCCGTTGAAAAGGCCGGCGGCCTCCAGCTCCTCGAGGCGCGGCAGATCGCCCAGCGAGGACAGGCCGAACTCGTCGAGAAAGGCCGGGGTGGTGATCCAGGTAATCGGCCGGCCGGGGGCATCGCGGCGGCCGTGCGGAGCGACCCAGCCGGTCTCGATCAGAAGATCGAGCGTGCCCTGCGCCACCGTGACGCCACGCACCGCCTCGATCTCGGCGCGGGTCACCGGCTGCTGGTAGGCGATGATGGCCAGGGTCTCCAGGGCCGGCCGCGACAGGCGGCGGGTCGGCCGCAGGACACGCTTGAGATGCGGCGCCACCTCGGGGGCGGTGCGCACCGCCCACGCCCGCTCCTGACGCTCGATCCGCACGCCGCGCCCCGCATAGTCGCGCTGCAGCTCGAGCAGCACCTCGCGGGCCATCGCGCCCTCGCCCAGATGGGCCTGGATCACCCGCTCCTCGAGCGGCTCGCCGGCGGCGAACAGCAGGGCTTCGACAATGTGTTTGGGGGCGATCTCGCTCACGTCTTGCGCCGTACCATGATGGGCCCGAAGGGGGCGGCCTGCTGCAGATCCAGAACGCCGGTGCGGGCCAGCTCGAGGCTGGCGAGCAGGCTCGCGGCCAGGGCCGCCCGCCGCTCCACCCCGTCCTCGAGGCCGTTCGGCACGAAGCCCGCGAGGTCGCGCCAGTCATGGCCGGTCAGCAGGCGCGAGAGGCGGTCCATCGCGGTGTCCACGGTCATCAGCCGGCGCGACGGCAGGGTGATCTGCCCGGGCTGGCGCCGCCGCGCCGCCCGTCCATAGGCCGCCAGCAGGTCGTGGAGGCGGGCCACGTAGCGCGGCTCGACATCGACATCGGCCGGCTCGGGCACCTCGCGGACGAGCCGCGCCACGCCCAGCCGCGGGCGCTCCTCGAGCCATGCGGCAGCGCGGCGAATGGCCTCGAGGCGGCGCAGGCGGGCGCCGAGCTCGGCGGCGACCGCCTCGGCGTCCGGCTCGTCGCGCTCGGCCGGCGGCAGCAGGAGCTGCGACTTGAGATAGGCCAGCCACGCCGCCATCACCAGATATTCGGCGGCGACCTCGATGCGCCGCTCGCGGGCATCCTGGAGATAGGCCAGGTACTGGTCGGCCAGCGCCAGCACCGAGACCTGGCGCAGGTCGATCTTCTGCCCGCGGGCGAGATCGAGCAGCAGGTCGAGGGGTCCTTCGAAAACCTCGAGATCGACCACGAAATCGGCGGCGAGGCTCATCCCGCCCCCCAAAAACTCAGCAGCAGCACCACGTCGTAGAGGAACTGGACCATGGGCAGCAGCAGGGCCGCCAGCGGGTTGATCTGGTAGCCCAGCTGTGCCGCCAGCATCGGCAGCAGGAAGACCGCGGCGATCAGGATGAGGAGCCCGTAGCGCTCCAGCCTGGCGACCCTCACGGCGAGCGGCCCGGGCAGCACGCCCACCAGCACCCGGCCACCGTCCAGCGGCGGCAGCGGCAGCATGTTGAAGGCCGCTAGGACCAGGTTCACCAGCACCGCGTTCTGGAGGTTCTCGTGGAGCCACGGACCGAGCCAGTCGGGCGGCAGATCGGTGAAGTGCATGGCGGTGGCAGCGATGACCGCCATGGCGATGTTGATGCCGGGCCCCGCCAGGGCCACCCAGATCATGTCGGTCTTGGGGCGGCGCAGGCGGTGGAAGGCCACCGGCACCGGCTTTGCCCAGCCGAACACGAAGGGAGCGCCTGCCAGCACCAGCAGGCCGGGCAGCAGGAAGGTTCCGAACGGGTCGACATGGCGAACCGGGTTGAAGCTCACCCGGCCCAGCCGGCGGGCGGTGTCGTCGCCCAGCTTCTCGGCTGTCCAGGCGTGGGCGGCCTCGTGCAGGGTGATGGCGAGCAGCACCGGCAGGAGCCACACCGAGAGGATGCGGGCGAAATCGGCGATCTGGTCCATGCGGTCAGGCGGTCGCCCGGAGTGCAGCGAGCTCGGTCTGCGCCGCTTCCACGTCGAAGGGCGCCCGATCGCCGCCGGCTGCTTTCCGCGCCGCGGCCAGCGATTCCTGCCGGGTCTCCGGCAGGGGTGGCACCGCCTCGAGCACGGCTGCCGTCTCGGCCAGCACGCCCGAGCAGTAAAGAGCGAGATCGCAGCCGGCGTCGAGCGCGCGACAGGCACGCGCCGCGGGCTCGCCCGAAAGGGCGCCCATGCAGAGATCATCGCTCATCAGCACGCCCGAAAAGCCGATCTCGCCACGGATGATGCGATCGATCACGACGGGCGAGAGGGTCGCCGGAAGCTCCGCATCGATCGCCGGGAACAGGAGATGCGCCGTCATCCCGAGGCCGGCATCGGCGCAGGCCCGAAAGGGCACGAAGTCCTGGGCCCGCAAGAGCTCGAGCGGCGCGTCCACGACCGGCAGCTCGACATGGCTGTCGACGATGGCCCGGCCGTGGCCGGGCAGATGCTTGATCACCGGGGCGACGCCCCGGGCGCGCAGGGTCTCGATGGCGATGTGCCCGAGCCGCCCGACCCGCTCGGGATCGGCGCCGAACGAGCGGTCACCGATGGCCCGGGTCGTCTCGGGCATGCGCAGGTCGAGAACCGGGGCACAGTCGACGTCGATCCCGACCTCGTGCAGGACCGCGCCGATGACGCCCGCGGCGAGCCGCAGCAGCCGTTCGGCGGCGGCCGGATCCACGGCATCGAGCTCGCCGAGCATGCCCATCGGCGGCAGCTCGGGCCAGACCGGCGGCCTCAGCCGCATGACCCTGCCGCCCTCCTGATCGATGAGGATCGGCAGGTCGGCAGCCACGCACTCGCGCAAAGAGGCAGTGAGCCGGGAAAGTTGGGCCCGGTCGACGCAATTGCGCCCGAACAGGATCACGCCGGAAGGCGGCAGGCGGCGGAGCAGTGCCGCCTCCTCGCTCGTCAGGTGCGGACCGGCGATCCCGACGATGGCGGCGCGCGGCGCGACGGCGCGGCTCACCGGCGCGCCACCACGAAGCAGTCGGTGCCGGCAGCCTTGAGGCCGGCGCACACCCGCGCCGCCTCGCTGCGGTCGCTGAAGGCGGCCGCCTGCATGCGGAACAGCCGGCCGGAGCCCGACGGCACCTCGTCGACGCGCAGCGAGAGCCCGCCCAGAAGCTGGCCGTGCTTGCCGCGCAGCCGCTCCCAGGCGCTCTCGACCGCGGCACGGCTGCTGAGGGCCGCGATCTGGATCAGCCACAGGCCGTCGGCGCGCGCTGCAGGCCCGGCGTCGGGCCGGGTGGCGGCGAGCGGGCGCGGTCCGCCGGCGGGCTCGGCCGGCGCGGCAGTCGCTTGCGGGCGCTGCGCCGGCCGGGGCGCCGGGGCCGGCGTGGGCACGGGCGCTTGTGCCGGCGGCGCCGCGGCGGTGGTCACTGGCGCCGGCTCGGGCTCCGGCTCCTGGTGCGGAGCCGCCGGCTCCTCGGCAGCCGGCGGAGGCACGGCGGCCGTGACCGGTGCAAGGTCGGCAGGCCCCTCGAGGGGCGGCACCGCCGCCGGCGAGGCGGGTGCCTCCAGCGGGTCGGGCTCGGGCTCCGGTGGCGGCAGCAGCTCTGCTGCAGGACGCGGCGGTGCGGCTTCCTGGCGTGGCAGCAGGCGCTCGATCCGCACCGTCTCGCGACGCTCGCCGAACACGCTGGAGACGCCCTCGGTCTCGGTGTCGAGGCCGCCCGGCGTGTCGGCCGAGCGCTTGTAGGGCGCATCGCTCGCCCGAACGAGCGGCGGCTCGCCGCCGCCCCCCAGGGTCTCCTCATAGGCCCACCAGACGATCCAGGCGAACAGCGCGAAGACCACCGCGAAGGCCGTGCCCAGATAGACCCGCCTCGACGCGCGCTGCCGCGGCGGGTCCTCCGCGACAATGCGCGAGCGCGGCGTTCCCGGGTCGCGCTGGGCAGGATCGTGCTGGCTGTCGTGAGGGTCGGCGCTGCTCACATCACTGCTCCGTTCAGTGCAGCTCGCTGACGGGGGCCACCCCGATGATGCCGAGGCCGGCGGCGAGCACGGTACGCACCGCCTCGAGCATCGCGAGCCGCGCCCGGGTGAGCTCCGGATTCTCCGCCACGAGGAAGCGGAGCTCCGGCTGCTCCTTGCCCTTGGTCCAAAGGCCGTGGAAGGCACCCGCGAGGTCGTGCAGATAAAATGCGATCCGATGCGGCTCGAAGCTGTCCGCGGCACCTTCCAGGGTGCGCGGATACTGGGCGAGCAGACGGATCAGCTCCAGCTCGGCGGGGTTTTCCAGGCGGGAGAGGTCGGCCTCGGCCGACATCCGCCGCAGCTCGCCCATCCCCTCCTCCTCGGCGTTGCGGAACACCGAGCAGATCCGCGCGTGCGCGTACTGCACGTAGAAGACCGGGTTGTCCTTGGACTGCTCGGTCACCTTCTTGAGGTCGAAATCCAGCGGGGCATCGTTCTTGCGGGTCAGCATGATGAACCGGAAGACATCCTTGCCGACCTCGTCGACCACGTCGCGCAGCGTGACGATCCGGCCCGCCCGCTTGGACATCTTCAAGGGCTTGCCGTCGTCCATGAGGTTGACGAGCTGGCACAGGCGCACGTCGAGCCGCGCCTTCTCCTCGCTCAGGGCGCGGACCGCCGCCTGCATGCGCTTGACGTAGCCGCCGTGGTCGGCGCCCCAGACATCGACCATGACGTCGAAGCCGCGCCGGTACTTGTCGAGATGGTAGGCGAGATCGGCGGCGAAATAGGTCCAGGCGCCGTTCGAGCGCTTGAGCGGCCGGTCGATGTCGTCGCCATAGGCGGTGGCGCGGAATAGGAGCTGCTCGGCCGGCTCCCAGTCGTCCACCGGCTTGCCCTTGGGCGGCGGCAGCGTGCCGGTATAGACCAGATCGTGCTCCTCGAGCCACGCCAGGGCAGAGTCGACGCGGCCGGCGGCGACCAGCTCGCGCTCGGAGCTGAAGATGTCGTGATCGACGCCCAGCGCTCCCAGATCCTCGCGGATCTGCGCCATCATCGCGGCAACGCCAATGTCGCGGAAGGCCGGCAGCCATTCGCTCTCGGGGCGCTCGAGCCAGCGCTCGCCGTCCTGCTCCACGATCTTCTCGGCGAGCGGCAGCAGGTAGCTGCCGGGATAGAGCCCCTCGGCCAGCGGGCCGGGATCGCGGCCCAGCGCCTCGAGATAGCGGTGGCGCAGCGAGCGGGCCAGCAGCTCCATCTGGGCGCCGGCGTCGTTGACGTAATATTCGCGGGTCACCGCCCAGCCGGCGCGCTCCAGCAGGTTGGCGAGCGCATCGCCGAACACCGTGCCGCGGCCGTGCCCGACATGGAGCGGGCCGGTCGGATTGGCCGAGCAGTACTCGATATTGACGGCCCGGCCCTGCCCGCGGTCACAGCGGCCGTAATCCAGCCCCTTCTCGAGCACGACGGCCATCTGGCGACGCCAGAAATCCGGCTCGATACGCATGTTGACGAAGCCCGGCGGCACCGGCGTCACCTCGAGGATCCCCGGCCGCTCGGCCAGGGCGCGGGCCAGCTCCTCGGCGATCGCCATGGGCTTCATGCGTGCGGCCTTGGCGAGGACGAGGGCGGCGTTGGTGGCGGCGTCGCCATGCGCCGGGTCACGCGGCGGCTCGACCAGGATGCGGGAGCGGTCGAGGCCGGCGGGCAGGCGGCCGGCCTGCTCCAGCCCGTCGAGGGCGAACAGCACGGCGTGCAGCAGATCGTTGAATGCGTTCATGAGGGGTCGCGGGTAAGCCTGAAGAGACGGTCGTGTTCATCCAAGGCATAACGGTCGGTCATGCCGGCGATATAGTCGCGGACGGCGAGCGCGGTGGCGGCGCTGCCGGGTGCGCCCGCCGAGGCGCGCCAGCGGTCGGGCAGGCATTGCGGCGCGGACAGGAACACCTCGACCAGGTCGCGCACGATCCGCTGCGCCTTGAGCGTCATGCGGTTGACCTTGTAGTGGTGGTACATGCGCTCCCGCAAGAACGCCCGAAGCGCGGCTACCCCGCGCGCCACGGGAGGCGCGAAGCCGACCAGCGGCCCGGGCGCCCTTCGTACAGCCTCCGCACAGGCCGGGTCGAGCACATCGATCCGCCGGCGGGTCTCCGCCAGCACGTCGCCGACCATCAGGTCGATCAGCCGGCGGATGATCTCGTGCGCCATACGCGGGGGCTCGAGCTCGCCGTGGCGGGCCCGCACCGCGGCCAGGATCTCCCCCACCATCGGCAGATCCGCCAGGTCCTGGCAGGCGAAGAAGCCGGCCCTGAGCCCGTCGTCGAGATCGTGGTTGCAGTAGGCGATGTCGTCGGCCAGCGCCGCCACCTGCGCCTCGAGCGGCGCCTGGCCTGCAAGGTCGATGGCCGCGGCCAGCTTGTGCTCGGCCAGGATGCCGGCCGGCTGGGCGACGGGACCGTTATGCTTGGCGATCCCTTCCAGGGTCTCGAAGGTCAGGTTGAGCCCGTCGAAGGCCGCGTAGCGCTGCTCCAGCCGGGTGACGATGCGGAAGGTCTGGAGATTGTGATCAAAACCGCCGAAATCCTCGAGGCTCGCCTGGAGCGCCGCCTCCCCGGCATGGCCGAAGGGGCTGTGGCCCAGATCATGGGCCAGGGCCACCGCCTCGGCCAGATCCTCGTCGAGATCCAGCGCCCGGGCGATGGTGCGGGTGATCTGCGCCACCTCGAGCGAATGGGTCAGCCGCGTGCGGAAGTGATCGCCCTCGAAATTGACGAAGACCTGCGTCTTGTACTCGAGGCGCCGGAAGGCGGTGCAGTGGACGATGCGGTCGCGGTCGCGCTGGAACGGGCTGCGCAGGCCGCTGGGCTCCTCCTGCACGGCCCGGCCGAGGCTGGCCCGCGGGTCGCAGGCGTAAGCCGCTTGGGGCAAGCTCTGTTTCCTCCTCCGTCGCCGGCATGGAATGCGGCCGCCTGTCTCGCGTGACGACGGCCGGTTTGACAGGCCCCGGACGCTGCCTACATAGGAGAGCGTATGTCTCCCTTCAGAGGATAGGTTGGCGCCATGTCGGAGATCAAGGCTCGCCCTGCGCCGCTCAGTGTGACGGAAAGCGCCGCGCGCCGTGTCAGCGCCATCATCGCGGCCGAGGGGCGCCCCGATCTCAGGCTGCGGGTCAGTGTCGGTGGCGGCGGATGTTCAGGGTTCCGCTACGAGTTCACCCTCGACGACAAGGAGGAGGAGGGCGACGTCGAGGTCGGGCGCGACGGTGCGCGCATCGTCGTCGACGGCATGGCCCTCATGTACCTCATCGGCAGCGAGCTCGACTTCGTCGAGGATCTGACCGGCTCCTATTTCAAGATGAGCAACCCGAACGCCAGCGCCGGTTGCGGCTGCGGCAGCTCCTTCGCGATCTGAGTGGCTCGCGTCAGGGGGCCCCGGCCCCCTCGCCCGACGCATCCGCGCCGCCCCGCGGGTGGCAAACGCGGACCTCCTGGAGCGTGACGAGGCCCGAATCCACCAGCGCCTCGACGACCGGCAGGAACGCCTCGATGCGCTCTTTGGCATCGATGATCTCGACCACCACCGGCAGGTCCTCGGACAGCTCCAGCAGGCTCGCCCGGTGCAGGCGGGTCGAGCGGCCATAGCCCATCGGCCCGCGCAGCACGGTGGCCCCCGCCAGATGCGTCTCGCGCGCCCGCCGCACGATGGCCTCGTAGAGCGGCAGACCGTCGGCGCGATGCCGCTCGCCGGTATAGACCCGCAGCAGCACGGCATTCTCGGGCAGTGTCATCGCTCAGCCTCCGAGCGCGCGGTCGAGGGCCAGCGCCGCCACATGGCCGAGCCAGACGGCGACCAGGCAGCCCAGCACCGACAGCATCACATTGGCGGCCGCCAAGAGCCACTGGCCGCTCTGCGCCAGCGTCAGGGTCTGCAGGCTGAAGGAGGAGAAGGTGGTGTAGCCGCCGCAGATCCCGACGATCACCAGCTGACGGATCTCGGGCGCCACCAGCAGCCTGCCCTCCGGCCCGGTCAGCGTCGCCACGAGGCCGATGAGAAAGCTGCCCGAGAGGTTGGCCAGCACCGTGGCCCAGGGAAAGCCGGTGGCGAGCCCGGCCAGCAGCTCGGCCAGCCAGAACCGCGCGACGCTGCCGAGCGCGCCGCCCAGCGCGACCCAGACCGTGCTGGCAATCATCGAAGCGGCACCGCCCTCTTTGTCGTGCGACAGCCCCTGCGTTCTATCGCGCGCGGCGATACGGCGGCAAGGCCGCCGCCCGCGGCCTTGCACGGTGTCTGCGGATCAGGAGGCGCTCTAGTGCGAAGAGGCGCCGGCCAGGCGACGGTTGCGCTGCGTCGCGCGGCGCGGCAGCCGGCGGGCGGCGCCGGGCAGGCTGGCGCCGGGGAGCAGCGAGAGAATGGTGAGGACGCGGCCGGCAAGGGCCGTGGCGACGGTGGCCGACGGTGGCACGCCGAAGGGCGTCAGCAGCATGGCAAGCGAGGTCTCGAAGACTCCGAGCCCACCATAGCTTATCGGGATACGGGCGATCAGCAGGGCGCACAGAAAGGCCGTGGCGAAGAGGAGCGGGTGGACCGGCAGCCCGACCGCCCAGGCCAGCATGCAGTTCGCCGCGACCACCACGAGTTGGCGCATGGCGGTCAGTAGCGTGGCCCGTACCAGCGCCTTCCGCCCGCTGAGGATGCGGCGCAGCATCACCATGGGCCGGCGCAGCCGGCTGGCGGCCAGTCGCCGCAGCAGCGGCCGCAGCAGGCCGCTCCGGCGCGCCGCGACATGGAGCAGCGGCAGCGCCAGCATGCCTGCGAGCACGAAGCTCGCGGCAAGGGCGAGATCGGCCTCGACGAGCTGGAGCGCCAGCGCAAGGGCCGCCACCGCCGAGAAGGCCATCGAGACGAGGAGCGCCACGCCGCGCTCGACCACGATCGAGGCGCTGACGGCCGAGGCGCGGCGGCCGAGGCGGCTGACCCAGAGCACGCGCAGGCCGTCGGCAGCGATCTCGAGCGGCATCACGAACGCTGCCAGCTGCGCTGCCGTGTAGATGCGCAAATTGGCGAGGAACGGGATCCGGGCGCCGGAGGCGACCAGAAGGATCTGCCACTTCACCGACATCAAGATGCGGTCGGCGATCATCGTCACGAGCGCGGCAAGCAGCCAAAGGGGCGAGGCCGAGCGCAACGTCGCGGCGAAGGTCTGCCAGTCGACGAGCCACCACAGCACTGCCAGGGCGGCGAGCGTGCCGGCGGCGCGGGCGAGCCGGGACAAAAGGCTCTTTTTCTCGGAGCCGGGAGCTTCCTGCTTCACGATGACGTGCGCTTGTTGACGGGTCGCTCGCTGTCGCGCGGCGATGGCATCCTGTTGCCGCCTCTCGCAAGGGGTTCGACGGGATGGATGGGGTCTGCCTGGATGAACGGGCTGCTCAAATCGCAATCACGCCGTGCAGGACCGGACGAGGCCCCGTCGGCTGCAACGGCAGACGGCGATATTCACCGATCAAGGCGAAAGCTCTGCCCTCAAGACGCGCCCGGTATGGTTCCCATTCCATGATGCCGTCACAAGAGGCAGGCGCCTGCCGGGTTCCATGCCCCGAAAGGGTATGGGGGCGTGGTATCGCGCCCGTGCACCGGCGCCGCGCGAGCGGCGCTGCCAGGCAGACCGGCAGGTGGGAAAGGGGTGCGGCGGATAACGCAGATGTGGCGGAGGGAGCGGGATTTGAACCCGCGAGGAGTTGCCCCCAACACGCTTTCCAGGCGTGCGCCTTAAACCGCTCGGCCATCCCTCCAAGGCGGGCCGGACCATAGCTAGATGATCGGGCCTGCGCAACTGCTTGCGACACGTTTGGGGGGTGAGTTCCCGCCGCCTCCGGCCAGCCGTCCCCTGCCCTCGCCACAAAGCTGAGCTTTCGCCACTACGGCGCTGTTCGCGCCGCGCAAAACGGGCGCCGTATTCCGCCCGGGTTCCGGCCAGGATGTCGCGGCCGCCGCCAATCGCGGGCATCATGCGCGCGGCAAAGCGAAGGGAGAGGAAGCGTGCGGCGAGAGATAGCGGGCACGACCGGCGACGGCCGGCCGTTCGAGCGGTGGACCCTTCAGGGGCCTGGCGGCGTGGAGGCGAGCATCCTCACGCTCGGCGGCATCCTTGCTTCGCTGCGCATGCCCGACCGGCAGGGCCGGCTGGACAATGTCGTGCTGGGATTTGCCGACCCCGAGCGCTACCTCGACCCGCACCCCCATGTGGGCGCGCTGGCCGGCCGCTATGCAAACCGCATCGGCCGCGCCCGCTTCACCCTCGACGGTGTCGAGTACCGGCTGGCCGCCAACAAGCCGCCCCACGCCCTGCATGGCGGTTGGGTCGGCTTCTCGCGGCGGGTCTGGGAGCCGCGGCCCGCCGACGGCGAGGCGGTCACCCTCTCCTATCTGAGCCCGCACGGCGAGGAAGGCTATCCGGGCAATCTCGCGGTCGAGGTCACCTACCGCCTGACCGGCGAGCCAGCACTACGCCTCGACTACCGGGCCACCACCGACCGACCGACCGTCCTCAACCTCACCAACCACGCCTATTTCAACCTGGCCGGCGAGGGCTCCGGCACGATCCTCGACCACGAGCTGATGATTGCCGCCGACCATTTCACGCCGACCGACACGGGCTCGATCCCGACCGGCGAGATCGCCCCGGTGGACGGCACGCCGCTCGACTTTCGCCGGCCGACGCGCATCGGCGCGCGGATCCGCGAGGCCCATCCTCAGCTGATGCTGGCATTGGGTTACGATCAGAACTTCGTGCTTCGCAAGAGCACACCCGGAGCGCTCGAGCTGGCCGCGCGGGTGCGCGAGCCGACGAGCGGGCGCATCATGGAGACGCTGACCACGCAGCCGGGCGTGCAGCTCTATACCGCCAACTATTTCACCGGCAGCCTCGTGGGCGCCAGCGGGCGCGCCTGGCGGCAGGCGGACGGATTCTGCCTCGAAACCCAGCATCTGCCGGACAGTCCGAACCGGCCCGAGTTCCCGAGCACCGTGCTGCGCCCCGGCGAGGCGTGGCGCAGCACGACGGTATACCGCTTCTCGACGGACGGCGGCTGACGCCGTCGCGCCGCCCTCAGCTCATCTTGAGGGCGGCGAGGAAGGCCTCCTGGGGAATCTCGACATTCCCCACCTGGCGCATGCGCTTCTTGCCTTCCTTCTGCTTTTCCAAGAGCTTGCGCTTGCGGCTTACGTCACCACCGTAACATTTGGCGAGCACGTCCTTGCGCATCGCCTTGACCGTCTCACGGGCCACGACACGCCCGCCGATGGCCGCCTGCACCGCCACCTGGAACATCTGCCGCGGGATCAGGTCCTTGAGCTTCTCGCAGACGCCGCGGCCACGGGTCTCGGACATCGAGCGGTGGACGATCATGGCCAGGCTGTCGACCCGGTCGCCGTTGACGAGGATGTCCAGCTTCACGAGGTCGCTCTGGCCGTAATCGTCGAGCTGGTAGTCGAAGCTCGCATAGCCGCGGGTGATCGACTTCAGGCGGTCGTAGAAATCGTAGACCACCTCGTTGAGCGGCAGGCGATAGACCACCATGGCGCGGTTGCCGACATAGGTCATGTCGAGCTGCACGCCGCGCTTCTCCTGGCAAAGCTGCAGCACGTTGCCGAGAAACTCGTCGGGCACCAGGATCGTGGCCTTGATCCAGGGCTCCTCGACATGGTCGATCTTGGTGGGGTCGGGATAGTCGGCCGGGTTGTGCAACTCGTCGACGGTGCCGTCGGTCTGGTGAACACGGTAGACGACCGACGGCGCGGTGATCACGAGGTCGAGGTCGAACTCGCGCTCCAGCCGCTCCTGGATGATCTCCAGATGGAGCAGGCCCAAAAAGCCGCAGCGAAAGCCCAGCCCCAGGGCGCCCGAGCTCTCGGGCTCGAACTCGAAGCTCGAATCGTTCAGGCGCAGCTTGCCCAGGCTGTCCCTGAGCGTGTCGTAGTCGGCCGCGTCGACCGGATACATGCCGCAGAACACCACCGGCTGGGACGGCCGGAAGCCCGGCAGCGGCGTGGCGGCCGGCTTGCGGTCGTCGGTGATGGTGTCGCCCACCCGGGCGTCGGCAATGTCCTTGATGCTGGCGGTGATGAAGCCCACCGAGCCCGGCGTCAGCTCGTCCACCACCAGGGGCTTGGGCGTGAACACGCCGACCCGGTCGATGCCGTGCGTCGCGCCGGTGCCCATGAAGCGGATCTTCATGCCCTTCTTCAGCGTGCCGTTTCGGACGCGCAACAGGGTCACGACGCCGAGATAGGCGTCGTACCAGGAGTCGACCACGAGCGCCTGGAGCGGCGCCGAGGCGTCGCCCTCGGGCGGCGGCAGGCGCTCGACCACCGCCTCCAGCACATCCTCGACGCCGAGCCCGGTCTTGGCCGAGATCATCAGCGCATCGGAAGCGTCGAGGCCGATAATATCCTCGATCTGCGCCCTGATCCGGTCCGGCTCGGAAGCCGGCAGGTCGATCTTGTTGAGGACCGGCACGATCTCGAGATTGGCGTCGATCGCCTGGTAGGCGTTGGCGAGGGTCTGCGCCTCCACGCCCTGGGTGGCATCGACCAGCAGCAGCGCGCCTTCGCAAGCGCGCATCGAGCGGCTGACCTCGTAGCCGAAATCGACGTGGCCCGGCGTGTCGATGAGATTGAAGACGTAGTCCTGGCCGTCCTTGGCCTTGTAGTTGAGGCGAACGGTCTGCGCCTTGATGGTGATGCCGCGCTCGCGCTCGATGTCCATCGAATCGAGCACCTGGGTGCTCATCTCGCGCGACTGCAGGCCGCCGCACTTCTCGATCAGGCGGTCGGCCAGGGTCGACTTGCCGTGGTCGATATGCGCCACGATGGCGAAATTGCGGATGCGGGAAAGCTCGGTCATGCGCGTTTCATCACCCTGCCAGCCGGGTCAGCGCCCGGCGGCCGCTTGCGTTCAGATAGTCCTTCGCAGCGCCGCCCGCCATGGCCTTCCGTCGCCGGCGGGCGGCAGCCGGACCCACACGGGGCCGGCGCCGCCCGCCGCGAGCCGGTCAGGCGCGCAGGCTGGCGCCCACCGCCTTCTCGGCGGCCGCCACGATCCTCGCCGCCACCGGCTCGATGTCCTTCTCGGCCAGCGTCCGGTCGGGCGCCTGCAGGCGCACCGCCACGGCGAGCGACTTCTTCCCCTCGGGCACGCCCTTGCCCTCGTAGAGGTCGAACAGCCGAACCTCGCGGATCAGCTTCTTCTCGGCGCCGCGGATCGCCTTGAGAAGATCCTCCACCGGCAGCCCGGCGTCGACAAGGAAGGCGAAGTCGCGGTCGACCGGCGGATAGGGCATGGCCTCGAGCGCCGGGCGGGCCTTGCCGTTGCGGGCGCGCGGCCGGGGCAGCCCGTCGAGATCGAGCTCGAACGCCACCACCGGCACGCCAATGTCGAAGTCGGCCAGGATCCGCGGGTGGAGCTCGCCGAAGGTGGCCAGCACGTTGGGGCCGAGGCGCAGCCGCCCCGAGCGGCCGGGATGATACCAGTCCGGCGCATCCAGGGAGATCTGCAGCGCATCGACCTTGACCCCCGCCACGGCCAGCGCCGCCATGGCGTCGCCCTTGGCGTCGATCGCGTCGACCGGCCGGTCGCGCTCGGCCCAGTGCCGCTGCCCTGCCGCGCCGAAGCGCAGCGCGCCTACCGCCCAGGTCTGCTCGCCGGGCATCGCCCCGGTGAAGCGCGGCCCCAGCTCGAAGAGCGCGCCCTGGGCGATGTTGCGGGCGAGGTTGCGGCCGGCGGCCGCCAGCAGGTTGGGCAGGACCGAAGGCCGCACCGCCGAGAGCTCGGCATTGAGCGGGTTCTGCATGAGGACCGGCTCGGCGGCGCCGAACAGGCGGGCATGCTCCGGCGGGATGAACGACCAGGTGACAGCCTCGGCATAGCCGAGTCCGGCCACCGCCCGGCGCACCGCACCGCGACGGCGCTGCTCCTGGGTCAGGACGCCGGGGCTCACCGCCTCGGTGCGGCTCAGCGGCACCGGCGGGATGTGGTCATAGCCGTGGATCCGGGCCAGCTCTTCGACGATGCAGGCCTCGGTCGAGATGTCGTGCCGCCAGCTCGGCGGGGTCACCTGCCAGCGCTCGGGCCCGCCCTCGACGCCGAAGCCCAGGGCCCGAAGGATGCTCTCGATCTCCTGCGGCTCGAGGTCGATTCCGGCGAGCCGCGCCAGCCGCTCGCGGCGGAAGCCCACCGGCGCCGGGCGCGGCGGCAGCCGGCCGGCGATAACCGCCGGGGCCGCCTCGCCGCCGCACAGCTCGGTGATCAGCCGGGTCGCCCACTCGGTGGCGGGCAGCACCAGTTCCGGATCGAGGCCGCGCTCGAAACGGGTGCGGGCGTCGCTCTCGATGCCGAGCCTGCGGCCGGTGGCCGCCGTGCGCAGCGGATCGAACAGCGCCACCTCGAGGACGATGTCGGTGGTCGCCTCGCCGACACCGCTCGTCTCGCCGCCCATGATGCCGCCGAGGCTCAACGGTCCCCGCTCGTCGGCGATCACCGTCATCCCGGCGGCAAGCTCGTACTCCTTGCCGTCGAGCGCCAGCAGGCTCTCGCCGGGGCGCGCGAAGCGCAGCACCAGGTCGCCCTGCAGCTTTGCGGCGTCGAACACGTGGAGCGGCCGGCCGAGATCGAAGGTGGCGTAGTTGGTGATGTCGACCAGGGCCGAGATCGGACGCACGCCGATAGCCTTGAGGCGCGCCTGCAGCCAGGCCGGGCTCGGCCCGTTGCGCAGGCCGCGGATCGCCCGGGCGACGAAGAGCGGGCAAGCCTGCTCCTCGCCCTCGGGAAAATCGAGACGCACGCCGGGACCCGGCCGCGCCTCGCCCGGCGCCGGCGAGAAGTCGCGGTTCTTGAGGGTGCCGAAGCCCGCCGCGGCGAGCTCGCGGGCAATGCCATGGACCCCGAAGCAGTCGCTGCGCTCGGGCGTCAGCGAAAGCTCGATCACCGGCCCCTCGACCTCGAGGGCCACCGACGCCGGCGTGCCGACCTCGTGGCCCGGGCCCAGATCGATGATGCCGGCATGGTCCTCGCCGATCCCCAGCTCGCGGGCCGAGCACAGCATGCCCTGGCTCTCGACGCCGCGGATGGTGGCGCGCTTGAGGACGTCGCCGGTGGCCGGGATGGTCGAGCCCTCGGGCGCATAGACGCCCCACAGGCCGGCGGCGGCGTTGGGCGCGCCGCAGACGATCTGCTTGATGCCGTCCTTCGTCTCGACCTTGCAGACCCGCAGACGGTCGGCGTCGGGGTGCTGGTGCGCCTCGAGAACGTGAACCACGGAGAAACCGGCCAGGCCGGCAGTCGGGTCGCTCACCTCCTCGACCTCGAGGCCGAGGGCGGTGAGCTTGTCGCAGATCGCCTCGAGCGGAGCCTCGGTCTCGAGATGCTCCTTGAGCCAGGGCAGCGTCAGCTTCATCGCGAGAGCCCCGCGAAGGTGGTCGGCAGATCGAGCGGCAGGAAGCCGTAATGGCGCAGCCAGCGCAGATCGCCCTCGAAGAAGGTGCGAAGGTCGGGAATGCCGTATTTGAGCATCGCCACGCGGTCGATCCCCATGCCGAAGGCGAAGCCCTGCCACTCGTCGGGATCGAGGCCCACGGCCTGGAGCACCTTGGGGTGGACCATGCCGCAGCCCAGGATCTCGAGCCAGTCGCTGCCCTCGCCCACAACCAGCTCGTCGCGGCCGCGCCGGCAGCCGATGTCCATCTCCGCCGACGGCTCAGTGAACGGAAAATAGCTGGGGCGAAAGCGCACGCGAATATCGTCGCGCTCGAAGAAGGTCCGCACGAAGTCGATCAGGCAGCCCTTGAGGTGGCCCATGTGGGTCCGCCGGTCGATGAGCAGCCCCTCGACCTGGTGGAACATGGGCGTGTGGGTCATGTCGCTGTCGCGCCGGTAGGTGCGGCCGGGAGCGATGATCCTGAAGGGCGGCTTGCCGGCCAGCATGGTGCGGATCTGCACCGGGCTGGTGTGCGTGCGCAGGAGTAGCGGGCTGCCGTTCTGCAGCGCCTCAAGGTAGAACGTGTCGTGCATCTGCCGGGCGGGATGCTCCGGCGGGATGTTGAGCGCCTCGAAATTGTGGCGGTCGTCCTCGATGTCGGGGCCTTCGGCGACGGCAAAGCCCATGTCGGCGAAGATCGCGACGATCTCGTCGGCGACCTGGCTCACCGGATGGATACGGCCCTCGGGCCGCTCGCGCACCGGCAGGGTGACGTCGATCCGCTCCCGGGCGAGGCGGGCATCGAGGGCGGCGGTGGCCAGCACCTCGCGGCGCATGGCAATGGCCGCCTCCAGCTCGCGCTTGAGGGCGTTGAAAGCCTGGCCGGCCTGCGGCCGCTCGGCTGCCGGCAGGGCGCCCAGCCCCTTTACCAGCTCGGTCACCCGGCCCTTCTTGCCCAGCGCCGCGACCCGCACCTCGTCCAGCGACCGAAGATCGGCCGCGGCGGCAATCTGCGCCTCGACCTCGTTCTTCAGCTCGCGCAGCTGCTCGTCCATACGCTCACCCGCTCCGCGTCGGCGCCGGTCCGCGCGGGAGGCGCCGGATAGCAAAAAGGGGGCACTGAGGCCCCCTTCGTCAGCCAGCGGCTCTCGCCTCAGGCCTGGAGGGCGGCCTCCGCCTGCTTGACGAAGCCGGCAAAAGCGGCCTGGTCACGCACGGCGATGTCCGCCAGCACCTTGCGGTCGACCTCGATGCCGGCCTCCTTGAGGCCATGCATGAAGCGGCCGTAGGTCAGGCCCTCCTGGCGCGCAGCGGCGTTGATCCGCTGGATCCACAGCGAGCGGAACTCCCGCTTGCGCACGCGACGGTCGCGGTAGGCGTACTGAAGCGCCTTCTCCATCGACTGCATCGCGGTCTTGATGCAGGTGCTGCGCCGGCCGCGATGGCCCTTGACCTGCTCGAGGACCTTCTTGTGACGGGCGTGGGAGGTGACGCCGCGCTTTACCCTAGCCATCGTTCAAAACCCTGAATTTGTGTAGAGCGCGTCAGGCGCCGTAAGGCAGCATCAGCTTGACCAGCGCGGCGTCGCCGGGCGTCAGGTAGGCCGCCTTGCGATGACCCGCCTTGGCGTCCTTGGGACGGCTGGTCAGGTTGTGCCGATGAAAGGCGTGCGCCCGCTTCACCTTGCCGGTACCGGTCAACGAAAATCGCTTCGCGGCGCTGCGCTTGGTCTTCATCTTCGGCATTGTCTGGAAAATCTCCAAATCCACCACGGTTCGGCCGCGCCGCCGCGCGTCGAAAGCCGGCGTCTTATACCGGAGGCCCTGCGGCTCCGCAACACCCCCTGAAAGCCCTTCGTGCCACGGCCTCAATGGCCGCCCGGGCGCTCCACCACGAGAGCGGCCCAGGGCGTGCGATCGAACTGCCAGCGCACCCGCAGCCCGTGGGCCCGGTGTGCCCGCGCCACGGTCTCGACCTGGCGGTCGAGGAAACCCGAGAGGATCGCCATGCCGCCCATGGCCAGATGGCGCGCCAGATCGCCGGCCATCGCGCAGAGCGGATCGGCCAGGATGTTGGCCAGCACAAGATCATAAGGAGCGGCGCGCCGCAAGGCCGGCGCCGCATAGCCCTCGCTCACCAGACAGCGGATCCGCGCCGACATGCCGTTGATGGCCACGTTCTCGGCGGCCACCCGCACCGCCACCGGATCGTTGTCGGCGGCGATCACCCGGCAGGGCGAGCAGCGCGCCGCTGCCATGCCGAGCACCGCCGAGCCGCAGCCGAGATCGAGCACCCGGCGAAAACGCCGCACCGTGGCCACCCGGTCGAGGGCCTCGAGGCAGGCCTGGGTGGTGGCGTGCTCACCAGAGCCGAAGGCGAGGCCGGCTTCGACCTGGACGCGCAAGAGCCCCTCGGGGACCTCGTCGCGGGCGTGCGCGCCATGAACCGCGAACCGGCCGGCGATCACCGGCGGATGGCTCATTGCGGTGGCGGCGAGCCAGTCGGTGTCTGGAATGGCCTCGGCCTCGAGCTCCCCCAAAGCGAAGCCGAAGGCCTCGCAGCGCGGCGCCAGCGTCCGGCGTAGCGCCTCGAGGTCGGGCTGCTCGTCCGTGATGAGATCGACCCGCCAGCTTACCGTCTCGGCGGACTCGTCGGCCTCGTGCTCGAAGATCGAGGTGCTCACCGCCAGCTCCTCGACCGCCTCGAGCAAGCCCGGCATGGCGGAAGCGGGTGCTACGAAGCTGGCGCGCCACAGCTTGGAGCCGACCGGTTCCGGCCAGGTGGTGGTGAGCTGCATCTGTCTGTTCCGCATCAATGAAGACGGCCGGCGCAGGCGACCGTATGTCGGGCTCTCTAGCCCATGCCCGACCCTGCGTCGATGGCTGCGCCCGGCACGGCCCGGCTCAGGCCGGCTCGACGAAGCTGTCGACGACCTTCTTGCGACCGGCCTTCTCGAAGGCGATCGTGAGCTTGTTGCCGTCGACCGCCTCGATCCGGCCATAGCCGAACTTCTCGTGGAACACCCGCTGGCCCTGCCCGAAGCTGCGGCCCTTGGCGACCGGCCGCACCGTCAGGATCTGCGCCTTGCCCTCGAGCATCCTGCCCGGCTCGACCCGCCGCGAGCGGAACCGCGAGGCCTGCGGCCGGAAGGCGCCGTCGTCGAGCATCCCGTCGAGGTCCGGACGCATCGCCGGGTTGCGCTGGAGATGCTCGACATGCGTCGCCGGCAGCTCCTCGACGAAGCGCGAGGGAACCGAGGTCGACCACTGGCCGTAGACGCGGCGGTTGGCGGCAAAGCTGATGGCACAGCGGCGCCGGGCCCGGGTGATGCCGACATAGGCCAGCCGCCGCTCCTCCTCGAGCGCCTTGGAGCCGCCCTCGTCGAGCGAGCGCTGGCTGGGAAAGAGCCCCTCCTCCCAGCCCGCCAGGAAGACGCTGTCGAACTCGAGCCCCTTGGCGCCGTGCAGGGTCATGATGCTGACCATGTCGGCGGCCGGGTCGGAGGCGTTGTCCATCACCAGACCGACATGCTCGAGGAAGGCCGGCAGCGTCTCGAACTCCTCGAGCGCCTTGACCAGCTCCTTGAGGTTCTCCAGCCGGCCCACCGCGTCGGGCGAGCGCTCCTGGCGCCACATCTCGGTATAGCCGGACTCCTCCAGCACCGCCTCGGCGAGCTCGCGCGGCGAGCTTTCCGCCATGGTGCCGCGCCAGCCGTCGACCATGGCGAGGAAGCGGCCCAGCGAGCTGCGCGTGCGTGTCGCCAGATCGTCGGTGGCGATCAGCGCGCGACCCGCCTGCACGAGGCTGGTCTCGCCGGAACGGGCAGCGCCGTGCAGCACCTTGAGCGCCGCCTCGCCGATGCCGCGCCGGGGCGTGTTGACGATCCGCTCGAAGGCGAGGTCGTCGTCGGGCTGGGCGATCAGCCGGAGATAGGCCAGCGCGTCGCGGATCTCCTGGCGCTCGTAGAAGCGCGGCCCGCCGATCACCCGGTAGGGCAGGCCCATCTGGATGAAGCGCTCCTCGAAGGCGCGGGTCTGGAAGCCGGCGCGCACCAGCACCGCGACATCGGCGAGCTTCTCGCCCTCGCGCTGCCAGGCCTCGATCTCCTCGCCGATCCAGCGCGCCTCCTCCTGGTCGTCCCACAGGCCGGCGACGCGCACCGGCGTGCCCATCTCGTCCTCGGTCCACAAGGTCTTGCCGTGGCGGGCCCGGTTCTTCTCGATGAGGCCGCCGGCGGCGCCCAGGATATGGCCGGTCGAGCGGTAATTGCGCTCGAGACGGATCACGCCGGCTCCAGGAAAGTCCTGCTCGAAGCGCAGGATGTTGCCGACCTCCGCGCCGCGCCAGGAATAGATCGCCTGGTCGTCATCGCCGACGCAGGTGATGTTCTTGTGCTTTTGCGCCAGCAGCCGGAGCCAGAGATACTGGGCGACGTTGGTGTCCTGGTACTCGTCCACGAGAATGGCCCGAAAGCGCCGCTGGTAGCGCTCGAGGATATCCGGGTTCTGGCTCAGGATCGTGAGCCCGTGCAGCAGCAGGTCGCCGAAGTCGCAGGCATTGAGGGTCGCCAGGCGCTCCTGGTAGGCCCGGTAGAGGTCCTGGGTGCGGCCGAGCGCAAAATCGCCGATCTCGGAGGCCGGCACCTGCTCGGGCCGCCAGCCCTTGTCCTTCCAGCGCTGGATCAGGCCCAAAAGGCCGCGCGGCGGCCAGCGGCGCTCGTCGAGATCGGCCGCCTGGAGGATCTGCTTGCACAGGCGCAGCTGATCGTCGGTGTCGAGGATCGTGAAGTTGGAGTGCAGACCGACGAGCTCGGCATGCGAGCGCAGCATGCGCACGCCCATGGCGTGGAACGTGCCCAGCCACATCCCCTGAACGCTCTGGCCCAGCAGCTGCTCGAGCCGCGCGGTCATCTCGCGCGCCGCCTTGTTGGTGAAGGTCACCGCCAGCACCTCGCCGGGGCGGGCACGGCCGGTGACGAGCAGATGGGCGAGCCGCGTGGTGAGCACCCGGGTCTTGCCGGTACCCGCGCCGGCCAGCACCAGCAGCGGGCCGTCCTCGGCGCTGACCGCCGCGCGCTGCTCGGGGTTGAGCCGTGCCAGATAGCCCGGCTCCTGCACCGGCGCCGCAGCACCACGGACTTCCATGCTCATGCGGTTCAAGACGACTCCTCTAAGGCCGGCAAGCGGGCTCACGCGGCGAAGGTATCTACCACGGCATCGGTGATCTGGGCGCGGGCGATGACGCCGCGCACCTTCTCCGGACGCGGCACGCCGCCGCCCTGGATCACCAGGACATAGCGCGCCTTGCGCCGCCCCATGCGGCGGAAGACATCGAACATGCTCATCCCCGGCGGCGCCAGGGTGAAGCTCCGGTCGGCGATCTCGCCCAGCGTCACCGTGCCGTGCACGTCCTCCAGCGCCCTGAGGCTGGGGGTGAGCAGCAGCACGCCGGCGATGCGCGGCCCGTCGGCGACCACCACGTATTGCGAATCCTCGCTCGCCGGCAAGGCCGCGAGGCCGTCCTGGAGATGGGCCTTGGCCGGCAGCACCACAACCGACCGGCTCATCACCTCCTCGGCGTGCCGTACCAGGAACATGTTGCTGTGCCGCTCCTGCGGGATGTTCCGGCCGCGCGCCGCGAGATTCACGGTATAGACGTTCTCCTTCGAGAGCAGCCGGCAAAAGCCGATGGCGATGGCCGTAGCGATGATCGCCGGGAACACCACGTGATAGTTGCGGACCATCTCGAAGATCATGACGATGGTGGTCATCGCCGCCCCGGTGGCGCCGCCGGCAAAGCTCGCCATGCCGATCATGGCATACTCGCCCACCCCCAGATCCTCGAAGCCGGTGAGCGCGATGATCGCCGCTCCATACGCACCGCCCAGCGTGGCGCCCATGAAGAGCGCCGGGCCGAAGACGCCGCCCGAGGCGCCGGCGCCGAGGCTCACGGTGGTGGCCAGCAGCTTGAGGGCGAACAGCGCGAACAGGAGGACGGGCTCGCCGAGGCCGCCGGTCATCACCGCCTCGACGGTGGCCGTCCCCACCCCGTGGATGTGGTACTGGCCGGTAAGCTTGAACACCCCGTAGAGGAGCACGCCGACCATGAGCATGCCCAGGGCGTTGCGCGCATACGGGCCGAGCGGCAGGCCATCGAAGCGCTGCTGCATGAAGCGCAGGGCCAGCACGTAGAGCCCCGCGCCGAGCCCCGAGAGCAGCCCGAACAGCGCCACCGAGAGCAGGCTCAGGAAATGCACGTCCTCGAAGCCCGGCGGGGCGAGGCCGGTGAGCGTGAAGGCCGGCTGGGCGCCGAACAGCAGCCGCCCGAGATGGGTCGCGACCCCGGTGGCGATCACCACCGGCAGGAAGGTCCTGGGACTCACCTCCGGCAGCAGCAGCTCGACCGCGAACAGCACCGCCGCCAAAGGCGTGTTGAAGGTGGCGGCGATGCCGGCCCCGGCCCCTGCCGCCACGAGCGTGATGCGCTGCCACGGCTCGAGCGGCAGCAGACCGCCGATGGTCGAGCCGAAGCCGGAGCCGATCTGCACCATCGGCCCCTCCCGGCCGACCGAGGCGCCGCTGCCGATCGACAGTGCCGAGGCGACGATCTTGGTGAGCGCCACCTGGGGGCGGATGCGCCCGCCTTCGTAATAGATGGCGTGCATCACCTGGGCCACGCCCGCTCCCCGTGCCTCCGGCGCGAAGCGGTTGATGATCCACACCACCAGCAGGCCGCCCACCACCGGCACGAGAATAACCAGGGCCCCCCATGCGCTGGGCGGGCCAAAGGCATTGGGATCGTGCTCGAGGGACAGCGAGCCGTGGAAGAAAAGATTGTAGAGGGCCAGCACCAGCACCCTGAAGGCGGCCGCCCCGAGCCCGGTCACCACGCCCACCGCCACGGCCAGAAGGCACAGCTCGACGAGCGTGATACGGCGTGGCTCGGCTTGGGGGCGCATGGCGTCTCGGTGCGGTCGAAGGATCCGTCGGTGTCCTCGGCCAAGGGAAGTAAAGCAGATCGCCCTGCAGGACTACCCGGCGGGCTCCGGGCAGGTTAGCTCTGGGGTCAACGCACGCCGGGGGACGGGCCATGGACCACAGTTTCACCATCACCACGCCGCGGCTGAGCTTCGGCGAGGGAATTCTCGGCCAGGCCGGCGCTGTCGCCGCGGCGATGGGCCTGCGGCGGGTCGTGCTGATGACGGATGTGCAGCTCGCCGCCCTGCCCCCGGTGGCTGCCGTGCGTCAGGCACTCGAGCGCGCCGGGGTCGAGGTGCTGACCTATGCGGAGGTGGAGGTCGAGCCCACCGACCGGAGCTTCGCGGCGGCGGCCTCCTTCCTCGCCGCTGCCGGCGCCGACGGCGTCGTCTCGGTGGGCGGCGGCTCGGTGATCGACACCGCCAAGGCGGCCAATCTCTATGCGAGCTGGCCCGCCGAGTTCCTCGATTACGTGAACGCGCCGATCGGCCGGGGCCGGCCGGTGCCGGGCCCGCTGAAGCCGCATATCGCCTGCCCGACGACCTGCGGCACGGGCGCCGAGGTGACAGGCATCGCGATCTTCGATCTGCTGGCGATGCAGGCCAAGACCGGCATCATGTCGCCACGGCTGGTGCCCGACCACGCGCTGATCGATCCTGCCGTGACCGCGAGCCTGCCGCGCCTCGTCCTCGCCGCCACCGCCCTCGACGCCATGTGCCACGCGCTGGAGGCCTATACCTGCCGGCCCGTCTCCTCCCGCGGCCTGCCCGCCGATCCAACGCTGCGGCCGATGACACAGGGTGCCAACCCCTGGTCCGATCTCATCGCCGGCGAGGCGCTGCGCCTGGTCGGGCGGAACTTTCTGCCGGCGCTGGCCGATGAAGGCAGCCTCGAGGCACGCGGCAGGCTCCTGTGGGCGGCGGCGCTCGCCGGCAACGCCTTCGGCAATGCCGGCTGCCACATCCCCCACGGCATGTCCTACGCGGTCTCCGGGCTGGTGCGCGACTGGCGGCCAGAGGGCTACCCGCCGGGCCCGCCGCTGATCCCCCACGGGATCTCGGTTATCCTGGGCGCGCCGGCGGTCTACCGGCTGATCGGCCCGATGGCCCCCGAGCGCCATCTCGAGGCGGCGGGCTGGCTGGGCGCGGAGGTGCGAGGCGTGCCGGCCGGCTCTGCCGGCGAGGTGCTGGCCGCGCGGATCGTCGAGCTCATGAAGGCGGCGGACCTGCCTTCGGGGCTCGCCGCGGTGGGCTATGGCGAGCGCGACGTGCCCGCCCTCACCGAGCGGGCGCTGCCGCAGCGGCGGCTGCTCGACAACGCGCCGCTCGACATGACGCCAGAGATCCTGGCGAACCTCTACCGGGAGTCGCTCAACCTCTGGTGAGCGACACTCCGGGTGAATTGACGGAAGCGGAAGAGGCCTCGATGGTGCCGGCAGGGAGAGTTGCCGATGCCTTACGAGAACCGTCTTTTCGTCGTCACCGGGGCCGCCGGCGGGATCGGCCGCGAGCTGGTGCGGCTGGTGGCAGGGCGTGGCGCCCGCTGCCTGCTGATCGACCGTGATGCCGAGGGTCTGGAAGCCCTGCGCGCCGAGCTCGACCCGGAGCGCACCGCCGTCTTCGCCTCGGCGCTGCGCAGCCCGCAGGAATGCGAGGAGGCGCTGGACGCCACCGACGGGCCGGTCTTCGCCTATGTGAGCCTCGCCGGGAGCCTGCCGCCCGAGGACTTCGCCGAGGACCCGCGCCGCACCTGGGACCTCACCCTCGCCGACAATCTCACCCACGTCTTCGACATGGCGGTGGCGGTCAGCCGGCGGCTCGACGAGGAGCGGGTCTGCCGCATGGTGCTGACCAGCTCCGTCGACTTCCGCCGCGGCTCGGCCGATCATGTCGGTTACGGCGCCGCCAAGGCCGGGGTAGCCGGCCTCGTCCGCTCGCTGGCCCGCCGGTTCGCGCCGCATGTGCTGGTCAACGGCGTCGCACCGGGTCACATCGAGAGCCCCCTGCCGCGCCTCCTGTGGGCCGACAAGGCGCGCAGCGAGAAGCTGATGGCCGAGATCCCCTTGCGGCGCCGCGGCCATCCTCGCGAGGTGGCGAGCGTCATCGACTTCCTGTGCAGCGAGGCTTCGGCCTACGTCACCGGCCAGGTGATCAATGTGGATGGCGGCATCGTCAACGACTGAAGGCTGACGGACCGCGCCTCAAGCCACCTTCAGCCGCGTCGGCACCAGCCGGCGCCACCAGGTCTCCGACGCGGGGCGGCCGCCGAGGCTCAGCGCCTCGCGGTGGGCCGCGGCGATCCGCTCTTCCATGGCTGGTGCCGGCTCGGGGGCCCGTGCCGCGGGCATCGCCGCCGGCCGCCGCGCCGCCTGCTCCAAAAGCTCCAAGGCGGCGTCGGCCACCCCCATCACGTCGAGATGGGCAGCGCTGCCCGGCGCCAGGTCGCCGACCCAGCGGCCGCTGCGGAAAGCCTGCTCATGCGCCGCACGCAGCCGCAGCGGCGGCCCCACCGGCTCGCCCAGGGCCGCCAGCCCCGACTCGAGGGCCGCGAAGCCGGCATCGAAATCGATCACCCGGGAGGGCACCAGAAGCACCGCAGGCGGACGGTGCGGCCGTTCGCGTCGGGCCGTCTCGATGTGCCGCAGCATCCGCCGCGTGCCGGCCACGTCGACAAAGCTGGAGGCGCTCGGCACCAGCACCAGGCTCGCCACCAGGCACGCGGTCGCCAGGGCCGGCGCCATGACCGAAGGCAGGTCGAGAACCACCAGCGCGTGGCGCCGCCGCAGCAGCTCGAGCCGCTGCATCCACCGCCCCACCTCGCCCAGATGCGCCGCCACCAGCGGCTCCACCCGCACCGGCAGGCGGCCCGCCGCCGCCCAGATCAGCGCGGTCCCCTGCGGGTCGGCGTCGATCAGCACGACCTCGCGGCCGCTCGAGGCCATCGCGCAGGCGAGGTTCACCGCCAGCGTGCTCTTGCCGGTGCCGCCCTTGAGATTGCCGACCGCAACGATCTGCCCGCCACGGGCCGCGCCTGCCGCCATTCCGCCTCGCTCCGCCCGCGCCGCCCGTGCCACAGCAGGCTGATATTCTCTTAACGGTTGATCTCGCTGCGCCGTTTTACGCTACCGCCTTGCCATCGGGTAGGGTCTTCGCGCCACGGTGGCGCGTGTTTGTGCCGTAGATCACAGCCTGCGCGGCGAAACTGCTCTAGCTTCCGCGTCGCTGAGGGCTGAGTGATTATGTGACCCGTCCACCTCGAGAACACTCGGTGGGCGGGTCATTTTTTCTGCCTTTCGCGGAGCCGTATCATGGCCGAAGCCTCCAGCAACGGGCGTGGCTTGTTGGGGCTCACCGGCGGGTGCCTGTGCGGCGCCGTGCGCTACCGCACCGCGGCCCGGCCGCTGCACACCAGCTTCTGCCACTGCCGCATGTGCCAGCAGGCCACCGGCGGCCCCTTCGCCGTGTGGTGCGCCTTCCCCGCCGAGGGCGTGGCATGGATCCGCGGCAGCCCGCGGCTCTTCCGCTCCTCTGCCCTGGCCGAGCGCGGCTTTTGCGCCGACTGCGGCACGCCGCTGCTCTTCCGCTATGTCGAGCAGCCGGAACGGCTGAGCCTCGCCGCCGGCAGTCTCGATGATCCCGGGCAGGTGACGCCCGAGCGTCACTGGGGCATCGAGAGCCGCCTCCCCTGGCCCGCCCTCGACGACGGGCTTCCCGGTCGCCGCACCGAGGACGACCCGGCGTTCCAGGAGCTGATGCGCAAGGCACTGGAGTAGCGCGCGCAGCTCACGGCGCCGCTGCAACGGCGCCGCCGAGCCGCCACGAGGCCAGCACTGCCGCCCCTTCCACCTCGCAGCCCAGCTCCTCCAGCCAGGCCGCCACCACGCGGTTGGAGTTGTGCGCCAGCGAATAGGGCACCGGATGCGGCACGAAGGCGAGATCGAAGCGCGCACTCTCCAGCGGCCCGGCAGCCCTATCGAAGATCGCGTCGAGCCGCGCCTTCAGCCGCTCCAGCCGCGACTCCTCCACCTCGAGATAAAACGCCTGCTCCACCGGCACGCCGACCTCGCGCGCCACCGCTTCCGGCCCAAGCGGCCCGGCTAGCCGCCTGCGTCCCAGTGCCGCCGGACTCGGCCCGAGAAGCGCTCTGCTGCCCTGCGCCGGCCCCGTGCGTCCCAGCGCATACCATTCCCAGTCTCCATAGGCCCAGCGCACCATGCCGGCCGGTCCATCCTCCACCAGCAGGCTGGTGTGCCGTCCATGGTCGAGCACCGCGATCCGTGCCGGCTCGGCGGGTGCGGGCGGCGGGCGGATCGTGGTGCCGCAGCCAGCGAGCCACGGCGCCAGAACCGCCAGCATCGGCAGGAGCCCGCGCCACCGCCGGGGGCAGCGGCCCCCGGACGGTCGCGTTGCCCCGCCCCCTGCTTCGTGGTTGGAAGAAACATATCGCGTTCGCAAGGCAGACCGCGCCCGTGCATTCATTTCGGCCGGAAGGTTCCTTCCCCATGTTCTTTGCCGTTGGCCTGCGCCGCGCAGCACCCGTTCTCCTCGCCGTCTCCATGCTCGCCGCTTGCTCCGGCGGGGTCGGCGCGGCGCCCACTGCCACGACCGCACACCCCGACATTGCGGCCAGGCTGGAAGCGTGGCGCGAAGGGGCCGCGCGCGGCGATGCCGCTGCACAGCACAACATGGGCGTGGCGGCTCTGCGCGGCTACGGCATGGCTGCCGATCCCGCCGAGGCGGCACGCTGGTTCCGTCTTGCCGCGGAGCAGGGCCGCGCGAGCGCGCGCTACAATCTCGCCCTGCAGTACCTCCGGGGGACAGGCGCGTCCAGAAGCCGCGTCAAAGCGACGGGCCAACTCGCGCCTGTCCTGGAAGCGCTGCCAGAAAACTCCCCGACGCGCCCGCGCCTTGAGAAGCTGCGCGCCGCGAACTCGCGGAGGCCCGGCGGCCCGCCGCCGGTCGCCGCCTCACCCCGCGCTGGACCGGCAGCCCTGCTCCCCAACAGCGCCCGCGGCTGAGCGCCGGGTTCCCGTGCCACGCCATGATGGAACCCCGAGGCTTCCCGCCCGCTATGGGAACGAACGACAGCCGGGGAGCTCGACGATGACTGAGGACAGGAAGGAAAAGACGGGTGAGCGGGAGCTGCGCCAGTCCTTGGAGAAGGCCGTGCCGCAGCCCGAGCAGCTGCCGGAGGGTCCGGACGAGAACCCGCTGAGCCAGCAGGTGCGGGAGAGCACCAAGAAGCGCCAGCCTGGGCCAGGGCAGAGCACGTTCGAGGGCGGCGACGAGGTGGAGAAGTGAGGGAGCGTTAGCGGCAGCAGAACTCGTCCGGCCAAGCCGCAATTCCACGTCGAGAGCGGGCGGCATTTTTGTATCGAACCGTCTCACGAAAGCTCTGACAGAACATCTATGTGAGCAGAGCGGAAAAGAAAATCGCTCAGGGGCAGAAGTTGGATATACCTTTCCCTTGACTGGCCTAGTTTTCTAAGTTCAAGTGTAGCCACCGGAGAACCGGTACAAGAGCCTATCTATTAGGCTTTTGTTATATAGTGGTAGCTCAGATGGATAGAGCGCTCGACTGCTAATCGAGAGGACGCGGGCTCGAGTCCCGCCCACTCGGTTTTATTTTTCCTCGGACCAATTCATTCAATAGTCGTGAATAATACGGCTTCTAGATTGATCGTCCTTCTTAGCCACAACCTCTCGTCCGGCCTTCTGGATTCCCTCTGGAGCAATAGATCGGCCGTTCTTAGGGCAACGCATTAGCCTGTCCAGATCGAATTTTTGGCAGCTTCGCGGTCTCTTGCCGCTACTGCTGTCTCCCAAAGCTGTTACTCCCGCCTCGACCAGCCACCGCCTCCTCCACCGCGCTCGCCCGGGCGAGCATCACCGCCGCTTCCGCTTCCTGCACCGCGTCGAGCGGGGCCACCGGCGCGCGGCAGCGGTCGGTCGCGAAGACGCCGCGCAGGTGACGCCAGCGCTTCCAGAAGCGGATGCTGACGTCGATGTGCTGGTTGGTGAAGGCGAGGACGGGGAGCATGCGCTCGAAGAGGGTGCGGGCGGCGTCGCGCTCGCCGGCAGCGAAGAGGTCGAAGACCCGGACATAGGCAGCGAGCATGCCGGTCGGCACGAAGGCGTCGAGGCCGCGGACGAGGCCGTCGAGCATCTGCGTGGCGGCCCATCCGCCCGAAAGATGCAGATGCGGCGCCGCCTCCCTGAGCGCTGTGTATTTGGGGCCGGCGGGAACCACCTCGACCTTGACCGCCGCCAGGGCCGGCTCACGCCGCGCCGCCTCGGCGATGGCCGCGACGGAGAGGCCGCTGCCCTGCCAGTCCAGGTCCTGCACCATCACCGCAGCGCCGGCAGCCTCGGCGAGGCGGCCCACCGAATCGGCGAGCTCTGCGGCTCCGAGGCTCGAGGGCGCCTGCCATAGCACCATGGCCGGCCGACTGACAAAGGCCTCTCGGGCAAGGGCGAGGCTGGCGTCGAGGCCGGTGGCGGAGACGCCGGCCACGAGCTGGAGGCGGCCGGCGCCATGCTCGGCCACCAGGGCC
Organism: Geminicoccaceae bacterium 1502E; assembly: GCA_033875255.1. GTDB lineage: Bacteria > Pseudomonadota > Alphaproteobacteria > Geminicoccales > Geminicoccaceae > Marinimicrococcus. The sequence continues at coordinate 24,381 of JAWZSN010000024.1, read as the reverse complement.
AGCAGGCGGCGGCGCTCGGCAGTGGTGAGGGAGCCCACCTCGCCGGCCACGGCCGGCACCAGCACGCCGGCGCAGCCGGCGGTCGCACACTCCTCGCAGAGCGCCGCGATGCCCCGCTCGTCGAGCGCTTCGTCCGCCGCGAAGGGCGTGTTGAGGCTGGCGACGATGCCGCGCAGGCGTTCACTCACCTCGTTTCCCCTCATCCGGCGTAACCGAACTGACGCGGCAGCCAGAGCACCGTCTCGGGCACGAGGATCATCACGACGAGAGCGGCGATCAGGACCGCGATGAAGATCCAGATCTCCTGGATGATGCTTTTCAGCGGGATGCCGGTGACGCCGTTGACGACGAACAGCAGCACGCCGAAGGGCGGCGTGATGAGGCCGATCATGAGGTTGACGGTGATGGTGACGCCGAAATGGACCAGATCGACGCCGAGCTGGCGCAGGGTGGGCAGGAGCAGCGGCACCAGCACGAGCAGCAGCGTCGTGGTGTCGAGAAAGCAGCCCAGCAGGAGGAAGACCACCGTCACGAGGAGGAGGAAGACGCTGGGCGGGATGTCGACGCCGGCGAGGCTGGCGGCGAGCAGCTCGGGGACCTGCTCGGTCGCCACCACATAGTTGAAGACGAAGGCGCCGGCCACCACGAGGGTCACCACCGCGCTGGCCCTGGCGCTGTCGATGAAGGTCTGGACGAGGCCCTTGAAGCTCAGCGAGCGGTACCAGACGCAGGCCAGCAGGATGGCGTAGAGGGCGGCCACCGCCGCCGCCTCGGTGGGCGTGACGATGCCGCCATAGATGCCGCCCAGGAGGATCACCGGCAGGACCAGCACCGGCGTGGCGCGGACCGTGCGCTCGGGCAGCTCGCGCAGCGGCACCGCCTCGCCTTTGCCGAAGCCCCGGCGCCGGGCGCTCACCGCCACCACCGCCATGAGCGCCCCGCCCATCACCAGGCCCGGCAGCACCCCGCCGAGGAAGAGGTAGCCCACCGACGTGTCGGCCACGAGGGCGTAGAGGACCATCGGGATCGAGGGCGGGATGATCGGGCCGATGGTGGCGGAGGCCGCGATCACCGCGGCGGCGAAGCCGGCCGGGTAGTGGCCGCGCTTGACCATCATCTCGATGGCGACCTTGCCGGTGCCGGCGGCATCGGCGATCGCGCTGCCGCTCATGCCGGAGAAGACGATGCTCACGAGGATGTCGACCTGGGCGAGGCCGCCACGGAAGCGGCCGACCAGGGCGGTGCAGAAATCGAGCAGCCGGTCGCTGATCGAGCCGGCGGTCATGACATTGGCGGCGAAGATGAAGAGCGGCACCGCCAGCAGCACGAAGCTGTTGAAGAGGCCGTTGAGGATCTGCTCGGCAGCCAGCGCCAGGTCCTGGCCCGAGACCAGCAGGTAGAGCACGCCCGAGTTCAGCATGGCCAGCGCCACCGGCATGCCGATGACGCCCATGACCGCAAAGCCCAGGGCCAGCACGAGGAGAGGAAGGCTCATGAGCTAGACCCGCTCGCGCCAGCCGCCGCGCAGCAGGCTCCTGATCCGCCACGCCGCCTGGGCGGCGATCCCCAGCATGAACAGCAGATAGACCGCGAAGACCTTGTCGAAGGGGATGCGCAGGTCCCAGGTCCGGTCGATCTTCATGAAGGCCACCCAGTCGGCGGTGGCCGGCAGGGCGATGAGCGTCACCATCAGCGTGGTGACGGTGCCTAAGAGCGCCAGGAGGCGACGGCCGCCCACGCCGAGCGCGTCGTAGAGCAGCGAGAAGCAGACATGGTCGCGCTCGCGCACGAGGAACGCCGCCGACCAGAAGACCAGCCAGAGATAGGCCAGAAGGCTCGCTTCCTGGGTCCAGCCGATCGGCGCATTGAAAATGTAGCGGCTGCCGATCTGCAGCAGGAAGGCCGCCAGCATGGCGGCGAAAAGAAGGGCGCCGATCAGCTCGGCGCCCCGCTGCAAACGGTGCAGCATCCCCTCGATCACGTCACCGCCCTACCGTCACTGCACGGCGTTGACGCGCTCGACCATGCCCTTGGGCCAGTCCGCCGAGAACTCGCTCTCGAGATAGGCCTTTTGGACCGCGCTGCGGAAGGCGTCCACGTCGGGCGTGGTGATGGCCAGGCCCTTGCTCTCGAAGAACTCCACCAGCCGCTTCTCGTCGGCGACGCGGTGCTCGTTGTTGAACTTGACGGCGGCAGCCGCGGCCTCCTGGAAGACCTTTTGCTGCTCGGGCGTGAGCTTCTTCCAGGTCTCGTTGGAGATCGCGATGAAGACGGCGTCCACCAGGTGGCCGGTCAGCACGATCTGCTCGGTGACCTCGTAGAACTTGGCCTTCTCGTCGGTCGGCAGCGGGTTGTCCTGGCCGTCGATGGCGCCGGTCTGGAGGCCCAGATAGACCTCGCCGAAGGCCATGGGCGTCGGGTTGGCGCCCAGCGCCCGGCCGAGGAACTGCCAGGTGTCGGAGCCCGGCATGCGGAGCTTCACGCCCTCGAGGTCGGCCGGCGTCTTCACCTCGCGCTTGTCGCGCAGGTTGAGCTGGCGGGTGCCCAGATAGGCCACGTCGAGGATCTTGATGTTCATCTCCTCGGCGACGAGCCCGTACATCTCCTCGCCGATATCGGAATGGAACACCTTCTGCTGGTGCTCCGGATCGCGGATCAGGTAGCCGGCGGTGAAGATCGACCAGGCCGGCACCTGCTTGGCGATGTCCTGGGCGGAGATCAGGCCCATGTCGAGATTGCCGCGCTGCATGGCGGCAGGCTCGGTGCCCTGCTTGAAGAGGGCGGCATTGAGGTGGATCTCGACATCGATGGCCTCGGGAAAGGCCTCTTCCACCTGCTTTTCGAAGACCTTCATCATCTCGGCGTGCCAGTCGCCGGGCACCGCCGCCGTCGACAGGCGGACCTTGAGAGGATCGGCGGCCAGGGCCATCGAGGTGCCGCCCAGAGCCAGCGACAGGCCGAGAACAGCGGCAGCGCCGCGGCGGGTCAGATGACGCATGAAGAGGCCTCCGTGAACATCCCCGGCCGGTGTCGGATCCGGCTTGGGGCCGGATGATGCCAGCGCCCCCGCGGCTGGACAAGACAGGAATGACACTGACATATTAGTGTGCGTTCAGAAACGGAGAGCGATGAATGCCCCTGCCTGCCCGCGATACGGCGCGCCTGCTCTGCCCGCTTGCCACGCCGCTGGCCGGCGACGGCAGGATCGATCACGGACGGCTCGCCCGTCACGCGCTGCGCCTGCTCGAGGACGGACTGGACGGGGTCGTGCTGTTCGGCACCACCGGCCAGGGCCAGGCCTTTTCGGCGGCCGAGCGGCGGGCGGCGCTCGAGGCGCTGCTGGCGGCCGGCGTGGCACCCGGGCAGGTCATGGTGGCCAGCGCCGCGGCTGCCTTCGAGGACAGCGTGGCGCTCACCCGCCATGCGCTCGAGCTGGGCTGCGCGGACGTGCTCGTGCTGCCGTTCTTCATGTTCCGGCCGGCACCGCCCGAGGGGGTGGTGCGCTTTTATGCCGAGCTCGCCACCCGGGCCGGCTCGCCCGGCCTCAGGCTCCATCTCTATCATCTGCCGGCGATCTCGGGCATCGCGGTCACGGAGGAGATCGTCGAGGCCGTGCAGCGCGAGCTTGGCGGCGCGCTGGTGGGCTACAAGGACAGCTCCGGCGATCTCGCCCATACGCGCGCCCTGCTCGCCCGCTTCCCCGACCTGGCGATCCGCGTGGGCAGCGAGACCGACCTCGCGACGGCGGTCGCGGAGGGGGCGGCCGGCGGGATCTGCGGCCTCGCCAATCTCGCCCCGCGCCTGCTGCGCCGCCTGATCGAGGCGCCCACGGAAGAGGACGGCCAGCGCATCGCGGCATTCGGCGCCGCCTGCGACGCCCTCCCCTTCGTGCCCGCCGTCCACGCCCTGCTGGCCCGGCTCGACGATGCGCCTTCCTGGCGGGCCTGCCGGCTGCCGCTGCTGCCGCCGGACGAGGCCGCGGAGGATCTCCTCGCGGAGCAGGCCCTCGAGCTGTGCGACGCCACCCCGCTTTCCGGCACAGCCTCATGAGCGCCGCCTTCCCGCCTCTCGAGATCGCCGGCAGGAAGGTGCCGCCGTCGATGCTGGGCGAGCTGGTGGCGGCCGACCCGGAAGGCGACCTCGCGGCCCAGCTCGACCAGCACGGTTACCTGCTGCTGCGCAGCGCCCTCGAGGCGGGCGAGGTGGCGGCGGCCCGCGCCGAGGTGCTGGCGCGCCTGGCAGAGGTCGGCGAGATCGCCGCCCCGGTGGCCGATGCCATCGCCAGCGGCACCAGCCGGCGCAGCGAGCTGTACCCCGACCTCGGCGCGTTCTGGCGCTCGGTCAGCGAAGGGCCGGCCCTGCGCCGCGTCTCGCACGGGCCGCTTCTCGCGGGCCTGATGGAGCGGCTGTGGGGCGGACCGGTGGCAGCCCTCGACTTCCTCTGGCTCCGGGCCATGGCGCGCGGCAAGGCGAGCCCGCTCCATGTCGACCACCCCTACATGAATCGCGGCACCGACCGGTTGGCGACGGCATGGATCCCGCTGGGCGAGGTCGGCCTCGAGGAAGGCCCGCTCTTCATGCTCGAAGGCTCGCACCGCCTGGCCGAGCTGCGGACGCGCTTCGCCGGCCTCGACATCGACCGGCAGCCGGGCGCCAAAGGCCATGTCGAGGAACACCCCATCGACTTCGCCCGGGCCCATGGCTGCCGCTTTCTCACCACGCGCTTCCTGCCCGGCGACTGCATGGTCTTCTCCATGTTCACCGCCCACGCCGCCTTCGACAACGGCTCGGCCGGCGGCCGGGTGCGGCTCTCCTGCGACTGCCGCTGGCAGCCCGCTGGCGAGCCCATGGACGAGCGCTTCGCCGGCCCCGACCCACGGGCCCATGGCGGCAAAGGATATGGCTGCCTGATGGCGGCGCGCCCGCTGGGCGAGACGCTGGCACTGCGCTGAGAGGAGCCACGATGAAGCTCAGCGAGCTCGCCTACCAGCGGTTCAAGGAAGATCTTTTCGGCGGCCGGGTGAAGCCCGGCCAGTTCGTCTCACAGCGCGAGCTGGTGCGCCTCACCGGCGTGTCGCTGGCGCCGATGCGCGAGGCGCTCTTGAAGCTCGAGGCCGAGGGTCTCGTGCAGCTGGTGCCGCAGCGCGGCATCCAGGTGGCCGAGGCCAGCCTCAAGATGATCCGCAACGCCTTCCAGCTGCGCATGATCGTCGAGAAGGAGGCTGTCCGCCTCTTCGTCGAGAGCGCTGCCGAGGCGGAGATCGTCGCGCTGCTGGAGAGCCACGAGGAGGTGCTGGCGCAGGCCCGGCTCGGCATCGGCCAGGCGCTGCTCGAACGGGCCCAGACCACCGACTGGCGCCTGCACGACACGCTGGTGGCGTGCCTCGGCAACGAGCTGGTGAGCGACATCCACCGGGTCAACAGCGACCGGATCCGCCTGATCCGCCTCGACCACGGCCTGTTGACCGCGGCCAATCTGGCAAGCGCCATGGAGGAGCATCTGGCGATCCTCGAGGCCTGCCGCCGGCGCGAGCCCGAGGCGGCGGCCGCCGCCGTCGAGCGCCATCTCTCCACAGCCATGCGCCGGGCGATGGGCGTGTGACTTGCTTCCCTGCGGGTGCTGGTGGATTGTCCGCCTCCATCCGCTCTCGGAGCCCGCATGACCGTCTCCCAGCCCTTCTGGCGCACCTCCGGCATCGTGATCCTGGCAGGCTGCCTGATCGCCCTGGTGAGCTTCGGCGCCCGTTCCGGCTTCGGCCTCTTCCTGGGGCCCATGTCGGAGGCCAACGCCTGGGGCCGCGAGGTGTTCGCGGTGGCGATCGGCATCCAGAACCTGCTCTGGGGCGTGGGCCAGATGATCACCGGGGCGATCGCCGACCGCTTCGGCGCCACCAGGGTGCTGGTGGTGGGCGCCCTGGTCTATTGCGCCGGGCTGCTCTTGATGGCCGTCGCCGCCTCGCCGCTGGTCCTGCATCTCTCGGCCGGCGTGCTGGTGGGCATCGGCGGGGCCGGCGCCTCCTTCGCCATCGTCATGGCGGCGGTGGCCCGGATGGTGCCCGAGGAGCGGCGCTCCTGGGCGCTGGGGGTGATCGTCGCCTCGAGCTCGCTCGGCATGTTCCTGTTCGCGCCGATGACCCAGGGTCTGATCCTGGCCTATGGCTGGTCCACGGCACTCGTCGTCGTCGCCTGCCTGGTGCTCCTCGTGGTGCCGCTGGCCCTGCCCTATGCCGGCCAGCCGGCCAGCGCCTCGGCCGCCGGCCAGAGCATCGGCCAGGCGATCCGCGAGGCGGCCGGGCATCGCAGCTACTGGTATCTGGTCACCGGCTTCTTCGTGTGCGGCTACCACGTGGCCTTCATCCAGACCCATCTCCCGGCCTACATCACCGACAGCTTCGTGGCCCCCTGGGTGGCCGGCTGGGCGATCGCCCTGGTGGGGCTCTTCAACGTGGTGGGCTCCTACGCCTCCGGCGTGCTGGGCGGCCGCTACAGCAAGAAGAACCTCCTGAGCCTCATCTATGTGCTGCGCGCTCTGGTGATCGCCCTTTATGTCCTCTTGCCGGTGACCGCCACCACGACCCTGGTCTTCGCCGCCGCCATGGGCCTCCTGTGGCTCTCCACCGTGCCGCTCACCTCGGGCCTGGTAGCCGTCATGTTCGGCCCCCGCTACATGGCGATGCTCTTCGGCGTGGTCTTCTTCAGCCACCAGCTCGGCGCCTTTCTCGGCGTCTGGCTGGGCGGCCGCCTCTACGACGTCACCGGCTCCTACGACGTGGTCTGGTGGATCGGCGTGGCGCTGGGCCTTCTGGCGGCCTTGATCCATTTGCCGATCACCGAGCGCCCGGTGGTCCGCACCGCGGCGGCGTGAGGGGCCGGATAGCCCCTCGCCCCGCAGCGCGGCGTCGCCTCAGAGCCAGCTATAGTGATAGCTGTTCTTCGTGGTCATGGCGTGGCGCTTGCCCTGCGCCGAGACCGTGGTCGTCGTCTCCATCACGACCCGGTGCGGCAGCAGGGTCGCGGCCTCGGTAACCAGGTCCACCGTCACCACCTTTGAGACCTCGTCCACCCGCGACATGGCCTCGACCGCCTCCCGGCGCTGCGTCCCCGAGAGGCCGGAAGCGCCCTGCGTCATCCCCGACTTCACGGCCTCCTGCAGCGCGCTCTCGGCCATGCGCCTGCTGGCCTCCGCGACCGCCGCAGTCGCTTCGGCACCTTCCGTCACGATCACCATCTGCAGCCTGATGCAGCCGTCGCACAGAGTGGACGAGCCGACGTGCCGGACCGTGACCTGCTGGGGAATGGAACGTCCATTGGTTTGTGAGCGGTAGTCGAGGGTGCGCTCCTCCCCCGGGACCAGGTCGAGGCCCACCCAGCCGCCGACCGCGCCATTCCACCAGCTCTTCGCGGCCGTCTTCATCTGCGTTTCGAGAGAGCCACCGGGCCGCAACATCGCAAGAAAGACTTGGCTCTCCGGAGAATCCGGAAGGTATCGCTCCGTGACCTCGAACAGCCGCTCCATGTCCGGCTTCCAGTCGGCGAACGCACCCTCGGAGCTCACCTGCATGGGCTTGGGGGACTCGTTCATCGCCGCCAGGAACGCCTCCACCGCCCTGACCTCGAGCGCCTTGTCCGGCTGTGCCTCGACAACCTCCAAGGAGCTCTCGGACGTATGGAGAAGGACGGACTTCTGGTCGGACGACGGCTCGGCCGTGAAGCGGTAGCGGCTCCGGGAGACGATGCCCGGCCGCACGTTCTCCTCGAGGACTGTCGCCTCCGTGGGAACCGGCCAGGCGAACCGGAGCGCCGGTGCACCGGAGGCAGTCGCCTCTCCTCGCGACAGGGCGGCGAACGGCACATTACCGACGCCGGAGTAAGCGGCGCTGGTCGTCGCAAGCTGCGGCGCCTGCGGCGGCGGGCTGCCCGCGCAGCCGCTCACGAGAACCGCCGAAAGCAGTGCGGCCGTGGCGATGGAGCGCCGGTGGCCAGACGACATGATCATGATCAGGACTCCGGAAATACGCGCGGCACGGACGGCCGCTGGCATTCCGGCACCGCAACAAATGGCACGGCAGTTCTAGCGTTGAAGTTGAAAATATCGCAATCCGTACCTGTCGCCTCGGCGGGACCCGATCCGCCCGAAGCAGTCCGCACGGTTATCCGCGCGGCCCCTGCTCGCCTCCGCGAGCGGCACCGCTCTCCCGGAGCACGAAGGCGAGCCGTTCCTCCACCGGCAGGCGCGGCACGGCAACCAGCTCGTAGCCCTGCTCCGCGTAGATCGCGACCATCGCCTCGTAGGTGCGCTCCGCCTCCTCCGGACTCTGCCGGCGCTCGCCGTCATTGGTGTAGATCGCGGGCCAGGGCGGCAGGATGAAGACACGCCGCTCGTAGCGGAACGCCGCCGCCGCCCGCTCCATGTGCGGCGGCACGGGCAGCCCCGAGAGCCGGAGATAGCCCAGCACGTCCACCACGCTGCGATCGAGGAACACCGGCCCGTCGTGTTTGCGCGCGAGCCGGTGCGAGCGCATGTCCCAGCACAGCATCAGCTCGGCGAAGGCGAGCGGATCCTCCCACGGCAGGGCACGGCCGCCGATCGCCATCTGGTCGCGGATGACCCCGCGGCCCGCCTCGTCCATGCACGCATGGCCGGCCCGCGCGAGGGCCTCGATGAGCGTGCTCTTGCCGGAGCCTGGCCCTCCGGTCAGCACCAGCAGACGATTGCTCGACATGAAGCAGTTCCTCCGTGAACGGCTGAAGAAACGGGATGAGGGAGCCCCGCAAGGGGCATTGCAGGCGGCCGCCGTGCGGCATCCGCCGGAGCGCGCGCAAAGGGGGACAGTGCAGCCGCGTCAGACGGCCCGGCGTCCCAGCTGGCGCATGCGCTCCAGCCAGCGGCGGCGTGCGGTGTCGCCGGCCGCCTCCACCCTGCCAAAGAGGCTCATGCGAATCGGGCGAATGCCGACGAAGCCCAGCATATTCCGCCTGATGCCGCGCAGACCATGGGCGCAGTACCACCAGCGATAGACGAAGGCGGGCATGCCCATCGTCACCACGATTCGCGCCGAGCGGCCTCTCAGAACCTTCTTGGGCAGGCCGTGCTCGCCGTAGGTGAAGGCGAAGCCCGGGCGCAGCATCTGCTCCAAAAAGCCCTTGAGCAAAGCCGGCGCGGTGCCCAGCCACAAGGGAAAGACGAGCACCAGATGCTCGGCCCAGCGAATGGCCTCCTGGGCCTCCACCAGGTCCACGGGCAGCAGCCCCGCCTCGAACTCGCCCTGGCTGCGGAGCAGCGGGAAATGGAGACGGGCCACCTCGACACGCCGCACCTCGTGCCCGGCTTCGAGCGCACCGGCCGCGTAGGCGTCGGCCAGCGCATGACAGAGCCGGTCGCCGGCCCGGTCGGGGTGTCCCTGCAGGATCGTGATGCGCCGCGGCATGCCCGTCTCTCCGCTGCCGACAGTAAGGCGCAGCGCGGGAGATGTCTCGAAAACGGTCGGCCCGGCGCAGACTTCACGCTCCGCGGCGCTGTGCCGGACTCAGCGCCAGCTGAACTCCAGGCGCAGCCACCGGGCCTGGCTGTGGCGCTTGCCCTGCACGGTGACGCTGGTGGTGGTCTCCATCAGCATGCTGTGCGGCAGCAGGGTGGCAGCCTCGGTGACGAGATCCACCGTCGTCACCCTCGCCACATCGTCAACCGACGCGATGACCTCGAGCGCCTCACGGCGCCTTGCCTCGGAGAGCCCGGGCCGACGCGCAGCAGCGCCACGAAGCATGCCGTCCGCCAGTTTCCGGGTCTCGGCCGACACCGCCGCCGCCGCTTCGGCGCCGCGCGTCTCGGCTACCATCTGCAGCCTGATGCAACCGTCGCACGCGGCGTCCGGCCCGAGATTGCGTAACGTGAAGAGCTGCGGGACCGTGCGGCCGTCCGCCTGCGCCCGGCGTTCGATGGTGCGCTCGCCGCTGGAAGACAGATCCAACCCCACCCAGGCACCCACAAGGCCGTTCCAGATGTCCGCGTAAAGACGCTCGATCTGGGTCTCCAACACGCGCTCCTTGCGCATGATGCCGAAGAACTCGCTGATCGTCGGCTCGTCCGCCAGGAGCCCGTGGGTGATGTCCAGCAGCCGCTCGACGTCGCCCTCCACTCCCCTGAACGCGCCGTCGGAGCCGAAGCGGATGCCGATCGGCTCCTGCGCCATGGCCGCTACCACGGCCTCCGCCACCAGCGCGTCGACCGACTTCTCCGGCCCCGTCTCGAAGACCTCGGTGGACATGTTGCTGGCCTTCAGGACGGTCACACCCTCTTCGACCGCTTGCATGGCCGTGAGGACGTAGCGGGTCCGGGACGCAACGACTGAATCGTGGCTTTCCTCGACCACCAGTGCCTCGGCCTCACCAGGCCAGGAGAGGCGAAGCGGTGCGCGCGCCTGTTCCGCATCTGCCGGTGCTGCAGCCCCGCCGCCCGGCAGGCTCCCGATGCCCGACATGGCGGCCACATGAATAGAAAGCGGCTCCCGCTCGGGCGCACGCGTGCAGGCCGAAATCGAGACGGCCGAGAGCAGCACGGCCAGCGCGGCGCTGCAACGGCGAAAGATGAATGAGATCACGAAGAATGCTCCTGGTGCTTCTTGTTATCAACCAGCCGGCACGCCCGACGGCGGTCTTGCTCGCTACACACGTCATGGAACAGAGAGTTGCACCACCTCAAGGCGATACGAGAGAGGGCAGACGTCCGCTCTACCTCGGTACGGCACTTGGGGGAGCGGCCTGTTGACCCGCGGGGGTGCGCCCTCCTACGCTCGCCGGTCAGCGAAACCCTGTCAGGCTGCAGTCCGCGCCTTCCTTCCCCGGGCCGCGGGCCGGGCCATCCGACGAAGCGAGGCGACGCTGGCGGTGAGATCCATTCCCGGCTTTCTCATCCGGCTGCTGCTCGGCGCGGGCATCGCTGCCCTGGTGCTCTGGCTGGTGGATCTGGGCGAGGTGCTGGCCTCGCTGCGCGGGCTGCGGCCCGGATGGGTGGCAGCCGCCCTCGGCTGCTATGCCGCCACGCGCGTCCTGATGGCCGCCAAGTGGTGGGTGCTCCTGGGCGGCCGCGAGGCGCCCGTGGGCTTCCCCACGGTGCAGCGGGCGCTGTGCCTGGCCGACCTCTACGGGATGATGCTGGCAAGCTCGGTGGCCATCGACGGATTTCGCGCGGTGCTGATGCGCCATCTGCGAGGCGGGCTCGCGGCTGCCGCCGGCGCCATCCTCGTGGACCGGGTCACCAACGTCGCGGTGATGGCGCTGCTGGTGCTGGCGGGCATAGGGCTCCTCCACCTCCTCCGCCCCGGCGCGCCGCTGGCGGTACCGGTGCTGCTGGCGGCGGGTGGCGCTGCGCTCGCCATGCTCGCGGCCTGCGCGGCCGTAGCCTCGCGGCGGGTGATGGAGCTGGCCCTGGCCGTTGCCCGCACCCTGGGCGGCCTCGTCCTGCCGGCCCCCCTCCTCGAGAAGATCCTGGGAACGGTGCGCCAGGTGCACGGCACCATGAGCGGCATCTTCACCAGCAGCGCCACCGTCCTGAAAGCGATGGCGCTGGGTGCCGCGGTCGTGCTCGCCCGGATCGGCGTGGTGGCGGCACTCTTCGCCGCGGTGGGGCAACCCCAGCCGCTCGTGCTGGTGATGGCGCTCGAGCCCATCGTCTCGGTGCTGGGCGACCTTCCCATCTCGCCCATGGGGATAGGGGTGCGCGAGGGTGCCTTCGTCTTTCTCTTCGGCGGCGCCGGGGTGCCGGCCAGCGCCGCCGTCGCCGTGTCGCTCGCCACCTATGGCGTGCTGATCGGCGGCACCGTGCTGCTCGGCCTCGTGGCGAGCGTGGCGGGGCCGGCTCTGCCGCGCCCGCCGGCCGACGCGGAGCTGCCCGGCAGCGCCGGCGCGAGAGGCAAGACGCCATGAACGCCGCCCGGGCGCGCGCCCTGCTCTTCGAGCTGTACGACGAGGCGGCATCCCTGGCCGGCCGCTACCCGCGCTTCGTCACCCGCGACGTCGATCGCCTGCCGCCGGGCGAGGTGCCGGTCTTCACCTTCCACACCATCGAGCCCGAGCCCTTCGAGGCGCAGCTCGCCCACCTCGCCCGCAACGGCTACCGCACCGTCGACAGCGAGGCGCTCTTGCGCCACCTGACCGGCGCGGAGGCGCTGCCGCCGCGCTCGGTGATGCTGACGATCGATGACGGCCGCAAGAGCGTCTGGACGTTCGGCTTCCCGCTGCTGCGGCGCTACGGCTTCAAGGCCACGGTGTTCCTGATCCCGGGCTATGCCCGAGAGGCGGAGGAGACCGGCCCCACCCTGGCGGATGCCTGGGAGGGCCGCGTGCCCGCGCGATCGCTGCGGGTCGAGGACCCCCAACTCATGAGCTGGGCCGAGATCCGTGCGATGGACGCCGCCGGTGTGGCGGACTTCCAGTCCCACACCCTCTACCACCACCGCGTGCCGGTGAGCGGCCGTGTCACGGGCTTCCTTGGGCCGCAGCCCCGCGAGGCATTCTTCGACCTGCCGGTGCCGGCCGGTACGGAGGCCCGCCTGCTGGCGGACGGGCCGCAGGCCCTTCTCGGCCTGCCGATCTTCGAGACTGCCCCGGTTTCCCACGGGCGGCCGCGCCACCACCCGCCCGAAGGTCTTGTCGAGGAGTGCCTCGCCGGGGTGCGCGCTGCCGGCGGTGTTGAGCTTTTCGCCCGCCCCGACGCGGCAGCGGTGCTGCGGCGGATCTTCGGGGAAGCCGTGCAGCGGCACGGGCCAGGCCTGCGGGAGACGCACGAGGAGGCGGAGGCGGCGCTGCGCCGCGACCTCGAGCGCTCGCGCCTGATCATCGAGGAAAAGCTGGGCGGCCGGCCCTGCCGCCATCTGTGCTACCCCTACCACGCTGGATCGGCGGTGGCCGACCGGCTGGCGCGCGAGGCGGGCTACCGCTCCGCCTTCTGGGGGCCGCTGCGGCACCGGGCCATGCCGCGCGCGGGTACGGATCCCATGCGCATCCCCCGGGTGAAGAACGACTATCTCCACCGGCTGCCCGGCGAGGGACGCCGCCCCCTTGCCGCCATCCTCGGCGACAAGCTCCGCCGGCGGCACCGCGGCGGGGCTGTCTACTGATGCCCTGCAGGGCTCACACGAACCGGCCGACCAGCCGCCAGTAGCCGCTGTAGAACGCGTCGAGCGCTCCCTTGAGGCGGCGCTTCCAGGGCGTGTCGAGCAGGTCCTCGCGCACCGCTATCGGCCCCGCCGCCAGCACCGCGCGATCCGGCACCCGCCGGATCGCCGCCACCGCGCGGCGGCGGGCGCGGATGTGCGGCAGCGCCCTGGCCGCCGCCAGCGTGCCCCTCGCATAGTCGCCGAGCCTGCCGCTGGCGGCCATGAAGCCGGCGATCACGAGCTCGTGGACGAGAAGCGCCGGCGCCAGCAGCACCAGCGTTCGCAGCCGGTAGAGGCTGCCCATCAGCACCCAGCGGTTGCGGATCTGGTAGAAGCCCGCGGCGAGTCCCCGGGGCACGTAGTCGTGCAGGACCTTGGCGGTGGGCACCACGTAGGCGCGGTGACCGGCGAGCTGGAGGCGGAACACCAGCTCGCTGTCCTCGCGGCCGAAGAAGTAGAACTCGTCGAACCCGCCGGCCTCCCGCCACAGCTCCGGGCGCAGCAGCATGCAGCCGCCACCGAGCCCCGTGACCGGCCGCACCGCCCTGGGGGCCGCCTCGACCGGCACGTCGTGGAGGTACTGGACGGCCTCGCCCACGAAATGCACGAGGGCTCCCTCGAACTGGATGCGCCCGGGATCGCTCCTGTAGACCACCCGAGCCCCGAAGGCAGCACCGTCGGGATAGTCCTGCGCAGCACGCACCAGGGCGCGGAGGCATCCGGGCGCCGGCGCGCAGTCATCGTCGAGGATCAGCGCCAGCCCGCGCTCGGCCTCCGCGAGGATCCTGTTGCGGGCGGGATTGGGCCCGCGGTTCTCGTGGAGCGGCACCACGCGCACCTCGGGAAAGCGCGCTGCCACGAGCTCGCGCGTGCCGTCCGTGGAGCCGTTGTCCACAACCAGGATGCGGACGTCGGGATAGGCTTCGGCACATACCGCCGCGAGCGTCTCGCCGATGACCGCAACGCTGTTGCAGGTGACCACCCCTACCACGAGCGGCGGCCGATCCTGCTCTTCTGCAGCCGGATATCGTAGTGGAAGATCGAGTGGCTGAAGCATAGCACGCAACCAATGATTGGTTTCGCCCCAAACCAGCCTGCCCCGGCGACCGTTCCATCAACCACGGACAGCGTACCATGATCCTCCGCCGCGGAGCGCGGCGCGTAAAGCCGCACAGCATCACGGCCGTACCGGCTGGTGGCGGGCACCGCACTCTCGCCGCCACACGCGTAGCGGGGTCATCCCGGGCCCCGCTGAACGCGGTCATCAGGGCCTTGGCCGCCTGCCTCGGCGGAGCGCACCAGCACGAGCCGCGTCAGCAGCGGCCCGGCCAGCTCGAAGACGATGGTGGTGGCCACCGTCACCGCCAGCAGCGGCCCTGCGCCCCGGGGGCTGCCTCGCTCGCCATCAGCGCCATGCCCGGCCGGCAGCAGCCCTCCGAAGGTCGCCAGAAGAGCCCCCGGCTCCATCACCACCCCGTCCTGTCCGGCGCCCTCCCCCGGCGCCCGATGCCGCCGGCAGTCTGCCGCCGAGGGCTGCCTGCGCCTCGACGTGCCTCGAGGGGCAGGCTGGATAGCCGCCGCTGCTCGTCGGGTTGTCCGGCGGTCGACGAGCGAGCGGCCGGCTCCGCTCGCCGCTTCCGGGCGACCCTCCGGCTCATCGGTACGGAAGGCGCCGGCGCCGGCGCACGGCTACGTCATGGAGGCGCAATGGAGCGGCTTTTACCGGCGGCGACCTCGGCTCGCTGCGAGGCTCTTCGCACGTCCATGGTGCGGCATAAGCCCTGCGCTCCCCGCTTCAAACGTCGAAGGCCGGCAGCTCCCTCGCGTAGCGCTCCATGATCTCGAGACCCAGCGCCGTCGGCTTCTGGCAGGGCTCGCGGTCGAAGACCTCGCCGAGGCCGAGACGGCGGGCGGTCACGCGCTTGCCGTAGCACAGGAACTGCGGGACCGACTGCATCACGAACACCACGAGCGGCAGTATCTGCCGGTAGAGCGCCAGCGCCTCGTTGCGGTCGCCTCGCCCGAGCGCCTCGTAGATCCTGATCTGCACGTCGAAGCATTCGGGTGCGGGGATCATGCCGGCGCAGCCCGCCGCCAGGATGTCGGGCAGCTCCAGCCCGCCGCGGCCGTTGAAGACCGTGACCTCGCCGCCCAGCCCGTCGATCGTCTCCTTGATCTCGAGCGCCGAGGCCTCGCCCTTGAGCAGCACGAAGTTGGGGTGGTGGCGGCGCAGGCGCAGCAGGTTCTCGTTGCCGAGCCCGACGCCCAGATATTGCGGGGCGTTCTGGATCGCCACCGGAATGGGCGAGGCGTCGGCCACCTCGCCGAAGAAGTGCCGCAGCTCCTCCTCGGGCAGCGGGCGGCGCGGCGGCGGCTGGAGGATCACCCAGGCAGCGCCGAGATCCGCCGCAGCCTTCACGAAGTCGATCTGCTCTGCGGCCGTGTCGCCGAAGACGGTGATCGCCACCGGCACGCGACCGGCCACGTCGGCCAGCAGCCACTCCATCACCAGATGCCGCTCGTCGCGTTCCAGCTTGCTCACCTCGGTCGCCAGCCCCAGCGCCGCCAGCCCGTGCGCACCATGCCTGACGCAGGCCTCCGTCTGGCGGCGCATCGCCTCGCGATCGAGCCGGCCACCCTCGTCGAAGAAGGCATAGAGAATGGGATAGATGCCCTGGAAAACGCTCACCGCCGCCGACCTCCCCATTGGCTTGTTAAACGATGCTAGCAGGGCCCCGTCCCCCTGTCGCCGCATGGCAGGAACCCGCCGCCCGGCCGCAGATACCGCTTCACCTGGACGACGGAGCGCTCCATCAAGAGGCACGGCAATTGCAGCGGTCAGGGGGCAAGGATGAGCGCGAACGGCGATCTCGTGGAGCTTTCGGCGGTGGAGCTGCGGCAGCGGATCGGCCGCAAGGAGATCTCGCCGGTGGAGCTGCTGGAGGCCTGCATCGCCCGCATTGAGGCGGTGAACCCGGCCGTCAACGCGGTCACCGCCACCTGCTACGGGCGCGCCCGCGAGGAGGCCCGCGAGGCCGAGCGGGCGGTGCTGGCGGGCGAGGAGCTGGGCCTGCTGCACGGCCTGCCCACCGGGGTGAAGGACCTCGAGGAGACCGGGGGCCTGCTCACCACCTGGGGCTCGCCGCTCTTCAGGGACTTCGTCCCCGAGCGCGACAACTCCATGGTGGCGCGGCTGCGCAAGGCCGGTGCGGTGGTGGTCGCCAAGACCAACGTCCCCGAATTCGGCGCCGGCGCCAACAGCCGCAATGCCGTGTGGGGCGCCACCGGCAACCCGTTCGACCCCGAGCGCAACGCCGGCGGCTCCTCGGGCGGCTCGGCTGCGGCGCTGGCCACCGACATGCTGCCGGTCTGCACCGGCTCGGACACCGGCGGCTCGCTGCGCATCCCCGCCGCCAAGTGCGGCGTGGTGGGCTTTCGTCCGTCGCCGGGCCTGGTCGCGGTGGAGCGGCGCGGGCTGGGCTGGACGCCCATCTCGGTGGTGGGCCCCATGGGCCGCGACGTGGAGGATACCTGCCTCCTCATGGCGGCCCAGCTCGGCATGGACGACCGCGACCCGCTCTCCTACGCGGTGGACGCCCGCGACTTCCTCCAGCCCCCCGAGGTCGATCTCTCGCGTCTGCGGGTGGGCTGGACGGTCGATTTCAACCAGTGCCCGGTGAGCAGCGACATCCGCGAGACGATGCGCGCGAAGATGGGGGCCATGGGCCATCTCTTCCGCTCCTGCGAGGAGATCACGCCGGATCTCGGCGAGGTGGACCGCTGCTTCGACGTGATCCGCGCGGTGAACTTCGTGGCCCGCTACCGCGATGACTACGAGCGCGACCCTTCCAGCCTCGGCCCCAATGTGCGCGCCAACTACGAGCTCGGCGCCTCCATGAGCCTCGCCGACTTCGCCTGGGCACACGCCGAGCAGACCCGGATCTTCCGCCGCTTCCAGGAGCTCTACCGCGACTACGACCTGATCCTCTCGCCCACCACCCCGGTCTCGCCCTTCCCCTGGCAGCAGCTCTATCTGGCCGAGCTGGAGGGACAAAAGCTCCGCAACTACTACCACTGGCTGGCGCTCACCTATCTCGTGACCCTCGCCACCAACCCCGCCATCACCATGCCCTGCGGCACCGACCAGCACGGCATGCCCTTCGGCCTCCAGGTGGTGGGCCGCTACCGCGGCGACACCGCGCTCCTGGGTGCCGCCCGCGCCATGGAACAGGCCTTCGCCGCCAGCGAGGCCCTGCGCCGCCCGCTGCCCGACATGACCCGCCTCGCCACCCCCACCCCCTCCCTCAAATCCATCGTCACCGCCGCCCCCGACGAGGCCCTCGCCCGAAGCCTCTGAGGACGAGCGCCCTGCCGCCGCGAGGGCGGCGAAACGCAAGAGGACGGAGCCGCGCAAGGCGCTGCGCGCGGCTCTTTTCTCTCGTTTTTCCTGATTTTCTTGCGGAGCCTCCAGCGGCAAGGGGCGCAAGGGTGGTCGAGCGCTGCAGGAGCAACGTGCAGCGGCAGTCATCGGACAGAAGGAGAGCAGCGATATGCTGACCTGTCTCGGTGGCAATGCGGCCTTGGAGAGGAGCGCCACCTTTGTTGAGCCGCCGGGCTGGCGGCACAACGTGGCCCGCCGCCGGGCATCTTTCCTTCCCGGCTACAGCACCCTCTCCGACGTCGGCATGGACGGGGACTTCGTGACGCCGCTCCAGATCGAGGCATGCTCCGCCACGGGACCGACCCTGGTGGCCTTCAACTGGTCGGACGCGGCCACCGCCAGAGAAAGACGCGAGTTCCTGCGCGACCGCGGCTACCTGCCCTGCATCCCGTTCAACCGGGTGCTGAACATGGCACTCGCGAGCCTTGGCCTCGCCCGACGCGACACCTACATGACGCAGGCGTTCCACCTCCTGACGGAGCGCCGCTCCTCCGGCGTGCCCTTTCGCGACGTCCGCGCGCCCTTCGAGGCCGTCACGCGGCACGAGCTAGAGGGCCGGCGCGTCGTCGCTCTCGGCCGCGCCGCTGCCCGCGCCTGCGCGACCCTCGGCGTCGACCACGTCGAGCTCCCCCATCCCTCGGCCCGCGGCCGGCCCTTCAAGGACCGCGCAGCATGCATCGCCGAAGGCATCAGGCGCATTCTGTGATCGCCTTCCGCACAGATCCCCTCATGAGCGTCACCGCCGACTGACGGCAGGGGTCCGGGGAGAACCCTTCTCCCCGGAAGAACCTTTCCGGCCGCGCCCCTTCGCCATCCGCGGCAAGATTCCTCTGATGGTACCAGGTACCCTTAACAAAAGCTTGCGCGGCGCGACGGCGGCCCGGTCGCTCTGCTCCCGCCAGCGGATCGGCCGGGCTCCGCCATCAACGGTACCAGGTACCCTTAACGGATGGTTGCCGCCAGCCCGCCAGCCGCGCGCCCGGCGGGCACCGCTCCTGCGCGCCCGGCGATTGCGCGCGCGCCACGCGCTTCGTAGCGTGCCGCCCACCCAGGGAGGCACCGATGACGACTGACAGAAAACTCCGCAGCCAGGCGTGGTTCGGCGGGCAGGACAAGGACGGGTTCGTCCACCGCAGCTGGATGAAGAACCAGGGCTTTCCCGACCACCTGTTCGATGGGCGGCCGGTGGTCGGCATCTGCAACACGTTCAGCGAGCTCACCCCCTGCAACGCGCATTTCCGCGAGCTGGCCGAGTGGGTGAAGCGCGG
Organism: Geminicoccaceae bacterium 1502E; assembly: GCA_033875255.1. GTDB lineage: Bacteria > Pseudomonadota > Alphaproteobacteria > Geminicoccales > Geminicoccaceae > Marinimicrococcus. The sequence goes on along the minus strand of JAWZSN010000024.1, from coordinate 5,518 downwards.
CGTCTACGAGGCCGGCGGCTTCCCGCTGGAGTTTCCGGTGTTCTCCACCGGCGAGAGCAACCTGCGCCCCACCGCCATGCTGTTCCGCAACCTCGCCTCCATGGACGTCGAGGAGGCGATCCGCGGCAATCCGGTGGACGGCGTGGTGCTCATGACCGGCTGCGACAAGACCACGCCGGCCCTGCTCATGGGCGCTGCCTCCACCGACGTGCCGGCCATCGTGCTCTCCGGCGGGCCGATGCTCAACGGCATGTTCCGCGGCAAGCCGATCGGCTCGGGCACCGACGTCTGGAAGTTCTCGGAGGCGGTGAAGGCCGGCGAGATGAGCATGGCCGAGTTCATGGAGGCGGAGAGCTCGATGTCGCGCTCGGCCGGCCACTGCATGACGATGGGCACCGCCTCCACCATGAACAGCCTGGCCGAGGCCCTGGGCATGAGCCTGCCCGGCTGTGCCGCCATCCCCGCCGCCGACAGCCGACGCCGGCAGATGGCCTTCATGACCGGCAGGCGCGCGGTCGAGATGATCCGCGAGGACCTGCGCATCTCGAAGGTGCTCACCCGCAGCGCCTTCAAGAACGCGATCCGCGCCAACGGGGCGCTGGGCGGCTCCACCAACGCGGTGGTCCACCTGCTGGCCGTGGCCGGGCGCGTCGGCGTGGACCTGACGCTGGACGACTGGGACGAGTGGGGCCGGGACGTTCCCACCATCGTGGATCTCATGCCCTCGGGCCGCTTCCTCGCCGAGGACTACTACTATGCCGGCGGCCTGCCCGCCGTGCTGCGCAAGCTCGGGACGGCAGGCCTGCTCGACAACGACGCCATGACCGTCAACGGCCGCCCGATCTGGGAGAACGTCAAGGACGCCCCCTGCTGGAACGACGAGGTGATCCGCGAGCTCGACCGGCCGCTCCTGGCCCAGGGCGGCATGGCGGTGCTGCGCGGCAACCTCGCCACCGACGGTGCGATCATCAAGCCCTCGGCGGCCTCCCCTGAGCTCATGCGGCATAGGGGCCGCGCCGTGGTCTTCGAGAACATCGAGGACTACAAGGCCCGGATCGACGACGAGGCCCTCGACATCGACGAGACCTGCGTGATGGTCCTCAAGAACTGCGGGCCCAAGGGCTACCCGGGCATGGCCGAGGTCGGCAATATGGGCCTGCCCGCCAAGGTGCTGCGCAAGGGCATCAAGGACATGGTGCGCATCTCGGATGCCCGCATGTCCGGCACCGCCTACGGCACCGTCGTCCTCCACGCCGCCCCCGAGGCCGCCGCTGGCGGCAACCTGGCGCTGGTGCAGGACGGCGACATGATCGAGCTGGACGTCCCCGGCCGCCGGCTCGTGCTGGAGGTCTCCGAGGAGGAGCTTGCCCGCCGCCGTGCCGCCTGGCAGCCCGCCCCGGCCCCCGCCACCGGCGGCTGGCAGAAGCTCTACGTCGACCACGTCCTCCAGGCCGACAAGGGCGTCGATCTCGACTTCCTGGTCGGCTGCCGCGGTCATGAGGTGCCGCGCGAGAGCCACTGAGGCCGGGAGGCGGCGCAGACCGGTGGGAGGGGGATGCGCGCGGGCGCCTTGCGCGGTTCCCTTCCTTCTCCGCAACTCGCCCGGGTGAGAACGGGACATGAGCATCGACGTCGCGACATGCCGGGCAGCGGTGGTGCGGGTTTTCCCGGACCTCCGGGCGGCGACGTTCCGGCCGCTTGCCATGGGATGGCACTCGCTGGCGCTGGACGTGGACGATCGCCTGATCTTCAAGTTCCCGCGCGGAGAGGAAGCCGCGCGGGCGTTGCGGCGCGAGGTGCGGCTCCTCGCGGCCGTCCGGCCGCACCTGGCGATGCGGGTTCCGGATCTGGAGCTGGTCGAGAGCCCGATGCTGTTCTCGCGGCACACGAAGATCGCGGGAGATCATCTGCTGGCCCGGCAGTATGGGCGCCTCCCGGCCATGGCACGCGAGCGGCTGGCCGAGGATCTGGCGCTTTTCGCCGCCCAGCTTCACGATCTCGACCCTGACGACATGCGCGCCGCCGGTGCCGTCGGGATTCTCCCGTGGCGCTCCCTCGAGGAGATCCGCCGCAAGGCGCTCCCGCTGGCGCCAGAGACGATCCGGCCGCTCTGCGAGCGCACGCTGGCGGCCTTCCAGGCCGCCGGCCCCGACCCGCTCGGGACGGTCTACGGCTTCTTTGACGGCCACGGCTGGAACATGGCCTTCGATCACAAGCGGCAGCGCCTCAACGGGATCTACGACTTCGCAGACTCCGGCATGGGGCCGGTGCACCAGGAGCTCGTCTACCCGGCCTTCGTCTCGCACGAGCTGACGCGCGTGATGGCCGGCCGCTACGCCCGGCTCACCGGCCGGCCGCTCGATATGGAGCGGATCGCCATGCTGATCGGCATGCACCGGCTCTCCGAGCTTGCCGAGCTCGCCCACGTTCCGCGGAACGTGACGATGGCCCGCGACCATCTCGTCCGCTGGGCCGAGGAGCATCACACGCTGTTGCGGCCGGCAGGCCGAGGCCCGTCGCCGGGCTCCGCCGCCGACTGACGGCAGGGGTCCGGGGAGAACCCTTCTCCCCGGGAGAGCCTCTCCGGCCGCGCCCCGCCACCATCCTTCGCAAGATTGCCTCGATGGTACCAGGTACCATTAACGAAGCGTTGCCGAGCCCCTATCCCGTCGTCTCGTCCTCTGGCTCGGGGCGGTGCTCGATGAGGATGCGGTCGATGCGGCGGCCGTCCATGTCGACGACCTCGAAGCGCAGGTCGCGCCAGCGGAAATGCTCGCCCTCGCGGGGCAGGCGGCCCAGCTTCCAGAGCATGAAGCCGGCCATGGTGGCATAGTCGTGACCTTCGCCCATGTCGCCGGTCTCGAGCAGGCGCTCGGCCTGGTGCAGGGGCAGCCTTCCGTCGATGAGCCAGGAGCCGTCCTCGCGCCGCACCGCCTCGGGCGCCTCGGCACTTCCGGCACCGGGCAGCTCGCCGACGATGGCGATGAGCAGGTCGGTGGGGGTGACGATGCCCTCCACCCCGCCATGCTCGTCCATGACCACCGCCAGATGGACGGAGGCACGGCGGAAATGCTCGAGGAGCTCCACCACCGGCAGGCTCTCCGGCACTGCGATGGGCTGGCGCAGGTGGGCTCCGAGATCGACCGGCCCGGCATGCCCGAGCCGGCCCAGCAGGTCCTTGCTCTGGACCACGCCCAGGAGGCGGTCGAGCCCGCCGTCGCCCACCAGGAACCGCGAATGGCCGCTCTCGCGCATCCGGCGCAGCAGGGCCTCCGGCTCGTCCCGGACGTCGAGCCAGACGAGGTCGGTGCGCGGCGTCATGATCGAGCGCACCGGCTCGTCGGCGACCCGCACCACCGAGTCGATGATGGCCCGCTCCTCGGGGTGGAACACGCCCGCCTCGGTGCCCTCCTTGAGCAGCCCGCGCAGCTCCTCGTCGCTCACCTGCGAGGCCGGTGCCGCCGGCACATGCAGGAGGCGGACCATGCCCTCCGTGGAGACGCGGAGCAGCCACACCACCGGGGCCGCCACGCGGGCGAGCAGCGCCATGAGCGGGGCCAGCGCCCCGGCGATGGCCTCGGGATGGCTGAGCGCCACCCGCTTGGGCACCAACTCGCCGACGATGAGCGAGAGATAGGTCACACCGGCCACCACCAGCACCAGTGCCGCCACCGGCGCCGCCTCCGCCATGCCCGGCAGCTCGCGCAGCACCCCGGCCAGCGGATCGGCGAAGGTGGCGCCCGAATAGGCGCCGGCGAAGATGCCCACCAGCGTGATGCCGACCTGCACGGTGGAGAGGAAGGAGGTGGGATCTTCCCTGAGGCGCAGTGCGACCCGGGCACCCCGCCCGCCGGCCTCCGCGCGCTGCTTGAGGCGGACCGGCCGCGAGGAGACCACGGCGAGCTCGGCCATGGCGAAGAGGCCGTTGAGGAGAACGAGCCCCAGGACGACCAGAAGCTCTGCGACGGGCATGGAGAACAGCTCCGGGAGAGGGTGAGGTGCAAGGCGCTGCGCGCGGCTTCTCTTCTCCTTTTTCTGTCAGGCTGTCGACGCCGCCCGGCAAGGGACTCCGCGGCCAACTGACAAAAAGCGGAAAAAGGAAGCCGCGCGCAGCGCCGCGAAGCCCCTCATTCTCACAACCTTGCCGCCGCCTTCGCCAGGAGCTACCCAGAGCCGCCAGTCAGGAGAGGCTTCATGAAGATCGTCGACATCCGCGAGAAGACCGTTCCGATCCGCTCGGAAATCCGCAACGCCTATATCGACTTCTCGCAGATGACCTGCAGCGTGGTGGCGGTGGTCACCGACGTGGTGCGCGACGGGAAGCCGGTGGTGGGCTTCGGCTTCAACTCCAACGGCCGCTATGCCCAGGGCTGCCTGCTGCGCGAGCGCTTCATTCCGCGCCTCAAGGCGGCCGATCCGGCGAAGCTGGTGGACGAGGCCAACGGCAATCTCGACCCGTTCGCCATCTGGGACGTGCTCATGAGCAACGAGAAGCCGGGCGGGCACGGCGAGCGCTCGGTGGCGGTGGGTGTCATCGACATGGCGGTGTGGGACGCCGTGGCCAAGATCGCCGGCGTGCCGCTCTGGCGCCTGCTGGCGGACCGCTACCGTGGCGGCGAGGCCGACGAAAAGGTGTGGGTCTACGCGGCCGGCGGCTACTACTACCCGGGCAAGGACACGAGCGCTCTCGAGAACGAGATGAAGAGCTATGTCGACCGCGGCTACGCCGACGTGAAGCTCAAGATCGGCGGCGGCGACCTCGCGGAAGACATGCGGCGCATCGAGGCGGTGATCCGCGTGGTGGGCGATGCCGGCCACGTGCTGGTGGACGCCAATGGCCGCTTCGACCTCGAGACCGCCATCGCCTACGCCAAGGCGCTCCAGCCTTTGGGCCTGCGCTGGTACGAGGAGCCGGGCGACCCGCTCGACTACGCGCTCCAGGCCGAGCTCGGCCGCCACTACGCGCCGCCCATGGCCACCGGCGAGAACCTCTTTTCCATGCAGGACGCCCGCAACCTCATCCGCCACGGCGGGATGCGGCCCGACCGCGACATCCTGCAGTTCGACTGCGCGCTGTCCTACGGCCTGGTCGAGTACATGCGCACGCTGGACATGCTGGCGGAGAACGGCTGGTCGAGCCGCCGGGTGGTGCCGCATGGCGGCCACCAGATGTCGCTCAACATCGCAGCCGGCCTGCATCTGGGCGGCAACGAGAGCTATCCCGACGTGTTCCGCCCGTTCGGCGGCTTCGCCGACGACATCGCCGTGGAGAACGGCCACGTGGGCCTGCCGCAGATCCCCGGCGTCGGCTTCGAGGCGAAAAGCGAGCTCTACGCGGTGATGAAGGAGCTGCTCTAGCATTACAGTTGCGTTTTTGATTTGGGATGTGCCCGTCGTGCGGCGGCCTGGTGTGCTCGTCGCCAGAGCGAGCAGGCGATGATGCATGACGGTTCGATACGCGCCCGTGCGAGGCGGGTGGCGATGCGTCGGATTTCCTGGACTGACCAGCGGATCAGCG
>JAWZSN010000023.1:0-88707 GCA_033875255.1 Geminicoccaceae bacterium 1502E | reverse complement strand
GCCGCCTTCTTGAAGCTCCACTGCGGGAAGAAGCCCTGGCTGGTGGGCGCGCCGCGGCCGCCATTGACCTCGGTCTCGGCCAGCACCTCGCCGCTCGGCTTGCCGTTTTTGTCGCCCTCGATCTTGACGATCACCGAGCCGCCGTCGCCGCTGCTGTAGCCGCTCCCGTAGCGGTTGTGCCAGCGGATCGCCGTGACCTCGCCGTCATGCTCGGCGATGATCCGCTTGGCGACCGCCGAGCCCTGGTAGAAGCGCACCTCCGAGACGGTGTCGCACATGTAGGGATTGCCGTAGAAGCGCCCGCCGAACGGCGCGTCGCTGCCGACCGGCAGCGGCTGCCCGGTCTCCGGCGGCGTGGGATCCGGCTCCGGGGCGCTCGCCGCCGCGTCGAGATCGCGCCGGTAGGCGCCGCAGCCGGCCGCCCCGTCGACCGGGCTCACATATTCGTGGCAGGCAAAAGCCTTCGACGAGATCAGCGCCAAAGGCGTCGCCACGCCGCCATAAACGAGCGTGCGGGACACGAAGTTGCGGCGCGAGATAGGCGCGTTCATTTAGAGTAACCTCCAGATAACCAAGCCATCGGTACGCCCGTCATGGCGCTCGCAATGGCTTTGACCGTGAGTCGGGAGAGCTGTTCTCGACGTTTGCCGAGAAGATCTGTCGGGCGCTTGGAGTGTCGTCGTCCGCATCACCGGGGCCGCCAGGTGCTGGTCCTGGGCCCACAGTCGGGCATACTTTCTAAAAATGCGTTATTGCCATATGGTTAATAAACCTCTAATTGAGAGCGAGCGCGTGACTCGTCCTGTGCCGGCCGCGCCTGCGGCAGCATCGTCCGAGCTGCGTTCCGGAAACCGTGCCGGCTGTCGTGCCGGGCGAACGCGCCTTCTAGATCAGTCGCTTGGCCATGGGCGAAGGGATCGGCCGGTCATTGTCGGGCCGGCCGGGAGACGCGGTTGGCGACGGACGGTCGGCGTCCTTGCGGATCTGGCGGGGAAGGTTGCGGGCGACACTGGCAGGAACAGTCGCCAGCACCATGATACCGCGCGATGGCGATGCGGCCTCGTTCTGCCGATGGCCGGCCGGCGCGCTCGCGGCGAGGCCGATGGTGCCTGGCGGCAGCGGCGCGGCAAAGACGGCGGCGATAACGGCCGCGAGGATGCCGGCGCCACCTCTGGTGGCTCTGTATGGCATTGTGCTTGACCGGGATGAGACCATGGGGAGGGCTGATAAGCGAGGCGCCGGCTGTCCGACCGGACACATCAACGGGTACTTGCTCCAGATCCTGTCTCTTCTGCCGCCGCTGCCCCGCGAGGCTCACGGCTGCGTCTCGACCCGATTGCTAACTTCTAACGCACAGGTAGAGCAATATCTATCGTCTTCAATTAAACCTACTTTCTTACTGAAAATAGGGCAAAATTGCATCTAATTCGGGATCGTTCCAGACACCTCAAGAGGCCTCTTCAAAGGGTTCGCACCCTTCATGAGAGTTATCTTTTTAACCGATAAGTTGATGATTCGCGGCGCGGAATCTTCTGTGCATGCGAGCTGCCTGCTCGTTGCCCCCTTGCCGGAGGCCACCGCCCGGCGGCGCCGCTTGCCCCGGGCGGCCGGTCCGTTCAGCGCTGCCGCAGGCTGGCCAGGGAGCGGATCTGGCGGTGTGCTGCGTCAAAATTATCCATCGAAACCCAGGCGCGCATGGCGCGGCCGATCGCGGGCCACTCGCTATCGAGCATGGAGAACCAGGCGGTGTCGCGGTTGCGCCCCTTGACCACCATGTGCTGGCGGAACGTGCCCTCGTAGGTGAAGCCGAAGCGCAGCGCGGCGCGGCGGCTGGGCTCGTTGAGGGCGTTGCACTTCCACTCGAGCCGCCGGTAGCCGAGCTCCTCGAACACATGAGCGAAGAGCAGCAGCATCGCCTCGGTCGGCAGGGCCGTGCGCTGCACCTTCGGCGCGTACCAGATATTGCCGACCTCGATCACCCCGTTGGCCGCGTCGGTCCGCATCAAGCTCGCCATACCGACAGGCTCGCCGGACCCGCGCGCGATCACCGTGAAGAACAGCGGGTCTTGCGAGGCGGCGCATCCGGCGAGCCATGCCCTCATCGCCGCCTCGTCGGCGAACGGGCCGTAGCCCATGTACGCCCACAGCTCCGGCGCGGCGGCGTTGCCGTGCGAGCCGGCAAAGAGCGCGGCGGCGTGGCGCGCCGGATCGACCGGCTCGAGCCTCACCCGCTCGCCCTCGAACACGCTCGGCCGCGGCGGCACGCAGCGCGGCGGCGGATCGACGACGGCGCCGACGGGGGTGGCAATGGACTCTGGCTGCATGAAGGCTCCTCCTGTGCGGTCGTTTCTTGTCGCGCCCGCGCGGCTGCGCCGGGAGAGCCACTTCGATAACGGATCCGGTGCCGCCGCCCCGGCCTTGCGGCGCCACGAGGCTGCGCCCAGCATCGAAGGCGGGTCTCGCTGGACGCAGAAGGAGCAGCAATGCACGAACAGCACGACGATGTTCCCAAGGTGGCGCTGCTGCTGGGCTGGCTCGGGGTCCTGCCCTTCGCGGCGGCGCTCGCGGGCATCGCCCTGGGGGATTTCACGGCGCATCTCGCCAATGCGGTGCTGCTGATCTACGGCGCGGTCATTCTCTCCTTCATGGGCGGCGTCCAGTGGGGCCTGGCCATGGCCGCGGGCTCGGGTCCGGCGCGCTATGTGGCGAGCGTCGTCCCGGCACTGGCCGGCTGGGCCGCCGTGCATCTCTCCAGCGACGGCGGCAAGCTGCTGCTGGCGGCCGCGTTCCTCGGCCTCATGCTCCATGACCAGCGAACCGCCGCCGCCGGCGAGGCACCTGCCTGGTACCCGCGGCTGCGCCGCCCGCTCACCATCACCGTGGTCATCTGCCTGGTCCTCGGGAGCCTCATCGCATGAACCTCCTCTCGCTGCAGTTCGTGGCCCTGCTGCTCTCCGGCATCCTCCTGGGCGGCATGCTGTTCTACTCGCTCGCCTTCACCCCGCTGGTGTTCATGCGGCTGCCCGCCGAGATGGCCGGCCGCTTCATCCGCCACGTCTTCCGGGTCTACTACCTCGCGGGCGCAGGCCTCGCTCTGCTCGCCGCCCTGCTCGCCGGCTGGAGCATCGCCGGGCTGCTGCTGGGGGTCACCGGCATCGCCTCCGTCTTCGCGCTGGTCTGGCTGATGCCCACCATCAATCGCAATCGCGAGCGCGGTCTCGAGGGCGACGAGGCCGCGGCGGCCGCCTTCAAGGGCCTGCACCGGGCGAGCGTGGCCCTCAACGCCGCGCAGATGGCGATGGTGCTGGCGGCCTTCGCGCTGCTCGCGATGCTCGGCTGACAGCATTCCTCACGAAGTTGTCAGTCGACAGCCCGCCAGCCGCAAAGCGACCTTGGGCGGTCTCGCTCGAGACCTGGGAGGGTCGGCATGTACAGGCTGGTCGTACTTTTTGCCGTCGTGCTGGTGCCGCCGGGCGCCGCCGCGGCGGCGGAGCATGTGGTAGCGATGAAGGACGGCGCCTACGCGCCGGACCGGGTGCGGGCCAAAGCGGGTGATACCATCAGGTTCGTGAACGGCGACACGGTGGATCACGAGGTCTTCGTGCCGACCGTCGGGTTCGCGGTCGATCTGGGCAAGCAGGAGCCCGGCAAGGAGGCGGTGCTGCGGCTCGGCAAGGCCGGCAGCTTCGAGGCCGAGTGCGTCTTCCACCAGAACATGCTGCTCGAGGTGGAGGTGGCGCCATGACGAGCCCCGCCATCCTCGGAGCCTGCACCCTCGCCCTCCTCGCCAGCGCCGCGGCGCTCGCCGGGCCGGAGCGGATCGCCTGGCCGGAGGGCTATGCCGAGCGTTTCGTGCTCTACAACATGGTCGACCGGCCCGACCGCGGCACGGTGCGGTTCATGTATGTCGATCGGGCCTCGCACGACGCCGCGCGGCCTGGCGAGCCCCTGCCCTACGGCACCGTGCTGATCATGGAGGACCACAAGGCCCGCATAGAGGGTGACCGGCCGGCCCGCGACAGTGACGGCCGGCTGGTGCCGGCGGAGGAGGTCACCAACGTCTTCCTCATGCAAAAGGAGCAGGGCTGGGGCGAGGCTTACCCGCCCGAGCTGCGCAACGGCGACTGGGACTATGCATGGTTCCTGCCCGACGGCAGCCGCAAGGCCGACGCGAAGTTCGAGGGCTGCTTCTCCTGCCACCTCAACCGCGAGGGAGAGCGCGACTTCACCTTCACCTTTGCGAAGTACGTGCTGGACGGCAAGCCGCGCCACTGAGGGGCCGCTATCCGGAGTCCCGGCTCCGGGGCGGCGGGCGGGCCGAATCGAAGCGGCGGTCCGGGCAGCGCGTCGAGCCTGCCGGACGCAGCGCCGCATGGCCTGCTGGCCGACGCCGGGCGCCCTAGAGGGGCAGCATCGTGCCCTTGGGCAACGGCACGTTCAACAGCTCGCCGAACAGGAGGCGGAAGGCGAGGACCACGACGACAGCGAGGATCACCCGCCCCAGCAGGCGCCGCCCGGTCCACGCCTCGAAGCTCGCCACCGCCATGGTGGCGAGGAAGCCCGCGACCGAGGCCGCGACGAACCCCAGCACCGGCAGCGCCGCGACCCACAAGGCGGCCACCGCCAAAAGGCCCAGGCGACGCCGGGACGATCCGCCCGCCGGCCCGCTCGCCGGCTCCCGGCCGCGCAGGAGGCGCAGCACGAGGAGCAGGGCCGCCAGGATCATCGCCAGCGCCACGGCGCGGGGAAAGACCGCGCCCAGCTGCGAGAAGCCCTGCGATTCCCAGAGCGCCCAGCCCGCCATGAGCAGGCAGGCGGCGGCACCGGCGAGTCCGCGCAGATCGAGACCGGCGTTCATGGCTGCTCCTCGCGCCGCTCCTGCAGCCGTCGCGCGATCAGCGGCCACAGCAGGGTCAGGAGGATCATGCCGATGATCGCCAGCGCGATCGGCCGGCCGAAGAACTCGCCGGCGACATTGCCGGTGGCGCTGCCGATGAGCCAGCCCTGCACGAAGCCCTGCTCGGCGATGGGCCCCAGCACCACGCCCAGCACCACCGGTGCCGGCGTGATCCCGGCGCGACCCAGCAGCCAGGCGCCGGCGCCCAGCGCCAGCATGACCCAGACATCGTGGATGTTGTTGTTGATGGCGAAGGTGCCGATCAGGGTCATGAGCAGGATGGCCGGCGCCAGCACCGCCTTGGGCACGCGGATGATGGTCCGGAACGCGTAGCGGCCGAGCAGCAGGCCGGCCGGCAGCATGATCAGGGTCGCCACCAGAAGCCCGAAGATGAACGTGTAGACGATGCCACTCTGGGCGCTGAAGAGGTTGGGGCCGGTGCGGATCCCGTGGACCAGCAGCGCGCCCAGAATGATGGCGTCGGGGGGCGTGCCGGGGATGCCCAGCACCAAGGTCGGCACGAACCCGCCGCCCACCGTGGCGTTGTTGGCGGATTCGCTGGCAAGGATGCCGCCCGGCGCGCCGTGCCCGTAGCTCGCCGGCTCGCGGGCGGTGCGGCGCGCCTCGGCATAGGCCACCAGCGAGGCGATGGAGCCGCCGGCGCCCGGCAGGATACCCACCAGCGTGCCGATCACCGAGCTGCGCAGCAGGTTCCAGCGCCCCGTCCAGGCATGGCCCGCCGCCTCGGCCAGTCGAAAGCCCCGGAGCCGCTGACCTACCTTGAGATGGGCATCGGGGGTGGCGACGAGGTCCATCACCACGGGTATGCAGAAGATCCCGACCAGCGCCGCCACGAGGTTGACGCCTCCCAGCAGCGCCTGGCTCTCGAAGGTGAAGCGGATGTCGCCGCCGACGATGGCGGTGCCGACCATCGAGATCATCAAGCCGATGGCGCAGCCCAGCACTCCTTTGAGGAGGCTCGCCTCGCTGATCGCCGAGATCAGGGTGAGACCCAGCACCGCCAGCCAGAAATATTCCACCGGCCCGAAGGCCAGCGCCACCTGGGCCAGCGGCGGGGCCAGCAGGAGGAGCAGCAGCACGCCCACCACGCCGCCGGTGACCGACGCCAGCACGGCGATGGTAAGGGCGAGATCGCCATCCCCGCGCCTTGCCATGGGCCAGCCGTCGAAGGTGGTGGCGATCGCCGAGGGGGTTCCCGGCGTGTTGACGAGGATGGCGGCGTAGCAGCCGCCATAGATGGCACCGGTATAGATCGCCCCCAGCAGGATCAGGGCGGATTGCGGCGGCATGCCGAAGGTGAGCGGGGTGAGGACGGCCACTGCCATGGTGGCGGTGAGCCCCGGAAGCGCGCCCACCACCGTTCCGGCCACCACCCCCGCAAGGGCGAGCAGCAGGTGGAAGGGGGTGAGCGCGTCCGAAAAGTGCGCGAGAACGCCCACGAGCGGCCGGCGCTACTCGACGAGGCCCAGGAGCCTCGCGATCTCGCGATATTTCTCGCCCCCTTCTGCCATGAACGCGCCGACCTCGTCATAGCCGACGTCGATCAGCACATAGCCACCCTCGCGCATGTTCTTCGCGAACGCCTCCTGGGCGTTGATCTGGCCGAAGATGTCGGAGAGCTTCTTCTTGATGTCCTCGGGTGTCTCCTTGGGCACGGCCACGCCGCGATAGGCGCCGTCGACGAAGTCGAAGCCCTTCTCCTTGAAGGTCGGGACGTCGGGGAACAGCGGATGCCGCTCCTCCATGGCGACGGCCAGCATGCGGACCGCGTCCTGCTGCTCCACCGCCACTGTCGGGTAGGCCCACTGGGCGCGCACCTGCTTGCCGAGCAGGGCCGCGGTCGAGGCGGCGGTGCCGGTGAAGGGGATGTAGGTGGTCTTGATGCCGGCTGCCTGGTCGAAGAAGGCCTGCGCCACATGGGGCGCCGAATGGGTGCCGGTGCCGCCGATGGTGATGGCGCCGGGCGCCTTCTTCGCCTCGTCGATGAACTGCTCGACGGTCTCGATCGGGCTGTCGCCCGGCACGATCAGGGCGAAGGGGGTGAGCTGGAACAGGCGGACAATGGCGATGTCGTCGGTCTGGTAGCCGACCTTGCCCTGCATCGGCTGCAGCCAGAGATGCGGCAGGTTCACACCCATGATGGTGCTGCCGTCGGCCGGCATCGCGTTGAGCTGGGTCCAGGCCGTGGCCCCGCCGGCGCCGACCAGGTACTGGATGATGAAGCCCTGCCCGGTGATCTCGCGGAAGGCCGGCTCCTGGAGCCGCGCCGTGACGTCGGATTCGCCGCCCGCGTTGAAGGGAATGACGTAGGTGAGGTCACTCTCGGGATAAGCCTGTGCCGGCCCGGCGACACCCGCTCCCAAGGCTGCGAGCACGCCAAGCGCCGCCGCGAATGCGCGTCTTCTCATCGTTCTGCCTCCCTCGGCCTTCGGCCTTCCCGGCGGCATGCCGTGCCGCCAGGAATCCGCATTGGCCGATGGCCGAGGGAACGTCAAGCGGAGCGGCCGGCTCAGCCGGCCCGTGGCACCCGGCCCTCGATGGGATAGGCGGGGTCGTTGTAGCCGGGCGTGCTGGCGTGGCCGGTGGTCACCAGCGAGTTCACCAAAGCCTCGTCCTCCTCGGTGAACCGGTACTCCAGCGCCCCCAGATAGTCCTCGAGCTGCTCCAGCGTGCGCGGCCCGGCGATCGGCGCGGTCACCAGGCGGTTGTTGAGCAGCCAGGCGATGGCGAACTGCACGGCGCTGATCCCGCGCTCCTCGGCATGGGCCTTGAGCCGCTGGGCGATCTCCAGGCTCTCGGAGCGCCACTCGGTCTGGAGCATCCGCTTGTCCTGGCGCCCGGCCCGGGTGCCTTCCGGCGGCGCCTCGCCGGGCCGGTACTTGCCGGTCAGCACGCCGCGCGCCAGCGGGCTGTAGGGGGCCACGCCCAGCCCGTAATGGCTGCAGGCCGGCAGGAGCTCGACCTCGGGCTGCCGGGTCATGATGTTGTAGTAGGGCTGCAGCACCACCGGCCGGTCGACGCCCAGCCTCTCGCACAGCCGGACGATCTCGGCGATCCGCCAGGAACGGTAGTTGGAAAGGCCGAAATAGCGGATCCTGCCCGAACGGATCAGGTCGCCGATGGCGCTCACCGTCTCCTCGAGCGGCGTCTCGTGATCCTCCTTGTGGAGGTAGTAGACGTCGATATGGTCGGTGCCGAGCCGCTTCAGGCTGGCCTCGCAGGCGGTCATGATCCACTTGCGCGACAGGCCGCGACCATTGGGCCCCTCGCCCATCGGGTTGCAGACCTTGGTGGCGAGCACCCACCAGTCGCGGTCGGCCGCGATGGCGCGGCCGACGATCTCCTCGGACCGGCCCTCGTTGTACATGTCCGCCGTGTCGATGAAGTTGATCCCGGCCTCGCGGGCGCGGTCGACGATCCGCACGGAATGCGCCTCGTCGGTCGGTGCGCCGAACATCATCGTGCCGAGGCACAGCGGCGAGACCTTGAGCCCGCTGCGGCCGAGATTGCGATAGTCCATCCTGCTCCCCGATCTCTTGTCAGTCGCGTGTGTTCAGAGGATTTCCTCGTGCCGCACGAACGGCCCCAGGCGCGGTGCCGGTGCTACCGAGCGGTGCTCGTCGAGGGCTGCCGCCAGCTCCAGCATCACCGCCTGGGCGGTGAGCGGTACCGCCGCCTCGAGACGCAGCGCGTCCTCCGGCAGCCACGCTGCCCGCCCTCCTGCTGCCCCATCCGCGAGCCCGAGCGCCGCCGCGGCCGCCGCGGCGTCGAGGCCGGCGGGAAAAGCCTCGAGAAGCTGCCGCGCCTCGCTCTCCGCCTGGGCGCGCACCGTGCGCAGCCCGTCCAGCACCATGGCAGCGTAATGCGCCGCCCCGGCCTCGCCGCAGGCCGCCGCCCGGCCCGCCAGCGCCTCGAGCACCGGCAAGGCGAGCTCGACGCCCTTGCGGTCGCCCGAGGCCAGCATGATGCCGCCCATCGCGGCGGCATCCACATAGTAGAGCGAGCGGTGGCGCATCCGCCTGAAGCGGCGCAGCGTGTCGCACCACCAGCTGGCGCCCGGATCGACCACCACGTCGCCCGGCTCCATGACCACGTAGGCCTCGTCGATCAGCCGGTCGAGCTCGGGACCCGGCCCCATGTCGATCAGGTAGACGCGCGGGTGCTCGAGCGCGTCGAAAAATTCCTCATAGGCATCGACACGGGCGATGCCCTGCTGGTCGAGGCGTGCCTGGTAGGCAGGCTCGGTGGCGTGCACGACGGGGGCAAGGCCGGCGTCGCGGGCGCGGACGGCAAGCTCGCCCGGCTCGCCGATAATGCCTGCACGGGCCATGAAGCCTCCTTTCTGCTGCGCATGTCCTAGCGGAAAACAAAAGGGCCGGCGAGAGCGCCGGCCCAGCATGACGGCGAGAGCCGCCTTTCAGCTCTTCTTGTCGCTCTTCACGACGCTTTGCGGGCCGGCCGGCGGATCGCCCTGGACGATCAGTGTGCCGTCTCCTGCCGAGGCGGCGACATGGCCGTCGCAACCGGCCGAGGCGGGTGCCGCCCAGGCGGCGAGGGCAAGGCCGAACAGGCTCACGACGATCAGGCGCATGAGACATCTCCCCATGGATGTCGACGCTCGCACCATGACGCGCTACCGCTGGGGCCACAAGAAAACTCCGGAGGCGGTCATGAAGCTTTTCGATCTCACCGGCCGGGTGGCGATCGTCACCGGCGGCAATGGCGGCATCGGCCTCGGCATGGCGACGGGCCTGGCACGGGCCGGCGCCGCGGTGATGATCGCCGGGCGCAACGCCGCCAAGAACGCCGCCGCGGTAGGCGAGCTCGAGGCTTTGGGCGCCAGCGCCGCCGCCTTCGAGGTCGACGTCACCAGCGAGGAATCGTGCCGGGCCCTGGTCGCGCGCACCGTCGAGCATTTCGGCCGGCTCGACATTCTCGTCAACAATGCCGGCACCAACATCCGCAAGCGCCCCGAGCTCTACAGCCTCGAGGAGTGGCGGCACATCATCGAGACCAACCTCACCTCGGCCTTCGCCTGCAGCCAGGCAGCCTATCCGGCCATGCAGAAGGCGGGCGGCGGCAAGATCGTGAATATCGGCTCGATGATGTCGATCTTCGGCGCCTCCTTCACCACCCCCTACGCCGCCAGCAAAGGCGGCATCGTGCAGATGACCAAGGCCATGGCCTGCGCCTGGGCCGGCGACAATATCCAGATCAACGCTGTCCTCCCGGGCTGGATCAACACCGACCTCACCCGCCAGGCCCGCATCGACGTGCCCGAGCTGCACGACAAGGTGCAGGCGCGCACGCCGGCCGGCCGCTGGGGTGAGCCCGGAGATTTCGAGGGGATCGCCGTCTTCTTGTGCTCGCCCGCCTCGGACTTCCTCTCCGGCACGGCGATCCCGGTGGACGGCGGATTCTCGGTGCAGGGCGCGGTCTAGGGCCGCTCGCCAACGGCTGGATCCGCCTGCTGCAGACGGCTGCCCCGTCGTGGCCGACGGCGACGGGGCAGCGCAGGTTCCGGGCGACAGAGCCGTGCAAGGCGCTGCGCGCGGCTGTTTTTTTGATTTTCTCGGTGGGCGGCGGCATCTGGCAGGCAGGCCATGACGCTCATGCCACGGCTCCTGCACCTGCTCGCCCCTCGTAAACCCGCCCGTGCCATCCGTCGCGGCTGGTGGAGCAGGCACGCCCCGAGGATGATGCAGCGGCGGAGTCCCAGCCCGGCAGGATCGGCGCGAGAGCTGAGGATCCGGTGACCGCCCACCGCCGGCAACCGCCGCAGGCCGGAAAACGACAGCCGACGGCGCCTGGAGACACCTCGTCGATCTCCTGCCCCGGGAGGGCTGCCACGCCGCGCCGTTCGCCCTTCGCCTCGCGCCGCTGCCGAAGCTGGTGCATGGCGGAAAAACAGCACCGGCGGCCGGAGCGGCGTTACGGAACGCAGCCCCCGGTGGGCTTGCCGGATGGAAGCGAGGCACGCGGGACGCCCGCCGCAAACTCCCAAAGGACAGAAACCGAAAGCCGCGCGCAGCGCCTTGCGCCGTGCTGTCGCCGGCCCGACCGGCTGGTGCGTCCGGGGCCTCAGGCGCGCTTCTTGAGCAGGTCCGCCAGCCAGAGGACCAGGACTGCGCCCAGGGTGGCGGTGATGAGGTTGCCGAGCAGGCCCCAGGGGGTGAAGCCCAGGATCGTCACCACGACGCCGCCGGCGATGGAGCCCACCACACCCAGCGCCATGTTGCGCCACAGGCCGAAGCCGCCGCCGCGCATGAGGTTGCCGGCGATCCAGCCGGCCAGTGCGCCGATGGCGAGAAACAGGATCAGCTTGAGCAGTGCCATGCCGCCTCCGGGACCGGGTAGCCGACGGTCATGATGCGGTCTCGGTGGCGCGCGCCGCAACCTCGCGCGGCGCGGTCCTCGCATAATTCATCGTGTCGGGCGCCAGCGTGCCGCCCGACACGATGAAGTTCATCGCGTCGTTGGCGGTCCAGTCGAGCCACACCAGCCGCTCGACCGGGACGATCTCCATATAGCCCGAGGTCGGGTTGGGGGTCGTGGGAACGTAGACGGCGGCCAGCTCCTGGCCCGTGTCGGCAGCGCGGAAGGTGCGGGTCACCAGCCCCAGCGCCTTCATCTCCGGCGAGGGAAACTCGATCAGCACCACCCGCCTATCGCCGGCCGGGGCTTCCTGGAAGGAGGCCATCAGCTTGCGGGTGGCGCCGTAGACCATCTTGACGAAGGGAATGCGGGCGATCAGGCGGTCGAAGGCCCCCAGCACGCGGCGGCCGATCATGGCGGTGGTGAGCGCGCCCAGGCAGTAGAGCAGCAAAAGCGTCGCGAGGAGTGCCGCCACCCACTGGAACTGCGATGTCAAGAGCATCTCCGAGAGCTCCGGCATGGTCGGCTGCAGCGTCCGCGCAAGGGTGGTCACCAGCGGGCGGCCGAACTCGATCAGGGCATCGAGCACCACCCTCACGATCCAGACGGTGATCAGGATCGGGATGATGACGAACAGCCCCGCCACGATGTTGCGCTGGAACTTCTCCACCGATGCCCCCTCCTCGCTCCGCACCCACCTGCAGAGGCTAGACCTTCGCCAGGGCTACCGCGACCCGGCGCATCTCAGCAGCCGGCTTCGCGCAGGGTCCGCAGCAGCGCCGGACCGTAGCGCTCGAGCTTGACCCGCCCCATGCCCGGCAGGTGCGCCAGGGCGTCCATGTCGCCCGGCCGCTCGCTGGCCGCGGCCAGGAGCGTGGT
Organism: Geminicoccaceae bacterium 1502E; assembly: GCA_033875255.1. Lineage (GTDB taxonomy): Bacteria > Pseudomonadota > Alphaproteobacteria > Geminicoccales > Geminicoccaceae > Marinimicrococcus. The sequence continues at coordinate 76,535 of JAWZSN010000023.1, read as the reverse complement.
GTCGTGGAAGATCACATAGGGCGGCACGCCCTGCTCGCGCGCAAGATCGCGTCGCCACGCCTTGAGCACGTCGAACAGGCCCTGGGTAGCGCCGTCGAGCACCGGCGGCGGTGCCTGCCGGGCGGCCCGGCGGGCGGCCTTCGGGCGCGGCTCGGGATCGTGGCGCAGGGCGACACGCCGCTCGCCGCGCAGCACCGCCCGCACGCCTTCGCCCAGATGGAGCGCGCCGAAGCCCTCGGTGTCGACGGTGACCAGGCCCAGCGTCACGAGCTGGCGCAGCACCGAGCGCCATCCGGCTCCCGACAGCTCGCGGCCGACGCCGAACACGCTCAGCCGGTCGTGACCGAGCTCGACCGCGCGGTCGCTGGCCTGGCCGCGCAACACGTCGATCACATGGCCGGCGCCGAAGCGCTGGCCGGTGCGGTAGATGGCCGAGAGGAGCTTTTGCGCATGCTCGGTGCCGTCGAAGGTGGCCACCGGCTCGAGGCAGGTGTCGCAGCTTCCGCAGGGACCCTCGTAGGTCTCCCCGAAATAGCCCAGCAGCACCTCGCGCCGGCAGCGGGTGGTCTCGCAGTAGCCGAGCATGGAATCGAGCTTGCGGTGGTCGAGCTGACGCTGCCGGTCGTCGGCCTCCGAGCGGGCGATCAGCCCCTTGAGCTTGGTGACGTCCTCGAGCCCGTAGACCATCCAGGCGTTGCTGGGCAGCCCGTCGCGGCCGGCGCGGCCGGTCTCCTGGTAATAGGCTTCGAGGCTCTTGGGCAGGTCGAGATGGGCGACGAAGCGCACGTCCGGCTTGTCGATGCCCATGCCGAAGGCGATGGTGGCCACCATCACCAGCCCGTCCTCGCGCAGGAAGCGCTCCTGGTTGCGGGCCCGCTGCTCGGGCGGCAGGCCGGCATGATAGGGCAGCGCCTCGACCCCCTGCTCCTTCAGCCAGGCGGCGATCTCCTCCACCTTGGCGCGCGAGAGGCAGTAGACGATGCCCGCCTCGCCTTTGTGCTCGGCCTGGATGAAGGCCAGGAGCTGGCGCCGCGGGTTGTTCTTGAGGCCGATTCGGTAGCGGATGTTGGGCCGGTCGAAGCCCGAGACGAACACCCGCCCCTCCTCCAGCGCCAGACGCTGGATGATGTCGTTGCGGGTTGGCCCGTCGGCGGTGGCGGTGAGCGCCAGACGCGGCACCTGCGGGAAGCGCTCGTGCAGGATCGCGAGCTGCAGGTAGTCGGGGCGGAAATCGTGACCCCATTGCGAGACGCAGTGCGCCTCGTCGATAGCGAAGAGGGCCAGCCTGCAGCGCTCGAGGCGGTCGAGAAAGCCGGGGGCAGCGAGCCGCTCGGGAGCGACATAGAGCAGGTCGAGCATGCCCTCCGCCATCGCCCGCTCGGTGGCGCGCTGCTCGTCGGGCGGGAGGCTCGAGTTCAGGGCGGCGGCCCGCACCCCCGCCTGGGTGAGCGCCTGCACCTGGTCCTGCATGAGCGCGATCAGCGGCGAGACCACCACGGTGAGCCCCTCCAGGCACAAGGCCGGCACCTGGTAGCACAGCGACTTGCCGCCGCCGGTCGGCATCAGGACCAGAGCATCGCCACCGGCCAGGACGTGACCCACGATCTCCTCCTGGTGGCCGCGGAACCGCTCGAAGCCGAACACGTCGCGCAGGACCGTCCCGGGATCGCGGGAAGCGGGGCCGCTGCGTCGCTTGCCGAGGGCGAGAGTGAGCATCGTTCTCCTTGACCAGCCTGCGCCCGGGCCGCCGCCGTGATGCGGCAAGCGCTCCGGGCGGTGTCCGGCACAGACCCACCCTGCCGGCTCGCCCTTAAGATTTCGCCAAACGCGAGGGGCGGCGCTCATGAGTAGCGGCTGAGCGCCGCCGGTCCAAGAGCCGAGGGCGGCGGCGCGCCGCCGCGCCCTGCGCCTGGCCCTCGCGGCGGACAGGATGCCGCATGACAGCCATGCGTTTTCGTCACTTTGCCGCATCCGAATTTGCTGCAGCGCAACATAACCTGCCCGCAAGCCGGGGCCTGTCCCTGTACAAGAAGGAGGCTAGAGGATGGAAACGCTGCGCTACGAGCGGGTGCGCGACAATCCGAAGTTCAAGGAGCTGGTGACGGCGCGCACCCGCTTCGCCACCACCCTGACGATCATCATGCTGGCGATCTATTTCGGCTTCATCCTGCTGGTGGCCTTCGCCCCGGGCCTGCTCGGCACGAGGCTGGGCGACGGCGTCACCACGCTGGGGATCCCGCTGGGCCTGCTGGTCATCCTCTCGGCCTTCGTGCTCACCGGGATCTATGTGCGCAGGGCCAACAGCGAGTTCGACCGCCTCAACGACGAGATCATCGAGGAGAGCGGTCGATGAGCAGACGCGGGCGCCTCCTCGCCGCCGCGGCGGCCCTCCTGCCCCTGCCCGCCCTCGCCGCCGACGCCATCGCCGGCGGCGAGCAGCGCGCCTCGATCAACATCGAGGCCGTGGTGATGTTCTTCCTGTTCGTGGCCGGCACGCTGCTGATCACCAGATGGGCCGCCAGCCGCACCAGGTCGGCCAAGGACTTCTACGCCGCGGGCGGCGGCATCACCGGCTTCCAGAACGGGCTCGCCATCGCCGGCGACTACATGTCGGCGGCCTCGTTCCTGGGAATCTCGGCGCTGGTCTACAGCTCGGGCTTCGACGGGCTGATCTACTCGATCGGCTTCCTCGTGGGCTGGCCGATCATCCTCTTCATGGTGGCCGAGCGGCTCCGCAATCTCGGCAAGTACACCTTCGCCGACGTCGCCGCCTACCGGCTCGAGCAGACGCCCATCCGCTCGCTGGCGGCGGTGGGCTCGCTCACCGTGGTGGCCTTCTACCTGATCGCCCAGATGGTGGGGGCCGGCAAGCTCATCGAGCTGCTGTTCGGCCTGCCCTATGTCTGGGCGGTGCTGATCGTCGGCGTGCTGATGATCCTCTACGTCACCTTCGGCGGCATGATCGCTACCACCTGGGTTCAGATCATCAAGGCGGTGCTGCTGCTGGGCGGCGCCACCTTCATGGCGGTGATCGTGCTCGTCACCTTCGGCTTCAGCCCCGAGGCGCTCTTTGCCCGGGCGGTGGAGGTGCACCCGGCCGGTGCCACCATCATGGCGCCGGGCGGCCTGGTCACCGATCCGGTCAACGCCATCTCGCTGGGCATCGCGCTGATGTTCGGCACGGCCGGCCTGCCGCACATCCTCATGCGCTTCTTCACCGTGGCCGACGCCAAGGCGGCCCGCAAGTCGGTGCTCTACGCCACCGGGTTCATCGGCTACTTCTACATCCTCACCTTCATCATCGGCTTTGGCGCCATCACCTTCCTGATGGTCAATCCCGCCTACTTCACGCCCGGCGCGGACGGCGTGGTGGACACCATCAAGGGCATGATCGGCGGCACCAACATGGCGGCCGTGCACCTGGCCGATGCCACCGGCGGCTCGCTCTTCTTGGGCTTCATCTCGGCGGTGGCCTTCGCCACCATCCTGGCGGTGGTGTCCGGCCTGACCCTGGCCGGCGCCTCGGCGGTGAGCCACGATCTCTACGCCAATGTCTTCGCCCGCGGCCGCACCACCGAGGCGCAGGAGATCCGGGTCTCGAAGATCGCCACGGTGATCCTGGGCGTGGTGGCGATCCTCCTTGGCATCGCCTTCGAGAACCAGAACATCGCCTTCATGGTGGGTCTCGCCTTCGCCATCGCGGCGAGCTGCAATTTCCCGGTGCTGTTCATGTCGATGATGTGGTCGAGGCTCACCACCCGCGGCGCGCTCTATGGCGGCCTCCTGGGCCTGCTCTCCGCCGTGGCGATGGTGATGCTCTCCAAGACGGTGTGGGTCGACGTCCTGGGCAATACCGAGGCGATCTTCCCCTACACCAACCCGGCCTTGTTCTCGATGAGCATCGCGTTCGCCGGGATCTGGCTGTTCTCGGTGCTCGACCACAGCGCCCGGGCGCGCGCCGACCGCCAGGCCTTCGGCCCGCAGTTCGTGCGCTCGCAGACCGGACTCGGTGCGGAGGGTGCCACGGCGCACTGACGCACCAGGGCAGTTCTCCCCCCAATTCGGGGCGCCCTCCGGCGCCCTGCTTTTTTTTTTTGCGCCGGTGCCGGTGGCCCTTGCCTCAGCGCGCCGGCACCGGCCGGCGGCGCAGCCGGGCGGGCAGGCGGCCGTCGATGCAGGCGAGCCCGCCGGCGATCAGCGCCATCCCCACGAAGTGCCTGGCTGCCAGGCTCTCGCCCAAAACGAGGCTGCCCAGGAGGATGGCGCTCACCGGCACGAGCAGGGTGACCAGGAGGATGTTGGTGGCGCCCGCCGCCTTGAGGATCCGGAAGAAGAGGACATAGGCGAAGGCGGTGCAGACCAGCGCCAGCACGAGGGTGGACGCCAGGGAAGCGGCGGAGGGGGCCGGCAGCTCCCACGGCCGGTCGACCAGCAGCACCACCGGCAGGGCCATGAGCGTGCTGGCGGTGAGCTGCCCCGCCGCCACCACCAGCGGCGCCATGGCCGAGAAGCGCCGGCCCCAGATCCCCGAGAGCGCGTAGGAGACCGCCGCCAGCAGGCAGGCGAGCTGCGGCAGCAGGCCGTGCCCGCCGCGCAGGGCGGCGTCGCTGCCGATCATCAGCGCCACCCCGCCCAGCCCCACGAGCGCACCCGCCAGGCGCAGCGGCGTCAGCCGCTCGTCACGCGTGAGGAAGTGGGCCAGCAGCACGCCGAAGAGCGGCGTGGTGGCGTTCAGGATCGAGGCCAGCCCGCTGGCGATGCTGGTCTGCGCCCAGAAGATCAGCGAGAAGGGCAGGAGATTGTTGAGCGCCCCCATGACGAAGAGGGCGAGCCAGAGGGAGCGCTCGCGCGGCATCCGGTAGCCGGCGAGGCGCACCACCACCAGAAGTGCGGCAGCGGCAATGGCCACGCGCCCCAGCACCAGGGTGAGCGGCGGAACCTCCGCCACCGCCACCTTGGCCAGGAAGAACGAGCCGCCCCAAAGCGTGGCGAGCAGCACCAGCAGCCCCCACTCCACCGGCCCCATCACCTTCGCCTGCACGGCACCCCCTTCGCCCGCATCCCCGACCGCGCCCACCATGCGCCGCCGCCACGCCGCAGGCGACCCGGAACTTGCGCACAGGCCGGCGTGCGGATGGTGCGCCGGCGCACGCCCTGCTAGTGCTCGAAGGACATGCCTCGACCTGTGGAGCATCGCCTGCCGGTGCTGCTCGCGGTCTCCGTCATATTTTCAGAGACCTTTTTCCAGAGACCTTCATGTTCCTGTCCATCGCCACCACCCACCGCCCGGCCACCGACCTCGGCTATCTCCTGATGAAGCATCCGGCACGGGTGCACGAGACGGAGTTCTCCTTCGGGCGGGCCACGAGCTTCTTTCCGCAGGCCGGCGAGGAACGCTGCGAGGCGGCGCTGGTCCTCGACGTCGATCCGGTGGCCCTCGTGCGCGGCCGTGGCGAGAGCCCGGTGGAAGGCTACGTGAACGACCGGCCCTATGCCGCTTCCTCGTTCCTTTCCGTGGCGATCAACCGCGTGTTCCGGACGGCCATGACCGGCACGTCCCGCGACCGGCAGGCCCTCGCCGATGCCGCGATCCCGCTGGAGATCGAGGTGGTGCCGCTGCCGGCGCGGGAGGGGCCGGACCTGGTGCGCCGCCTGTTCGAGCCGCTCGGGTGGCAGGTGAGCTGCCGGTCGGTGGACGATGCCACCGGCGAGGCTCCCTATGTGGCGCTGCGGCTCGAGGGCAGGCAGCGGCTCGCCGACGCGCTCGGCCATCTCTACGTGCTGATCCCCGTGCTCGACGAGGCCAAGCACTACTGGGTCGGCGAGGACGAGATCACGAAGCTTCTCGAGAAGGGCGGCGCGTGGCTCGCCGCGCATCCCGAGCGGGAACTCGTCACCCGGCGCTACCTCAAGGGCCGCCGCGACCTCACCCGCTCGGCCCTGGCGCGGCTCGCGCCGGAGGAGGAGGCGGAGGCGGAGGCGGGACCGGCAGCCCGCCCGTCGGTGGAGGACGCGCTGGAAGCGTCCATGCGCCTGCACGACCTGCGGCTCGAGACGGTGACGGGAGTGCTGGCGGCCAGCGGTGCCCGTGTGGTGGCCGATCTGGGCTGCGGCGAGGGCCGGCTGCTGGAGCGGCTGGTCCGCGACCGGCGCTTTGTACGGCTGATCGGCCTCGACGCCTCGGTGCGCAGCCTCGAGCGCGCCGCGCGCCGGCTGAGGCTCGGCCAGCCGGAGGGGCCGCAAGCGGATCGGGTGAGCCTGCTGCACGGCGCCCTGACGCTGCGGGACCGGCGCTGGCAGGAGGCCGAGGCAGTGGCGCTGGTCGAGGTGATCGAGCATCTCGATCCCGAGCGGCTTCCGACGCTGGCCGAGGTGGTGTTCGGCACCACGCGGGCGAAGACGGTGGTGGTCACCACGCCCAACGCCGAGCACAACGTGCTTTTCACCGCCCTCGCGTGCGGTTCCCTGCGCCATCCGGACCACCGCTTCGAGTGGACGCGCGCGGAGATGCGTTCATGGGCCGCCGGCATCGAGGAGCGCTGGGGCTGGAAGGCGGCGCACTCGGGGATCGGCCCCGAGCAACCGGTGCACGGCGCGCCCAGCCAGATGATGGTGTTCACCCGATGAGCGCGCCGGACAGAAGCCTGATCGAGCTTCCCGACTTCTGCCTCGTGGTGCTGATCGGCGCCACCGGCTCGGGCAAGTCGAGCTTTGCGGCGCACTGGTTCGCGCCCACCGAGATCGTCTCCTCGGACCGCTGCCGGGCGCTGGTGGCCGACGACGAGACCGACCAGTCGGTGACCGCCGACGCGTTCGAGCTGGTGCGCGCGATCGCCGGCGCCCGGCTGAAGAACCGGCGTCTCGCGGTGATCGACGCCACCAATGTGCGCGCCGCCGACCGCCAGGGCTGGGTGGAGCTCGCCCGCCGCCACCACGCCCTGCCGGTGGCCATCGTCCTCGATCCGGGGCTCGAGGTCTGCGTCGCGCGCAACGCCCGGCGGCCCGACCGCAGCTTCGGCCGCGCCGTTCCCCAGCGCATGATCGAGGAGATCCGCAAGGGCCTGGGGCGGCTGCAGCGCGAAGGCTTCCGCCAGGTCTGGCGGCTGTCCTCGGCAGAGGAGATCGACGCCGCCCGGATCGAGCGGCGGCCGTTGTGGACCGACTGCCGTCACGACGAGGGTCCGTTCGACATCGTGGGCGACGTGCACGGGTGCGCGGAGGAGCTGGTGCAGCTTCTGGAGCGGCTCGGCTATGGCGTGGCATGGCAGGATGGCGAGGTCGCCCTGACGCCGCCTCCCGGCCGCAAGCTGGTGTTCGTGGGCGATCTCGTGGACAGGGGCCCGCGCACCCCCGACGTGCTGCGCCTCGCCATGGCGGCGGTGGAGGGCGGCTTCGGCTACGTGGTGCAGGGCAATCACGACCAGAAGCTCGCCCGCTGGCTCTCCGGCCGCAACGTCAAGGTGGCGCACGGACTGCAGGACTCGATCGACCAGCTCGAGGCCGAGGGAGAGGAGTTCAAGAGCCGCGCCCGCGCCTTCCTCGACGGGCTGCGCAGCCACTTCTGGCTCGATGACGGCCGTCTCGCGGTGGCGCATGCGGGCCTGAAGGAGAGCATGATCGGCCGCGGCTCGCCGGAGGTGCGCTCCTTCGCGCTCTACGGCGAGACCACCGGCGAGACCGACGAGTTCGGCCTGCCGGGTGCGCCTCGACTGGGCCGAGCGCTACCGCGGCGCCACCACCGTGGTCTACGGCCATACGCCCGTCCCCGAGCCGCAATGGGTCAACAACACGCTCTGCCTCGACACCGGCTGCGTCTTCGGCGGCAGGCTCAGCGCCCTGCGCTGGCCGGAGCGGGAGATCGTGGCGGTGCCTGCGCTGCGCGTGCACGCGGAGCCGGCGCGGCCTCTGCGGCCGGTGCAGCCGACGTCCGACGCGCAGGCAATGGCGGACCGGCTGATCGACCACGCCGACGTCTCGGGACGACGCTGGATCGAGACCGGTCTGATGCGGCGGATCGTGATCCCCGAGGAGAACATGGCCGCAGCACTGGAGGCCATGAGCCGCTTCGCCATGGCACCGCAATGGCTGGCCTTCCTGCCTCCCACCATGTCGCCGGTCGAGACCAGCCGGCAGGAGGGCTTTCTGGAGCGCCCCGAGGAGGCGCTGGCCTTCTACCGGCAGCGCGGCCAGCAGGAGGTGGTGCTCCAAGAAAAGCACATGGGCTCGCGCGCCGTGCTCGCGGTGTGCCGCGACGCGGAGGCGGCGCGCCGGCGCTTCGGCATGGCGGGCGACGACGCGGGTGCCGTCTGGACACGTACCGGCCGCGCCTTCTTCGCCGATGCGGCGATGGCCGCAGCGCTTCTCGACAGGGTTCGCGAAGCCGTGGGCGCTGCCGGCCTGTGGGAGGATCTCTCCACCGACTGGCTGCTGCTCGATGCCGAGATCATGCCGTGGTCGGCCAAGGCCTCCGGCCTCATCGAGGAGCAGTACCGGCCGGTGGCGCTCTCCGCCCGGGCCGGTCTCGGCGCCGCGCTCGAGGCCGCGGAGCGTGCGCTCGCCCGCGGCGTGGCGGTGGAGGCCCTGCGCGACCGGCTGGCGGCGCGGGCCGGAAGGGCCGCCCGCTACGCCGGCGCCTGGCAGCCCTATTGCTGGCCGGTGGCCGATGCCGCCGACCTCAGGGTCGCCCCCTTCCACCTCCTCGCGAGCGAGGGGGCGGTGCATCTCGACAAGGAGCATCCCTGGCACATGGAGATGGCGGCGCGGCTCGCCGCCGCCGGCTCGCCCACGCTTGCCGTCACAAGCTGGCGACGGGTGGCGCTGGCGGACGGGAAGGCCTGCCAGGATGCCGTGTCGTGGTGGGAGGACCTTACCGCCGCAGGCGGCGAGGGCATGGTGGCCAAGCCCCTCGCTTCGGCACCGCGCGATGCGAAGGGCCTGATCCAGCCGGCCCTCAAGGTGCGCGGCCGCGAGTATCTGCGGATCGTCTACGGGCCCGAGTACGACCTGCCGGAGAACCTGGTCCGCCTGCGCGAGCGCGGGCTGGGAGCCAAGCGTGCCCTGGCGCTGCGCGAGTTCGCGCTGGGCCAGGAAGCCCTCGCGCGCTTCGTCGCCGGCGAGCCGCTGCGCCGGGTGCACGAGTGCGTCATGGGTATCCTGGCGCTGGAGAGCCAGCCCATCGACCCGAGGCTTTGAGCCAGACGAGCCGGTCTACCGCCCGCGCAGGGCCTGCTCGCGCAGCATTCCGGCCAGGGGCAGGGCGAGGCCGGCCTCGTCGGCCAGTGCCAAAGCGCGGCGGGCGGTCTTGAGGGTGGTCTCGCGGCAGGGCGGTTCCGCGGGGCGGAGCGCGTGATGAAGCAGCGGTTCCATGGCGTCGGGTGCCAGGCCGTGGCGGGCGGCGAGCTCGAGGGCCTGGGCGAGCGCCTCGGCAGCGGCGCAGGCCACGAGACCGGCGGCCGCGCCGGCGAGCATTGCAGCGGCGGGATCGGGGCCGAGGTCGGTGATCTCGGCGGCGATGGCGGCGAGCAGGCGGCGGGCCTGGCGCTTCGCTGCAGCGGCGCCCGAGACGGCAAGGGCGGGCGGCTCCCCCGCGAGATGGGCCGCCAGCAGGGCCGAGCCGTGCTCCTCGTGGGCGGCGGCGAGGCGGCGGACCAGCGGCGCCGGGGCGCTGCCCAGGAGGAGATGGACGCCGCCGGGCCCGAGCCCGCCCACAAGCCCGTCGCCGGCGGTGACGGCATGCTCGAGAAGCGCCTCACCGTCGAGCAGGCTCAGCGCCAGGCCGCCGGGGGCCACCGCCTCGGCGGGCGTGGCGGCAGGCTCGCCGCCCGCCAGCGGTGCCGGCCAGCAGCGCACCCGCCAGCCCTGTTCCGCCAGGGAGGCGCAAAGCCGCGCCGCCTGCGCACCCTCCCCCAGCAGTCCCAGCTCCTGCATCATCGCCAGCTCCTCTTGAACACGAAAAACGCCCCGCGGGCGGGGCCCGGGGGGCGTTCTCGTCAACGTGGCTTCCTGCCGCCGCTCAGCTCTCGTTGCGCAGGCCCAGGATGCGCAGGCGCAGCGCGTTGAGCTTGATGAAGCCCTCGGCGTCGCGCTGGTCGTAGACGCTGTCGGCCTCGAAGGTGGCGAACTCCTGGCGGTAGAGGCTCACCGGGCTCTTGCGGCCGACCGTCTGGATGCTGCCCTTGAAGAGCTTGAGGCGCACCGTGCCGGTGACGTTCTCCTGGCTCTTGTCGATGAGCGCCTGGAGCATCTCGCGCTCGGGGCTGTACCAGTAGCCGTTATAGATGAGCTCGGCGTAGCGCGGCATGATCTCGTCCTTGAGATGCGCCGCGCCGCGGTCGAGGGTCAGGCTCTCCATGGCGCGGTGCGCCTCGAGGAGCACGGTGCCGCCCGGGGTCTCGTAGACGCCGCGGCTCTTCATGCCGACATAGCGGTTCTCGACCAGGTCGAGCCGGCCGATTCCGTTGGCCCCGGCGAGATCGTTGAGGCGGGCCAGCAGCTTCGCCGGCGAGAGGCGCTCGCCGTCCACCGCCACGGCATCGCCGCGCTCGAACTCGATCTCGACATAGGTGGGCTTGTCGGGGGCCGTCTCGGCCGAGACCGTGCGGGTGAACATCTCCTCGCTGGGCTCGACCCAGGGATCCTCGAGGGCCTGGCCCTCATAGGAGATGTGCAGCAGGTTCGCGTCGGTGCTGTAGGGGGGCTCGCCGCGCTTGCCGCGGGGGATCGGGATCTGCCGGCCCTCGGCGTACTCGATCAGCTTCTCGCGGCTGTTGAGGTCCCACTCGCGCCAGGGCGCGATGACCTTGATGTGCGGGTTCAAGGCATAGCAGGTGAGCTCGAAGCGCACCTGGTCGTTGCCCTTGCCGGTGGCCCCGTGCGCCACGGCGTCCGCCCCGGTGGCCTCGGCGATCTCGATCAGCCGCTTGGCGATGAGCGGGCGGGCGATCGAGGTGCCGAGCAGGTAGCAGCCCTCGTACACCGTGTTGGCCCGCATCATCGGGAAGACGAAGTCGCGGACGAACTCCTCCTGCAGATCCTCGATGAAGATCTGCTTGACGCCCATCATCTCGGCCTTGGCCCGTGCCGGCTCCAGCTCCTCGCCCTGGCCCAGATCGGCGGTGAAGGTCACCACCTCGCAGCCATAGTGCTCCTGAAGCCAGCGCAGGATGACCGAGGTGTCCAGCCCGCCGGAATAGGCCAGGACCACCCGCTTGACGCTGCCGCGCATCACGCTCAACCCCCGAATAAGTCGCGAGCGCCGCCAGGGCGGCGCTCCAGTCGATTGCCTGGTGCCTGCGGGCCGCTCAAACCTTGGTGTCGACCGAGGCGCCCGAAGAGCCGGAGGCGGCCTCGGCAGGCTTCGCCGGCGCCTTGGCGACACCGACCATGGCCGGACGGAGCAGACGGTCGGCGATCACATAACCCGGCTGCATGACCTCCGCAATGGAGCCCGAGGGCAGCTCGGCGGTCGGCACCTCGAACATCGCCTGGTGCAGGTTGTGATCGAACTTCGCCCCCTTCTCGGGAGTTACCTTGGCGATCTTGTTGCGCTCGAAGACACCCATCAGCGTGCGCTCGGTAAGCTCGATGCCGGAGACGAGGCTGGTCATCAGCTCGTTCTGGGTGCGCTCCTCGACCGGCACGCTGGCAAGCGCCCGGGAAAGATTGTCGGCCACCTCGAGAAGCTCGCGGGCGAAGCGCGAGACGGCATATTTGCTGGTCTCCTCAACCTCGCGCGCCTTCTGGCGGCGGACATTCTCGACCTCGGCCAGGGCGCGGAGCAGACGGTCCTTGAGCTCGCGCGCCTCCTCCTGGGAGATTTCCGCCTCGGCCGGCGCCGCCTTCTCCTCGCCCGCCTGCTCGGGGGTGAGGTCCTGCTCGTGCGCCTGGTCTTTCTTGATCTCGTCGCTCATCATCAAGACTCGCTGTCGGGGCTGCCAAGAAGCCGGCTCACCACCCGGGCCGTGTAATCGACCATGGGGATGATCCGGGCATAGTTCATGCGGGTGGGGCCGAGGACGCCGATGGCGCCCACCACCGAGGAGCCGCGGCCGTCGGCATCGCCGGCCCGGTAGGGGGCGACGATCATCGAGCAGCCGGACAGGCCGAAGAGCTGGTTCTCCCGGCCGATGAAAATCTGCACGCCGCGCGCGTCGTTGGCGGCCTCGACCAGCTTCAAAAAGCTCCTCTTGGCCTCCAGCATCTCGAAGAGGGTGCGCACGCGCTCGAGCTCGAGCAGCGAGCCCACGTCCTCCAGAAGGTTCGCCTGGCCGCGCACCAGAAGGAAGCCGCCGTCGCGCTCCTTGTCGCCGGCCCAGGTGGCAAGGCCGGTCTCCACGAGGCCCTGGGCCAAGGCGTCGAGCTGCGTCTTGCGCTCCTCGATCTCCAGCAGGATCTCGCGCTGCGCCTCCTGGAAGCTGCGCCCGGCGAGCCGCGTCGTGAGATAGTTGCTGGCTTCCACCAGAGTCGAGGCGGGAAGCCCAAGCGGCAGCTCGATGATCCGGTTCTCGACCATGCCGTTGTCGGTCACCACCACGACCAGCGCGCGGCCCGGGCTCAGCGGCACGAACTCCACATGCTTGAACGGCCGCTCGGTGCTCGGTGCGGCGACGATGCCGGCGCAGCGGCTGAGCCCCGAGAGCGCCTCGGAGGCATCGCGCAGCACCGATTCGACACTGCGGCCGGCACCACCCAGCTGACCCTCGATGCCGCGCCGCTCGGTCTCCGAGAGGTTGCCCACCTCGAGTAGCCCGTCGACATAGAGACGCAGACCGGCATCGGTCGGCAGGCGGCCGGCCGACGTGTGGGGGGCGAACAGGAGACCCGCATCCTCGAGATCCGCCATGACGTTGCGGATCGTCGCCGGCGAGAGGTGCTCGGCGAGTTGCCGCGACAACGTCCGGGAGCCTACCGGCTCACCGGTCGCCACATAGGCGTCGACGATCCTGCGGAAGATCTCCCTGGAGCGCGCGTTGAGCTCGACGATCATCCAACGGCTGCTTCTGGGCTTTTGGAACTGGCTTCTATGTAGGGGCGAGGCCGCGGGGCTTCAACCTCGGGCCTCGCCGCGGGCACCCGGCGCGCGCGGCCGGGTGGCAGGAGGCGGCGTCGCTGCCGTCGATGGCGCGCCGCCCCGAGCGAGAGGCAGTAGGGGCCGGCGCAGGGCGCGCCCGGCCGGGTCAACCGCAACCGCGGCCCGTGACGGGGCAGCGATCGCCGGCTGCAAGGAAGCGGTCCGGAAGACACCCGGGCGGCCGAGGCCGCCCGGGTCACGATGCATCAGCCGAAAGAGGCCGGGATCAGTAGCCGCCGCCGCGCGGGCCGCCGAAGCCGCCACCGCCGCCGCCGAAGCCGCCGCCACCGCTGCGCGGGCCGCGGGGGCCACGCGGGCCGCCGAAGCCGCCGCGGTCGCGGTCGCCGCCGCCGAAGCCGCCACGATCGCCGCCGAAGCCGCCGCGGTCACGGTCGCCGCCAAAGCCGCCGCCACCCGGACGGGGACCACGCGGACCGCGGGGACCACCGCCGGGGCCGCCCGGCCCGCCGCGCTCCTCGGCGATGCGGACGGCCAGCGGACGGCCGGCCATCTGGTAGCCGTCCAGCTCGCGGATGGCGGTCTCGGCCTGCTCGGCGGAGCCCATCTCGATGAAGCCGAAACCGCGCGAACGGCCCGTATCACGGTCCGTGGCGATCTTGGCGTACACGACCTCGCCGTGGGCGCCGAAGATGGTGGTCAGCTCCTCCACGGTAGTCGTGAATGGAAAGTTGGCGACGAAAAGCTTGCGCGACATAGAGTTATCCAGGGTACGTTGACGGACCGCTCGGGCTACGGGATCTACCGCCCGCGGGGTGGCGCGCGCATCGCTCCGTTGCATCTCTGCCCGGCAGGAAAGGACGACGTACCCCGACAAATGTCGACGCCGCGCTATCGGATAAGGCAGGAGCGGAAACCGGTGTCATGCCGGACTTCCAGCAACGGACGGCAGCGGTGTGCAATTGCGACGTCGACCCTCGAATGGTAGCACCACACGCGGCACTATAACCGCATCGCAAGTGGTCGGCGACACAAAACTTGTGCGCAAAAGTGCAGCGTCATCATGCCGCCTCGGTGAGTTCCTGCTCGGCGGTGGAGACCTCGCTGCTCTGTTCCACCGCGGTCACCTGGGCAAGGTTGGTGGTGACCGGGCCGCCCATCGGCAGCGGCACGGTCGGTGCCTGCTCCTCGAGCGGCGGGGCGGCGCGGCGGGTCATGCGCCAAAGCGCGAATGCGCCGATGATTCCGTGCAGCGCGCCGATGAACAGCGGGAACCCGGCGGCGCCGAACAGGTCCATGGCGGCCGCGGCACCGATCGGCCCGAGCACCGCACCGCTGCCGTTGGCGAGCAGCAGCGTTCCGCTGGCACCCACCATGTCATCGGCCGAGAGATAGTCGTTGGCGTGCGCAACGCACAGCGAATACATCGGCAGCGACAGTCCCGCCAACAGGAAGAACAGCGCGAACAGCGTCGAGGGCGCGCTGCCCACCACCACCGCCGCCACCAGCGCGGTGGCGCCGGCGAGGCAGGTCACCACGGTGATCACCAGGCGGCGATCGAAACGGTCGGAGAGCCATCCTATCGGCCACTGGAAGATCATGCCCCCCAGCACCGTGAGGGCCATGAAGAGCGAGACGGCGGCGACGCTCAGCCCGGCCTCGCGGGCGAACACCGCGCCCAGCCCGTAGAGCCCGCCATGCGCGATCCCGATGCTGAAGATCGCCATCGCGCCCAGGGGCGAGGCCTGGTAGAGGCTCCGCAGGCCTACCCGGCGCGAGGCGGTGATGACCGGCGCGGGCACCGCCGTCAGCAGCATCGGCACGACCGCCACCGAGAGCAGCACCGATACGGTGATGAAGAGGTCGTAGCCGCTCGGCGGGGCGAGGTTGAGGAGCAGCTGGCCGCCGGCGAGGCCGCCCAGCTGGATCACCATGTAAGCCGAAAGAATCTGGCCGCGCTTGTCGTTGCTGGCCTTGCTGTTGAGCCAGCTCTCGGCGGTGATGAAGAGGCCGCACAGCGCCACGCCGGTCAAAAAGCGGATGGCGAACCACGTCGCCGGGTCGACGAACACGGCGTGGAGCAGCACGGTGGTCGAGGAGACCGAGCCCAGCGCCGCGAACACCCGCACGTGGCCCACCCGGGCGATGAGGTTGGGCACGATCGCCGAGCCGCCGAGAAAGCCCAGGTAATAGGCCGACATGACGAAGCCGGTGAGCGTCGTCGGGAAATGTTCGATGGCGGCGCGCACGCCCAGGAGCGTACCCTGCAGCCCGTGCCCGAGCATCAGCATCAGCACGCCCACAAGAAGCGCCCAGTTCGCACGCACCGCTGCGACCATCACCTACCTCGCCAAAACACGCAGATCCTTACTCATACAAGCCTTTAACCCGGACGCCCCGGGTCTGTCCCGCGTGCCACGCCGTCGCATATGCGTAAAGCGCATGGCAGGCATGCGTCACGCAGGCCAGAAATAAACGATGAGCGGCGTCGCGACCGCCACGATCAGCAGCTCAAGCGGCAGGCCGAGGCGCCAGTAATCGCGGAAGCGGTAGCCCCCGGGGCCCATCACCAGCGTGTAGTTCTGGTGGCCGACCGGCGTCAGGAACGAGCAGGAAGCCCCGATCGCCACGGCCATCAGGAACGTGTCCGGGCTGGCGTTGAGGGCTCCCGCGATGGCCAGCGCTATGGGTCCCATCATGACCGCCGTGGCGGCGTTGTTGAGCAGGTCGGAGAGCAGCATGGTGACGAAGATCAGCAGCGCCACCAGCACGAACAGCGGCGCCTCGCCGGTGAACGCCAGCACCGTCCCGGCGACCAGGTCGGTGGCCCCGGTCGCCTGGAAGGCGTCGCCCAGCGGCATCATCGCGCCCAGCAGCACCACCACCGGCCAGTCGATGCTGTCATAGAGGTCGCGCACCGGGATCAGGCCGCCGAGCACCATCAGGAGAGCGCTGGCGACCAGGGCGATCGCCAGCGGCACGACCTGCAGCGCCCCCAGCGCCAGCGGCACGAAGAACAGAAGCAGCCCGAGGCCGGCGCGGCCCCGCAGCCCCATGTTGATCTTGCGCTCGGCCAGCGGCAGGCCGCCCAGGCGCGAGACGATGTCGGCGAGGCGCTGCGGGTCGCCCTGGAGCAGCAGCACATCGCCGCTGCGGATCGCGAAATGGCGCAGACGTCCGCGATAGGGCCGCCCCTGGCGCGAGACCGCCAGCAGGTTGATGTCGAAACGTCCCGGCAGCCGCAGCGAGCCGACGGTGCGGCCGACCAGCCGCGACTGCGGCCGCACCACCACCTCCATGACCGTGTCCTCGGCCAGCCGGCCGGCGCGGTCCTCGTCCTCGTCGACGCCGGCGAGGCGGGTGCCGAGCTTGGCGCTCAGCCGGTCGAGCTCGCCCGGCTCGGCCTCGACCAGCAGCAGGTCACCGGCCTTGAGGCGCAGCCAGCGGCCGTCGGGCGGCAAAAGATGCTCGTCGCGGATCACCCCCAGGATCACCGCGTCGATATCCTCCAGCCTCTCGTCCAGCTCGCCCAGATAGAGGCCGGCGACGGGCGACTCCTCGGCGACCTGCAGCTCGGCCAGATAGTCGCGCACCAGCGCCAGCCGGTCGGCGCCGGACGGCGCCGCCCCGACCCGCAGCAGCCGCCAGCCGACGAGCACCAGGAAAAGGACGCCTGCCACCGCCACCGGCAGGCCGACCGGCGCGAAGTCGAGCAGCCGGTAGGGCTCCCCCAGCGCCTGGGCGCGAAAGCCGCTGAGGATCAGGTTGGGCGGCGTGCCGATCATCGTGACGATGCCGCCCAGCACCGCGGCGAAGGCGAGCGGCATGAGCAGGAGCGCCGGCGAGCGCTTGGCGCGCGCCGCCGACTGGATGGTGACCGGCATCAGCAGGGCCAGGGCGGCCACGTTGTTCATGAAGCCGGAGAGCAGGGCGGCGATGCCGCAGACCGTGCCGACATGGAGGCCCTGGCTGCGGGTCGCGGCGGCGATCGGGCGGGCCAGCAGGTCGACCGCGCCGGAATTGGCGAGCCCGCGGCTCATTACCAGGATCGCCGCGACGCTCACCGTGGCGACATGGCCGAAGCCGGCGAAGGCACGGTCGACGGGTACCAGGCCCAGCACCACCACCGCGACCAGGCTGGCCACCGCCACCAGGTCGTAGCGCCACCGCTCCCACGCGAAAAGAAGGAGCGCCGCCCCGAGGACGGCGAACACAAGCATCTGGTCGAGACTCATCGGGGGCTCCGAAGGGGCGGGGCAGCCGGAGCAACCGCACGGCCCCGCGGCCAGTTCCCCATCCTCCCGCCGACCTTCGCCCCGGCGCCACCCGGTCAGGCCGCCCACCTCACCCGGGTATGCATGCAACCCGGGATCGTATGCCTCACACGTTCAAGAGCAGGTGCTCGCGCTCCCACGAGCTGATGACCCGCTGGTAGGCGTCGTGCTCGGTCTGCTTGACCGCCAGCAGGACGTCGACGAAGGCGGCCCCCAGCACCTCCTTGAGCGGGCCGCTCAGCGCCAGCTTGCGCATGCCCTCGGGCATTTGCTGCGGCAGGGTCTGGGCCATGCGGTAGGCGCTGCCCTTGATGGGCTCGGTAGGCTCCATCTCCTCGGTCATGCCGAGCCAGCCGCAGGCGAGCGACGCGGCGATCGCCAGATAGGGGTTGGCGTCGGCGCCGGCCAGCCGGTTCTCGACCCGGCGCGCATCGGGCCCCGAGATCGGCACGCGCAGCCCCACCGTGCGGTTCTCGATGCCCCAGTGGACATTGATCGGGGCGGTCGAGTAGCGGCGCAGGCGCCGGTAGGAGTTCACGTTGGGGGCGAGGAGCGGCATCGCCGCCGGCAGGAATTTCTGCAGCCCGGCGATGAAGTGGCGAAACTGCTTCGTGTCGGCATTGTCCGCGTCGGCGAACAGGTTGCGGCCGGTCTCGATGCTGTAGACCGACTGGTGGATGTGCATCGAGCTGCCCGGCTCGCCCTCCATGGGCTTGGCCATGAAGGTCGCGTACATGCCGTGCTTGAGGGCCGCCTCGCGCAAGGTGCGCTTGAAGACAAAGGTCTGGTCGGCGAGGTCGAGCGGCTCGCCGTGGTTGAAGTTGATCTCCATCTGCGCCACCCCGGCCTCGTGGGTCAGGGTGTCGACGTCGAGCTGCTGCTGGTCGCACCAGTCATAGACGTCCTCGAAGACCGGATCGAACTCGTTGACCGCGTCGATACCGAAGCTTTGACGGCCGCTCTCCTGGCGGCGCGAGCGGCCGACCGGCGGCACCAGCGGGTAGTCGGGATCCTCGTTGATCTTGGTGAGAAAGAACTCGAGCTCGGGGGCTACCACCGGCCGCCAGCCGCGCTCCTCGTAAAGCGCCAGGACGCGCCGCAGCAGACGACGCGCGGAGATCTCGACAGCGCTGCCGTCGTGATAGACGCAGTCGGCGATGACCTGGGCTGTGGGCTCGGGATACCAGGGCACGAGGCGCATCGAGTTGTAGTCGGGGCGCAGGATGACGTCCCGGTCGGCCGGGTCGATGACATCCTCTTCGGGATAGTCGCCCGTATAGGTCTGGATGAAGATGCTCTCGGGCAGCCGCAGGCTGTCGTCCTGCAGCGAGCGCAGGAACTTCTCGCCCGGCAGGATCTTGCCGCGGGCGACGCCGTTGATGTCGGCGACGATGCACTCGACCTCGGTGACCCGCTGGTCCCTAAGCCACTGCGCGAATTTGTCCATGGGTGGTCCTTTGGGCCGCACGGGCGGCTGCGGCCTCGCCGAAGGCGGCGAACAGCCGGGTGGACCACGGGTTCTCGAGGACCCGCCACTCGGGGTGCCACTGCACGCCGAGCAGGAAGGAGGCGGCAGGCGCGCTGACCGCCTCGATCGTGCCGTCCTCGGCCACGGCCTCGACGACGAGGCCCTGGGCGAGGCGGTCGATTCCCTGGCCATGCAGGGAGTTGACCTCGATGGTCTGCGGTCCGCCCAGGAGGCGCTGCAGCAGGCCGCCCGGCGTGAGGCTTATCGGGTGGGCCGGCCCGTAGCGCTCGGCGTAGGGCCGGGTCTTGTCGGAACGATGGTCACGGCGACCGCAAAGCTCCTGCACATGCTGGTGCAGCGTGCCGCCCAGCGCGACGTTGAGCTCCTGGATCCCCCGGCAGATGGCCAGCACCGGAACGTCTTTCTCCAGCGCCCCGCGCAGCAGCGGCAGCACCGTGTCGTCGCGCCGCCGGTCGGCCTGGTTGCCCTGGCGGGGCGCCGGGCCGCCATAGAGCGACGGGTCGACATTGGAGGGGCTGCCGGTAACGAGAATACCGTCGAGGCGCTCCAGCAGAAGCTCGACGCGCTGAGCCTCGGCGATCGCCGGCAGGAGCACCGGCAGCACACCGGCCCCCTGGATCACGGCGTCCACATATTTGTCCTGGACGCTGTGAAAGAAGGAGTGCTCGCCCTGCTTGAGGCAGGCGGTCACGCCGACGAGAGGGACGCGCTCGGATCCGGGCATGGACGCACCTATAGGACAAAGGCCGGAACCCCGACAAGCGGGATCCCGGCCCTCCACGTCAAGCCCTACGCCCATGCCGCGCGCGGCGGCGCAGGCGCGCCTCGCGGCTTGTCAGGCGGCCGCGACCTTGCCGCCCGTCGCCGGTGCAAAAGCCTCCTGCGGCTCGCTCCTGCCCTCGATCGCCGCCGGCTCGGCCTGCGCCGAGATGGCGACCTTGCGGGGCTTGAGAGCCTCCGGCACCACCCGCTGGAGGTGGATGTCGAGCAGGCCGTTGGTGAGCTTCGCGTCGCCGACGCGGACATGGTCGGCCAGCTGGAAGCGGTGCTCGAAGCCGCGCTGGGCGATCCCGCGATGCAGATACTCGACGTTCTGCTCGGGCTCCTTGATCTGCCCCTTCACGACCAGCACGTTCTCGTGGACCGTGATGTCGAGGTCCTTCTCGGCGAAGCCGGCCACCGCCATGGTGATGCGGTACTGCTCCTTGCCGGTCTTCACGATGTTGTAGGGCGGATAGGAGAGATCGCGGGCGGCATCGCGGAACGCCGCGTCGAAGAGCTTGTCCAGCCGCTCGAAGCCGATGGTCGAGCGGAACAGCGGCGAAAGGTCGAGATTGCGCATTGCTTTCATGTCCTCCTGTGGAGCGACTGCGGCACCCTTTCGTCTGCATCGACCGGAGGGGCGCCGCTTCTTGCTGCGGTTGCCGGACCCCGCAGGCATCCGGCGATTGAACATTTGGGAAGCCGCCACCGCCGTTCAAGAGGCCTTCAAGCGCCCGCGCTCGACTTCCCGGACGGTGACGGGCGCGGTCACGCTGCCGCACCCGTTGCCTCGAACGGAACGCGAACATAGGTTGCCCCATGGCCACCATCTCCGTGCTACCCGGCGACCTGCGCCGCAAGCTCGCCGTGCTGGCGGATGCCGCCAAATACGACGCCTCCTGCGCGTCCAGCGGCGGCAGCAGGCGCGACTCCCGCGACGGCAAGGGCATCGGCTCCAACGAGGGGGCCGGGATCTGCCACGCCTACGCTCCCGACGGCCGCTGCATCTCCCTGCTCAAGATCCTGCTCACGAATTTCTGCATCTTCGAGTGCGCCTACTGCATCAACCGCAACTCCAGCAACGTGGAGCGGGCGCGGTTCACGGTGCAGGAGGTGGTGGACCTCACTTTGGGCTTCTATCGCCGCAACTATATCGAGGGGCTGTTCCTGAGCTCGGGCATCATCAAAAGCCCCGACTACACCATGGAGCAGATGGTGGAGGTGGCGCGGCGGCTCCGGCTCGACCACCAGTTCCGCGGCTACATCCACCTCAAGACCATTCCCGACGCTTCCCCGGAGCTGGTGGAGGAGGCCGGGCGCTGGGCCGACCGCCTCAGCATCAATGTCGAGCTGCCCAGCGAGCAGGGCCTCGAGACCCTGGCGCCGCAGAAGAGCGGGCGGGTCATCCGCCGCGCCATGGCGGCCACCCGCCGCCATCTGGAGGAGGCGGCCGAGCCCGGCGCACCGCGCTTCGCCCCGGCCGGGCAGAGCACCCAGATGATCGTCGGCGCGGACGGGGCGGACGATGCCGGCATCCTCTCCACCAGCGCCACGCTCTACGGCTCCTACCGGCTGCGCCGGGTCTACTACTCGGCCTTCAGCCCGATCCCCGCCGCGAGCCGCCTGCTGCCGCCGGCAGCGCCGCCGCTGCTGCGCGAGCACCGCCTCTACCAGGCCGACTGGCTCATGCGCTTCTACGGCTTCTCGGTGGAGGAGATCCTTTCCGGCGGGAAGGGCGGCATGCTCGACCTCGAGGCCGATCCCAAGCTCGCCTGGGCGCTGCAGCACCGCGCCCTCTTCCCCCTCGACGTCAACCGCGCCAGCCGCGAGGAGCTGCTGCGGGTGCCGGGCCTGGGGGTGCGCAATGTCGACCGGCTGCTGGTCCTGCGCCGCCACCGGCGGGTGCGGCTGGAGGACCTCGCCCGGCTGCGCGTGCCCCTCGCCAAGGTGCGCCCGTTCCTCGCCACCGCCGACCACGTCCCCCCTGCCCGGCTGCTCGAGGCGGAGAGCCTGCGCGCACGGCTGGTGAAGCCGGTCCAGGGCGAGCTCTTCGCCGATGGCTGAGGCACGGCTCGCCCACGAGGCCGACCTCGACGGCTTCCGCAAGGCGGCCCGCCGCTTCCTGCACGCCGGCCTGCCGCCGGCGGAGGTGCTGTTCGCCGCCGGAGACGAGGCCTCCGATCTCTTCGCCGGCGCGACGGCGGCAGCGGCGGAGGAGGACGCGCCGCCGCTCATGGTGCCGCCACGTTTCGCGAGCATGGCCGAGGCAGTGGTCTGCCACTGCGACGGCGAGCGCTTCGCCCTGCTCTACCGGCTGCTCTGGCGCCTGCAGCAGGGCGAGCGGCATCTTCTGGAGCTGGCCAGCGACCCCGAGGTGGCACGGGCCTCCGCCATGGCGAAGGCGGTGCGGCGCGAGGAGCACAAGATGCACGCCTTCGTGCGCTTCCGCGAGGTGGCGGCGGAGGACGGCCCGGCCTGGCTCGCCTGGTTCGAGCCGCTGCATCACGTGGTGGATCTCGCCGCCCCCTTCTTCGTGCGCCGCTTCGCCTCGATGCGCTGGTCGATCCTCACGCCGCGGCGCAGCGCCCACTGGGACGGCACGCTGCGCTTCGGCCCAGGCGCCAGGCGCAGCGACGCCCCCGCCGCCGATGCGCTGGAGGAGCACTGGCGCACCTACTACGCCAGCATCTTCAACCCCGCCCGCCTCAAGCCCGCCGCCATGCGTCGCGAGATGCCGAAGCGCTACTGGGCCAACATGCCCGAGACGGCGCTGGTGCGGCCGCTGATGCGCGAGGCCGCCCGGCGCACCGGCGCCATGGTGGCCTCAGGCCCGGCGCCGGAGAGCCGGCGCGGCCGGGTGGCCCTCGCACCCCACGCCGATCATGCCCCGGCACCGCTTCCAGCCGGGGCGCAGCCTTTGCCTGCGAGCCTCGCGGAGCTGCGGGAGGCCGCAGGCCGCTGCCGCGCCTGCCCGCTCTGGCGCGACACCACGCAAACGGTGTCCGGCGAGGGCCCCGAGGACGCGGCGCTGATGATCGTGGGGGAGCAGCCGGGCGACCAGGAGGACATCGAGGGCCGCCCCTTCGTCGGTCCCGCCGGAAGGCTTCTCGACCGCGCCCTCGCCGAGGCCGGCATCGAGCGCGGCGAGACCTACCTCACCAATGCGGTGAAACACTTCAAGTTCACGCCGCGCGGCAAGCGGCGGATCCACCAGAAGCCCGATGCCGGGGAGATCGAGCACTGCCGCTGGTGGCTCGACCAGGAGCGGCGGCTCGTGCGCCCGCGCCTGGTCCTCGCTTTGGGTGCCAGCGCCGGCCGGGCGCTGCTGCGCCGCCCGGTCACCATCGCCCGCGAGCGCGGCCGGTTTCAGGCGCTGGAGGACGGCAGCCGGCTGCTGCTCACCACCCATCCCTCCTATATCCTGCGCCTGCCCGACCCGCCCCGGCAGCACGAGGCCTATGCGGCCATGCTGGCCGATCTGCGGCTGGCGGCGGGGCACCTGCGCGAGACTGGAGAGGCCGCCGGCGCCGGATCATGACCATCGAGACCCTGCTGCTGATCAAGGCCGTGCTGGTGGGCACGGCCCTCGTCGTGTTCGGCCTGTGGGAGCGCCTGCGCCCGGCCTCGCCCAGCCCGCTGCTCGTCCGCCTGGGCCAGGCCACCGCCGCCGGCTGGCGCAGGCTCGGCCGCAATCTCGGCCTGTTCGGCCTCAACGCCCTGCTCTCGCCGCTCATCGTGGTGCCGGTGACGGTCTGGGCGGAGGGCTTCTCCGTCGGCCTGCGGCCGGAGTGGTGGAGCGGGCCCTGGGCCTTCGCCCTCGACATCCTGGTGCTCGACTTCTGGATCTACTGGTGGCACCGCGCCAACCACGAGATCCAGTTCCTCTGGCGCTTCCACCAGGTCCATCATCTCGACGAGACGCTGGACACCACCAGCGCCGTCCGCTTCCACGCCGGCGAGGTGATCCTCTCCGCACTGGTGCGCGCCGCGGTGATCATCCTCCTCGACATCCCGCTGGCCCCGGTCCTGCTGTTCGAGGGGCTCGTGCTGGCCAGCG
Organism: Geminicoccaceae bacterium 1502E; assembly: GCA_033875255.1. GTDB lineage: Bacteria > Pseudomonadota > Alphaproteobacteria > Geminicoccales > Geminicoccaceae > Marinimicrococcus. The sequence goes on along the minus strand of JAWZSN010000023.1, from coordinate 52,926 downwards.
CCATCTTCCACCACTCGGACGCCACCCTGCCGCCGCCTCTCGAGCGCGCACTCTCCCGCGTGATCATCACGCCCTCGATCCACTGGGTGCACCACCACGCCATCCGCGCCGACACCGACAGCAATTACGGCACGATCTTCAGCTTCTGGGACCCGCTCTTCCGCTCGCGCAGCCGCACCGCCCGCTGGGCCACCATGCCCATCGGCGTGGAGGGGCTGAAGGACCGCCCCTTCCTCGGCCTGCTGGCCGCGCCGTTCCGGCGTCGGCGCAGGCGCGGGGCGTGAGGTGGTGCGGTGCGGCGCCGCTCAGCGGCGGCGGGAGATGCCAAGCCCGCTCGTGATGACCAGGGCGGCGCCGAGCAGCACGAAGATGCTCGGCAGCTCGTCGAAGACCAGCCAGCCGAGCCCGGCGGCCCAGAGGATGGCGGTGTAGTCGAGCGAGGTGAGCAGCGGTGCAGCGGCGAGACGGAAGGCCGCGGAGACGGCGAGCGTGCCGCAGGCGCCGAGAATGCCCGAGGCCAGCATGAGCGGCAGGTCGGCCGGCTCGGGTGTCTGCCAGAGCGGGAGGGCCACGGCGAGCGCCACCGTGCCGGGAATGAGCGTGGCGTAGAGGGTGGTGACGGTGGCGGAATCGGTGAGGCCGAGGCGGCGCAGCAGGATCATGCCGAGCGCGTAGGTAAGCGTGGAGGCGACCACCAGCAGCGCCCCCGGCTGGAGCACGCCCATGCCGGGCCGCAGCACCACCAAGACGCCGGCAAAGCCCAAGATTACCAGGGCCCAGCCGCGGCCGTCGAGCCGCTCGCCCAGCAGCGGCCCGGCGAGGAGCGCCACCAGCAGCGGTGCCGAGAAGCTGATGGCCAGCGTGTCCACCAGCGGCAGCGCGGCGAGGCCGTAGAAGAACAGCAGGCTGGTGGCGGTGCTGAAGCAGCCGCGCAAGAGCTGCCAGCGGTGCCTGGCACGAACGAGTCCCTGGATGCCGCCGTCGAAATGCAGCGCCAGCAGCAATACCGGCAGCGCGAACAGGCAGCGGAAGAACACCAGCTCGGGCACCGGGTAGCGCGCCGAGAGGTGCTTGATGCAGGCATCCATGATGGTGAGCAGCCCCACCCCGGCCACCATGAGCAGGACGCCCCGCAAAGGTGCCGGCGGTCCGGCGGCGCGACTGGCGAGCGGCAGCGTCATGGCGGCGCATCCTGCGGCAGATGAGCATTCCTACCGCCAGCAGGATCACCCCGCCAGATGCGCCCGGCGCATGGCCTGACGGCGGGCGCGCATGGGCTGCCGCGGGTGTTGGCCGACCGTCGCCGCGAGCCCTTCGAGACGGCCCCTAGGGCCGCCCGCCGGCCGCCAGCCAGGCGCGCCTCTCCTCCTCCTGCCGGGCCTCCTGCTCCCGGCCTTCCCGCGTCCGCTCGCCCGCCTGCCGGAACGTCTGCTGGGCCTTTCGGGCCAGCAGGGCGCGGCGGGCCTCCTCCTCCGAGATCACCCGGCCATCCATGACCTCGGCCCGGATGACCTCGGCCTCCACGGGGTAGGCACGCGCGTGCCCAGCCTATGCCATGCGGCCGAGGCCGCCGGGAAAGGGGCCGCCGTGGAGCTCCTCGATCTGCCGGAGAATCCTGATGTAGTCCCGCTGCGCGGGATCAGACCAGGAGGCCTCTCCCATCTTCTCCCGGACGTAGGAGGTCACGGGCCCGGTATCCACATGCTGCGGCCAGCGAAACCGAAACCATCTCATCCCGCTCTCCCCGCTCCACGGCATGGTCCGCTGCGTGTCCGGCAATGTTCCTATTCCGGCACGAAAGCGTCGCCTGGTGAGGTCCCCTTCACCCCTCCAGCATCTCTCGGATCGCCCTGATATGCTCGGGGCCGACCTCGCAGCAGCCGCCCACGATCCTGGCGCCCGTCTCGATCCAGCGAGCGGCGTGGCGGCAATAGGCTTCGGGCGTCAGCTCGTCGCGATGGCCGAGGCGTGCGGTGCCCTGCGTGACCAGCCAGTCCTTCGGGATCGGGGCGAAGCCGTTGGCGTAGGCGCCGGCGGGCGGGCCCAGCGCCGCCAGCTCGGGCATGGCGGCGGTGATGCTCTCGGGCGAGCAGCAATTGACCAGCACCGCCTCGACGGGAATGCCGTCGAGCGCCGCCCAGGCCCGGTCCAGGCTCTCGCCGCTACGTAGCGCCGTGCTGCCCCCGTCCTTCAGGGTCCACGCGACCCATACCGGCTTGCCGGTGGTTGCGGCGGCGTGGGCGGCTGCGCGTGCCTCCTCGGCGCTCGACATCGTCTCGCACAGCAACAGGTCGACATGCGGCGCCAGCAGCTCGGCATGCTCGCGGTAGACCGGCGCGATCTCCTCGAAGGAGCGCACCAGGTCCGGCCGGTAGCTGCCGTGGAGCGGCGGCAGCGAGCCTGCGACCAGCACCTCCCGGCCACTCTCCGCGCGCGCCTCGCAGGCGAGCCTCCCGCCCAGCGTCACGAGCTCTGCAAAGCGCTCCTCCATGCCCTCCGCGGCAAGCCGGTGGCGGGAGGTCGCATAGGTGTTGGTGATGATGACGCGCGCGCCGGCGTCGATGAACTCGCGGTGCAGCGCGCGTACCAGGCCGGGCTGCTCCGCCATCACCTTGGCCGACCACAAGGGATGATCGCCCAGCGGGCTGCGGCGGCGCAGCTCCTGGCCCATGCCGCCATCCATCAGCAGGACGCCGCGGGCCTTCAGCATCGTCGCTAGATCGGTCACCGTTCCCTCCCCTGCCCCCATCGGGCAGGCTCACCCTCGAGATGCCGCCTGGCTCGCCGTGCCATCCGGCCGCATTCCAGCGCCGCTGCCCCGCGACAGCCGATCTTGCCATGACCGGCGCCGCCAGCAAACGGCGGCTTTCCTCACCTTCTGACGATGCCCCCATCGAGCCGGGAACCGGCTTCGCCAAGCGCCGTTGTCGGAGCGCCCGCAATCACAGAAGGCACGGCCCATGACAGACGCACGCGATCGGCTTGTTCAGTGGCTCAAGGACGCCCACGCCATGGAGCGGCAGGCCGAGACGATGCTGGATAGCCAGGCCTCGCGGCTGGAGCATTATCCCGAGCTGCGTCAGCGGCTCCGCCAGCATCTGGACGAGACCCGCTCGCAGGCCGGCCGGCTCGAGGAATGTCTCGTCTCGCTCGGCGCCGACAGCTCGGGCGCCAAGGACGCCATGGGCAGGCTCACCGCCATGGCACAAGGGATCGGCGGCATGTTCGCCGGCGACGAGGTCGTCAAGGGTGCCATGGCCGGCTACACCTTCGAGCATTTCGAGATCAGCGCCTACATGGCGCTCGTCGCCACCGCGGAGGTCTGCGGCGAGGCTCGTATCGCCTCGGTCTGCCGGGACATCCTGCGCGAGGAAGAGGCGATGGCCGAATGGCTCCACGCGCATCTGCCGGAAGTGACCCGCACCTACCTCCAGCGCGAGCAGGCCGATCTGCAGGCCGGACGCTGAGCATCCCGGCGCCCGCACGACGTCGCGCACGAGGACGGCCGCAATGACGGCGCCAGGACCCGGGCGCCCGTACCGCCGGCACGGCGGCCGCTTCGGCTCGCGCCTGTTCCTGCCCGTGATCGTCCTGGCCGGCGTTGCGGCGGCCGTCATCATGCTGGTCTGGCTGTGAGCATGACGCCGCCAGAGGCGCTGCTTTGACACCACGTTTGGCGCACGGCTATGGTTTGCGTTCGTTTCCGCCGTTGTGCCACGGCACCCTTGCGGAAGCGGTGCGGAAGGAGGCGCGGTCGCGTTCCGGGGCCGTGTCGATACGACAGGCAGACCTGGACACGGGCGGGCTGGCGGCTCTCCCGGCGTCTTCCAGGACTGCACGGCACGGCGGGATCGGGAGGAGCCAATGAAGCGAACGCACGCGACGCACCCACTCGTGGCACTGATGCGCCGGCGGCTCGGCGAGGGAGCGTGCGACCGGCGCGAGTTCCTGCGCACCGTGACCCTGCTCGGCGTCGGCTCCGGCGCCGCCTACGCCATGGCGGGGCGGATCCTGGGCGAGGGCTTCGTGGACCCCGCCGCCGCCGAGCCCTTGGGGCAGCCGGTGGAGGGCGGCACGCTGCGCTGCTCGATGTCGGTCCAGGAGATGACCGATCCCGCCCTCTTCGACTGGACCGAGAAGTCGAACGTGGCGCGGCAGATCGTCGAATATCTGACGATGACCGGGCCCGACAACGTCACCCGCCCGCATCTGGCCGAGAGCTGGGAGGTCTCCGACGACCTCAAGACGTGGACGCTGCATCTGCGCCAGGACGTGAAGTGGCACAACGGCGACGCCTTCGACGTCGAGGACGTGCTCTTCAACTTCCGCCGCTGGCTCGATCCGAAGACCGGCTCCTCCAACCAGGGCCTCTTCATCGGTCTCACCGAGGAATACGAGACCGGCGAGACGGATGCGGACGGCAAGCCCAAGACCGGCCGGCGGATGCGCGAGGGGGCGCTCGAGCGGGTGGACGATCACACGCTGCGCCTGCATTTCGACCAGCCGGTGCTCTCGGTGCCCGAGAACCTCTATTCCTATCCCTGCGCCATCGTGCACCGAAGCTTCGAGGAGACCGGTGCCGATCTCTCGAAGAACCCGCTGGGCACCGGCCCCTTCACGCTCGCGGAGTTCGAGATCGGCCGCAAGGCGGTGCTGCGCCGGGTGCCCGACTTCGCGTACTGGGGCCCGAAGGTCTTCCTCGACGAGATCGTCTATATCGACCACGGCGTGGCCTCGGCGGCCCAGCTCGCCGCCTACGCCTCCGGCCAGGTCGACATGACCTACGATCTCGACGTGAGCTCCCTGCCCATGGCGGAGAGCCTGCCCAAGACCATGATCCTCGAGGCGGTGACCGCGCAGACCGCCTGCGTGCGGATGCGGGTGGACGCCGAGCCCTTCAGCGACCTGCGCGTGCGGCAGGCGATCCAGGCCTGCGTTGATGTCGACGCCTATCCGCGGCTGATCTACGGGGGCCGCGCCGCCTATGGCGAGCACCACCACGTGGCGCCGATCCACCCCGAGTATTTCAAGCTGGAGAAGCCGGTCCAGGATCACGAGAAGGCGAAGGCGCTGCTGGCGGAAGCCGGCCACGGCGACGGGCTGCGCCTGTCGGTGGACTGCGGCAACACCACCGGCCCCTGGCAGCAGCAGGCGCTGGAGATCCTGAAGGAGCAGGTGGCACCGGCGGGCATCGAGCTGGTCATCAACATGATGCCCTCCGAGCAGTACTGGGAGATCTGGAACAAGACGCCCTTCGGCATCACCTCCTGGGCGCACCGGCCGCTGGGCACCATGACCCTCTCGCTGGGCTACCGCTCGGGCGTGCCGTGGAACGAGACCGGCTACGCCAATCCCGAGTTCGACAAGGCTCTCGACGAGGCCGAGGCCATCGTCGATCCCAAGGAGCGCTCGAAGGTCATGAAGAAGGTGGAGCGCATCCTCCAGGAGGATGCGGTGATCGTGCAGCCCATCTGGATCCCGAAGTTCTTCGTGGCCTCGCCCAGGATCAAGGGCCTCGAGGCGCATCCCATGCAGCATCACGAGTTTCACGGCGTGTGGATCGACGAGGCGGCCTGAGGGTGACCCCCACCGCCCGGAAGGCGATGCTGCCAGAGGACCGCCGGTGCTGAGACTGGCGGCCCGCCGCTTCGCCTCCATGGCGCTCATCATGGTGACGGTCTCGCTGATCCTCTTTGCGATCTTCGAGACCGACAAGCTCGCCGTGGCGGGCAAGGTGCTGGGCCCCTACTCCTCGGTGGAGCAGCGCGAGCTGTGGCTGGCCGAGAACGGCTACGACCGCGCCTTCCTCGTCCGCTACACCGAGTGGATCTGGAACGCGGTCCAGGGGGATTTCGGCCAGTCGCTGCGCTTCAAGGTGCCGGTCGCCGAGATCCTCTGGCCGCGCCTTGCCGCCACCGGCATCCTCGCGGCCTGCGTCTTCGCGCTCATGGTGCCGATCTCGCTGGCACTCGGCGTGCTGGCGGGCATGCGCGAGGGCTCGCGCACCGACCGCGCCATCTCGATAGGCTCGGTGGTCACCACCTCCGTGCCGGAGTTCGCGTCGGCGACGTTCCTCACCGGCCTGCTGGTCTTCAAGCTGGGCTGGCTGCCGGGCACCTCCAGCATGGCGGGCGGTTTCGCGCCGCTGGAGCTCGTCCTGCCGGTGCTGGTCCTGGTGCTCTACGACTTCGGCTACGTGGCCCGCATGACGCGCGCCTCGATGGCCGAGGTGATGACCTCGCCCTATATCCGCACCGCCATCCTCAAGGGCCTGCCGCGCCGGCGGGTGATCCTCGTGCACGGGCTCAGGAACGCGCTGATCGCCCCCTTCACCATCATCGTGCTGCAGCTCAACTGGCTGCTCTCCGGCGTGATCGTGGTGGAGGTGTTCTTCGCCTACAAGGGCTTCGGCGCCCTTCTCTATGACGCTGCCACCTTCGGCGACATCTACCTCATCGAGGCCTGCGCGCTCGTGGCGGTGTTCGTGGCGGTGCTCTCGCAGTTCATCTCCGACATCGGCTACATGCTGCTCAACCCGCGCATAAGGTTCGCCTGATGGCGCTCTCGCACCCGCTGCCGGAAGAGGACGAGGCGCAGCCTGTCGCGCCGGCGCCGGCCTGGCGCGGGCCGCTTGCCGCCCTGGGCCGGCTCCGCGAGAGCCCCATCGCCATGACGGGTGCCGGCATCCTGCTGTTCTGGGCCACGCTGGCGCTGCTGGCGCCGGTGCTTCCCCTGCTCGACCCGAACACCCCCATGGAGCCCTTCAAGTTCCCGGGCGACGTGGCGCGCGACGGCGAGACCGTGTTCTGGCTGGGCACCGACCACAAGGGCCGCGACATGCTCTCGCGGCTGGTCTGGGGCTCGCGGCGGGTGCTGGTATGGGCCAGCCTCGCCACCGCCTGCGCCTATGTGGCGGGCGTGCTCATGGGGCTGGTGGCGGGCTATCGCGGCGGCTGGCGCGACGAGGTGATCTCGTTCGCCGCCAACGTGCTGCTGAGCTTCCCGGTGATGGTGCTCTACATCGTCGTCATCACCCGGCTGGGGGCCTCGGGCCTCAACATCGTGCTGGCGGTGACCTTCGCCTCGGCACCCGGGATCATGCGCATCGTCCGGGGCCTGGCCCTCGACCTGAAGAGCCGCGACTACGTCCAGGCGGCGCGGGCGCGCGGCGAGGGGCCCTGGCGCATCATGCTGGTGGAGCTGCTGCCCAATGTGCGCGGGCCGCTCATCGTCGATGCCTGTCTCAGGCTCGGCTACACCACCGTGACCATCGCCATGCTGGGCTTTCTGGGCCTGGGCCTGCCGCCGCCGGACCCGGACTGGGGCCAGATGATCGCCGAGACCCAGCCCCTGGGCAGCCTCGCCGGCCACATGGCGCTGCTGCCCGCCGCCGCCATCACCTCGCTGGTGCTTGGCTTCAACCTGCTCGCAGACGGTCTGCGAGAGATCAGCCTGCGGGACTGAAGCGATGGGCGAGCCCCTGCTGGCGTGCCGGAACCTCTCCATCTCCTACCGCACCCGCAGCGGCGACGTGCCGGCGGTGAGCGGCTTCGATCTCGAGGTGGGGCGCGGCGAGACCGTGGGCCTGGTGGGCGAGTCGGGCTGCGGCAAGTCCACCGTGGCCTTCGCCATCATGCGTCACCTAGGGCGCTCCGGCTTCATCGCCGACGGCAGCATCCGCTTCGACGGGCGCGACCTGCTCGCCATGGAGGGCGAGGAGCTGCGCCGGCTGCGCGGCGGCGCGATCGGCATGGTCTACCAGGAGCCGATGGCCTCGCTGAACCCCTCCATGACCATCGGCCGGCAGCTCGCCGAGGTGCCGATGATCCATGGCGGCGCCGGACGCGGTGAGGCGCGGCGGCAGGCGCTGGAGATGCTGGAGCGGGTCCAGCTCCCGGACCCGGAGCGGATCATGGAGAGCTGGCCGCACCAGCTCTCCGGCGGCCAGCAGCAGCGCGTGGTGATCGCCATGGCGCTGCTCGGCCGGCCGCGCCTCCTCATCCTGGACGAGCCCACCACGGCGCTCGACGTCACGGTGGAGGCCGGCATTGTGGCGCTGATCGGCGGGCTCGCCCGCGAGCTCGGCACCTCGGTGCTGTTCATCAGCCACAATCTCGGCCTGATCCGCGAGACCTGCGAGCGGGTCTGCGTGATGTATGCCGGCGAGGCGGTGGAGACCGGGCGGGTGGGCGCGGTGTTCGGCGCCATGCGCCATCCCTACACGCGCGGCCTGCTCAACGCCGTGCCGGTGCCCGGCGCCGACAAGAACGCCCGCCCGCTGGTGCCGATCCCGGGCACCCTGCCCCTTCCCGGCGAGCGGCCGCCGGGCTGCAATTTCCATCCCCGCTGCGGTTTCTTCGAGCCCGGCCGCTGCGATCGGGGCGTCATCCCGATGCGCGAGGCCGGCCCGGACCACACCGCGCGCTGCGTGCGCTTCGAGGAGATCGACTGGGCCGCCGCTCGGCCGCGCCGCATGCCGGCCGCCATCGCCAGCCCCGGCGAGAAGGTGCTGGAGGTGGAGGGCCTGAGGAAATACTACGCCCTGCCCGAGAAGCCGCTGGCAGCGCTGATCGAGGGCGGCGGGGGCCAGGCGGTGCGGGCCAACGAGTCCATCGACTTCGCCGCGCGCGAGGCCGAGACGGTGGCCATCGTGGGCGAATCCGGCTGCGGCAAGTCCACCTTCGCCAAGGTCCTGATGGGCCTCGAGACGGCCACCGACGGGCAGATCCGCCTCGCCGGGCGGGAGGTGGGCTCGGTGCCGGTGGAACGGCGCCGGCCCTCCACGGTGGGCCTGCTCCAGATGATCTTCCAGAACCCCTTCGAGACCCTCAACCCGAGCCACAGCGTGGGCTACCAGATCGCCCGCGTGGTGCGCCGGTTCGGCGGGCTGCGCGACCGCGAGGCGGTGCGCGCGCGGGTGATGGAGCTGCTCGACCTCGTGCGCCTGCCGCGCGCCTTCCACGACCGCCGGCCGCGCCAGCTCTCGGGCGGGCAGAAGCAGCGCGTGGCGATCGCCCGTGCGTTCGCCGGCGATCCCAGAGTGGTGGTGGCCGACGAGCCGGTCTCCGCGCTGGACGTCTCGGTGCAGGCCGCCATCGCCCGGCTGCTGCTGGACATCCAGCGCCGCAACGGCACCACGCTGCTCTTCATCAGCCACGACCTGGGCCTCGTGCGCTACCTCGCCGACCGGGTGCTGGTGATGTATCTGGGCCGGATCGTCGAGCAGGGCACGGTGGAGGAGGTCTTCTCGCCCCCCTACCACCCCTATACCGAAGCACTGCTCTCGGCCGCCCCGGTGGCCGACGCCTCGGTAAGCAAACGGCGCATCCTGCTCGAGGGCGAGCTGCCCTCGGCCACCAGCCCGCCGCCCGGCTGCCCCTTCCAGACCCGCTGTCCGCGCAAGCTCGGGCGCATCTGCGAGACCGAGCTGCCGCCCGAGCGCGTCTTCGGCGGCGGCCACAAGATCCTCTGCCACATCCCGCCGGAAGAGCTGGAGGCCGTGGCGCCGGTGCTCGAGACCCCGGCAGAAGCCGCCGACTGAGCCGCCTCACGCGACCGCTACTCCGAAATACGCCGCGGTTCTGCCAGCATGGCAGGACGCGGCGTCGCACGTCCCGCACCCGCCTTGACGGGACGGACGCCGCCACCAGATAACACGGCATCTGGACGTGCTTTCGGAGTAAGCACAGTTGGCAACGGTTATTTCGGGTGCGGCGCCGCGCGGCCGCCTCGCCACGGGCCCCCTCGCGGGAGCGCTCCTGCTGCTGGCGGCCGGCGCGTGGCTCGCGCTCGATGCCGCCGGGCCGCGCATGGCCGCACTGTTCCTCGTGGGCGGCCTGCTGGGCGCCACCCTCTATCATGCGAGCTTCGGCTTCACCTCGGCCTGGCGGCGTCTCGTGGTGGAGCGCGACGGGCGTGGCCTGCGCGCCCAGATGGCGATGCTGGCCGTGGCGGTGCTGCTGTTCTTCCCGGCTCTCGCCGCGGGCGAGATCTTCGGCCAGCCGCTCTCGGGCAACCTGGCACCGCTCGGCACCAGCGTGGTGGTGGGCGCCTTCATCTTCGGCATCGGCATGCAGCTCGGCGGCGGCTGCGCCTCGGGCACGCTCTATACCGCCGGCGGCGGCAGCACCCGCATGCTGCTGACGCTCGCGGGCTTCATCGCGGGCTCGGTGGTGGCCACCTCCCATCTGGGCTTCTGGTTCACCCTGCCCTCGCTGCCGCCGGTCTCGGTGGTCACCAGCCTCGGCCTCGGCCCGGCACTGCTCGTCAATCTCGCCCTCTTCGCCGTCATCGCCGCCGTTGCGTGGCGGATCGATGCGAAGCGCGGCACGGCCGGGCCGGCGGGCTCCTCCCGGCCGAACCTGCTGCGCGGGCCCTGGCCGATCCTGTGGGGCGCGCTGGCGCTCGCCGTGCTGAACTTCGTCACGCTGCTGCTGGCCGGCCGCCCCTGGGGCGTCACCTCGGCCTTCGCCCTCTGGGGGGCCAAGATCCTCGACGCGCTGGGCGGCGACGTGGCCTTCTGGGACTACTGGGCGGCACCGGCGCAGACGGCGGCACTGCAGGCCTCCGTCTGGACCGACATCACCTCGGTGATGGATTTCGGCATTGTCGGCGGCGCGCTCCTGGCGGCGATCCTCGCCGGCAGGTTCCGCCCGCGCCTCAATCTCTCCCGCGCCGACGTGCTGACCGCCATCATCGGCGGGCTGATGCTGGGCTACGGCGCCCGCCTCGCCTATGGCTGCAATATCGGCGCCTATTTCTCGGGCATCGCCTCGGGCAGCCTGCACGGCTGGCTGTGGCTGGTGGCGGCCTTCGCCGGAAGCTGGGTGGGCACCCGCCTGCGCCCGGTCTGCGGCCTCCCGCGGGTCTGAGGCGCACCGCCGCCGCGCCGCATCGGGCGCGGCGGCTTCTTGTCTCCTCACCGGCGCGCCCTTAAGGTCCTCATGCTCGCGGCCGTGACCACTGCCGGACGGGCAAGTCAGGGAGGACAAATATGGGCAAGCTCACGCGCCGTTCGGCGCTGGCTGCCGGTGCCGCAACGGCGGCCCTCGGTGCCACGATTGCCGCTCCCCGCATCGCGCGGGCCGCCGACTTCACCCTTCGTATCCAGACGCACCACACCGCCGAATCCGTGCCCGGCAAGACATTCCTCGCCTTCTGCAAGGATTGCGAGGACATGTCGGGCGGCCGCCTGAAGATCGAATCGTTCACCAGCGCCTCGGTGGTGAAGTCGGTGGAGACCTTCGACGCGGCCTCCACCGGCATTCTCGACGGCGACATGACCGGTGCCGCCTATCTGAGCGGCAAGGACCCCGCCTTCCAGGCCTTCGGCGACATGCTGGGCGGCTACGACACGCCCGACCAGATGGTGGCATGGCTGGAGATCGGCGGCGGCCGCGAGATCGCCGACCCGCTCTACGAGCGCTTCGGCATGCACATGGTGGGCTTTTGGGGCGACATCACCGAGAGCCTCGTGGCGACCAAGCCGATCCGCGGCCTTGCCGACCTCAAGGACTGGAAGTTCCGCTGCCCGCCCGGCATGCAGACAGAGATCTTCGCCAAGCTGGGCGCCAAGCCGGTGGTCATGGACTTCGGCGAGGTCTTCACCGCGCTGCAGACCGGCGTGGTGGACGGGGCCGATGCGGCGACACTCGCCACCAACAACAGCCTCGGCCTCTACGAGATCGCCAAGTTCACCACATATCCCGGCTTCCACTCGATGCCGCTCGACCATCTTGCCATCAACCTCGACAAGTGGAGCGAGCTGCCAGACGACATCAAGCGGATCATCGAGGTGGCGCTGCAGCGCTGCCAGTTCCAGCGCATGATGCTCACCAGGGTCGCCAATGCCGAGACCGCCCGCAAGCTGGCCGCAGAGGGCGTCGAGCTGATCGACTGGTCGCCCGAGGAGCGCCGGGCCTACCGCGAGGCGGCCCAGGCGGTCTGGCAGGAATGGGCCACCAAGACGCCCGCCTCCGAGCAAGCCTTCTCCAGCAGCATCGCCTTCATGAAGCGGATCGGCGTGCTGAGCTGAGCCCTCGACGCCGGCGCCGCTGCGGCGCCGGCAGCCTTGCGGAGCGCGCATGGAACACCAGGCTCCCGCGGCCGACGAGCGGACCTTCGTCGATCGCTTCAGCATCCTCGTGGCGCGCCTCACGATGTGGCTTTTCGCCATCATCGTCTGCGCGATCTTCTACGAGGTGATCGTCCGCTATCTCTTCAATGCGCCGACCTACTGGGCCAACGAGCTGTCGATGTTCATGGGCGGCGTCGGCTATCTGTTCGCCGGTCTCTTCACCATGCAGCGGCGCGAGCACATCGCCATCACGCCGATCTACGATCTGGCGCCGCCGCGGCTGCGCCGGGTGCTCGACCTGGTGGGCCTGGCCTGCGTCCTCGTCTTTTGCCTCGGCATCACCGTGGGCGGCTATAAATCGGCCTCCCGCGCGCTCCTCAGCTGGGAGCGCTACGGCACGGTGTGGAACCCGCCCATCCCGGCGGTGATGAAGCCGCTGATCCTGGTGGTGGCCGTGCTGATCGCCGTCCAGGCGATCAACAACTTCGTCGTCGACGTCCTCAAGCGACGGGAGGCCTGAGCCAGCCCATGGGTATCGAGCTCATCTCGGTCCTGCTGCTGGCGGGGCTGCTGTTCCTGCTCGCCTGCGGCGTGCCGATGGCCTTCGCCACCGGGACCCTCGGCGTGGCGCTGGCCTACCTGAACTTCGGCATTCCCGGCCTCGGCATCCTGATGCAGCGCATCTACTCGCTGACCACCGAATATGTGCTGGTGTCGGTGCCGATGTTCATCCTCATGGCCTCGCTCATGGAGCGCAGCGGAATCGCGCGCGACATGTACGACGCGCTCAAGGTATGGACCGGCCGCATCACCGGCGGCGTGGCGGTGGTGACCACCGTCATGGCCATCCTGATGGCGGCCATGTCGGGCATTATCGGCGGCGAGATCGTGCTCTTGGGCCTGGTGGCGCTACCGCAGATGCTGCGGCTGGGCTACAACCAGAACCTCGCGATGGGCACGATCTGCGCCGGCGGCTCGCTTGGCACGATGATCCCGCCCTCGATCGTGCTGATCGTCTACGGCCTGGTGGCCGAGGTCTCGATCAGCGGCCTGTTCGTGGCGGCGGTGATCCCGGGGCTGATGATGGGCGGGCTCTACATCGCCTACATCATGATCCGCTGCCGCATCGATCCCTCGCTGGCGCCGCGCGAGCTGGACCTGGCCGAGATGGGTCTGGTCGAGCGCCTGCGGCACAGCGGCGGCATTGTGCCCCCGATCCTGCTGGCGACCGTGGTGCTGGGCTCGATCTATGGCGGCGTCACCTCGATCACCGAGGCGGCCGGCATGGGCGTGGTGGGCACGCTGCTGATCGTGGCCCTGCGCCGCGAGCTCACGCTGGCCATGTTCATCGAGGCGCTGACCCAGACCTTCCGCTCGGTGGGCACGCTTTTGTGGGTGACCTTCGGCGCCTCCGCGCTGATCGGCGCCTACAGCCTCGCCGGCGGGCCCGCCTACGCCTCCCAGCTCATCACCGGCCTCGACGTGCCGCCGCTCGCCATCATCGCCCTGATGATGCTGGTCTTCCTGGTGCTCGGCATGTTCATGGACTGGATCGGCATCGTGCTGCTGTGCATGCCGGTGTTCGTGCCGATCATCAAGGCGCTGGGCTACGATCCGATCTGGTTCGGCGTGCTGTTCTGCATCAACATGCAGGTCTCCTTCCTCTCGCCGCCCTTCGGCCCCGCCGCCTTCTACCTCAAGAGCGTGGCGCCGCCGCACATCACGCTGGTGGACATCTACCGCTCCTTCGGGCCGTTCGTGGGACTGCAGCTCGTCGTGCTGCTGCTGGTCCTGCTGTTCCCGGGCCTGGCGCTGGTTCTCCTGTGAGCCGGGCAGCGCGAGTTGCGCAAGGCCATCGGCCGGTTGTATGCCGGTCGTTGCAGCCTGCCCTCCGGCACCGCCTCAGCTTGAACGGGCCCCATCCGCAATGACCGAGACGCTCTTTTCGATCCTCCGCCAGCGCTTCCCCGCGGATCTGACCCGCACGTTCCTCGAGAGCGGCGACGGACGCGTCTTCACCTACGCCGACCTGGTGGAGCTCTCCGGCAAGGTCGCCAACGCGCTGGCGGCCCGCGGCGTGCAGCCCGGCGACCGGGTGGCTGTCCATGTCGAGAAGAGCCCCGAGAACCTCTTTCTCTATCTGGGCACGGTGCGCGCGGGTGCCGTCTACCTGCCGCTCAACACCGCCTACACCCCCGCCGAGATGGAGTATTTCCTGGGCGACGCGGAGCCGCGCGTGGTGGTCTGCCGCCCGGCCGAGCGGGAGGCCATCGAGCCGCTGGCCGGGAAGATCGGTGCCGAGGTTCTGACCCTGGGCCAGGACGGCGAGGGCAGCATGGCCGAGGCCATCGCGGCGTCCCCGGCCGAGTTCGCGGAGCCCGAGCGCAGCCGCGAGGATCTGGCGGCGATCCTCTACACCTCGGGCACCACCGGCCGCTCCAAGGGAGCGATGCTCAGCGCCGGCAATCTCGCCTCCAATGCCGAGGTGCTGGCCGGCTACTGGCGGTTCACCGCCGAGGACCGGCTGCTCCACGCCCTGCCGATCTACCACACGCACGGCCTGTTCACGGCCACCAACACGATCATCTCGGCGGGCGCCTCGATGCTGTTCCTGCCGAGGTTCGACCCCGATTCGGTGTTCGCCATGCTGCCGCGGGCGACCGCGATGATGGGCGTGCCCACCTTCTATACCCGCATGCTGGCCGACCCGCGCCTGACCCGCGAGGCCTGTGCCCGCATGCGCCTGTTCGTCTCGGGCTCGGCACCGCTGCTCGCCGAGACGCACCGGCAGTTCGAGGAGCGCACCGGCCACGCCATCCTCGAGCGCTACGGCATGACCGAGACCAACATGAACACCTCCAACCCCCATGACGGAGAGCGCCGGCCGGGCACGGTGGGCTTCCCGCTGCCGGGGGTGGAGCTGCGCGTGGCCGATCCCGAGACCGGCAAGCACCTGGCGCAGGGCGAGATCGGCGTCCTCGAGGTCAAGGGCCCCAACGTCTTCAAGGGCTACTGGCGCAATCCCGAGAAGACCATGGCCGAGTTCCGGGTGGACGGGTTCTTCATCACCGGCGATCTCGGCATGGTGGACGAGCGCGGCTATGTCCACATCGTGGGGCGCGGCAAGGATCTCATCATCTCCGGCGGCTTCAACGTCTACCCCAAGGAGGTGGAGAGCGAGATCGACGGCCTGCCGGGTGTCGTGGAGTCGGCGGTGATCGGCGTGCCGCATCCCGACTTCGGCGAGGGCGTGGTGGCGGTGGTGGTGCCCGAGCCGGGCGCAAAGCCCGCCGAGGCCGACATCACCGGCCCGCTCGCCGGAAGGCTCGCCAAGTTCAAGCAGCCCAAGAAGGTGTTCTTCGTCGACGCCCTGCCCCGCAACACCATGGGCAAGGTGCAAAAGAACGTCCTGCGCGAGAGCTACAAGACCACGTTCACGGGCTGAGTGGCAGCGCAGGGCGGTTGACCCGGCGCTGTCCCGCGGGCACCCTCCAGATTGCCGGCTCCGCCCTCGCGCGGCCGCCGGCAGTGCCCAACGAGGGAGGCGGTGATGGACATCGAGACGATCCTCGCGCGCAAGGGATCCGAGGTCCGCACGATCCGCGGCGAGCAGACGGTGGGCGACGCGCTGCGCAGCCTGCGAAAGCTCCGGATCAGCGCCCTCGTGGTGTCCACGGACGGCCGCGCCATCGAGGGGATCGTCTCCGACCGCGGCATCATGAACATTCTCGTCGACCAGGGCGTGCGCGTCCTCGAGCGGCCGCTCCGCGAGATGATGACCCACGAGGTGGTGACCTGCTCGCCGAGCGACCCGGTGACCGCCATCATGGCGGTCATGACCGAGCGGCGCATTCGCCACATCCCGGTGGTGGACGGCGCCGGCATGCTCTGCGGCATCGTCAGTATCGGCGATCTCGTGAAGCACCGCCTCGACGAGATCCAGCTCGAGGCCGATGCGATGCGGGAATACATCACCGGCTCGCGCTGAGCCGGCGCCGTCTCACGCTGCCGGCGGCTCCTGCAGCGTGAGATCGGCCATCAGCTCGTTGGCGAGCGTCTCGAGCGCCATCCGCAGCTCCTCCGGCGAGAGGCCGGCCGGCAGAGTGAGCCTCGCCCGCGCACGAAACAGCGCCTCGCCCGAGAACGAGCCGCTCTCCACACCGGTCTCCAGCTCCTCGATCCCCACCTGCCGGGCCGCAAGCACCCGCGCCACGTCGCGGACGATGCCCGGCCGGTCGTGCCCCACCAGGGCCAGCTCCAGCGTGCGCAGCGGCGCCGGCGCCGGCTCGCCCCCACCCTCCTCGACCGTCACCCGCAGGCCCTGGCCCTCGAGCTTGCGCAGCGCGTCGCCCAGCCCCACGACGCCCTCGGCGGGCACCTCCACGAGAAGAACCCCCGCAAATCGCCCACCGAGCCGGGCCATCCGGCTCTCGAGCCAGTTGCCACCGCCACCGGCGATACGCTCGGAGAGCAGCTCCACGAGGCCGGGCCGGTCCTCGCCGATGAGGGTGAGCGTAAGAAAAGGCATGCGGAGATCCCCCGAAAGGCTGGGCTCGCGTCAGGCGGGTGCGGCGGGCTGACCGCCGCGCGGCGCCAGCTCGCGGGCGCGGTCGTCGAGCAGCTCGATCACCTCGATGTCCTCGAGTTGGTGAAAATCCCTGTAGAACTGGCCGATGGCGGCGAACGCGGCGGGCGTCTCCAACACCACAACCTCGTCCGCCTCGCGGCGCAGCCGGCGGACGCTCTCGGGCGGTGCCACGGGTGCCGCGAGGATCAGCCGGCGGGGGCCCAGCCGGTGCACCGCCTGCAGCGCCGCGCGCACGGTAGCCCCGGTGGCGATCCCGTCGTCGATGACGACGGCCACGCGCCCGGTCACGTCGACCGGCGGATGGCCGGCGCAGTAGCGTCGCCGGCGCCGCTCGATCTCCTCGGCCTGGCGCTCCACCTCGGCCTGAAGGTAGTCGTCGTCGATGGCGTAGGCCTGCACCACGTCCTCGTTGAGAACCACCACCGGATGGGCCCCATTGACCACCGCACCGGCCGCCAGCTCGGGCTGCAGCGGCGTGCCGATCTTGCGGACCAGCAGCACGTCGAGCGGCGCGTCGAGCGCCTTGGCGACCTCGTAGCCGACCGGTACGCCGCCGCGCGGCAAGGCGAGGACGACGACATCCTGATCGCGCAAATGCTCCAGCCGCACCGCGAGCGCGCGGCCGGCCGCCCTGCGGTCAGCAAACATGGTGGATCTCCGGGCTTGGGGCTTGGCCGAACTGCGTACGGAACCAGGCGGCAGCCATGGCGGCGACCTGCTCCAGCGTGCCCGGCTCCTCGAACAGATGGCTGGCGCCGGGGACGATCGCCAGCCGTGCCGGGCAGGCCAGCATCGCGAGCGCGACACGATTGAGCTCGAGGACCTCCTCGTCGAGCGCGCCCACGATCAGCAGCGTCGGTGCTCGAACCCGGGCCAGCGCCTCGCCCGCGAGATCCACGCGCCCGCCGCGCGACACCACGGCAGCGATGCCCGAGGATGGTTCCGCGGCAGCGAGAAGGGCGGCGGCGGCTCCGGTGCTGGAGCCGAAGAAACCCAGCGGAAGGTCGCGGGCCGCCTCGCAAGCCTCCACCCAGGCGACCGCCTCGCGCAGGCGGGTGGTCAACCGCGGGATATCGAAGATCAGCCGCCGATCGCCAGCCTCCTCCGCGCGCAGCAGGTCGAACAGCAGCGTGGCGAGGCCCGCCTGCTGCAGCGTCTCCGCGACGTGGCGGTTGCGCGGGCTTAAGCGGCTGCTGCCGCTGCCATGGGCGAACAGCACGACGCCCGCCGGCTGCGGCGGGAGGGCAAGCATTCCCTCGAGGCCTAGCGGCTCGATACGTGCGTGGAGCGTGCGGCACTCCATCCTGCCTCCCGACCGGGTGCAATGGTGATAGGCTGCACCATCCTTCACTCTACCCCCTGATGCGCCCGTGCATAACCTCAAGATCGCATCGGCGGTGAACTTTACGCTTTGCGATGAGGCCTAGATGGCTATGCCAGCCGCCGGCGACGGCACCGAGGAAAGGCTCGCCTTCCTGGGCGATCCTGCAAGCTACCCCGATCGCCCCACCTCGGTGCAGCGGCTGGACACCCACATGGCCTGGGTGTTCCTCGCCGGCGCGCACGCCTGGAAGCTCAAGCGCCCGGTGCGCTATCCTTTCCTCGATTTCAGCACGATCGAGCTTCGCCGGCGCGACTGCGAGGCGGAGCTGCGCTTGAACCGCCGCCTCGCCCCGGACGTCTATCTGGGCGTCGTGCCGCTGATACGCCGCACGGACGGCCGGCTGCGGCTCGGCGGCGACGGCGAGCCGGTCGACTGGCTCGTGCAGATGCGCCGGCTCGACGCCATGCTGTTTCTCGACCGGCTGATCGCCAGAGGGAGTGTCCCCGAGGCTGCGTTGCGCAGCGCCGCGCGTCTGCTGGCCGGCTTCTACCGCTCGGCTCCGCCCTCCTTGCTGACGCCGGAAGAATCGCTCGACGACCTGCGCCGCCGCACCCGCGACACCCTGGCCTCACTCGCCGCCGCCGTCCCGGATCTGCCGGCCGACGACGTGGCGCTGCTCGCCCGGCGACTGGAGCAAGCGCTCGCTTCCCTGGCGCCGCTGCTCCTCGAGCGGGCGGCCGGCGGCCGCATCGTCGAAGGTCACGGCGACCTGCGGCCCGAGCATGTCTGGCTGGGCGAGCCGCCGGCGATCATCGACTGCCTCGAGTTCGACGAAGCGCTGCGCCTGCTCGACCCGCTCGATGAGCTGGCCTTCCTGGGCCTCGAAACCGACCTGCTGGGCGGCACCACCGTGGGGCCGGCGTTCCTCGCCGTCTACCGGGAGATCACCGGCGACCCCGCGCCCGCCACCCTCCTCGCCTTCTACCGCGCCCGGCGGGCAACGCTGCGCGCCAAGCTCATGGCCTGGCACATCAGCGAGCCGGGCCGCCACGGCCCCGGCCACTGGCGCACCCGCAGCCGGGTCTATCTGCACGCCGCCCTCGCTGCCCTGGGCTAAAGGGACCGCCGCTCTGCCGGAACCGCCTGCCGCAGCCAATCGCCGCAAGCTGCCCCGCGGACGCGGCCGACGATGTGAGCGGGCGGCGCAGGCCCCCGCCGGCGGTGCCATGCGAGACGCCGCGCGCAGCTGGCTCTCTTTATCTTCCGGGGTTGGCGGCGGCGCCTGGCAGGCAGGCCATGAAGCTCACCCCACAGACCCGGCACCGGCCCACCCTTCGTTAACCCCTCCCGTCCCATTCTCACGGATGATGGAACCGGCGCGCCGTCACGTCGATGCGGCGGCGGAGTCTCACCCCAGCAGGATTGCCGGAAGAGATGAAGATCCGCTCAACGGACAAGCGCCGAAGCCGGTCTCCGCCGACGGAGCCGACCAAGGCGCTGCGCGCGGCTGGTTTTCTCATTTTCCGGGGTTGGCGGCGGCGCCCGGCACGCAGGCCATGAAGCTCACCCCACCGACCCGGCACCGGCCCACACTTCGTTAACCCTTCCGGTGCCATCCTCGCGGGTGGTGGAGCAGGCGCGCCCCACGTCGATGCGGCGGCGGAGTCCCACCCCAGCAGGATTGCCGGAAGAGATGAAGATCCGCTCAACGGACAAGCGCCGAAGCCGGTCTCCGCCGACGGAGCCGACCAAGGCGCTGCGCGCGGCTGTCTTTTTTGTCTTCGGGGGTTGGCGGCGGTGCCTGGCAGACAGGCCATGAAGCTCACCCCACAAACCCGGCACCGGCCCGCCCTTCGTTAACCCCTCCCGTGCCATCCTCGCGGGTGGTGGAGCAGGCGCGCTGCCACGCCGCTGCGACGGCGCAGTCCCACCCCAGCAGAATGCCGGTGAAAGCTGAAGGCCCGGTGAACGCAAGCCGCGCGCAGCGCCTTGCGCCGCCCCGTCGCCCGCTCGCTCACCGGCTCCTCAGCCCTGGCCGGGCTCCTGCCAGCGCGCCGCGGCGGCATCGTCGCTCGCTCGGGCGTCGACCCAGCGCTCGCCCTCGTCGGTTTCCTCGAGCTTCCAGAAAGGTGCCTTGGTCTTGAGCCAGTCCATCAGGAAGGAGCAGGCGGCGAAGGCGTCCTCGCGGTGGCTGGAGGCCACGGCCACCAGGACGATGGGCTCGCCCGGCTCCATGCGACCATGGCGGTGGATCACCAGGAGGTCGAGCAGCGGCCAGCGGCGGTTCGCCTCGAGGGCGATCTCCTCGAGCTTCCGCTCGGTCATGCCGGGATAATGCTCGAGGGTCATGGCGCGGACCCGGCCATGCTCCTTGTCCTCGCGCACCAGCCCCACGAAAGTGGCGATACCGCCGACGTCCTGGCGACCCTTCGCGAAGGCTGCGAGCTCGGCGCCGGGCTCGAACCGCTCGGCCTGCACCCGGATCATCAGCCGCCCGTCACCGGCGGGAAGAAGGCCACCTCGTCGCCGGCCGCGACGGGGGCGTCGGTGCTCACATAGTCCTGGTTGACGGCGCAGCGCACCACGCCGGCCGAGGCGCAGGCCTCGGCGAAACGCGGGTGGCGCTCGCCCAGCCAGTGCATGAGATCGCCCACCGTGCGAACCGCGGCCGGCAGGCTCACCTCTTCCTCGGCGCAGCCGGTGCGCTGCCTGAGCCAGGCGAAATAGCGGACCTTCATCGCGGCCCCCCTCGAAGGCTTGCGGCGCTCAGCGCGCCGGGGTGATCTTCTCGGCGTGCGGCAGCGGCCCCTTGCGCCGGTCGCCCAGCATGTGACGAATGCCGGCCTGGAGATAGTCCCAGCCGGTCACCAGCGTCAGCAAGGCCGCGGCCCACAGGCCCCACCAGCCGATCGCCTCGAGCGGCAGCCAGACCGGCCCTGCTTCGCCCACGAGGAGGACGCCGATGGCGGCCATCTGCACGGCCGTCTTCCACTTGGCGAGCTTGCTCACCGGCAGGCCGACGGCAACCTCGGCCATGTACTCGCGCAGGCCCGAGACCATGATCTCGCGCAGCACGATCACCATGGCCGGGAGCAGCGGCGCCCGCTCGAAACCGACCAGCATCAGCACGGTGGCGGTCACCAGCATCTTGTCGGCGACAGGGTCGAGCCAGCGGCCGAAGGCCGACTGCTGCTGCCAGCTCCGGGCCAGCCAGCCGTCCACATAGTCGGTGCCGGCGGCGATGGTGAAGACCAGGCAGGCGGCGTAGCGACCCCATGTGCCGTCGACATAGAAGAGGCCGACCAGCATCGGGATCAGCACTACCCGAAACAGTGTCAGAAGATTGGGCGCACTGGTGAGCATTGCGAGGCGGGCGCTCTCAGCGGCTGTCGTGGAAGTGGTCATGGATCGCCTTGGCGACGGCCTTGCTGACGCCTGGCGTCTGCTCGAGATCGAGAAGCCCGGCCTGGGCGACACCGCGGACCGACCCGAAATGATTGAGCAAGGCCCGTTTCCGCTTGGCTCCGATCCCCGGGACCTCGTCGAGCGCCGAGCGCCCGATCGTCTTTGCGCGCCGCCCGCGATGCGTGGTGATCGCAAAACGGTGCGCCTCGTCACGAAGTCTCTGCACAAGGTAGAGCACGGGGTCGCGCGGGTCCAGCATGAAGGGTTCGCGTCCCGGGAGGAAGAAACGCTCGCGCCCTGCGTCGCGGTCCGGCCCCTTGGCAACCGCCGCCAGCGCCAGATCCCCCAGCCCGAGATCCCCCAGCACCTCGCAGCCGGCAGCGAGCTGGCCGGCGCCGCCGTCGAGGATCACCAGGTCGGGCCAGCCCTCGGCCTGGCGGCCGGGATCCTCCTTCACCAGCCGGGCAAAGCGCCGCCGCAGCACCTCGCGCATCATCGCATAGTCGTCGCCGGGGCGAAGCTCGCTGTCCTTGATGTTGAAGGTCCGGTAGGCCTTGCGGTCGAGGCCCTCGGGACCGGCGACGATGAACGTGCCGACCGCATGGCTGCCCTGGATGTGGCTGTTGTCGTAGACCTCGATACGGCGCGGCGCGGCAGCCAGGCCCAGGCGCCGGGCCAGCTCCTCCAGGAGATGGCCCTGCGCATCGGCGTCGGCGAGGCGGCGGGCCAGCGCCTGGCGGGCATTGCCCAGCGCGATCTCGACCAGCTGCCGCTTCTCGCCGCGCTGCGGCACGGCGATCTCGACCTTCCGGCCCGCCCGCACGCCCAGGGCGTCGGCCACCAGCTCCTGCTCGGCCACCCGCCCGGCGAGCAGCACCAGCCGCGGCGGCTGGCGCTCGCTGTAGAACTGCACGAGGAACGCCTCGAGGATCTCGGACAGATCGCTGTCGCGGGTGTGTGCCGGGTAGTAGGCGCGGTTCCCGTAGTTGCGGCCGCCCCGATAGAAGAACACCTGGACGCAGACCTGCCCGCCCTCCTCGTGGGCGGCGATCACGTCGGCATCCTCGACGGCGTCGGTGTTGATGCCCTGGCGGCTGCTGATATGGGCCAGCGCCTTGAGCCGGTCGCGCAGCACCGCCGCCGTCTCGAAATCCAGCCGCTCGGCGGCCTTCGCCATCTCGTCCTGGAGCCGCTCTTGGACGTCGCGCGAGCGGCCCGTCAGGAAGGCCCGCACCTCGCCCACCAGCCGCTCGTAATCCTCGCGCCCGATCCGTCCGACGCAGGGCGCGGTGCAGCGCTTGATCTGGTACTGCAGGCAGGGCCGCGTGCGGTTCTCGAAGATGCTGTCGGAGCAGCTCCTGAGCGGGAAGGCCCGCAACAGCGCGTTGAGCGTCTCGTTGACCGCGCCCGCCGAGGCGAACGGGCCGAAATACTCGCGGCCCTCGCGTCGCGCCCCGCGCTGCTTGCCGATCATCGGCCATTCGTGGTCGCGACGCAGATAGATGTAGGGGAAGCTCTTGTCGTCGCGCAGGACGATGTTGAAGGCGGGCTTCCACCGCTTGATGAGGTTGGCCTCGAGAAGCAGCGCCTCGACCTCGCTGCCGGTGGTCACGAACTCCATCGAGCGCGTGAGCGCCACCATGCGCTGCAGGCGGGCGGTGAGCTTGTGCGGGCTGGCATAGGCGGCGACCCGCTTCTTGAGCGAGGCAGCCTTGCCGACGTAGAGCAGCTCGCCCTTCTCGTCGAGCATCCGGTAGACACCGGATTCGTTGGGCAGGCGCGGCAGCAGGCTGCGCACCAGCGCCGCACCCTTGAGCGATGCTCCTCCGGACAGGGGCCCCTCGCCCCGCGTCCCGGCTTCGTGTTCCAGCAGTTCCGCCATGGTCCTCGTGGTGGCGATGCGGCCCGCCCCCGTCAAGCGTCCGGGGCTGCGGCCAAAAGCTTCGTGTAGCTGTCGAGATCTATATTGGAGCCACACACGATGATGCCCACCCGCTTGCCGGCGAGGCGCTCGCGCAGCGGCCCGAGAAGGGCCGCGGTGGCGGCAGCGCCGGCCGGCTCGCAGGCGAGCTTGAGCCCGTCGAGAAGCAGCGCCATGGCGCGCTGCATGGCCGCGTCCTCGATGCGCACGATCTCCTCGGTGAAGCGGCGGCACAGGCCGAAGCTGTAGGGCAGCGCAAAGGGAGCGCCCAAGCTGTCGGCGATGGTCCGCGGCTTGTCGATGGCGCGGGGCTCGCCGGCCTCGAAGCTGCGCCACATGCTGTCGGCGCCGAAGGGTTCCACACCGAAGACGCGGGTCGAGGGGCTGGCCTGCCCGACCGCCGCCGAGATGCCGGCCAGCAGCCCGCCGCCACCGACCGGAACGATCACCGCATCGAGCCCGCCCGCCTGCTCCAGCCATTCCTGGCCGATCGTGGCGGTGCCGAGCGCGGTGCGCGGCCCTTCGTAGGGGTGGACGAAGGTGCGTCCCTCCTCGCGCTCGATCCGCTCGGCCTCGGCGAAGGCGCCGGCCACGTCGTCGGCGATCACCACCTCGCCGCCGTAGCGGCGGACCTTGGCGATGCGCGCCGGATTGGCGCTCTTGAACATCACCACCCTGGCGTGGCTGCCCAGCTCCCTGGCGGCCCAGGCGGTGGCAATGGCGTGGTTGCCGGCCGAGACCGCGGTGACGCCGCGCTCCAGCGCCTCGCGGGACAGGCCGGTCATGACGGTCAGCGCGCCGCGCGCCTTGAAGCTGCCGGTATGCTGGAACAGCTCGAGCTTGAGATTGACCCTGGTACCCTCCGGTAGAAGCGCCCGGAACTCGGGGCCGTCCCAGTCGAGAACGGGCGTGAGGGCGACGCGGCCGCGCAGCGCCTGGCGGGCGGCACGGATCTCCTCGAGAGTCGGAACGGCGATCTGGGAAGTCATCGCGACGGGCGTGCTCCTCTGCCCGCGCGGCCGCGAGGAGCGTCCAGGCCGCCGCGCGCTCTGCGCTGGTTGGTGCCTGCCCCGAAGGGCCACGCCGCCACACCTAGAACGGCTCCCCCTCGAGCGCAATCGCAGCCCCGGCGATGGTGCCGCGCGTCAGGCAGGGCGTGGCGCGGCCGCCGCGCCCCGCGAGGTGGCGTCCCTGCGGCCACCCTCGCACCGCCAACCGAGCGAGGAAGAGGAGAAAGGCCGCGCGCAGCGCTTCCGATCAGGCAGCGCCGGCCTCAGGAGTGCGCGCGCGGCTCCCCGCCATGGTCATCCTCCTCGTCGAAGAGGATCCGCGCCGCCTCGCCGTCGAGGTCGTCATACTGGCCGCTGCGCAGCGCCCAGACGAAGGCGCCGAGGCCGAGCAGGCCCAGGACCAGGGCGATCGGGATCAGGTAGAGCAGGCCGCTCACGTCCGCCCCCGCCTGCCGGCAAGGCCGAGGCGGAGCGCGTTGCCGACCACCAGCAGCGAGCTCGAGCTCATGGCAATGGCTGCCACCAGCGGGGTGACGAAACCGAGGACGGCGAGCGGCACCGTCAGGAGATTGTAGCCGAAGGAGAGGGCGAAGTTCTGCAGGACGTGGCGCTCGGCACGGCGCGCCAGCTCCAGCAGCTCGAGGACCGGCTCCAGGGCCTCACCCTGGAAGACCGCATCGGCGGCCGTCTGGCTGATGTCCACCGCGCTGGAGGGTGACAGCGAGGCATAGGCGGCCGCCAGCGAGGGGGCGTCGTTGAGCCCGTCGCCCACCATCAGCACCCGGCGGCCGCCCGCGGCCAGCTCCTCCAGCCGCTCGACCTTCTGCGCCGGCGTCAGCCCGGCCCGCCAGTCGGCGATGCCGAGCTCCACGGCGAGCTCGGCGACGGTGGCCACGCGGTCGCCGGACAGCAGCTCGACGGCAAGCCCGCGAGCGCGAAGCGCGGCCAACACCTCCCTTGCGTCCGGGCGCAGCTGGTCGGCGAAGCGGAAGCGCACCGGCGCCCTGCCCGGCCGGCCGAGCCAGAGCTCGGCTCCCGGCACGCCGTCCTCGGGCGCCTGGGCGGCCCAGCCGCGCCGCCCCAGCCGCCATTCGCCGTCCGCGGCATCGCGGACCAGCCCGAGCCCTGGCAGCTCGCGCACGCCCGGGACGGGGCGCGCGTCCGGGCAGGCGGCGGCCAGCGCGCGTGCCAGCGGATGGCGCGAGCTTGCCGCCATCGCCGCGGCCGCGGCCAGCGCCTCCGGATCGACGCCCTCGCCCTGCAGCTCCAGCCGGCCCAGGGTCAGCGTGCCGGTCTTGTCGAAGACGACGGTGTCGACGCGGGCAAAGCGCTCCAGCGCGGTGCCCGACTTCAACAGGGTGCCGCGGCGCATCAGCCGGCCGGCGGCGATCACCTGCACGGCCGGAACGGCGAGACCCAGGGCGCAGGGACAGGTGATGATGAGCACCGCCACCGCGGTCATCAGCGCCTCCTGCCAGGGAGCCCCCATCACCAGCCACCAGCCCAGGAAGGTCGCCAGCGCCAGGGTGTGGACGACCGGCGCGTAGAGCCGCGCCACCCGGTCGGCCAGCGCCACGAACCGCCCGCGGCGCTGCTCGGCAGCCTCCATGAGGCGCACGATTCCGGCCAGCAGCGTGCCCTCGCCCGCCGAGCTGACCGTCACCCGCAAGGGCGCTGCGATGTTGAGCGTGCCGGCGAACACCGGCTCGCCGGGGAGAGCCGGCCGCGGCAGCGTCTCGCCGGTGATCAGGCTGGTGTCGAGCTCGGAGCTGCCCTCGCTCACCGTGCCGTCGACGCCGAGCCGCTCGCCGGCCGCCACCAGCACCGTCTGGCCGGCCTCGACCGCCTCGGGGCGCATGCTCCGGGTCGTGCCGTCGGGCAGCAGGACCGTCACCGAGCCCGCGTTGAGGGCCAGCAGGCGGGCCCCGGCGGCGCGTGCGGCGCCGCGTGCCCGGGCGTCGAGATAGCGGCCCACCAGCAGGAAGAAGAGCAGGGTGATGGCGCTGTCGAAATAGGCGTGCTCGCCGCCGCGCACGGTCTCGGCAAGGCTCATGGCCGGGGCCAGCAGCACCGCCAGCGAGATCGGCACGTCCATGTTGGCGTGCCCGGCGCGCAGCGCGGCCAGCGCCGAGCGGAAGAACGGCCGGCCGGCGAAGACGATCGCCGGCAGGGCGATCAGCGCCTGGAACCAGTGCAGGAAGCCGCGGGTCGCCTCGCCCATGCCCTGGGCGTGCCCGGCCCAGACCGAGACCGCGAGGAGCATCACGTTGGCGGCGGCGAAACCCGCCACGCCCATGGCCAGCAGCAGCTCGCGCTCGCCCCGGCCGTCGAGCGAGGCGAGACGCTCGGGATCGAACGGCACCGCGCCGTAGCCCAGCTTGGTGACCGTCCCGACCAGAGCGCCGGCGCGCGCGGGCTCGCCCGGCCAGCGCAGCGTCAGCCGCCTCGTGGTGAGGTTGACCCGTGCGGTCTCCAGATCGCCCTGGCGGGCCAGGGCCCGCTCGATCCGCCGTACGCAGGCACCACAGTGAACGCCCTCGAGCATGAGCTGCAGCTCGTTGAGCCCGTCGCCCGGATCGCGACGCACGAAGGCCAGCACGTCGGCACCCGGCTGCAGGACGGCCGCGCTCACCGCAGCACCAGCCGCTCGTCGATCACCAGCCGGTCCCCGCCCCGTGTCACCCGCAGATGCGCGTCCCAAAGCCCCGGCTCGGGGAGCTCGATGCGGACCCGGTAGCGGCCGGGCGCGTCGGGCCGCAGCACCAGCTCGCGATCGAGGGCGGCGGCGCTGGGCCGCCGAAGCTGCCCCTCGACCCGGGCGTCGGTCAGCGGCCGCCCCGAGGCGTCCTGCACCTCGAGCACCAGCTCGGCCGCGGCCCGATCAATGCCGCGCGCGGTCAGCGCGGCCTGCCAGCCGAGCGCCTGCTGGCGGCGCGCCGCCTCGAGGTTGCGGTTGTAGCCCAGCCCGCGATCGTAGGACCGCTCGGTATCGAGACCGGTGAAGCTGTCCACGGCTATCCAGATCATCGTCGCGTTGACCGCCGTGACGACGGCGAAGCCGGCGACGAAGATCCACGGTATCCACCGGCCGCGACGCCCTGCGTCGGCCGGCCCGAGGGCAGCGCTCATGATGCAGGTCCCCGAAACACCGTCTCGAACCGGCGCTCCTCGCCGCTCGCACGGTCGGTGAGCACGAAGGTCATGGTCGTGGTGGCGGCGTCCACCTCCTCGCCCGGCAGGCTCACGAACAGCCGGTGGGTGCCGACGCCGTCGGGCGGTGCGTCGAGGACCACCGATGCCGCGGGCTCGTCCTGGCCGACCACCCGCAGCAGGGCCGTGGACGCGTCCGCCGCCCGCAGCTCGTAGCTGCGCAGGGCGCGCTCCTTGTTGAGGATCTTGAGGGTGTAGGCGTTGCGGATGCTGCCGTCGGCCAGCCGCACGAAGAGCGGGTTGCGCTCGGGCAGCACGTTGACCTCGGTGTCGGCGCGCAGCGCCAGCGTCCCCAGCATGAGGAGCGCCACCCCGGAACAGATTGCCGCGTAGAGCACCGTGCGCGGGCGCACGAGACGGTAGACCGCGCCCTGGCCGGCGGCGCGGCGCTCCTGGTTGCGCTCGCTGTCATAGGCGATCAGCCGAGGCGGCCGGCCGATGCGCTCCATCACGTCGTCGCACGCGTCGATGCACAGGCCGCAGCCGATGCACTCGAGCTGGAAGCCGTCGCGAATGTCGATGCCCATCGGGCAGACCGCGACGCACTGCCTG
Source organism: Geminicoccaceae bacterium 1502E (assembly GCA_033875255.1). GTDB lineage: Bacteria > Pseudomonadota > Alphaproteobacteria > Geminicoccales > Geminicoccaceae > Marinimicrococcus. Next base: position 24,840 of record JAWZSN010000023.1, on the reverse strand, counting down.
CAGTCGATGCAGTCGCCGCGCCCGTCCCAGCTCTGGCCCTTCTTGTGCTTGCCGCGCGGCTCGCCGCGCCACGCCTCGTAGGTCACCGCCATGGTGTCCTGGTCGACCAGCGCGCCCTGGATCCGCGGCCACGGGCACATGTAGGTGCAGACCTGCTCGCGGGCGAGGCCGGCCAGCGTGTAGGTGGTGGCGGTGAACAGCAGGAAGAAGGAATAGACCGCGAAGCTCGCCTCGCCGGTCAGGATCTCCACCGTGACGGTGGGCGCATCGGCGAAATACATGATCCAGGCGCCGCCGGTGGCCGCCGCCACGAGCAGCCAGACGGCGTGCTTGAAGGCCCGCCGCGCGTATTTGGCGGCGGTCCAGGGCGCCTTGTCGAAGCGCATCCGCTCGTTGCGATCGCCCTCGATCCAGCGCTCGACCATCATGAAGAGGTCGGTCCACACGGTCTGCGGGCAGGCGAAGCCGCACCACAGCCGGCCGAACAGGGCGGTGGCGAAGAACAGGCCGAAGGCGCCCAGCACCAGGAGCCCGGTGAGGTAGTAGACCTCCTGCGGCCAGATCTCGATCCAGAAGAAATAGAGCCGACGGGTCTCGAAATCGGCGAGGATCGCCTGGCCGGGCGCACCCGGGCCGCGGTCCCAGCGGATCCACGGCGCCACGTAGTAGAGCCCGAGAAGGACGATCAGCGCCCACCATTTGACGGTGCGGAAGGTGCCCCGCACGGAACGGGCATAGACCTCGACCCGCCCCGCATAGAGCGGCGACGCCTTCTGCTCGACGCGCGAGAGCGCGTCGTCCGAGCCAGCTGCCTCTGTCATTGTTTCCTGCCGCCGACAGCGCCCCTGCGGCGCTCGCGCGGCTGGTTAGCGCGCGCCGCCGCCCGCGGCCTTGATCTGGCTCAAGGATCGGCCGCTCGCCGCTTCCCACGGGGGCCCGCTGCGGCTAGCGTCGCGCCCAGACGACGACCTGCCGACGATTGCCCGGAGAGTGTGGATGAAGCCCGACGTGCTGGTGGTATGGCCGAACCGGCCCAGGCACATGGCGCTCCTCGAGAGCCGCTACGCTCTGCACCATCTCTACAGGGAGGAGGACCCCGAGCGCCTGCTGGCCGAGGTCGGGCCGCGGGTGCGCGCCCTGGTCACCACCGGCGAGAAGGGCGCCAGCGCCGGACTGATCGGGCGTCTGCCCTCGCTCGAGATCGTCGCCTGCTTCGGCGTCGGCATCGACGCCATCGACCAGGAAGCCTGCGGCCGCCGCAACATCCCGATCACCAACACCCCCGACGTGCTGACCGAGGACGTCGCCGACATGGGGCTGGCGCTGATGCTGGCGGTCATGCGGCGGATCCCGTTCGGCGACCGCTGGGTCCGCGAGGGACGCTGGAGGAGCGAGGGAACCATGCCGCTCACCACCAGCCCGCGCGGCCGCACGCTCGGCATCCTGGGGCTCGGCCGTATCGGCCGGGCGCTGGCGCGGCGCGGCGAGGCACTGGGCATGAAGATCGCCTATCACGGCAGGCGCCGCCAGGCAGACGTCGCCTGGCCGTTCTATCCGGACCTTGTGGAGATGGCGCGGCGTGCCGACGTGCTGGCGCTGTGCTGCCCCGGCGGCGAGGCCACGCGCGGCATTGTCACTGCCGAGGTGATCGAGGCGCTCGGCCCCGAGGGCTTCCTCGTCAACGTCGCGCGCGGCTCGGTGGTCGACGAGCCGGCGCTCGTGAAGGCGCTGGGCGAGGGCCGCATCGCCGGCGCCGGGCTCGACGTCTTCGCCGACGAGCCCAACGTGCCCGAGACGCTGCTCGGCATGGAGAACGTCGTGCTGCAGCCGCACGCGGCGAGCGCCACCGTCTCGACCAGGGATGCCATGGCGCAGCTCGTGGTGGACAATCTCGAGGCGCATTTCGCCGGGCGGCCGCTGCTGACTCCGTTCCGCTAGAAACAGACGAACCAGGGAGGACGGCCATGCCGGCGATCGAGCGGGTCGAGATCTTGATGGTGGACCTGACGCCCAAGGTGGTGCGCACCGACGCCATCCAGGCCTTCGTCAGCCAGGAGACGCCGATCCTGCGCATCCACGACAGCGACGGCGTCATGGGTGCCGGCTACTGCTATACCATCGGCACCGGCGGCTCGTCGGTGGTGCGGCTGCTGCACGACCATCTGGCACCCGAGCTGATCGGCCGCGACGCCGACATGGTCGAGGACATCTGGCGCGCCCTCTTCCTCAAGACCCACGCCACCGCCGTGGGGGCGATCACCTCGCTGGCGCTCGCCGCCATCGACACCGCCCTTTGGGACCTGCGCTGCCGGCGCGCCGGGCTGCCGCTCTACGTCATGGCCGGCGGCGCGCAGGAGAAGGTGCCGGTCTACTCGACCGAAGGCGGCTGGCTGAACCTCTCGGCCGAGGAGCTGGTCGACGAGGCGCTGCTGGCCCGCGAGCGCGGCTTCCACGGCTGCAAGGTCAAGGTCGGCAAGCCGCGCGCCGCCGAGGACGTGGCGCGCCTCGAGGCGGTGCGCAACGCGGTGGGGCCGTCCTTCGAGGTGATGGTCGACGCCAACCAGGCGCTGACCGTCGACGAGGCGATCCGCCGGGCCCGCCTTTTCGAGCCGCTCGACCTCGCCTGGTTCGAGGAGCCGATGCCGGCCGAGGACCTCTCCGGCCATATCCGCCTCGCCGCCAGCACCAGCCTGCCCGTGGCGGTCGGCGAGTCGATCTACTCGGTGAGCCACATGCGCGAATATCTCCAGCGCGACGCCTGCTCGATCACCCAGACCGACTGTGCGCGGATCGGCGGCATCACCCCCTGGCTCAAGGCGGCGCACCTGGCCGAGGCCTTCAACATGCCGGTCTGCCCGCACTTCCTCATGGAGCTGCATGTGAGCCTCGCCGCCGCGGTGCCCAACGGCCGCTGGGTCGAGTACATCCCGCAGCTCGACGAGATCACCAGCGCCCAGCTCACGCTGCAGGAAGGCCACGCTTTGCCCCCCGAGGAGCCCGGGATCGGCATCGAGTGGGACTGGGAGGCGATCGAGCAGCGGCGCGTCAACGACACGACCATGCTGATCGACTGACCCCCTTTGGAGAGAAGCTCCATGCTGATCGGAATCGACCCGCTGCTCGCCGGCGAGGCCCTTGGCCTGCTGCGCGACATGGGCCACGGCGACCGCATCGCCCTGGTCGACTGCAATTTCCCGGCCCACTTCCTGGGCCCGCCGGCGATCCGCATCGATACCGACATCGTCACCGCCGGCCGCGCCATCCTCTCGGTCATGCCGCTCGACGCCTGGATCGAGCAGCCGATCCTCCGCATGGAGCGCGACGGCTTCCCCAGCGACGTCATGGAGGCGCACCACGCCTTTCATGACATGACGGTCGAGACCGCCGGCCAGTGGGCGATGGGCTCGCTCGAGCGCTTCCGCTTCTACGAGGAGGCCCAGTCCTGCTGCGCCGTCTTCGTCACCCTGGAGCGGCGGCCCTACGCCAACTTCATCCTCACCAAGGGCGTCATCGGCCCGGACGGGCAGGTGGCCCGCCCCGACCGCCCTGCCGGCCGCCCCCCGTCCGCCAGACGCCCCCGCCGCTGAAGAGGCCTCAAAGCCGCCGCCGCCGCCCGCCCGATCGGGCGGCCAGCGCCATCCAAGGCGCTGCGCGCGGCTACTTTTTCATCCTTTGTCAGTCGCGCCCGGGCCTCTTCACCCTGTCTTTACCGATCTTTGCCATCCTGCCGGCGCGGGACTCCGCCGCCGCGAGACCCTGCGGCCGCACCTCTCCCACCATCCGCGAGAAGGCCACGGCAAGGGTCGAGGAAGCGTGAACCGGGCGCGGCCGCCGGCCAGCCCCGCCAAGGACGTTCACACCGTCTTATCCCGGCCTGTGCATCCTGCCGCGGTCGGACTCCGCCGCCGCGAGATCCTGCGGCGGCACCTCTCCCACCATCCGCGAGCATGCCACGGCAAAGGTTGAGGAAGCCTGAACGGATCCTGGCGGTCTGCCGCCCGGCCCGGCCCGGCCCCGCGCAGCTCGGCCCGGCCAGTTCACGCCGTCTTAACCTGGCCCCCGCATCCTGCTGGGGTGGGAGTCCGCCGCCGCGAGACCCTGCGGCGGCACGTCTCCCACCATCCGCGAGCATGGCGCGGCAAGGGTTGAGGAACCCTGAACGGATCCTGGCGGTCTGCCGCCCGGCCCGGCCCGGCCCCGCGCAGCTCGGCCCGGCCAGTTCACGCCGTCTTAACCTGGCCCCCGCATCCTGCTGGGGTGGGACTCCGCCGCCCCGAGATCCTGCGGCCGCACCTCTCCCACCATCCGCGAGAATGCCACGGCAAGGGTCGAGGAAGTGTGAACCGGGCGCGGCTGCCGACCATCCCCGCCAAGCGACGTTCACACCGTCTTAACCCGGCCTCTGCATTCTGCTGGGGTGGGACTCCGCCGCCGCCAGATCCTGGGGGCGGCACCTCTCCCACCATCCGTGAGCATGCGCTGACAGGGGTTGAGGAAGCGTGAACGCGCCTCCCCTGCCGGTATCTCCGAATCCTGGAGGCCAAAGCGCCGCTGCTGCCTCCCGCACCGCCCTGACCTGTGGAGAAAAAGAGAGAAAGCCGCGCGCAGCGCCTTGCGCGGCACCGCCGCCACGGACGCCGCACCATTGCGGCATACTGGCAAATATTCCTCGACTATGCTACCCTCGCGCCATATCGATCCTATGTCGCGAGGTCGTCATGCCGAGCAGCCCCACCGCAGCCCAGTCCGATGCCTCCCGTCGCAACGGCGCGCGCTCGCGCGGTCCCGTGAGCGGAGAGGGCAAGGCCAGGAGCGCCAGGAACGGCACAAGGCACGGGCTGTTCGCGGCCGAGCTGGAGCTGACGTCCGAGGAACAGGCGCACCTGGCGGCGCTGCTGGACGATCTCGGCCGCCGGCACCGGCCGGAAGGCGCGGCGGAGGAGCACTGGGTGCGGCAGGTGGCGGTGACGATGCTGCGCCGCGAGCGGCTCGATGTGCTGGAGATGCGGGTGCTGGACCTGGCGGTGGAGGGCGCCGAGGCGCTGCGCGAGGCGGGTCTGCCGTCGCCCGCCACGGTGCTGCGCTACCGCGTGCGCCTGCAGCGCGACCACGAGCATGCCATGCGCGAGCTCGCCGCCGCCCGCGACGCGCGGGGCCACGGCATGGTGGCAAACTCGAACCCGACACTGGGCATGGCGGCGCAGCTGGCGCAGATCGAAGCCGAGGCCGCCGCCGCGGCCGACTGCGACATGGCCCGCCTCCTCGCCCTGCGCCACCAGCACGGCAAACCCGAACCCGAGCCGGCGCCGGCCTTCGCCCTCAACCGGGCGCAGCGGCGCCGGCTGGAGGCCCGGCAGCGGCAGGCGGCGTGTGGGTGAGGCGCGGGGCTGGTGTGACGTCGGAGCGGGCGGGAGGGGCGGAGCCGTGCAAGGCGCTGCGCGCGGCTCTTTTTCATCTTTTGTCAGTCGCGACCGTGTCTCTTCACACCGCCTTTACCGGTCGTCGGCATTCTGCCGGAGGGGGACTCCGCCGGCGCGAGACCCTGGGGCGGCGCCTCTCGCACCACCCGGAAAGCTACGCCGACAGGGGTTGAGGAAGGGGCAACGCGGTTCCGTGCAGCCGCAGGCCAGCATCTCCGATCCTTGCAGGCCAAGCGGTCGCTGCCGCCCTCCGCACCGGCCCACTTGCGGAAGAGAGAGAGAAAGCCGCGCGCAGCGCCTTGCGCGGCTCCGCCGCCGCGGCCCGCATGTACCGACCCCGGGCGGCTCAGCGGGTGCGGCGGGCGACCTCCTCGGCGACGCGGCGGCTGAGCAGGGCCAGCGCCCGGCTCATCGCCGCGACCCGCTCCTCGTAGCCGGCCGGCTCTTGGGCCTGCTCCTCGATGCGCTCGCGCCGCACCGCCACCGGCTCCGTCCCGTCGGCGTCGAACAGCAGCCACCGGGCGTCCAGCAGCGCCTTGCCGGCCTCGTCGGTGTCGAAGCGCAGCACCTGCATCTCGAGCCGGTAGTCGGCGGCAACATCGCCCTGCTGCGGCCACAGCAGCACCTGGTCGCTGCCCAGGATCACCGAGAGGCTCTCCGCCACCGTCCGGGCGGCCAGCCCGTCGAGCGGCTCGACCCAGCTGTGGGTGTCGGAGAGATCCACCCGGGTGGGCGTCAGCCGCGTGACGATCTGCGTGCGGTCGAGATAGGCGGGCAGCGACACCGGCCCCACCTCGACCAGAAGGTCGCGGGTGCGCTCCACCGGCTTGCTGCCGGGCTCGGTGATGGGCGCCAGCGTGTAGAAGCGGGTCGGCTGGGACGACGCGCAGGCGGTCGCCAGCAGCGGCAGGGCCAGCGCCGCCCCGCAGAGCCATCGAGAGCCTCGTAGCGCCATCACCGTCCTCCTCGCTTGCCCCTGATGAGCGCGTCGGGGTTCCGCTCGAAATACTGCGCCAGCGAGCGCAGTGCCCGCGCCGCCGCCGAGATTTCCTCCATCGCCGTGGTCATCTGATAGCGCAGCCCCGAGCGGCCGCCCATCATCTCGTCGAGGGAGGCGAGCGTGTCGTCGGCCTGCTTGGCCGCCGCGCGCGCCGCGGCGGCAGCATCGCGGGTCTCGGCCAGGACGCCGCCGATCTCGGGCGAGCGCAGCAGGGCGTTGGCCGCCTGCACGGCGGTCCGCATGTCGGACACCAGCGGCTCCAGCGGCAGGCCCTGCATCCGGGCCAGGATGCGCTCGACCGTCTCGGTGATCGATTCCAGGGTCGTCGGCACCGAGGGGATCCGCGGGTGGACGCCGCCTCTGTCGAGCCGTGCCGGCGGCGCGTCGTCGTGAAAACCCAGCTGCACCAGGAGCTCCCCGGTCAGGAGGTTGCCGGTCACGAGCTGGGCGCGCAGCCCTTCTGCGACCAGCTTGTCGATGGTCTCGTAGACCCGCTCGTCGCTCTCCTCGCCCTGCCTGCCGAAGATGGCGATGCGTTCCGGCTGGAGATCGATGAGGACCGGGATCTCGATCGCCCGGTCGTCGGCGTCGTAGGTCAGCTCGAAGCTGCGCACCCGCCCCACCTTGATGCCGCGGACCTCCACCGGAGCGCCGGGCCGCAGGCCCCGCAGCGAGCCGGCAAAGCGCAGCAGGAAGGGGACCCCGCGGGTGAACTGCGCCTCCGCGACGCTGCTCTTGTCGGGGTGGAGGGCGAAGGCGGTATCGGGAGGGGCAGGCTCGCCGTCCGTCAGATCCGGTGTATCGAACTCGATCCCGCCCACCAGGAGGGACTGAACCGAGTTCATGCGCACCTTGAGCCCTTCCGCGCCGGTCTCGACAGCGATGCCGCCGGCGTTCCAGAACTGGCTTCTCGCATGCACCAGCCGGTCGTAGGGCTTGCGCACGAACACCACCACCTCGACGCTCTGGTCATCCTCGCCGAGGCCGAAGCCGAGCACCTGGCCGGCCTCGATACCGCGATAGAACACCGGCGCGCCGCGGCTCACCGAGCGCAGGCTCTCCGCCTGGAGGAGATATCGCGTGCCGGGCGCGCCCGAGCGGATCAGCGGCGGCTCCTCGAGGCCGACGAAGCTGCTGGCGCTCTCGCCGGCGCCGTCCCCGGGATCGACCTCGACATAGGCGCCGGAGAACAGCGTATCGAGGCCGGAGATGCCACCGCCGCCGACCCGCGGGCGGACGACCCAAAAGCGGGTAGAGGTGGTCAGGTGGGTGGCGAACTCCGGGTGGATGCGCACCCGCATCTGAATGTTCTCGAGATTCTCGCTCACCCCGATGTCCTCGACCAGCCCGACCTCGACGTCGCGGTAGCGGACCTTGGTCTTGCCCGCCTCCAGCCCCTCGGCCGTCTGGAAGACGATATCGACCACCGGGCCACGGCGCTGGATCGTGGCATAAGTGAGCCAGAGCCCGAGCAGGACCGCCACCAGCGGCACCGTCCAGATCAGCGGGATCCCGCGCCTGCGATGCAGCTCCGGCTCGGCCACGGCCGGATGGCTGTCAGATCCGGGTGTAGGGGATGGCATGCCCGCTCCGCTCGGCGCGGTCCCACATCAGCCTCGGATCGAAGCTGCGGGACGCAATCATGGTGAGGATGACCACCCCGGCAAAGGCCAGCGCGCCGGGGCCGGGCAGCACCGTGGCGATGCTGCCGATCTGGACCAGCGCCACCAGGATGGCGATCATGAAGATGTCGACCATCGACCAGCGGCCGATCCGCTCGATGATGCGGTAGAGCAGCGTGCGCTGCCGCAGGTTGCGCGGTGCCCGCCAGCGGGTCGAGATCAAGAGATAGCTCAACCCGATCAGCTTGAGCAGCGGCACCAGGATGCTGGCGAAGAACACCAGGAGGGCGATCGGCCACATGCCGGCCTGGGCCAGCGCCGACACGCCGCTAAGGATCGTGTCGGCCTCGCCGCGGCCGAGCGAGATGACGGTCATGACCGGAAAGAGGTTGGCCGGCACATAGAGGATCGCCGCGGTCACCAGCAGGGCGGTGGTGCGCTGCAGGCTCTGCGGCTTGCGCTTGTGCAGGGCGGCGTTGCAGCGCGAGCAGCGCGTTCTCCCCCCGTCGAGCCGCTCGATCTGCCCGCAATCGTGGCAGGCGGCGAGCACCGCCGGCGGCGCGGCCGCGAGCGCCGAGAGCAGACGCTGCGGCGCCAGGCGGTACCACACCAGCCGCTCGTCCATCGACGCGTCTGCGCCGATCATGCACAGGATGAGCGCGACGAACGCCCAGAGCCCGACGTCGGGGCGCAGCATTGCCAGATCGCCGAGCTTCACGTAGGCCACGATCACGCCCAGCAGGTAGACCTCCATCATGGCCCACGGGCGTAGTTCCTCGATCAGCCGGAAGATCGCGCCGCCGGCCGGCTTGCAGCGGCCGAAGCGGAGGGGAAGCAGCACGTAGAGGCCCGTTGCCAGCTTGATCCCAGGAATCACCGTCGCGGTGAGCAGGACCAGCAGGGCCAACGGTGCCATGCCCTCGCGGTAGAGCGCCTCGACCCCCGAGAGCAGCGTCATCACCTGCTCGCGGCCCTGGAAGCTCATGCTCATGAAGGGAAAGACATGGGCCGCCGCGAACAGCACCGTGGCGGCCAGCCCGAAGGCTAGGGCCCGATCGAGCGCCTGCGGATGCTCGCGGTAGAGCTCTGCCCGGCAGATCGGGCAGCGGGCCACGGCATGCGCCCCGGCCGCCGGCTGGGCGTGCAACGTCCCGCATTCGTGGCAGGCGCCCACGGCCTCCTGCCCCTCCGTCTTCGTCCCTGCTGCCATGCGCCCCTTTCCGCCGCTCCGGCCATCCCTCGCGTCGTCGGCCGAGAATAGCCGCAACCGCCGCTGCGCCTATCCCTGCGCGGCAGTCCGCGGCCGGAGTGCGGCTCCAGTGCCACGCCGCGCGAGGCAGGGAGATCCTCGCAGGATAGAGGACGGCGGATGGCGCCGGACGGACCCCTACTCCGGGCGCAGCGAGCCGGCCTGAAATCCAGCCTTCCTTGCACCTCGATCGCCCCGGCCCGTCACCTGCTGCCACCCCGCACCCTCGACGGCTGCGATCGCCGTGCGGCTGCTGGTCGTCGAGGTGAAGCTGGTCCGCACGCCATGCGCCTTGCCACCGCACCGCATGCCCCGCCGGCAGTGCGGGGCCGCTACTTGTTCTTTTGGATCTGGTCGTAGGTCAGGCCGCCGGCGGCTCCGGCCACCGCACCCAGCGCCGCCTTGCCGACGATGCCGCCGGTCAGCAGGCCCAGCGCCGCGCCGCCGGCGCCACCGATGGCGGCGCCTGCCAGCGTCCGCTCGCCCGACCGGTCGTCGAGCGAGGCGCAGCCCGCCGTCGCCAGGGCCGGCAGCAGCGCGAGCACGCACAGGATCCGTCGCATGAGCCATCACTCCTCGGACATGGGCGGGCTCCCGGCCCGCGCCCGTGACTATAACCGCGTGCCCGACCCGGGGGATCCCCCGGGCGGGCACGGGGGTACCGGTGCCCTGCTCCAGCAGCCGCTCAGCCGCGCCGGCACATCATCGCCACCGGCGCGATCCGCTCCTGTCCGAGGGCCGTCATCATGTTGGCGAGCTTTTGCGGCGCGCTCTCGCCCATCAGAAGGTGGATGCCCAAAGGCGGCGCGCCCTCGGCAAGACGCTCGCGCATGCGCTGGAAGAGATCCAGCGCCAGCTGGCGGTTGTCCGTCTCCGAGACGATCTCGAAGCCCGCGCCGGCCAGCTTCTGCCTATAGCTCTCCGGGCTCTCGAGAAACGAGGTGGCCGGCGTGGTGGCCCACGGCACCGGGAAGTCGGGCGGGGTGTCGCCGGTGCTCATCACGTCGTAGACGGCGAACACGCCGCCCTCCTTGAGCACCCCCGCTACGCCGGCGAACAGCCGGGCCTTGTCCTCGATGTTCATGCCCACATGGAGCAGCATGGCCGCGTCGTAGGGATGATGCGGGGCCGGCAGGTCCAGGGCGCTGCCGGCCAGGAACCGGGTGGCCCCGGCGAGGCCGACCAGCCGGCTGAGATCCGTCGCCAACGCCACGTAGGCGGGCGTGAGGTCGACGCCGGTGACATGGCAGCCGTGGCGCGCAGCGAGGAAGCGTGCCGTGCCGCCGAGCCCGCAGCCTATGTCCAGCACCCGCATGCCCGCGGCCAGCCCCATCGCCGCCGCCAGCCTCTCGGTGGCCGGGCGCCCGCCCATGTGGAACTCGTCGAGCGCCGCCAGATCCTCCTGCGTCACCGCCGCCCCGCCGAGACTGGCGAGCCCGGCCATCACCGCGTCCGCCAGCCCCTCGCGGCCATAGTGGCGCGCAACATCCTGCTCGATCGTCATGCCATGGGCCCTCCTTCGAGCCGCAGGCCGCAGTCTGGCCCCGCCTGCACCCGCGGCGCAAGGAGCCCTGCTTCAAGCGGCGGGGTGAGCCGTGCAACTGCGCGTCGCCGGCGGGCCGCAGCCGGGCTATACCGAAGGTATGACCGAACGCCCCGTTCTTGCTACCGACCGCCTGATCCTGCGCCCGTGGCGCGACGCCGACCGCGAGGCCCTGGGGGCGCTCAATGCCGACCCCGAGGTGATGGCACATTTCCCGGCACCGCTGGACCGGGCAGCCAGCGACGCCATGCTGGAGCGCATGCGCGGGCAGTTCGCGACGCTGGGCTTCGGCTTCTGGGCGGTGACGGAAGCGCCGGACGGGCCGCTCCTGGGCCTGGTGGGACTCGGCGCGCCGCGCTTCGAGGCGCATTTCACGCCCTGCATCGAGGTGGCGTGGCGGCTCGGCCGGGCGCACTGGGGCAAAGGCTACGCCAGCGAGGCGGCGCGGGCGGCGCTGGTCTTCGGCTTCGAGCGGGCCGGGCTCGACGAGATCGTCGCCATGACCCTGCCCACGAACCGCCGTTCGCAAGCGGTGATGGAGCGGCTCGGCATGACCCGCGATCCGGCCGACGATTTCGACCATCCGAACGTGCCCGAAGGGCATGCGATGCGCCGCCACCTCCTCTACCGGCTGACGCGTGACGCATGGCGCGGCGGGCAGGAACAACAGCAGGGAGCATGAGATGGATCTGGGTCTGACGGGGCTTCGGGCGCTGGTCACCGGCGGCACGAAGGGGATCGGCCGCGCCTGCGCCGAGATCCTCGCCGCCGAGGGCGCCGACGTGGCGATCTGCGCCCGCAACGCGGAGGAGGTCGAGCAGACCTGCCGGGCGCTCGAAGCCACCGGCGCCAAAGCCCATGGCGGTGCCGTCGACGTGGCCGACAAGGCCGCGCTCGATGCCTGGGTGAAGGGCTCGGCCGAGGCGCTGGGCGGCATCGATCTGGTGGTGGCGAACGTCTCGGCGCTGGCCAGCGCCATGAGCGAGGATGCCTGGCGGCAGGGCCTCGAGATCGACATCCTGCACACCACCCGCACCGTCGAGGCGGCGATGCCGTGGCTGGAACAGTCGAAGGCGGCCTCGATCACGATCATCGCCAGCGTCTCGGGCCGCGAGACCTCCAGCGCCAGCGCCTATGGCGCCGTCAAGGCGGCGCTGATCCACTACGCCAAGGGCCTCGCGGTCGAGCTGGCGCCCAAGGGGATCAGGGTCAACGCGGTCTCGCCGGGCACCACCTATTTCGAGGGCGGCGTCTGGCACAAGGCCGAGCTCAACGCCCCCGAGCGCTACAAGGCGGCGCTCGCCCGCAACCCGACCGGCCGCATGGGCCGGCCGGAGGAGATTGCGCGCGGCGTGGTGTTCCTCGCGAGCCCGGCCTCGAGCTTCACCACCGGCTCCAACCTGGTGATCGACGGCGCCCTGACCCGCGGCGTGCAGTACTGAGCACGCTCAAGAGCGGCGCGCCCGCTCCACCACGTCCTCGAGCACGTTGCCGGCAATGAGGCCGGGGACGAGGAAGGTGCCGATCACGAAGGCCGGCACGCCGCGCAGCTTGAAGCCACGCGCCTGCTCCGCGTTGCGGGCGAGGATCGCGTCGATGGACTCGGCACGCGCGGCGTAGCCGGCCTCGAGCGCCAGGGGATCGAGCCCCGCCTCGCGCAGGGCCGCGTCGATCGCGGCGTCGCTCAGGCGCCCGTCGGTCTTCATCAGGGCATGGAGGGCAGCCTCGTGGCCGCCCTCCCCGACCGCCGCCAGCGCCAGGCGCGAGGCGCGGCGCGAGGGCTCGCCCAGGATCGGCCAGTCCTTCATGACCAGCCGGATCTGGCCGTCCTCCTCGACCACCCGCATCACGTCCGCATGGCCGCGCTTGCAGTAGGGGCACTGATAGTCGAAGAACTCGACGATGGTGACGTCGCCCTCCGGGTTGCCCAGCACCGGCACCTCGGGGTCGTGGAGCACCTCGTCGACGCCGGGCATGTCCTGGCCGAAGGCGCGCCCGGCGCCGGCGACGAGCGCGCCCGGCAGGGCAAGAAGCGGGCCGGCGGCCGCAAGGAGGTTTCTCCGGGTCAATAGGCTCGAGGGCATGGTCTCTCCGTTCGTCAGGCAGGCAGGTGGGTCGGGAGGGGTCGCGCGAGGGCCGGTCATTCGTCCGCCAGCGCGGCGATCCCGTCGAGCAGGAGCTCGCGCGAGATCTCGCCCATGTGGGCCCCGCGCATGCGCCCTTGGGCATCGATGAAGAGGGTGACCGGCAGGCCCGGCATGGCGTAGTGGCGGCCCGCCTGGCCGTGCGGGTCGAGGAGCAAGTGGTCCAGCGCCAGGCCGGCCTGCGCAAGATAGCGCTCGACTGCAGCCCGACCCTCGCCCTGGTTCACGAAGACGAAGGTCGCGTCGTCGCTCGCCGCCGCGAGCTCGGCCATCATGGGCATCTCGCGCCGGCAGGGCGGGCACCAGGTGGCCCAGAGATTGACGACGGCCGGCCGTCCGGTGTGCTCGGCCAGCGTCACCGGCCGGCCGTCCAGATGCTCGAAGGTCACGTCCGGCAGGGGCACCGGCTCGGTGCTCGCCCCGAGCTGCCAGACGAGGTTCCAGGCAGCGAGCGAGAGGCCGAGCGCCACGCCCGCCCCCACCAGGAAGTGCCGCATCCGCAGATGGAGGGAAGAGGCCAGCACCACGGCCACCGCTCCCCAGCCCGCCGAGAAGCCGCCCTGCCAGAAGGCCAGCGCGCGCAGCGGCTCCTGGGCGAAGCTTTCGGCATGGTCGACGACATGGCCGAGCCGCGCGGCCACGAGGCCGGCCACCAGGACGAGCGTCGCCCAGTTCCCGAAGCGGCGGTCGAGCCGTACCGAGAGGATCGCGGTGATCCCCATGAAGACCCAGACGCCGATCACGAAGGCGAGCCTGTCGCCGCCGAGCACGAAGGGGCCGAACGAGAAGACCTGCATCTCAGCTCTCCGCCGCGCGCCCGGCCGAGGCCAGCAGCTTGCGCACGCTCACCTCGCCCACGAGGCGCGAGCCGGGAGCCTCCCGCCGTGCGGGGTCGAGGAAGATCATGGTGGGCGGGCCGACGACCCCGAGCTCCTTCATCATCGCCTGCTGTGCCGGGCTGTTCTCGGTGACATCGACGCCGATCAGCCGGAAGCCGGCGAGTGTCTGGCGCACCGCCGGGTCGGGAAGGACGCTGCGCTCGATGATGCGGCAGGTGACGCACCAGTCGGCGGTGACATAGAGCAGCGCCGGGCGACCGTCCTCGACGGCGAGAGCCCGGTGAAGCTCGGCCGGGCTCGCCGCCGGCGCGAAAGCGGGCTCCTGCTCGACCGCGGCCCTGCCGCCTGGCGCCAGGAAAGCGAGAGGGCGAAGCGGATCGCCTGCACCCGCCGCAGCGCCGACGGCGAGAATGACGCCGTAAAGGCTCGCAGCGAGACCGATCGTCCGGCCGAGACGGCGGCCATTGCCCGCGCTCGTCTCCAGCCGGTCGAAGACGCCCAGCCACACGCCCGCGGCGATCAGCAGGAGCGACCAGAGGACCAGCGCCACGGGCCCGGCGAGGAGGCCCGAGACCATCCAGACGGCAGCGGCCAGGAAGACGAAGCCGAACGCCTGGTTGACCGCCTGCATCCATCTGCCCCTGCCGGGCAGCGCCCTGCCGCCCACGGTGCCGAACACGATGAGCGGGATCCCCTTGCCGATGCCCAGCGCGAAGAGAGCGGCGGCGCCCAGCACCATGTCGCCGGTCCGGGCGATGTAGAGGAGGGCGCCGGCCAGCGGTGCCGTGACGCAGGGGCCCACGATGAGGGCCGAGGTGAAGCCGAGCGCAGCGGTCGAGGCCACCGTGCCGCGGCCGGAGGGCGCGCTGCCGGCCACCGCCGTGGTCCACCGGGCCGGCAGCCGGAGCTCGAAGAGGCCGAACATGGAGAGCGCCAGGGCCGTGAAGACGGCGGCCATTGCGCCCACCGCCCACGGCGACTGCAGCGCCATCTGGAGATTCTGCCCCGACCACGCGGCCACCACGCCCAACAAGCCGAAGGCCGAGGCCATGGCCACCACATAGACGCTGGAGAGCATGAAGCCGCGCCGGGCAGACAGCTCCTCCCCGGCCCGCGACAAGGCGCCTGCCAGGATCGGGTACATCGGGAGGACGCAGGGCGTGAAGGCCAGCGCCACGCCGAACACAACGAAGCTCACGAGCAGCAGCGCCACGCCGCCATCGGCCAGCAGGGAGGCCACCATCCCGTCCTCTTTGCCCGCCAGCACCAGCGCCGGCCCAGCGGGCCCGGTGCCCGTGTCCGGCGCCGTCCGCCACGTCATCGCGGAAGAAGTGACGGGCGCGGCAGGCGCGTCCGGTAGCAACGCGAGCGAGGCCAGGTCGAGCTGGCGGACCACGGGCGCATGGCAGACGCCGCGGTCCTCGCACCCTTGCCAGGTGACGTCGAGCACCGCATCCGCCGGCAGCTCCTCGAGCGCCGCGGCCGCGAGCAGCGCCTCGGCCCGCCCGTGATAGACCTCGGTGAAACCGAAGGTGGGATCGTCCTTGGGCTCGCCCGGCGCGGCTGCGAGGCTCAGGGTCCGTCCCTCGAAGCTGGCCCCGAGCTTGTCGCGGTAGAGATAGAAGCCCTCGGCGATCCGCCATTCGAGCATCACCGCCCCGCCGGCCTGCGGCACCGCCTCGAACGCGACCGGTCCGTCGGACTTCACGAAATCCTGCCATAAGGGCTGCGCCGACGCCGCGCCGGCAGCGCCCAGCAGCAGGGCCACAAGGGCCGCCAGCCATCTTCCTGTTCGTGCCATCATGAGCGGCTCCGTCTCGAGATGCGCGCCGCCGCGCGACGATCCGGCGGCTTGGTCGGCGGCAAAGCTTAAGGCAGCCTTAAGGTGCAGGGCGCACGGGGCTTCTGCGACAAAGGGGAAGCGATGCGGGTTCTTGTGGTCGAGGACGACGAGCTTCTGCTCAACGGGCTTCAGGTGGGGCTCGGGCTCGGCGGCTTCACGGTCGACGCGGTGGCGAGCTGCGAGGAGGCCGAAGCGGCCCTCGCGGCAGCCCGTTTCGACGCGCTGGTCCTCGACCTCATGCTGCCGGATGGCTCGGGCCTCGAGCTTCTGGCCGGTCTGCGCGCCGGCGGCTCGACGTTGCCGGTCCTGCTGCTCACCGCCCGCGACGCCGTGTCCGAGCGCATCGCCGGCCTCGATGCCGGCGCCGACGACTATCTGGGCAAACCGTTCGACCTCGACGAGGTGGCGGCACGCCTGCGCGCCCTCGTCAGGCGCGCCGCCGGGCAGGCTTCCGCCATGCTGAGCTGGCAGGACATCCGCCTCGATCCGGCGCGGCAGGCGGTGAGCCGGGGCGGCGAGCCGGTGCGCCTCTCGAGGCGCGAGTTCTCGATCCTCCATGCCCTGATGGAGCGGCCCGGCGCCATTCTGTCCAGAAGCCGGCTCGAGGAGCGGCTCTATGGCTGGCAGGAGGACGTCGAGAGCAACGCTGTCGAGGTCCACATCCACCATCTGCGCAACAAGCTCGGCAGCCGGGTCATCGAGACGGTGCGCGGCATCGGCTACCGCCTTGCCGGAGAGAACCGCTGAGCTCGCTGCGCACCCGCCTGTTCCTGGTGCTCCTCGCCGCCACCGGCCTGGTCTGGCTCTCGGCGATCGGCTGGATCTATCTGGGCACCCGCAGCGAGGTCGAGCGGGTCCTCGACGCCCGGCTGATGGAGTCGGCGCGCATGGTAAGTTCCCTGGTCGCCAGCCGGGAAGTCGCCCCCCACCTCGAGGCCGGGCCCGCTGCCGACGGCAGCGAGCTTCCATGGAAGCGTCTCGGCGCGCCCGACCGGCAGCAGCTCTCCTGCCAGATCTGGACCTTCGACGGCGTCCTGGTGGCGCGCTCGGACAGCGCTCCTG
Source organism: Geminicoccaceae bacterium 1502E (assembly GCA_033875255.1). GTDB lineage: Bacteria > Pseudomonadota > Alphaproteobacteria > Geminicoccales > Geminicoccaceae > Marinimicrococcus. Next base: position 8,118 of record JAWZSN010000023.1, on the reverse strand, counting down.
CGGGCCCGCTGGGCGAGCATCGTGCGGGCTTCACGGAAACCGTGGTCGACGGCAAGCTGTGGCGGGTCTTCGCGGTGGAGAACGAGCAGCTTGGCCTGCGGGTGCTGGTCGGCGACCAGATGAGCGTCCGTGACGGTCTCGTCGGCGACGTCATCAAGGGGTTGGTGCTGCCCGCCTCGCTGGTCATGCCGCTGCTGGCCGCCCTCATCTGGCTCAGCGTGGGGCGCGGCCTGGCGCCGCTCGACCGTGTCGCCGCCAGCTTGCGCGAACGCAGCGCCGCCGATCTCAGCCCCTTGCCCGAGCATGCCCCGGCAGCCGAGATCCGCCCGCTGATCCGCTCCCTCAACGGCCTCTTCGCACGGGTCGCCGGCGCCCGCGAGCGCGAGCGCAACTTCACCGCCTATGCCGCGCACGAGCTGCGCACCCCGCTGGCAGGGCTCAAGACACAAGTCCAGATCGCGCTTGCCAGCGACGAGGAGGCCGTGCGCCGCAAAGCCCTCGAGCAGGTGGTGCGCGCTGTCGACCGGACCTCGCGGCTGGTGCGCCAGCTCCTCGACACGGCCGAGACCGAGGCCCGCCAGCCGGAGCCCGGCGGCGAGGTACGCCTTGCCGATGCGTTCGCGATGCTGGCCGCCGATCTTCAGGGGGCGCGCGGGACAGCGGTGCGGGTCACGGTCGAGCCGGCCCTCGTGGGCGCCGGCCTTGCCATGCAGCCGGCCCTGTTCCTGCTCGCCGCCCGCAATCTTCTGGAGAACGCGCTGGCCCATTCGCCGGATGGCGGCACGGTGCGCTGCGGCCTGCGCCTTGCCGGCGGGCAGGCGCGCATCACCATCGAGGACGAGGGGCGGGGCATGGACGAGGCTGAGCTGGCGCGGGCCACAGAGCGGTTCTTTCGTGGCCGTCACCGCGCCGGCCCCGGCAGCGGGCTCGGCCTGAGCATCGCCGAGCTGGCCCTGGAGCGGGGCGGCGCCAGCCTCCGCCTCGCCAACCGCCGCGAAGGCGGCCTGCGCGCCGAGATCCGCGTACCGCACCACCGGCTGCACGCCGCCCCCGGACAGGAGCACGCCGCCGACTGAAGGGCGCACCCGAGGAGGTCCGCTGCTCTCGGCCGCCTGCCTTGCCGGAGACCTGCCGGATCGTCGAAGCAGGCGGCTCCGGTGCCAGGAACCCGGCCTTGAGCGGCAGCAGGAACATGGCGCGGCAGCCCCTTGGCGGATTCTTTCACCTCGGCAGACCCCCGCGGGGCCGCAACGGCCTCTTCTTGAAACGCGAAGACAGCGCCCTGCTGCTACAGCATCCCGAAGCACCGGAATACGAAGACATACTGCTCGGCCAGCTCCCTGAGCGCGTCGAAGCGGCCCGACTTGCCGAAATGGCCGGCGTCCATGTTGGTCCTGAGCAGCAGGAGATTGTCGTCGGCCTTGGTGGCGCGAAGCCGCGCGACGAACTTGGCGGGCTCCCAGTAGGTCACCCGCGAGTCGCTGATGCCGGCGGTCACCAGCATGGGCGGGTAGGCCTGCGGGCGGATATTGTCGTAGGGGCTGTAGCTCAGGATCCGCCTGAAAGCGGCCTCGTCGTTGAGCGGGTCGCCCCATTCCGGCCACTCGATCGGGGTGAGCGGCAGCGAGGCGTCGAGCATGGTGTTGAGCACGTCGACGAAGGGGACGTCGGCGACCACGCAGCGCCAGAGCTCCGGCCGGCGGTTGGCGACCGCCCCCATCAGCATGCCGCCGGCGCTGCCACCGCGGATGGCGATGGCGCCGGGCCGGGCGTAGCCCTCCTCGATCAGCGCCTCGGCACAGGCGATGAAGTCGGAAAAGCTGTTCTCCTTCTTCTCGAGCTTGCCGTCGCGGTACCAGCGCCAGCCCATCTCGTCCCCGCCGCGGGCATGGGCGTAGGCGAAGCAGAAGCCGCGGTCGAGCAGCGACAGGCGATGCGGGTTGAAGGCCGGGTCGTTGCCCATGCCGTAGGCGGCATAGCCGTAGAGGAAGAGCCGGCCCGAGCCGTCGGCCGGAAAGTCGTCGCGATGAACGACGGTCACCGGCACCTCCACCCCGTCGGGTGCGCGCGCCATAAGGCGGCGCGTGACATAGCGGCTCTTGTCGTAGCCCGACGGGATCTCCTGGACCTTGCGGACGACCAGCTCGCCGGTGCCTACCACGCAGTCGATCACCGAAGGCGGGCTGATCATCGAGGTATAGTGGACCCGCAGCCGGTCGGTGGCGAAGGTACGGTTGTCGCCGACCGCGACGGTGCAGACCTTCTCGGGGAAGTCGAGAACGTGCTCGTGCCCGTCATAGGTGCGCACGCGGATGTCGGCCAGGCCGTCGACCCGCTCGGAGAGCACCAGGAAATCGGCAAAGCAGTCGACGCGGAGCAGATAGCGATGCTCGCTGCCCGGCAGCACCTCCTGCCAGTTCGCCTCGACCGGATCCCCGGCCGGCGCCGAGACGAGACGGAAATTCTCGTGGACGTCGTTGGTGGTGATCCAGAACCGGCCATGCGCGTGATCGAGGCCGTAGCGGTGGCCTTCGCGCCGCGCCGCCACGATGCGCGGCGCCGCGTCAGGCCGGTCGGCCGGCACCACCATGAGCTCGGTGGTGACGTGGGTCCCGGTGCCGATGATCACGAAGCGGTCGTCGCGTGTCTTGCCGAGCGACACGAAGAAGGCGGGGTCGGCCTCCTCGTAAACGATCCGGTCCTCGGCCTGCGCCTCGCCCAGATGGTGCGCGCGCACCCGGAACGGCCGCAGGCTGTCATTGAGCTCGACATAGAAGAGGGTGCGGCTGTCGGCCGCCCAGACGCACGCACCGCTCGTGTTGCCGACCTGGTGCTCGAGCTGGATGCCGGCCGCGAGGTCGCGCACCGCCAGCCAGTACCGCTCCGAGCCGTCCTCGTCGGTGGTGTAGGCCGCAAGCCTGCCGTCGGGGCTGGGTGCCAGCGAGCGCAGGTTGAAAAAGCTTTTGCCCTCGGCCAGGAGATTCTCGTCGAGCACCAGCTCCGGCTCGGCGGCCTCGAGGGCGCGGCGGTACCAGGCGCGGTACTGGGAGCCGGAGGCAAAGCTCCAGTGATAGTCGAAGGCCCCGTCCCGCACCGGCACCGAGGCGTCATCCTCCTTGAGACGCCCCTTGAGCTCGGCATGCAGCGCCTCGACCAGCGCCTCGTGCGGCGCCATCACCGCGTCGAAATAGCCGTTCTCCGCCTCCAGATAGGCGCGGATCGCCGGATCACGCACCTCGGGATAGGCCGGGTCGCGCAGCCATGCCCAGTCGTCCGGCCAGCTCACGCCGAAGCGCTCGTGGACCAGGGGGCGGGGCTCGGCGCGCGGCGGCTGGGGCAAGGTCATGACGTTCCGGGGGTGCTGGTGGAAGGCTCTCCGCAAAATGGCCCCCGGCGACGCCGCGGGCAACCGGCCCTAGATGCGGTGCGTGCTGCCCGCCGGAACGCGGCAGCCGGCTTCCCGCGAGACCTGCGCCACCTCGCGCCGCCAAACCCTGCCCTCCCGCACCAGGCCGAGCTCCTCGCCCACCGCTTCGAGCCGGTCGTCGAGCTCGCCAGCGCCGGCTGGGTCGCCGGACGGTGCCAGCACGACCCGCCGGCAGCCCAGCTCGGCGGCAAGCCCTTCCAGCACCTCGATGAGCGCCGCCGTGGTGCGGGCCCGGCCGGTAAGCTCGATCGCGCGCAGCACCGGCACGTCCAGCTGCCGAACGCCCGGCACGCAGCGATAGAAGAACAGGCCGAGAATCACCCCGCCCCGGGCTGTCAGCACGCCGATACCCTGCGCTGATGAACCGGCATCGGCCAGCCACCGCTGCGCGACATCTCGCCAGTCGGCCGGAGAGAGAGGACTGCCGGTTGCCACCAACAGCGGATAGGCGAGATGGGTCTCGCTCGCCGCAAGGCAGCGCCATGCCCAGCCCGCTATCGATCCGACGCCCACCGAGCCGCCTCCTTCGTCTGCCCCTCACCGAGCCTGTCGGGGTGTGACGAGACGCTCATTGACCCACGTCAACCTCCGCACTTTACTCTTCCCCTGTAGCCGCAGCTTCATGGCAGGAGAAGTGGCGTTGTCACTCGACGAGTGGAAGCCGGGCGGCGCCGGCTGCGCCAAGGCGCTTTGCGAGGAGTGCGAGGTCCGCGGTCTCTCCGTGTGCGGCGCCCTGCGCAGCACCGAGCTGCCGGCACTCGCGGCGATCGCCTCCGGGCGGCGCCTGGAGCCCGGCCAGACGCTGTTTCATGAGGGCGACCCTGCCGAGGACGTCTTCACCGTGACGGGCGGTGCTCTCAAGCTCTTCAAGCTGATGAGCGACGGGCGGCGGCAGATCACCGGCTATCTCCTGCCTGGCGACTTCCTCGGGCTGGCTTACGGCAGCACCTACGTGTTCGGCGCTGAGGCGATAAGCGGCACGACCCTGTGCCGGTTCCCGCGGCGCCAGTTCCTCCGGCTCCTCGACGAGTTCCCGGCTCTCGAGCACGAGCTGCTCGGGCGCGCCTCCTCCGAGCTTGCAGCCGCCCAGGAGCAGATGTTGCTGCTCGGCCGCAAGACCGCCCGCGAGCGCGTCGCGAGCTTCGTCCTGCAGCTGGCGGGACGGGTCGGCAGCGAGCATGACGCTTCACTCGCGCTGCCGCTCAATCGCACCGACATCGCCGACTATCTGGGCCTCACCATCGAGACGGTGAGCCGGACATTCACGCTGCTCAGAAAGGAGGGGCTGATCGGCCTGCCGGACAAGCAGCAGGTGAGACTGCTCGCCCGCGAGGCGCTCCAGGAGGCGGCCGGCATCTGAGCGCGGCGCCGCCCGGGCGCTGCATCTGAGCATCCTCCGGTATGGCCGACGCCTTGGGCGAAGCCAGCTCTTAACGCCCCGTTAATCCACAGCAGGCAAGATCGGGCCGTCGCCGATGCGAGCGAGGGACCGATGTCGATCCGCGCCTGTCACCGCCGAGTCCGTCTGCGGACAGACCGCAGCGCCTCGGTGGTCGCCCTGACGGCACTGCTCATCCTGCCGATTGCCGTGAGCATGGGCCTGGCCCTCGACGGTGCCCGGATCTACCTGGTGCGCAGCCGCCTTGCCGAGGCGGTCGACGCGGCAGCGCTCGCCAGCGCCCAGGGCGCCGACCTCAGCGAGATGAAGAGCAACGCCGGGCGTCTGCTCGAGGCCAACTTTCCCGACGCCTATCTGCGCTCGACACTGCTCGACGTGAACGTCACCGCCCTCGACCAGGGCCGGGTGGAGATCCTGGCGCGGGCCGAGCTGCCGATGGTGGTCATGTCGCTGATCGGCGCCGGCGAGGTTACCGTGGAGGCGCGTGCCGTGGCGCAGCGCGAGACTCGCGGCCTCGAGCTGGCACTGGTGCTCGACAGCACGGGCTCGATGAAGGGCAGCAAGCTCGCCGACCTCAAGGACGCCTCGCGCGACCTGCTCGACATCCTCTTCGGCGAGGAGAAGGAATCCGAGACGCTCAAGGTGGCGGTGGTGCCGTTCAGCGCCCGCGTCAACATCGACAAGACGCACAAGAGCTGGGTCGAGGATCCGTCCGGCTGGAAGGGCTGCGTTGAATCGCGCGGCTCTCCGCTGGCCCTGAGCGACGCTCCACCTTCCGAGGGCAAGTTCCGCCGCAGCGACGATCTGACGGTGGTCGGCTGGCACAACAAGGACGGCAGGAACGTCTACGGACCCTATACCATCACCCCGCCTTGTCCGCGTGAGCTCCTGCCGCTCTCCGGCAAGAAGAGCGACATCGTCGATGCGATCAAGAGGCTGAACGCTAACGGGACCACGCGGATCGACATGGGCGCCCGCTGGGGCTGGCGGGTGCTCTCCGAGCGCTGGCAGGGGCTCTGGGGCGATCCCGCCTCGCCCCTGCCGGACGACGACCGCGCCGACAAAGCCGTCGTCATCATGACCGACGGCGAGAACGTCAGCCAGGACTATGACGAGGCCACCCCGGTTCAAGCGGATGCCAACCTGCAGATCCTCTGCCAGCGCATGAAGGACCGGGGCTATCTGGTCTTCACCATCACCTTCCAGGCACCCTCGTCGGTCGAGCCGATGATGCGTGCCTGCGCCTCGGACGCCAGCAGTCATTACGAGAGCCCCACGCCCGAGGATCTGCGCGCCGCGTTTCGCCAGATCGGCAACCGGCTGAGCGCGCTGCGGCTGGTCGAGTAGCGGTGATGCCGGCACGCTCCCGCTCCCATGCAGGTGGGCCACTCGACCGGCGCGGCGTCGCCGCCGTCGATTTCGCCCTGGTGGCACCGGCCCTGCTGCTCCTGCTGGTCGGCTTCTTCGAGCTTGCGCTGCTGTTCACCGGCAACGTCCTGCTCCAGGCCGGCGCCAGCAACGCTGCCCGCGCCGGGATCCTCGGTAGTTCCCCCCCGGGCGTGTCGCGGGAGCAGCTGATCCGACTGACGGTCGGCGAGGCGACGGGGTCGCTGCTCGACCCTGCGCGCCTCGAGATCGACACGCTGGTCTATCCCAGCTTCGATTCGATCGGCCGCCCGGAAACCTGGATCGATCTCGACGGCAACGGCCGGCACGACCCGCTCGAGCCGTTCCAGGACGCCAACGGCAACGGCAAGTGGGACGCCGACATGGGCCGGACGGGCGCGGGCGGGGCCAGCGAGGTGGTGCTCTACCGGATCAGCTATGACTGGCGGCCGATCGTGCCGATGGTCGGCGCGCTGGTCCCCGGCGGCACGCTCACCTTGCGCACCAGCCTCGCCGTGCGCAACGAGCCCTTCGAGGCAGCACCGTGACCGGCTGCCGGCTGCGGACCGGCCTCACCCGGCGGGTCGCCGGCGGCCTCGCCGCCGCCCGGCGCGGCGTCATCGCGGTGGAAGCGGCGCTGGTGATGCCGGTGCTGATGCTCATGCTGCTGGGCATGGCCGACCTCGGCTGGCTGGCGCTCGCCGACTACAAGGTGACGCGCATTGCCGCGACCCTGGCCGATCTCACCGCCCGGTCCGAGTCGGTCACGCGCAGCGATCTCGACGACGTGTTCTCCGCCGCGGGCGTCATTGCCGAGCCCTTCTCGGTCGGTGACGAGGCGAGCTTGCTGCTCTCGCTGGTCGCCAACGAAGACGGAAAGGGTGCTCGCGTGATCTGGCAGGAAGCGGATGGAAGCCAAGCGAGCCGGATCGGCAGGGCCGGCGGTGGCGCGACGCTGGGCGGCGATATCGCCGTGGCGCGCGGCGAGAGGCTCGTGGTCGCCGAGGCGATGGTCACCATCCAGCCGCTGGTCGGGCTGATCCTGCGCGGTCCCCAGGCTCTCTACGCCCGATCCTATCAGCGCCCCCGATTCGGGCAGATCGACTTCCGCGCCGAACCCTAGTCCAGCGCCGTTCTGCGGGAATCGACGGCGGGAAACTGCGGCAACCGGCCGAGCGGCGGTACCTTCCTGTGACAACGGAAACCCGTAAGGCGCTGCACACGCCTTTTCATGGGCTGGGCTGGGCTGGGCTGGCCCTCCCCGGCCGCACCCGGCGGGATGCGCCGGTCTCAAGAAGAACGAGCGGATGATGATCGTCGAGCTGCTCGCGATCGATCTCGGCAAGTCCAGGTGAAAGGTTCCGGATCTGGACGAGAATGCAACGGCGACGCTCCGGTGCTGGATGCGGCGCGAGATGCTCCTCGCTTCGACGGCGGCACTGCCGGCCTGTGTGGTGGCTATGGAGACATGCTGCGGAGCCAGACGCCGAAGCGGTCCCGCGGCCCGGCACACCGCTCGCACCGCTCGAGCTCGAGAGCCTGCACCGGTTCCGGTCCATGCTGGCGGCTGCAACGGGCGGCGCCGGTCGAGCAGCTGCGCGCGATCCTTGCCTGGCGCGGCCGCGGCGTCTCGCAGGGACGGCGCAAGCCCGGGCAGGTCCCCGACAGCCTGGTCGGCGATCCGGCCATCGCCCGCCCTGTCGCCCTGCCCGCTGCTGGCCCGTCCCAGCGCCGGCATCACCCTAGCATTACAGTTGCGTTTTTGATTTGGGATGTGCTCGTCGTGCGGCGGCCTGGTGTGCTCGTCGCCAGAGCGAGCAGGCGATGATGCATGACGGTTCGATACGCGCCCGTGCGAGGCGGGTGGCGATGCGTCGGATTTCCTGGACTGACCAGCGGATCAGCG
>JAWZSN010000022.1:0-95402 GCA_033875255.1 Geminicoccaceae bacterium 1502E | reverse complement strand
GCGGCGGAAACTCGCGGGGCAGCATCGCCCACTGGCACCCCGTCGAAGCCATGTAGAGGATCGCGTTCATCACCTCCCGCAGATCGGTCGTCCGTGGCCTGCCGACCCGCCGTGCCGGCGGCATGAACGCCTCGATCAGTCTCCACTCACCCTCCGTCAGGTCGGTTGCATAGCGGACGCGCCGGCGGGCATAGTCGCGGCGAGCGGTTTCAGTCCAAGGCATTGTCGGCTCCGTGCTGTGTGGCAACGGAACGGAATCACAACCCGCTGAAACCGCTCAACTCTTTTCGGGTTGGGCTCTCACGCCCACATCGGCGAGTTGGATCAACCAGGTCGAACGCTGGTTCGCGGAACTGACCCGCAAGCAATTGCAACGCGGTGTACACCGCTCCACAGCCGAACTGGAGGCCGATATCACGGCCTTCATAGCGGCGCACAACGAAGACCCGAGACCCTATAAACGGGTCAAATCCGCCGACGAAATCCTCGCCTCCGTCAAACGCCTCTGCCAGCGCTCCCAGCAAACCCTATGCGGCGACCTTTAGTTCCAGATGACTAGATCATCGAGCACCGTCGTGCCTGGGCGGTAGCCCGCTCGTCGGCAGCATGGCGACAAGCGCGGTCGGCCTGCCGACCGCAGCACGCGATCGATCCATCTGCGGAGCGGCTACCGTCAAGAGGCGGCGGCGGGACCCGGCTGTCCAAGACGGTAGGGTTCAGCAGCTCGGGCGACAGCGCCCTGTCATGGGCGGCGCCGTGCGTCACCTCCCTGTGCCGGACCAACCGGCGACGCGGCGCTGCAACGAAAGGGCTCTCGTGCCCGAACGCCTGGACCGGCAAGCCGGACGCCCGGTCGCCGTCGGCTCGGGCCGGGCTTTCCTCCTCAGCCGCCCATGCCCGATGATCTACCGCCCCTCGACATCCCCAGGAGCCGCCTTCGCCCGTCTCCACTCCTGCCAGCCGCCACGCTCGATCTCGTCTTGCTCCGCCTGCGTCAGGCGCGGCATGGGCGCCTCGAGCATCGAGGCAACGGCGAGCCGCCGGGCGCGACGTAGCCGCGCGCCATCAGCTGGGCGTCCAACCGCGTGAGCGGCGCTTCCATCGGCCAGGCCTGCTCCAGCGCCTCGCGGACCTGCCACACCGCCGAGCTGTCGGCGCCCGGCCGGATCGATCCGGCCCAAAAGCGCCTGGACGAATGCCCTTCCCGCACCTGGCATCCGCCCCGCTCGCCCGACAGGCCGCAAAGCGCCCGGAGCACCAGCACGTCGGCTATCGTCACCGCATCCATCGGCGGACGCCCGCCCTTGCGCCGCTCCGGCCACTTCAGCGCCCGCGTCAGTCGTTCCAGCGGATTGCCGCTCGCGCCCCCTCCGGCATGGCGCGCGTGCAGCTCGAGGAAGCCGCCCTGCCCCGACATCTCGATGCCTGCCCCGCCAACAACCCGGGAGGTTCAGGTGCAAGTGCCATAGACCAGCGATTGCCCGAACCGTCCGATTGCCGGCGCCCATCTGCAGGACGGCGAGACTCGGGGGCCGTTCGCGAGTAGACGGAATCGCACGAGCTGGGCGTGCTCCAGCAAGCACCCTTGCTCCTCGCAACGTCATTAGCGGCTTTTGTCCGCGAGCCTCGGTCAGGATCTGCGTTCGGAAGAGGGCACAGCACAGGCGAGCGCCGTCCCGCCGCCGCGAGGCTGGGACGGCTGCGGCAAACTGCACGGATCGCTGGTTCGGCAAGGGGTCCATCGGCCCGTGCCCGCCGACGCGCGCTGGCACCAAAGGAGTAGTCCTCCGGGGCGGCGCTGCCGGCCGATGTGAGCTGGTCCCCCCACCTCGCCGCAATGGATCGACGCCGCATTCCTGGACGGGTCCGTAGCCGAAGACCTGCCGCATCCCTCGTGCCGCCCCGCCGTGACCATGCAAGGCCCTGCCCGTGATGCGGCCCCGGCGCCCTGGAGAAGGCGCTGCACCACCTGGATCCGGATTCGCGCGCACGGCGGTGAGGGTCATGCAGGAGTGGCAGGTCTGGTCGATCCACCCGCGTCGCCGCGGCGCGAGGTACCGCCAGAGCCGCATTTCGCTGCGCTCGTCGTCCACGGCGGGCCCGTCGCTTGCACGGCCGCAGCCCCGCTGCCATCCGGTCGACGGTACCACGATGGCGAGTCGGTCGGTCATCGGGTCTGGCCACCTGTCTCGCGCATGGCACGAACGGCCAACAGGCGCCTGCACACGCGCCAGACTCTCCACGCCCGCCAGTCCGTGCTTCGGCCACGCGGACGCTGCCTGCCCGCCCGGGCGAGCAGCCGACGCAGCTGGCGGACCGGCCGCGCCCGCAGCGCATCCTTTCAGCCGCTCCGGTCTCACCGCAGGTAATCCGCCAGCGACAGCCTGGCGGTGCGGCTGGAGGCCAGATAGGCGGCTTCGAGGCTCGTCATGTCGGCCGCCAGCCGGGTCATGGCCTCGGCCGGATCGACCTCGGCGAGCCGCGCCAGATACTCGTCCATCGCCGGCAGGAGATCGCGCTGGCCGATGGCAATCGCCTCGACCTCGGCAGTCGTCGCAGCGAGTGCGCCACGGCGGTCGAGAATGCCGTCCAGCGCCGAGCGCGCAAGATCGAGGGCGCCCTGCAGCCCCGCCCGGTCGCCGCTCTCGTGGGCGGCGCCTGCCCGGCCCATGGCAGCCAGCAGCTCGGCGAACGGCCGCTCGTCGGCGGTGACGCCGTAGGAAAGCTCTACCCCCGTCTCGGCGCGCAGCGTCAACCGCACCCCGTCGCCCTGGTAGTAGAGTGCCGGATCGGGCGAGGTGAGCGGCGGTGCAGGCAGCTCGACCGGCGGGCGCTCGCTGCGGCTGCCGCCGAAGAGATAGGCTCCCTCGAACCGTTGGTTGAGAGCGCCCGTGGCCTCGGCCAGCATGCCGTCGAGAGTGGCGGCGAGAGGCATCGAGCCTCCCGTCGAATCGTCGAGGCGCTGCAGCAGCAGCCCCTGGAGCTGCTCGGCGATGCCCGCCAGCCGGCCGATCGCATCGTCCATGACCCGCAGCCGGCCTACCATCCGCTCGTTCTGGCCGGCGATGTCGGCGGTCAGCGCCCGTTCGTCACGGACCCGCAGAAAGGCACCGGCCTCGCCAGGCGCGGTTGCGAAGGGCGCCGCACGCCGGCCCGAGGCGATCTCGATCTGTGTGGTGCGCACCCGCTCCTGGAGTCCCGCCAGATCCCGGGCCGTCCGCTGGCCATGGGCAAAGTCAGCGATTCGCATGGGACACCTCCCCTCGCCGTACCACCACAGGACACCAAAAGCCGCGGCACCGGCTACATGCACATATGGCGGCAGCCGGCTCCGCCGGCAGTTCCGTGCCAGCCCGAAGCGCGCTCGTCCCGGCTTTCATCCTAGCGTGCCATGCGGCCGAGCTCGTCCAGAAGGTCGCTCGTGATGCTGACGACCCGCGCCGCCGCCACATAAGCCTGCTGGTAAAGCATGAGCTTGCCGAGCTCCTCGTCGATATTGACGCCCGAGACCGACGCCACGCGCTCCTTAAGGGCGCCGGCAATGGCGGCGTGGTCGTCCGTCTCTTGCGCCGCGGCCGCCGCCGCACTGGTGGCGAGGGCCTGGATGCGTGCCGCATAATCGCCCGCGGTCGCCGGCTGCCCTGCCAGCCCGCCACGCGACACGGTCGCGAGGGGGGTCTGCAGTGCCCGGGCGAGCGCCTGCGCGCCGCGATTGTCGCCTGCACCGCCAAGGCTCCCGCCCGGCGGCGGTCCCGCGAGCAGCGACAGTCGGGCACTGGCGAGCAGGTTCGCATCGGCCGCGATGTCCGGCCGCAGCCGCAGGCCGGTGCCGTCGGCGCTGCTCGGCTCGACTAGATCATTGAGCCCGAAATAATGCGCGAAGCCGTAGCTCCAGCCATGGCCCGCGGCATCGGCGAGAGGAATTCGGCTGTCGTTCTCGTCAAGGGCAAGGCCAAGCCCTGGCTGCGTCGTCTCTATCTCAAGCCCGCCCCCGGGCGCCAGCGCGGCGCGGCCGATGCCAGCGAGCCCGGCGTCGATCGTCGCAGCGAGGTCCGCCGGGGTGGCGCCGGCCAGCGGCAGATCGAGCAGCCGCACCACCTCGCCCGTCGCCTGGTCGACCACCGCGAGCCGGGCGGTGCCGCCCGCCATGCCCGGATCGTAGCCGGTGAAATCGCTGCGCGAGCCCTCGAGGCGGGCGGGCGGCGGCAGCGCGGTCGACGCGTTGTGCGCGGCGTTCAGCCCGTGGCGGAGCACCGCCGCCAGCTCCCCGAGCTGGTCCCCGAGCGCCGGCAGCGCCGTGTCGCGCGCCTCGAGAAAGCCGGCCAGCGCGCCGCCGCGCACGGAGGAGAGGATGCGAAGCGGCTCCGGCGCGCCGGCGAGCTCGGGCGGCGGCTCCGCGCGCAGGCCGGCGCCCACCAGCACCTCGCCGCTCTCGCCGGCTCGCGGCACGCCGCCGGCATCGAGCTGGTCGCGCCGGTAGATGGCGATCTCGCCGAACCGGGTTTCGGCGGCAATGGTGCCGACCGGTGCGTGGTGGACCTGCCGGGCCTGGCCGTCGAGCAGGATCTTGCCCGAGCCGGTGAACACGGCCACGGTGCCGTCGGGCCGCTGGAAAGGGGCGATGTCGATCTCCGTGGCAAGGCTCGCCAGAAGCGTGTCGCGGCGGTCTGCCAGCCCTGCGTCCTCACCCCGCTGCGCGATCTGCCCGTTCAACCGCTCCAGCGCCGCAAGCGCACCGTTGATCTTGCCCACGCTATCGCCAATGCGGGCGTCCATCTCGCCGCGCAGCATCCGCAGCTCGGCCATGCCGGCATCGATGCCGCGTCCGGTCTCGATGATTCCGGCTAGCGCCGCCGACCGGGCAACCGGATCGGCGGGTGCTGCGGCGAGCGTCTCGAGCCTTCCCGCCAAGCTGGCGATGCGGCCCGCGAGATCGCCGCCGTCACTGCGCGTCGCCAGCACGCCCTGCTCCAGGCGGGTCCGCAGCTCGGCCAGCACGCCGCTATGCGCGAGGGCTCCTTCCTGCATCCGGGACTGGCGCACGAGATAGTCGTCCACCGCCCGCTGCGGCGTGAGACTGCGGACTCCGGCACCGCTCGTGCCGGCGACCACCGCTTCCTGCGCGTGCAGGCGCCGGGCATGGCCGGGCGTGCCGGCATTGGCGATGTTGCCGCTGGTCAGCGCCAGCGCCTGCTGGGCTGCACGGAGGCCGCTCAGGGCGGCATTGAGGCCGTTACCGAGGGTCATGACCGCCTCACACCTGCCGGTCGAACGCCACCGGGATCACCTCAGCCCCGCGACCCGGCGACCCCGCGGCGCAGGAGCGGCGCAACTCCCGCAGCAGTCCCTCCATGATCGAGCGCGCCGTGGCCATCGTCCGGGCATTGCCGCGGAAGGTGCCGCGCAGGCTGCGCAGCTCCCGCTCGAGCTCCTGCCGGGTCGCTTCGGGAAGCTCGCCCGCCGCCTGCGGGCATGCCCGGAAAGCCAGCAGCTCGCGCTCGACCGCATCCGTGAGCAGCCGCTGCTCCTCGACCAGATCAGCCAGCCCATCGAGACGCAGCCGGCGCACAATCTCGCTCTGCCGTGCCATCACCTCGGCCAGCTGGCGCATCAGCGTGATCAGCATGGCGGTCCTCTCGAAGGGATTCATCAGGCCCGCGCCGTCTCGCCGCTGCGATCGCCACCCGGGCCCAAAGGATCGGCCAGGGCGCGTGCCACCGGATCCTGCAAGCCCAGCCCGCCGCGCCCGGCCAGCAGCCTGGCGTATTCCTCGACGAGCAGGCTGCCGAACGGGCCGTCGAAGCCGAGCGGGGCCGCACTGCCGGAAGACTCCGCGAGAACGGGCCGCAGGAGCTCGCTCAGCAGCATCGTCTCGAAGGCCGAGGCGGCCTCCTCCCGCCGCCCTGGCGACGCCGCGTCTGTCATCACCATCGCTGTACCACCGATCGACCCTGGACCGGCCGGCATGGGACCAATCTCGCGCATCGCTACATCACCTCGAGCTCGGCCTGCAGCGCGCCGGCTGCCTTGATGGCCTGAAGAATGGCGATCATATCGCGGGGGCCCACGCCCAGCGCGTTGAGCCCGTCCACGAGTGTCTGAAGCGTCACGCCGGTCTCGAGCAGGGCCATGCGCCGTCCGGCAGCGTCATCGACCTCCACCCGGGTCCGCGGCACCACCACCGTCTCTCCCTCGGCAAGGGGTGCCGGCTGCGAGACCTCGGGCGTCTCGGTGATCCGTACCGTGAGATTGCCCTGCGCCACCGCGACCCGGCTGATGCGCACGTTCTCGCCCATCACGATGATCCCGGCACTCTCGTCGATGACGATGCGCGCCGGCAGGTCGGGGGTCACCGGCAGCTGCTCGATCTCGCTCAACAGATAGGCGGTCCGGGCCTTGAAGCGCGCCGGCACGGCGACGGCCACCGTGCCGGCGTCGACCGCTCTGGCCGTGTCCTCGCCCAGTTCCTCGTTGATGGCCGTCGCGATGCGCCGGGCGGTGGTGAAATCGGGGTTGCGCAGCGCCAGGCTGAGCGCATCGAGAGCGTCGAGATCGAATGCCACCTCGCGCTCGACGATGGCACCAGCCGGCAGTCGGCCGGCCGTGGCGACGCCGCGGCTGACGGACTCGCTCTCCCCCTGGGCACTGAAGCCGGACACCGCCAGGGCCCCCTGCGCCACGGCATAGACCTCGCCGTCCGCACCAAGCAGCGGCGTCACCAGCAGCGAGCCCCCGGCCAGACTCTTGGCGTCGCCCAAGGCACTCACCCGTGCGTCGATCCGGCTTCCCTGCCGGGCGAAGGGCGGTAGGGTGGCGGTCACCATCACGGCAGCGACGTTGCGGGTGTTGAGATTGTTGCCGCGGGTGCTCACGCCCAGCCGCTCGAGCATCGCCACGAGGCTCTCTTGGGTGAACACGGCATTGCGCAGGCTGTCGCCGGTGCCGTTGAGCCCCACCACCAACCCGTAGCCGATCAGGACATTGTCCCGCACCCCCTCGAAGTCGGCGACGTCCTTGATACGCGAGGCGGCGGCCGGCACCGCCGCGAGCGCCAGCACGAGGAGCCACAGGAACGGCACGAGACGCTTCATCGTCCAGGCATCCGATCGCCTTCGAGGTCTGTCGTCAGCCCGCAGCGCTTACTGCAGCGACGAATGCATCATCGCAGCCGATGTTTAAGGGAGACTTAACCGCCGGCGTCGCATGCTCCTGCCGACGCGCCGTTCGCACGAGGAGAGAGCGCATGCAGGTCCGGCTCGACCCCGGGATCTTCAGGACGACGGCGGCGCCGCGCCAACCGCCCGGCGGGGAGGCAAGCAGGCTGCCGGGCATCGAAGCGTCGTCGCCGCCGGCCGCGACGTCAGCCGGCGCAAGCCTGCCGACAGCCACCGGCACGGCCACAAGCGCGTTGCTCGGCCTGCAGGAGGTCGGCGTGGCGCGGCGGACGCCGGCGCCGCCGGCGCGACTCATGCTCGAGCAGCTCGAGCGACTGAAGGAAGCGCTGCTCGCCGAAGGCGCGCCGACCGCCGCGGCGGCGGCGCTCGGGCGCGCCGTCGGCACGGATGACCTGTCGCGCGGCGAGGAAGACGGCCTGAGAGATCTGCGGGTACGGGCCGCGGTCGAGCTCGCCAAGCTCGAGCGGGCCGGGCTGGTCGACCGGGAGGTCTGAGCCGGCGCGCCGGCCGCCTGGGCGGCGTCGCGTCAGTCGGCCTCCTCGAGAGCAGCTGCCGCCTCGGGATCGCAGACCGGCAGCAATGCCGCGTCGCCTCCCGGCCGCTGCCCGCCGACCCCGACCAGAAGCTCCATCGACCGCTCGAGGAGGTGGTCGAATTCCTCGTGGTCGTAAATGCCGTTATGCGTGCTGTGCGGCACCGTCTCAACCAGAACCGGGCAACGCAGCACCCGCAGCAGCGCCTGCGAACGCTCGGGCGGCACGATGCGGTCCCGACTTGCGAGGATGACCGCCGTCGGCACGTCGCTGTCCTTCAGGTGGAGGCTGCTGCGAAAACGGTTTTTGATGAGGCGCCCCACCGGCGCCCAGAAATAGCGAGTCCGCGCGATCGCCTCGATCGAATCGAACGGGGTCACCAGTAGCAGCCCGGCGAGCGCTCGGCGCCCCGCCAGCCAGCTCGCCACGCTCGAGCCCAGGCTGAAGCCGGCAGCCACCACCCGCGCCGGCTCCAGGCGGCGCACCAGCGCGTCGTGGATGAGCGCGGCATCGGCGTAGAACGCCTCCTCGCCCGGCTCGCCCTCGCTGGGCGCGTAGCCGCGGTAATGGAAGACCGCGATGTCAAGATCGGGTAGGCGGTGCGCAAGAAAGACCGTCATGTCCTGGGCGTTCCAGGCATTCCCGGGAAAGCCCAGCAGGAGGCCGCGCGAAGGCTGTCGGGCCCGCACCAGATGGCCGGTCAGTTGCGCCCCGTCGGGTGTCTGCAACGTCAGCCGCTCGGCTCCTGCCGGCAGGGGGTAGGTGGCGATGGAGGCAGCATGCCGTGGGAAGAGCATGGTGTCCTGCGCGAGGTAGAGACCCGTGACCACGGCGCCGTAGAGCGCCGCTCCGCCGATCAGGATGTTCATGAGAAGCCGCCGCACCTTTTCCGTCACGGTGATCGACTATGACGAAGAGCGGGGGGGCGGCGCAAGGCGCACCGCCGCGACTCCGGAGCGCAGCGCCGTCGCGCCCGCGTTAACCTTCTCTTCAGGCCTGCGGTGTTAGTCTCGGTTGCTGGCAACGCACGCCCAAGAGGGATGCCGCTCGCATGGCTTCCGTTCCGCTACAGGCCCATGGTGCCGCGAGGCAGGCGCTGTCGGCCCTCGACGAGCGCGGGCTCGCGCCCACGCCCGAGAATTACCGCCTCTGGTACGATCACTTCGCCGGCGCCAACGAAGAGCTGTCGGCAGCTCTCGAGCGTCTGCTGGCGTCCGGCGAGCCGCTCGACGATCATCGCTGCCGTCTCCTCTATGAGCGTTTTTTCGCCCCGGGCCTCGAGCCGCGCAGCCTTCTCGATACCGGTCGCCGGCTGCAGGATCTGCTGCAGCGCCTGCAGGCGGAGGTCGCCGCGGCCGGCAGGGAGACCGCCGAGTACGGCTCATTTCTCGGCGCGGCACGAAGCGAGATGGCGGAACGGGTCCCCGGCCCGCGGATCGACGGGCTGCTGGGCGACCTGATGCGCGAGACCACCCGGATGCAGACCATGGCCCTCGAGCTCGAGAGGGATCTGGTCACCAGTAGCAGCCAGATCGCGGAGTTGCGTCATAGCCTGCGCGAAGCGCAAACCGCAGCGCTCACCGACCCGCTCACTGGGTTGGCCAACCGCAAGCATTTCGAGCTCGCCGCCGTGGCCTTGGCATCACGCGCCTCCGCCGATAGCGAGCCTGTCTGCCTGGCACTCGCCGACGTCGACCATTTCAAGGATTTCAACGACCATCATGGTCATCTGCTGGGCGACCAGGCCCTGCGCCTCGTGGCTGATATGCTGCGCCGCAACGTCAAGGGACAGGACCTTGTGGCGCGCTATGGAGGCGAGGAGTTCGCGGTGATCCTGCCGAGCACCCGCCTCGCAGATGCCTGCCGGCTGGCCGATCGGCTCCGCGAGGTAATCTCCGCACGGCGGCTCAAGAACAAGCAGAGCGGGCTCACGCTGGGGCGGATCACCATGTCCGTCGGGGTCAGCGAGTTGCGCCCCGGGGACACGCTGGAGCGGTGGGTGGCCCGCGCCGACGGCGCGCTGTACGAAGCCAAGCGCCTGGGCCGCGACCGCGTCGAGGCAGCACCAGCAGAGGAGACGGGCTCGCTCGAAGACCGCGGGGGCCGGCCGCAGGCGCCGGTTCGCCGCAGCGCCTTGCGTGGCGCCAACATCGCCACCGATCGAGCGACGCAGGGAGCAGACTGAGCGGGGACCCCCAAACCCCTATCGCCTTCCCTCCTGTCCTAAGGCGTTGCCATGGAGCCTCGAGGCACAGCTGTGGAGCCCCGGGAGGCAGTCCGCGCTCGAAGGGTCGGCTGGTCGCTCGGCCTGCCGTGGGGCTCTGCGCGAGCTGCAGCCGTGGAGCCATCGCGGCGGGGCGCCTGCCCGGCAGGCGAGGACCGGCAGGCACGGACGCCGGCCCATTCGCGCAGCGGGATCTCGATGACGCGTTCCGCCTTGCTGTTGCTCCGCGGCGTGCAAGGCCGGGACCTGATGTGGCGCAGGGCGAGGAGGCTACGGGCGTTGCCCGAGGCTTCTGGAAGTTAGCAGGCGCCATTGTCCATGATCAGCCGACCGAGGCGGAGGCCAACGCCGGGCATCGTAGCAAACGGCCGCTGCCAGGAACGCGGCAGCGCCCCGTTTCTGCTCATCGGCCAGGTGGTCGACATGAGCCACGCGGGAGGCATCGTCGATGCAGACGTGCAGGAGCTCCAGGCAGATTCGCCGGCTGCGCGCCAGGTCATCGTGGCGCCCTGTGATGCGGGCGAAGGACGAGGCGGCTACAGGCTTTGCCCGAGGCTTCTGGAGGCTAGCAGGCGCTATTATCGGTCATCAACCGATCGAGGCGGGGGCCCAAGCCGGGCAGCGTAGCAAACGGCCGCTGCCAGGAACGCGGCAGCGCCCCGTTTCTGCTCGTCGGCCAGGTGGTCGACATGAGCCACGCGGGAGGCATCGTCGATGCAGACGTGCAGGAGCTCCAGGCAGATTCGCCGGCTGCGCGCCAGGTCCTCGTGGCGCCCGGTGATGCGGGCGCAGGGCGAGGCGCCTGCGCGCTTTGCCCGAGGCTTCTGGAGGCTAGCAGGCGCTAGCATCGGTCATCAACCGACCGAGGCGGGAGCCCAAGCCGGGCAGCGTAGCAACCGGCCGCTGCCAGGAACGCGGCAACGCCCTGTCTCTGCTCGCCGACCAGGAGATCGACATGAGCCACGCGGGAGGCACCATGGATGTAGACGTGCAGGAGCTCCGAGCCGATGCCCCGGCTGCGCGCTAGACCCTCGTGGGGCCCGGTGATGCGATGGCCGGTCCTGGCGAGGCGGGCGAGCTTCTCGATGTCGCAGCGGAGAAGCTCGCCGGGCTCGTCGCGCTCGTCGCGGTGGACGGCCTCTGTCGGCTCCAGGCCGCGCCGACGGTGATGCCAGGGCGCCGAAGGGTGCGGCTGGCGATCGCCGGCACAATGCCGGTTCCGGCGGCGATCCGCCTGCCGGTCCAACGCTGGCGTCGCAGCGCGAGAATCTGATCCCCGGCGGCCCGCAGCGTCCTGTCGGGCGACCGGTGCGGCTGCAAGCTGCAGGTCCTGAGCTCGGCGACACCCTCCTCGCGACAGCGGCGCACCCCTTGCCGGCGGCTCGCCGGCGAATGTCCGGGACGGTCGCGGACGCCCGGTGCGTCTCGCCCTGATGCAGCACGCGATGCACCAGGTGTCCTCGACCATGCGCAGTCAGGCTG
Source organism: Geminicoccaceae bacterium 1502E (assembly GCA_033875255.1). GTDB lineage: Bacteria > Pseudomonadota > Alphaproteobacteria > Geminicoccales > Geminicoccaceae > Marinimicrococcus. The sequence continues at coordinate 83,988 of JAWZSN010000022.1, read as the reverse complement.
GCATGCCGACGGGCATCCGTCCGGATCCTGCCCCATCTGCCAGAGCTTCGGCACATTCAGCCCGCCCGCTCAGAGCCGGAGCGACAACTTCCCGAAAGCCCAAAGCTCGCAGGAGGATCCGCGGGAGCTCATGGCAGGCCGATTGTCCGCCTGAGCGCCCGCGCCGCACAGTCCGGGCACTGCCGCAAACCCGCAAAGCGGCGCGGTAGGGCGGCGCATGCTGCAGGCGCGGTCACGGTCACGGTCACGGTCACGGTCACGCAAGAGCGCCGCGGAAAGGCCCTCGCTCGCCAACCGAACTTCTTGATGGTCGCCAAGAGCGCGACCGAGGGAGAGGCTTGCGTGGCGATCTCGGGACCAGGCGCCGCGGCTCGACGCGACGATGCCCAGCCCCGCCAAGACGCGGCGGCCGATGCGTAGGGTCGGGACGGGCCGGCAACGGAGCGCTGGACCGCAAGCGACATGGAGCAAGGTCCTGCGGAAGCCTCGACCCGGCGGACACGCGCTCCTGGCGGCTCGCCCAGACCCGGCGCCCGCCGCGCGGACCGATTCGTCCGTGGCATACCGGGGAGGCAACCGTGGGAGTTTTTTTGCTACACTCCTGCAACTTTGGCGTTAGAAGTTCGCGCGACTGGATAGTGCACCACGGGTGCGGAGAAATCGGGTGCTGGGGTCGGCGGCGGCAAGCCTCGTGCGCGGGGTCATCGACGAGCTGGAGCCTCCCTGCTTCGTGATCGAGCAGGACGAGGGGGGTGAGCCGCGCTTCCTCGCCGCGAACGCCGCCTTCGCCGATACGCAGGATCTCACGGCAGTCGAGCTGGCCGCACGGTCTCCGGCCGAGACGATGAAGGGAGCAGCGGCGGGGCGGCTCGCGGCAGCCTGCCGGGCCTGCGCCCGCACCGGGGAGATCCGCCTGCTCTCGGCCGAGGAGGAGCAAAAGGCCGTGCTGCTGGTGCCACTCAGGCGCCCCGCAGGTCGCCCTGCCCGGCTGCTCGGGCTGCTGCTGCCGGAGCTCGCGGGTCTGAGCCGCACCGCTACGGAGCATGGCCCGCTTCTGGATCTGCTCCCCGAGCCTTGTCTGCTGGCCGACCCCGCCGGCCGGCTGCTGTGGCTGAACGGGGCGGCACGGCAGCTGCTCCAGCTCGACCGGCGGGCAACGCCGGCCCTGGCGGATCTGCTGCCCGGGCTCGCATCGCCGCTGCAACAGCTGCTGCGCCACCCCGTCACGGCACGCCGCGCCGACGGCGTCTGCGTGCCGGTCGAGCTCGCGGTCATGCCGGCACCCGCAGGCGGCTGGCTCGTCACGCTGCGCGACCTCGCCCCCGACGTCGCGGCCCGCGCCGAGATCGCCCGCCTGCAGGAGCAGAACGAGCTTCAGGCGCACGAGCTCGCCATGATCCTCGATGCCCAGAGCGAGTTCGTCGCCCGCTTCCTGCCCGACACCACGCTCCTCTACGTGAACGCCGCAGCGGAGCGCCTGCTGGGCTATGGCAAGGACCATCTCCTGGGGCAGCCTTTCCTGTCCTTCGTCCTTCCCGAGGAGCGCGGCCCGCTCCTGGAACGGCTCGCGGCACTGTGCCCGGGAGAGCCTGCCAACCGCGGCGAGCACCGCGCCCTCGCCGCAGACGGCCGGACGCTTTGGCTGGAATGGACCAACCGAGCGATCTTCGATCACGCCAACCGGCTGGTCGAGTTCCAGGTGGTCGGCCGCGACGTCACCGCGCGCCGCCGGGCACAGCGCAAGCTCGAGGAGAGCGAGCGGCGCTACCGCCAGATCCTCAGGGACCTCCCCGACGCCTTCCTCGTCCTGCAGGACGGACGCTGCGTGCTCGCCAACCCGGCGGCCGGCCGGCTGTTTCGATGTGCGGAGAGCGCGCTGGTCGGCCTTCCGGCGGACCGGCTGGTGGCCGAGCAGGACGTCCCGCACCTCGACGCGCTGCTCCTCACGCTGCTCGGCGGCCGCGAGCAGCGCCTTCATGTCGAGCTTCGCACCCGCGCCTTCGACGGAAGACTGATCGACACCGAGATCATGGCCACATGCTGCGAGCTGGACGGAAGACGCTCGGTCCAGATGACGGCACGCGACGTCACCGCCCGGCGGGCCGAGCAGGCCACGGTGGCGCATCTCGCCATGCACGATCCACTCACCGGCTTGCCCAACCGCCTGCTGTTCCAGGACGAGCTGCGCCGCGCCTGCGCCCGTGCCGAACGCGAGCGCCGCCGCGCGGCGCTGCTGTGCCTCGACCTCGACGGGTTCAAGCAGGTCAATGACGAGCATGGCCATGCGATGGGCGACCAGGTGCTGGTCGAGATAGGCCGGCGGCTGGCCGCTTTGGTCCGCAAGGGCGATCTGCCGGCCCGTCTCGGCGGCGACGAGTTCGCCATCGTGGTGGCCACGCTTGCCGAGACTCGACAGGTCGAGCGGCTGGCCCAGCGGCTGATCGAGGCGCTGGCGGAGCCTGTCCGTGCCGGCGAGCACCAGTTCTCGCTCGGCGTGAGCATCGGTATCGGCGTGTTTCCCGATCACGGCGCCACCGGGGAAGAGCTCCTCGAGCGCGCCGACGATGCGCTGTACGCGGCAAAGCGGGCCGGCAAGGGCAGCTGGCGGCTTGCCGGCGCCGCCGCTGCGAAATCCGCCGGCGGTTCCTGACGTCGGTGCTCTCGGACCGAAAGGGCTCACGCAACCGCCTTTGCGAGTCCTCATGCCGGCCCCGCTGCCGGCACTGACGATTGACAGCGGCTTCTGCCGGGTCCAGCCCATAGAAAGCGAGAATGCCCTCGCTGCCTTCCGGTCCCCGCCGCCTTTCCCGCCGGAGGGCTTCGCGAGGAACGGCCACGGCCCGCCGTGGGTTGTCTCGCCGGGAGGCCTCACGACCACGGCGGTCCCGGGCGTGCAGCCATGCCGGGGCCGGCGGAAGGGGCAGCGGCTTGAGGAGGTGACCGTGATGTCCAAGGTTAGCAGCCAGTCGACCCGGCCGGCGAGCCTGAGCGAGATCGTTCAGCTCGTGGGGGGCAGCAGCCCGGGCGCCCGGCACAGCGCCATCCTCGCCACGGGCGCGACAGCAGCCGAGATCCGCCACGCCATCCTGTGGGCGTGCGGCGAGGACGAGGCACTGGGCGAGGAGCCACCTCCGCTCCAGGGCCGCACCGCCCTGGTCTACGACATTCTCAAGGCTGAGGAGCCCGAGGACGCGGACGAGGCCGCTTTCGGCGGAACACCGTCCGGCGGTGCGTGAGGCATGGCACAAACGAGGAGAACGGGAATGAAGGCACCCGAGACCTGGCTTGTCGTCGCCGATGGCGCGAGAGCAAAGATCCTGCGCGTCGACCGGGCCGTGCGGCGCTTCGAGCTGGTGGGCGAGATGAGCTCGAGCGAGGCGCGTCGCAAGCCCTCCGAGCTGATGACTGATCGCCAGGGCCGCGCGATGGACGCCGGCGGGGTCGGCCAGCGGAGCGCGATGGAGCCGCCCACCGACCCTCAACGCCACGAGAAGGAACGCTTCGCCCGCCAGCTCGCCGAGACGCTGGAGGACGCGCTGAACGCCAGAAAGTTCGAGAAGCTGGTGCTGGTGGCCGCCCCCCAGGCGCTGGGCGACCTGCGGGCGACCCTCGACGGGCGGGTCAAGGAGCGCATCCAGGAGGAGATCGCCAAGGACCTCACCCGCGAGAATGCCGGAGAGCTGGCCGAGCATCTGGGCGAGCTTTTCTGGCACTAGCAGGTCTCCGTGGCCGGCGCTCGCAACCCGGGCCCCGCCGCGCTCGCGCCGACGAGCGCATGCAGGGCCCGGACCTGCACGTCTTCACACGTCCTCCGGGGCCGCGTATCAGCTGTAGCCAGCGCGCAGCATGCCAGGGAGGGCTCGATGAGCATCGGCACGGTGGGAATCGTCGGCACCGGCACCATGGGCTCGGGCATTGCCATCAACCTCGCCCAGCACGGCGTTGCCGTCAGGCTGGTCGACGCCCGCCCGGCGGCGGCCGCGCAGGCCGTCGAGGCGGCGGAGCGCTTCTTCGAGCGGAGCGTCGCCAAGGGCCGCATGACGGGGGCCGATGCGGCCGCGGCTGCTGCCCGCCTCGCCGTGGCGGACGACCTCGCGGGGCTCGCCGGCTGTGACCTGGTGATCGAGGCGGTGTTCGAGGAATTCCAGCTCAAGGCCCGCCTCTTCGAGCAGCTGAGCGGGCTCCTGCCCGAGGACACGCTGGTGGCAACCAACACCAGCTGCCTGCGGGTCAGCGATCTAGCTGACCACATGAAGCGGCCGGAGCGATTTCTCGGGCTGCACTATTTCAGCCCGGCAGCGGTCAACCCCATCGTCGAGGTAGTCAAAGGCGCGCAGACCGACGCGGCGGCACTCGCTTCCGCCATGGCGTTCTGCCGGGCTACCGGAAAGCAGCCTCTGGAGGTCAAGGACAGTTTCGGCTTCGCCATCAACCGCTTTTTCTGCCCCTATACCAACGAGGCGGCGCGAGCCCTCGACGACGGCCTGGGCAGCACCGCCCAGATCGACGCGGTGGCGCGCGAGGCGGTAGGCGCAGCGGCCGGTCCGTTCCTCGTGATGAACCTCATCAAGCCGCGCATCAACCTGCACGCCATCCGCAATCTCGGTCCGCTGGGCAGCTTCTATGCCCCGGCGGCCTCGATGACCGAGACCGGCGAGGCCGACCGCGCCTGGGAGATCGGCGAGGCCACTCCCCTCGAGCCTGCCGCCGAGAAGGAGATCGCCGACCGGCTGCGGGCAGGCGCCTTCCTGCCGGTGCTGCAGGCGCTCGACGAGGACGTCACGGCTCCCGGCGGCTTCGATCTGGGTGCGCGCGAAGCCCTGAAGTTCGGCCGCCCGCCCTGTGCCCTGATGGACGAGCTGGGACGTGCGGAGGTGGAGCGGATCCTCGAACCGGCGCTGGCGGCCCACCGTCTGAAGGCGCCGGCCAGCCTCGCCCGGGTCGGCTCCCTGACCCGCTGAGGCGCGTGGCGCGCCCAGGGTTGCGTCGGCGCGCCGCACCGCCGTTTATTGTGCAGCGCACAAAAAACGTTTGCGCTCGGCGTTGAGGACCCCTATCTCTTGTGCACCGCAGCATGACGCAAGTGAAGGAGGGGTTCATGACCGTCAAGACCAATGCCAACGCCGCCGTGCAGGGCCTGCCGAAGTTCGATCTGGACGCCGTCTTCGCGATGCAGAAGGCGAACGTCGACACCTTCGTCGCGGCGCAGAAGATCTTCTTCGATCTCGCGCAGACCGTGTCGAAGCGTCAGTCCGACCTGATGAAGGATCTCTTCGTCAAGGCCGAGGGCATGCTCAAGGGCTATGACGCCAAGAAGCAGCCGCAGGCTTATGTCGAGGACGCGAAGGCGGCCATCGAGAAGGCCATCGCCGACGCCAAGGAGACCATGGATCTGGGCATGAAGGCCCAGGCCGAGGTGGTCGACCTGTTCGTCAAGCGCGCCAGCGCCAATTTCGACGGGGTGAAGAGCTTCGCTGCCTGATCGACGGCAACAGCTCTCTGCCTGCGAGGCCCCGGTGGCACCTGCCGCCGGGGCCTCGCCGTTTTTGCACGGCACCATCGGGTATGTCGGGGTGCTCCACGCGTTGCGGGCGCCCTCCGCGCGGCCCACATAGAACGTTCCCCCGGATCAACGGGGGCTTGAGCGAGGAGCCTGATAATGGATGCCCGGGACCATCTGCACGTGAACCTGCCGAGCGCACGCGAGGACGCGGAGCATGCGCAGCCGGAGGTGGTGACGCCGCAGACCCGCTCGCCCAGCTATCGCCTCGCCTTCGCCGACCAGGACTTCCTGCTGCGTGACGAGCTGCGCCCGGTGCGTCTCCAGCTCGAGCTGCTGAAGCCCGAGCTCGAGCTCCAGGCGCACGGCATCGAATCGACCATCGTCATTTTCGGCAGCGCGCGCATCGCCGAGCCGGCCATCGCCCGGGCGCGCCGCGAGGAAGCCGAGCGGCTGGCGGCGCAAAAGCCCGCAGACAAGGGCCTGCAACGGCAGCTCAAGATCGCCCGCAACCTCGACAGGCTATCGCGTCACTACGAGGAGGCACGACGCTTCGGCCGCCTCGTCGCAGAAGCGAACAGGCGCAACGGGACCGAGCGCTTCGTGATCACCACCGGTGGCGGCCCGGGCGTCATGGAGGCCGCCAACCGGGGAGCGCTGGAGGCCGGAGCCGACACGATCGGCCACAATATCGTGCTGCCCCACGAGCAGGCGCCCAACCGCTACATCACCCCCGAGCTGTGCTTCCGCTTCCACTACTTCGCCCTGCGCAAGATGCATCTCCTGACGCGGGCGCGGGCACTGGTGATCTTCCCCGGCGGCTTCGGCACGATGGACGAGCTCTTCGAGACGCTCTGCCTGATCCAGACCGGCAAGGCCCGGCCGATGCCGGTGCTGCTGTTCGACGCGGCGTACTGGAAGACGCTCGTGAATTTCGAGGCGATGGTCGACGCGGGGGTGATCGACGAGACCGATCTCGACATTTTCCGGTTCGTCGAGAGCGCCGAGGAGGCCTGGCACGCCATCGAGGAACACTATCGCGAGGGCAAGGACGAGGAGCGCCGGGCCGACGGGCCCGTCGCCTGAAACACTCCTGCGCCTGACCGGGCCGCGCCGTTGCCGGGCGGCGCCAGCGACTGCTAGGAAAGCCTATCGACGACGGCAAGCGGGCGAGGGCGGATGCCGATCAGGCTGACCTTTCACGGCGCCGCATCGACGGTCACCGGCAGCTGCTTTCTGATCGAGCATCCCAAGGGCCGCTTTCTGGTGGATTGCGGCCTCTTCCAGGGCACCAAGACGATCCGTGAGCTCAACTACGGGCCCTTCCCGTTCGCGCCAAAGAGCATCGACTTCGTCCTCCTCACCCACGCCCATATCGATCATGCGGGACTCCTTCCCAAACTCTGGAAGGCGGGTTTCGAGGGGCCGGTGATGGCCACCGAGCCGACCCTCGAGCTGCTACGCTTCATGCTCCCGGACAGTGGCTACATCCAGGAGAGCGAGGTGCGCCGGCTGAACGCCCGCAACCGGCGGCGCGGGCGCGAGACCGTCGAGCCGATCTACACCCGGGCCGATGCCGAGGCCTGTCTCGAGCGGGTCGAGGCGTGCGACTATGGCCGCTGGTTCGAGGCGGCGCCCGGCGTGCGGGTGCAGTTCTGGAATGCCAGCCACATCCTTGGCTCGGCCTCGCTCGAGATCGAGATCGCGGACGGCACGGGCCAGCACCTGCGGCTCCTGTTCTCGGGCGATATCGGGCCCGAGGACAAGATCTTCCACGATAGCCCGTCAGGACCCAGAGGCCTCGACTATGTCATCATGGAAGCCACCTACGGTGATCGCGACCGCGAGGACGTGACCCTCGAGCAGCGCCGCGACCGGCTGCGCCGGGAGATCGCCGACGCGCTGGCCGCCGGCGGCAACCTCGTCATCCCGGCGTTCGCCGTGGAGCGCAGCCAGGAGCTGCTTTACACCATCATGGACCTGATGGCGCATCGGGAGATCCCCTCCTGCCCGGTGTTCCTCGACTCGCCCCTGGCGATCCGCGCCACCGAGGTCTTCGCCCACTACCGCGACACGCTGCACGAGGCCGGCGATCTGCGCCGCTTGTTCGAGCGGCCCGAGCTGCGCTTCTGCGTGACCGCCGAGGAAAGCATGGCGATCAACCGGATCACCGGAGGGGCCATCGTGCTGGCGGCCAGCGGGATGTGCGAGGCCGGCCGCATCCGCCACCATCTGCGGCATAATCTCTGGCGCCCCCAGTCGACCGTGCTGTTCACCGGCTATCAGGCGCCAGGCACGCTCGGCCACGTCATCCTCTCGGGCGAGAGCACCATCCGGCTCGGCGGCGAGGAAATCTCGGTCAAGGCGCGGATCCGGCAGATCGACGGGTTCTCGGGCCACGCTGACCAGCCCGAGCTGATGCGATGGCTGGCCGCCCGCCAGCCGGTGCGCGGCGGTGTCTTCCTCGTCCACGGCGAGGATCATGCGATCGACAGGCTGCGCCAGCGCCTCGACGCGTCGGGCTGCCGGTCGCCGATCATCCAGCCGGCTCTCGACCAGCGCTTCGCCTTACGGCCGGGCTGCGCCGAGGCACTGCCCGGCGGCCCGCCGCGCCTCGAGGCCCGGTTCGCCTCCAGCCCCGCCGACTGGCACAACGCCTTCGCCCGCCTCATGCTCGACATCGATCGCGAGACCAAGCAGCTCGGCGACGACCGCGCCCGCCTCGACCTGCTCGGGCGTCTGCGCCGCACGCTGCGCGACTGAGCTCGCCCCGGCCCCCCTGGTGGCCACGACGACGCGCCCCTGCCCCATGCCGGGACCGAGACGGGGGCGCAGACCGGAAGTACCGCCGCGCCCCCGTCTGTCGCCTTCTGTCAGGCGGCCTTCTGCTGCTGGCAGAGGCGCCAGACCTTCTCCCGGGTGGCGGGCATGTCGATGCTGCGCACGCCCAGCGGGGCAAGCGCGTCGATGATGGCGTTGATGATGGCCGCCGGCGAGCCCACCGAGCCGGCCTCGCCACAGCCTTTCACGCCCATGCCGTTGTTCTTGCAGGGCACCTCGATGGTCGAGAAGTCGAACTGCGGCAGGTCGTCGGCGCGCGGCATGCAGTAGTCCATGAACGAGCCGGTCAGGAGCTGGCCGCTCTCGTCATAGACGGTGTGCTCGAGCAGCGCCTGGCCGATCCCCTGCACCACGCCGCCATGCACCTGGCCCTCGACCAGCATGGGATTGAGGATCACGCCGAAGTCGTCGACGATGTTGTAGCGGGCGATCTCGACAATGCCGGTATCCGGGTCGATCTCGACCTCGGCGATGTGGCAGCCGTTGGGGAACGTCCAGGCCGGGAGGTTGGTGGTCGCCGTGGCGTCCAGCCCGCCCTCGAGACCCGGGACGCTCATGGTACGCGCCTTGGCAGCGAGCTCCATGATGCCGATCGCCTTGTCCGTGCCGGCCACCCGGAAGGTGCCCTCATCGAAGCCGATGTCGGCGGCCGCCGTCTCGAAGACCTGGGCGGCGTAGGCCTTGCCCTTCTCGATCACCGCGTCCGAGGCGTCGATGATCGCCATGCCCTGGGCGGTCAGCGAGCGCGAGCCGCCAGTGCCGCCGCCCGAGCGGATCTGGTCGGTATCGCCCTGGATGATGCGGATCTTCTCGAACGGCACATTCAGCTTGTCGTGGAGCACCTGGGCATAGGCGGTCTCGTGGCCCTGGCCGTTGGACTGGGTCCCCACCAGCACCGCGATCCCGCCATCCTCCTCGAAGCGCACGGTGGCATGCTCGGTCGGGTCGCCCATGGTCGACTCGATATAGTAGCACATGCCGATGCCGCGATAGCGGCCGCGGTTCGCGGCTTCCTGGCGACGCTGGCCGAGGCCCTGCCAGTCGGCCTTCGCCTTGCAGGCATCCATGACCCGGGCGAACTCGCCGGTATCGTAGAGCTCGCCGGCCGACGTCTTGTAGGGCATCTGCTCCGGCTTGATGAAGTTGATGCGGCGCAGCTCGGTTGGGTCCATGTCGAGATCGCGCGCCGCTGCCTCGATCAGCCGCTCCATGCAGTAGATCGATTCCGGCCGCCCGGCGCCACGATAGGCGTCCACCGGCACGGTGTTGGTGAACACACCCTTCACGCCGTAGCTCAGGCAGGGAATGTCGTAGACGCCGGGCAGCACCTTGAGGGCGGCGCCAGTGGGGATGAAGGGTGCGAAGAAGTAGTAGTAGGCGCCCATGTTGGCGATGGTGCTCACCCGCAGGCCAATGATCCGCCTGTCGCCGTCGAGCGCCAGCTCGGCGGTGGTGACGTGGTCGCGGCCCATCGAGTCGGACAAAAAGCCCTCGCTGCGGTCGCTGGTCCACTTCACCGGCCGCTTGAGGGCGCGAGCGGCGTAGGCGCACATCGTGTACTCGGGATAGAACATCGCCTTCATGCCGAACCCGCCGCCGACATCGGCGGTGATGATCCGCACCTTCTCGTTAGGCAGGCCGAGATTCTTGGCGACGGTGTCGCGGAACGCCCAGGGACCCTGGGTGCAGGTGTGCACCGTGACCTTGCCCTCCGCCTCGTCATACTCGCCGACCGCGGCGCGCGGCTCCATGGCGTTGCAGACGAGCCGGTTGTTGACCAGCTCGATGCGCGTCACATGGGTGGCCCTGGAGAAAGCCTGCTCGACCTCGCTCTCCTGGCCGTAGTGCCAGTCGAAGGCGACGTTGCCGGGGCAGTCCTCGAAGAGATCGTCGCCGGCGCCCGCATTGGCGGTCTCGGCGGCGGCCGCCAGCTCCTCGTAGTCGACCTCGATCAGCTCCGCGGCGTCGCGGGCCTGGGCCATGGTCTCGGCCACCACGAAGGCCACGTTGTCGCCGACATAGCGCACCTTGTCGGTGCACAGGATCGGATGCTGCGGGCTCGGCGCCTTGCTGCCGTCGCGGTTCTCCATGGGGATGAAGCACGGCACCGCATTGTCGCCGGCCGCTGCCATGTCGGCGCCGGTGACCACGGCCAGCACGCCGGGCGCGGCCCTGGCGGCGCTAACCTCGAGCTTGTTGATGCGGGCGTGGGCATGCGGCGAGCGGAGGACATAGCCCCACGCCTGCCCCGGCAGGTTGATGTCGTCGGTATAGCGGCCCTTGCCGGTCAGCAGCCGCTGATCCTCGACCCGGCGCACCGGCTGGCCAATTCCGAACTTCGCCATCTGCTCCTCCCCATGCCGGCCGCCGTCGCCGCGGCCATCCTGTCTAGCTTTGCCTCATCCTAGCGGCCCCGGCGAACGGCTCAACCACCTGATCGCGCGGGGCAGCCCGCCACCGGTTGCCGGCAGCCGAGCCCTGTCCAACGCGCCAGCTCGGGCAGGGCTGCGGTGGCGGTGCCGGGCGCAGCGCCGCCGCGTCACGTCTAGAGCCAGCCGCGCCGCTTGAAATAGACGTAGGGAAGGATCGCCGAGACCACCATGAGGGCGAGTGCCAGGGGATAGCCGAAGCGCAGGCCAAGCTCGGGCATGTGGGCGAAGTTCATGCCGTAGATGCTGGCGATGAGGGTCGGCGGCAGGAACACCACGGCGGCCACCGAGAAGATCTTGATGATGGCGTTCTGCTCGATGTTGATAAGCCCCAGCGTGGCGTCGAGCAGGAGGTTGACCTTCTGGGTGAGGAAGCCAGCATGGTCGGTCAGCGAGGCGACGTCGCGCTGCAGGATCTTGGCCCGGCTGCGCACCTCCTTCCGGCGGGCCGCCGGCAGCACTTCCGAGGTGCCGACCGCGAACAGCACGCGCTGCAGCGTGTGCAGGCACTCACGGATGGTCGAGGCGGTGTCGCCGTTGCGGCCGATCCGTCCCATGGCTTCGGTGAGGTCCGGCCGCGCCACGCCGCGCTCGCGCGCCGCCGCCCGGAAGATGTCGCGCGAGAGGGCCTCGGTGTCGGCGGTGGCGCGCTCGAGAATATCGGCAAGGCGGGCGATGATACCGTCGACCAGCCAGAAGAATGCCGCCTGGCCGGAGGTCAGCCAGCGCCCCTGGCGCTCGAGCCGCTGGGGCGCGTTCTTGAAGGGCTGCGGGTCGGCATAGCGCAGAGTGACGAGCTTCTCGTCCTTGAGGATGAAGGTGACCTCGCTGCGTCGTGGCTGCGGCGTGTCGGCATCGACCAGCAGCGTCGAGGTCATGAACAGGACGGCGTGCTCCTCGTAGACGCGGGCCGAGGCCTCGATCTCGCGCATCTCTTCGCGGGTCGGCAGCTCGGCGCCGAGCCACCGCTCGACGAACGCCGCCTCCGCCGCGTCCGGCTCGTGCACGTCGACCCACACCACGTCCTCTGCCAGCGCGCTGCCTGCCGCCGGATCGACCGGCCGCAGCTCGCGCGAAGCCCTCTCGAAGGATAGAAGCATCTGCGCCCCCGTCTGCCATCGCCCGCATGTAGCCGATCGACCGGCCAGAGCCAAATCGCGGGCTCCCCGCGGCCCGAGCTGCACGCCCGGCCTCGCCATCCGCGCCACGCCTCGCTTTGCGATCCTCCAACGCCTTGGCGCCGGGCCGACAAGCAGGCAAGATGCCCCGCCATGAGCGGACCCTGCGCGGCGCGTCCGCCGCTGCGCCGTCCAGGCTCCAGCGCCCGAGGCTCCCGATGCAGCAACGTTGCCGTTTGGCCGAAGAGATCGCGATGGGGGATGACGAGGCCCTGCGCGCGATCTTCCAGCGCGAGCGGCGGCGCGTGCCGGTTTTCTCATGGGGGCCGTCTGAGGCCTCGATCCGCCCGCCGCAGCTGCGCCGCCTGCATCGCCTGTGGAGCGCCCTGCAGGATGGCAGCGGCTTGCTGCCAGCCGCCGCCGCGGCGGCCAAGCGGCTGGGGCCGCTGGCCGACGAGCTCGCCCTCGTCGAGGCGGTCGGCGGCGGGACTGATTTCCGCTTCGTGCATCTAGGCCCCGATCTCGTCCGCCAGTGCGGCGGCGGCCTGCAGGACATGCTGCTCTCGAAACCCGGCCTTTGGCCCGATGGCTTTCTCGCCGCCGCCTGCGGGGCGGTGCTCAAGCGCGGCGAGCCGCTCCATGTCGCGTACGAGCCGCCCGAGGAGGCGCTGTCGACCGCCTGCGAGCAGCTGATCCTGCCGGTGGCCGCAGCGCCAGATGGACGCCACCGCCTGCTTTTGGGGATCTCGGCCGAAGGGCCCCTGCACGCAATGGTCGAGACCGTGCCGGACGCTGCCCTGGTCGTCGACCCGATGGGCGTGATCCGTCTCGCGAACCGGCCGGCCGAGCTTCTGTTCGGCAAGGAGCCCGCGGATCTGCTGGCGCACCCGGTCGGGGAGGTGATCGAGGATTGGCGGCTGCCGGCCGCCGCCGGCGCCGGACCGCTGGCCATGGCGGGGCGCCACGCCGACGGCACGACGCGCAGCCTCGAAGTGTCGGTGGGCGAGGCGGTGCACGGCAGTCTGCGCCTCCATCTGGCGATCCTCCGCGACGTCTCCGGCCGCCGGCTGCCGGAAGCCGAGATCCGGCGGCTGGCGATGTACGACCCGCTCACCGGCCTCGCTACCGCCTCGACCCTTTGGGACAGGCTCGATCACGCGCTGGCGCGGGCCCGCCGCGAGCGCCGCATGGTCGCCCTGGCGATGTTCGAGCTCGCCGGCTTTAGACCGGTGGACGGTAGCGCCGAACGCCTTGACCGGGATGCCGTGCACCGGGCCTTCGCCGGCGTCCTGAACGCCACCGTGCGCGCCACGGACACGGCAGCGCGACTGGAGGGCGGCGCCTTCGCGCTGCTCCAGACCGATGTCCGGAACGCTCGCGACGCCCATGCGCTCGGCGGCCGGCTGCTGCCCAGGTTGCGCCAGCCGATAGCGGTACTGGGGCGCGAGGCGGTGCTCGAGATCAGCGTCGGCGTGGCCCTCTACCCGACCCATGCAGCCAATGCCGACGAGCTTTTGGAGCGCGCCGGCCGGGCTCTGGGGTCGGCACGCCGAGAGGGCGGCAGCGGCTTCGAGGTCTACGGAGCGACCGCCGAGCAGGAGTGAGCGCCGCCTCCGGCCGGGGCGAGCCAGCGCTGCTTCCAGGCCTGGAGCATCAGCAGGTTCCACAGCGGGAAGCGCCGGTCGACGCGCCCCTCGAGATGCTGTCGCCAGATCCGCCGGACGAGGCCTGTGTCGAACAGCCCGTCGGCGTCGAGCCGAGCCGGCTCGAGCAGATCCTCTGCCCAGTCGCGCAGCGGCCCGCGCAGCCATTGCTGCACCGGCGGCGCGAAGCCCTGCTTGGGGCGGTCGATCAGGGTCGAGGGCAGATGCCGCCCCAGCAGCTGGCGTAGCGGCCACTTGCCCCGCCCGTCGCGCTGCAGCAGCGGCAAGGGCAGCCGCAAGGCGAGCTCGACCATGCGGTGGTCGAGCAGCGGGGCGCGGACCTCGAGGCTCGCCGCCATGCTCGCGCGGTCGACCTTGACGAGAATGTCGTCGGCCAGCCAGCGCTCCAGGTCGTGGAGCCTGAGGCCGGCGAGCGGCGCCGTCCCTGACGGCGCCGGCTTTCTCCGCCTGCCGGCCGGCCTGTCCTCGCGCAACAGGCGTGCCGGCTCCGGCCAGTGGCTGGTCATGTCGTCCATGACCGCCTGCGGCGATGCCCCCGCCAGCGCTGCCAGCCGCCGCGCCCGCTCGCCCAGCCGCGCGCCCTCCAACGCCGCCGGCAGGAGACGGCCGGCTCCCTCCCATGCCGCATCGGGCACCGTGCCCAGCGCGCGCGCCAGCGGCAGGGCCGCCCGCGGCAGGCGGTCGAGGCGGCGCTTGAGCGCCAGTGTCTGGGCATAGCGGCGATAGCCCGCAAACAGCTCGTCGCCACCGTCGCCAGAGAGCGCCACCGTGACGCCGCGGCGCGCGAAACGGCATAACAGCAGAGTGGGCAATGCGGAATAGTCGGCGAACGGCTCGTCGAACCATTCGGGTAGCTGTGGCACGCCGGCCAGCGCCTCGGCGGAACCCACATAAAGCTCGTGGTGCCGGGTCCCCAGGTGGGCGGCGACCCGGCGCGCCATGGGCGCCTCGTCGAGGGCCGGATCCTCGAAGCCGATCGAGAAGGTCTCGACGGCTCCCCCGCTCGCCCGCTGCATCAGCGCCACGATCAGCGAGCTGTCGACGCCGCCGGAGAGAAAGGCGCCCAGCGGCACGTCGGCATGCAGACGGCAGGCCACGGTCTCGCCCAGGAGCGTCTCCAGCGCGTCGACGGCAGCCTCGGGGGCGAGTTCCAGGGGCGGCGCCGCGGCGGCCTCGGCAGGCGACCAGTAACGCTCGATCAGCAGCTCGCCGCCCTGCCGCCAGCGGCCGATCGCTCCCGCCGGTAGTTTGCGCAGCCCGGCGAAGATGGCATGCGGCGCCGGCACATACCCGTGGCGCAGGTAGAGGCGCAGCGCCTCGCGGTCGATCCGCCGCTCCACACCCTCCAGCGCCAGCAGGCTCTTGGGCTGGGAGGCGAAGAAGAACCGGCCGCCCCCGACGCCGTAGAACAGGGGCTTCTTGCCGAGCCTGTCGCGGGCCAGAACCAGGTCCCGTCGCGTCCGGTCCCAGAAGGCCAGGGCGAACATGCCCACCGCACGGCGGAGCGCCTCGGCGACACCCCACCGCTCGCACGCCTCGAGCAGCACCTCCGTGTCCGAACGCCCGCGAAAGTGCTGCCCCTCCTCCGCCAGCAGGCGGCGCAGGGCGGCCGCATTGTAGATCTCGCCATTGAACACCAGGACCGAGCGCCCGCTCGCCGAGATCATCGGCTGGTGCCCGGCCGGGCCCGGCTCGAGCACGGCGAGGCGGCGAAAGCCCAACGCCAGGCCCGCCACCGCCTCGACATGCACGCCGGCATCGTCAGGGCCGCGATGCGCGATCGGCGCGATCATGCGCTCCGCCGCCCGGGCCAGCCGGTCCGGGGCGGTGCAGTGCGGGTCGATCAGGCCGGCAAAGCCGCACATCGCAAGGGTCCATAGCTCGCCAAGGGGGTGGGCGAGCCATGCCGGCGCGGCTGCCACGGCTCAAGACGCGTCCGCCACAAAAGGTACTCCGATGCCCATCACCGCTGCCACGGGGCGATGCGGCCGCGGCGCGGGGCAGTCGACCGGCGCTCCGCCGGCTGCTAACCCGGAAGAGGTCGGGCCGAAAGGAGGGTCGAGACATGACGGACACGGAGGTTAATCCGCTGCGGCGCAAGCTCGAGGCGGGCGGTGCCATCGTCGGCACCATCGTCTCGATGGCGAGCCCGCCCATGGTCCAGACCCTGGCCGGCTGCGGCCTCGACTGGCTGATCCTCGACATGGAGCACGGCGCCATCTCCATCGAGTCGGCGCAGGCGATGATAGCCGCCACCGCGGTCAGCGACTGTGTGCCGCTGGTCCGAGTGGCGTGGAACGTGCCATGGCTGGTGAAGCCGGTGCTGGATGCCGGCGCCCTCGGCGTGGTGTTCCCGATGATCCGCAATGCCGGCGAGGCGGCCGCCGCCGTCGCTGCCTGCCGCTACCCGCCGGCCGGCGAGCGCGGCTGGGGACCATTCTTCGCGCCCTCGCGCTGGGGCCTCGACGCCATGACCTACACCGCCCAGGCCGACCGGGCGGTCATGCGGATCCTGCTGATCGAGCATGTCGACGCGGTGCGTGACATCGACGCCATCCTCGCCGTCGAGGGCATCGATGCCGCAGTGATCGCCCCCTACGATCTCTCCACCAGCCTCGAGCGGCCGGGCGACTTCGAGGCGGCATCGTTCAAGGAGGCGGTGGCCACCGCCGAGCGGGCGATCCGCGCCAGCGGCGTGGTCCTGGGCGGCCTCGCCCCCACCGCCGAGCGCGCCAACGCGCTGCTCGACCGGGGCTACCGGATGATCATCCTGGGCTATGACGTGCTGCTATTGGAGAACGCCCTGCGCGGCATGCTCGGCGCGCTGAACCGGCCCGCGCCCGGCGCCCCTTCCCGCTGAATGGGCCGGGGGGCGGCGCAAGTCTTGCGCGCCGGAGCCGTGCAAGGCGCTGCGCGCGGCCCGATTTCTTCTTTTGGTCGATTGGAGGTCGGTCCTCCCGGCCGGGGGCCCGTTCAAGCCCCCGACTGCCGGCGCCCAGCGCTCCAGCCCCGCCTCGACGCCGCGCGCCGGATTCCAGGCGGGCAAGGGCAGCTCCTAGAGTGACTTGGGCTGCTCGGCGAGCTTGGTGGCGGGCAACGGCTCGGCGGTGGGCTTGGCCTCGGTCGCCGAGGCCGCGGGGAGCTTGGCCGGGCTGCTGGTTGCCTCGGTGGTGACGCCCACCGGAAGCAGCGCTGCGGAGGCGCCCTTGGGGGCCGCGGGTGCGGCGGCCGCCTCGACCTGGCGCGCCGGCGCACTGCCGCCGCCATGGGTGACGCCGTCGCTGACCCGACGCATCACCTCGTAGAGCCGCGGGCTTTCCGCTGGGCCGGCCAGCGCGAAGATCAGGCTGCCGCGCCGCCAGTGCAGCGAGAGATAGCCTTCGGGCATCAGGGTGAAGGCCTGGGCGGCGGAACTCGACACCACGCCCATGAAGAGCATCAGGTGCTGCCCGTCGACGTCGCTGTAGACCAGGCGGACGGCCGGCGCGTTCGACTGCGGCACCACCCCGGCGCCGGACAGCTTGAGGCCGAGGCCGCTCAGGTCGGGCAGGGTCACGGTCTGGTCGCTCAGATGCTGGCCGAGCCAGCTCATCGAGGCCTCGCCGTCGGCGCCGGGGCCGACCGCGGCGGGAACGACAAGGCTCCCGCCGAAGGGGAACTCAGGCGCGTTGTGACCCGCGACGCGGGTACTCCGGGGCTCCGTGGGGTAGATCTGCGTGAAGCCCCACAGCGAGCCCGCCAGGGTGACCGTGGCGACAGCCGCGGCGGCCGCCCCGCGCACCCAGCTGCGCCGACGACGCTGATGGGCCAGCGCGTCGGCGAGCCGACGCTGCAGCTGCGGCTTGAACGCCGCACTGTCGAGCGCGTCGAGCTTGTCGCGCACTTCGCCAAGCAGCGAAGCCTGCCTGCGATAGGATTCCACCCGCTCGCGCTCGGCCGGGTTGGCCAGCAGATAGGCCAGCACCGGGGCGCGGCGCTCCGGGGGCAGCGAGCCGTCGACGAAAGCGTGAAGCTCGGCTTCGTCGACGCTTGGCTGGACGACGCCGGTAGGATCGAAGCTCATTTCACCACACGCAGCTTGGCCGTGGCCCCATGGGTAGTGAGACGGCGCAGCGCCTCGCGACCGCGCGAGAGCCGCGACATCACCGTGCCCACGGGAATCCCCAGCACGTTGGCCGCCTCCAGATAGCTCATGCCTTCAAGGCCCACGAGCAGGACCACTTCGCGCTGCTCGGGCGAGATCTCCCCCAGCGCGGCGACCATGTCGCGAACCTCCATCCATTTGGTCTGGCGGGGCGGCGCCACCAGATCCGCCAGGACGGTCTCGATCGGCACCTCGGTATTGCGTGTTCGTCGGCGCCTGTGGCCGTCGACGAACACGTTGTGCAAGGTGGTGAAGAGGTAGGCGCGAAGATCGCGCACCGGGCGCCAGGCCCTCGTATGCGCGATCACCCGAAGCAGGCACTCCTGCACCAGATCGTCGGCATCCGAAGCGTCACCGGCGAGCAACAGCGCGTAACGGCGAAGGGCCGCCACGTGCGCCAGCACGTCGTCCGGGTGAGGCACCGTACCGCGCGTTTCCGCGTCGGCCGCCTCGGCAGCGGTGGCGACCTCGAGGGCCTCGTCTGCCTCTGGCTCTGCCTCGCGATCGAGTCTCGATGCGTCGGTCGGGCGCACCCGTCCTCCTTTCCGCCGCAGCCGAAAGCCGGGGCCCGCGCGGGCCTCAGACCTCCTCTACCTCAGGAACCCCGCTCTGGGGCCTATCAAGGTACTGCACCTGCCGGGCTTCTTTGCTTTCCGTGGCAGCATGATCAGAGGCTAGGACGACCAGCAGTGTCAAGCACGTCGCAATGCCCACGAGCGCCCACGTCCAGATGTCTCCCTTGCGTCTTCGCATTCGAGTCCTCCCCTCCCCCGCCTTTGGGGAAAAATGCGCTCCACCAGGACGAATCCCGGTGGAGCGAGGCAGTTGGGCGGTTAAACTCGGGGTGCGGACCTCCGCGGGAGATCACCGGCCGGGCCGCGGTTGACACGGGTTCCGTCCGGCTGCACCTCGCCTAATATCGACGCCGCCTGGGCCGCCCTTATTCCGCCGCTCGGTAGATTTTTATCGACTGCCCGCTCAACGGAAGGGCGCATCCTCGTCCTCGGCCGCAACCGTCACGTAGCTGCCCGGCGCTGCCATGAGCGGCTCCAGGCCGCCCTGCGCCGGATCGCGCGCCGGCACTGGCGGGCCGGCGTGGCGGGCGAGCCATGCCTGCCAGTCCGGCCACCACGAGCCCTCGTGCCGCCGGGCGCCGGCGAGCCAGGCTTCCGGCCCGGCCGGGCGGCCCGCGTTCAGCCAGTAGCCGTACTTGCCCGAGCCGGCCGGGTTGACGACGCCGGCGATGTGACCGGAGCCGGCCAGGACGAAGCGGACGCTCCCGCCCAGCAGCCGCGATCCGCGCCAGGTCGAGGCCCAAGGGGCGATATGGTCCTCGCGGGTCGAGAGGAAGTAGGCCGGCAGCTTGACGCGACCGAGGTCGATGGCATGGCCGGCAAGCTCGATTCCGCCCGGCCGGGCGAGCAGGTTCCGCTGATACATGGAGCGCAGGTAGAAGCGGTGCATCGCCTCGGGCATGCGCGTGCCATCCTCGTTCCAGTGCAGGAGATCGAAGGCCGGCGGCTCGCGGCCCATGAGGTAGTTGTTGACGACGAAGCTCCAGATCAGGTCGTTGGCGCGCATCAGGCTGAAGACGCGCTGCATGTGCTCCGCCTCGAGATAGCCTTTGGCGCGCATGTGCCGCTCGATGAGGGCGAGCTGCTCCTCGTCGATGAAGACGCCGAGCTCGCCGGGCTCGGAGAAATCCAGCATGGTGGTGAGAAAGCTCGCCGCGCGGACCCGCCCATCGCCGCGCGCCGCCAGCCACGCCAGCAGGCAGGCGCTGAGCGTGCCGCCGATGCAGTAGCCGGTCAGCAACAGCTCGCGCTCGCCGGTGGCCTGCTCGATCGCCGCCATGGCGGCCAGCGGGCCCTCGACCATGTAGTCCTCGAAGCCCTTGCCGGCGAGCTCGCGGCCGGGATTGACCCAGGACACGAGGAACACCGTGAAGCCCTGGCCCACCAGCCAGCGTACGAGGCTGTTCTGCGGGCGCATGTCGAGGATGTAGTACTTGTTGATCCAGGGCGGCACGATCAGCAGCGGCCGCCGCCGCACCTGCGGGGTCGAGGGAGCGTACTGGATGAGCTCCATGAGCTCGTTGCGGAAGACCACCTGGCCCGCGGTGGTGGCGATGTCGCGGCCGAGCCTGAAGGCGCCGCGCCTGACCGTGCTCAGCCGCAGCCGGCCCCGGCCGCGCTCGAGATCGGCCTGCAGGTGCTCCAGCCCGCGCAGCAGGCTCTCGCCCTCCGTGTCGAGCGCCTCGCGCAGCACCTGCGGGTTGGTGAGCGGCGCGTTGGACGGGGAGGCCAGATCGACCAGCTGACGCGTGTAGAAGCGCGCTTTGGCAGCGGTCGCCGGGTCGAGCCCCCCGACGCCGGCGACCAGCTCCTCGAGCTGTTGCGCCCAAAGCAGATAGGCCTGCCGCACCAGGTCGAAGGCCGGCTCCTCGGTCCAGGCCGGGTCCTTGAAGCGGCGGTCGCCAGGCTCCGGCACGACCAGCGGCTCGGCCTCCCCGCCGGCGAGCCGTCGCTGGTGGCGCTGCCAGAGCTCGCCCATGGCCTCCATGAACCGCAGCTCCGCCCGGGCAAGGCGTGCCGGATCGGCGAGAAGAGCCTCGGCCAGCTGGCGGAAGATACCGGCGACAATGCCAGGGTCGGGGATCTGGAAATCGTCCTCGCGGGTCCGGCGGTCGAGCGCCTCGCGAAGCAGGCGCTGCCCGCGCAGCCCCACCTCCTCCACGCGCTGGAGCAGCCCGGCCTGCGCCCGCTGCTGCTCCGCTCCCGCCGTCACCATCCCTACCTCTCGCCGCCCCGAACCTGCACCTCCCCATCGTGGAGAGACCGGGCGCCGCGTTCAACAGGGTCGGCCGGCGCTTCCGCGGTCTTCAGCCCGGGCGTGGCGGGCTCGCCGCACCCGGGCCCAGCGCGCGCTGCATGAGCACCGTGTCGAGCCAGCGGCCGTGCTTGTAGCCGACATGGCGCAGTGTGCCGACGTGACGAAAGCCGCAACGCTCGTGGAGGCGCACCGAGGAGAGGTTGGCGCTGTCGCCGATTACCGCCACCATCTGCCGCGCGCCGGCCGCCTCGCAGTCCGCGACCAGCCGCTCGAGGAGCAGGCGGCCCACCTGCCGGCACCGCGCCCAGCGCGCCACATAGACGGAATTCTCGACCGACCAGCGATAGGCCGGGCGCGGACGGTAGCTGCCGGCGAAGGCGTAGCCGGCGAGCCTGCCGTCGATTCCGGCGGCGAGCCACGGCAAGCCCAGCGCCGCCACCGAAGCGAAGCGCCGGCCCATCTCCGCCGCGTCCGGCGGCTCGAGCTCGAAGCTCGCCGTGCCCTCCAGGACCTCGAGCGCGTAGATGTCGCGGATCGCGGGGAGGTCGTCCTCGCGCGCCCCGCGCAGCACCACGTCCATGCGCCCTCCACCCATGCGTCATGCGCAACACCGCACCGGTTCTCGCTAGCGCCACGCGGGGCTTCATGGGAAGCGCCTTTCTGCTAACGTCGCGCGCGTCAACCGGCTCGGGAGGTGTTCGATGGGTCTGACGGCGGAAAACCGGGAAAAGCTCCGGAAGGTGAGCACCGCGACGCTCACCACCAGCCTCTTCAAGCGCGGGCTGCGCAACGTCTTCATCCAGGACGTCCGGCCGCTCAACCCCGACGCCCCGCGCATGGTCGGCGAGGCCTTCACCCTGCGCTACATCCCGGCCCGCGAGGATCTCGACAGCCTGGCCCAGTACGAGGACTGGGAGCACCCGCAGCGCAAGGCCATCGAGACCTGCCCCGAGGGCCATGTCCTGGTCATGGACAGTCGCAAGGACGCACGGGCGGCCTCGGCCGGCGACATCCTGGTAAGCCGCCTCATGAAGCGCGGCGTCGCCGGCGTGGTGACCGACGGCGGGTTCCGCGACTCGCCCACCATCGCCGCTCTGCCCTTTCCGACCTACCACAGCCGGCCCTCGGCCCCGACCGGGCCGATCCTGCACCATGCCTGCGACATCAACCTGCCGATCGGCTGCGGCGACGTGCCGGTCTATCCCGGCGACATCGTCGTCGGCGACGGCGAGGGTGTGGTGGTGATCCCCGCCCATCTCGCCAACGAGGTCGCCGAGGAGGCGTTCGAGATGACCGCCTACGAGGACTTCGTGGGCGAGAAGGTCATGGAAGGCCGACGCATTTTCGGCATCTACCCGCCGACCGAGGAGAGCCGTGCGGAATTCGCGGCGTGGCGCAAGGAAAACGGGCGCTGAGGCGGATCGGGGCGGGAGGCGGACGATGAAGCTGGAAGGCATCCCGTTCGGGACCACCGATTGGGCCTCGGTCGAGCGCACCGAGCATCCCGGCGAGCGCGGCGTGGCCTGGTGGCGGACGCGCCATTTCGGCGACATCCGCGTCAGGATGGTCGAGTACAGCCCCGGCTACCTGGCCGACCACTGGTGCAGCAAGGGCCATATCCTCCTCGTGCTGGAGGGCGAGCTGGAGACCGAGCTCGCCGATGGAAGGCGCATCGTCCTCGGGCCCGGCACGTCCTACCAGGTGGCCGACGGCGCCGAGCCCCACCGCTCGTCCACTGCCACCGGCGCCCGGCTGTTCATCGTCGACTGATCGTTCTCTTGGACCGAAGGAGGCTCTCGATGCCGCTCAAGAAGGGCTACCGCGCGCTCCTCGACGAGGCCGCCTCGATGATCGAGACCCTTCCGGTCGAGGCGGCCAGGGCGTTGCACGGACGCGAAGACACCGTCTTCATCGATCTGCGCGACGTCCGCGAGCTGCCCAGGGCCGGCAAGATCGCCGGCGCGGTGCACGCGCCGCGCGGCATGCTGGAGTTCTGGGTCGACCCCGAGAGCCCCTATCACAAGCCGCTCTTCGCCGAGGACAAGCGCTTCGTTCTCTACTGTGCCAGCGGCTGGCGCTCGGCGCTGGCCACCAGGGCGCTGGTCGAGATGGGGCTCGAGAAGGTCTGCCACATCGAGGGCGGCTTCACCGCCTGGAGCGAGGCAGGCTGCCCGGTCGAGCCGGTAGAGAAGCGCTCCTGACGGCGTGGGGCCGTGGGAACGAGGAGGCCAGACGGCATGAGCACCGCCAAGGGCAGGACGCGGCGATCCGCCGAGAGCTGGCGCCGGAGCGTGGCGGCTGTGCCGTGCAAGGCGCTGCGCGCGGCCATCTTCCTCGCTCCTGATCGGTTCCCGGCTGGACGGCAACGAGCCGCCCCGGCCCCTTCCTCCACCGCCAGCAACTGACGAAAGAAGGAGCGCGCAGCGCCTTGCCGTCAATGGCCGCGCGGCACCCGCCCGGCCAGCGCGTCGAGGTCGCGGCGCACTGCCGCCGCCCCTTCGGCGGCCTCTGGCGGCAGCCTGTCGAGCTCGCCCGCAGCAGCGGCGAGGTCGGAGCGCGCCTGCGCCATCCTGCCCGCCTCCACGCCGTCGGCGGCGCGCGCCAGCAGACGGCGGACGATGGCTAGCGGCTCGCTCGAGGCCGGCAGCGGAGCCTGTCCCGCTCCCGCGGAGAACGGGAGCTTCTCGCCTGACGGGGCGTGCTCCTGTCCAGCCGCCGGTGGCGGCAGCGGCCGCCGCACCCGCTCGAGACGGCGCTCCAGCCGCCGCTGCTCCGGCGTGAAATCGCCGCCGCCGCTGCCGCGGAGCAGCTCGCGGCGCACCGCATCGGCGGCAAACCCCGCGCCCACAGGGTCGGTTACCGCGCGATTCTCGAGGCTGCGGATCTGCCGGCGCACCTGACTTTCCCGCGGGTCGAGCGGGTCCTGGGCCCCGGCATTGCCTGCCCCCAGCAGCACCAGTGCTGCGAGGATGGCCCTTCGGACCGCCACGGCGGCGCTGGTGCGGCGGCGGCCTGGGCCGCGGCATGCCCGCATCATTTCCTTCCCGCTGCTGGATGACGATGCTGTTGCGCTCGAGGGCGAGGCTCGAGGGAAGCTCCCCCGACCAGGGATCGCGGGTGACCGCCGGCACGGCATCCTGGCAGGCTGGCCGAAGGATGCCGCAGTCCCAGCGATAGCCCGGGCTCTCGCCAGTGATGCTGCCGCCCGGCTGCCTTCCGCAGGCACAAAGCCGCCCGGCGATGCAGGCGACGATGCCCGCGAGCGCCGCTTCGCAGGAGGCCGGCTGCGCCGCGAGCGGCCCGGCGCCACGGCCGAGGGCGATCAGCGCAACCAGACAGAGAAGAATGCGCACGCGGTGGCCTCCGGACTTGCCTGCCCATCAGACCATGACCACGTTAACGAACCGTTGCCCGCTCAGTGAATCTGCCGGCGCAGCTCGCCGATGCCGGCGCCGAGCCGCTCGAGGCGGGCGTTGAAGCTCTGGGTCTGCTCCTCGGAGAGCTCGGAGCCTTCGCGCCGCAGTCCCTTGTACTGCTCGCGCGCCACCTCGAGGGCGGCGCGCAGGTCGACCAGGCGCCGGCGGGTACCACCATCCTCGGAGGCCGAGGCCGCGTTCTCCAGATCGTGCAGCGTCGACCCCAGATCCTCGAGACGGAGATGGACACGCTCGAGATAGGCAGCGTAGCTCGTCATACCTTCCTCCCGGCATATCGAGACGGGCGTCATCCGCAGACAGCGGCTGCCGACGACTTGCCCCCTCATCCTAGCATTGCCGGGGCGAGGCGGTGAACCCGCCACATCTCACCCGCGAAAGAACGTCTCGGTCACCCGCGAAAGAACGCCTCGGCGGCCCGGGCATGAAGCTCGACCAGCTCTTCCAGCCGCTCGGGCGGCATGACCGAGCCGTCGCCGGCGCACCAGATGGCCCCCGGCCACGCCGGATCGCTGCGGAACCGGCCGACCACATGGACGTGCATCTGCGAGACCACGTTGCCCAGCATGGCGACGTTGACCTTGTCCGGCTCCATCACCTGCTCGACCACGCGGGTGGCGGCCAGGATCTCCTCGCAAAGCTGGCGATAGTCCTCTGGCGAGAGATCGGTGAACTCGACCGCACCGGCGCGCCGCGGCACGAGAAGGAGCCAGGCGAATCGGGCATCGTCCTTAAGCCGCAGCTCGCACAGCGGCCAGTCGGCGACAAGGGCGCTGGAGCCGCCCAGGCGGGGATCGAGGATGAAGGCTTCGGCCATGGAGCTCCTCCCGTGTTGCCGCGATGCGACGCCTGGCCCGCCGGGCAGCACCTCGCCGCCCTTTCGGCCACCGGCACCGGTGTACAAGCCGGCAGCCGGGTGCGCCAGCCGCAGGTCCCCCAATCGGGAAGGTGGAGGCGGCAGACCGACATGGGCGTCCATGAGCCGGCCCAGCGCCTGGTCCGCCGAGCCTGAGGGCAGCCCCGACGCCCCCCAGGCAGGTCAGGAAGCTCGCGCCACGGCTCCTGCCCCTGCCCGATCGTCGTCACGCCCGCCCGGACCATGCTCGCGGATGGTGGACGAGGAGCGCCCCCAAAGCTGCGGCGGCGGCGAACTCCCACCGCGGCAGGATCGCCCGGAGAGATGAAGGCCCGGTGAACGTCCGCCGCCGCGCCGACTGACAGAACGTCGAAAACGCAAGCCGCGCGCAGCGCCGCAGCACGGCTCGACCCTCACGGCCTCGAGCGGCGGCCCGGCGCTTCCCGGCTGCCCTGCCGCAGGCAATCGGAAAGGCCTTCCGGCCGGGATCCGCTGCCGGCCGGATCACGCGGCGCACGCCTGCCCGGCCAGCGCCCGCTCGGCGGCCAGCAGCGCCCGCGCCGCCTCGGCGACAGGAGCCCGGTGGGCCTCCTCGAGATTGGCCAGCGCCGGCGAGATCGGGCCCATGTCGGCGACACCCGAGAAGGTCACGGCGTCGTGGAGCACGCGGATCGGCGAGATGCTCTCGCGCAGCGCCTCGAGCGGGCGGATCGGCTCGAGCCACTTCTCCACCGCCGCCATGTCGCCGGCCTTCAGCGCGCCATGCACCTTCATCGAGAGGCGGGGAGCGATGCACACGCAGCCGGCGGTGAAGCCGCCCAGCCCGAAGGCCGTGAGGTGCGGCACTGCTGGGACCTCGCCGGCGCCGCTGACGATCCGCTCGCGCCCGACCGCGTCGCACAAGACCGCCAGATAGGGGTCTTGCGTCAGATCGGGGCGCATTACCGCGTATTTGACGCCCACCACCTCGCCACTCTCGACCATCCGGGCGAGCGCGTCGGGGGCCAGGTAGTTCTCTGCCCGGATATAGGCGATCAGCGGCTTGCCGGAGGCCTGCACGAAGTCGCGCAACGCCCGCTCGACGCCCGAGGGCGTGTGGTGCGCCGTCATGGGCAGAGCCATGAAGCAGGGGAAGGCCGTCTCCCGGGCGAGGGGTGCCGAATCGATGAGCCGGCCATAGTCGGGCCCCACCGAGGGGATCACCCAGCTGTCGGGGGCGGCGATGGCCTCGATGTGCTCCAGCAGCTCGACCAGGCGGCCGACCGGCCAGGCCTGCAGGTTGGCGTTGCCGCCATAGAGCAGGGTCGAGACCCCGCCCTCCTCGATATGACGGACGAGCTTGCGGTTCTCCTCCGCCGCCAATGAGAGATCGGCGCCCAGCGCCAGCGGCGGTACGGAGAGAACACAGCGCGCGAGGTCGGCAGGCGTTACAGGAGAGATCTTCATCGGCGGCCCCTTGGAGGATCAGGAGAGAACGAGCTGCACCTTCATGGCGCGCTTGCGGTCGGAGGCGAGATCGAAGGCGTCGCGGGCGCGGGCCAGCGGCAGCTGGTCGGTCAGCAGGGGCCGCAGGTCGACCCGGCCGCCGACGATGCAGCTCACCGCCCAGTCGAACTCGCGGGTGAAGCGCAACGTGCCCTTGAGGTCGAGCTCCTTGCCGACCAGCAGGTCCACCGGCAGGGCATGACCGCCCCTCGGCAGCACGCCCACCTGGACCATGGTGCCGCCGCGGCGCACCGCCTTGAGGCCGTCGACCAATGCCTTCGGCGAGCCCGAGCACTCGAAGACGATGTCGACCTTGCCGCCGCCCTCCTGGAGCGCGTCGAGCGGCGTGCGGTCGGCGGCGAGGTCGATGGTGCGGTCGGCACCCATCCGGCGCGCGACGGCCAGCGCCTCGGGCAGCAGGTCGGTGGCGGTGATCTCGGCGGCACCGGCGAGCCGCGCCGCCACCACGGTAAGGCAGCCGATGGGCCCGGCGCCGGTCACCAGCACCCGCTGGCCCACCATGTTACCGGCCCGCTGCACCGCGTGCAGGCAGACCGCCAGCGGCTCCGCCATGGCGGCAAGCTCGAGCGGAAAGCCCTCGGGGAGCGGCTTGCACTGCGCCGCCTTCGCCGTCACCAGCTCCTGGAAGAAGCCTTGTGTGTGCGGGAAGGTGCGCGAGGAGCCGGCGAAGCGGACCTCGGGGCACAGATGGTAGCTTCCGTCCCGGCACCAGCGGCAGGCTCCGCAAGGCCAGGTGGGGTCCACCGCCACGCGCGTGCCGACCGCCGGCCCTTCCACGCCCGGCCCCAGCTCGGCCACGGTGCCGGCCATCTCGTGGCCCAGCACCATGGGCTCGCGCACCGGAAAGTCGCCGATACCGCCCTCGTGATAGTAGTGCAGGTCGGAGCCGCAGATGCCGCCAGCGCCGAGCCGGACGCGGATCTCGCCGGGCCCGAGGCCCGCCGGCTCGCGCTCCTCGACGCGCAGATCGTGCGCTGCGTGAATGACACAGGCTTTCATGGACCCTCCCCGCTCTGGCCGTAGCCGGCGGGCAAGCCTTCCTGCCATACCCGCCGGCCGTCAAGGGCGCGCCGCTCAGCCGCCCACCTTGGCCATGACGTCGCCCTTGAGGAACCGCTCGATGACCAGCATGAAGCCGATGGAGGGGATCAGCAGGATCAGCGCGGTGATCGAGGCGATCTGGTAGTTGCCGCCCATGCTGGCGTTGAACATCAAGAGAGGCAGGGTGACGACGTCCGGCACGCCCACGAAATAGGTGCCGGTGAACTCGTCGAGGCTCTCGAGGAAGACGAAGACGGCGCTGGCGAAGATGCCAGGTGCCGCCAGCGGCAGGGTGATGGTGAGAAAGCAGCGCAGAGGCCCCGCACCGATGTTGCGGGCGGCCTCCTCAAGCTGGCGGTCGACGGAGGCGAAGGCCGCCGTGGTGATCCAGACCGAGAAGACGAGGCCGTGGACGGTGTGCACCAGCACCACGCCCAGCATCGTGCCGTTGAGGCCGAGCCCGTAGAAGATCCGGGCGATGTTGATGTAGACGGGCAGGTTGGGAAACGCCTGGGGCAGAAGGAAAGCCAGCAGGAAGAGGGCCCTGAAGGGCAGCCTGAGACGCGCCAGGGCAAAGCCAGCAGGCAGCGCCAGCGCCGTGCACAGGCAGACCGTCGCCACGGCGATGGACAGCGAGTTGCCGAGCGAGGCCATGGCGTTGCCGCGCGGGGCGAACACCCGCCCCCAGAACTGCAGGCCGAACTCGCTCGGCAGCTTGTTGGGAAAATACCAGCGCTCGGCGAATGCCCATAAAAGCAGGTTGAGAAGCGGCCCGAAGACGAGGAAGGCCAGCACCCCGAGCAGCGCCGCCCGGGGCAGCCAGCGCCACCAGGAGAGATGGGCGCCCATCAGCGGCTCTCCTTGCGCACGCCGTGGCGCAGATAGATCCAGGCGACCAGCCCGGTCGCCAGATAGGAGATAACGCCCAGGGCGTTGGCCACGCCATAATCGCCGTGGGCATTGATACGGTAGGCCATGTCGACGGTGATGAGGGTGGGGTTGCCGGCGATCAGCATCATGGGCACCGAGAGCACCGACATCATGGTGACGAACGACAGAACCAGGCCCACCAGCAGGGTCTGGCGAACCTGCGGCAGGACGATCTCGAAGAGGATCCGCAGCCGCCCCGCCCCGAGATTGCGGGCCGCCTCGATGAGCGAGCGGTCGAGCGAGGCCATGGCGCCGGAGACCATCAGGGCCACGAACGGCGTCTGCTTCCAGGCGAAGGTGAAGACCGTGCCGCGCCAGTCGAGGAAGCTCTGGGCCTGGAGCGGTCCGAACAGGCCGGCCTCGATGAAGGCGTGGTTCATGAGCCCGTTCTTGGCGAGGAAGGAGCGCATGATCTGCGCTGCCACGATGAACGGAATGAAGAGCGGCCAGCGGTAGAGCCAGCGCAGCACCGCCACCGCCAGCGGGTGCTCGCCCAGCGTGAGGTAGCCGCCGATGGCGACCGAGGCCAGGGCGATCACCAGCGTCGCCACCGCCACCAGCCAGAGGGTGAAGAGAATGTCGCTGCCGTAGAGCTCGAAGGCCTTCTCGAAATTGGTCAGCGACCAGCCGCCCGTCGCGCCGGTGAAGGCGGAGGTGAGCGAGTGGCCGAGCGGGTAGACGAACAGCGCGGCGATCGTCAGCAAGGCCGGGAGGAGCAGCGCCAGGCCTCCCAGGACGGTCCCTCGGCGCCCGTTCATTTGATGCCCGCCCG
Organism: Geminicoccaceae bacterium 1502E; assembly: GCA_033875255.1. GTDB lineage: Bacteria > Pseudomonadota > Alphaproteobacteria > Geminicoccales > Geminicoccaceae > Marinimicrococcus. Next base: position 54,921 of record JAWZSN010000022.1, on the reverse strand, counting down.
CATGAAGCTCTGCACGAACTGCCGCTGGAAGATCAGGAAGCCCAGGAGAAGCGGGCCGGTGGTGAGCAGCGTGGCGGCGGTGATGACCGACCAGTCGATTCCCTGGTCCACCGAGGCGAAGACCTGCAGCCCCACCGTCACCGGCCGGGTCTCCACCGAGTTGGTGACGATCAGCGGCCACAGGAAGTTGTTCCAGTGGTGGCTCACCGAGACCAGCGCGTAGGCGACGTAGACCGGCCGGGCCAGCGGCACGTAGACTTTCCACAAGATGCCAAGCCACCCGCAACCCTCGACCCGCGCGGCATCCTCCAGCTCCCGCGGGATGCCCTTGAAGGTCTGGCGCAGGAGGAAGATGCCGAAGGCCGAGGCCATGTAGGGCAGGCCGATGGCAAGGATCGTGTCGACCAGGCCCAGCTGGACCATGATCCGGTAATTCTCGACCAGGAGCACGTCGGGCATGATCATCAGCTGGATCAGCACGAGCAGGAACAGCGCCTCGCGGCCAACGAACTCGAAGCGGGCGAAGGCGTAGGCGGCGAGCGTGCACAGCACGAGCTGGGCCGCGAGGATAGTCGTCACCAGGATGACGGTGTTGAGGAAGTAGCGGGCGAAAGGGGCTGCCTGCCAGGCCCGGACGAAGTTCTCCAGGGTTAGCGGCGCGGTGACGTCGAAGCGCACCGCGTAGGCCGAGGGGTGGAAGGCCGTCCACACCGCATAGAGCAGCGGCGCCACCCAGAAGAAGGCCAGCGCCCATGCTCCCGCCACCATCAGCCAGTGGCCGAGCCCGTCGCCGCTGCCGGCGATCCTGCTCTCGCTCATCGCCTGTTCCCGGTCATCGGTAGTGCACCTTGCGGTCGAGCAGCGCGAACTGGCCAATGGCCACCAGCGCCAGCACCGCCAGCAGCACCACGGTGAGCGCCGCGGCATAGGCGCTGTCCCAGAACCGGAAGCCGGTCTCGTAGATGTAGTAGAGCAGCAGCGAGCTGGCGTTGTTGGGGCCGCCGCCGGTCATCGCCACCACGTGATCGACCACGCGAAAGGCGCCGATCACGGCATTGACCAGCACGAAGAGGGTGGTGGGCATGAGCAGCGGGAACTGGACGCGGCGGAAATAGTGCCAGGGCCCCGAGCCCTCGAGCCGCGCCGCCTCCTCCAGCGAGGGCGGGATCGCCTGCAGCGCCGCCAGGTAGAAGATCATGAAGAAGCCCGCCTCCTTCCAGACGGTGACCACCATGAGGCTCCAGAGGACGGTGTCGGGCGAGCCCAGGAAGTTGGTGTCGGGCAGCCCGACGGCCGCGGCCAGCTGGTTCAGCAGCCCGTAGCCCGGCGTGTAGAAGAACAGCCAGATGTTCGCGGCGGCCACCATCGGCAGGACGGTGGGGGTGAAGTAGGCCATCCGCACGAAGCCGCGCCCGGGCAGCCGCGCGTTGACCCAAAGAGCCATCAGGATCGCCAGCGCCATCGAGGTCGGGATCGTGCCCAGCGCATAGAGGAAGTTGTTCCAGACGGCCTTCATGAAGACCGGGTCCTCGAGGAACATGCGCTGATAGTGGTCGAGCCCGACGAAACGGGCGGGGATGCGCCCGCGCGGCGTCGAGAAGAAGCTGTCGACGACGGTGCGCACCGCCGGCATATGCGTGAAAAGGGCCAGGAGAACGACGGCGGGCATGACCAGCAGCCAGCCATAGACCTGGGCGATGCGGCGATCCATGGGCTAGTCCATCGAGCGGCGGGGACGGCGCACCGTCCCCGCCTCCTGCCTCAGCGGTAGGGCGCCAGGATGCGCATGGCCTCGGCCTGCGCCTCCTCCAGCGCCGCCTTGGGCTCCTTGGCCCCGGTCAGGGCAGCCTGGAGCGCATCGTTGAAGACCTTGGTGACCCGCTGGTTCTCGTGGGTCGAGAGCTCGGCCATGGCATGCTCGAGCTGGTCGCGGGCGACCGCCGCCGCCGGGAAGTCCGCCACATAGGCCTTCATGGCCTCGGTCTGCCAGCCGGCCGGGCTCGTCGCCACATAGCCCGTGGCAATGCTCCAGTCGGCCTGCAGCTCGGGCTTGGTCAGCCACTTGACGAAGTCCAGGGCCGCCTTCTGCTTCTCCTCGCCGATCCCCTTGAAGATGAAGATGTTGCCGCCGCCGGTGGGCGCACCGCGGCGCTCCTTGGCGGGCAGCATGGCGACGCCGAACTCGAAGGGCGCGTTGGTGCGAACGTTGGTGAGGTTGCCGGTGGTGGTCCACATCATGGCGGTCCGGCCCTCGAAGAAGTCCTTGGGCGTGGTGCCCCACTCGATGATGCCCGGCGCCATCACGCCGTGCTCCTTCGAGAGGTCGACCATGTACTGGAGCGCCTCGACGACCTTGGGATCGTCGAAATAGACCTCGTTGCCATCCTCGTTCATGAGCTGCACGCCGTTCTCGATGGCGAGGCCCTGGAACAGCCAGTAGGGAAAACCCGAGCTCGGGATCTGCACGCCGTACTGCGTGACGTTGCCCGAGGCGTCCTTCTTCGTGAGCTTCCTCGCGAACTCGACCTGCTCCTCCCAGCTGGCCGGCGGCACCTCGGGATCGAGGCCGGCCTCCTTGAAGGTCTCCTTGTTCCAGTAGAGCACAGGCGTCGAGCGTTGGAACGGCACGCCCCAGGCCTTGCCCTCGATGCGGCCGTTCTCGAGGAAGGCCGGATAGAAGCTGTCGAGCCAGGCCTTGGCCTCGTCGCTCTGCGCAAGGTCGGCCACCGGAACGATCAGGTCCTCGTCATAGAGGGTGAAACTGTCGACCGCGAGGATCACCGCGATGTCCGGCGGCGTGCCGCCGCGGGTCGCCGTCAGCGTCTTGGCGATCGTGTCCTGGTAACTGCCCGTATAGACGGGAGTGATGGTGACGCCCGGCGTCTGCTCGCTGTAGGCCTTGGCGTAGCCGTCCACGATCTTGGTGATCGGGCCGCCCACGGCGATCGGGTAGAAGAAGGTGAGCTCGACGTCAGCCAGAGCCGGCTGGGCGGCGGCGCCGAGGCCTGCCACCAGTCCGGCTGCGAGCGCGGTGCCCTTAAGTCGCTTGAGCATGGATCGTGCTTTCCCCTGTCACTCGTGCCCCGGCGCCGGCATCGTCCCGCCGCAGGCCGGTCTTCGCGTCGAAAACGTGCTCGGCCCCGGCGGGCCAGCGCAGGCGCACCGGCGCACCGGCGGCAAGCTCCAGGGCGCCTGGCGCCCGCACGGTCACCGGCTGCCCGCCGATGCGGCAGGCCAGGATCGTGTCGGCACCGAGATATTCGCTGGCCTCGACGGTGGCCGGCACGCCCTCCCCCTTGCCCAGGGCGATGCATTCCGGGCGGATACCGAGCAGCAGCCCGCTTGCCTGCCGGCCCACCGCCACGTCGCGGATGGCCGGGCCGTCCGGCCCGTCGGCAAGCTCCAGCAGGTTCATGGGCGGCGTGCCGATGAAGCCGGCGACGAACCGCGTGGCCGGCCGCGTGTAGAGCTCGGCGGGTGCCGCCGCCTGCTCGATCCGGCCGCCGTTCATCACGATCACCTGGTCGGCCATGCTCATGGCCTCGGCCTGGTCGTGGGTGACGTAGATCATCGTCATCGCCAGCCGCTGCTGCAGCTCGCGGATCTCGCGGCGCATCTCGTTCCTGAGCTTGGCGTCGAGATTGGAGAGCGGCTCGTCCATCAGGCACACGCCGCTTTGCGCCACGATCGCCCGACCCAGCGCCACGCGCTGCTGCTGGCCACCCGAGAGCTGGCCCGGCTTGCGGTCGAGATAGGGCGCGAGGCCCAGGAGCGCAGCCGCCTCCTCGAGGCGCCGGCGCCGCTCGGCGGCCGGCACGCGCCGTACCTTGAGGCCGAAGAGGATGTTCTCGGCCACGTTCAGGTGCGGGAACAGCGCGTAGTTCTGGAACACCATGGAAAGGGCGCGGCGCGGCGGCGGCAGGTGCGTGACGTCGCGCCCGTCGATCGAGACGCGCCCGCCCGAGGCGGTATCGAGGCCGGCGATCAGCCGCAGCGTGGTCGACTTGCCGCAGCCCGAGGGGCCGAGCAGCACGGTGAATGAGCCGTCCGGCACGCGAAAGTCGACGGCATCGACCGCGGCCGTGCCGCCCCAGCTCTTGCTCAGCCCCTCGACGAGAATCTCCGGCACATGGCCCTCGCTTGGCAACCGGCGGGTCCCGGCGCCCGGCGGCGGGCAGAAGCACCGCCGGGTCCGGCCGCCGTCAGTTGGTGACGGTACGTTCGTAGGCCTCGAGGATGTCGCTGAAATACTGGGTCAGCGGGAACGGCCGGCCGCGCTCGGCAAGCTCCTCGGGGCTGACCTGGGCGAAGAGCTTCTGCCAGGTCGCCTCGTCGAGCTTCGGGCGGACGTGCTGGGCGTCGATGCCCGGATACCAGTTGAACTTCTTGACGATCCCCTCGGCCTGGACCTCGGGGCTGGTGGCGAGCGCCACGAAGTCGCGGGCGAGATCCTCGTGCGCCGCCTTGGCCGGTACGACGTAATACATCGGCTGGCCGGGCAGGCCCGGGCCGATCAGGGTGAGCTTCAGGTCGGGGTTGAGCCTTCCGTCGGCCTGCCAGGTGTAGAACATGTCGACCCAGGCCGGTCCCATCACGATCTCGCCGCGATTGAGCGCGTCGAGCGTGCCGGCATTGCCGGGGGTCATGGTGACATGCTCGTTGAAGTCCTTGAGGCCCGACAGCGCCTTCTCGAGCGCCGGCTTCATCGCCGGATCGTAGGGACCCTTCTCGAGCTTGCCGGCGAAGTCGCCATGCGCCGCGACCCAGGCCATCACGAAGCCGACGCCGCTCATGCCGCCCTTGATACCGTTATAGCCGAACGCCTTGGGGTTCTCCTTCACCCAGGCCGCCAGCTCGTCGAAGGTCTTGGGCGGATCCTCGACCAGCGCCGGGTTGTAGGCGATCGCGATCTGGCTGTGGAACATCGGCATGACATAGCCGCCGACATCCTGGCCCAGCGCGTTCTCAGCGGTGTCGCGGGAGACCAGGTCGCCGGTCTCGATCTGGCCGCGATAGTCGGCCAGCAGGTCTTCCTTGACCATCTGCCCGGCCATCCGCTGATGCACCACGGCGACGTCGACGTCCCAGGAGCCGGCCCCGGCCTTGGCCTGGGCGTCGAGCTTCTCGTAGATCTTCTGCGAGCCGGAATCGCCGGGCCCGGTGCCGGCGGCGCGCACCTTGACGTCCGGGTGCATCTTCTCGAAGCGCGGCGCCAGGAACTCGTTGACATAGTCGACCATGTTCTGGTCGCCCGCGGTCAGCACGTTGAGGACCGTCTCGGCCGAAGCCTTGCCGCTCCCCGCCCCCATCATCAGCGGCAGGGCTGCCGCCACGCCGAGCAGAAGTCGCCGGTTCATCGCTCGCTTGCTCCTTCAGGCTGCGGGAAGAGGTGAAGAGCCGCGGCGGGAACGGCGATGCCCACCGCCTCGCCCTCGGCCAGCCTCTCCGCGTGATCGACCATGTATTGCGTGCCGCCCACCGCGACGCCGTAGCGCCAGCCCCCGCCCAGATAGGCGGCCTGGACGATCCGCCCGCGCAACAACAGCGCGTCGGCGGGCTCGGCATCGGGTGCAGCGAGGCTCGCCAGCTGGCTGCGAAAATGGGCGCGGCAGGCGCCGTCGCGCGGCTCCGCCAGATGCACCCCGTCGGGCCCCAGCTTCAGCCGTGCGGCGCCGTGGTCGGCACCGGCCGCGACGCGCACCGCCCCCTCCTCGAGGGCGAGCTGCAGCTTCATCACGTTGTCCGCCCCCATGAAGCTCGCCACGAAGGGCGAGGCCGGGCGGTGGTAGAGCTCCTGGGGGCTGCCGGCCTGCTCGATCCGGCCACCGTCGAGAACCACGATCCGGTCGGCCATCACCATGGCCTCCTCGCGGTCATGGGTGACGTGGACGGCGGTGATCCCCAGCCGCCGCTGGAGCTGACGGATCTCGTGGCGCAGCTCGAGGCGGATGCGCGCGTCGAGGTTGGAGAGCGGCTCGTCGAGCAGCAGCAACGCCGGCTCGATGGCGAGCGCCCGCGCCAGCGCCACCCGCTGCCGCTGACCGCCGGAAAGCTCGGTGACGTTGCGCCGCCCCAGCCCCTCGAGCTTGACCAGGGCCAGCATCTCCTCGACCCGCGCCGCGAGCCGCGCCTTGGTCCAGCCGCGCAGCCGAAGGCCGTAGGCGACGTTCTGGAAGGCCGTCATGTGCGGCCACAAGGCATAGGACTGGAAGACCAGAGCGGCCTCGCGACGCTCCGGCGGCAGCCGCGTCACGTCGCGGCCGGCTATGGCGATGCGGCCCGCACTGACCGGGACGAAGCCGGCGATGGCGCGCAAGAGCGTGGTCTTGCCGCAACCCGAGCTGCCGAGCAGCGCCACGAACTCGCCGGGCTCTACCGAGAGGCTCACCGCCTCCAGCACCAGCGTGCCGCCATAGCCGGCGCTCAGCCGGTCGATCTCCACGAATGCCACTGCGCAGCAATCCTCCCAGAGGCCGTCGCCGCGGCTATAGGCCGCTTGTTTCGTGTTTTTGCGACCGATTGATGATAACGGCGTGACGAGCTTTGCCTAGTCCCGCGCCGCACCGTGATCCGATTGCCATGGCCGGCGCGCAACAGGCGCATTATGCTACAGGTGACTTGTCCATGGCGCGCACGAGGGAGCATCGATGCAGGGCATCATCGGCAACACGGACGTGATCCAGGCGCTCAACACCGCCCTCAAGGGCGAGCTGACCGCCATCAACCAATACTTCCTCCACGCCCGGATGCTCGAGCACTGGGGCTTCAAGAAGCGCGGCAAGGAGGAGTACGAGGAGTCCATCGAGGAGATGAAGCACGCGGACCGCCTGATCCAGCGGATCCTGCTGCTGGGCGGCCTGCCCAACCTCCAGGACCTCGGCAAGCTCTATATCGGCGAGGACCTCAAGGAGGTCATCGAGTGCGACCTCCGGCTCGAGCTCGAGGGCATCGCCCACTACCGCAACGCCATCCAGGTGGCCGAGCGGGCGCACGACTATGTCACCCGCGACCTCTTCATCGAGATCCTCGAGGACGAGGAAGAGCACCAGGATCATGCCAAGGCCGAGCTCGAGCTGATCAACACGATTGGCATCGAGAACTTCGCCCAGTCGCAGATCTGAGCTGGCCGCCCGGCGCCCCCGCTCCCTGACGGAGGCGCCACTTCAGGCTTAGGAGAAGCCGCTGGCGTACGGGCGCCAGCGGCTTCTTGCTTCTCGCGCGCCCTCCGGCGCCCCTTCGCTCGCTGCAAGCTGGACGTGGCGCAGCACCTGGGCGAGCATTGCCAGGATGCGCGCCGGAGGCATCGTGCGCGTGCCGGCGCAGATCGGGGAGACGCTGGACATGCGGATCGGCAGGCAGATCCTGGCCTCGGCGGCGCTGGGCCTTCTCGTGGCGGCCTTTGTGGGGCCGGCTGCGGCAGAGCCCGTGCGCCTCACCATCCTCCAGGTCAACGACTGGGACCGTATGGAGGAGCAGCAGGGGCGCGGCGGCTTCGCCCGCTTCATGACAATCCTCGAGGAGGAGGATGCCGCCAGCCAGGAGGTGCTCCTCGTCCATTCGGGCGATATGCTTTCGCCCTCCCTGCTCTCGGGCTTCGATAAGGGCGCCCACATGATCGAGCTCATGAACCGGGTGCCGCTCGACGTGATGGTGGTGGGCAATCACGAGTTCGACTTCGGCCCCGAGGTCGCCCGCCAGCGGATTGCCGAGGCGCGCTTTCCGGTGCTTGGCACCAACATCGCCAGCGGGTCCGGCGAGCCCATGCCCGGCACCGAGCGGAGCCTGATGCTCGAGGTGAGCGGCTTCCGGCTGGGCTTCTTCGGTATCACGACCCCGGCCACCCTCACCGCGTCAAGCCCCGGCGGGTACAGCTTCGCGCCGGTCCTTGAGACGGCGCGGGCGATGGCCCAGGAACTCAGGGGCCAAGGTGCCGATCTCGTGCTGGCAGTCACCCACACCGGCCGCGAGGAAGACTTCGCGATGTTTGATGAGGGCGTGGCCGACATCATCCTGACCGGCCACGACCACGATTTGCGGCTGCTCTACAACGGTCGCACGGCGATGATGGAGAGCGGCTCGCAGGCCGAGTATGTGGGCGCCATGGATCTCGTGCTCGAGCGCACCGAGAAGGACGGCAAGAGCCGGGTGACCTGGCGTCCCTCGTTCCGCACGCTGGACAGCGCCGCCTATGCGCCGCATCCCGAGGGGGTCAAGCTGGTGGCGGCCTACGAGGAGCGGCTCTCGGGCGAGCTCGACAAGGTTGCCGGCACCACCCTCACCCCGCTCGACAGCCGGCGCGCCGCGGTGCGCAGCGAGGAGACGGCAATCGGCAACCTGATCGCCGACGCGATGCGCACGGCGGTGGGCGCGGACGTCGCCATCACCAATGGCGGCGGCATCCGCGGCGACCGGCTCTACGAGGCCGGCACCGTGCTGACCCGCCGCGACGTCCAAAGCGAGCTGCCGTTCGGCAACAAGACGGTGAAGCTCGAGGTGAGCGGGGCGGATATCGTCACCGCGCTGGAGAACGGTCTCTCGCGGGTCGAGGACGGCGCGGGCCGCTTTCCGCAGGTCTCCGGCATGACAGTCACCGCCGAACTCGACCGTCCGGCCGGCAGCCGCGTTACCTCGGTGAGGATCGGCGGCGTCAATCTCGACCCGAGCGCCACCTACAGCCTCGCCACCAACGACTTCATGGCGCGCGGCGGCGACGGCTACGAGGTCTTCGCGGCCGCCCGCAACCTGATCGACCCGCAGGCCGCCCGGCTGATGGCGAGCCAGGTGGCGGAGTGGCTGGGGTCAGCGGGCGAGGTATCCCCCCGGGTGGAGGGACGTCTCGAGCTGCGCCGTTAGGTGCATCTTTCCTGTCTCGTGTTTCATTTGCGAACGGCCGGTCAGGGGCTATGGTCGCGTCGACCTGTCGTCTGGAGAGATCGCTTGCGCCGTTTGCTTCTCAATCCGCCGCGCCGGCTTCTGCTCGGCCTGTGGTGCCTGGGCTGGCTCGTCGTCGCCTTCGGCATGCTGAGCCCGGACCCGGGCCTGCCTGCGAGCGTCGACGACAAGCTCGCCCACGCCCTGGGTTTCGGGCTGGTGACGCTGGCAGCCGCCAGCTTCGCCACCGGGCCGCGCGCCATGCTGGGCATTTCGGCGCTCACCTTCCTGCTCTCGGCCCTGTTCGAGACGTGCCAGCTCTTCGTGCCGGGCCGCATGTTCGATCCGGCCGACCTCGTGGCCAACGCTTCGGGTATCGTGATCGGCTGCGCGACGGGCCTGCTGTGGCTCCGCCGCGTCCTCCCGGCCCTCGCCCGCGCCATCGCCTGAAGGGCAGCGGCGCACAGCGCTGCACACGGCTTTTTCCTGCGTGGGCGCGCCGGCGGTGGCGAAGTCACGCCTCGGCCACATGTCGCGGAGGCGCCCGCTTGGCGCCGGAGCAGACAGCTGATATCACTGCTATCGGCATCGTAGTACTGGCGTACTTATCCCATGGAGAAGGAATACAACCACCTCCTCAGGCGGTACCTTCCCATGAAGCCACCCGCTACGCGCTGAAGAACAATACCCCTGACTTACTTCACCAACATGGACGCTGTCATTGTTTAGTGAGCTGCGGGACGATATCGATAACTATGCTCTTGCGCCCGACATGTTCCTGGCCGTGCCTTTTGTGCCTAGCGAGGAGGACGTCGTAGAGGCCATGCTGACCCTGGCGGGGGTCGGCTCGAAAGACGTTCTCTATGACCTCGGCTCGGGCGACGGGCGCATCGTGATCGCTGCTGCGAGGGACCGCGGCACACGATGCGTCGGCATCGAGATAGACCCGCTGCGGATCGCGGACGCCATGGAGCAGGCCGGCTGGGCGGGCGTCGAGTGTCTCGTGGATTTCGTGGAAGACGACATATTCGCGGCCGATTTCAGCGAGGCCACCGTTGTTACGCTCTATTTGCTGGAATCGGTCAATGTGGACCTGCGGCCGCGACTTCTGGCCCAGCTCCGCCCGGGCGCCCGCATTGTCTCCCATGCCTTCGCCATGGGTGACTGGAAGGCCGACGATGCGCTCAGGCTGAGCGGCACGACCGTCTATAAATGGATCGTGCCGGCCCGGGTCGCAGGCGCTTGGGAATGGGAAAGACAGGACGGCCGCCAGTATCGCGTCGAGCTGCAGCAGAAATTCCAGGCCGTCACCGGAAACGCCTGGCTGGCTGGCCAGCCCGCATGTCTGAAAAGCGCGATGTTGTGCGGCAGTCGCCTGAAGGTGGAGCTTCAGGAAAACGACACGGCGCCGATCGACAGCTTCGCCCTGGCTTTCGCCAACAACCGGCTGCAGACCGTGACAGCCCGGAGCCAGACCATTCGCGTCTAGGACGGGTCCGTTCAGCCTGTCGCGATCTTCCGGCGACCGTGGGGCGCGATGCTGGCCTTCGGCCGCTTGGGAGCACTGCTCTCGGGCAGCGGCGGGCGCCTGCCGCTCGGGGGCGACCCTGATCGGGCCGCCGACCCGGATCTGCTGCCACCGCACGAGGCAATGCGCCGTCTGCGCCCGCCGCCCGGGCGCCGGACTAGCGGCGCCTCGCCTGGATCATCGGCCCGAGCGGGCCGCCGGCGAAGATATGGACGTGGAAGTGCGGCACCTCCTGGTTGGCGTCCGCCCCGACATTGCCCAGGAAGCGGTAGCCGTTCTCGACCACGCCCAGGATCTCGGCGGTCTTCGCCACCGCCCGGAAGAAGCCGGCGAGCTCCTCGGGCGTGGCCTTGGCGCCGAAATCCGCCATCGACACGTAGGCCCCTTTGGGAATCACCAGAACATGGAGCGGCGCCTGCGGGTTGATGTCGTGGAAAGCCAGCGCGTGCTCGTCCTCGTAGACCTTCTTGCAGGGCAGCTCGCCGCGCAGGATGCGGGCGAAGATGTTATCGGGGTCGTAGCTCATCGGCGGCCCTCCTGGCGAAGCGCGTGCTGGTGGGAGGAAGGGCCGCGCAGCGGGCCCTTGTCAAGCGGTCGCCCGGCTGCCACACACCGAGCGGCGTGGACCAGCCAGTTGGGGTAGCCATGTCGCTTGCCGTCGCCATCCAGATGGACCCGCTCGAGACCGTCGACATCGACGGCGACAGCAGTTTCGCCCTCGCCCTCGAGGCGCAGCGGCGCGGTCACGGGCTCTACCACTACCTCCCCCGCCATCTGTCCTATCGCTATGGCCGAATCGTGGCCAAGGCGCGGCCTTTCCAGGTGCGCCGCGAGAAGGGCAGCCATGTGAGCTTCGGGGACTTCGAGACCATCGATCTCGCGGCCGTCGACGTGGTGCTGATGCGGCAGGACCCGCCGTTCAACCTGGCCTACATCTCGGCCACCCACCTCCTTGACCGGATTCACCCCGAGACGCTGGTGGTCAACGACCCGCACCATGTGCGCAACGCCCCGGAAAAGCTCTTCGTCACCCAGTTCGCCGACCTGATGCCGCCGACGCTGATCACTTACGATCTCGACGAGATCAAGGCGTTCCGGCGCGAGCATGGCCATGTGATCGTCAAGCCGGTCTACGGCAATGGCGGGGCGGGGGTGTTCCATCTGCGGCCCGAGGACACCAATCTCGGCAGCCTGATCGAGCTCTTCCAGAGCTTTTTGAACGAGCCCTTGATGGTGCAGCGCTATTTGCCGGAGATCCGCAAGGGCGACAAGCGCATCATCCTGATCGACGGCAAGCCCGCAGGAGCGGTCAACCGGGTGCCGGCCCAGCACGAGACCCGCGCCAACCTCCATGTCGGCGGCCGCGCCGAGAAGACGACCCTGACGCGGCGCGAGCAGGAGATCTGCGAGGCGATCGGGCCGGCGCTCAGAGAGCGCGGGCTGATCTTCGTGGGCATCGACGTGATCGGCGACTATCTCACCGAGATCAACGTCACCTCGCCCACCGGCATCCAGGAGATCGACCGGTTCGACGGCACCTGCCTCGAGGGGCAGATCTGGGACGTGATCGAGCAGAAGGTGGCAGCCGGGCCGCAGCACGCCCTGCCGACCTGAGGCCCCGGAACGAGACCTGAGGCCCCGAGACGAGAAAAGGGAGCCCAGGGGCTCCCTTTCTTCTCCAGCGTTAGGCTGCCTGGTCAGGCGGCCTGCACCAGCACCTTCTCGAGGCGGCGGCTGGCCTCCTCCTCGTCGATCCTCTCGATTGCCGCGACCTCGCGGGCGAGGCGCTCGAGAGCGGCGCGGTACATCTGTCGCTCGCTGTAGGACTGCTCGGCATCCTCGCTGCGATGCAGCTCGCGCACCACCTCGGCGATCGCCACCGGGTCACCGGAGTTGATCTTCGCCTCATATTCCTGGGCGCGGCGGCTCCACATCACGTTGCGGCGCGGCCGGGTGCGGATCTTGAGGGCGTCGAGCGCGGACTGGATCTTCTCGCGGGAGCTGAGCTTGCGCATGCCGGATTTCGCTGCCTTGTCCACCGGCACACGCAGGATCAGCCGCTCGTTCTCGAACGACACCACATACATCTCGAGCTCCATGCCCGCGATGTTCTGCGTCTCGATCCCGGTGATACGGCCGACTCCGTGCGAGGGGTAGACGATGTAGTCACCAGCAGCATAGGCGAGTTTCTTGGCCATAGGGCCCCGTTCTCCCAACCGGTAGAGCTACGGCGTAACCGCCGCACCTGTCTGGACGCTCTTCGGGATCTCGAGCACACCACCGCCCCAGCCGCCCGATCCTCTGGGATCGAAAAACGACCGACGCTACGTTGATCAGGGGCCGTCAAGGGAGGGCTTGTTTGGGGCAGTGCTTCCTGTGCCGAAGGCAAGAAACAAATTAGCACAAAGTGCCATCGCTTACCAGTGCCACGACAGGGCGGGGAGTGAACATTGCGTCGCACCCCCCTACCGCGCGGAGCCGCCGGCCCGTCGCTTGCTGTTTACTTGCCTCAGCTACCTTCACCGGGCTCGGGGCTGTAAAACTTCTCGAACTTGCCGGGCACCCCCTTGTACTCGTCGGCATCGGCCGGCTGTGGGCGCTTGCGCGTGATGTTGGGCCACGAGGCCGACATCTCTCTGTTGAGTTCCAGCCACTTCTCTGCCTCGCCCTCGGTGTCGGGCAAGATCGCCTCGGCGGGGCACTCGGGCTCGCACACACCGCAATCGATGCATTCGTCGGGATTAATGACAAGCATGTTCTCGCCCTCGTAGAAACAATCCACGGGGCAGACTTCCACGCAGTCCATGTATTTGCACCGAATGCACGCCTCGGTGACCACGTAGGTCATCCTCTGTCTCTCCACGCTGCCGCTTCAGGGGGCTCGGCCGGACCCGGCCCGGCGCTGGCGCAAAGATAGTCACGCGGCCCAGCGACCGCCAGAGGCGGAGCAGCGCACTCGGCGCAGGGCTCCACGACGGGCTTCGGCCAGCCCTGCTCTTCGGCCGGCCGGCAGCTACCGCCTGCCGAAGAGCCGCTCGACGGCATCCTTCCCCAGCATGATATAGGTCGGCCGACCGTGGTTGCACTGGCCCGAGTTGGGGGTGCGCTCCATGTCGCGGAGCAGCGCGTTCATCTCCTCGAGGCTGAGCCTGCGGCCCGAGCGTACGCTGCCGTGGCAGGCCATGGTGGCGGCGACCCGCTCGAGGGCCTCGCGCAATCGGACGGCGCTGCCTAGCTCGCCCAGATCGCCTGCGAGATCGCGCACCAGCTGGGCCACCGAGACTGCCCCAAGCAGAGCGGGCGTCTCGCGCACCAGCACCGCCTCGCCGCCGAACGGCTCGAGCACGAGGCCCAGCTCGGCCAGCTCGTCCGCACGCTCGCCCAGGGCGCGCTGCTCGGCCGGCTCCAGCTCGACCACCTCGGGCAGCAGCAGCGCCTGGCGGCGCACCCCGCCCTCGGCTAGCTGTCCCTTGAGGCGCTCGTAGACGATCCGCTCATGGGCGGCGTGCTGGTCGACGATCACCAGCCCGTCCGCGGTCTGCGCCACGATGTAGTTGTCGTGAAGCTGCGCCCGGGCGGCACCGAGCGGATAGCCGGCAAGCGCGGGCTCGGGTGCTGAAGCAAAGGGTCGGGCGGCCGGTGCGGCGTCCAGCGCCAGCTCGCCATGAGCGGGACCTTGGGCAACGTCGCGCAAGGCCGTCGCCGGCCCCGGCGCCATGAAGGCGGCCGCCCGCTCGGCGAGGCCCCGCGGCACAGCCGCATGGCCGGCACCATGCGGGTGCCCGCCGGGCCTGAAGGCCTGCAGCGCGGCATCGCCGACGCTCGAGCTGGCCCGGTGGCCATGCTCCGCCAGCGCCCTCTTGAGGCCGCCCACGACCAGGCCGCGCACCTGCGCGGCGTCGCGAAACCGCACCTCGGTCTTGGCGGGGTGAACGTTGACGTCGACCAGCTCGGGCGGCAGCTCGAGATAGAGCGCCACCAGCGGGTGCCGGTCGTGGAACAGCAGGTCGCTGTAGGCGGCCCTGAGCGCGCCTTTGAGAAGACGGTCTTGGACCGGGCGGCGGTTGACGAACAGGAACTGCAGGCGCGCATGGTTGCGCGAGAGGGTCGGCAGGCTGACATAGCCGGCGAGCCGCACGCCCTCCCGCTCGGCCTCGATCTCCAGCGCATTCTCGGGAAACTCGCGGCCCATGACCCGGCCGAGCCGCTCCAGCCCGGATCCCGGCGCCAGTCCCTCGGGCTGCGGCGCGAAGGCCAGGACCTCACGGCCGCCCGCGCGCAGCGAGAAGCCCACCGCCGGGTGCGCAAGCGCCAGGCGGCGCAGCGTATCGGCAGCGGCTTCCAGCTCGGCGCGCTCGCTCTTGAGGAACTTCAGGCGGGCGGGCGTGCGGTAGAAGAGATCGCGCACCTCGATGCGCGTGCCGGGACGGCCGGCGGCCGGGCGGGGCCCCTCCACGAGGCCGCCCTCGAGCCGGAGCTCGGCAGCGTCGCCCGTATCCCTTGGCCGGCTGACGATGCGCAGGCGGGCGACGGCGCCGATGGAAGGCAGCGCCTCGCCGCGAAAGCCCAGCGTGGTGATGCGCACAAGCTGCTCGTCGGCGAGCTTGGAGGTGGCGTGCCGCCTGACTGCCAGCGGCAGCTCCTCCGCGCTCATCCCGCAGCCGTCGTCCTCGACAAGGATCAGCTCGCGGCCGCCGCCGTCGAGGGTAACGTCGACGCGGCCGGCCCCGGCGTCGAGCGCGTTCTCGACCAGCTCCTTGACGACCGACGCCGGACGCTCGACGACCTCGCCGGCGGCGATGCGATTGACCAGGCCCTCCGGCAGGACGCGGATGGCCGGCATGGGCTCAGCCTCCGAGCCCCTCCGGCGCGCCGACCACGGTCACCAGGAGCTCGCTCGCGAACAGGCGCCTGGCGACCCGGTTGACGTCCTCGAGGCTGATAGCCTCGATGAGGCCGTTGCGCCGGTCGATATAGTCCTGGCCCAGATCGTGCACCAGCATGCCCACCAGCATGCGCGCCACCTGATCGTTGCTGGTGAGACGCAAGGGGAACGAGCCGGTGAGGTAGGTCCTGGCATCGGCCAGCTCCTCTTCGCTCACCCCCTCCTCTGCCAGCCGGGCGAGCTCGGCGCGCACGATGGCGATCGATTCGGCGACCCGCTCGTTGCTGGTGGCGACGCCGCCCAGCCACAAGGGCGCGGCGTCGGTGTCGTAGAGGTAGGAATAGACAGAGTAGGCGAGGCCGCGCTTTTCCCGGACCTCCTCGGTGAGCCGCGAGCTGAACCCGCCGCCACCCAGGATGTAGTTGGCGACGTAGGCCGCGTAATAATCGGGGTCGTGGCGCTCGATCCCCGCGTGGCCGAAGGTCACCACGCTCTGCGGCTGGGCCATCTCGACCACCACCAGCCCGCCGGTCTCCGGCGGCTTTTCGGCGATCTCGGGCAGGCTCGGCTCGGCCGGCAGCGCGCCGAACACTTCGTCGAGCAGCGGCGCCAGCTCCTCGGCGGTGATGTCGCCGGAAACGCCGATGGAGAGATTGCCACGCGCCAGCCGCTCGCGGACCAGGCCGCGCAGGTCGTCGGGGGTGATGGCGGCGATGCTCTCGGGCGTGCCACGGGTCGGCAGGGCGTAGGGATGCCCCTCGAAAGCACGGGAGAACCAGGTGCGGCCCGCCACATAGTTGGCGTCGGTCTCGCTGCGCCTGAGCTCGGCCTGGATCTGCCCGCGGATCCTCTCGACCGGCTCCTCGTCGAAGCGCGGCTCGGTCAGCGCCAGGCGCAGAAGCTCGAAGGCCTTCTCGCGGTCGCGGGTCAGCGCCCTGAGCTGGCCGGTGAGGCCGTCGCGATCGGCGTCGAAGCTCAGGCGGATCGCATTGTCCTCGAGCTCGGCGCGGAAGGCCTGGCTGTCATAGGGACCCGCCCCCTCGTCGAGCAGACCAGAGGCCATGTAGGCGAGCCCGCTCTTCTCCGGCGGATCGTAGGCGGCCCCGCCGCGAAAATGCAGCGAGAGCGAGAGGAACGGCACCGCCTCCTCGGTGATGAGGTAGGCGCGCACGCCGCTCTTCGAGACGACTTCCTGGACCTTCGAGCCGGCCGAGGCCGGTGCGGCGCCGGCCGCGAGACCGGCGCTCACGAGGGCACCCGCGAGCGCCAGGCCATGGAGAAAGGATTTGGCATGAGCAAGCACCGTCATTCCACCGTCGCATCGCCGGCAGGCCCGGCCGCGTCCTCGCCAGGGGCGGCTTCGCCCGCCAGAGACGCAGCGCCGCCGCTCGGAAGCAGGAGGCCGGTCACCGACCGGTCCCGATCGAGCACCAGACGGGCAGCCGCCTCGACCTGCTCGCGGGTCACCGCGTCGATCCGCGCCGGCCAGGCCTCGACATCCTCGACGGCGAGACCGGTGGTCAGGGCGATACCGAAGATGCGCGCCGCTGCACCGAGCGAATCGCGGGCATAGATGGCCTCGGCGATCATCCGCTTCTTGGTGCGCGCCAGCTCCTCGTCGGTGATGCCCTCCTCCAGCAGTCTTGCGATCTCGGCGTCCAGCGCCGGCTCCAGCCGCTCGACCTCGACGCCCGGGCGCGGCGAGGCATAGACCCGAAAGCTCGTGGCATCGAGGCTGGAGCCGCGATAGTAGCTGCCGGCTCCGGCCGCCAGCCCCTGCTCGACAACCAGCGAGCGATAGAGCCGGCTGGTGCCGCCGCCGCCCAGGATCTCGGCCAGCACCTCCAGCGCGTAGGCATGCTCCTTGCCCGGCGAGGCGAAGCTCGGCGCCAGGTAGGAGCGCAACATGCTGGGCTGGCGGACGCGGCCGTCGCGCAGCGTCACCCGCCGCTCGGCGCGCTGCGGCGGCTCCTCGACCCGCACCCGCTCGGGCACCGGGCGGGCCGGGATCTGCCCATAGATCCGCTCGGCCATCGGGCGCAGCTCCTCGGCGGTGATGTCGCCGGCGACCACGAGGATGGCGTTGTTCGGAGCGTACCAGGTCTCGTAGAAGTCGAGGGCATCCTGGCGGGTGTAGCTGGCGATCTCGTGGAACCAGCCGATCACCGGCAGGCGGTAGGGATGGTGCAGGTACTGCGCCGCCCCGAGCTGCTCGCCCAGCAGGGCCGCCGGCTCGTTGTCGACCCGCTGACGACGCTCCTCCAGCACCACATCGCGCTCGGGATAGACCTGGTCGTCGGTGAGCCGGAGATTGACCATACGGTCCGCCTCCATCTCCATGACCAGCTCGAGCCGGTCACGGGCGATGGTCTGGTGGTAGGCGGTGAAGTCCATCGAGGTGAAGGCGTTGTCGTTGCCGCCGTTGCGCGCCACCACCTTGGAGAACGTGCCGGGCTCGATCTTCTCCGTGCCCTTGAACATCAGATGCTCGAGAAAATGCGGCAGGCCCGACTTGCCCAGCGGGCTGTCGGCGGTGCCGACCCGGTACCACACATAGTGGGCGACGACCGGAGCGCGGTGGTTCTCGACCACCACCACCTGCATGCCGTTGTCGAGCGTGAAGGTCTCGGGGTTGAACACGCCCGAGGTTTCCGCCGCCACAGCGGCGTTGAGGCTCACCGTCATCGCGATTCCGATCGCCGCCGCCCTCAAGAGCCCTGCCCTGCCGCAGAGCTGTCGAAGGTTCCGCCGGTCCTGGTGGTGGTCACCCTGCCCTCCTCACGCAGCCGCCGGCTCTCTGCAACCGGATCGAGCGCGTCGCCTCGGGTCGTCTCCTGCGCCATGCGCTTGCGCTGGAAGTCCAGGATGAAGAGGTAGGTCCGATCATTGACCGAGGCAAGCTGGGTGGCCTCCTCGAGCAGTTTCTCACGGATACCCGGCTCTGCCTTGACGCCGCTTCCCGCGAGAAGGTCACGCTCGATGACGCTCTGCCGGTTCTCGGACGTCGCCTGCTGGCCGGTCAGGACCTGGCGGGCCTGCTCGGCCGGGGTCGGCTGATAGGGGCTGTTGGCGCCCGGCGACGGCGGCCGCAGCGCATAGTCCGGCGGCAGGACCAGCGGTGCGCGTCGCACCACCTGGAACTCGTCGGGCGATCGCTTGCCCATCCCGAAGGTTTCCTGGATCGTTGTGTTGCAGCCGGCGAGACCAACCGCCGCGACCAGCATCAGTGGCGCAAGGGCGCCGCGTCGAAGACGCATTGTCTACCTTTCCTCCCCCTGCTGCGGCGTCGCCCGCGACACAAACAGCCCGTCCACCATCAACAGCGCCGCGCCAACCACGATCGCGCAGTCGGCGACGTTGAAGGCCGGCCAGTGATAGCCCTGCAAGTGAAAGTCGAGAAAGTCCACCACCGCGCCGAAGCGCAGCCGGTCGATCAGGTTGCCGACGGCACCCCCGAGCACCAGAACCAGGGCGAAGCGCGGCAGGCTCCGCGGCTCGCGCCGGTACCAGAGCAGGAGGGCCACGCCGATCGCCAGCGTCATGACGACGAGGAACCAGCTGCCGGCCAGGCTACCGGTCGAGAACAGTCCGAAGCTGATGCCCCGGTTGCCGACCAGCACCAGATTGAAGAAC
Source organism: Geminicoccaceae bacterium 1502E (assembly GCA_033875255.1). GTDB lineage: Bacteria > Pseudomonadota > Alphaproteobacteria > Geminicoccales > Geminicoccaceae > Marinimicrococcus. The sequence continues at coordinate 36,004 of JAWZSN010000022.1, read as the reverse complement.
GGCGTCACCGCAATGGCCTGCAGCGGATCGACATAGGTCAGCGCCGCCTGCTTGGTGAGCTGGTCGAGCAGCAGCACCGCGAGGAACAGCGCGAGCGCCCGGCCTGTCGACACCGTCATCGCCCTCAAGCCGCCTGCCGCGCCACGGCGTCGGCGCAGCGGTTGCACAAGCCCTCCGGCGCCGCCTCGACCTCGGGCAGGACCTGCCAGCAGCGCTGACACTTGGCCCCGCCCGCCGGCGCCGGCACCACGCCGATGCCCGGCGCGTCCTCGACCCTGTAGGCCTCCGCCGGCGGCTCGGCCACCTCGAGCCGGATGCCGCTGGTGATGGAAAGCTCGGCGAGGTCGAGCCCGTCGAGCGCCGCTGCGTCCTCGGGACGCACATAGACGACGGGCGCCGCCTGCAGGCTGGCGCCGATGCGCTTTTCCCGACGCTCGATCTCGAGCGCCCCGGTGATCACCCGCCGCACCCGGCGGACCCGCTCCCAGCGCGCCGCCAGAGCCGGGTCGAGCCAGCTCTCCGGCAGCTCGGGGAACAGCCGCAGATGCACGCTGCCCTCATCGTCGGGGTAGCGGGTGAGCCACGCCTCCTCGGCGGTGAACACGAGAACCGGCGCCAGCCACGCGGTCAGGCAGTGGAAGACGTGATCGAGCACGGTGCGGGCGGCACGGCGGCGGATACTGTCGGGCCGGTCGCAGTAGATCGCATCCTTGCGGATGTCGAAATAGAAGGCCGAGAGGTCGGTGGCGCAGAAATTGTGGAGCGCGTTGTAGAGCCGCGGGAAGTCGAAGCTCTCGTTGCACTCGCGGACCAGCTGGTCGAGCTCCTTGAGGCGGTGCAGCACCCAGCGCTCCAGCTCGGGCATCTGCTCCACCGGCAGCCGCTCGGCCTCCTCGAAGCCGGCGAGGTTGCCCAGCACATAGCGCAGCGTGTTGCGCAAGCGCCGGTAGGCGTCGCCCAGCCCGTCCAGGATCTCCTTGCCGATGCGGATGTCCTCGGCGTAGTCGGCGTTCACCGTCCACAGCCGCAGGATGTCGGCGCCATGGGTCTTCATGAGATCCATGGGCGAGACGACGTTGCCCAGCGACTTGGACATCTTGCGGCCGTCGGCATCCACCACGAAACCGTGCGTGAGCACCGCCTCGTAGGGGGCGCGGCCACGGGTGCCGCAGCTCTCCAGCAGGCTCGAGTGGAACCAGCCGCGATGCTGGTCGGAGCCCTCGAGATAGAGCGAGGCCGGCCATTTCAGCTCGGGCCGCTGCTCGAGCACGGTGGCGTGGGTGGAGCCGCTGTCGAACCAGACGTCGAGAATGTCGTCGACCTTCTCGAAGTCGGCGGCGTCATGGGCGTCGCCCAGGAACTCCTGCGGGTCGCGCGACCACCAGGCGTCGGCACCCTCCGCCTCGAAGGCCCGGGCGATGCGCTCGCAGACCTCGGGATCGCGCAGCACCTCCCCGGTCTTCCTGTTGACGAAGACGGCGATGGGCACGCCCCAGGCGCGCTGGCGCGACACGCACCAGTCGGGCCGGGTCTCGATCATCGAGCGGATGCGATTGCGGCCGCGGGCGGGGATCCAGCGGGTCTCGTCGATGGCCGCCAGCGCCTTGTCGCGCAGCCGGCCCTCGCCCTCCATGGGGATGAACCACTGGGCGGTGGCGCGGAAGATCAGCGGCGCCTTGGAGCGCCAGGAGTGCGGGTAGCTGTGCACCAGCGAGCCGCGATGGAGCAGGGCGCCGCGCTCTGTCAGCGCCTCGCAGACCGGATCGGCCGCCTTGAAGACGTGGGTGCCGGCAAATCCCGGCACCTCCTCGGTGTAGAGCCCGTCCTCGGCCACCGAGTCCGGAACCTCCAGCCCGTGCCGGCGGCCCAGCTCGAAGTCGTCGGCGCCATGCGAGGGGGCGATGTGGACGAGGCCGGTGCCCTGCTCGGTGGTGACGAAGTCGCCGGGCAGCAGCTTGACGTCGAAGCGGTAGCCGCTGGCGAGCTCGCGCAGCGGGTGCGCCACGACGGTGCCGGCAAGCTGACCGCCGTCGAGATCCTCGATGGCGGTGTGGGTGAGGATGCCGACCTCGTCGGCGACCTCAGCCAGCCGCTCGACGGCGATCACCAGCCGCTCGCCCGGCCGCGCCATGCTGCCCTCGCGCACCTCGCCCACCTCGATCACCCGGTAGGCGAGGCTCTCGCCATAGGCCACGGCGCGGTTGGCGGGGATGGTCCAGGGGGTGGTGGTCCAGATCACCACCGAGGCGTGCTCGAGGGCCGGGTCGGAGGACTGCACCACAGGAAAGCGCACATAGATCGTGGGCGAGGTGTGGTCGTGATACTCGACCTCGGCCTCGGCCAGCGCGGTCTTCTCGACCACCGACCACATCACCGAGCGCTTGCCGCGATAGAGCGAGCCATTGAGCAGGAACTTCGCCAGCTCGCGGAAGATGCCGGCCTCGGTCTTGAAGTCCATGGTGGTATAGGGGTCGGCCCAGTCGCCCACCACGCCCAGCCGCTTGAACTCGTCGCGCTGCACGTCGATCCAGCGGCTGGCGTGCTCGCGGCACTCGTGGCGGAAATCGACGATCGGCACCGCGTCCTTGTCGCGGCCCTTCTTGCGGTAAGCCTGCTCGATCTGCCACTCGATGGGCAGGCCGTGGCAGTCCCAGCCCGGCACGTAGACCGAGTCCTTGCCCAGCATCTGCTGGTTGCGGGTGATGACGTCCTTGAGGATCTTGTTGAGCGCCGTGCCCATGTGGAGATGGCCGTTGGCGTAGGGCGGGCCGTCGTGCAGCACGAACTTCTCGCGCCCCGCCGCCGCCTCGCGCAGCCGGCGATAGAGATCCATCCGCTCCCAGCGCTCGATCTGCGCCGGCTCGCGCTTGGGCAACTCGGCGCGCATCGGGAAGGTGGTCTTCGGCAGGAAGACAGTGTCGCGATAGTCTTTGCTCATGGGAACGGTCGTCATCAGGCGGTCAGCAGTCCATGGACGCGGCGGGCGGCCGCACAGTCGCGTTCGATCTGGCCCGTGAGGGCGGCGATGTCGGCGAAGCGCCGCTCGTCGCGCAGCCGCTCGAGAAACTGCACGCGCAGGCGGCGCCCGTAGAGTTCGTGCCGGCCCTCCAGCAGATGCACCTCGAGCAGCACGCCCTTGCCGTCGAAGGTCGGGCGTCTGCCGAGATTGGCCACCGCCGGCCACGGCACGGACGCCCCCTCGGCCTCGGCGCGCACCGCGTAGACACCCACCGCCGGCAGCATGACACGCTGCGCCAGCGGATGCACGTTGGCCGTGGGAAAGCCGATGGTCCGGCCGCGCTGGTCACCCGGTCGCACCCTGCCCTCGACGGTATGGGGCCGCCCCAGCAGCGCGCTGGCTCCGGCGACGTCGCCTCCGGCGAGGAGTCCGCGGATCGCGGTCGAGGAGCAGATCCGGCCGCCGATCTCGAGCGGTGCCACCGGCCGCACCGAGAAGCCCAGCGCCGTGCCTAGTCCGGTAAGGAGCGTCAGGTCGCCGGAGCGCCGGTGGCCGAAGCGGAAGTCCTGGCCCGCCGCCACCGCCTGCACGCCGAGCCGGCGATGGAGGATCTGCTCCGCGAAGCCTTCGGCGGAGAGCCGCATGAGGGTCTCGTCGAAGGGCAGCGCCACGCACAGCTCGACCCCCGCAGCACGCAGCAAAGCCGCCTTGTGGGCGAAGGGGGCAAGACGCCGCGGGGCCGTCTCGGGGGCCAGCACCTCGCGCGGGTGCGGCTCGAAGGTCACGACGCCCAGCGGCGCACCGAGACGTGCGGCCTCCTCGCGGGCGGCAGCAAGCACGGCCCGGTGACCCTGGTGCAGCCCGTCGAAGTTGCCAATCGCGACGCAAGCGCCACGGGCCGCGGCGGGCAGCGCGTCGAAGCGGCGAAAAATGCGCATGGCGCGGTTTGTTCCATGCGCGCAAGGGGCTGTAAAGCTCAAAGCGGCCGCGGATGCCCCGAGCGCCGGACGTCAGGCCTGGGGGCGCCGCGGCACCATGATCGTGGCCTCGCCGACGACCACGTCCTTGTCCTGGACCTTGCAGACGGTCTCGAGGATGACGCGGCGTCGCTCACGGTCCACCTCCTTGACGGTGACCACGGCGCGGACCGTCTCGCCGGCGCGCACCGGGGCCAGGAACTTCAGGGTCTGACCCACATAGATGCAGCCGGGGCCGGGCAGCTTGGTGCCGATGGCCGTGGAGATCAGGCTGGCGCTCAGCAGGCCGTGGGCGATGCGGCCCTTGAACGGCGTGGCACCCGCGAACTCCTCGTTCAGGTGCACGGGGTTGGTGTCGCCCGAGACCCCGGCGAACAGCAGGATGTCGGCCTCGGTGATGGTCTTGCCGAACATCGCGGACATGCCGGGCTCGATGTCCTCGATATAATAGCCGTGTTCCATGGAACCCCTTTGCGTCGGCTCGTCCAGTTGCGGCGCACAATGGGCGTGACGCGGCGCAACAATCAAGGCCGAAAACGGCCGGGGTCGCCCGGAGGTTGCATTCTGCGCTGCGACATGGAGCCCTTGACCCCAGGCCCTTGACCCCGGGGTTCTGCCCCCGATGATGGGCAGCGGATCCTTTCACCAACGGGAGCGGACGGCATGGAGGCCATCGAGGCCCTGCTGACGCGGCGCACGGTGCCGCAGGTCAAGATGACGGGGCCGGGCCCCGATGCGGCACAGCTCGAGACCATTCTCGCGGCTGGCATGGCGGCACCCGACCACGGCAAGCTGCGGCCCTGGCGCTTCTTGGTGATCCGCGGCGCTGCCCGCGAGCAGCTTGGCGAGCTTTTCGCAGCCTCGGTGCGGGCGCGCCCCGATCACCATCCCGAGGAGCTGGAAAAGCAGCACAAGGCGCCGCTGCGGGCACCGCTCCTGTTGGTGGTGATCGGCTGCCTGCGGCCCGATCACCCCAAGATCCCCGAGATCGAGCAGATCGCCTCGGCGGCGGCCGCCGCCCAGAACATGCTGGTCGCCGCGCACGCGCTGGGCTTCGCCGGCAAGTGGTCGACCGGCAAGAACGCCTACGACCCCGTCATCCGCGAGGGGCTGGGCGTGCAGAAGGAGGAGCAGATCATGGGCTTTCTCTATTTGGGCAGCTACGGCGCCGAGCAGGTGCCCTCGCCGCGGCCCGAGCGCAGCGCCGTGGTCGCCGACTGGCCGCCGCCGGACCGCGAGCGGTGAGGGCGCTGGCGCTGGCGCTGGTTTCACTCTCGGCCGCCTGCACCCCGGCGGCCGAGATCGAGCGGCAGATGGAAGAGGCGAGCCGCGAGGGCTGCCTCGAGGCGGGCTTCGCGGAGACCAGCGACGCGTGGAAGCTCTGCCTGCTGCTGCAGGACAGCAACCGCCGTCTCGAGGCCATGGAGCGCCGGCTCCTGTGGCTGGAGAGCGACATCCGCTTCCACGACCGTCCCTGGTACGGCTACCGCCGCTGAGGACGGCTCAAAGGGCGGGAAGGAGCTGGCGCAGGATCATGGCCGAGCTTGCCGCCACCTCGTCGGCGAAGGCGGCAAAGTCGAAGCGCGACTCCTTGCCGGCGAGATCGGAGAGGGCGCGGATGTCGAGCCACGGCACGCCGAATGCCTCGCACACCTGGCCCAGCGCGCCACCCTCCATCTCGATGGCCCGGCCGCCCAGCTCGGCGAAGAGGCGCTGCCGCGTGGTCTCGCAATGGAGATACTGGTCGCCCGAGAGGATCGTGCCGAAGACGATCCGGGGCCGACCCCGCGCCTTGCCACCGCTGGCGGCCGGCGAGAGCGGCGGCAGGGCGAAACCGTCGAGCCGCTCGCGGACCCGCTCCATCAGATCGGCGCCGACCTCGTAGCCGAGCCGGCTGGTGGGGTTGAAGAAGGGCACATGGCCCGCCTGGTAGGTGTGCACCTTGCCGTTCTCGATCACGCCGGCATCGTGCTGGACGGTGCGGTCGGCGATCACCACGTCGCCGATATGGAGCTCGGGGTCGAGCCCGCCGGCGACGCCTGAGAACACCACCAGCCGTGCACCGAACCGCTCGATCAGCAGGGTCGAGACCAGGGCCGTGTTGACCTTGCCGATCCCGGCGCCGACGAGGACCACCTCGCTTCCGTCGAGCCGGCCGCGGTCGAAGCGCAACCCGGCCACCTCCTCGCTCGACTCGTGCTCGAGGACCTCGCGCAGATGCACGAGCTCCTGGGGGATGGCGCACAACAATCCTATGGTCATTCCGGTCGTTCCGATCGCGGCCGCGGGGCGCCCACCCTTCTAGCCGCCTTGCCCTCGCCCGGCCAGCACGGGAAGATGGGCTCGAAACGCGGCGCTTTTCAGGGGGGCGAGTGTGAACCGCAGGCTGCTCGGCATCGATCATGTGCTCATCGGCGTGAGCGACCTCGAGGCGGCGCGCCGGCAATGGGGCAGGCTCGGCTTCAACTCGACGCCGCGCGGCCGGCATGTCGGCTGGGGCACCGCCAATTACTGCATCATGTTCGAGCACGACTATCTCGAGCTTTTGGGCATCCTCGATCCGGCGCAGTTCACCAACGGCCTCGACCGGCTTCTCGACGAGCAGGGCCAGGGCCTGCTGGGCCTGGCGCTCGCCAGCGGCGACGCCGCGGCCACCGCCGCAGCCTGGCGCGCCGCCGGCCTCCCGGCGCCCGAGCCCCAAGCGCTCGGCCGCCTTCTCGAGACCGACGGCGGCATCGACCTGCAGTTTCGCAACGCCATGCTGGACAACGAGAGCTGCGGCGGCCTGCGGCTCTTCGCCTGCGAGCATCTGACGCCCGAGCATCTGCGGCGGCCCGGCTGGCTCGCCCACCCCAACGGGGCCGTGCGGATCGTCAGCTGCACCGTGCTCGCAGCCCGGCCGGAAGCGCTTGCCGAGCCGCTCGGCAGGGTGTTCGGGACCGCGGCGCTCACCGACACCGACCGGATCTGGGCGGTGCAGACCGGCCAGGGCGTGATCCTCCTGGTGCCGCCGGAGGACGCCTTCCTGATCCACCCGGCGCTGGAGATCGACGAGGAGGCGGAGGCACGAGGCGGGCCGCGTCTCGCGGTGCTCACCGTGGCGGTGCGCGACCTCGACGCCGCCAAGCGCTTCCTCGAGCTGCAGGAGGTGCCGCACAAGCAGGTGCCGGGAGCCGGCCTGGCCGTGGCGCCGGAGCATGCCTGCGGCGTCGCGCTCGAGCTGGTACAGGACCGCTGAGCCGCCCACCGGGCGTCGGCGCGCACGGAGCGCCGCCATGCCCGGCCGGGGATTGCAACGCTTAACGAATTCGTCTTCTAGTTGATCCCGACAGATGGTGCGTGTGCCGGGCGCCGCTGAGCGGAAAAGGCGGCGCCATCGCTTCCACGGTGAAAGGTCGCTGCGCCATGCCCGTTGTCGCTTCGCCGGCGCTCCGCCGTCCTTTGCTGCCCGCGCTCCTGCTCCTCCTCGTCCCGCTGGCCGGCTGCGCCGGCGCGCTGTCCCACATCGAGACGCAAAAGCGGCTCGATGCCACCTATGCGGGCTTCCCGCCGGTCCTCGAGGACCCGGCGCTGGCCGCCTACCGCACGCGCTACATGGCCGACCGCGCCGCCATGGAAGCCGACCGTGATGCCTTCCTCATGGCCGACGCGCCGGGGATTGCCTGCGCCTTGCCACCCGCCACGGTGGAGGGCCTTGCCGAGAGTGCCTTCCGGTGGCCGATCCAGGAGCGCTCGCCGGACTACCAGGACCATTTCGCCAAGGCCGGCCTGGCCGAGGGCGCACCGGTGTTTGACCAGGCCGAGGTCGCGCTGGTGCGGGGCGATTGCCGCGACGGTGTGCTGGACGGGCCGGCGGTGTTGCGCATCAGCTTTGTGCGGGTCGCGAAGGACGGCCGGATGGATCAGTACCGGGTGTCGGAGGTGACGGCCCGCGAGGACTGCACCTTCGCGCGCTCCGTGCGGCACGGAGAGTGCACGCGCTACCTCCACGTCGCTGCGTGGGACGGCAAGATGACCGCGGACGGCCGGCTGGTGCCGTGGCTCCAGGCGTTGCACGAGCAGTATCCGACGATCCACCCGAAGCCGGAGAGCCACGCCGTCGAGACCTTCACGACCGCCGATTATGGCCGGTTCGAGCACGGAATCGAGGCGGGACCGGGGGTCGCGTTCGAGACCAGCCCGGTGATCGGCGACAAGGTGAACGCTGTCGCGAACGGCACGCTCACACGCCTCGGCACGCCCGATGGACGGGTGCGCTACACCGAGTATGTCGGCGGCACGAGGAAGCTGACCTATCTGCTCCGCGACGGCGTCGCCCACGGCCCGCTGCAACATTTCCAGCCGCAGCTCTCGGGCGAGCAGCAGGAATGTTTCGTCGACGGCGAGAAGGTCCTGACCACGCGATGCGAGGTCTGAGCCCGTGCCCCCGCCGCTCCACGTGCATATCCGCCGCGTTATCGGCCCGGCCGTGCTCGCCCTGGCACTCCTCGCCTGCGGAATAGAGACGGCCGCCGCCGAGCAGCGACCGGTTGCCGGCGCGGGCCTTCGCCTGGGCGCCAAGGCCATGGATCGCCTGCGCGCCACTGCCGAGGACAGCGCGCCGGTGGTGGACTCGTACCGCAAGCCGGATATCCGCGTCAGCGGCGGTGTGGGCACCGGCGTCGCCTGGCTGGAAACCGACGTCTTTCTCGGACGCTTCAAGCGCGTCTCCTCGCCGTTCGTTCCGGGGATGTCCTTCTGGACGTTCGACGAGGGCGTCTACGTCACCAGGCAGGGCGACCGCTATGCCGGCCGATTCCACTACTTCTACGAGGACACGAGCGGGTATGGCAGCGACTGGCCGGGCCCCCTGCCCTATGACGGCCGCTACATGCTGGTCGGCAGCCACATTCCGGCAGACGGCCCTCCCGCCTCGGGCATCTGGGCGGTCGAGGCGGGCTCCAGGCCGCACGGCTTCACGCCGGCCGACCAGAGCTATCTTGCCAGTTTCGAGCAGCGCTATCACGGGCAGGTGGCGCGTCTTCGCGAGGCGCAGGCCGGCAGCTCGGGAGGCGGACTGTCCTTCGGGCAGGTGCTGGCGCTGGGCCTGGGTGGCCTGGCACTCGTCGCGGCGGACATTCCGGCCGTGGATGCTGTCGAGATCGGCGGTGCCCTCGCCAGCGACGTCCTGAGCGGCGGGCAGACCAGCGCGCTGGCCGGCGTCGCCGCGCAAAAGCGCCAGGCAGCAGCGTCGGGCGGGCAGAAGGCCGGCGCGGCGAGGTCGGGCGGCGCCGTTACCGACCCCAACGCCGCCTATCGCCGCGAGACCGTGAGGATCTCCTGCCCGAGCGGCGTCTCCAACAGCATTCCGCTGAGCTACCGCACCCAGCAGTGCAAAAGCGCCATGATCTTCTTTGCGGAGACTTATGCCTGCAACCGCATCGACGACATGCAGCGGGCCACGGCGCGCTGCACCAGCGCCTGCGGCAACGCCCAGTGCCGGGAGTAGGACCATGAATGCCTGGCGCTACCGCTTGTGCGGGCTTCTGCTCGGCGGCCTGCTGGCCGGCCCCGCCCAGGGCCAGACGGTGAATTACGACGCGCTCGACGCCGCAGCCCAGTCGGCTGTCGATGCCGCCTGCGAGAGCTGGGCGATCGACGAGAAGGCCCCGGATCTCGCGCATTGGATGGCGTCGATAGAGGCCTTGTGCGACGCGCGCGAGCAGGCCGACCGGCGCACCCCGGCCGCGCAGCCCGGCACGCCCGAGACAAGGCCATGAACCGCTCGCGCGGCCGCTTGTGCGGCCTTCTGCTGGCCGGCCTGCTGGCCGGCCCCGGGCAAGGCCGGACGGCGGACCATGGCGCGCCCGCCATGCCTGCCCGCTCGGCCATCGACACCGTCTGCGAGGACGCAGCGCTCGATGAGGACGCCCCGGCGCTCGCGCACTGGACCGCGTCGCTGGCGGCGCTCTGCGCGGCGCGCGAGCGGGACCCCGGCGCGGCGCTGGTCGAGGGCACGGTGACGGTGATCGGGCGGGACCCGCGGGCGCTGACGGTGGTCGCCCGATACCGCAACCTGGCGCCGGTGCATCTGCGGGTCGGCGCGGTGGAGCTCACGGTGCAATGCGCCGACGGCCAGAGCGGCCCTGCCTGGGCCGGCGACGCCAGCTGGCTGGCGCCGGGCCAATCGGCGACGACGGAAATCCGCGACGCCGATCCGCTGTGGGGCCAGGACTGCACCGGCTCGACCATCGCGAGCTACACACCGACCGGCCGCGTGAACCATCTGCAGGCGGGTGTCAGCGGGTTTCACGAGCAGAGCGCACGCTGCCCCGACGGGCGCAGCGTTCCGCTGGCGCTGCGCATGGTCGACCGGGCTGGAGAGGCGTGGGCGTTCCATGCCCCCGGCAGTCGCACCATCGAGGTCCGCTTCGCCGACTACGATGCCGGAGACGCGCTCGGGCGGATCTGCGGCACGGCCGGAATCCGCGGGCAGGACCGCGCCTATGTGGCCGACGGCAGCGCCTGGCTGTCCCGCGACTTTCACAATCTCATGGAAGCCTGGTGGGCCGAATGCGCGCGCCTCGGGGGCGATTGCGGCGAAGCCTGGGCAGGCTGGGCCGCGACGCAGCCAGGCGCCTAGCGGCTCACCTCGATCAGGTTGCCGTCGGGGTCGCGGAAGTAGATCGAGAGGATCGGACGGGTCGCCCCGGTGCGCTGCACCGGCCCCTCGATCACCGGAAAGCCGAGACCGGTCATGCGGGCGGCGAGCCTATCCAGATCCTCGTCGGTCAGCAGGCAGAGATCGCCGGAGCCCGGGGTCGGCAGCAGCGCCCTGGGCTCGCGCTCGCGGCCGGCATAGTGGAGGTTGATCTTCTGCTGGCCGAACGCCAGGGCGTGCCGGCCGGCGCCGAACTCTACCCAGCGCATCGCCAGGCCCTCCACATAGAAGCGGCGCGTCGCCGCCTCGTCGTTCACCGTAAGAACCAGATGGTCGAGCGCGGTGATCGCCACGAGGCTATTCCTCTCCCCCACGGTCCTCCATGCGCAGGACCTCCTCCTCGTTCATGCCGAAATGGTGGCCGATCTCGTGGGTCAGGACGTCGAACACCACGTCCTCCAGCGCGCAGCCGCGCTCGCACCACTCGAACAGGATGGGCATCCGGTAGAGGAAGATCATCTCCGGCTCGGCCGGCGGCAGCCCGGCGTGGATCCGCTCGGCCAGCGGGATGCCGCGATAGAGCCCGCTGAGCTCGAGCGCGTCCTCGATCCCCATCTCGGCGAGCGTGGCCTCGTCGGCCCAGTCCTGCACCCGGATCGGGATCATGCCGACGAGGTTGCGCAGCTCGACGGGCAGCCCGGCGAGGATATGGCTGCCCATGGCAGCGATCTGGTCGGCGTCGGGGGCATGCCAGGCGGCGCTGGCGGGCAGGCGGGCGGACAAGGCTGCCACCTCAGAGCTTGCGGTACATCACATGAGCATCGACCAGCCCGTGCTCGGGATGGCGGAACGCTTCCGGCAGGGTGCCGACGATGGAAAAGCCCAGATCCTGCCACAGCGCCACGGCGTGCCGGTTGCTGGCGACCACCATGTTGAACTGCATGGCGTGGAAGCCCAGCCCGCGGGCGGCCTCCAGCGCGTGGCGCCCCATCGCCCGGCCCGTGCCGCCGCGCCGCGCCTGCGGGTCCACCATGAACCCGGCATTGCACACATGCGCACCCGGGCCAGCCTGGTTCGGCTTGATGTAGTAGGTGCCTTGCACCACGCCGCCGCGTTCCGCCACGAAGCAGGCCGCGGGCCGCCTCATCCAGAGCTCGAGCCCCGCCTCGCGGTCCAACGCCGGATCGAGCGCATAGGTGTCGCCGCGGCGCAGGACCGGCTCGATGATGCGCCACACGGCGTCCGTGTCCCGGGGCTCGGCCCTCCTGATCTCCAGCATGCCCCTCCTCGTCGCTTGCGGGAATGTCGGGCCGCATCCTGCGGCGCTTCGCGGGGACGCGCAATCGGCAGCCGCCCCGAAACGACGAAGGCCGCCCGGAGGCGGCCTTCGCGAAGCGATGAGGGAGCGCAGGTCACGCGAGCTTGCGCGTGACCTCCTCGATCGCCCCCTGCATGAGCTTGCCGGCCTGATCGCCGGACAGCCGCTCGGTCATCACCTCGCGGGTCGCCCGGACGGCAAGGTCGGCGGCGCGCGCACGGACCTCGGCCAGCGCCCGCGCCTCCTCCTGGGAGATACGGTCGAGGGCCTGCTGGGTGCGCCGCTCGGTCAGCGTGTGGAGATCGTCGCGCATGCGCTTCTCCATCCGCTGCCGCTCGGTCTCGGCCCGGGCGACGATCTCTTGTGCCAGCTTCTCGCCCTCGTGGAGCTGCCGCTGATACTTGGCGAGCATCGCCTTGGCCTCCTCGTGGAGACGCTGCGCCTCGTCGAGCTCCTGGCGGATCTTCTCCGCCCGTGTGTCGAGCGAGCCCAGCACCTTCTCCTTGAAGGGCTTGCGAAGCACGATGGCCAGCAGGACCAGGCTGACCAGAAGGAAGAGCTCGATCATCGCGCACCCTCCGCCAGCAGCCGGTCGACGGCGGCGCGCGCCTCGGCCTCGGACACCTCGATGTCGCCGAGCCGCTTCACCGCGGCCTGGACGACCTCGGCCGCGACTCCGGCAACCTCGCCCAGGGCCGCGCTCTTGGCAGCGCCGATGCGGCGATCCGCCTCGTGCAGCTTGCCGTTGAGCTCGGCCTCGAGCTCCGCCTGCCGGCCGGCAATGTCGGCGGCGAGACGGTCGTGGGCCTCCTTGATGCGCTGCTGGGCGTTGTGCTGCGCCTCGGCGACCACGGTCTCGTGGCGCTGGAGCGCATCCTCGGCGTCGGCCCGCAACCTTGCGGCGCGGTCGAGGTCCGCGGCGATACGGTCCTGCCGGGTCTCGAGGATCTCGCTGACCCGCGGCAGCGCCTTGGTCTTGAGGAGATAATAGAGCGTGGCGAACGCCACGATCAGCCAGAAGATCTGGCTGGCGAAGGTCGAGCTGTCGAGCTGGGGCATGCCTGGCCCGGCGCCGGCACCCTCCGCGGTCTCCGCCGCGAAGGCTGCGGTGGCGCCCAGCAGGGGTGCCAGGGCCACGGCCATCGCCGCTGCCCATTTCTCCAGCCGGTGGGCAACCGGGAGCCGGATCATCGGCGCCGTTCTCCTTCTCGGCAGGAACAGGGCCGGCACGAGGGCCGGCCCGCGACCAGATCTAGACGATCAGGTGAACAGCACGAGGAAGGCGATGAGGAGGGCGAACAGGCCCACCGCCTCGACCAGCGCGAAGCCGATGATGGCGAAGGGGAAGACGCGCTGCTGGACCGACGGGTTGCGGCCGACGGTGGAGATCAGCGTCGAGAAGATGTTGCCGATGCCGATGCCGACACCGAACAGCGCGATGGTCGCGAGACCGGCGCCAATGGCCTTGGCGGCCAGAACAAGAGCCTGAGGATCCATCAGTCTTTCCCTTCGGAGGAGCGCATCACTTGCGCTGAACACTACCCACGACGCGACGGGCCTGGCGAACCTACGGCCTCAGTGTAAATGGATCGCGTCGTGCAGGTAGATGCAGGTGAGAACCGTGAAGATGTAGGCCTGGAGGAACGCCACCACGAACTCGAAGCCGGTGAGGGCCACGGTGATCAGCAGCGGGAAGATCCCAGGGATGACGAAGTAGGCGCCGAGCGCCCCGATGAAGCCGGCGAACACCTTCATCATGGTGTGGCCGCCCATCATGTTCACGAACAGACGGACGGACAGGCTGATCGGGCGCACGCAGTAGGACAGGATCTCGATCGGGATCAGCACCGGCAGCATCGCCTTGGGCGCGCCCTTGGGCACGAACAGGCTGAAGAAATGTGCGCCGTGCAGATAGATCCCGAGAGCCGTTACCCCGATGAACACCGCCACCGCCATGAAGAAGGTGACGATGATGTGGCTGGTGAAGGTGAACGAGCCGGGGATCATCCCCAGCATGTTGCCCATCAGGATGAACATGAAGAGCGTGAAGATGAGGGGGAAGTAGCGCATCCCCTCCTTGCCGGCATTGTCACGCAGCATGCCGGCCACGAATTCGTAGCTCAGCTCGACCACCGACTGCAGGCGGCCGGGCACCAGCGCATGCTGCCTCGTACCGGCCATGACCAGCCAGTAGACGGCCGCGACCGCCACCAGCATCCACAGGGCGGAATTGGTGAACGACAGGTCGACATGCCCGACGGAGATGGGAACGTACGGCTTGACCTGGAACTGCTCGAGCGGGCTCGCCACTTGCCACTCGCCTCCTACGCTCGTTGCGCGTCCGCGCCCACTGGAGGCGACGGAAGCTGTTGGGCTGTCGTCAGGCGTCGGGGTCCTTCTTCGACCCCTCGGCGCTCAAGCGGCGCAGGGAGCGGAAGGCGTTCAGCATTCCTGCCCCGGCGCCGAGCACGAAGAAGACGATCAGGAACAGAGGACGCGTCCCCAGCCAGGCATCGAGAGCCCAACCGAGCAACAGACCACCCGCCACCCCCGCAATCATCTCGATACCGGCCTGAAGGCCGCTACCGAAATTCAGCGGGGACCGCGCGCCCTCCTTCTCCTCGTCGGCCGCGCCCTTCTCGCCGGCGCGAAGCCGTTTGAGGCGCGCGTCGAAGTCGCTGAAAGGAGGGGGTCTGTCGTCCTGCGTCATCCGCCCTGCGCCCGCGCCACAAGCAGGCAGCGCCACAACGCCACCCCTAGCCCGGGCGCGCGCAACCTAAGTAGCCCCCCCTGCACTGTCAAGCCGCCTGCCTTCACGCGGCCTCATGCCGTGGCCCGCATCTCGACCGCCTCCTCGAGCGCCACCGAGACCAGCCGCGACACGCCGCGCTCGACCATGGTGACGCCGTAGAGCCGGTCCATCCGGGCCATGGTAAGCGGATGGTGGGTCACCGCCAGAAAACGTGTGCCGGTGGCCTCGGCGATCTCGCGCATCAGCCGCACGAAGCGGTCGACATTGGCGTCGTCGAGCGGCGCGTCGACCTCGTCGAGAATGCACAGCGGGCTCGGCCGGGCGAGAAAGAAGGCGAAGACCAGCGCCAGCGCCGTCAGGCTCTTCTCGCCGCCCGAGAGCAGCGAGACGTGCTGCAGCTTCTTGCCGGGCGGCATGGCCTCCAGCTCGAGGCCGGCGGCCAGCGGGTCCTCCATGTTGGTGAGCCGCAGATGTGCCCGGCCGCCGCCGAAGAGCCGCTGGAAGAGATCGCGGAAATGTCCCTCGACATTCTCGAAGGCAGCCTTGAGGCGCTCGCGGGCTTCCTGGTTCAAGGTGGCGATCGCCCGGTTGAGCCGGCCGACAGCGGTGCGGATCTCCTCTTCCTGGGTCCGCGTCTCGGCCAGTGCCCGCTCCAGCTCGTCATATTCCTCGGCGGCCCGCAGATTGACGGCGCCCAGCCGGTCGCGGGCGCTGCGCAGCCGCTGCAGGCGACCTTCGAGCTCAGCGGCTGCCAGCGCCTCGAGACCCTCCTCGGGCTCGGTTGCGGCAAGCCCGCCGCCCTCGCCGGCCCGCTCGGCCATGGCCGACTGGGCGGTCTCGTGCAGGGCCGCCGCCCGGGCCCGTTCGGACTGCGCCACGGCCTGCCGCTCGCGCGCCTCGCCGACCTGCCGTTCGGCCCGCTCCAGCGCCGCTTCGGCCGCCGCCAGCGCCTGCTCCAGCCCCGCGACCTCTGCAGCCGCCGCCTCGTGGCGTCGGCCGACCTCCTCGACCCGGGCGCGCAGCGGCGCCACGCCGTCTTCACGGGGGGCCGGCAACGCCGCCCAGGCCTCGGCCAGCCGCTGGCACCGCTCCGATAGCTGGGCCAGCCGCTCCTCTGCCTCGGCACGGCGCGCGACCTCGCTCCCGCGCTCCCGCCCGATCCCGGTGAGCCGCTCCTCGGCCCGGCTCAAAGCTGCCTGAAGCTCGCCGCGCCTCGCCTGCGCCGAGTCGCGCGCGCCGCGCGCCGCCGCCAGCCGCTCCTCGAGTGCCGCACGCTGCTCCCCGGCCTCTGCTACCGCCTTCTCTTCCCGCGCCGCCGCAGCGACCGCCTCCTCGAGCGCGCGGCCGACCCGCGCCGCCTCGGTCTCGAGCTGCCGCCGCTCGGCCGAAGCCGCCGCCTCGCGCCTGGTCACCTCCTCGCGGAGGCGAAGGCACGATGCCTGCTCGCCCGCCACCAGCGCCTCGGCCTGCTCCTGCTCGCGGCGCGCCGCCGCCTGCACGTCGCGCAGCCGGTGGCGCTGGGCCTCGGTGTCGCGGAGCGCTGCCTCCAGCGCCTTCCATTCCGTCTCGGCCGCAGCCTCCCTGGCGCCCAGCGCGGCGGCCTCGCCGGCCAGCGCCTGCAAATCGGGAAGCGCCGCGCGCGCCGCCTCGATGGCAGCACCTTCCTGAGAAAGCTCGGCCTCCTCACCCGCCAGCGAGGCGGCCTCGCGCGCCAGATCCTGCGCCCGTGCGACCTGTGCCTGGTCCTCGCTCTCGGCCCCCGCCAGCGCCGCCGCCGCCTTTTGCGACGCGCCCTCGGCCTCGCGGGCGAGACCCGCGGTGCGCTGCGCCGCCTGACGTGCCGCTTCCTCGGCGGCACGCGCCTCGCGCAGCCGCATCACCGCCGCCTCCAGCGCCTCGGCGGCCGGCCCCGCCAGCCGCTCCAGCTCGGCCAGCCGACGGCGCTGGGTGAGGCGGATCGCCGTCTCGTCGCTACCGGCGCGCCGCACGAAGCCGTCCCAGCGCCACAGATCGCCGTCCACACTCACCAGCCGCTGGCCCACGGCGAGCCGCGGCAACAGGCCGTCCGCCAGTGCCGGCTCGACGATCCCGACCTGGCGCAGCCGACGGACCAGCAGCGGCACGCCGGCGACCTTCTCGGCGAGTGGCACCACCCCCTCGGGCAGCGCCGGCTCGTCGCCCTGCCCGGGCTCGACCCAGCGGCTCGCCGACGTTCCCTCGGTTCCGACCAGAAGATCGTCGCCGAGCGCTGCCGCCAGCGCCGCGGCAAACCCCTCGGCCACGCTCAACCGCGCGATCAGCGGGTCGCTCACGCCTTCCGGCAATACCGAACGCAACGCCGCAGTCTCGGCCAACAGCCGGTTCTGCTCCTGACGCTGCGCCTGCTCGGCGCGGCGGGCTTCCTCGAGGCGCCGGCCCTCGGCCTCGAGCGCCTCCTCGGCCGCCGTCTGCCGGCTCCCGCTCTCCGCAGACCGGGTAGCGGCGGCGGCGGCTTCATCGCGCAAGCCGTCGAGATCGAGGGCGGCCCGACGCCCGGCCAGCGCCTTCTCCTGCCCCTCCAGCGCCCGGCGCCGCTCCGCCAGCCGCGCGGTGCCGCGGTCGAGCTGAGCCTGGCGGCGCGCCACCTCCTCGGCGCGCGAGCGGGCGGTCGTCAGCCGCGCCGCGGCCTCAGTGCGGTCCTGGCGCAGGGCAGCGCGGCGCGCCGCCCGCTCGGCCTGCCGGCCGCGCAGCTCCTCGGCCCTCACCGAGAGGTCCTCGTGCCGGGCGAGTGCGTCCTCAAGCCGCCGGCGCGCAGCATTGTCACGCTCACCAGCCGCCGCCAGCCGCTTCTCCGCCTCCGCCAGCCGCGGATCCCGGCCGACCGACGCCAGCGTCTCGAGGCGTGCCGCGATCTCGCTGCGCCGCCGTTCGAGGTTTGCAAGCTCGCGCCGCGCCTGCTCATGCGCGGCGCCGCGCTCAGCCAGACGGACCACCGCCTGGCCCAGCGCCTCTTCGGCGGAAGCCGCCTCGGCCTCAGCGGCCTCGGCCCGCCCGCGCGCGGTCTCCAGCTCGGCCACCAAGGCGCCGCGCCGCCTGGAAAGCTCCGCCTGCTCACGCTCGCGCGCCGCCGCCTGCCCGGCAAGCTCCTCCAAAAGAGCGCGCTCGCGGGCATGGTCGGCGTCGGCCTCGGCGATGCGCCGCTCCAGCTCCTCACGCTCGGCAACCCGCCGCCCGGCCGCCTCCTCGAGGGCCGCCAGCCGCTCGCCCAGCCGCGCCTGCTCGGCGTTGAGACCGGCCAGCTCGGCGCGGGCGCGGGCCAGACGGTCGCTGGTCTCGAGCCGCTCGCGCCGGCCGTTGCCGGCGGCGGCCGCTTCCTCGGCGAGGGCAGCACCGGCGGCCTTTACCTCCCGCTCGCGGGCCGCCAGGGCCGCCGCGGCATCGGCCAGGCGGCGGCGCAGCAGCGCCAGCTCGACCGCCCGCAGCTCGCCCGAGACCTTGCGGTAGCGTTCTGCCTCGCGGGCCTGGCGGCGCAGCGCCTCGGCGCGGGCCTCCTGGGCCTGCAACAGATCGACCAGCCGGGTGAGGTTGTTCTCGGTGTCGGCGAGCTTGAGCTCGGCCTCGCGGCGGCGGCTGTGCAGGCCGCCGATTCCCGCGGCGTCCTCGAGCATGCGCCGGCGCTCCTCGGCCCGGGCATCGACCACCTGGCTGATCTGGCCCTGACCGATGATGGCGGCACTGCGCGCGCCGGAGCCGGCGTCGGCGAACATGACCTGGACGTCGCGGGCGCGCGCCTCGCGGCCGTTGATCCGGTAGCTGGAGCCGGCGCCGCGGGCGAGCCGGCGCACCAGCTCGACCTCCTCGGCATCGGCGAGGGCGACGAGGCCGGCCACCGGCCCGCTGAAGCGCAGCGCCACCTCGGCAAGGTCGAAGCCGGCGCGGAACGCCGAGCCGGCAAAGATGACGTCGTCCATGCCGGTGCCGCGCAACCCGCGGGCCGAGCTTTCACCCATCACCCAGCGCAGCGCCTCGACCAGGTTGGACTTGCCGCAGCCGTTCGGTCCGACGATTCCAGTCAGTCCCTCCTCGATCAGGAGCTCGACCGGGTCAGAGAAGGACTTGAATCCGCTTACCCGAAGTCTGGTGAACTGCAAGCCGGACGCCACAACATATTGATGCCAACCGGACCATAGCATCGGCCATGGCGGCACGTCACCCGACTTCGGGTGGAGCCTCGCGGATCAGAGGGCGGACTCCTCGGAGTCCGCTGGACGTGTCAGCGCAGCAGCGGCTCGATGATCTCGGCGAACGCCTCGACATCGCGGCCGCCGGGATAGACCTTGCCGTCGATGACGAAGGTCGGGGTCGAGCGCACGTCATATTCCTGCTGCGCGTCGAGACGCGACTGCAGCACGGCGTCGATCATCTGCTCGTCCGCGAGGCAGGCGTCGACCTGCTCGCCGGACAGCCCGGCGAGGCTGGCGATCTGCTTGAGAGCCGCGACCGGATCCTCGGCATGGGCCCAGCGCTCCTGGTTCTCGAACAGCACGTCGAGGAACTGGCCGTAGCGCGCCGGGCCGCCGCAATGGGCCACCACCGCCGCCCTGAGCGCCACCTGGTCGAGCGGGAAGTCGCGGAACACCAGCTTCACCTTGCCGGTGTCGATGTAGCGCTCCTTGAGGCCCGGCAGCACGTCGCGGTGAAAGCTCGCGCAGTGCGGGCAGGTGAGCGACGCATACTCGATGATCGTCACCGGCGCGTCGGGCTCGCCGATCACCCGCTCCGTGACCTCGGCGGCACGGCTCTTCAGCGAGGGCAGCGCCAGGGCCGCGGTCGCCAGGGCCAGCGCGGTACGCCGCGTGAGCTTGCTGCCTTTCAGCATCGATCCTCTCTCCCGGGATTGGCGGCCGCGAGGTGCTGCGCCCGAAGCAGGGTTGCTATAGAAAGCCCGCCGGTCGCCGGCAAGGGCGCGATGTCCGTCACCGATCCGGGCGGGTCGCCTCGAAGGCGGCGATCTGGTCTGCCGCGCGGGCACGCGCCCGCCCGTCGAGCCTCGCCGCCACACGGTTGACGCGCTCGGCGCCCCGCTCGTAGCCGTGGCGCGCTGCGAGGCTGTACCAGATCAGCGCGCGCTCGTGGTCGACCGCGACCAGCGGCGATTTCTCGTAGAGCTCGGCGAGCTGGAACATGGCCTTGCCATCGCCCTCGCGGGCCGCCCGCTCGAGCCACATGACCGCCGCCCGCGGATCTGCCCCCGGCATCGCAGGATCGCTCAGGAGCTCGCCCAGATAGCGGAAAGCTCGAGGCTCGCCGCCCTCGGCAGCCGTCTCGAAGAGCCCGAGCGCGGCGTTCCTGTCCTGCGGCACGCCGGTGCCGCGCAGATGCCTGCGGGCGAGATCGTAGGCGGCCACCGCGTTGCCGCGCCCTGCCGCCCGCGCCAGCCAGCGGGCCGCCTCGGCCTCGTCGGGCGGCAAGCCCAGGCCGCCCCTCTCGTAGAGCCGGGCCAGCCGCATGACCGCGCTGGAACGGCCGGACTCGAGCGCCCGCAGGTACCACCTGGCGGCCTCGCGGCCGTCCTCCGGCACGCCCTTGCCGTCGCGATAGAGATCGCCCAGGCGCTGCTGCGCCGAGCCGTCGCCGGCAGCCGCCTCCGCACGCAGCGGCTCGAGCGCCACCGCGAACCAGCGGGCAGCCTCCAATGGGTCGCGGCGCCGCCAGGTGCCCTCGAGGAGCATCTCGCCAAGGCCGATCTGCGCCTGCACATAGCCGCCCCGCGCTGCCGCCTCGATCTCCGAAGCGGCAGCGCGGCGCGCCGCGTCGCCCGCCTCGGGCATGTCGAGCACCAGCTCGGCGGCCCGGTAACGCGCCGCCAGCTCGCCCTGCGCCGCAGCCGCGCGGTAGAGATAGAGGGCCCGCTGCGGGTCGCGAGGGACGCCCTCGCCTTCCACATAGAGATCGCCCAGGTCGCGCATCGCCACCGGATTGCCGGCGGCGGCCGCCGCCTCGTAAAGCTCTGCCGCCCGCGCCGCATCGCCCGGGGCCGTACCGCGCTCGTAGCGCCGGGCCAGCGCCAGGCCAGCGTCGTGGTCCTCGGCTGCCGCCAGCCGTCCGGGCTGCGGCTCCGCGGCCGGCGGCGTCTCCTGCACCACGGCTGGAGATTTGCCGGGGCCGAAGCCGCAGCCCGCGAGCCCCAAGGCTGCGGCCAGGACACATGCCGCAGCCGGCCTCACCGTCGGCCCCTGCGCATCGGGCCTGCGCCCAGCAACGAGCGGCCGAGCGCTTCCAGCGCCTCGCGTAGCTCGGCGTCGGCCACCGGCGCCACCGCCTCGTGAACACGCGCCACCTCTTCCGGGGCGAGCGGCCGCTGGCGCGGCGGCCTGGGGATCGGCGAGGTCCTGGCGGGCAGCGGCGCCTGGACGAAGCGCAGCTCGCGCACCGCCGGGAAGCCGAAATAGGTGTTCACCCGCTGGATGATCTGCGGCGTCATGTGCTGCAGCTCGAGCGCAGCACCGCCGCGCACCTGGAGCAGCAGGGTGCCGTCACGGTCGCGGCCCCGGGCGAACTTCACCGAGTGGGGCTGGCAGCGGCCGGCAAGACCGGCGCCGACGATCTTCTCCCACTGGGCCAGCAGGCTGGCCTCGGCGAACCCCCGGCGCCGCGCGGCCGGCGTCATGAGCTGACCCAAAAGGGCGGCCACCTTGTGGGTGCCGCCGCTGCGCTGCCCGGTCTTGGTCCTTTGCGTCACGCCTCAAAGTCCCTATCTCCCCCGCGGGCGGGGCCGGTGTGGCCGCGCCGCCACGAAGCGCAAGGCAGAGGTAGCATGGAGCGTCCGGCCCCACCAAGCGAGCCCGTCGCGCCCGAACGGCACACGCCGCTGCGCCAGACACTGCTCGCCTGGTACGACGCCAGCCGCCGCCGCCTGCCGTGGCGCGCTTTGCCCGGCGAGACGGCCGATCCCTACGCGGTGCTGGTAAGCGAGATCATGCTCCAGCAGACCACGGTGGCCACTGTCACCGGCCGCTATGCGGCCTTTCTCGAGCGCTTCCCCGACCTCGCCACGCTGGCGGCAGCGCCGCTCGACGACGTGCTGCACGCCTGGCAGGGGCTCGGCTACTACCGCCGGGCCCGTGCCCTGCACGCCTGCGCCGTGGCGGTGGCCGCCCAGCATGACGGAAGGCTGCCGGGCAGTGTCGCCGGGTTGCGCGCCCTGCCGGGGATCGGCGCCTACACCGCAGCCGCGGTGGCGGCAATCGCCTTCGGCGAGGCGGCGGTGCCGGTCGACGCCAATGTCGAGCGGGTGCTGGCGCGGCTGATCGGGCTGCAGGAGCCGCTGCCGCGCGGCCGCCGGCAGATCGACCGCGCCGCCGCCTCCCTCGCCCGCGAGGAGCGCAGCGCCGACTTCGCCCAGGCGGTGATGGAGCTGGGCGCGCTGGTCTGCACGCCGCGGGCGCCGCGCTGCATGCTCTGCCCGTGGCAGGGCGACTGCGTTGCCGCCGCCAGCGGCCTGCAGGAGGAGCTGCCGCGCCGCAAGGCGAAGGCCGCCCGCCCGACCCGCGAGGCGGTGGCCTACCTGCTCCGCCGGGAAGACGGCGCGGTGCTGTTCCGCCGGCGTCCCGAGGAAGGCCTCCTGGGCGGCATGATCGAGCTGCCCTCGTCCGCCTGGGGCGAGCGCCCCGCCGACCTCCACGCTGAGGCGCCGGCCGCCGCCGCATGGCGCCTGCTGCCCGGCGAGGTGCGCCACGTCTTCACCCACTTCGCCCTGGTCCTGCGCCTTGCCGAAGCCCACGTGGCCACACCGCCCCCCGGCCTGTGGGCGCAGCCCGCAGAATTCTCATCGCTGGCCCTGCCCACCTTGACGAAAAAGCTGCTGCGCCACGCAGGGCTCGGCTGCCGGGGCGACGCTCGATGAGCTGGAACGAGGCCGTGGCAGCGCAGCCGCACCAGACCCTTGGCCGCCTCCCCCGACATCAGAGCCGCCAGGCGTCCGGCACGTGGCGGGGCCAACGCCAGGGGCTCAGGGCAAGAACGTCGAAACGGCAGGCGCAGCCGGCGAGGGCCGGACGGCGCTGCAGGAAGATACTGGCGGCGCGGGCGATGCGCGCCTGCTGGTTCGGGCCGACGGAGGCGAGGGCGGCTTCGGCGGTGGTCCGCCGCTTGACCTCGACGAACACAAGAAGATCGCCGCGCCTGGCCACGATGTCGATCTCGCCGACTGGCGTGGCGAAGCGGCGCTCGAGGATCCGCCAGCCCATGAGCCGCAGATAGAGCGCTGCCCAGCGCTCGGCGCGGCGGCCGGCTGCGTCAGTCCCCCCGGTCCTCATTCTTGAGCTCCATGAGCCGGCGGTAGAGCTCGTTGGCGGGCAGGCCGCTGGCGGCGGCGACCTCGGCCGCGGCCTCGCGCGGGCGCAGCCGCCTGGCGGCCTCGCGCAGCGCAGCGTCGACCCGCGCCGGATCGGGCCGCGAGGCCTCCGCCGCAGGCGGCCCCACCACCACCACGATCTCGCCCTTGGGCGCGCCGGCCTCCGCATAATGTTGGGCGAGCTCGGCGAGCGGCCCGCGGCGGCCTTCCTCGTGGAGCTTGGTGAGCTCGCGCATCACCGCCGCCTCGCGCCCGCCCAGCACCTCTGCCGCTTCCGCCAGCATGGCGACGAGCCGGGGCGCGGCCTCGAGGAACACCAGGGTGGCGCGGATCGGGGCCAGCTCGGCCAGGGCGGCCCGCCGCGCCATGCTGCGCGAGGGCAGGAAACCCGCGAAGAGGAAGCGGTCGGTGGGCAGCCCGGCCACCGACAGGGCGGCCAGCACCGCCGAGGGGCCCGGTACCGCATGGACGGCAGCGCCCGCCTCGACGGCCTCGCGGACGAGCTTGTAGCCGGGGTCGGAGATGCAGGGCGTGCCGGCGTCCGAGACCAGCGCCACGGTCTTGCCCTCGGCCAGCATGGCGAGCAGGCGCGGGCGGACCTCCGGCGCGTTGTGATCGTTATAGGCCTGCAGGCGGTTGCGCGCCCCCGTCAGATGGAGGAGGCGACCGGTGACGCGGGTGTCCTCGCAGGCCACCAGGTCGGCCGAGGCAAGCACCTCGCGGGCCCGGGGCGAGAGATCGCCGAGATTGCCGATGGGGGTGGCCACCACATGGAGACCCGGCGTGAGTTTACTTGCCTCTTCCCCGCCGCTAGCCTGCGCTTCGTCCGAATCCTGCCGTATCACCGAGCTGGCCCCTGCCCATGAGTGCTCTGCGTTCGCAATTCCGCTGCCTCGTCGCCGGGGGCGTCCTGGCGCTCGGGCTTGCCGCCTGCGTGCCGGCGAAGCAAACCACCCCGACGGCCCCGCCGCAACCGGTGCCGCCCACCGCCGAGCCGGCGCCGGCCGAGCCGCTGCCCACCGGGCCGCTGAAGGTCGGCCTGCTGCTGCCCCTCTCGGGCAATACCGCAGCGATCGGCCAGGACATGCTGGACGCCGCCCAGCTCGCCCTCTTCGATGTCGGGCAAAGCGACCTCGTGCTCCTGCCGCAGGACACCGGCGGTACGCCGGAGGGCGCCCGAAAGGCGGCACGCGGTGCCATCGCCGAGGGTGCCGAGCTGCTGCTCGGGCCGCTCTTCGGCGCCTCCACGAAGGCTGCCGGAGCCGAGGGCCGGGCCGCCAACCTGCGGGTATTGTCCTTCTCCAATGACGCCGCGGTCGCCGGCAACGGCGTCTACACGCTGGGCTACCGTCCCGGGGAGCAGGTCGACCGGGTAGTCGGCTACGCCGTCGCGCAGGGCATGCCGCGCGTGGCCGTCCTCGCGCCGGACGACGCCTATGGCGGTCTCGCCAGCCGTGCGGCGCGGCAGGCTCTCGCCGCCATTCCCGGCGCACCGCCGGCTGCCACCACCTTCTACGGCGCCAGTGGCGATGTCAGCGGCCAGGTGGGCCAGGTCATGGGCGCCCGACCGCAGGCGATCCTGATCGCCGACGGCGGTGCCCGCCTGCGCCAGGTATTGGCGGCGCTGGCCTTCTACACCGAGGGCGGCGAGCGGCCGCGCCTTCTGGGGACCCGGATGTGGGAGGGTGATCCCGAGCTCTACCGCGAGCCTCTGGCCCAAGACGCCTGGCTCGCCACCGTCGATCCGGACATGAAGCGGCAGTTCGCCGCCCGCTTCGCCCAGGTCTATGGCCGCGAGCCTCACGACCTGGCGACCCTCGCCTACGACGCCACCGCACTGGCGGCCCTGCTCGGCAGGACCGACCGTTCCTTCGCCGACGCTGCCCTCACCGATCCGGAAGGCTTCGCCGGCAGCGTCGGCATCTTCCGGCTGCGCACCGACGGTACCAGCGAGCATGGCCTCGCCATCGCCACGGTCGAGCCGGGCGGCCTTCGCACGCTCGATCCGGCGCCGTCCCGGTTCGCTGCCGGTATCGCCCTGCGCTGACGGCAAGACGAGGGCGACGGCCCTCTTGCACTATAAAGCGCAATAAACCTACAATTCCTCGCCTTTTGGTCACAAGGGCCAGCGGCGCGCCACCCTACGGGCAGGCGCGCCGAACGATCGGCGAGGCAGCGCGTGAACCAGCATCTGGCGGAGGCATCCCGGCCCTTCGAGCCTGCCGGGCCCGGAGATGGTCCGGCCGGCATGCCTGCCGGACCGGGCCGGGTCCTCGTGGTGGACGGCTCGAGCGAGGGTTTCGCGCAGCTCGAGACGCTGCTCCAGCGCGCCGGGGCGCGCCGGGCGGACTGGGCGCCATCGGGCGAGAGCGGCCTGCGGCGCCTGGCGGCGATGCACTACGACGCCTGCCTGGTAGCGGCCACCCTGCCCGACCGCGATGCCGGCGCCTTTCTGGCGGTCGCGCAGCGGCGCGGCCTGTGGACCCCGATGCTGCTCATCGCTGGCGACGGCGAGGAGGTGGGCGAGGAGGACGCGCTCGATTCCGGCTTCGCGGACCTGCTCGATCGCGAGGATCTCGACGCCGGGCGCCTCCTGCGCTCGCTGCGGCTGGCGGTGGCCAGGCATCGCCAGGCCGAGCGGCTCGACCGACTGGCGCAGCAGGACGAGCTCACCGGCCTCGCCAACCGCAGCCTGCTGCGCGACCGCCTGCAGCGCGCCCTGGCCGGCGCGCGGCGGCACGGCACGTCGGTCGCCGTGGTGGTGCTCGACCTCAACGGCTTCAAGGCGGTGAACGACCGGCTGGGGCATGGTGCCGGCGACGAGCTGCTGCGCCAGGTGGGCCAGCGGCTGTGCGCGCGGCTGCGCGAGACCGACACGGTGGCGCGGATGGGCGGCGACGAGTTCGCGCTGGTGCTGGAGAACCTCGCACGGCCGGAGCATGCGGCGATCGTGGTACGCAAGGTCCTGGACGCCATGGCCGCGCCGCTGCCGCTGACCGACGGCGTGGCCGAGATCAGCGCCAGCCTCGGCGTGGCGGTCTATCCCGACGACGGAGCGGAGCCGGCCGTCCTGCTGCGCAAGGCCGACCGCGCGATGTACGAGGCCAAGGCCGAGGGCGGCAACACCTGCCGCTTCCACGACGCCGGTCTCGGCGCCCATCTGCGGCGCAGCTCGATCATCGGCAGCGACCTGAAACGGGCCTTGGACGAGCAGGTATTTCTCCTGCACTTCCAGCCGCAACTGGCCCTTCAGCCGACCGCCACGCCTGCCCTGAGCGCCCGGGCGATGCTCGCGCATCCCGAGCTCGGTCTGGTGGCGGTCGAGCAGTTCCACGAGCTGGCCGCCGAGACCGGCCTGGTCGAGCCGCTCAACGAGTGGATGCTGACCGCCGCCTGCGCCCGGGCGCGGCTCTGGCAGGAGGCCGGGCTCGGACCCTTCCGCCTCGGCGTGCCGGTGCTCTCGCGCCGCCAGGTCTCCTGGGCGCGGCTGGCCGAGCGGGTGCGCGAGCGTCTGCAGGAGTTCGGGCTGCAGCGGCACGCCATCGAGCTGGAGCTCACCGAGCAGCCGCTGCTCGAGCAGCGCGAGGAGGCGGTGCGCGCCCTCGAGCCGCTGCGCCAGGTCGGCGTGGGGCTTGCCGTGGAGGAGTTCGGCAGGGAGACCGGAGCGCTCAGCCTGTTGCGCGACCTGCCGCTGAGCACCCTGAAGTTCGCCCGCGGGCTGCTCGATCCGGCGGCCGGCGACGGCGCCCAGCGGCGCTTCGGGCGGCTTGCGATGCGACTGGGCCGGGAGCTCGGGCTGCGCGTGGTGGCCTGCGGGCCGTGCAGCCCGGGGCAGCTGCAGCTGCTGCGCGAGGAAGGCTGCGACGCGGTGCAGCAGGCGCTCGACCCGCTGCCGCTCGCGCCGGGTGCGGCCGCCGCCTGGCTGGAGGCGGCGGCGCGGACGCGGAGCCGGGCTACGCCGCCTTCGGCAGCGGCGGCAGGCGCTTCATGAGCTCGAAGGCATCGTGGCGGACGTGGTTCTTCTGCATCTGCTCGCGCAGCAGCTCCTCCGAGACCACCCCCTTCTCGAGGCATTCGCGCAGCAGGCCGAAGAACAGCACCTCCTGCTGGTCGTCGGGGTGCTTCTTGTAGGCGCCGAGGAAGGCATACTCGCCGAAGAGCTTGCGGCGGGCGCGCTTGAGCAGGCCGAGGCCGGGGATCACCGACCGCTCGGCCGGCACGAAGTCGACCGGCAAGCCGCTCTTCCAGGGCTGGGTGCGGCGGCGCGTGTTGTGGAGCATCTTGGTCTGCGGGGTGAGCTTGTCGAAGTCGTTCCACTCGGG
The DNA here is from genome assembly GCA_033875255.1 of Geminicoccaceae bacterium 1502E. GTDB lineage: Bacteria > Pseudomonadota > Alphaproteobacteria > Geminicoccales > Geminicoccaceae > Marinimicrococcus. The sequence goes on along the minus strand of JAWZSN010000022.1, from coordinate 8,701 downwards.
CTCCAGGAGCCCGACCGACTCCTTATCCTCGTAGCCGAGATTCATCCACTCCTTGTAATCGCGCTCCATCCGGAAGAGGACGTCGAAATCCTCCTCGATCTTCCAGTGGGTGAGCTTCGCGCAGTCGAGGAGCATCACCGAGGAGGCGAAGTGAGCGAGCGGGCCCTTGCCGCGCATCCGGCACATCACGCCCTTGCCCTGCATGTCGCGGGAGAGCAGCTCCCAGACGTCCTGCACCGCGAACACGTCGGGGTCGACCACCACCGCACGGCCCTGGTAGCCCATGAGCTGCGGCGGCATGAAGCGCAGCGGCGTGAACGACTGCAGGTCCTCGTTCAGCCAGGTGCGGGTATCGCCGTCGCGGCGATATTCGCGCCCCTCGTACTTGTCGAAGAAGTCCTTGTGGGCCTCGAGCTCGATGAGCTTGACCTCGAACTCGTCGGCATGGCGCGAGTTGCGCTGCATCGAATATGCGGAGACGAGCGCTCCAACATATTGCTTGTGATTGGTATGGATGAAGACGCAGGGCTTCATCTTGAGCTTCCTCGATTGCGACGGTGCACCACGGGGCGGATTAGCACGTAGCGCGCCTCGGCCACAACCGGCGTGCGGCAGCGGGCCGCGCGGCGGCTCACGGGGCGAGCAGACCGCGGACCCTGGCGACGACCTCGGCCAGCTCGTCACCGGCCTCGCCGGCGCTGGCCGCGAAGGGCTCGCCCAGCGGCACCGCGAGGCCGCGCCGCTCGAGCGAGCGCCGCACCCGGTCCAGGTCGCGCGGAAAGCCCAGCAGGCCGCGCCGGCGCAGCGCGCCGCCGAGCCCGGCGAGCGGACCCTGCGGGGCCAGCGCAGAGGCCAGGCCACGTTGCACGCGGGTCGCGGGGTCGCGCCGCACCGGCAGCGGGAACACCGAGAGCGGGCGGCCCAGCCGCGCCACCTCGACCATCATCGAGATGCTGTCGCCGGTCACCACGAAGCGGTCGGCCAGGGCGAGGAGCGCCAGATAGGGGTTGTCGGCGGCGTCCGGCGCCCAGCGGAACAGGCGGCTGCCCTCCGGCAGGCCGTGCTCCAGCGCCTCGACCACGGCCGGCTGGGTGCGCCGGCTGGTGGTGAGGTAGAGGGAGCCGCCGTCGCGCTGCCGCAGTGCTGCCAAAGCCTCCAGAAGCCGCCCGGCGACCGGCGCGTCGAAGCGGTATGGCTTGGTCTCACCGCCCACCAGAACGGCAGTGAGCGGCCGGGGCATGGCGGCGAGCCGGTCGCGCCAGCGCTCGCCGGCCGCCGCCACCGCTGCGGCGTCGGGGCGCATCAACGGCAGCTCGAGGCGCAGCACGTTGGGCGCCTCGGGCACCGCGAACTGCGGCGGCGCGATGATCAGCGCGAACCGATCGCTCCAGCGCTTGGGCCGGCCGACGATGGCGAGCCTCGCGGCACCCCCGGACTGCTCGCGGATCCATAGAGCAGCCGCCGCCGGTCGACGGCCGATGGTCAGGACGAGATCCGGCCAGGGCGGCTCCAGCGGATCGGAGCGTTCGAGGTCGAGATGGTCGAGGCTCGGCCGGAAGGGCGGCTTGCCGAGCACCCATTCGGGCTTCGGCAGGACCGTCTTGCGGATCACGGGCAAGCCGAGGGCGCGGGCGATCACCTCGACCTGGGCGTTGTCGCCCAGCTTGTCGCCGAGCAGCAGCCAGATCGAGGGCGCGGCGCCTCGGGCGGGCACGGACCCGCTCACGCCATGCCGATTGCCGCCTTGTAGAGCTCGAGCAGCTCTTCCTGCTCGTTCCGGTCGTGCGGCTTGAGACGACGCAGCTTGAGCACCTGGCGCAGGACCTTGACGTCGAAGCCTTCGGACTTGGCCTCGGCGAAGACCTCCTTGACCTGCTCCTGGACCTCGCGCTTCTCCTCCTCGAGACGCTCGATCTTGTCGACGATGTTCCGGAGCCGGTCTCCGGCGATGCCGCCCGCGTCGGACATGCGCAACCCTCTTTGCCGAAACTGATGACGAAGCGGTCTGTCTCTTAGGGCCGCACGGCCGGCTGCGCCAGTCTTGACATCAGACGGCGCGCCGGCCGCCGAAACGGAAAGGGGAGCGGCCGTTGCCGGCTGCTCCCCTTTCGCCCCCAGAACCCGCGCGGATGCGTCTTGCGCACGTCCGCGACGGACCTCCCCCTCTACTCGGCCGTCAACGAGGATCCACCATTTCATTTAACCCGACATTTCCCCCGGCTCGACAAGGTCGAGCGGTCGGGCAGATTGCGGCGGACCACTGCTCTGACCAAGTCTTGGATAGCGCGATATTTAGATGAATTGCAAGAGCGCAGTGAAACGCACCGGAAAGATTCGCTTAACCGATTAGCTATTCGCCGCCCACGAGGATGCGGCGTGCCACTACCTGAGCCTGAATTTCAGCCGCGCCCTCGAAGATGTTGAGAACCCTCGCATCACAGAGCACCCGACTCATCTCGTATTCGAGCGCGTAGCCGTTCCCGCCATGAATCTGGAGGGCGTTGTCGGCGGCCGACCAGGCGACCTGGGCAGCGAGCAGCTTGGCGAGGCCGGCCTCGAGGTCGCAGCGCCGATCGGCGTCTTTGGCCCGTGCGGCAAAAAGCGTGAGCTGGCGGGCCACCATGATCTCGACGGCCATCCACGCGAGCTTGTCGTGGACCCGTGGAAAGGCGAAGAGCGGCTGCGCGAACTGGCGTCGCTCGCGCGCATAGGCGAGGCCCAGCTCGAGGGCCCGGCGGGCCACCCCGACGGCGCGGGCGGCGGTCTGGATGCGGGCACTCTCGAAGGTCGCCATGAGCTGCTTGAAGCCCTGCCCCGGCACCCTGCCCAGGAGACTGCCCTCCGGCACCGCAAAGCCGTCGAAGGAAAGCGCGTATTCCTTCATGCCGCGATAGCCCAGCACCGGGATCTCCGAGCCGCCCAGACCCTCTACCGGAAAGGGATCGCCATCGTCGCCGCGGGGCTTCTCGGCCAGCAGCATCGAGAGCCCGCGATAGCCCGCGGCGGCGGGGTCGGTGCGGACCAGGAGAGTCATGAGATCGGCGCGGGCGGCGTGGGTGATCCAGGTCTTGGCACCGCGCACCCGCCACATGCCGTCCTCGAGCACGGCCCGGGTCGAGAGCGAGGCGAGATCGGAGCCGGTGTCGGGCTCGGTGAAGACGGCGGTGGGGATCGTCTCGCCGCTGGCGAGGCGCGGGAGCCAGTGGCGCTTCTGCTCCTCCGTGCCGCCCAGGCGGATGAGCTCGGCCGCGATCTCGGTGCGGGTGCCGAGGCTGCCCACGCCGATATAGCCGCGCGAGAGCTCCTCGGTGACCACGCACATCGCGATCTTGCCCAGGCCGAGCCCGCCGAACTCCTCGGGGATGGTCAGGCCGAACACGCCGAGTGCCGACAGCTCGTCGATCAGCGCCCCCGGGATCAGCCGGTCGGCCCGGTGCCAGTCATGGGCATACGGCACCACACGCTCGTTCGAGAAACGCTCGAACTGGTCGCGCACCATGACCAGCTCCTCGTCCTCGAGGCCCCACTCGCCGAAGTCGCCTTGCTCCAGCAAGGCCGCGAGGCGAGCCCGGCGCACGGGGTCGGCAGTGGCCCGGACGAGCCCCTGGACCGCCGGAGTCGCGAACCGGGCGACCGCCTCTTGGCCCAGCCCCAGATCGTGTGGACGGACAATCTCGCCCTGGCTCATCGGCAGCCCGCCCGTCATGCGCGCCAGATACTCGCCGAACGCCCATTCGAGAATCAGCGCCTCGCGCTCGCCCAGGAGCCCCAGCCCCGCCAGCCGGCGACCCCAGTCCTCCATGGCACGCAACGCCTCGACATGCGCCTTGAGCCAGGCGAGGCCGTGGGCGGCGCGCTGCTCCCGCGCGAAGCGCTCACGATCGAGCCGGCCGCCGGGCGCGAGGCGCTCCCGCAGGCCATCAGTGGCCTCGCCCAAAAGCCGATCGGCCGCCGCCAGGGCCTCGCCGGCGGCGTGGAGGAGGCCGGCGTTCACTGATCGCTCCACGGCAAGCTGCATGGCCATCGAGGGCTCCGCTGGAAGTGAGGACAAGTCGGGGTGCCCGGCGCCGGCGCGCGGCTAGTCTTCCGCGGCTTCCTCGAGGGTACGCATGCCGGGACGGCGCGCCTGGACCAGCACCGCCATGTTGCCGGGCCGGTGCTGGTTCTTCCACATCTTCATGTGGGCGCGCGGGATGTCGTGCCAGCCCAGCACCTCGGACATGCAGGGGTCGACCTGCCGGCCGATGACGAAGCGGTTGGCGGCCGCGGCCTGCTTGAGGTTGGCGAAGTGGCTGCCTTGAACGCGCTTTTGGCGCATCCACAGATAGCGGGCATCGATGGTGAGCTTGTAGCCGGTTGTTCCGGCGCAGATCACCACCATGCCGCCGCGCTTCACCACCAGGGTGGAGACAGGGAAGGTCGCCGCTCCCGGATGCTCGAAGACGATGTCGACATCGTTGCCCTTGCCGGTGATCTCCCAGATGGCCTTGCCGAACTTGCGCGCCTCGCCGAGCCAGCGACCGTAAGCCTCGCTGTCCATCGGATCGGGCATCTCGCCCCAGCAGTCGAAATCCTTGCGGTTGATGACGCCGCGCGCGCCCAGCGACATGACGAAGTCGCGCTTGTCCTCCTCCGAGATCACCGCGATGGCGTTGGCACCGGAGGCCGCGATGATCTGGATCGCCATCGAGCCCAGGCCGCCGGCGCCGCCCCACACCAGGACGTTGTCGCCGGGCTTGAGGGTGTGCGGCGCGTGGCCGAACAGCATCCGATAGGCGGTGGCCAGCGTCAGCACGTAGCAGCCGCTCTCCTCCCAGGTCAGGTGCCTGGGGCGTGGCATGAGCTGGCGCGACTGGACCCGGCAGAACTGCGCGAACGAGCCGTCCGGCGTCTCGTAGCCCCAGATCCGCTGGGAGGAGGAGTTCATCGGATCGCCGCCGTTGCACTCCTCGTCGTCGCCGTCGTCCTGGTTGCAATGCACCACGACCTCGTCGCCGACCTTCCAGCGCTTGACCTTTGAGCCCACCGCCCAGACCACGCCGGCCGCATCGGAGCCCGCGATGTGGTAGGGCTGGCGGTGCACGTCGTGTGGCGAGATCGGCTTGCCCAGCGCCGCCCACACGCCGTTATAGTTGACGCCGGCGGCCATCACGAGCACGAGCACCTCGTCGTCGCCGATCTCGTGGACCGGCACCACCTCCTGGTGCATCGCCGAGACGGGCTCGCCGTGGCGCTCCTTGCGGATCACCCAGGCGTACATGTTGCGCGGCACATGGCCCAACGGCGGGATCTCGCCCACCTCATAGAGGTCCTTGAGCTGGCCCGCGGCTGGCTTGGCAAGCTGGATCACCTGGCCGCTGCCGCCCGGCATCTCCTCGGCGACAGGACGCGCTGCGCCGACCGGCCGGCCGGTGGTGCCGTCGGCCTGCTCCTCCTCCTGCTCCATCCCGAAAAAGTCGGCCGGCGACAGCTCGATGCCCTCGCGCCGGGCTATCGCCAGAAGCTCCTGCTGGCGACGCCCCGGGATGGCGCCGCGGCGCACCCAGCCCGACACCGCGGTCTGCCAGATACCGAGAAGCTCGGCGACCCGCTGCTGCGAGCCGAACCGGTTGATGATGCGCTCGACGCTGCTCTTGCTCATCGGCATGCTCCGCTGTGCTGCAGCACCACTGTCACCAAAAGTGGTGGACGTCAACACCTCTCGGTGTTACCAACACCTAACACCCGGACAGCCGGTGTTGGAGAAGGTGTTATGAGCTTCGCGACCCTGCCGCAACCCGACCGCCCGTGGATCTTCCGGACCTATGCCGGGCACAGCTCGGCCGCCGCCAGCAACGCACTCTACCGCACCAATATCGGGCGCGGGCAGACCGGCCTGTCGGTCGCCTTCGACCTGCCGACCCAGACCGGCTACGACAGCGATCACTCGCTCGCCCGCGGCGAGGTGGGCAAGGTGGGCGTGCCGGTCACCTCGATCGGCGACATGCGGGAGCTGTTCGACGGCATCCCGCTGGCGGCCATGAACACCTCGATGACCATCAACGCCACCGCCCCCTGGCTGCTGGCCCTCTACGTGGCGGTCGCCGAGGAGCAGGGGGCGGAGCGCGCGGCGCTGCAGGGCACCGTGCAGAACGACATCATCAAGGAATATCTCTCGCGCGGGACCTACATCTTCCCGCCCCGCCCCTCGATGCGGCTGGTGGCCGACGTGATCGGCTTCACCGCCTACGAGATGCCGCGCTGGAACCCCACCAATGTCTGCAGCTACCACCTGCAGGAGGCCGGTGCCACGCCGGTCCAGGAGCTGGCCTTCGCCCTGGCGACCGCGGTGGCGGTGCTGGACACGGTGGCGAGCACGGGCCGGGTGCCTGCCGGCGACTTCGGCCGGGTCGTCGGGCGCATCAGCTTCTTCGTCAATGCCGGCATCCGCTTCGTCACCGAGCTTTGCAAGATGCGCGCCTTCGCCGAGCTGTGGGACGAGCTGGCGCGCGAGCGCTACGGGATCGAGGACGCCAGGCAGCGGCTCTTCCGCTACGGCGTGCAGGTGAACTCGCTGGGCCTCACCGAGCAGCAGCCCGAGAACAATGTCTACCGCATCCTGCTCGAGATGCTGGCGGTGACGCTCAGCCGCAACGCCCGCGCCCGGGCCGTCCAGCTCCCGGCCTGGAACGAGGCGCTGGGCCTGCCGCGCCCGTGGGACCAGCAATGGTCCCTGAGGATGCAGCAGATTCTGGCCTTCGAGACCGATCTTCTGGACTACCCCGACATTTTCGACGGCTCGCACGTCGTCGAGGAGCAGGTCGAGGCGCTCAAGACGGCGGCGCGCGAGGAGCTGGAGCGGATCGACGCGATGGGCGGCGCCCTCGCGGCGGTCGAGAGCGGCTACATGAAGGCGCGGCTGGTCGAGTCCAACAGCGGACGTGTTAACGCCATCGGCTCGGGTGAGCAGAAAGTGGTAGGCGTCAACTGTTACACCGACAGCGCCCCCTCCCCACTCACCACTGGAGATGATGGCGGCTTCCTCGCCGTCGATCCCGGCGCCGAGCAGGAGCAGATCGGGCGGCTCGCAGCGCATCGCCGCCAGCGCAACGGCGAGGCCGTCGCGGCAGCGCTGACCGGGCTGGAGGCGGCCGCGCGCGGCGAGCGCAATATCATGGAGCCCTCCATCGCCTGCGCCAACGCCGGTGTGACCACCGGCGAGTGGGCCGCGGTGCTGCGCAGCGTCTTCGGCGAATACCGCGCCCCCACCGGCATTGCCGCGGCGCGCACGGGCGACGACCAGCCTCTCCACCGGCTGCGCGGCGAGGTCGAGGAGGCCTCGCGGCGGCTCGGCCGGCGCCTCAAGCTGCTGGTCGGCAAGCCCGGCCTCGACGGCCACAGCAACGGCGCCGAGCAGATCGCGGTGGCCGCCCGCGACTGCGGCATGGAGGTGGTCTATGACGGAATCCGCCTGACCCCGGCCAGGATCGCCGCCACGGCGCTCGAGGAGGGCGTGCATGTGGTGGGCCTTTCCATCCTCTCGGGCTCGCACATGCAGCTGGTGATGGAGGTGGCCGAGCGGATGCGCGCCTCGGGCATCGGTGACGTGCCGCTGGTGGTCGGCGGGATCGTCCCGCCGGACGACGCGCGGCGATTGAGGGACGCCGGCATCGCCCGGGTCTACACCCCCAAGGACTTCGCCATCCACCAGATCATGGCCGACATCGTGCGGATCGCTCTGGAGGCGCAGCAGGTCGAGGCCTGAGCGGCGGTTGCGACGGAGCCACGGGCCCGACGACGGGGCGCTGGGCGAGGTCGACGCAAAGGCGCTGCGCGCGGCTTTCCTCTGCGCCTTTCGTCACCTCGGACCAGCGCTCGGGTTCGAGTTTGCCGCCCGTCCGTTCCGCGCTGGACGCCCGGCCCCGGCTGGCCTGTCGGGTTCGCGCTTGCCGCGGCCGGCACCGCCGCTAACCCGCGTGACATGGTACCAGGTGCGATTAAGGAAACGTTGCGGCGGCCTCGCGCCAACCGCTCCGCGGGCGCTGCGCGCGGCTTTCCTCTTCTCCTTTTGTCAGCTCGCACCGGCGCTCGGGTTCGCGTTTGCCGCCCGCCCATGCCGCGCCGGACGGCAGCCCCGCTGGCCTGTCGGGTTCGAGCTTGCCGCGGCCCGCACCGCCGTTAACCCGCGTGACATGGTACCAGGTGCGATTAAGGAAACGTTGCGGCGGCCTCGCGCCAACCGCTCCGCGGGCGCTGCACGTGGCTTCTCCCTTCTCCTGTCGCCACCTCAAGGCGGCGCTCGGGTTCGCGCTTGCCGCGGCCGGCACCGCCGTTAACCCGCGGGAAATGGTGCCAGGTGAGATGAACGCGCGGCTAGCGCGTCCTTCCGTCAGCCCCTCGGGCTCGGGTTCGCGTTGGCCGCCCGGCGCGGGACCGCCGTGCTGCCGCGCCAGCCGGCAAAGCCGCCGGCCGGGCTCTCGATGCGGGCCACCCAGTCGCAGCCCGCCGGATCGACGAAGACCGGGCTGTTGGGGGCGGCATCGCTCGCCCGCGCGAAGCCGGGCTGCGCCATGCGCGCCCCGGCCTCCGCCCGCCCGGCGCGGCGCTCGTCGCGCAGGCGGCGCAGATAGCCGGGCCACGAATGGCTCGCCTCCAAGGCCTCGCGCTGCTCCATCAAGGCCGCCAGCTCGCTCTTGGCGACGACATAGTGGCACCTCGCCCG
>JAWZSN010000021.1:0-98541 GCA_033875255.1 Geminicoccaceae bacterium 1502E | reverse complement strand
GGTGACCCACCCGATCCCATTCCGAACTCGGCCGTGAAACCCCTCCGCGCCAATGGTACTGCGTCACAAGACGTGGGAGAGTAGGTCGCCGCCAGGCCATGCCAGCACCCGGAACACCACACGCCCCAACACCGCCCGCGGGGTGGAGCAGCCCGGTAGCTCGTCAGGCTCATAACCTGAAGGTCGCAGGTTCAAATCCTGCCCCCGCAACCAGACACCGCAAAAGGTCCGCTGTCAGAAATGACAGCGGGCCTTTGCGCGTCTAACAGAAAAACCAGAACAAAGCCGACAAAACGAGCATGTGGTGGCCGCCAGAACCGGGCAGGCATCCGGAGCGGACGCCTGCCGGAGCCTCATGCCTCTACTTGTTCTCGATGCAGGCGGCCTGCATGTAGCGCTTGCCGTCCGCAGCCTCGGTGTACTGCAGGAAGCCGGTATAGTCCTTGCCGCCCGTCGTTGCCTTGTAGGCTGCGGTCCACACCGAGGGGGTGGTCTTGTCCTGCGCCAGCTTGAACTGCCCGATATCCTTGTAGGAGTCGTTGTTGCAGTAGGCGCCGGTGAACAGGGCCTTCTCGGCATTGCCGTCGGCGACCTGCTCGAGGCATTTCCCGTCGCGCGGGCGGAAACGGATATTGGCGTCCTTGTCACCCTGCACGACATTGTCGTCGTCGACATAGATCTTCACGTGCGATTCCGGGACCGAGACGCTCTTGCTGAAGCTGTCATAGGTCTCCGAGCACTTGATCTTCGCTTTGTCCGACGCCTCGAGGTCCTTCTTGGCCTCCTTGTAGCAGGCGCACTTGTATTCCGCCGCCGCTGCCGGCTGCACCGCCAGGGCGGCGAAGGCCGCGGCTGCGAAGGTCAGGGCCAGATGCTTCATCGGTTCATATCCTTTGCCTATCCAAGAGCCGCTGCCGGCTCCTTGTGTCCCGAGCCATGCCATCGGGGCGTCGGGCATCCGCGCCGGTCGACCGCCGAGCGTTCGGACGCTTCAGCTAGGCCATGGCGGCGGGCCGGGGACAGACCATAAATAAAGGGGATCAAGACGGATCCGGGGCTACTGTGTGGTGAACGATAGACCATCTTCATGGGGTGGAAACGGTATCGCGAAGCAGCGAAGGTAGCCTTCCGCGATGGGTGACACGGCCGAGACGCGCCGGCGCCGCCGCGGGTCCCGAACGATGGCAGGAATTCCCTTTGGATGCGTAGCGGCCGATCGCTCACGAGGCTCGTCCCGGCCCTTGCGGTCGTCCTGCAAGCCGCCTGCGCGCCGGCGGAGGTGCAGCTGACCCAGGTTCTCAAGGAGATCGGCTTCACCGCGCCGGCGGCGCTCGAGCCGGTCGACGACCAGGCCCTGTTCCGGCAGATCGGCGCCGAGCCGACCAATGCCAGGCTGCATTACGAGAACGGGCGCTTTCTTCTGGCGCGGGGCCGGCAGAGCGATCTCGAGATCGCCCGGGTGGCCTTCGCCAATGCCAGCCGCCTCGCTCCCGACCTGTGGAGGCCCGAGCTCGGACGGGCCGCGGTGGAGTACCGGCTCGGACGCTACCACGCGGCCCTGGAAGCCCTCGTCGAGGCGGTCGAGCGGCGCGACGCCTGCGAGGAGCTGTGCTACGGGCTTGCCTTCATGGCTTACCGGGCCGGCTATTTCGGTTTTGCGGCGACCGCCCTGGACGCGGCGCGGCAGGCCGGACCGCCCGACGACCCGGCCGCGCGCCAGGCCGCCGCCTTCCTTGCGGAGGCGCTGGCCGACGGGCCAGGCGCGCGGCGCGCCGCACCGCTCAGCGAGCGGCTGCGGCCGCCAGCGGCGCCCGAGCGGGACCCCGACGACGGCAATGTGCTGATCGACGCCTATGTCATCCGGCAGACCCGGGACGGCAGCAGCTCGAGCGGCATCAATTTGCTCGAGGCGCTGCGGCTCCAGTTCGGCGCCACCCTGGTGAACTTCGACCACACCCGGGAGCGAGGGGGACCCGACAGCCAGACACGCCAGCGCACGCTCGAGGTCAGCATCCCGACGGTGAGCTACGCCTTGAACATCGCCTCGGAGGACAGCACCAGCTTCAGCATCGAGGCGAGCCCGCGGGTGGTCGCCCGGACGGGCCAGACCTCCAGGTTCTTCGAGGGCAGCAACGTGCTGATCGTGCCGCAGGGCGACGATACGGAGTCGATCGAGCGCGACATCGGTATCGACCTGCGGGTGACGCCCAACGAGATCACCCCGGACCATGTCGACCTGACGGCGCTGCTGGAGCTTTCCAACATGGCGGCCCAATCCATCCAGAGTGTCGGCGGGCAGGTGCTCCAGACCGACAAGACCCAGGCGGAGGCCACGGCGCGCATTCCCTTCGGGCAGGCGATGGCGGTAGGCTCGGGCGCCACGATGCTCACCCGCAGCGGCGAGACGGGGGTGCCCGGCTTGCGCAAGGTGGGCGGCGTGGGCGAGCTCTTCGGCGTCGATTCGGCAAGCGTGACGCGCAGCGATGTCCTGGTGCTCGTCTCGGTGCGCCGAGGCGCTCCCACGAGGGTCGAGCGGCCGGTCGACGAGGCGGCGCTGTCGGCCCGGCTCTTCGGCGTCGCGCCTGCGCTCGTCGAACGCGTGTCGCGTCTGCCGTCCGAGGCGCCGTCGCTCGATTTTCTGGGTTGGCTTCAAGCGGGCGAGGGGCGGGCATGACGCGGCTCCGGATCTTGTGTGTCGAGGATGACGAGCCCACCAGACGGCACCTCGCGGGCGCCCTGGCCGCCGATGCCCGTTTCGAGGTCGTCGAGGCCGGCAGCCTCGCCGAGGCCCGCAGCGAGCTCGTCGCCTCCCTGCCGGAGGTGATGCTCGTCGACCTGCAGCTCCCCGACGGGCACGGGCTGGAGCTGATCCGCGACGTGCGCAGGCGGTCGCCGAGCGTCGAGATCCTGGTGGTCTCGATCTTCTGCGACGAGCGCAGCGTCGTTGCGGCAATCGCTGCCGGCGCCACCGGCTACATCCTCAAGGATGCGCTGCCCGACGACATCGTGGCGACGGTCGAAGCGGTCTTGAGGGGCCACTCGCCGGTGTCCGCAGCGATCGCGCGCTTCCTCCTGCGCCAGGTCCAGCAGCAGGAGACGGTGCAGGCCGCCGACGCGCCGCGGCTCACCCGACGCGAGGTCGACATCCTCTGGGGCATCGCCAAGGGCTTCACCTACAACGATATCGCCGACCGGCTCGAGATCTCCCGCAAGACGGTGCCCAACTACATCAAGAGCATCTACCGTAAGTTAGGGGTCAGCAGCCGTGGCGAGGCGGTATTCGAGGCGGTGCAGCAGCGGCTGATCCGCCTGTGAGGCTCCCGGCAGCCGCTCAGTCCAGACGGTGCGGCAGCTCGAGCACGACCGCCGTGCCGCCCGGTCCGCTGTCGATCGAGAGCCTCGCGCCGAATGTCGCGGCGCGGTGGCGCATGTTGGCGAGCCCCAATCCGCCGGCGCGCTCGGCGGCACCGCCCCGTCCATGCTCGCGCACAATGAGGCGCACGCCCGAGCCGGCGGCGGACGAGGGCACCGCTTCGATCACGATGACATCGCTTCCCGAATGGCGGGTAGCGTTGGTCACCGCCTCTTGAAGGATGCGGAAGATGTGGAGCGTGGCGGCAGGGGTCAGGCCCGGCAGTTCCGGGAGGTCCGGCACCCGCCAGTCGAGACGGATGCCGCTGGGCCGCAGCAGCAGCTCGATGCGCTCGCGGAACTGGCCCAGCATCAGGCCCAGATCGTTGCCCATGTCCTCGAGCGAATCGACGACCAGCCGCAGATCGGCGAGCGCGCGCCGGCTGGCCGCAGCGATCGCATCGCCCCTGCGCTCGCCACCGCGCTCGCTCAGCGCCAGGATCGACAGAAGCTGTCCGCCGATCCCGTCGTGCAGATCGCGCATCAGCCGCATCCGCTCGGCCTCGAGCGCGGCGCGCAGGCTCTGCGCCCGCTCGCGGAGCAGGATGTCCCGAAGCTCCTGCTCCCGGGCGGCGAGCGCCTGCTGTAACGTCCCGCCGAAGCGCTCGGCGAGGGTCAGTGCGGCGGCCACGCGCCAGAGCAGCACGCAGCCGACCACGCTCATGATCAGCGGCGCGCTGAAGCGGGCCAGCAGCACATGGGATCCCTCCAGCGTGCCGTTGAGGACGAGGAGGTCGCGCAGCCCGAAACCGATCACCGCCGCCATCGTGCCCAAAAGGAGAATTGCCCCGTCGCTGCCGCTGCGCAGCGCCGTGCGAGCGAGAACGAGGGATGCGGCTCCCGCCAGAAGCAGCATGATGGGGGTCACGACGAACCTGATCAGCGTCGCCGACCACGCCCCCGGCAACGCCAGGACCAGCAGGAAAGCCAGGAGAGGCAGAAGCAGGAACCGGCTGGCCGGCACGACGGGTGTGCGGCCCACGAACAGCCATGCGAAGGGCAGCATCAGCGACATGCTGACGACGCGGCAGAGATTGGCGAGATGCAGGAGGCCGTCATGCGGCGCGTCGTCGAGGATCGCCGGGAGGGACGCGGCGGCGTAGGAGAGAAGGGCGGCGCCGAAGACGAGGTTGACCCGGTCCCACGGGCGGATCGCCCAGACAAGCAGCAAGAAGAAGGCCATCGCGATGATCCAGCCGTCGATCAGCCGGGCGAGCGTCACGACCATGAAGCGCACCCTGTCGTGGTGCTCGCGCAGGACCGCGTCGGGCCCGACATGAACGGCGCCGAGAAAGCCGCCGAAGATCAGCCGCGATTCCAGGACGAGCTCGATCTCGTTCGCCCCGCCCTGCGGCACGGGCTGGGGCAGTGGTATCAGCAGGGGCGCATTCTGGCCGAGATGGGCCGCGGGCTGCTGCCAGTGGCTCTCGGCCAGCAGGGTACCGTTCCACAGGACGCGCAGATGGCCCGAGGAGCGGGGGATGTAGAGGGACTGGACGCCTTGGTCGGCCGGCACGTGGACGGGGCCGATCCGGTAGACCGCGGAGCACTCCCAGCGGTCTCCGGTCGGCGGGCAGCGGTGCGGCAGGCTTACCGTGGCGGGCAGGCTCCGCCTGCCGCCGGCACCGGCGGGGTCGCTATGCAGCGCAACCGCGAAGGTCGCGGCGGCGTCATCGCGGAATCCGCGGTCGAACGCGATGAGGAGGTAGCAAAACGCTCCCAGCGAGAGGTGGGCCAGGACGAGCAGCGCCAGCCGGACCCGCGGACTGGATGACAAGCGGAGATCCGCCAGCGGCCTCGAGACGTCGTGACTGCTCCGCGGTGGTCTCCGCGCGTCGATGCCGATCATGTCGCCTCAACGGCCGGGTCACGCATCAAGAGGGTCAGGCTCGCAGCGTCGCTTGTCCGCACCCCGGGAACCTGCGAGGACTGCCCGCTTCGGACATCATAAGGCCACCGGCTGAAAGGCGCTATCGCCAAGCGCGCTCGCCAGTTGTTCATCGGCATCTTTGGGTTGTACCAGGCCGTTGAGCGCCGGCAGGGGAGCGCGGCGGGACATTAGCCGGTTGCGCTTCGCGCTCCAGAGCCGCAAGGTCCGCCGCGGAAGCCGTGCGGCGGGCGGCCCGACGTCCGGCGACGGGCGCCGCCGGCCCGAGGAAGAAGCGAGGTAGCATGACCCCCAACGAGATCGCCCGCGTCCAGGACTATCTGCGGCGCACCTTCGCCAACGACCGGATCGCCATCGACCCGCCGGCCAAGCCCACGGCACCGGTGGAGGTGCGGATCGGTGACGAGTTCATCGGGGTATTGCACCGCGACGAGGAAGAGGGCGAGGTGTCCTATGCCCTGCAGATCATGATCCTCGAGGAGGATCTGCCGCCGGCGAGCCCGCTGCCCAAGCGGCGGCGCTGAGCGGCCGGGAAGGGAACCCGCGGATCGACACAGCAGTTCCTCTGGCAGGACCAGCCAGCCGGAGGACGGAATGACGGAGCGGAAGAGCGCGGACGAGGCTCGCCAGGGGCGCACGCCGCATATCACGCGCTATGTGCTGGCAGCCTCGCTGGCCCTTGCGGTCGTGGCGATGCTCTTCACCTTCGTGTTCAACAATGCCGACGACCGCCCGGCGCCGCCGCCCTCGGGGGAGGCGGCGACCACCGTCCGTTAGAGGGTCTCGCCGACCGCTGGGACGCAAGGCGAGGCGGCAGGCCGCCGGCGGCACCATGGACCGGCGCTGCGCGCGGGTTGGGGTTTCTCTCTTCTGTCAGTTGGCGGCGGTGCGCGGTCGCTGGATCTTCGGCTTTTCGCCGCGATCCTGGCGGCGTGGGGCTCCGCTGCCGCGCTTATCCCGGACGTGCTCCTTCTCCACCATCCGCGAGGCGGACGGGGGAAGGGTTAGAAAAGGGGTGGGCAACTGCAGGAGTCACGGCGTGAGGGGCATCGTGCCTGCCGGACGCCGCCGGCAATTCTAAAGGAAAGAAGACGCTGGCCGCGCGCAGCGCCTTGCACGGCTCCGCCGCTGCGGCCCGGCACCGCCCCCTGACATTACCGGCCACGGCCGCAGGGCATCTTGCGGCGCCGCGATCCTTGAAGATCCGGACGGCTCGAGGCCCGGCCGGGAACGGCGACGGCGCCCGTGCGAGGAGCGCCGCCCGTCGAGCCAGTGTCCGGCCTTCAGCCCTGAACGCCGGGAACGTACCAGTCCATCTTGGTCAGCTCCTCGTCGGTCAGGTGCCGCCCCGCAGGGGCGCGCTCCTTGCCGTCGCGGTCGGTGATGGGACCGTCGAACGGATGGCGGGTGCCGGCGATGATGGCCTGTTGCACCTCGTCGGCCTCCGCTGCCACCTCCGGCGGCACCTTGGGGCCGTAGGGGGCGATCGCGACCTCGCCATCCTTGAGGCCCAGCCATACGGCGTGGCTCTTCCAGCTGCCGTCGAGAACAGCCTGGACCCGCTTGATGTAGTAGGGGCTCCAGTTGTCGACGATCGCCGTGAGCTGGGCGTTGGGCGCGAACTTGCTCATGTCCGAGGCCTGGCCGAACGCCATGAGGCCGCGCTCCTCGGCGACCTGCAGGGCTGCCGGGCTGTCGGTGTGCTGGACGATGATGTCCGCACCCTGGTCGATATGCGCCTTGGCGGCGTCGGCCTCCTTCCCCGGGTCGTACCAGGTGCTGGCCCAGATCACCCGGACCTCGACGTCGGGATTGACCTTGCGCGCGGCCAGGGTGAAGGCATTGATGCCCTGGACCACCTCGGGGATCGGAAACGAGCCGATATAGCCGATCTTGTTGGTCTTGGTCATGCGCCCCGCGATCGTGCCGATCACGCAGCGGCCCTCGTAGAAGCGACCGTCATAGGTGGCGAGGTTGGCAGCCCGCGTATAGCCGGTGGCGTGCTCGAACTTCACCTTGGGGAACTGCTTGGCGACCCGGGCGGTGGCGTTCATGAAGCCGAAGGACGTGGTGAAGATCAGCTCGTGGCCGCTCGAGGCGAGCTGGCGGATCACCCGCTCGGCGTCCGGCCCCTCGCTGACATTCTCGACAAAGCTGGTCTTGACCTTCTCGCCGAACTCCTTCTCGACGGCGAGCCGGCCCTGGTCATGCTGGTAGCTCCAGCCATGATCGCCAACCGGGCCCACATAGACGAAGCCGATCTTGAGCGGCTCCTCGGCCATGATCGGCCGGATGCCGCCCAGCGCGGCGGCGGCCGCAGCACCGCCAAGAAGCAGCCGGCGGTTGAGGATGAGGGTCATCGCAACGTCTCCGCAAGGGGTCTTTGGTCAGCAGCTCAGCTGGTCGGGCGAAAGGGCTTGCCCAGACACGCCGGGGCGTTCAGGCGTCCGCGCCAGGGCCCCGCCGCTATCACGACGAGCACGAGGATGGTGGCGAGATAGGGCAGCATCGACAAGAGCTGCGCTGGAACATGGAAGAGCCCCGCGCCCTGGGCGTGGAGCTGCAGGATGGTGACGCCGCCGAAGAGGTAGGCGCCGGCCAGCAGGCGCAGCGGCCGCCAGGCGGCGAACACCACGAGGGCCAACGCGATCCAGCCGCGCCCGGCGGTCATCGCCTCGATCCACATCGGCGTGTAGGCCAAAGACAGGAAGGCGCCGCCGAGGCCGGCGCAGGCGCCGCCGAAGAGTACCGCCAGGTAGCGGATCCCGATCACCGGATAGCCGAGCGCGTGCGCCGCCTCGTGGTTCTCGCCGCAGGCGCGCAGGATCATGCCGCCGCGGGTCCGCCGAAGGAACCAGGCAACGGCGAGGCACAGGACCACCGAGAGATAGACCAGGAAATCCTGGCCGAAGAGGATCTGTCCGATCACCGGCAGATCGCTCAGCACGGGCAGGTCGAGGCGCGGCAGGCGGGTGGTGGGCGTGCCCACGAAGCTCGAGCCGAGAAGAGCGCTCAGGCCGATGCCGAATATGGTGAGCGCCAGCCCGGTCGCCACCTGGTTGGCCAGCAGCGAGAGGGTGAGGAAGCCGAAGACCAGGCTCAGCGCCGCGCCGGCCAGGGCCGCCGCTACGATGCCCAGCGCCGGCGAGCCGGTGGTGACCGCGGTGACGAAGCCCGCCACGGCACCTGCCAGCATCATGCCCTCGACCCCGAGATTGAGAACGCCGGCGCGCTCGACCACCAGCTCGCCGGTGGCGGTGAGCAGCAGCGGGGTGGCGGCGCTGATGACGGTCAGGAGGATGGCGACGGTGGCGTCCATGATCGTCCTCAGCCGGCAGCGGGGCGCTCGAGGCGCAGGCGCCAGTTGACCAGCACGTCGGTGGCGAGAAGGAAGAACAGCAGCATGCCCTGGAACACGCCGGTCACCGCTTGGGGCAGGCCGACCTCGATCTGGGCGTTCTCGCCGCCGATATAGGAAAGGGCCACGACCAGGCCGGCCATCAGGATGCCGCCGGCGTGCAGCCGGCCGAGAAACGCTACGATGATCGCGGTGAAGCCGTAGCCGGGCGAGATCACCGGCACCAGCTGGCCGATCGGTCCGGCCACCTCGAAGGTGCCGGCGAGCCCGGCAAGCCCGCCGCCGGCCAGCAGCGTCACCCAGACCATGCGCTTGGTGCTGAACCCGGCATAGCGAGCCGCCGCCGGGGCAGCACCGACCAGCCGGATGGAGAAGCCGAAAAGGGTGCGGCTGCCGATCAGCCAGGCGCCCATCACCACGAGCAGGGCAACGAGAGCACCGGCATGCAGCCGCGTGCCGTCGAGGATCACCGGCAGGGTCCCCGCCATGTCGAACATGCGGGTCTGCGGGAAGTTGAAGCCGGCCGGGTCCTTCCACGGCCCGTAGACCAGGAAGGAGAGCAGGAGGGTCCCCACATAGGTGAGCATCAGGCTCACCAGGATCTCGTTGACGTCGAAGCGGACCTTGAGGAACGCCGGGATGGCAGCCCAGGCCATGCCGCCGGCGATGCCGGCCAGCATCATCAGCGGCAGCTGCAGGGGCCACTCGCTGCCGGCGAAGGCGAGCGCCACGCCGCCGGCGCAGATGGCGCCGAGCGTGAGCTGGCCCTCCGCCCCGATGTTCCACACGCCGGCGCGAAAGCCCATGGCGAGGCCGGTGGCGATAAGCACCAGTGGCGTCGCCTTCACGCCGAGCTCGGCAAGGCCGTAGAGGCTGGTCAGTGGCGAGACGAAGAAGGCGGTCAGCGCCGCCACCGGGTCGTAGCCCATGAGGGCGAACAGGAGGAAGCCCGCCGCCACGGTCAGCAGGACCGCAAGCGGCGGCGTCAGCCAGCGCAGGAGGGGCGAGGGCTGGGGCCGGGGCTCGAGCCTAAGGTGCAAGGGCGGGCGCCTCCACATGCGCAAGGTCGTGCAGCCCGCCCATGAGCAGGCCGATCTCCTCGATGCTGGCGTCCCTCGTGACCAGGCTGCGTGACAGGCGGCCGCCATTGATCACCGCGAGCCGGTCGCAGAGCGCCAGGATCTCGTCGAGGTCCTGGCTGACGATGAGCACGGCCGCACCGGCAGCCGCGAGGTCGAGCAGGGCCTGGTGGATGGCCGCGGCGGCGCCGGCATCGACGCCCCAGGTGGGCTGGGCGGCGATCAGCAGCTCCGGTTGCTGAAGGATCTCGCGGCCGACGATGAACTTTTGGAGATTGCCGCCGGAAAGGCTGCGGGCGGCCGCATCAGGGCCGCCCGCGCGGACCTTGAAGCGCTCGATGATCTCGCCGGCGAGCGCCGTGGCCTGGCCGTGCCGGAGGATCCCGCCGCCGGCCAGCCGTCGCCGCCGCCACGCACCCAGGATCGTGTTGTCGGCCAGGCTGAACTCGCCGACCGCGCCGTGGCCGTTGCGCTCCTCGGGAATGTAGCAGATGCCGAGATCCCGCCGTGCCGTGGGGCCGAGCCTGCCGATCGGCCGGCCTTCCAGGGCCACGGAATCGCCGCGCCCGCTCGGCTGCTCGCCGGCAAGCGCCGCCATGAGCTCGCCCTGCCCGTTGCCCGCGACGCCGGCGATGCCGAAGATCTCGCCCGCGCGCACCTCGAAGGCGACGTCGCGAAGCGGGATGCCGTGCGCCTCCAGCGGCTCGAGGCTCAGGTTCCGCACGCTCAGCCGCGGGATGGCCTCAACCGTGCGCTCGCGGCGGCTGGCGGGCTTGACCTGGGTCCCCACCATGCGCTGGGCGATGCTCGCGGCGCTCTCGGCGCGCGGGTCGCAGGCCGCCACCACCTTGCCCTGACGGAGGATGGTGGCGGTGCGGCAGAGCCGGCGGACCTCCTCGAGCTTGTGGCTGATATAGAGGATCGAGCAGCCGTCGGCGGCGAGCTGCTCCAGGGTCTCGAACAGCCGAAGGGCCTCTTGGGGGGTGAGCACCGAGGTGGGCTCGTCCATGATCAGCAGGCGCGGGTTCTGCAGGAGGCAGCGGACGATCTCGATGCGCTGGCGCTCGCCGACAGAGAGCGTGTGGACCGGGCGAGTCGGGTCGAGCGGCAGCCCGTAGGCGCGGCTGACCTCGTGGATCCGAGCCTCGAGGGCCGGCATGTCGCCCGTCCTCTCGATGCCCAGTGCTATGTTCTCCAGCACGCTCATCGCCTCGAACAGCGAGAAATGCTGGAAGACCATGCCGATGCCAAGATCGCGGGCGGCGTGCGGGCTGGCGATCGCGACACGCTGCCCGTCCCACAGGATCTCGCCCTCGTCGGCCTTGAGGACGCCGTAGATGATCTTGACCAGCGTGCTCTTGCCGGCGCCGTTCTCGCCCAAAAGGGCGTGGATCTCGCCGGGGGCCACCTCGAGGTCGACGGCGTCGTTGGCGACAACCGCGGGAAAGCGCTTGGTGATGCCCCGGAGAAGAAGCCGCGCCGTCACGCCGTCGCTCCGGCGAGCGAGCGGCGACGCGCCACCGCCTCGAACGCGATCAGCAGCTGGGCGGCCACCGAGGCGGCGATCACCGCCGGCTCCTTGCCGGCGATGCCGGCAAGGCCGATCGGGCAGACGAGCCGCCCGATGCGCTCTGCGGACACGCCGCGCGCCTTCAGCTGGCTGGTGAAGCGCGCGCGCTTGGTGTCCGAGCCGATCAGGCCCAGCCAGGCGACGTCGTCACGCCGCAGGGCGGCCTCGACGATATCGAGATCGAGAGGGTGGCTGTGGGTCATCACGAGCCAAAATGCTCCTGCGGGCAGCGACGCGGCCAGGGCGGCTGGCTCGTCGGCCAGTCGCGGCGTGGCGTTGGCAGGCAATCTAGCGGGGAATTCGTTCTTGCGGGAGTCGATCCAGACGATCCGGCAGGGAAGGGGCGCCAGTGCCGACGCCACCGCCCGTCCGACATGGCCCGCGCCGAACAGGGCCACCAGCGGTAGACGCTCCGCCGCCTGCTCCAGCGCCTGCTCGATCCCGCCGCGCTGGGTCACAGCGAGGCGGGCGAGGCGCAGCACGACCTGGCCGCCGCAGCACTGGGCGAGGAGGGGGCCCAGCGGCAGGTTGAGCTCGGCCACCGCCTCGCCGCCTGCCAGCATCTCGCGGGCCGCCTCGATCGCCCGCCATTCGAGCTGGCCGCCGCCGATAGTACCGGCCACGGCGCGCTCGGCCACCAGCATCACCGCGCCCGTCTCGCGCGGGGTCGAGCCGCGCGTCTCGGCCACGCTCACCAGCACCGCAGGCTCGCCGCGGTCGAGATGGGCGAGGGCCGCGCGCAGCGCCTCGCTCATCCGCCGGCTTCCTTCTGGCGTTCTGCCAGGCGCAGCGCCTCGATCGCCGTCAGGACGCGCTCGGGCGTGGCCGGCGGGTCGAGCCGCGGGCAGATCCGGTGCCCGGCCACGCTCGCCACGGCGTCGGACAGTGCGTGCAGGACCGAGATGCCCAGCATGAACGGGGGCTCGCCCACCGCCTTTGAGCGATAGATGGTCTCCTCGCGATTCTCGGTGTCGGCGAGCTCGATGGTGAGGTGCCGGGGCCGGTCGCTGCAGGCGGGGATCTTGTAGGTGGAGGGCGCGTGGGTGCGCAGTCGCCCCTTCTCGTCCCACCACAGCTCCTCGGTGGTGAGCCAGCCCATGCCCTGGATGAAGCCGCCCTCGATCTGGCCGAGGTCGATGGCCGGGTTCAGCGAGCGGCCCACATCGTGAAGGATATCGACCCGGTCCACCCGGTACTCGCCGGTGAGCGTGTCGACGGTGACCTCGCTGCAGGCGGCCCCGTAGGCGAAATAGTAGAACGGCCGGCCGCGCCCGGCGGCGCGGTCCCAGTGGATCTTGGGGGTCTTGTAGAAGCCGGTGGCGGAGAGCTGGATGCGCGCCATGTAGGCCCGGGCGGCGAGCTCGGCGAAGGCGATCTCGTCGCCGCCCACGCGGACGCGCCCCGGCAGCCACTGCACCTCCTCGGGCGTAGCCTGGTGGTTCTCGGCCACGAAGCGGGTGAGGCGCTCCTTGATGGTGCGCGCCGCCGCCTGGGCCGCCATGCCGTTCAGGTCGGAGCCCGATGAGGCGGCGGTGGCCGAGGTGTTGGGCACCTTGCCGGTGTTGGTGGCGGTGATCTTCACCTTCTCGATGTCGATCTGGAACTCCTCGGCCACCACCTGGGCGACCTTGGTGAAGAGCCCCTGGCCCATCTCCGTGCCGCCGTGGTTCAGGTGCACGCTGCCGTCCTTGTAGACGTGGAGCAGGGCGCCGGCCTGGTTGAAGGCGGTCATGGTGAAGGAGATGCCGAACTTGACCGGCGTGAGGGCGATGCCGCGGCGCAGCCAGGGGTGCTCGCGGTTGAAGGCGCGGATCGCCTCGCGCCGCTCGCGATAGCCCGCCTTGCGCTCCAGCGCCTCCACCAGCTCGGGTGCGATGTTGTCCTCCACCGTTTGGTGGTAGGGGGTGGCGTCGCGGCCGGGCCCGCCGTAGAAGTTGCGCTTCCTCACCTCGAGCGGGTCGAGCCCGGTGGCGAAGGCCACCTCTTCGATGACCCGCTCGGCCGCCACCATGCCCTGCGGCCCGCCGAAGCCGCGAAAGGCGGTGTTGGAGACGGTGTTGGTGCGGCAGGGGAACGAGGCCAGCGCCACCGCGGGGTAGAAATAGCAGTTGTCGGCGTGGAAGAGGGCGCGGTCGGTGACCGGGCCGGACAGATCGGCCGAGTAGCCGCAGCGCGCCATGAACTCCATGGAGACGCCGTGGATGCGGCCGTCGTCGTCGAAGCCCACCTCGTAGTCGACGACGAAGTCGTGCCGCTTGCCGGTCATGATCATGTCGTCGTCGCGGTCGAGGCGGCACTTGGCCGGCCGGCCGGTCCTCGTGGCCACCAGGGCCGCGGCGCAGGCGAAGAGGTTGGCCTGGGTCTCCTTGCCGCCGAAGCCGCCGCCCATGCGCCGCACCTCGACGGTGACGGCATTGTCGGGCAGGCCCAGCACCGAGGCCACGATGTGCTGGGTCTCGGAGGGGTGCTGGGTGGACGACCAGACGGTGACGTCGCCGTCCTCGCCGGGCAGCGCCAGCGCCACCTGGCCCTCGAGATAGAAATGGTCCTGGCCGCCGATCCGCAGCCGGCCCTCGAGCCGCCGGGGTGCCGTCTCCAGCACCGCCCGTGCGTCGCCGCGGCGCATCGTCATGCCCTCGGTGACCATCAGGCCGCGCTCGCGCGCCTCGAGCGGGTCGAGCACCGCCGGCAGGTCCTCGTACTCGACTACCGCCAGCGCCGCGGCGCGGCGCGCCTGCTGGACGGTGTGGGCGGCCACCGCGAAGAGCGGCTGGCCCCAGAACAGTACCTCGCCCTCGGCGAAGACCGGCTCGTCGTGACGGTGCGCCGGGCTGGTGTCGTTCACGCCCGGCACGTCGGCGGCGGTGAGCACCGCCACCACGCCGGACGCCTTGCGGCAGGCCTTGAGGTCGAGCCGCACCAGCCTGGCGCGGGCGCGGTCGGAGCGCGCCAGATGGACCTGGAGCGTGCGCGCCGGCTCCGGCATGTCGTCGATATAGACCGCCTCGCCGGCCACGTGCTTGGCGGCGCTGTCGTGGGCGCGCGCCTCGCGCACGCCGCCCTTGATCCGCTCTGCCTCAGCCATGGGCGATCCTCCCGGCGCCGACCAGGGGCTGCGCGCCCTGCGTCTCCTCGAGGTAGAGCTTCAAGAGCAGGTTCTGCGCCGCCTTCAGCCGGTATCCGGCCGAGGCGCGCATGTCGGTGAGCGGCGTGAAGTCCTCTGCCAGTGCCGCCATCGCCGCCTCGATGCTCTCGCGGGACCAGGGCCGGCCTTCCAGGGCAGCCTCGGCCGCGGCGGCGCGCTTCGGTGTCGCCGCCATGCCGCCGAAGGCGAGGCGGACGTCGCGGGCCGTGCCGTTCTCCAGCGTGAGGGAGAAGGCGCCGCACACCGCTGAGATGTCCTGGTCGAAGCGTTTGCTGATCTTGTAGCAGCGCAGCACGCGGCCGGGCCGGGGCAGCGGGACCGAGAGCCGCTCGACGAACTCGCCGGGCCGGCGGTCCTGCCGCCCGTAGGCGATGAAGAAGTCTTCGACGTTCATGCTGCGCCGCTCGGACCCGCGGCGCAGGTGCAGCGTGGCGCCGGCGGCGATGAGGAAGGGCGGGCTGTCGCCGATGGGCGAGCCGTTGGCGACATTGCCGCCGATCGTGCCGGCATTGCGGATCTGCACCGAGCCCAGCCGGCGCAGCAGCTCGCCGGCATCCGGCCAGTGCCGTGCTATGGTCTCGAAGGCGCGGCTGTAGCTCACCGCGGCACCGATCTCGAGCCTGCCCTCCTTCTCCTCCAGGGCCTGCAGCCCGGCCACCCGGCCGGTCCAGACGATCTTCTCCAGCACCCGGTGCTGCTTGGTGACCCAGAGCCCCACATCGGTGGCGCCGCCCAGGATGGTGGCGTCGGGGTGCTCCTCCAGGATCCGGGCGAGCTCGCCGATGGAGCCGGGTGACCAGAAATGCCGCCCGTCCTCCTCGATATGGACGGTCTCGCCGTCCTGCCAGGCCCCGAGCCGGGCCAGGACCTCCGCTTCGCGGCCGGTGAGGTGGTCGCCGCCCTGCACGTCGTGCATCCGGCGGGCAGCCTCGATGATCGGGCCGTAGCCGGTGCAGCGGCACAGATTGCCCGCCAGCGTGTCGTCCACCCGCTCCCGGGTCGGCGCCTGGCCGGCGCGATGCAGCGGGAACAGCGCCATGACGAAGCCGGGCGTGCAAAACCCGCACTGGCTGCCATGGGCGTCGACCAGCGCCTGCTGCACCGGGTGCAGCGTGCCGTCGGGAGCCTTCAGATCCTCCACGGTCAAAAGCTGGCAGCCGTCCAGGGTAGGCACGAAGCGGATGCAGGCGTTGATCGCCTCGTAGCCCAGCCCGCCATTCGCCGGCCGCGCCACCACCACGCTGCACGCCCCGCAATCGCCCTCCGCACAGCCCTCCTTGGTGCCCATGCGATGCTCGACGCGGCGCAGATAGTCGAGCACCGTCATCGTCGGATCGACCCGGGCGAGCTCGCGCTCCTCCCAGCCGAGAAGAAAGCGGATGCCCTCGCGCAAGGCTCAGCTCCCGCGGTAGGTGGAGTAGCCGTAGGGCGAGAGCAGCAGCGGCACGTGATAGTGCTGGTCGGGATCGGCAATGCCGAAGCGGATCGGCACGTCCTCGAGGAACGGCGGCTCCGGCAGGTGCACGCTGGAGGCGCGCAGATAGGCCCCGGCGGCGAAGACCAGCTCGTAGCGGCCCTTCACCAGCTCCGCACCTTCGAGGAGCGGCCGGTCGACCCGCCCGTCCTCGTTGGTCTCGACCGCCTTGAGGCTGTGCCGCTCGTGGCCGTCGAGCCGGAATAGCTCGATCCGCAGGCCGCGCGCGGGGCGCCCCGCCATCGTGTCGAGAACGTGTGTCGTGAGCCTGCCGCCAGCCATGATCGCCGGTCCTCCGGTGTCCCTGAACGCAGGATGCGACACCTGACCGAACAGTCAAGAAGCGCGCGACCGCGACCTCGCGCGACGCCGCGGAAGGACCATCGGCGGCGCCCGCTCGCGCGGTAGGAGCGCGCGCGGTCATCGGCGTTCGAGAAGGTGACGGAAGTTGGTGCCCCAGGCCGGACTCGAACCAGCACTTCCTTGCGGAAAGCAGATTTTGAGTCTGCCGCGTCTACCGATTCCGCCACTGGGGCCGCTGGAAGCGGTCTACGGCTAACGGGTGGAGGGCTCCTGGTCAAGCGGCGCGGTGGCGGGTTCGACCACCAGGGTGCCCTCCCGTGTCGCGGTTACCAGCACCTCGGTGCCAGCCGGCAGGTCGGGGCCGGTGGCGGGCCAGCTGCCGTCGCCGGCGCGCACCCGTCCGCGGCCGTGGCGGATCGCTTCGCTGAGCTGCAGGCGCCGGCCGACCAGCCGCTCGAGGGGGCGGTTGAGGTGGGCCGCGTCGCTCGCCTGCGGATGGCGGCGGCGCCACGCGGTCCAGGCAAAGGCGCTCGCCACGCCGGCTGCGGCGAAGGCCATCACCTGCCACTCCCAGGCGAGGCTGGGCAGAGCAAGAGCGAGCAGCGACGTGCCGGCGGCGGCGATGGCGAACCACAGCACGGCGAAGCCCGGCACCGCCACCTCGAGCAGCGCCAGAAGGCCGGCCAGTGTCAGCCAGTGCCAGGGTTCGAGACTCACGCCGCCGGACCCGCCGGTGGGCCCCAGGGGGCCGGGCGGGGCGCTCCCGCCACCGCATTGCGGGCGGCCGCGTCGGGGAAGGCCTCGCGGGCGAGCTCGGCGATCCCGGCCAGCGAGCCCAGGATGCCGGTCGTCTCCATCGGCAGGATCAGGGTCTTCTGGTTGGGGCTGCCGGCGAAGGCGGTCAGCGCCTCCAGATATTTCTGCGCGACGAAGTAATTGACCGCCAGCGGGCTACCGGCGCCGATCGCCGCCGACAAAAGCTCGGCCGCCCTGGCCTCGGCTCCGGCCAGCCGCTCACGCGCCTCGGCGTCGCGGAAGGCGGCCTCGCGGCGGCCCTCGGCCTCGAGAATGGCCGCCTGCTTCTCGCCCTCGGCACGCAGCACCGCTGCCTGCCGCAGCCCTTCGGCCTGCAGCACGGCTGCGCGCTTGTCGCGCTCGGCCTTCATCTGCCGGGCCATCGAATCGACGAGGTCCTGCGGCGGCGTGATGTCCTTGATCTCGATGCGGGTGACCTTGACGCCCCAGGGGTTGGTGGCCTCGTCGACCACGTGAAGCAGCCGCGCGTTGATCTCGTCGCGCCGCGAGAGCAGCTCGTCGAGGTCCATCGAGCCCATCACGGTGCGGATGTTGGTCATGGTGAGGTTGAGGATGGCGATGTCGAGCTGGGCCACCTCGTAGGATGCCTGGGCGGCGTCGATGATCTGGAAGAACACCACGCCGTCGACGGTGATCAGCGCATTGTCGCGGGTGATGACCTGCTGCGAGGGCACGTCCAGCACCTGCTCCATCATGCTGGGCTTGGAGCCGATCCGGTCGACGAAGGGCACGATCACGTGCAGCCCGGGCGACAGCCGTCGCGTGTAGCGGCCGAACCGCTCGACGGTGTACTCGTAGCCCTGCGGCACCGAGCGCACGCCCATGAGGACCAGCACCAGGGCCAGAGCCAGCACGACGAGGACGACAACGGTAAAGCCCGACACGCGTTTCTCCCGAGGCGAGGATAGGGGCATTCTCGCCCACGCAGCTTGCGCATTCCTTAACAGTGGCTGCCGCGGCACGCATCCCGTGACAGCGTTGCGGCGAGGGCGCTTGCGACGGGCCCGGCCATGGTCTAAGCGCCGCCCGGGAATGGCCGAGGAGGGCTCCCTTGCTGCGCAGCCTCTATGAATGGACGATGGCGCAGGCCGCACGGCCGCACGCCTTGTGGATCCTGGCCGTGGTCTCCTTCATCGAGAGCTCGGTGTTCCCCATTCCTCCCGACGTGCTGCTGATCCCGCTGGTGCTGGCGCGCCGCGAGGAGGCCTTCAAGATCGCCGCGATCTGCACCGCGGCCTCGGTGGCCGGCGGCCTGTTGGGCTACGGGATCGGCCTGTTCCTGTTCGAGGCGGTCGGCCAGCCGGTGCTGGGCCTCTACGGCTATGCCGAGAAGTTCCAGGAGTTCCAGGGGCTCTACAACGAATGGGGGGCGTGGATCGTCTTCATGGCGGGGCTGACCCCGTTCCCCTACAAGGTCATCACCATCGCCAGCGGCGTCACCAGCCTCGATCTCGGGGTCTTCATGACGGCCTCGGTGCTGGCGCGCGGGCTGCGCTTCTTCATCGTGGCCGCCCTTCTGTGGTATTGGGGCGCGCCGATCAGGCTGTTCATCGATCGCAATCTCGGCTGGCTCTCCGTGCTCTTCTTCGTCCTGCTGCTGGGCGGCTTTGCGGCCCTCAAGATGCTCTGACGGCGAGGCCCGGAGGCAGGTCGCAAGGATTCCTGCCATGCCCTTCTTCCGGACGCCCGCGGCGGCGGCCCTGACCGTCGCCGCCCTCTCGCTGCTGGCGCTGGCCGGCGCCTTCGTCATGCAGTGGGGCTTCGGCCTCGCACCGTGCCATCTCTGCGTGCTGCAGCGCTGGCCTTATCTGGCTGCGGCCCTCGTGGCCGGCGCCGGCGTCGCCGTGGGCTGGCCGCGCGCCGGCCTGGCGCTGGCCGGCCTGGCGCTCCTGGGCGATGCCGGCATCGCGCTCTTCCACGTGGGGGTGGAGCAAGGCGTGTTCGCGCTGCCGGAGAGCTGCCTTGCCGGCGAGGCGGCGCTCACCCTCGAGGCTCTCAAGGCCGAGCTCGCCGCGGCACCGGCGCGCTGCGACCAGGTGGCGGGCAGCTTCCTCGGCCTCTCGATCCCCGGGTGGAACGCGCTTTATGCCGGCGCCCTGGCGGTCCTCGCGGCCACCGCGGCGCTTCGCGGCAGTCCCGTCAGGCGCTGAGCAGCACCGGCAGCGGGGCCGCCGCCAGCACGTGCCGGGTGGCGCCGCCCAGCACCATCTCGCGCAGCCGCGAGTGGCCGTAGGCGCCCATCACGAGAAGATCGGCCTTCTCCGCCGCGGCGGCCTCGAGCAGTGCCATGCCGACATCGTCGGGCTCGTCGCGTGCCTCGCTGCGCGCCTTCACGCCATGCCGGCGCAGCATCGCCTCGGCCTCCTCCAGCGGCGTCCCCTCCAGCTCGCCCAAGGCGAGCAGCACGACGCTCTCTGCTCCTGCGAGGAAGGGCAGCGCGTCGTGCAGCGAGCGGGCCGCCTCGCGCTTGCCGTTCCAGCCGCACAAAACGCGCCGCCCGGCATCCGCCGGCGCCTCGCCGGCGGGCAGCATCAGGACCGGTACGCCTGCCCCCAGGGCGGCCTCCTCGATCGCGTGCCGGGCGAGAAAGTCGAGGACCGAGCTCTCGGCCTGCGGCGAGATCACCAGATCGGCGGCGCGCCCGGCGCGGGCGAGCGCACGGCCGGGCTCGCCGTCGAGCCGCCGCCACTCGGCCTTCTCGCCGGCCGCGGCGGTGAACGCCTTGTGGAGCCTGCCGGCCAGCTCGTCGGCCGCCTCGCGCTGCGCCTCGATAATCTCGGGGCCCACATAGGCCGCACCTTCGCCATAACCGACCGGGACGATCGGCGGCGGCGTCACGTGCAGGCCGACCAGATGTGCGCCGAATCGCTCGGCCAACCGGCGCGCCAGGGCGGTTCGTGACGCGGCGTACGCCTCCTCGACGAGGTGGAGGACGATGGTCTTGTAGCTCATGGCCTTCTCCCCAGGGTCGACGCGACACTCCCCTCGCGGTGTCGGCGTCGCATTGAGGAAGGTCAAGCGCTCAACCGAGGAGCCGCCATGCGGTGAGCACCCGGGCGAGCGTGGTGAGCCAGCACAGGGCGCCGAAGACCAGCGCCAGCACCGGGAAGGCGGCAGGGAAGAGGCAGCACAGCACGAAAAGGGCGATGGTCTCGGTCCCCTCGGTGAGACCGCCCAGATAGTAGAGCGACTTGCGCCCACGGGCCTCGGTCTCGATGCCGCGCCGCGCCGCCATCACCGCGAAGGCGAGGAAGGAGCTGCCGGTGCCGGTGAAGGAGAAGACCAGGAAGCAGGCGGCGAGGGCATTGCGCGGCGGATCGGCCAGGGCGAACGCCACCACCACCCCGGAATAGACGATGAAATCGAGGACGATGTCGAGAAAGCCGCCGAGATCGGTGACTGCCCGCCGCCGCGCCAGGGCCCCGTCCAGCCCGTCGGCGAGGCGGTTGGCGAGTAGCAGCCCTAGACCCGTCAGATAGAAGCCGCCGGCTATCGCGGCCATGGCGAGGAGCCCCAGGCCGAAGCCTGCCAGCGTCACCGCGTTGGCGGTGAGCGCGGTCGCCGCCAGGAGATCGGCCATCCGTGCCAGCGGCGGGTCGATCAGGCGGCGCATCCGCGCATCGAGCATGAAGCCGGCTCAGGATTTCGGGTGGCGCTGCCCGAACGGCAGGACGCTCTCCGGGGGCTCGCCGCCGTGGCTTGCCGGGGACGCGGCCGGTCCGGCCTCCGCCGCCGGTACCCCCGCCTCCTCCTGGCGCCTGAGCCGCCGGGCGACGATCACGCTGAAGGGGATGCTCGCCAGGTAGCAGACACCCAGCACCGAGAGGGCAAGCCACGGCTCGGTCACCAGGAAGGCCGTGAGCAGGCCCACCAGCAGCAGGGTCGGCAGCACGTAGTCCGGCTTGATCCGCAACCGCTTGACGGAGAAGGTCGGGACCTTGCTCACCATCATCATCGCCACGAACAGCAACATGACGGCGTTGATCCACCAGCTGCGCGGCCAGCCGGCGCCGGCGATGAAGGACAGCATCATCGGGGTAAGGGCGAGGCCCGCTGCTGCCGGTGCCGGGATGCCGGTGAAGAAGTAGAGCGACCAGCGCGGCCGGTCCGGCTTGTCGAGCTCGCTGTTGAAGCGGGCGAGGCGCAGCGCGCAGCAGGTGGCGAACAGCAGCGCCAGCGCCCAGCCCAGCCCCGGCAGGGCGCTCAGCGTCCAAAGATAGACGATGAGGGCGGGGGCCACGCCGAAATTGAAGAAGTCGGCGAGGCTGTCGAGCTCGGCGCCGAGCTTGCTCTGGATGTTGAGCATCCGAGCCGAGCGACCGTCGAGCCCGTCGAGCACGCCCGCCACGAGGATCAACGCCACCGCGAGCTGCCAGCGCTCGTCGAGCGCGTAGCGCAGGGCGGTGAGCCCCGCGCACAGGCTCAGGATGGTGAACATATTGGGGACGAGGTGCAGGAGCGGCCTCGCCTTGAGTCGGTGGCGGCGTGGCGAGCGCGAGCGCAGCATGATCAGTCCTTCCTTCCCCGGCGCTCGACCTGCGGACCGGCGAGGTTGGCGAGGATGGTCTCGCCGGCCACCGCCCGCTGGCCCAAGATCACCTGCGGCACGGTGCCGGCAGGCAGATAGACGTCGCAGCGGCTGCCGAAGCGGATCAGCCCGACCCGCATGCCGGGCTCGAGAATGGCGCCCTGGTCGACATAGGAGACGATGCGGCGGGCGACGAGCCCGGCGATCTGCACCAGCCCCACCGAGCGGCCATCCGCCGCCTCGATACGGTAGCTCTGCCGCTCATTGTCCTCCGAGGCCTTGTCGAGCGCGGCATTGAGGAACTTGCCATGATGGTAGGCGCTGCGGGTGACGCGCCCTGGCACCGGGGTGCGGTTGACGTGCACGTCGAAGACGTTGAGGAAGACGCTGACGCAGGGCAGCGGCTCGGTGCCCATCTCCAGCTCGGCCGGCGGGCGCCGCGGCTTGATGCTGGAGACCAGGCCGTCGGCCGGGCTGGTGACCAGCATCGGGTCGTCGGGCGTCACGCGGACCGGGTCGCGGAAAAAGTAGACACACCAGGCGGTGGCCACCAGGCCCAGCCAGAAGAGCGGCTCCCAGAGCAGCCCCAGCAGTACCGCCAGCACGAAGAAGGCGCCGACAAAGGGCCAGGCCGCCTTGTTGATCGGGGTGAGGACCGTGTCGATGGCACGAGGATCAGCCATGGGAGGGAACATCCTCCTCTAGGATCTGCACCATCCGGTCTCGATAGAAAATGCCGTCCATCTGCACCTGTCTCGCGAGCTTGGGCTCGTAATAGCCTGGGAGGAAAAGATAGGGCGTGAAACCGCGGGTGGCGAGGTGGTCGATCGTCGCCCGCCAGTCGCGTTCACCCTCGTAGAGCGGCACCAGCGCCATCTCGAGCTGCAGGCCGATGATCCGCGGCATTACCGCCTCCGCCCCGGCCAGCACCTGCAGCTCGGCCCCCTGCACGTCGATCTTGACGAACAGGCGCTGCCAGCCGGGGTTCCGTAGCGCCGCGAGCCCGTCGAGACGGTGCAGGGCCACGCGCTCCCGCCGTTGCACGGCCGAGCTGGGCGAGAGCCGGCGCAGCAGGCCTGCCTGGGGCAGCAGCGAGCTCATGTCGCTCTCCGCGGAGACCTCCAGCACTGCCTCGCCGTTCTCGGCGCCGAGCGCCATGGGAGGTGCGACCTGCCAGGCGGGATCGCCGGCGGCCCGGGCACAAAGGGCCGCATGGGCCTCGGGAATAGGCTCGATCGAGAGGATGGGGCCGCGCCAGCCGAACTCGCGCAGGAGCGCGCCGTACTGGCCGACATTGGCGCCGACGTCGATCACCGCGTCGATGCGGAAATACTCGAGGCCGGCCACCAGCTGGGCGATCGGCAGCTTGGCCTTGCGGCGCGGAGTAAGGTCCCAGCCGAGCCGGCGCGCCACCCGCTGCGCCAGGCGCATCAGGCTCCCCCGGCCAGGGCGAAGACCTCGAGCGGACCCTCGACGCCGCGTATCGGAAAGGCGCCCAGGGGCTCGAGCGCCTCGAGGCTGCAGCCGCAGCTCATCGCGAAGGGCTGCGAGATGAGGACGCTGCGCCCCGTCTCGCGGCAGAGCTGCTGCATGCGGGCGGAGACGTTGACGGCGGGGCCGATCACCGTGAAATCGAGGCGCCGCCGGGAGCCCACATTCCCGTACATCACGTCGCCCATGTGCAGCGCTATGCCGTATTCGAGCTCGAAGCGGCCCTCGCCGCGGCGCCGCTCGTTGAGACCGATCATCGCCTTGCACGCCTCGAAGGCGCCGCTCAGGGCGCGCGAGCAGGCTGCCGCCTCGTCGAGCGGGAAGATCGCCAGCACCCCGTCGCCGAGGAACTTCAGGACCTCGCCGCCATGCCGCTCGACGGGCTCCACCATGGCGTCGAAATAGTCGTTGAGGCCGCTGATCACGTCGTCGCGCGGCCAGCGCTCGGAAAGCTGGGTGAAGCCGCGGATGTCGGAGTTCCAGATGGCCGCGCGCACCGTCTCGCCGCTGCCGCGGCGGATCTCGCCGGCGAGGATGCGCGGCGCCGCGCTCTTCCCCACATAGGTCTCGAGCACGGTCCGGGCGATTCGCCGGTTGAGGCGGATCTCGGTCGCCATGGCGAGCACCGGCAGGAGGTCGTTGAGCGCGATCAGTTGCGCGGTGGTGAAGCCGCCGGGCCGGCGCGTGCTCCAGGTACAGGCATGCCGCCTGCCGTCGGTGAACACCATGGGCAGCGCCACATAGTCGGTGAAGCCGTCGGCGCGAAGCTCGTCGTAGATCGCGAACCCGGAGCTGGTCTCAGCCAGATCGAGCCGCTGGCGGATGCCTTCGGCGCCGAACCAGAGCGCCCGGATGGGACTGTTGAGATAGCGCTCCTCGCCGACGATCTCGAACCCTACCAGGGCCATCTCGGCCTGCTTCAGCCCGGTCCGCCAGAGCAGGCGGGCCCCCATGAACTGCGGATGCAGCGCCTGTAAATGCAGGGCGCCACGCTCGACCGGCACGCCGTCGGCGAGCAGCAGCTCGCAGACCCGGGGGAGGAGGTCATCGACGAACGGCACCGCGGCCGAGCCGTGGGCCAGCCAGTCGAGGGCCAGCAGACGCTGGTGCGGCCAGCTCCCCGTGTCGCCGCTCATGCGTCGCCCGCGGGGTTCTCGATCTCGCGCAGGCGCCCGGAGACCTCGGTGAGACGCTGGGTGGTGTGGTGCAGGCGGGAGGCCAGCTCGTGCATGATCTCTACCCCGACCTGCGGAAACTGGGTCACCAGGTTGAAGAAGCTGTCTTTCGAGATCCGCAGGGTAACGAGACGGGTGGTAGCCTCCACGGTCGCGGTGCGCGGCACGTCGCAAAGGACGGCGATCTCGCCCACGATGTCGTTTTGATGCAGGCTCGCCACTTTCATCGGTCCGCGCGGCGTGGTGACCAGCACGTCGGCGGCGCCGTCCAGCAGGATGTAGGCAGCATCGCCCGGCTCGCCCTCGCGGCATACCGCGTCCCCTTGCTGGAACTCGACATGCTCGCTCGTGAAGGCCAGGAGCTTGAGCTTGGTGGGCTCGATCTTGGCGAAGAGGGGAATGTTCCTCAGCGCCTCGACATCCTGCTTGAGCGTCATCATCTTCCGTCCCTCACGAGGCCGCGACCAGCGGCGTCCCCTTTCCGTCCTCGCCGGATGCCAGGCGGCCGTCGCGGACGATCCGGCCGCGCTCGAGCACGAGCACATGGTCGAACGCGGTCCCCCAGTCCTCCCGCGAGGTCGCCCAGAACATCCAGCGCCCTTTCATCTCCTCGCGCATGGCGTCGCGCACCTGCGCCTGCTCGACCGCATCCAGAGCGCCGGTGGCCTCGTAGCAGACCAGGATGTCCGGCCGCTTCAGGAGGCTGCGGGCAATCGCGAGCTTCTGCCGCTGCGCGGCCGAGAGGCGCCCGCCGGCGACGCCGGCCGGGGCCATCAGGCCGACCTCGGTGATCCGGTCGTGCAGGCCGACCTCGTTGATGATCTCGGTCAAGAGCTCGGCCACCCGATGCGCCGCCTGCGCCTGCCCGTAGGCGATCTTGCCGAAGAGAATGTTGTCTTGGATCGTGGTCGCCTCGTTGTACCGGGCGGGGTCGAAGAAGGCCACCGCGCCCTGGAGATCCTCCGGCAGATGGTCGCGGAACCAGCGGCGTGCCTCCAAGATCCGTTCTTGCAGCGGCTCCTCGACGAGGCCCAGCCGGTGTCGCGTGGGAATGAGCTTGAAGGGCAGGGAGAGCAGGCGCTGGCGGTCCGCCTCGTCCAGCTCGCCCAGCCGCTCGCGGTCGGCGCGCGTCACCAGCGCCCGGTAGTCGGGCAGCTCGTCGGGGGCGATGAAGCTGAACTGGCGGAAATATTCATGCTCCGGCGGCAGGTCGGCAAAGAGCTCGACCATGGTCTCGGCCACCTGCAGACCGACCTCGAGGAGCGTGTCCAAAAGGCCGGTCTCGCGAAGCACGCGCCGCACATAGGGGTGGCGGGCCAGATTGTCGATGTCGAAGGTGCTGCCCACCGGCGTGCCGAACAGCAGGTTCTCGGCCATCGTGGCGTTGTTGTTGTAGCGGTCGGGGTCGAACGGCTCGACCAGGCGGGCGAGGCGCTCGTCGCCGGCGAGTCGCTCCTGCATCACCCGCCGGGCCTCGAGCAGGGCGGCCGTCAGCTCGTCCTTGAGCGTCTCGGGCAGGGTGCTGCGCACGCCCAGCCGGTAGACGTCCTCCTCGAGCAGCACCAGGCGCAGCACGCGCACCAGGGCGCCCAGGCGTTCCTTCGGGCCGCTGATCCCGATCGCCTCGTAGTCGATCCAGTCCGCCTCGGGATCGTGCGGCGAGTTGCCGGCGCGGATCGCCTCGAGAACCGCCAGGCGGTGCTGGTCCTCGATCTCGGGAGGGATGTCGCGCGGCCGCACGGGACGGTACATCAGGCCGTAGAGGAGATTGTCCTCGATGGTGCCGCTGAAGACCGCGCTGGGGCTGCCCACATAGCCGATCCGGCGCCCCAGAACGGCCTCGGGGAGGCCCGCCACGTCCTGCCCGCTCATCCAGATGCGCCCGCCCTGCGGCGGCAGCAGGCCCGCCAGCATCAGGCTCAGCTCCTCCTTGCCGGCACCGGCCGGCCCGAGAATGGCGATGTGGCAGGGGTCGCGGATCTCGAATCCGACATTGTCGAGGATCAGCCCGCCGCCCTCGTCGGCATGGCTCACGCCGGAGACCTTGATGGGACCGTCGAGCGCGGGGATGGTCTCGGGCTCCTCGTCCTGCAGCCTCGCCTCGTGGAGCCCGGCGGGCGCGAACTGGGAGACCGTCTGGTCGTACTTGATCCGTACGTCCCACATGGTCTGGTAGTAGGTCAAAAGCTCTTTCCAGGGCGATGCCAGGTCCTTCTGCGCGCCGACCACGGCCACCAGCGCGCCTAGCGTGATATCGCCGGCGATGACCAGATAGCCGCCGATCGAGAAGAAGAAAAACGGACCGAGCTGGGCGATGAAGTTGTTGATGAACTTGATGAGAAACTTCTTTTTGTAGATATCGAAGCGGATCCAGAATACCTGGCCGAGCTGCTCGCTGAATCGAGCCCGCTCGTAGCGGGTGGCGTCATTGGCGCGGATATCGCGCACGCCGGCCACGGTCTCGCTGATCTTCTCGGCATTGCGGCGGACCTGCAGGACGCGCTGCTTGCCCAGCGCGTTAACCTTTCGCTGCAGACGCGGGATCAGGTAGATCTGCAGCGGATAGAGGGCCACTGCCGCGAAGCCGAGAATCGGGTCCTGCATGAACATGAAGGTCAGGATCGTCAGCAGGGTGCCGCCCTGGAACGCCGGTACCGCCAGCGCGTCGCCGACATAGCCGCCCAAGGCCTCGGTCTCGGCGTTGATCATCTGCACCAGCTCGCCCTGGCTCACCCGCCTGAAATGCGGCAGCGGGAAGCGCAGGACGTGGCCGAAAAGCTCGTAGCGCAGGCGGCGCAGCATCCGCTCCGCGGTGATGCCGGCATAGACGTTGAGCACATATTTGATGGCGCCGGAAACGAGCACCAGCGCCAGGAAGATGGCGCACAGGGCGAAGAGGTACTCGACCTGGCTGAACGAGCGACCGAACAGCAGCCACGGGCCCTCACTGTCGCCGAGCGCCTCATTGATGATGGTCTTGGGCAGCTCGAGGGTGAGGTAGAGCGGCGGGAAGGAGAGGAGCGTCAGGCCGAGGATCACCAGCTGCTGGCGCCAGCTGTAGCGCCGGATATACGCGAAGATCGAGCGTTCCATTCCGCGTCCGCTCCCCTGTCGCCGGCTCGGGGCCGAACGGGACCCTCCGGCGGGGCCGGGCAGGCGCAAGCTCCCCGGGGGAGCAGCATGCGCGCTTGCCGAGGCCCGGTCATCTCCTCGATCGGCCCGACGACGCGCACCGGGCGTCGCGGTATCGCAAGGCCGGCGCAACCACACCCCGCCACGGAGGGTGTCTGCGCACGGACGGCGTTGCCGGGCTCGTTCACTCTTTCTATCGTCGCCCAACCGTCATGGGGAGGCCAGAGAACGATCATGGGCGCTTTCGAGCAGGTCTATGCGCGGTCACTCGCGGAGCCGGAAGCCTTCTGGAGCGAGGCCGCCACAGCGTTGCACTGGGACCGGCCGTGGCGCCGGGTGCTGAACTTCGACCGGCCGCCCTTCGCCCGCTGGTTCGAAGGCGGGATGCTCAACACCTGCCACAACGCCGTCGACCGGCACGTCGCCGACGGCCGGGGCGGGCAGCCCGCCCTGATCCACGACAGTCCGGTCACCGGCACGGTGCGGAGCTTCAGCTTCGCCGAGCTCAAGGACCTGGTGGCGCGCTTTGCCGGAGTGCTCGCGGGCTGCGGCGTCGGCAAGGGCGACCGGGTCATTCTCTACATGCCGATGGTGCCCGAGGCGGTGATCGCGATGCTCGCCTGCGCCCGGATCGGCGCGGTGCATTCGGTGGTCTTCGGCGGCTTTGCCAGCCACGAGCTGGCCGCCCGGATCGACGATGCGCAGCCGACCGTGGTCGTCTCCGCCTCCTGCGGCGTGGAGGGCAGCCGGGTGATCGCCTACAAGCCGCTGCTCGACGCGGCGCTGGCCGAAGCCCGCCACCAGCCGCGCCATTGCGTGATCCTTCAGCGGCCGCAGGCCAAGGCCGAGATGACCGAGGGCCGCGATCTCGACTGGGACACCCGCATGGCCGGCGCCAGCCCGGTGCCGTGCGTGCCGGTCGAGGCCACCGATCCGCTCTACATCCTCTACACCTCCGGCACCACCGGACGCCCCAAGGGGGTCGTGCGCGACAATGGCGGCCATGCCGTGGCGTTGCTGTGGAGCATGCGCAACATCTACGGCATGGCGCCGGGCGAGGTGTTCTGGGCGGCCTCCGACGTGGGCTGGGTGGTCGGCCACAGCTACATCGTCTACGGGCCGCTGCTCAACGGCAACACCACGATCCTCTACGAGGGCAAGCCCGTCGGCACGCCCGACCCCGGCGCTTTCTGGCGGGTCGCCAGCCAGCACAAGGTGGCGGCCCTGTTCACCGCGCCTACCGCCTTTCGCGCCATCAAGAAGGAGGACCCGCAGGGTCTCCACATCGGCCGCCACGACCTCTCCGCCTTCCGCACCCTGTTCCTGGCGGGCGAGCGCTGCGATCCCGACACGCTCGCGTGGGCGCGCGAGAAGCTCCGGGTGCCGGTGATCGATCACTGGTGGCAGACCGAGACCGGCTGGTCGATCTGTGCCAACTGCACGGGGATCGAGGCGCTGCCGGTCAAGCCGGGCTCGCCGACCCTGCCCGTGCCGGGCTACGACGTGCGGGTGCTCGACGAGGAGGGCCGCGCGCTGCCGGCCGGCCGGATCGGCGCCATCTGCATCAGGCTGCCGATGCCGCCGGGCTGCCTGCCGACGCTCTGGCGGGACGACGAGCGCTTCGAGGAGGCCTACATGCGCCGCTTCCCGGGCTACTACCTCACCGGTGACGCGGGCTATCGCGACGAGGACGGCTACGTCTTCGTGATGTCGCGCATCGACGACGTCATCAATGTCGCCGGCCACCGTTTGTCGACCGGGGCGATGGAGGAGGTGCTGGCCGCCCACCCCGACGTTGCCGAATGCGCGGTGATCGGCGTCGCCGACCAGCTCAAGGGCGAGCTGCCGCTGGGCCTCGTGGTCCTCAAGAGCGGTGTCGAGCGTGCCGACGCCGAGATCTGCGAGGAGCTGGTGCGCAAGGTTCGCGAGGCGATCGGGCCGGTCGCCGCGTTCAAGCTGGCGGCGGTGGTGCCGAGGCTGCCCAAGACCCGCTCCGGCAAGATCCTGCGCGGCACCATGAAGAAGATCGCCGATGGCCGGCCCTTCGAGGCGCCGGCCACCATCGACGATCCCATGATCCTCGAGGAGATCCGCGAGGCGCTGCGCCGGCTGGGCTACGCCATGGCTTGAGAAGGGCAGTCTGAAGGAGATTGTTAACCCGCTGCCGATAGTCTCGTTTCCGGAGAAGGCGGAAGGGAGCGAGGGTGATGGCTCGGGCAGGCGCTGCCGCAAGGCCGACCGTGCAGGTGGATCTGAAGGCGGGCTTCGCCGCCGCGGCGGCGGCCGGCCGCGGTCCGGCGCGGATCGCTCTCGACATGCTGCGCCTGGCTCTGGGACCGGGCCGATTGACGCCGCACGAATATTTCTTCTACGGCCTGTGGCGGCCGGAGCTGGAGCTCGCCGAGAAACGCCGCTTTGTCGGCCTCGCCGCGCAGAACGCCATTTTTCGCAAGCTCGCCGAGCCGCTCTCGGTGGCGCTCGCCCACGACAAGGTCGCCTACTGGGCCTATATGGAAGCGCTCGGCCTGCCGACGCCGCCCGTGCTCGCCCTCTACCACCCGACCCGCGCGGCCGGCCGCGTCCCGGTGCTGCGCAGCGCCGGCGCGCTGGCCGCATGGCTGAGGCAGTGCCCTGTCTGGCCCTGCGTGGTGAAGCCGGTCAGGGGCATGTTCAGCGACGGGTTTTGCGCCCTGCAGGGCTACGATGCCGCGAGCGACAGCGTGCGGGTCGGCAGTGGCGCTATCGTGCCGGTCGAGGCGCTCGCCGCCGGCCTTGAGGCCGGCGACGGCTGGCTGGTCCAGCCATGCCTGCGGCCGCATCCCGCGATCGAGCGGCTGTGCGGCGCGCGGCTGGCGACGCTGCGCCTCGTGGTGGTGCTCGATTCTGGCCGGGCGCGGCTCGTGAAGGCGCTCTGGAAGATCCCGGCGGGTCCCAACAGCGCCGACAATTTTCGCCACGCTGGCAATCTTCTGTGCCTCCTCGATGCCGAGCAGGGGCGGGTGGTGCGCGCGCTGCAAAGCGGGCCGGCGGGGCCGCAGGAGGTCTCTTGTCATCCCGACAGCGGCCGGTTGCTGCCGGGCCTCGAGGTGCCTGGCTTTGCCGCCGCGGTCGAGACCGCGCTCGGGGCGGCGGCGGCCCATGACTGGCTGCGGCTGCAGGCCTGGGACGTGGCGGTCACCAATGGCCGGGTAGAGCTGCTCGAGCTCAATGTCGGCGGCGACGTCACCCTGCCGCAGCTGGCGGAGGGGCGCGGCTTCCGCGACGCGGCGCTCGAGGCGCTGATGGCCGGGAGCGGGCCGAGGGCACGGCGGCAGCCCGCCGCCCCTCCCGCCGCCCCTCCCGCCGCCCCACTGCCCCCGCGCGTGGCGTCCTGCTAGGATCCCCTAGGGGTGCGAGCGGGGAAGAGGGAGGTGGATGATGGACGTCGGCGCCTCGGGCCGCGATGGCGTGGCGGGTGGCGGTTGCTCGAGGGAAAGTCGCGAGGGGAGCTTCGGGTCGCTGGCGGGGCTGACGCCGGGCGACCCGGCTCCCTGGTTCACCGGGCGCACCGGCAGCAACCCGCGCTACGTGTTCGCCTCCGCGGCCGGCCGCTGGGTGGTCCTGTGCTTTCTCGGCTCGGCCGCAGAGCCGGCGGCCGCCGCGGCCTTGCGCGCGGTGGCTGCGCGGCGCCGGCTGTTCGACGACGAGCGGGCCTGCTTCTTCGGTGTCTCGGCCGACCCCGAGGACGAGGCACAGGGGCGGCTGCGTCAGTCGGTTCCCGGGATCCGCTACTTTTTCGACCGCGATGGTGCGATCGGACGGCTCTACGGCGCCGTGCGCGAGGGCGAGCCCTTCAGGCCGTTGTGGCTGGTGCTCGACCCGATGCTGCGGGTGGTGGCCGTGCTGCCGCTGGCCCAGGCCGAGGCGGCGCTGCGACTCGTCGAGGCCCTGCCGCCGCCGGCCGCTCACGCCGGCGTCGAGCAGGTCGCACCGGTCCTGATCCTGCCGAGGGTGCTCGAGCCTGCCTTGTGCCGCCACCTGATCGGGCTCTATGAGCGGCATGGCGGCAGGGAGTCGGGCTTCATGCGCGAGATCGAAGGCCGGACGGTGCTGGTGAGCGACCCTGCCCACAAACGGCGTGCCGATCACGCGATCGAGGATGCGGCGACCCGCCGGGCGCTGCGCGAGAGGATCGTGCGCAGGCTGCTTCCCGAGATCCACAAGGCCTTCCAGTTCCAGGCGACCCGCATGGAGCGCTACATCGTGTCCTGCTACGACAGCGCCGAGGGGGGGCACTTTCGCCCGCACCGCGACAACACGACCAAAGGGACCGCCCACCGCCGCTTTGCCGTCTCCATCAACCTCAACGCCGAGGAGTACGAAGGCGGCGACCTGCGGTTTCCGGAGTTCGGGCCTCGCTGCTACCGGCCGCCGACCGGTGGAGCCGTGGTGTTCTCCTGCTCGCTGTTGCACGAGGCGACGCCGGTCAGCGTTGGCCGCCGCTATGCCTTCCTGCCGTTTCTCTACGATGAGGCGGGGGCGCGTCAGCGCGAGGCCGGGCGCGCTTCTCTCGGCGAGGCGGCGCCGGCCGGCTGACCGCGGGTCAGCGCGCTTCGCGGCGGCCCAGCATCGCTGCCAGGGCGGCCAGCACGCCGGCGAGATTGCCTTCCACCTCGGCGCGCGCGAAGCGCAGCACCCGCCAGCCGCGCGCCGCCAGCTCGCGGTCGCGGGAGAGATCGCCGGCGTCCGTACCTTCAGCGCCGGCGTCCAGGCCGATCACCAGCGCCGCCTCCTCGCAGGCGAACTCGGCGACCCATGGCGGCACCGGCGGGCGCCGCTCGAAACGCCATCCGCCCAGCCGTCGCTCCGCCAGCTGGGCCCACAGCAAGGCCGTCGCGTCGCCCGCCGGCTCGCGCTCCTGCCCGGCGCCGGGCGCGGTCTGGTCGGCCATCTCGCCTCTCCTTGCGGCCCGCATCGAGCGCTTCGCCCCGCAGGCCCGATCATAGCGCCGGCGCTGCGACATGGCGCGCCCGCTCTTGCCCCCGGCCTGCACCTGCGGCAAGAGCAGGCGCGCATCGGACGCGGGGTCGAAGGCTCTGCAATGCCGGCTGCTCGCCTGTCGCTAGTCTCTTGGCGACCGCGCGAGGCGATGATATAGAAACCGTCAGTCCGCGTTTGCCGGAATGCCTGTTGCCGTCCCGAAATCGGGGCCAAACGAAGGAGTTCGTGCCATCATCGAGGTTCAGGTTCGCGACAACAACGTCGACCAGGCGCTGCGTGCCCTCAAGAAGAAGATGCAGCGCGAGGGTCTGTATCGCGAGATGCGGATGCGTCGGCACTACGAGAAGCCGTCGGAGCGCCGGGCCCGCGAGAAGGCCGAGGCGATCCGCCGCTACCGCAAGCTGATGCGCAAGCGCGCGGAGCGTGACGAGCTCTAGGCACCGCCTTTCGGCACGACCAGCGACAGCCCGCCTCTTCAGGCGGGCTTTCGTTTTTTCAGGGTTCCCGCAAGCGTGCAGGCCAGCCGTGCAGCGGCGGCGCTTCGCGAGATAGTAAGGCAGACTTACTTTAAGCCTGTCTTTATTTTTCGCGAAGGACTCCCATGCGCGACACACTCGGGATGCTGTGCGGCGACGTGGCGCGGCTCCTGGCCCAGCTATTGGTGGATCGTGCCGCGGCGCGCGGCCTCGCCCTCACGCTCGGCGAGGCGCGGACGCTGCTCCACCTCAACCGCTTGGGGCCGACCCGCAGCACCGACCTCGCCGAGAGCATGGGTGTCGAGGTGATGACCGCGGTGCGCCTGGTCGACGGGCTCGAAGCTCGTCGGCTGGTCGAGCGGCACCCCGACCCGCGCGACCGTCGCGCCAAGCAGATCGTCCTGGCGGCGGCGGCGGCCGACGTTCTGGCGCGCTTTCGCGAGCTCAGCGCCGAGCTGCGCGCGGAGGCGACCGACGGCGTTCCGGCGGCCGAGATGGAGCGGGCGCTGGAGGCCCTCGAGGCGGTGCGCTGCAACCTGCGCCGCATGCGCGCTGCCCGGCCGCGGGGAGCCTGCGCATGATCAGCGAGCGCCGCCTCACCCTGATCGCCTCGGTGATGGTCATCATCGGGCCGCTCAGCCTCTCCCTCTACACCCCGGCGATGCCGAGCCTGGTGCGCGAGCTGCACACCGACGCGGCGATGATCAAGCTCAGCCTCACCGTCTATCTGGCGGGCTTCGCGCTTGCCCAGCTGCTCTGCGGGCCTCTCTCGGACAGACTCGGCCGGCGCCTCGTGGTCCTCCTCTTCTCGGCCGTCTACGTGGCGGGCTCGCTGCTGGTCGTCGCTTCCCAGTCCGTGGAGG
This sequence comes from Geminicoccaceae bacterium 1502E, assembly GCA_033875255.1. Lineage (GTDB taxonomy): Bacteria > Pseudomonadota > Alphaproteobacteria > Geminicoccales > Geminicoccaceae > Marinimicrococcus. The sequence continues at coordinate 64,852 of JAWZSN010000021.1, read as the reverse complement.
GGCTGCTGATCGGTCGGGTAGTCCAGGGGGTGGGCGGCTGCGCCGGGGTCGCTCTGTCGCGCGCCATGGTGCGCGACTGCTTCACCGGCCAGGTGGCGGCGCGGATCATGGTGACCATCGCCATGTTCCTGAGCATCGCTCCGGCCCTCGGGCCGATCATCGGCAGCTTCCTTCTGCGTTTTTCCGGCTGGCACGCGATCTTCCTCGTCATGGCGGCCTACGGCGTGCTTCTCATGGCGCTCATGGCGGCCACCCCCGAGACCAACCGCACGCCCGACCCGCAGGCTTTCGACCTGCTGCGCATGCTGGCCAACTACCGCCTGCTGCTGGGCGAGCCGGTCTATCTGCGCAATGTCGCGGTCTCGGCGCTGGCGGTGGGCGGCCTCTACACCTTCCACTCGGTCACGCCCTTCGTCTATGTCGATGCCATCGGCCTCACGCCGGAGAGCTTCGCCCTGGTGATGCTGACCAGCGCCTTCGCTTTCTTTGCCGGGTCCTTCGTCACCAACCGGCTGCTGCGCCGGCACGAGGCGCGCGCCCTGGTCCTGGGCGGCATCCTCCTGACGCTGCTGGGCGGGCTCGGCCTCGTGGCAGGCCTCCAGCTCCTGCCGCCCTCGGTGCCCGGCGTGGCACTGCCGGTGATGTGCTGGGCCTTCGGCGCGGCGATGCTCCTGCCCGGCGCCACCGTCGACGCCCTGGCTCCTTTCCCGCAGGCGGCCGGCGCCGCCTCCGCGATGATGGGCTTTTTGCAGATGGCGGCGGGCGTGATGGGCACCGCGCTTGCCAGCGCCTTCGCCAGCAGTGTCGATGCGCTGGCGGCCGTGCCGTTCGCCATGGCGCTGCTCTCGCTCGTGCTCTTCGCGCTGGTCCGGCCCCGCGCGGCCCGTGTGCGCGCGGCCGAGTGAGGGCCGGCCGTGGTCGATCACGAGCGTCTCGAGGCGGTACTGATCCAGGCGGCGCGCGAGCGCCGTCCGGTCACCTACGGCCAGCTGCTGGGCTATTTCGGCCGCAAGGTCACGCCCATCACGGTGGGTGCGCTGTGCCGCGACCTGGGCCGCGTCTGCAGCTCGGTCGAGGCGCGCGGCGGGCCGGATCTGGCGGTCCTCGTGGTGCGCAAGAGCGACGGCCTGCCGGGCGAGGGCTATTTCACCGCGCTACGCGCCGAGGGGCTCTATGACGGTCCCTCGGCCGGTGCTGCCGCCGAGGCGCTGGTGCGGCGCCGCCAGGAAGAGGTCTTCGCGTTCTACGAGGCGGACGAGGAGGGCGTCAGCGGGGACGGAAGCGATCGTTGGCAAGGGCGGGGGGCTGGCCGGCGAGGCCGCCGGGCCTGAGCAGCAGGACCAGCGCCAGGAGCGCGAAGACCGCCACCTCGCGCCACTGGCCGCCGAAGAACACGGCCCATCCGCTCTCCAGCAGGCCGATCAGCAGGCCGCCCAGCATCGCTCCGTGGACCGAGCCCATGCCGCCGAGAAGGGCCGCGGTGATGGCCTTGAGGCCGAGCAGAAAGCCGCCCTCCACGCCGATCGTGCCGTAGACCAGCAGCATGACCGCCCCGGCGAGGGCCGCGAAGGCGCCGCCGATGGCGAAGACCGCGCGCAGGGTGCGGGCCGGGTCGATGCCGCACAGGGCCGCCATCGGCGCATCGTCGGCGCAGGCCCGCACGGTGCGCCCGAAGGCGCTGCCGTGCAGCAGGAAGGCCAGGGAGGCATAGGCCGCGAGCGCCGTGGCGCCGGCGAGCAGCTGGCCGGCACCGAGATGCAGCATCGTGCCGTCCGGCAGCGGCAGGGTCAGGGCGCCGCCGAGCAGCGGCGGCAGCCAGGCCTCGCGCGCGCCCTGCGCCAGCCGCACCGCCTCGCGCAGCGCCAGCGACAGGCCCAAGGTGGCGATCAGTGCCGCATGGCCGGGGCCGTGCCACAGCGGCAGTGCCGGGCCGCTGCCGGTCTGCCGTGCGAGCAGCGCCGCCAGCGCCGTGCCGCCGCCCGCCGCCAGCAGGAAGACGAGCGGCAGCCCGAGTGCCGGAGCGCTCGCCAGAAGGCTCACGAGCAGCACGAACAGGCCGTGTCCGCCCACCATGGCGAGGTCGCCGAAGGCCAGGTGGATCCGTCCGATCAGCCCGTAGACGAGGCTGTAGGCGACCGCCAGCAGGGCGTAGATACTGCCGCCCGCCAGGGCGTTGAGAAGCTGCTGCAGGAGCTGGCCGGCGCCGCCGGGCGGCGGGGCCCGCCGGACCAGCTCCCTGCCGCCGCCACCCGGCAGCCAATAGTCGCGCAGCAGGAACAGCGTCAGCGCATCGACCGGGCCGTCGGGCCCGACGACCTCGGTCAGGCGCGGCGGGCCCCAGGGGGTCGGCTGTGCGAACCGGCAGGTCAGGCGGTTCTCGAGGAGGCCGTTTGCGGTCGCCAGCACGAAGCGGACCGCCGTGCCGTCGTCCGGCTGGGGAACGAGCGGGGCGACCAGTGCCAGGCGGGCATCCGGCGGCACCAGGGCGGGCACGAGGCGCATGCAGGTCTCGGCCGCATCGTCGCGCTCGGCCGCGCAGCCGGCCGGCAGCAGGCTCACGATCGCGAGGCAGGCCAGCATGGCGCTGGCCGCGGCGCGACTTCCTTTGTTAGGCTCGCGGGAAAGCGGAAGGGGAGGCGGCGTGCTTGCAGGACACACTGCGGCGGCGCTCATCGCGCTGCTCGTCGGAGGCTCGGCACTGGCGGCACCCGTCACGGTGGCGGGGCTCACCTTCAGCGACGAGGAGGGCGGGCTGGTGCTGCGTGGCGGCTGGGGCACCGGCACCGACCAGGATCCCATCACCCTGCTGGAGGACATCACCGGCGACGGCCCGGCGATCCTCGTCATCAGGGGGATGCGGCAGATATTCGGCAACCGGGTCGGGACGGACCATGCCGTCGGCTTCGTGCTCACCAAGATCGTCCGCAATCTCACGGGTCGTCCATGGCACAGTTTCGAGCTCGAGCTGCGCGAGCAGAAGAGCCGCCCCAGCCCCTACGAGGACGGCCTGTCGTTCGGCCAGGCCCTGGGCGACCGGCGGCGCTTCGGCTCGGACCGCTTCGACCAGCTCTCGCAGACCGACGAGCCGATCGACGCGGTGGTCTTCGCCGGCACCACCATCCAGCCCGGCGAGACCGTGCAGGTGCGCGTGCTGGTGACCGATTATTCCCCGAACTGGCAATTCTATCTGCTGCAACGTCGCGATGCGCCCCTAGCCGGGTACGCGCCGCACGAGCGGGTTGAGGCGATGCGGTAACATCGCGTAAGAAATCTCTGGAGGATGACGTCGATCGGGCAGGGAGTCGGCTGCCGTCCGCCGTGTCCGGCACGAAAGGGCGAGCCATGGACATCTATGGTCCGAGCTGTGAGCGTCTGGTGCGGGCCGCCCTCGAGGGCCCGGCTGCAGGTCCATTGCTGGTGGGCCGGCATCGTTTCCGGCTGCGCCAGCTCGAGATCCTCAAGGCGCCCGACGGCCTCGGCCTCGGCGGCGGCCGTGGGCACCATCTCAGCCTGTATCGCGGGCCGCTGGCGGTGAGGCGGCTGGCCTACCAGGGCCGCCTCGCCAGCGACGGCCGCATGATCGAGCTGGCGGTCGGCGATCTGGCGATCGACGCCGCGCTGGGCCGTTGGCTGGTGGCCGAGGGACCGCTCGACCGGCTTGCGGCTCCCGCCGGCCAGCACGCCGCCTGCTGGCCCAGCGATGCGCCGCTGGGGCTTCTCGACAGCCTGGGAGGTTGGCGCGGCGAAGCGGCTTTCCTCCTTGCCAACGTGATGATCGCCGCGTGCCGGCGCTATCTGGCGCCGCGCGCGGCGCCAGCCCGGCCGCAGCCGGAGCCTGCGCGGGAGCACGACGCGGCGCCGGCGGCGCCGCCTGCTGCGGACGCCGTCGTGGAGCTGCTGCCGCGGTCCCCGCGCTGGATGGCGGGGGCGGTCCACCTGGCCGAGTGAGCGTTCGCGACCGACGCCGATGACCCGGTGCGGCGTGACGGGTGCTGCTCGACAGTGCTAGAGACGAGGGATCGATCACCCCCGGACGGAACATACTCATGCGTTTTGAAGGCAGGGCGGTCATCGTCACCGGCGCGGCCCAGGGCATCGGCCGGGCATGTGCCGAGGCATTCGCCGCCGAAGGTGCCCATGTCGTGGTGGCCGACCTGGACGAGGCCAAGGGCGAGGCCACGGTGCGCGCCTTGGTCGAGCAGGGCGGCTCGGCGATGTTCCACTGCGCCGATGTCGGCAATGCCACCGCCGCCGCAGCCCTCGTCGACGCCACCTTGGAGTGGGCCGGCAGGCTCGACGTGTTGGTGAACAATGCCGGCGTCATCAAGACCGCCGAGTTCCTCGATCTCACCGAGGCCGATTTCGACGCGGTGCTGCGCGTCAACCTGAAGGGCGCCTTCCTCGTCGGCCAGGCGGCGGCGCGCGCCATGGTGGCCGCCGGCGGCGGCGCCATCGTCAACATGTCCTCGGTCAACGGCGTCCTGGCGATCCCCAACCAGATCCCCTACGTGGTCAGCAAGGGCGGCCTCAACCAGCTGACCCGGGTGATGGCCCTCTCGCTGGCCGACAAGGGGGTGCGGGTCAACGGCATAGGCCCGGGCTCGATCGCCACCGAGATGCTGCAGACCGTGATGACCGACGCCGAGGCGCGCCGCAAGATCCTCTCGCGCACGCCGATGGGCCGCTGCGGCGAGCCGTCCGAGGTGGCCAAGCTCGCCCTCTTTCTCGCCAGCGACGACGCGAGCTACATTACCGGGCAGATCGTTTATATCGATGGCGGGCGGCTGCCGCTCAACTACACCGTGCCGGTGCGCGAGTAGCCTGCCGGCCGAGGGGGCGAGGCGGCTGCGGCCTCGCCCCTGCTTGACGCGGCGCGATGCCCCGACTACCTGCCGGTGCTCGGGCCGCGCCCGGCTCCGCACCGCCCTTGTCCGTCCCGGGAGAGTTTCATGGACCGACCGTTGATGCCGAAGGCTACGGCCGTGTGGCTCGTCGACAATACCAGCCTGTCCTTCGAGCAGATCGCCGCCTTCTGTGGTCTCCATGTGCTCGAGGTCAAGGGCATCGCCGACGGCGAGGTGGCGACCGGCATCCGCGGGCTCGACCCGGTGGGTACCGGCATGCTGACCCGCGGCGAGATCGAGCGCTGCGAGAAGGACGCCAAGGCGCGCCTCCGGCTCGCCCGCTCGGTGGCTGCCGAGGTCAAGCCGCCCAAGCGCAAGGAGCCGCGCTACACGCCGCTCTCCAAGCGCCAGGACCGCCCGGACGCCATCGCCTGGCTGCTGCGCCACCATCCCGAGATCCCGGACGCGCAGCTCTGCAAGCTCCTCGGGACCACCAAGGTCACGGTCCAGTCGGTGCGCGACCGCACCCACTGGAAGAGCCAGGAGATCCGGCCGCGCGATCCGGTGCTCTTGGGCCTCTGCTCGCAGACCGAGCTCGACCAGGCGGTGATGCGCGCCCGCGCCGAGCAGGCCCAGCAGAACCCGCCCCAGAACCCGCCCCAGAACCCGCCCCAGAACGCGCCCGAGAATCTGCCGCAAGATCCCGCTCCCGCGCAGGCCTCCGATCCCGTCGAGCCGGCAACCGAGGAGCCGCAGAACCGGACGGAGTAGACCCTTCCTCGCAGGGCTCCGGCTTGACAGGGTCTCGATGCGCCGCCCAAGGGAGATAGTCACGCCGGACGGTCGGCTCGATCGCTCCCGGCATGGAGTTCTCGAGGAGAGGCCATGAGCATCGAGATCAAGAAGGCGGTGCTGTCGTCGGCGGCTGTCGCCGCGGCGCTGGCAGTCGCCCAGCCGGCGCTGGCGGGCAAGGCCAACGACACTCTGGTCTATGCGTCCGATAGCGAGCCCGAGTCGGTCAGCCCCTATCACAACAATGTCCGCGAGGGCGTGATCCTGGCGCGTAACGCCTGGGACACGCTGCTCTGGCGCGATCCGGGGAGCGGCGAGTACGTGCCGCTGCTCGCGACCTCCTGGGAATGGGTCGACGACAAGACCCTGGACGTCGAGCTTCGCCAGGGGGTCACCTTCCACAATGGCGAGCCTTTCGACGCCGACGACGTGGTGTTCACCTTCAACTACGTGGTGACCCCCGAGGCCAAGGTCGTCACCAAGCAGAATGTCGAGTGGATCGAGAGCGCCGAGAAGCTGGGCCCGTACAAGGTCCGCATCCATACCAAGGGGCCGTTCCCGGCGGCGCTCGAATATCTCTCCGGCCCCACGCCGATCTACCCCAACGAGTATTTCGAGAAGGTCGGTCTTGAGGGCTACAGCAAGGCGCCGGTCGGCACCGGCCCCTACAAGATCACCCGGGTCGATGTCGGCAAGGGCGTCTCGCTCGAGAAGTTCGACGGCTATTTCAAGGACAGCCCGCGCGGCGAGGCCAGCATCGGCAAGCTGGAGTTCCGCGTCATCCCCGATGCCGAGACCCGCGTTGCCGAGCTGATGACGGGCGGGGTCGACTGGATCTGGCGCGTGCCCGCCGACCAGGCCGACCAGCTCGAGCAGATGCCCAATGTCGAGGTGCTCAACGCCGAGACCATGCGGGTGGCCTATCTCGCCATGGATGCGGCCGGGCGGACCGCCGAGGACTCGCCCTTCAAGGACATCCGCGTGCGGCGCGCGGTGGCGCATGCCATCGACCGGCAGGCCATCGTCGACAATCTCGTGCGGGGCGCCAGCCGGGTCATGCACGCCGCCTGCTTTCCCAGCCAGTTCGGCTGCGACATGGAGGCGGTGAAGAAGTACGAGTACGATCCGGCGAAGGCCAAGGAGCTGCTGGCCGAGGCCGGCTACAAGGACGGCTTCAAGACCGACATCTACGCCTATCGCGAGCGGGAATATACCGAGGCGATGATGGGCTATCTGCGCGACGTCGGCATCGACGCCAACCTGCACTTCTTGAAGTACGCGGCGCTGCGCGACCTGCAGCGGGCGGGCAAGGTCCCGCTCAACAGCCAGACCTGGGGCTCGTTCTCGGTCAACGACGTCTCGGCCTTCACCGGCGTCTACTTCAAGGGCGGCCCCGACGACTACGCCATGGATGCGGAGGTCACGGAGCTGCTCGAGAAGGGCGACGTCACGACCGATCCGGCGAAGCGCAAGGAACTCTATCGCGAGGCCCTGCAGAAGATCGCCGAGCAGGCCTACTGGCTGCCGCTGTTCTCGTACTCGACCAACTACGCCTTCACCTCCGACTTGAGCTTCGAGGCTCAGCCCGACGAGGTGGTGCGCTTCTACATGGCCAGCTGGAAGTGAGCTGGCGGGGCGCGGGCGGCGGCGCCCGCGCCCGGCTTTGCGGGGTCCGCGTCGAATGATCGGCTATATCCTGCGGCGGGCGGCGGTGGCTCTTTCCGTCGCCTTCACGGTCTCGGTGGTGAGCTTCCTGCTCTTGCACCTCTCCGGCGACCTCGCCGTGGCCATCGCCGGGCCGGAGGCGACGCCGGCGCAGGTGGAGCAGATCCGCCTCGAGTACGGCCTCGACCGGCCGCTCTGGGTGCAATATGGCGAGTGGCTCGCCGGCGCCGTGCAGTTCGACTTCGGTCGCTCGTTCTTCTTCCGCGAGGACGTCTCGACGCTGGTCCTCGACCGCCTGCCGGTGACCATGACGCTGGGCGCCATCGCCCTGGCGTTCGCGGTCGTGCTGGCAGTCCCTCTCGGCGTCGTGGCGGCGATCCGCCCCAACAGCTGGCTGGACCGGGTGGCGCTGACCATCGCCGTGGCCGGCCAGGCCATGCCGAGCTTCTGGTTCGCCCTGGTGCTGATCCTCGTGGTCGGCGTCCAGCTGCGCTGGTTGCCGATCTCGGGCAACGACACCTGGCAACATTTCGTGCTGCCGGCCATCGCCCTGGGCTACTACGCTACGCCTGCGATCATGCGCCTGACGCGCACCGGCATGCTCGACGTTCTCTCCTCCGACTATATCCGCACGGCCCGCGCCAAGGGCCTCAGGACGTCGACGGTCCTGGTCAAGCACGCCCTACGCAACGCCATCATCCCGGTGGTGGCGCTGGCGGCGGTGCAGCTCGGCTTCATGCTGGGCGGCTCGGTGGTCATCGAGACCATCTTCGCCCTCCATGGGCTCGGCCATCTCGCCTGGGAATCGATCTCCCGCAACGACTTCCCGGTGGTCCAGGCGGTCGTGCTGATCCTCGCCATGTTCTATATCCTGCTCACCTTCCTGGCGGACCTGCTGAACGCCTGGCTCGATCCGAAGATCCGCGTCGCATGACCAACGCCACCGCTCTTCCCGACAAGGCCGAGGCCGCGCCTGCGCTCGGTGCCGGCGCCAGGATGCGCCGCCGCGTCTTCGGCAATCACAGCTTGATGGTCGGCTCCGTCATCCTGCTGGCGATCCTCCTGGTGGCCGTTCTGGCGCCGCTGATCGCCCCGCACGATCCCTATGCGCAGGATGTCAGCCGCCGCCTGATTCCACCGATCTGGCAGGAGAAGGGGACCTGGGAGCATGTGCTGGGCACCGACAAGCTCGGCCGCGATTATCTGAGCCGGCTGATCTACGGCGCGCAGATCTCCCTCATGATCGGCCTTTTGGCGGCTGCCGCCTCGGCGGTGATCGGCATCGCCCTGGGCGTCGCCGCCGGCTATTTCGGCGGCCGAGTCGATTCCGTCGTCAGCTACATCGTCACCACCCGGCTGAGCATGCCGGTGGTCCTGGTGGCGCTGGCCGTGGTGGGGGTGATCGGCGGCTCGCTCACGGTGGTGATCCTGACCCTGGGGCTGCTCTTGTGGGATCGCTACGCGGTGGTTACCCGCAGCGCCACCATGCAGATTCGCGAGAGCGAGTATGTGGCGGCGGCGCAGGCCATCGGCTGCTCGACGCCGCGCATCATCCTGGGCGAGATCCTGCCCAACATCATGAACCCGATCATCGTCGTGGCGACGCTCGAGGTCGCCCACGCCATCCTGCTCGAGGCGGCCTTGTCCTTTCTCGGGCTGGGCGTGCAGCCGCCGCTTCCCTCATGGGGCCTGATGATCGCGGAGGCCAAGCAGTACATGTTCTTCAGTCCCTGGGTGATCATGGTGCCGGGCGTGGCGCTGTTCGTCCTGGTGCTGGCCATCAATCTGGTGGGCGACGGCGTCCGCGACGTCACCGCTCCCGAGAGCCGGAACTGAGCCGATGGCGCCTCTCCTCGAGGTCCGGGACCTGCGCGTCGACATCCCGCTGGCCGAGGGGCCGCTGCACGCGGTCCGCGGCGTCAGCTTCACCGTCGAGCGCGGCGAGACCTTGTGCATCGTGGGCGAGTCCGGCTGCGGCAAGTCGCTGACCTCGCTGGCCGTGATGGACCTGCTGCCGCGCCGCGCCAGGCGCAGCGCCGCGCGGCTGGCTCTCGATGGGCAGGATCTCGCGGCCCTGAGCGAGCGGCGCATGGCGGATATCCGCGGCAACCGCATGGCGATGATCTTCCAGGAGCCGATGACCTCGCTCAACCCGGCCTACACGGTCGGCAACCAGCTTGCAGAGGGGTTGCGGCGGCACCGCCGGGTGGGTGCCGCAGAGGCGGATGCGAGGGCGGTGGAGCTGCTCGAGAAGGTCGGCATTACCGCCGCCGGCGACCGGCTCGGCCAGTACCCGCACCAGCTCTCCGGCGGCCTGCGCCAGCGGGTGATGATCGCCATGGCGCTGATGTGCGGCCCCGATCTCATCATCGCCGACGAGCCCACCACCGCGCTCGACGTCACCGTGCAGGCGCAGATCCTCCATCTGCTGCGCGACCTGCAGCGCGAGCTGGGCATGGGCATGGTGTTCATCACCCACGATCTGGGGGTGGTGTCGCGGATCGCCGACAAGGTGGCCGTGATGTATGGCGGCCAGGTGGTGGAGAGCGGCACCGCCGAGCAGGTCTTCAACGCGCCGCTGCACCCCTATACCCAGGGTCTGCTGCGCTGCATCCCCATTCCCGGCCGCACCGAGCGCGGCGGCAAGCTGGGCTCGATCCCCGGCATGGTGCCCTCGCTGGTGGGCGAGCTCAAGGGCTGCGCCTTCCGCAATCGCTGCCCGTGGCGCCATCCGCCGTGCGAGGAGGACGTGGCGCTGCGCGAGCTCGCCCCCGGCCGCGCCTATCGCTGCGTGCTGGAGCCCGAGCAGGCCCTGGCGCACGGGAGGGCCGCATGAGCGAGACCGTCCTCGAGCTCAAGGACGTCCACCGCACCTTCATGGTGCGGCAGGGGGTCTTCCGGCCGAAGCGGCCGTTGCACGCGGTGAGCGGCGTCAGCCTGCGCCTCGAGCGTGGCGAGGCACTGGGCCTGGTAGGCGAGAGCGGCTGCGGCAAGAGCACGCTCGCCAAGATGCTGCTCGGCCTTCTGCCGCCTTCCAGCGGCGAGATCCGGGTGGCCGGCAAGCCCTTCGCCCAGGCCGACCGGCAGGCCATCGCGCGGCGCGTCCAGCCGATCTTCCAGGACCCCTATTCCTCGCTCAACCCGCGCAAGACGCTGGCCCAGATCATCGCCTTGCCGCTGGTGGTCCACAGGATCGGCGACCGCGAGGCGCGGCGGCAGCGGGTCCGCGAGCTGATGGACGTGGTGGGCCTGCCGGCACGGCTGCTCGAGAGCTACCCGAGCCAGCTATCCGGCGGCCAGCGCCAGCGGGTGGCGATCGCCCGGGCGCTGGCGATCCGGCCCGAGGTGCTGATCTGCGACGAGCCGACCTCCGCGCTCGACGTCTCGGTGCAGGCGCAGATCCTCAACCTGCTGGTCGACCTGCGCCGCGAGCTCGGCCTGAGCTACGTCCTGATCAGCCACAATCTGGCGGTGGTCGAGCATCTGGCCGACCGGGTAGCGGTGATGTATCTGGGCCGGATCGTCGAGCAGCAGCCGACCGAGGGGCTGTTTGCCGAGCCGCGCCATCCCTACACCCGCGCCCTTTTGGAGTCGGTGCTGACGCCGGATCCGGGCCAGGGCGTGCCGGAGACGCATCTGGGTGCGACCTTCCCGAATCCCATCGATCCGCCCTCCGGCTGCGCCTTCCACCCGCGCTGCCCCGAGTGCATGGGCGTCTGCAAGACAGTGCCGCCGCGGCCGCTGGTCTGCCATCCGGGCATGGTCGAATGCCATCTCCACGACGACGAGACGCTGAGGAAGGCATCGTGACACGACAGGACGCGGTCGGCCGGGCGGAGCGCTATTTCGACGAGGGCCGCTTCGAGGAGCTCCTGGCGGGCCTGGTGGCGATGCCGACCGAGAGCCAGGCTCCCGGCCGCGAGGCCGAGCTGCGCCGCTATCTCGACGAGGCGCTGGTCCCCTGGCTCGGCCGTCTGGGCTTTGCCACCCGCATCCTGCCCAACCCGGTCGCGGGCTACGGTCCCTTCCTGCTGGCCGAGCGGCACGAGGGGGGCGGGCTGCCCACCGTCCTCACCTACGGCCACGGCGACGTGGTGCTGGGCTACGAGGAGGGCTGGACCAGGGGGCAGGGGCCCTGGCAGCTCGCGCGCGACGGCGAGCGCTGGTACGGCCGCGGCGCCGCCGACAATAAGGGGCAGCACGCGATCAATCTGGCGGCCCTCGAGCAGGTCATGGAGGCTCGCGGCGGCCGGCTCGGCTTCAACGTCAAGCTGATCGTCGAGATGGGCGAGGAGACCGGCTCGCCCGGCCTGGCGGAGATCTGCCGGCAGGAGAGGGACGCGCTCGCAGCCGATCTGCTCATCGCCTCGGACGGTCCGCGCTTTCGTCCCGACCGGCCGACCCTCTTCCTGGGCTCGCGCGGCGTCATCAATTTCGAGCTGTCCCTCGCCCTGCGTGAGGGGGCGCATCATTCCGGCAACTGGGGCGGCCTGCTGGCCAATCCCGGCACCATCCTCGCCAACGCCATCGCCTCGATGGTCGACGGCAACGGCCGCATCCTCGTGGAGGGTCTGCGGCCGCCAGCCATTCCCGAGCCGGTGCGCCGGGCCATCGCCGATCTCGGTGCGGTGGGCGCGGCGGCAGGGCCCGCGGTCGACAGCGGCTGGGGCGAGCCGGGGCTGTCGCCGGGCGAGCGGGTCTTCGGCTGGAACAGCCTCGAGGTGCTGGCCTACGAGACCGGCAACCCGGCGCGGCCCGCCAATGCCATCCCGGCCGCGGCAAGGGCGGTCCTGCAGCTCCGCTTCGTGGTCGGCACCGACGCGCAGCGGATCCTCGAGCATGTCCGCGCGCATCTGGCAGCACAGGGCTACGGGATGATCGAGGTGGCGCAGAGGACCGAGCTGATGACCGCCACCCGCCTCGACCCCGACGATCCCTGGGTCCGCTGGGCGGTCCGCTCCGTCGAGGCCACCACCGGTACGGCACCCGCGATCCTTCCCAATCTCGGCGGCTCGCTGCCCAACGAGGTGTTCGCGGAGATCCTGGGCCTACCCACCGTGTGGGTGCCGCATTCCTATGCCGGCTGCTCGCAGCATGCTCCAGACGAGCATCTGCTGGCGCCGGTCGCACGCGAGGGGCTGGCGATCATGGCCGGCCTGTTCTGGGATCTTGGCGAGAAGGGAAGCGCATCCTGATGGCTGCGGTGAGCGTTGATGCGGGAAAGCTGGTGGCGTTCGCCACCGAGGTGTTCGTCAGGGCAGGCTGTCCCGCCGAAGAAGCGGCGATCGTCGCCGAGCATCTGGTGGACGCCAATCTGTGCGGCCACGACAGCCACGGGATCGTGCGGCTCGCGCGCTATGTCGACTGGCTCGACCGCGGCTGGCTGGTGGCCGGCGCCGAGCCTGAGATCGTCACCGACGCCGGCGCGATCCTCGTCATGGACGCCAGGCAGGGGTTCGGGCAGCGGGTCACGCGGCTCTTCGTCGACCGCCTGATCGACCGCGCGAGCGGGTCCGGTGTGGCGCTGGGCGCGCTGCGCAATGCCGGCCATATCGGCCGGGTCGGCGCCTATGCCGAGCGGGCGGCGGAGGCGGGGCTGGCCTCGCTCTATTTCGTCAATGTCCGCCGCTCCTGCCTGGTGGCCCCCTTCGGCTCGCGCGAGCGGGTGCTCTCGACCGCCCCCTTCAGCGCCGGCGTGCCACGGCGCGGCCGTCCGCCCGTGATCGCCGATTTCGCCACCTCGGCGGTGGCCGAGGGCAAGTGCCTGGTGGCCGCGCGTGGCGGCAAGCCGCTTGCCAACGAGCCGCTGATCAGCGCCGAGGGCGAGCCGACCGGCGATCCGCGGGTGCTCTACGGCGAGACCATCGACGCCGCCGTGCCCGACCCGCGCGGCGGCCCGGGGGCGCTGCGCGCCATGGGCCTGCACAAGGGCTCGGCGCTGGCGGTGTTCTGCGAGCTCCTCGGCGGCGCGCTCACCGGCAACGGCCTTGCCACCGACAAGGAGCGCCCGGTGGCCAACGGCGTCATCGCCATCCTGTTCGACCCGGCGCGCCTCGGTGATCCCGAGACCATGGCGGCCGAGGTCGAGCAGCTCTGCTCGAGCGTCGGCGGGGCCGCGCCGGCGGCGGACGTCGAGCGGGTGCTGCTGCCGGGCGATGCGGAGCGTGCCGCCAAGGCGGACCGGCTGGCCCACGGTCTGCCGCTAGATGCCGGCATCATCGCCGATCTGCGCAAGGTGGGGGCCCGCTTCGACGTCGATCCCGCAGGCGTGCTGCCGGCGGCCTGAGAACGCCAGGGGCGCCTTTGGGCGCCCCTTTTACTCGCGCGGCGGCCCATCCTCGCGGCGCCGGCTGCGTGGCACCCCGTCTCGTTCGGCCATGCGCGCTACCACGCCCAGCGAAAGGCTCTGCCGCTGCTCGCGCGGCAGCGCATTGAAGAGACGCCGCGCCTGCCGCAGCTCCGCCAGACCGCCGATCCGCAAGGCGCGGCGGATCGCATGGAGCAGCAGGCTGTCGGCGCCGAGCTGGTGCTCCACGCCGGGCCGCAGCTCGATCAGGAAGAGCCGCAGCCCACTGCGCTCACCGGGGTAGCGTTCCCGTTCCATGCGCCTCGCCCGGACCATCCGCCGGTCCGCTTCCGGCCGATCATGACCTGATCTTAACCGATCATCCGGATGTCACAATCCCGGGGCGACGGCGGCTTTGGCCCGGCAAGCAGAACGGCCGCGGCAACTCGGGCCGCGGCCGTTCCTGGTGTGCCGCTGAGGGGATCAGGCGGCGCGGGGCAGGAGCCGCTCGGCGAGACGCGAGAAGTAGCTCACGCCGTAGGGCAGGGCCTCGTCGTTGAAGTCGTAATAGGGGCTGTGCAGCACCTTGCCGTCGTCGCCGCCGCCATTGCCCATCCAGATGTAGGCGCCGGGCCGCTGGAGAAGCATGTAGGAAAAGTCCTCCGCACCCATCACCGGCAGCGGCGCGCGGTCGACCTTGTCCTCGCCGACGATCTCGGCGGCGATGTCGGCGCCGAGAGCCGCCTCGCGCGAAGCATTCACGGTGGCCGGGTAACCGGCGCGCCACTCGAAGCTGGCCTCGAGCCCCTGGGCGGCGGCGATGCCTTCGGCCACCTCCTGCATGCGCTGGCGGATGAAGGCCTGGGTCTCGGGCTTGTAGGTGCGCACCGTGCCGATCATCTCGACCCGCTCGGGCACGACGTTGAACGTGTCGCCGCCGCTGATGCGGGTCACCGAGACGACCGCATTGTCGAGCGGGTCGATCTGCCGCGAGACGATGCTCTGCAGGGCCTGGACGATCAGCGAGGCGGCGATGATCGGGTCGCGCCCGAGATGCGGCATGGCGGCGTGGCAGCCCACGCCGGTGAGGCCGATGACGAACTTGTCGGCGGCCGCCATGGCCGGGCCCTCGCACATGGCGAAGCTGCCCACCGGCAGGCTCGGCCAGTTGTGCAGGCCGAACACCTGATCGGCCGGGAAGCGCTCGAACAGGCCCTCCTCGACCATCTTGCGGGCGCCGCCCAGGCCTTCCTCGGCGGGCTGGAAATAGAAGTAGACGGTGCCGTCGAAATTGCGCGTCTCGGCCAGATAGCGCGCGGCGCCGAGCAGCAGGGTGGTGTGGCCGTCATGGCCGCAGGCGTGCATCTTGCCCGGCACCTTCGAGGCCCACGCCTTGCCGGAACGCTCCGCGATCGGCAGGGCGTCCATGTCGGCGCGGATACCGATGGAGCGTGTGCCGCTGCCGGCCCGGATCACCCCCACCACGCCGGTGCCGGCAATGCCCGCGTGGATCTCGTCGACCCCGAACTCCTTGAGCTTCTCGGCGACGAAGGCCGAGGTCTGGTGCTCCTCGAAGCCGAGCTCGGGGTTTTGGTGCAGATGGCGCCGCCAGGCGGCGAGGTCCTCCTGGAACTCGGCGACGCGGTTGATGACTGCCATGCCCGCAACGTCCTTTTTATGACCATCACTACGGCAGGTATGCCCGAGCGCCGGGTCAGCGCGCCAGCCCCAAATGAGAACCGGGCCTTGCGGCCCGGCTCTCCCCTGTAGTCGGTCTTGATGCCGGTCAGCTGCCGATCTCGGCATACTCGCCGTCGTGCCAGCGATACATGACGTATTTGGGCTCCTTGACGTCGCCCTTCTGGTCGAACTGGATGGTCCCCAGCACCGTCTCGAAGCTGGTGCTCTTGAGCGCCTCGTTGAGCGCGTCGAGCTCGGTGCTGCCGGCCTTCTCGGCGGCTTCCTTGAAGATCTGGATGGCGGCGTAGGTGTAGAGCGTGTAGCCCTCCGGGTCGAAGCCCTGCGCGCGGAACTGCTCGACCACCTTGGCGGCCGCCTCGCTCTTGCGCGGGTCGGGGGCGAAGGTCATGAGCGTGCCTTCGCCGGTCGGGCCGGTGATCTGCCAGTACTGGGCGTCGACCAGGGCGTCGCCGGACATGAGCTGCGCGTCGAGGCCCTGCTCGCGCGCCTGGCGCACGATCAGCCCGGCCTCGGTGTGGTAGCCGCCCAGATAGATGAGGCCGATGCCCTCGCCCTTCATCTTGGTGATCAGCGCCGAGAAGTCCTTGTCGCCCTGGCTGATCGCCTCGTACATCGCCTCGGTGACGCCGCGCGCGTTGAGCTGCTTTTTGAACTCGTCGGCGAGGCCTTTGCCGTAGGCGGTCTTGTCGTGGATGATCGCCACCTTCTCGGCGAGCTCGTTGTCCACCACATAGTTGGCCGCGTACTGCCCCTGCACGTCGTCGCGCCCGCAGGTGCGGTAGACATTGTCGTAGCCCTGCTCGGTGAGCTGGGGGTTGGTCGAGGCCGGCGACATCTGCAGGATGCCTTCCTCGTTGTAGACCGAGGAAGCGGGGATCGACGAGCCGGAGCAGAAATGCCCGGCCACGAACACGACCTCGCGGTTCACGAACTGGTTGGCGACCGCCACCGCCTGCTTGGGATCGCACGCATCGTCGCCGATCTCGAGCCGCAGCTCCTCGCCCAGCACGCCGCCCGCCTCGTTGATGGCCTTGACCGCCAGCTCGGCGCCGCGCTTCATCTGCTCGCCGAAATTGGCGTACTGGCCGGTCATCGGCCCAGCCGTGGCGATCACGATCTCGGCCTGTGCGGCGCCGGCACCCATGGCGCAGACGGCGGCGCTGAGAAGCAATGTCGACATCAGTCTCATGGCACGGCTCCCTGATCCGTTTGGTGCGCCGCGCGTGCGAGAGGCGCGGCGGATTGATGCCAAAGACAGCATGAGAGAAGCGGCAAGGCGAGCCTCTTTTGCACGAGCCCGCATCGGGAAGCAGGCGGTGCTCACGCCTTCTTCTCTTCGTAAGCGACAAGCGACGTTCGGCGGTAGCGCCAAGGGTACTGGCGCACCATGCGGGTCACGAGGGTGATGCGCCAGGCGAGCAGACCGAGGCCGGCGAGCACAGCGAAGGCCACGAGAAAGCCCGGCAGATGCAGGAGCGGGCCCTCGAACAGGGCATAGACCAGGAACCGGTCGGCCAGGGCCAGGCCGAAGGCGGCCGCCACGACCTGCCAGGCGGGTTTCCAGTTGCCGGCGATGGCGCGCCCCGCGAGCATCGCCGCGCCGCCCACGATCACCAGGGTGAGGCCAATGAAGACGCCGGTCGAGCTGCCGAGAAGGTCTTCCATGGAGGGCTCCTCAGTGGCCGCCTTCGAGATAGGCGGCGCGCACCTCGGGATCGGCCAGCAGCTCGGCACCGCTGCCCTGCATCACCACCCGGCCGGTCGCCAGCACATAGGCGCGGCGGGCGATGCGCAGCGCCCGGTAGGCGTTCTGCTCGACCAGCAGGATCGGCAGGCCCTGGGTGCGATTGATGTCGACGATCGCGTCGAAGATCTGCTGCACGAGGATGGGGGCGATGCCCAGCGAGGGCTCGTCGAGCAGCAGCATGCGCGGCCGTGCCATCAGGGCACGGCCGATGCACAGCATCTGCTGCTCGCCGCCGGAGAGCGTGCCGCCGCGCTGGTGCAGGCGCTCCTTGAGGCGCGGGAAGAGGGCGAAGACCTGCTCCACGTCCTCGTCGAAATGACGGCCGCCACTGGGCACCGCACCCATCTGCAGGTTCTCGAGCACCGTCATGCGGGGGAAGATCCGCCGTCCCTCGGGAGCCTGGCTGATCCCCAGATTGACGATGTCGTAGGGCGCCCTCCTGGTGATCTCCTGGCCGTCGAAGACGATCCGCCCGCCACTCGCCTGCGGGCTGCCGCAGATCGTCATGAGCAGCGTCGACTTGCCGGCGCCGTTGGCGCCGATGATGGTCACGATCTCGCCCTGGCCGACCTCGACCGTGACCCCCTTGAGCGCCTCGATGCTGCCATAGTGGGTGCGCACCTGCTCGAGACTGAGCATTACGGGCGGTCCTCCCGTGCGGCAGAGAGGTCCCGCGCCACCTCGGGCGGCAGCTCCTCCTCGGTGGCCTCGCCGAGATAGGCTTTGATGACTGCCGGCTCGTTGCGTACCGCCTCGGGGCGGCCGTCGGCGATCTTGCGGCCATAGTCGAGCACCACGACATGGTCGGAGATCCGCATCACCATGCTCATGTCGTGCTCGATCAGCAGCACCGCCACGCCGAACTCGGCGCGGATCGCCAGGAGAAGCTCGCTCAGCTCGTGGGTCTCGCGGGGGTTGAGGCCGGCGGCCGGCTCGTCGAGGCAGAGCAGGCGCGGCCGGGTGCACATCGCGCGGGCGATCTCCAGCTTGCGCTGCTCGCCGTAGGCGAGGCTGCCGGCCGGCTCGTCGGCGCGGTGCACGAGGTCGATGCGCTCGAGCCATTCCCGGGCCAGCCCCACCGCCTCGGCCTCGGCGTTGCGGTAGCGGGCGAGGCCCAAAAGGCCGGCCACGGTGAAGGCGGAGGCGGCCATCAGCCGGTTGTGCTGCGCCACCACCAGGTTCTCGAGCACGCTCATGGCGGAAAAGAGGCGGATGTTCTGGAAGGTCCGGGCGAGGCCGTGCCGGGGAATCCTGAAGCCGTCGGTGCGCTCGAGCAGGATCGGCCCGTCGGTCCCGTGGAAGGTGAGCTCGCCCACGGTGGGCCTGTAGAAGCCGGTCAGGCAGTTGAAGACGGTGGTCTTGCCGGCGCCGTTGGGCCCGATTACCGCGGTGATCTCGCGCTCGCCGGCATCGAACGACAGATCGTCGATAGCCACCAGGCCGCCAAAGCGCATGGTGAGCCGGCGCACTTCCAGCGCCGCGGTCATGGGCCCGCTCCCTTGGCATCGTGGAGGCGCAGCGTCGGCTCGCGGTGGGCCAGCAGGCCGCGCGGCCGCCAGACCATGATGAGCACCATCGCCCCGCCGAACAGCAGCATCCGGTACTGCTCGAACTCGCGGCCGATCTCCGGCAGCAGCACGATAAGGGCGGCCGCCAGCACCACGCCGATCTGGCTGCCCATGCCGCCCAGCACGACGATGGCCAGGATGATGGCGCTCTCGATGAAGGAGAAGCTCTCGGGGCTGATGAAGCCCTGCCGGGTGGCGAAGAAGGAGCCCGCAAAGCCGCCGAACATGGCGCCCAGGGCGAAGGCGGTGAGCTTGGTGTTGGTGGGGTTGATGCCCAGCGCCCGGCAGGCGATCTCGTCCTCGCGCAGCGCCTCCCAGGCGCGCCCGATCGGCAGCTTGCGGATGCGCATGACGAAGAGGTTGGTGATCAGCGCCAGCACCAGGACCAGATAGTAGAGAAAGACGACACGGTGCTGGCTCGAGTAGGCGATGTCGAAGAACTCGTGGAAGGCGACCTCGCCTTCCCCGGCGCGGCGCGTGAACTCCATGCCGAAGAAGCTCGGGCGGGGGATGCCGCCGATCCCGTCGGGGCCGCCGGTGACCTCCTGCCAGTTGAGGAGGATGATGCGGATGATCTCGCCGAAGCCCAGCGTGACGATCGCCAGATAGTCGCCGCGCAGGCGCAGCACCGGGAAGCCCAGCACGACGCCGAAGAAGGCGGCGAAGGCGCCGGCCAGCGGCAGGCACTCCCAAAAGCTCAGGCCGAAGGTGGTGGCGAGGAGCGCGTAGGAGTAGGCGCCGACCGCATAGAAGGCGACGTAGCCGAGGTCGAGCAGCCCGGCCAGGCCGACCACGATGTTGAGGCCCCAGCCCAGCATGACGTAGATCAGCACGGTGGTGCCGATGTCGACCACGTAGCGGTCGGCGAACGGCATGGCGGGCAGGGCGAAGGCCACGATGATGCCGGCGATGCCGAGCCAGAAGGCGTGCTGCGTGACGTAGAGGCTGATGGCGCCCGGGGCGGCGCCGGCGCGGCGCAGCGGCCGACCCCGGGTCCAAAGGCCGAGGCCCATGCGGCCGGCGGCGGTCAGGCCCACGGCGCCGGCGACCAGCCAGGGGTGGAAGTCGATGGTCAGGCGGCCGTCGCTGCCGACGACCGTCTCCATGCCCATGATGGGGAGGAACAGCACCAGCGCCACGAGGCCGGCGAGCAGCCCCTCCTTGACGGCGTCCTGGGGCGTCCATCCGCCCGAGACGGTCTGCGGGCGCGCCTCTGCGATGGCCATCGGCTCAGACCTTCTCGATCTCGGGCCGCCCCATCAGGCCGGTGGGCAGGAAGATCAGCACGATGACGAGGATGCCGAAGGCGGCGACGTCCTTGTACTGGATGGTGAAGTAGCCGGACCAGAAAGCCTCGACCAGGCCCAGCAGCAGGCCGCCCAGCATGGCGCCCGGGATCGAGCCGATTCCGCCCAGCACGGCTGCGGTGAAGGCCTTGATGCCGGCGAGGAAGCCGATGAAGAAGTCGATCACACCGTAATAGAGGGTGGCCATGATGCCGGCGACCGCGGCGAGCGCCGCGCCCATCACGAAGGTCAGCGAGATGGTGCGGTCGACATTGACCCCGCACAGCCCGGCCATCTTGAGATCCTGCTCGCAAGCCCGCTGCGAGCGCCCCAGCGAGGTGCTGCCGATCAGCCAGGTGAAGCCTGCCATCAAGGTCACGGTGAGCAGGATGATGACGATCTGGATGTAGCTGATGGTGACGGTGAAGCCCGAGGGATCGCTGAACACGAAGCCGCCGCTGACGATGGGCTGCAGCGGCTTGATCTTGGCCCCCTGGGTGATCTGCACGTAGCTCTGCAGGAAGATCGACATGCCGATCGCCGAGATCAGCGGGGCGAGGCGGAACGAGCCGCGCAGCGGCCGGTAGGCGAGCCGCTCGACGGCCCAGCCATAGGCAGCGGTGATGGTCATGGCGAGCAGCAGCACCACCAGCAGGGCCAGCGGCGCCCAGGTGATGCCGGCCATGCCGAGCGTGGTGAAGGCGATGACCGAGAGGAAGGCGCCGATCATGTAGATCTCGCCATGGGCGAAATTGATCATGCCGATGATGCCGTAGACCATGCTGTAGCCGATGGCGATCAGGCCGTAGACGGCGCCGAGGGCAAGCCCGTTGATGAGTTGCTGCGTGAAGTAGAGCATGCCGTCTCTGCCTCCCCTGTCGCCGGACCCCGGCGCTGTCTCGTTCGCGTTTTGGTGGGCCGTCGAGCGGCCGACGAGACATGATTCGCGTTTAGAGGAAGGGCTGGCCACGCGCAACGGGCAAGGACCGTGCCGCTTCGGCATTCATACGTGCAAGCTTGCGATGCGCCAGGCGCAGGAGGACGGTGCGGTCGGCGGCTGCCGGCGCCATGAACACCGCCTCGGCCAAAGTCCGCGGATCGAGGGCCGCGACCCTGAGCACGTTGCCGATGCGGCGGATCTCGAGGAGCGGGGCGGGGTCGGTCACCGGCAATCTCCGGGAGAAGGGCGGGTGCGACCAAATAGAACGATTCAAGATCAACAAGCCGTTAACACGGTCGTGCAAACAACAAGCCGATCTTTTGGAATCACTCTAGGACGATTCCCAAACATCGTTGTTGCAGGCCGCCAGTCCTCACGACAGAAGTCTCCCATGATCGTGTGTGTCTGCAACAACCTGTCGGACCGGCGGCTGCGTTCTGCCGCCGCCGCGACCGACTGCCCGACCCCCGGGGCGCTTTTCCGCGCCATGGGCTGCCGGCCGCGCTGCGGCCGCTGCCTGCCGGAGATGCGCGCGCTGGCCCAGGCCGGTCACGCCGCCCAGCCGGCCCAACCGCGCGAGGCAGTGCCCGCATCAGCGGCGGAAGAGGCGGCCTGAGGCCGTCGCTCCGCCATACCCGCCGGGCGCTCGCGCGTTGACGCAAAGGCGGCGCGGCTGCATGGTTCTGGCGTTTCCGCCGCCCGGCGGCGGCCGGTGGTCCCGGAGGAGCGGATGGACGTCGACCCCAAGGTCCTCGAGCGGCTGAACGAGGCCCTCAAGAACGAGCTTACCGCCATCAACCAGTTCCTGGTGCATGCCCGCATGCTGGAGGACTGGGGCCTGTCGCGGATGAGCGTCGCCGAATATGGCGAGTCGCAGGAAGAGCACGAGCATGCCAAGCTGCTGATCGACCGGATCCTGCTCCTGGGCGGCACGCCCAACCTGCAGGAGCTGGGCACGCTGCTGGTCGGTGCGGACGTTCGCGGCGTGCTCGAGGGCGATCTCGCCATCGAGGAGCGGGCCTGCGCCACGCTGGTCGCAGGGATCGGCGACTGCGAGCGGGCGCACGACTATGTCACCCGCGACCTCTTCGTGCGGATCCTCGCCGACGAGGAGAAGCATCTCGACCATCTGCGCACCGAGCTGGCGCTGATGGAGAAGGTCGGGCCGCAGAACTACGTCCAGTCGCAGATCTGAAGCGCCCGCGGCGGCCGCGCGAGGGGCGCCATGCGGCGGCGCCCCTCCCTCGGTCCTCAGCCGGCGAGATCCTTGACCTTCTTGATGTCCCACGCCTTGAGCAGCTCCTCGAGCTGCTCGGGCCCGGCAAGGCCGCTGCCCTCCAGCTTGATCATCGCCCGGCCCATCACCAGGGTGATCTCGCCGCTCCCCGCACTCTCGTCCCAGTTCAGCATCGCGTTCTCGCGGCCCACGCGCACCCGCTTCATGTTGGGCTGGCCGGCCATCAGGGCCGGGTTGCCGAGCATCGCCGCAAATCCCTGGATCATCGGGTTGTCGACCATGAGCTGCGCCTCGATGCTGCCCTGGCCGCTCTCGGCGCGGTAGCTGCGGCTGATCATCGTGCCGCCGCCCATGAAGGCCGCTGCACCTTCCTGCTGGGCCGGCTCGGCGGTCCAGCCGGCCGGCGGCTCCGGCAGCGTCTCGACATACTGGCCCGCGACCTTGCCGCGGATCTCCTTGATCGCGAACTCGAGCTCGGTGATCGCGCCGGCGAAGTCGCCCTCCTCGTAGAGGGTGCGGCCCTCGTCGAGCTGGTCGGTGACGCTGTCGGCCATGGCGGCCGCCGGCGTGGCCAGCAGGGCTGCGGCAAGCGCTGCGCGACGCACAAACATCGTTATCTACCTCCCCGGGAATGAAAAATCGATCGAGATGCTTGTCGATGGGATGGAACGGGCTGTCAACCGCCACGCACGGCTTGCGGTGTGGCGCGCCCTCGACTACAAGACGCACGCCCGCGCTGCGGAGGGATGCCGGAGCGGTTGAACGGGGCGGTCTCGAAAACCGTTGTGCGCGCGAGCGTACCGTGGGTTCGAATCCCACTCCCTCCGCCATTTTCTTGTAGCGCACCCAGATGAGGTCCCGCCCACGGACTTTTTTCTTGTCGTCTCAAAGGCGTTTGGCCGGGGCGACCGAACCTCGTCCGGTCCGGTTCCGCTTTGCAAAGGCCAACATGTTCAGCCGGTTCCGTCCGTCAGGCCGGCACACCTTCTGCGGCGGTTCGCCCGGCTTGCGTCGTTACCCAGAGAACGCGCGGTAGGCGTTTCGTGGCGGATTTGCAGGCGGATAGCCGCCTGGCGTTCATCGCGCTGCGCACGAATCCGCTGAAGGAGCGGCCCTTCTCGAGGGGCAGGCGTGCCGCCGGCAGAAAAGCGGCGTCGTCGCGGACGATGGGCCTACCAGAGCGCTGGGTCGTCAAAGGCGGCGACGCAGCGAGCTGGACCGCGCAGCGGCGTCAGCGGCACCTTGGTCAGGGATTGCGCGATCCAGCCCTGCGGCTGCTGGAGCGGTTGCGGCGCGGGAAGGTCGGCCTCGAAGACGGGGTTGAACCCGACCCGGCCGTAGAAAGCTGGATCGCCATAAGTCACGGCGATGTCCACCCCCTCCTGCCGAAGCGCGGCCAGGCCGTGGGCGATCAGCTGTTGCCCGATGCCCTTGCCCTGCCGGTCGGCCGCCACTGCCACCGGTGCCATCATGAAGACCGTGCGCGGATCGCCCGCATAGGTAAGGCGCGTGAAGAAGATGCCGCCGACGCGTGCTGCATCCTCCCAGGCCGTGAAGACGCGAAGATCCTCGGCGGGCGTTTCCACCGCCAGGCGGCGCGCGAGGTCGCCGATCAGCGCCCCTTCCTCCGCGCTCTCGGAGGCGGTGAAGGTCGCCCTGAAGAGCTCCGCGATCGCGTCGGCCCGGGTCTCGTACTCCGTTGAAAAGTCCATCGTCATGTCGCCGTCGGCAGGGCAATGCCTGCCGTGCTGTGGTTGGAGATGAGATCGCACCGCCCGTCAGGGGTTGTGCAGCACGACCATCTCGAAGCTCACGATCCCGTCGCTGACGTTGTAGGCAGCAAGCTCGGCACGCAGGCCCTCTAGAACGCGGGTGCCTTCGAGGCGCTTCTCCATACCCGCAACGCGCGCTCCCAGCGGACGGTAGTAGCTATCCATCGGCTCGCGCCCCATGTCGGAATGGCCGAGCACCCGGTAACCGGCGCGTGTCGCCTGGTCGAGACGAACGGACATGGGCGTCATGGCCGGGCATTCCGGGGCCTGACCGGCTCTCCTGGATGCGGTTTTGCGGCCTGTCGATCGCCGATCCGGCGCCGGACGCCAACACGCTTCGGGACGTTCGCGAGGCGCTGACCCGGGCCGGTGCCCTGGACAGGCTCCTTGTCCGCCTCGACCGGGCGATCAAGGAGGCCGGCTGGCTGCCGATGTCGGGGCAGATCCTCGATGCGAGCCTGTGGCTGCGACCCGGCAGCGCCATGCGGAGGAGGAGAAGGCGGCGATCAGAGCGGGCAGGAAGGCATCGGAGGTCTGGGCCGATGCCGCGCCGCACGGCGAGGGGCAACGCCGGGAAGTCCGCGATCCGCGCCCGCGTCGGGCACGTCTTCGCCCGGAAGAAGGACCGGATAAGGCTCGTGATCCGCAGAATCGGCATCGAATGCACCGAGGCGACCGTGATCATGGCCGACATCGCCTGCAATCCCGGCCGCTGGCGATGGCTCGAGGGGCGAGTTGCGTCTGCCTGACGGGAAGACGCTCGAGCAACCGCGCGCGAGAGGCCGCAAGACCGCCCGAGTGGTGCCGCCCGGGCACCCGGCCCGACCACGATGACCCCGGCGCTCGCTATGCGCACGGGCCTCGTTGGAGAACAGCGAGGCCGAACCTTGAGCGACAGTTGAACGCAATTCCACCGGTCGGCGAACGGCGCTCAGCCTTCCAATGACCGTGCATTGTTACTCAGCCTGCATGCAGCTGTCGCCCAATTGTCATCTCCGGCTTGTAGCAGTCCCTCCAGAAAACGGGAGAGACTGCGCTTTGACCACGGCAATCGAACTGCTCGGCGTCTGCAAGACCTACAATTCGGGCTCGCCGGTGCTGACGGACATGAATTTCTCGGTTGGCAAAGGCGAGATGGTGGCGCTGATCGGTGCCTCCGGATCGGGCAAATCCACCCTTATCCGCACGATCGCGGGCCTCCTCCCGATCGATGGGGCCAAGAAGTCGACGGCCGGCCAACCGACCCCGGCGGCCCAAGTGCGCATTTTCGGCACGCCAATGCAGACGGCAGGGCGCATCAGCAGCGCCGCTGGCAAGCTCAGGGCTCGCGTCGGGGTCGTCTTTCAGCAATTCAATCTCGTGCCGCGACTGCCGGTGCTGACCAACGTCTGCCTCGGCCTCCTCGGCCGGCTTCCCGCGTGGCGCGGCACCCTGGCGTGGTTCCGCCGATCAGAGCGGCAGCAGGCGATGGCTGCGCTGGCGCGCGTTGGCATTGCCGAGCACGCGCTCAAGCGCGGGTCGGCATTGTCGGGCGGCCAGCAGCAGCGGGCGGCCATTGCCCGGACGCTCGTTCAGGGGGCGGAGATCCTTCTGGCCGACGAGCCGATCGCCTCGCTTGATCCAAACTCGGCGCGCCGCGTGATGGACATTCTCGCCGAGGTCAATCGCGAGGATGGGATCACCGTCGTCGTCTCGCTGCATCAGATCGAATACGCGCTGAGCTATTGTCCGCGCACCATTGCCCTTCGCGGCGGCCGCATCGTTTACGACGGCCCCTCGGACGCCCTGACGCCGGCCTTCTTGAGCGAGCTCTACGGTGCGGAGAGTGCGGAGCTCGTTCCGCCCGGGTTGAGCATGAATCCATCGTGCGTGCAGAGATCAACGGTGCCGTCGCGACCGGTTGCGGCCGAGCCTTCTGTCTGGGTGGCGGATGCCGCGGTCGCAGCCGCGGCCAGGTAAGCGATCGAGCAAAATGCGGTCCAGCTGGCGGGACCTTCATGACTCCCGGGGGATGCCCGGCGAGATTTCGAGTCACGACGAAAGCTACACGGCAAGGAACTAGGACATGCTTCGCAGAACTCTGGCCGCTCTGACCATCGCGGCGACGGCGGCAGTGGCGCCGGCGCAGGCCGAAGATGAGATCAACTTCGGCATCATCTCGACCGAGTCCTCCTCTAACCTGAAGACGACCTGGGCGCCATTCCTGGCCGACATGGAGAAGGGGACCGGCTACAAGATCAACGCCTTCTTCGCTTCCGACTATGCCGGCATCATCGAGGGCATGCGCTTCAACAAGGTGCAGCTCGCATGGTACGGCAACAAATCGGCGATGGA
The DNA here is from genome assembly GCA_033875255.1 of Geminicoccaceae bacterium 1502E. Lineage (GTDB taxonomy): Bacteria > Pseudomonadota > Alphaproteobacteria > Geminicoccales > Geminicoccaceae > Marinimicrococcus. The sequence continues at coordinate 38,680 of JAWZSN010000021.1, read as the reverse complement.
AGCCGTCGACCGCGCCGATGGCGAGGTGTTCGCCCAGACGGTGGCCAGCAACGGCTCCGAAGGTTACTTCGCGCACATCCTCGTGCACAAGGACAGCCCGTTCCAGTCGCTCGACGACGTGCTGAAGTGCGACCAGTCGCTCGACTTCGGCATCGGCGATCCGAACTCGACCTCCGGCTTCCTGGTGCCGACGACGTTTGTGTTCTCGGCCCGGAACATCGACCCCAAGCAGTGCTTCAAGACCGTGCGTAACGCCAATCACGAAGCCAATGCTCTGGCCGTCGCCAACAAGCTCGTGGACGCCGCAGCCAACAACAGCGAGAGCCTCGAGCGCCTCGAGAAGACCAATCCGGCCGCCCGCGAGAATATCCGCGTCGTCTGGACCTCGCCGCTGATCCCCTCCGACCCGCTGGTCTGGCGCAAGGATCTCGATGCCGGCGTCAAGGAGAAGATCTCCAGCTGGCTCCTTAGCTACGGCAACAGCGGCAACCCGGATGCCGATGCGAAGGCGCAGAAGATCCTGCTCGACCTTGGCTGGGCGCCCTTCAAGAAGTCCGACAACAATCAGCTTCTGCCTATTCGCCAGATGGAGCTGAACAAAGACATCATGAAGCTCCAGGGCGACGAGAAAATGCCGGCTGCCGACAGGGCTGCGAAGCTCAAGGAGCTGCAGGCCGAGTTTGAGGAAGTCTCCAAGAAGCTCGCGGCACTGAAGAAGTAAACGCCGCAACAGAGCTGGACACAAGAGGACACAGGCCGCGGCCTCCGCGAGCCTGTGTCCTTGCACTCGGGAGATTATCCATGGCGAATGCAACGACGCACAGCCGCAATTCTGCGCCGGCGCTCGCCGGGATCGAGGTGCCGCAGCCGCCTCTGCTGGCTCGCGCGCAAGGGTGGCTGTTGTGGGTCGTCCTGGCGGCTCTGCTCGTCTGGAGCTGGGGACCGGCCGAAATGCACAAGGCGGGCGGCCTGATCACCGACTGGCGCAATATGGCCGAGTTCGGCGCTGCCTTCCTCAAGCCGAACTTTTATGAATGGCAGGCCTACGTCTCGGAAATGGTCGAGACGGTCCAGATGGCAATCTGGGGCACCGCGCTAGCCGTGTTCCTTGGCGTTCCCTTCGCCATCGTGAGTTCTGCCAATGTCTGCCCGCAGTGGGTCGTTCAGCCGACCCGACGCCTGATGGACGCGTGCCGCGCCATCAACGAGATCATTTTCGCGCTGCTGTTTGTAGTCGCGGTAGGCTTGGGGCCGATCGCGGGCGTGCTGGCGCTGGCCGTGCACAATATCGGCATCGTCGCCAAGCTGTTCTCGGAAGCGGTCGAGGCGATCGACCCGAGGCCGGTCGAGGGCATCCGCGCCACCGGCGGCACCCGGCTGCAGGAAGTGATCTTCGGGATCATCCCGCAAGTGATGCCGCTCTGGAGCTCCTTCACGCTCTACCGCTTCGAGACGAATGTGCGCTCGGCCACCGTGCTCGGCATCGTCGGTGCCGGTGGTATCGGGCAGTCGCTTTACGAATGCATCCGCAGCTTTCAATACGCGGAGACTGCCGCCATCGTCATCATCGTCGTCCTGACGGTGATACTGATCGACATCATGAGCGCGGTGCTGCGCAGGGCGTTGGTCTGATGACAGCGTCGCCGATCGATGCGGCTTTCCGGTCCTGCCGGTCGGTGCTGATGGCCGTAGTCGCGTTCAGTTGCGTCATCAATCTGCTGATGCTGACCGGCCCGTTCTTCATGCTGCAGATTTATGATCGGGTGCTGGCCAGCCGCAGCGTGCCCACACTCGTCGCGCTGCTCGCCCTGGCCGTCTTTCTTTATGTTTTCCAGGGCATTTTCGACCTGATCCGTGCGCGGGTCCTGGTTGGCCTCGGCTTGCGCCTGGATTCCAGGTTGCGCGGCCTGTCGTTCGAGATGATGTCGACCCTGCTGCAGCGACGTGGACGCGAGGGCAGTGTGCAGCAGCCGCTCCGCGACCTCGATCAGCTGCGCCATTTTCTGTCCGGCCAGGGGCCGATCGCGATTTTCGATCTGCCCTGGATGCCGCTTTATCTCGCGATGCTGTACCTGCTGCATCCACTGCTCGGGGCGGTAGGGCTCGCCGGTATCATCGTTCTTTGCTCGTTCATGCTGATAACGGAGTTCGCAACGAAGTCGCCGACGCGCCTTGCCGGGCAGCGCTCTTCGGCGCGTAACGGGCTGGCCGAAACGTACTGCCGCAACGCCGAGACCATCAGGGCGATGGGCATGGGCGAGGAAATGCGCGCCCGCTGGGACCAGGCCCACGTCGCCTTCCTCGCCGACAACGGGCGCGCCGTGAGAATTTCCAGCGACCTGTCCGCGCTGAGCAAGGTGTTCCGCTTCATGCTGCAGTCGCTGATGCTGGCCTCCGGTGCGTGGCTGGCCATTGAAGGTGAAGCGTCTGCGGGTGCCATGATCGCCGCATCGATTCTCTCGGCGCGTGCACTGGCGCCTGTCGAGCTCGCCATCGCCAACTGGCGCAATTTCATCGCGGCCCGCCAAAGCCGTGGCCGGCTGTCCACCTTGTCCCGTGAACTCCCGCCGCAGCCGAAGCCGATGGCCCTGCCGGCTCCCGTGTCGCGCCTCGACGTGCAGGCGATGGCCGTGGCGCCGCCGGGCCAAGCGAAGGCGACCATCAGCGGTGTGACCTTCACCGCCGAAGCCGGCAGCGCCGTCGGCGTCATCGGTCCGACAGGTTCCGGAAAATCGAGCCTCGCCCGGGCACTGGTGGGGGCCTGGCCCGCATCCAAAGGCAGTGTTCGCCTCGACGGTGGGGCCATCGAGCACTGGGACCCTGTGGCGCTCGGTGCCCATATCGGCTATCTGCCGCAGGATATCGAGCTGTTCGATGGGACCATCGCCGAGAACATCGCACGCTTCTCCAAGAACGCCGAGCCCGGCGACATCATCGCCGCTGCCGAACGCGCGGGCGTGCACGACCTCATCCAGAGGCTTCCGAACGGGTACGATACGAAGCTTGGCGAAGGCGGCACTGCCCTGTCTGGCGGGGAGCGCCAGCGCATCGCGCTGGCCCGGGCGCTCTACGGCGAGCCGTTCCTGATCGTGCTCGACGAGCCCAACTCCAATCTCGACGCCGATGGGGAGGCTGCCCTCACGCGCGCCATCAAGTGGGCGCGCCAGGCAAAGCGCGTCGTGGTCGTCGTGGCACACCGGCCGAGCGCATTGGCCGCCGTCGACCTCGTGCTGATGATGCAAAGTGGCCAGCAGCTCGCCTTCGGACCGAAGGAGGAGGTGCTCGGCAAGGTTCTTCAAAAGCCGAGGGCTGCATGACGATGACCGAGTCCGACCAGCTCCAGGAGCCCGCGACCGTGCGTCGAGCCGCCAAGCCGGATGATGACGGCATCGGGCGCAACTTGAGGGTCGGTGTCGCGGCGGTCCTGTTTCTGCTCGTCGGGGGCGGCGGATGGGCAGCCGTCGCACAGTTGAAGGGAGCCGTGGTCGCCGCCGGCACGGTGGTGGTGGAGAGTTACGTCAAGCGCGTGCAGCATCCTGACGGCGGCGTCGTCGGCGCGATCATGGTGAGCGAGGGCGAGAGCGTGGAGGCGGGCGACCTGCTGATCCGCCTCGACGATACGGTGACCCGCGCCAACCTGATGGTCGTGGATTCGCAACTCGTCGAGCTGGCCGCACGGCGGGCTCGCCTGGAGGCGGAGCGGGATGGTCTGGCCGAGATCCGCTATGACGACGATCTCCTCGCCCGCCGCACGGAACCCAAGGTGGCGCGGGCGCTCGACGGCGAGATCAGCCTGTTCGCGTCGCGCCGCACCGCGCGGGAAGGAGAGGTGGCGCAGCTGCGCGCCCAGATCGGTCAGCTCGGCGACGAGGCGGCGGGATTGACCGCCCAGATCGAGGCCAAAACGGCCGAGCTCGCCGTCATTGCGGAGGAGATCGCCGGTCTCACCCAGCTCTACGACAAGGGACTGACGCCCGTGACGCGCCTCCGGGCCATGCAGCGCGAGCGCATCGGCATCGAGGGCGATCGCGGCCGATTGCAGGCGGAACGGGCCCGCTCGCGGGGTCGCCTCAGTGAGACGGAGCTCCAGATCATCCAGCTCGACCAGAAAATGCGGGCCGAGGTCATCGAGCAGCTGCGCGAGCTCGAGGCCAAGTGGGCAGAGCTGCAGGAACGCCAGATCGCCGCGCAGGACAAGCTCACCCGCATCGATCTAAGGGCACCGATCGCTGGAGCGGTCCATCAGTTGACGGCGCATACGGTCGGCGGTGTCATCGGTGCCGGCGAGACGGTGATGCTGATCGTACCCGGGGACGACAGGCTGGTCGTCGAAACGCAGATCGCACCGAACGACATCGACCAGGTCGCCGTCGGACAGCCCGCCGTCTTGAGGCTGGCGGCATTCAACCAGAAAACGACCCCGGAGCTCGACGGCGTCGTAAGCCGCGTCTCGGCGGATCTGACGACCAACGAGCAAACGGGCATGAGCTATTACGTGGCGCAAATCGCTCTGCCCGAGTCAGAGTTGGCGGAGATAGCAACTATCAAGGTGTTGCCCGGCATGCCGGCGGAGGTTTACCTGCAGACCGGCGAGCGAACCGCGTTGAGCTATCTCGTCAAGCCTCTGATGGATCAGTTCGCTCGTGCCCTGAGGGAAGAATGACGGCGTCGGCGCAGGCGAAGAACTCCGCGATGACCGGTACACGCTTGCGCTCCTCGAGACAGACCACGAACTCGTCGATTGTCTCGGTCGCGTCGCTGATCGGCAGATAGCGCAGCCGGGCATCGAAGCCGAATTCCAGATCGGCCGTCACGCCGACGCCGAATCCGGCGGCGACGGCTTCGCGCACACCCTCGCGGGTCGAGACTTCGAGCACGGGGCCGAGCGTCACGTCGTGCCTTTCCAGGTTCTGTTCGAAAACCGCGCGCGTGCGTGAGCCGCGCTCGCGCAGCACGAAGGCGCAACCTTCGAGATCTTTCATCCTGAGCCTGCCGCGCCGGGCCCAGGAATGCTCCTTCGGCACGAAAGCGCCGACCCGCATGCTCGTCAGTGGGCGGGAATAAATGCGCTCGTTCGATGGAGCCTGCGCCGTGATCCCTGCATCGGCGCGGTAATCCAGCAACTGTTCGATCACGGCGCCGGAATTCAGCACCTGGAGGGAGAAAACCAGGTTCGGCCGGCGCTGCCGCAGCGCGCTCAGGATCGGCAGGCAGTGGCCGGCGCCATCGGCAGCAACGCGCAGCCGCCCGCCATCGGCAGCCTCCCGCTTGAGGATGATGCGCGCCTCGGCGAGCGCCGTGAACAGGCGGGACGTAACCTGATACAGGGCCTCGCCATCCGGCGTCAGGACAACGCCGCGCGGCTTGCGCTCGAACAGAGCCAATCCGGACGCCGCTTCGAGCTGGCGTACGTGGGCCGAGAGCGTCGACTGGCTGACCGCCATCTCGCGAGCCGCTTGCGAATAACCGCCCGCTGCAGCAACGAGATGGAAGGCGCGGAGCTGAGTGACTGACATGGCCTTACACGATTCGAGGTTTATGAAAACACCGGCATGAATTTACTCGGCATCTCGGAGAATATTCCGAGGCGCGCCGGTAAATTCAGCCTAGCAACAGACTAATTGCGCAGTGTTTCGGAATTGTGATCGCTGCCGCGCGCAATAACGCGCGTTTAGGGTCCGGACTCAATCAAACCCAGGAGGTCACGACGGCCGCCAGGGCGCCGGCGGACTGGAAACCTGCCGCAAGCTTGTCGCGATGCGGCGGAAATCCTTCAGCCGGTTGATCGCCGCCTCGACCCGCCAGCGCTCGCGCCAGGCGCGGGGGGGCGTGGCTGAGGGGGCGCTTGCGGCTGCGGCGGCCGGGGATCACCGGCGCGCTGCCGCGCTCGACGATCTCCTGCCGCAGCGCGTCGGCGTCGTAGCCGCGGCCGGTGATGATGCGGGTCGCCGGTCCCGCCGCCGCCAGCAGCTCGCCCGCGACGCGGCTGCCGGCGGTGTCGCCGGGCGTCAGGATGAGCGCGAGCGGCCGCCCGGGGAGGTCGCTCGCTGGCTTTTCGTGGTCCGGCCGCCCCGCGAGACGTCGATCGCCTGTTTTTGTACCCCCTTTTCCGCCGCCGGCCGAGCGCCGCACCCAGGTGCTGGCGATGGCGACGCTGCCGCCCGGCGCCCCGGCCTCGGCCAGGGCCTCGAGCAGCCGCCGCCGCGACCACCGGTTGCAGACGGTCGTCCAGGACCCGTAGGCCTGCGGGCAGTCGCGCCAGCTTCAGCCCGGGCGCAGCACGCGCAGGATCCCGCTGATCACCCGCCGGTCGTCCGCCCGCCGCGCGCCCGGCCGGTTCTTCGGCAAAAGCGGCCCGATCACCGCCCACGCCTCGTCGTCCAGCCGGAGCAGTCCCTCCATCGTCACCACCCTGTTGCCTGCCGGTGCGACGCCTGAATCGGAGACCCGCCCGGATCAAGAGGCTCATTGGCTGCAGAGCTTGGCTGATCGAAGCGGATGGAAAACAGATACGCCGTATTGGCTATTTGAATGGCTGCGAATGGCTCGTTTCACGAACCTGTCATCTGGAATGCCTAGCTAGTGCCGTGCGGAAACGGTGGGGAACCTTCGCTGGTGGCTCCGCCGAGGAATCGATCATGAGGCCCGCACTGCAAGTCGAGGGCGGGACCAGGACAGGACGAGGACCTATGGCCAGCATCAGCAATCCCATTCTCGACTTCATTACGAAGCGCGGTTCAGAGAATCGCGTGATCGATCTGAACGGGGTATTTTCCGGTCAGAACCTGACCTACACGGTCGAGAGCAGTGATCCCTCCGTGGCAGCCGTCACGATCGACGGAAGCGAGCTCACCATCGATTTCCTGGAGACTCTCGGCTACAGCGATCTCAAGATCACCGCCACCGATGCAGCCGGCAACAGCGTCTCGGATGATGTCCGTGTGCGCGTGACCGGCGAGAACGCCTACACGATCGCGGTGCTTCCCGATACGCAGAATTATACCAACGCGTCGCGGGCTTACATCTTCGAGAACATGACGAACTGGCTGGTCGACAACAAGGACAGCCTGAACATCGAGTTCGTCATCCACGTCGGTGACATCACCACCAACAACAGCGACGCCCATCACTGGCCTTATGCCGAGCAGGCGCTGCGCATTCTCGATGGCGAGATTCCCTACTCCCTGCTGCCCGGCAACCACGACCAGAACACGGGCAACGCTGCCAATCACTCGACCGATCCGCTGGACAACCGATTTTCGCCCGAGAAGCAGGCTGAGACCAATCCTGACACGTTCGGCGGTGTCTACGATCAGGAGCCGACGCGCAGCGCCAACAACTACCATACGTTCACCGCGCCGGATGGCACGAAATGGCTGGTGCTCAGCCTCGAGTTCGGTCCCCGCGACGACGTGATCCGCTGGGCCGGCGAGGTCATCGAGGAGCATCTCGACCACCGCGTGATTCTCGCCAACCACTCCTATATGAACTGGGCCGGACGGCACGATGCCACTGGCGCGCCGCTCTATGGCGAGGGCGCCGGCTATGACTACGGCATGGGAAATAGCGTCCACGGCGCCAACGATGGCGAGACGATGTATCGGGAGCTTATCCAGAAGTACTCGAACGTCTCGTTCACCTTCTCCGGCCACATCTTCGGCGACGGTGCTGAAACGCTGGTCAGCTACGACCAGTTCGGCAATCCCGTCTACCAGATGCTGGTGAACTACCAGAACGGTATCTCCTCCGAGATCACCAGCGGGGGCTGGATCGGCAGCGGCAGCAACGGCGGTAACGGCGCAATCCGCCTGCTGACGATCGACCCGGACAACAATGCGGTCTACACCTCCACCTACTTCACCGAGCTGGACGGCTATCTCACTGGCGGTCGCGGTGACGGCGAGCTCGATCGCGACGGTCTGACCGGCGAGTATCGCGGCCACGAGGAGACGCTTGATCTCTACGTCGGTCCGCCCGAGGTCGTGGCCATTGCCAAGGCTGGTAACGACCAGTTTGTCGCGGCGGAGCCGGGCCAGGAGAAAGCGCTCGTCACGCTCGACGGAGACTGGACGATCAACCCCACCGATGACGAAGGCCTCGTCTATCAGTGGACCGATCGGGACGGCAACGTTGTCTCGACCGACGCCAGGCCGACGCTTGAGCTTGGTGCCGGGCACCATGCGCTGACACTGACCGTCACCGACAGCCAGGGCCGCGTCTCCACCGACGACGTGCTCGTCATCGTCTCCAACGACGACACGCTGCTGGTCGACAACTTCAACGACGGCGATGCCAATGGCTGGAGCCGGCCGGGTCCAGAGATCACCCTGACTTCGGGCACTCCGCAGGAGTTCGAGATCGCTCCGCTGCCCGGGCAGGCCGCGCCTTCGACGAGCGACTTTGCCTTCGTTCCCAAGGCATCGGGAACGCAGGGCATCAAGATCACTCCTGCATTCGATATGGCTGCGGGCACGGTGCTCGCCTCCTACTCGATCGCCTTCGACATCCTGGTGCCGTCCGCAGGGGCACAGAACTATACCGGACTGCTGCAGATCGACGGCGGCGCCACGAGTGCGGATGCCGAGCTGTTCCTGAAGAAGAGCGGCGAGACGGCTGGCATCGGGTCGATGCAGAAGTACGATGGATCGTTCACCTTCGATGCCTGGCATCGGGTCGTGGTGACCTTCACCGAAAATCCCGATGGCAGCCTTACGCTGTCGAAATACATCGACGGCGCTCTCGCCGGAGAGCAGGTGGCAACGAATAGCGGTCGCTACAAGCTCGATCCGGAAAAAGGCTTCCTGCTGCTCGCCGACAATGATGGAGAGACGAGCAATGCCTACGTCTCCAGCGTGCTGGTGACCGACAAGGTTTTCACCGCGCAGGAGGTGCAGGAGCTCGGCGGCGCCAGGGATGGCGGCATTCTCGCCACCGCCCCTTCTGCCAACTCGGTGCAGTTCGATTTCGATGCCGACAGCAGCGACCCCGCTTTCGGCGCCGGCACCATGGCTCCGCAGGGCGGCCAGGAGATCACCTACGACTCCGTCGAGGACTTCGACGTGCCGGCAGTGCCGGGCGCGCCGACCGGGGGTGATGCCGATGCGCCGGTCATGTTCATCCCCAAGCTGGCGCCGAGCCAGGGTTTGCAGCTGGCGCCTGACGCGTCCGCTCCGTCCGGCACCATGGTCACCAGCTACACGTTCATCTTCGACGTGATGGTGCCGTCGGCCACCGCTAGTGGCTTCACCTCGCTCTTCCAGAGCGATCTCGCCAATAGCAGCGATGCCGAGTTGTTCATCCGGAACAACAACAATGGTACGGGCGGTATCGGGATCAACAGCCAGTATCCCGGATCGTTCAAGTACGACCAGTGGCAGCGCGTCGCCCTCACGGTCGAGGATCTTGGTAACGGCAGCGTCAGGCTGTCGAAGTACGTCGATGGCGTGAAGGTCGGCACCCAGACCATGGGTGTTGACCGTTACGCGATTGACGTCAGCAAGGGTGTGCTCCTGTTTTCCGACGAGAACGGAGAAACGTCGAGCCTCTACGCCTCGAGCGTTCTGTTCACCGACAAGGTCTACAGCGACGCAGAAATCGCGGAGCTGGGCGGCGTGACTGCCGGCGGCATCGTCAGCACCCCGCCGACCGAGCTTTCTGCCCAGATCAATTTCGGCAATCCCGACCTGGCGGACGATTTCGGCAACGCCGAGGTGACCCCCGGACAGGTCGGCACCGGCATCGGCAGCTTCATCGTCAAGGGGAGCGCGCACCTGCGCGATACCGTCGACGAGGGGCAGGACGCGCTCGAAGGCCGCGTGTACGAGCAATCGAACTCCGCCGACAACTACCTCGTCTGGGACGACGAAGGCGCCCTGTCATGGTCAAACTACGAGTTCGAAGCGACGCTGCACACCACGGACAATGACGGAATCGGCGTCGTCTTCTATTACCAGGATGACAAGAATCACTATAAGGTCGTCCTGAATGCCGAGACCAACACCCGTTCGCTGGTGAAGGTGGTGAACGGTGTCGAGAGCGTGCTCGCGCAGGTCAATGCCGGTACGCCGTGGACCCGCGATTTCCACCTCAAGGTGGCGGTCGTCGAAGGCGAGATCAACGTGTTCCTCGACGGGCACAACGTCTTCGGGACGGTCGTCGACGAGACGCCGCTGGCCGGCGGCACGGTCGGCTTCCTGTCGCACTACCAGAAGAGCTCGCAGTTCGATAACGTCGCGGTCAACAAGGTGACGCTGTCGGCCCACGCCGGCGACGACGTCCGTGCCCTCGATGTCGACGGGGACGGCAATGTGACGGTGGCGCTCTCTGCGCAAGGCTCTTACGGGCTCGCCGATATCGTCAGCTATGTCTGGACCAACGAGCAGGGCGAGGTCGTTGCCGAGGGCAAGACTGCCGAGGTGACGCTCGGAACCGGCAACCATGCGCTCGAGCTGACCGTGACCGACGCCAACGGCAAGACGGCGACGGACACGGTGCGGGTCGACGCGGTGGCCAAGTCCAAGGTGCTGCTCGCCGAGGACTTCGGCTCGGCGGCGTCGCTGGCGAGCTGGACCATCGTCGACGAAGGCGAGTTCGGCGGCGTCGGCGAGGACGGCACGTCCTCGCACTGGGAGCTCCAGGACGGCAGGCTCGTGCAGACGAGTGATCTGGCGAGCCGCCAGCTCATCTGGAACGGAGCCTCCAACGGCGATGATTGGCAGAAGGGCTGGAGCCCGCTCGGCGACGGCGCCAACATGCTCCGCAAGGGCACCTACGCGCTGTTCAACGATCCGGCGGCGCAGGAGTGGAGCGACTACGCGGTCGAGGCCACCATCCAGTCGCCGGACAACGGGGCCCTGGGACTGCTGTTCTACTACCAGGACGCGAACAACTACTATAAGCTCGAGCTGGATGCGAACCTGGGGCAGCGCCACGGCAGCCTGTTCCACCTCATCCAGATGAAGGACGGCGTCGAGCAGTTCCTCGCCGAGTTCCCGGCAGTTTACACGCCGGACAATGCCTTCCAGCTTCGCGTCGAGGTCAAGGACAACCAGATCCAGGCCTACGTGGACGACATGGCGCTGTTCGCCTACGCGATCGAGGACCATGCGCAGTCCAAGGGCACGGTCGGCCTGTTCTCGTGGGATAGCGCCGGCGTGTCGTTCGACGACGTGACGGTCGTTTCCCTGGCCGGCGACGATCAGCCGGAGCCGGGTGACAACACCGCGCCCGTCGCAGCCGACGACGAGGGCTTTACCACCCGGTCCGGTGAAGGGCTGGTGCTGGCGGCGGCGCTGCTCATCGCCAATGACAGCGACGCCGATGGTGACGAGCTGACGATCGTTTCCGTCCAGGATGCGGCCGGCGGGACCGCCACACTCGATGACGCCGGTAACGTGGTGTTCACCCCGGCCGCCGGCTTCGTGGGCGAGGCTTCTTTCACCTACACCGTTTCCGACGGTAAGGGCGGCACGTCGGAGGCGACGGTTACGGTTACGGTCGATGCCGCGTCCAACCAGGCTCCGGTGGCCGGCAATGATCGGTTCTACGCGCTGCAGGACAAGCCGCTGTCGGCGTCGCTTGCCAGCCTGCTCGCCAATGACCGTGATGCGGACGGCGACACCCTGACCATCACCTCGGTGCAGGACGCGGTGAGCGGCACGGTGGAGCTGGTCGATGGCAAGGTGGTGTTCACCCCGGAGGCCGGGTTCGCCGGTGAGGCGTCCTTCACCTACACCGTCGCGGACGGCAAGGGCGGCGAGGACACGGGGTCGGTGACGGTCACTGTGCGCCCGCAGCCCAACCGGGCGCCGGTGGCGGGCAACGACAGCGTCATCATCGCCGCCGGCGTTGCGGCCACCATCGCCGCGGCGACGCTCCTGGCGAACGACGCGGATGCCGATGGCGACACGCTGTCCATCACGTCGGTAACCGCGGGAACGGGCGGCACGGTGGAGCTGGATGGCGAGAACGTCATCTTCACCCCGGCCGATGGGTTCACCGGCGAGGCGTCGTTCACCTACACCGTGTCCGACGGCAAGGGTGGCACGTCGGAGGCGGCCGTGACGGTGATGGTCGAGGCGTCCAATCCCTATGAGGGCTGGACGATGGGCACGGCCGGTGACGATGTGCTGCGCGGCGAGTTCTTCCGGGCCAACAAGATCTACGGCGACGCCGGCGACGACGTCATCCGTGGCGGCATGCGGGCCGACGAGCTTGATGGAGGCGACGGCGACGACGAGATCCACGGCGGCTTCGGCAGCGACATCCTCAAAGGTGGCGCCGGCGACGACGCACTCCACGGCGGCAACGGCAAGGACCAGCTGTTCGGCGGGGAAGGCGATGACGAACTCCACGGCGGCAACGGCGACGACCTGCTGGAGGGCGGCGCCGGCGACGACTACCTCTACGGCGGCAACGGCAAGGACCGGCTGATCGGCGGGGAGGGAGACGACGTGCTGCGCGGAGGCAATGGCCGCGACACGTTCGTGTTCGCAGCCAACTCTGGCGCCGACGTCATCGTCGACTTCCAGGTCCGCAAGGACACGATCGAGCTTGTCGGCCTCGATTTCGAGACCTTCGACGATGTCCTCGCCGCGATGATCGACAGCGACGATGGCGTGATCATCCAGCTCGACCAGACAGGCGACAACTACATTCTGCTCGAAGGCGTGGACAAGTCGCGGCTGAGCGGCAACGACTTCGACATCATCTGACGAGCGAACCGAAGCAACTTCAGAGAGGCCGTCTTTCGGGCGGCCTCTCTATTCTCTTTTTTCGGGCTAGCTCGATGCGGTCGTCCGGGAGTTTTGATCGTTGATCCACCCTGCCGCCTTCATGCCTCTCGTAGTCGATATCGGGACGAGACAATCTCGGTGGCAAGCCTGAATCGGCGATCCCGTGCGCTACGGCGCTTTCTTGATGCCGTACCCGCAAACTGCTCTGTGGCGCTTCGGCTGTTCTGCAATAGACTATGACGCGCTTCCGGGGCGGGAAGCCGGTCTACCCGATCACCCCGCCTGCCGAACTGCCGATGCCAGGTCGGGAACACGCGCGCCCTCTCAATATGGCTTCCTCGCCACCCTCGATGCTCCATTTGCGCTTGCTTCCGGCACGAGCGGGACCGAGCTGCGTCGTGCGCCCCGGCCTTGAGCCAAGTCTCGAAGCACATGGAGGCCACCGGAAACCTGGCCCCCTTCGATAACGCCGCCCAAGATCTCGCCCGAAGGCTCGAGAACGCGGCGTTATCGGAGGTGTCCAGTTGAAGAACTCATTCAAGGCAGCCTGAATCCGTTTGCTGCCTGGTCGTGGGCCGACTTGCTGCAGTACGGACAACGGCCATCCCGGAGCCGCCGGATCGAGTTGGCCCGCGACATGGCCAGCATGATGCCGGCCTGCAGCCGGGGCGGCGGCCTCGATCTGTCCACCGGCGCGGTCCAGGCGTGGCCACCGGGGCCGACGCCAGGCGCTGCGCGACGAAGGGCCATTAGCAGGCTTGATAGTACGATTTATCAAAATGGAATTGCTCCTCCCCTTCATTCCGGGCAGGCTTCGAGAAGGCGCGGGAGTTCCGCGGCCGGCCCGGATTGCGGCCGGTTTTCAGTCAGTTGCAGCACCCGGGGTCGACGCAGATGTTCTTGCGGAATGCATGGTACGTGGCGAGCTGGAGCAAGGATGTCGGGCGTGAGCTTCGTCCGACGCGGATCCTCGGCGAGGAGATCGTTCTCTATCGTACGGAGAGCGGCCGGCCCGTGGCGCTGGAGGATGCCTGTCCGCACCGCAAGCTGCCGTTGTCGGCCGGCAAGCTCATCGGCGATACCGTCGAGTGCGGCTATCACGGGCTGACCTTCGACTGCTCCGGCTCGTGCGTCAGGGCTCCGACCCAAGAAGGCATGATCCCCAAGCGCGCGGTGGTCCGCAGCTACCCGGTCGCCGACAAATGGAACCTCTTGTGGATCTGGATGGGTGAGCCGGAGCTGGCGAACCCGGACGAGATCTTCCCCATCGAGAACTTCGAAAATCCCTCCTGGGGCATGACCGACGGCGGCGAGATGGATATCGCCTGCAACTATCTCTACGTCGTCGACAATCTGCTCGATCCGTCCCATGTGGCGTGGGTCCACGTCTCGTCCTTCGCCGGGGCGGGCACCGAGAATCAGCCCCTCGAGATCGACACGCTCGAGAACGGGGTTCTGGTCTCGCGCTGGATTCACGACCGCCCGGTGCCGCCCTATTATGCGGATCTGGTGAAGTTCGAGGGCAATTGCGACCGCAAGCAGCATTACGAGTGCCAGCTGCCGGCGATCGCCATCAACAAGTCGGTCTTCACGCCGACCGGCACCGGCGGGGCCGACAAGCCGCTGCACGAGAAGACCTACATCAACATCTCGTACAATTTCATGACGCCCATCGACGAGGAGAACACCCGCTACTACTGGTTCCAGCACCGCAACACCGACCCCGACGACAAGACGATCTCGGAGCGGATGCTGGCCGGGGCGCGGATGGCCTTCATCGAGGACCGGGACATTCTGGTGCGCGTCCAAAAGGGCATGGCCGAGCGCAAGACGCCCTACCTCAATCTCGGGCTGGATGCCGGCGCCATGCGCTTCAGGAAGCTCCTCGAGCGGCGCATGGAGCAGGAGCAGCAGCGGCAGGCCTGAAGGCCTGCCGCCAGCTTGAAGCTCAGCCGATCACGCCCATGGCGTCGATCTCGACCAGCAAGGAGGGGTCCGCCAGTCCCTGCACCACCACCCCGGTGCTGCAGTGGTGGACCCCCTCGAACCACTCGTTGATGGCGGCATAGACGGCCGGGCGGTACGCAATGTCCGTCACATAGACCGTGAGCTTGCAGATGTCGGCGAGCGTGCCGCCGGCTTCCTCGATGAACTGCTTGATGTTCCGGCAGGCCTGATGGGCCTGCAGGCCGGGATCGCCGGGACCGATCAGGTTGCCGTCCAGATCGACCCCGACCTGGCCCTGCATGAACACGAAGTCGCCGCTTGCCCGGATCGCCTTGGAATAGATGGCTTTGGCGTGATAGCGGGTCTCGTATTTGCGGATATGCTGCTTGGGCACGGCGCTCAGTCCTCGTCGGGCTTGTAGAAGCCGATGACATCGCCCTCGGTGGTGGCACCCAGCCCGTTCAGCAGGCGGTTCGAGTAGTTGAAATAGGCACAGACCTGGTTGACCTCGAGAATCTCGCCGTCATCCGCACCCGACGCCTTTAGAAGATCGAAGTCCGAGCGGACCATCTTGCCGACGTCGGTGGTGAGCTTGGCCGCATAGCGCAGCAGCGCCAGCTCCTTGCCCGCGAACTCCGCCTCCGGCCGGTGCGCCTTGAGGGCCGCGAAGATCCGGTCCGAGCGCGGCTCGTCCTTCAGCAGTCGGCGGACGTTCATGAAGTGATGGGTGAGGGAGTATTCGCAGTTGTTGAGGATCGAGGTGTAGCTCGCCACGACCTCGAGGAACCAGAAGGGCAGGGTGTTGTCGGGATTGTGCAGGACCGAGCGGTAGAGCACCACATGCCCGTTCATCGATTCCGGCCGCAGCGAATGTACCCGCATCACGGTGTCCACCGTGCCATGCGGGGTCCGGGCCTTGTCGAGCAGCTCCTTCAGTCGGCCGGAGGCCTGCTCGTCGCCGATCATCTCGATCCATGCTGCCATGCTGATTGCCTTTCCTCGAATGCGTGAGAATTTGCGCCTATGCCGGGTCGAGCGGCACCGCGGCGACGCGCTGCAGATAGTCCGCCGCCATCTCGGCAAAACTCCGCTCGACAGCAAGCTCGAACCCGTCTGCGCGCCGGATGACGAGCGTCTTGAGACCGAACGCATCGGTGAAGGTCGACGCGTTTTGGGGGAAGGCCGAGGGATGGATATCCAAAGGCGATGCCACCGCCAGGATCTCGGCGGCGTCGCGCCCGAAGACGCCGAAAAAGGCGTAGACGTCGGAGACCTGCACCACGCTGAGCCGTCGTGCCGCGTCGGTCGTCTGCACCTGCCGCAACAGATCGGTTTCCGCAGCGAGAGGCCCGCGCAGCAGCCATTGGTCCGGCCCCACCCAGTAGAGCTCCTTGTCGCCGGCTCGGGTGCGGCTATTGGGGAGATCCGGGAGCGGAAGGGCGGCCCAGGCCACGGCCGCGGCAACATCCTCCGGCCGGCCTTTCAGGTCCACGAGCGCTGCGAGCTCCTGGCGCCGGATCGTCACATCGTAGCTCATGTCAGCTTCTCAGAAGGTTGCCGTCGGGGTCGTGGAAGCAGGGCCGGGTGATCAGGGCGGTCACCACCTCGTCCTTCATGCGGATATGCGCTTTCTGCCCCATCCGCGCCCGGCCGTCCTCGAGCAGGGCCAGGGCCACCGAGCGCTTGTGCACGACGCTCCAGACACAAGCGCTGACGAAGCCTTCCGAGGCTTCCTTGCGGCCGCCGGGCGTGATCGGCGCGCCTTCGGTAACGAGGCGCTCGGGCTCGTCGATCAGGAGGCCCACCAGCTCGCGGCGGGGCCCGCCGCGCCCACGCCGGATCTCCACCGCGCGCTTGCCGATATAGTCCGTCTTCTTCTTCGACATGGCCCAGCCCATGCCCAGATCGTAGGGGTCGACCGTGCCGTCGACCTCGTGCCCGAGCGACAAGAAGCCCTTCTCGACCCGCAGCACATGGTTGGCCTCCGAGCCGATCGGGATCAGGCCGAAGGGTGCTCCCACCTCCAGCACACGGCGCCACAGCGCTGCGGCGTCGCGGCTGCGGACATTGATCTCGAAGCTGAGCTCGCCGGTGAAGCTGACGCGGCACAGCCGCGCCTGCATGCCGGCCACCGTGCCTTCGCGGATCGCCATGAAGGGGAAGGAACCGGGCGACAGGTCGATGTCGGTGCCCAGCGCCTCCATCACCTCCCGGGCCCGGGGACCGCACACGGTGGCGTTGGACCACGCGGCGGTGACCGGGGTGATGTGCACGTCCCATTCCGGCCGCTCGACCTGGCAGAACTGGGTCATGTGCCTGTTCACCTCGTCGGCGTTGCCGGTCGAGGTCGACATCAGATAGTGCCCGTCGCCCAGCTTGAAGGTCACGCCGTCGTCGAGAACGAGACCGTCGTCGGAGAGCATCAGCCCGTAGCGGCCCATCCCCGTCTTCAGGCTGGAGAAGGCGTTGGTATAGAGCATCTCGATCAGCCGGAGCGCGTCGCGCCCTTTGATCTCGAACTTGCCCAGGGGCGAGCCGTCATAGACCGCCACGCCCGTGCGGACCGTGCGGGCTTCGCGGTTGACCGTCTCCTGGAAGCTCTCGCCGGCCTTGGGGTAGTAGCCGGGACGACGCCAGCGGGCGCCGGCCTCGTACATCACCGCGCCGGCCTCGATGTGCCAGGCGGTCATCGGCGTATGGCGATAGGGCAGAACCACGCTTTCCCGCCGGGCGCCGGCAAGCGCGCCGAACTCGATGGGCACGTAGGGCGAGCGGAAGGTCGTGGTGCCGACCTCCTCGAGCGGCACTCCCTCCTTGCCGGCGATGGCGCCGATGATGTTGATGTTGCCGGTCTTGCCCTGGTCGATGCCCATGCCGGCGGTGGTGTAGCGCTTGACGTGCTCGACCGCGCCGAAGCCTTCGCGCATGGCGAGGTGAATGTCGTTCAGCGTGACGTCGTTCTGGACGTCCACGAACGACTTGGCCGTGGGCTTGTGCTGCTCGACGTGCCAGAGGGGCTCGATAGCGTAGCCCGGCGCGTCTCTCGTTCGGGGAACCGCCGCCGGCTGCGCCCGGAAGCCCAGGGCCGCGGCCGCCAGGCGCCCCTTCTCGGCGCCGTCGGCCAGCGCCGCCGCGAGCTCGAAACGGCCGTCGGCCGCGCCGGCACACGCCGCCGGCTGGGCCGGCTCGCCCGGAACGAAGGCTGCCAGCACCTCGTCGTAGCGCAGCCGGCCGCGCGACTGGGAGAAGAGATGCACCGTGGGGCTCCAGCCTCCCGACATGCAGACCAGGTCGCATCGCAAGCGGCGCGCCGTGCCGCCCGCTTTCGGCTGCACCGTGACGCCGGTCACGCGCCTGCCGCCGTGGCTGCGCTGGACCACATGGCCGGCCAGGATCTCCACGCCGGGCACGAGCGCTTTGGCCTCGTCTTCTACCTGCGGACGGGAATCGACGATGGCGGCAATGTCGATTCCCGCGGCGCGCATGTCGGCGGCCGCCGCATAAGCGCCGCTATTGTTGGTGAAGATCACCGCCCGCCGCCCGGGCCGCACGGCGTAGCGGTTGACATAGGTCTGCACCGCCGACGCCAGCATCACGCCGGGCCGGTCGTTGTCGGCGAACACCATGGCTCGCTCGATCGCTCCGGTGGCGATGACGACACGGCCTGCGCGGACCCGCCAGGTGCGCTGGAAGACGTGCGGGGCATCCGGCGACCGCTCGGTCACCAGCAGGAGATTGCCCTCTCGGTAGGCCCAGACGGTGGCGTCGCGCAGCCGCGTGACGTTGTCCATCCCGTCGAGCTCGGCGGTCGCCGCGGCGACCCAGTCGAGGGCCGGACGTCCGTCGACCGTCACCTTCCGGCCGAGCAGCGAGCCGCCGGCTTCCAGGCCCTCGTCGGCGAGCAGCACGCGCGCGCCGCTGCGCGCCGCTGCCAGGGCCGCCATGAGGCCGGCCGGGCCGGCTCCCGCCACCAGGACATCGCAGTGCCAGTGGCGCGTCTCGTAGCGCGTGTTGCGGCGCTCGGCCTGCGGCGCTGCGGCGAGCCCGGCCGCTCGCCTGATGTGCGGCTCGAAGAGGTGCCAGTCGGGCCACATGAAGGTCTTGTAGTAGAAGGCCGCCGGCAGCATCCGTGCGAAGAGCTGGTTCGCCGCCATCAGATCGAGGCCGGGCGACGGCCAGCAATTGACCGGGCTCGCCCTGAGCCCGTCGCGCAGGCGCACCGTGGTGATCGCCTGGTTGCCGGATTCGTCCTCGCCCGCCAGCTCGACGAAGGAGGAGGGCTCCTCGTAGCCTGCGCCCATGATCCCGCGCGGCCGGTGATACTTGAAGCTCCGCGCCGTCAGCCTGACACCGTTGGCAAGCAGGGCGGAGGCCAGCGTGTCGCCCTCATAGCCCTGGTACTGGCGGCCGCCGAAGCTGAACCGGAGAGGGCGGGAGCGATCTATCTGCCCTCCCGATGGCAGCCGGAACTCGCCCCCGGTCATTTGCCGGTCTCCTCGAGAATGTCGTGGGTGAGCGTGTTGCGCTCGATGGTGACCCACTGGCCGCAGCCGCGCACATGCCACCATTTCTCGTGTACCGGGCCCACCGGGTTGGGAGGGACGGTCAGATGATCGACCCAGGCGGCATCCTCGAGTGGGGACAGATCGTCCGGACGGCGTTGCCTGGCGGGGCCGCCATGCGCGAACTCGCTCTCGTCGCGCGGGCCGCAGAACGGGCAGGGGATATGCAGCATGCGATGCCTTCCTGACTAGCGCGCGGTCGTGGTGCCGGATTCCAGCACGAAGTCGAGATGCCGGAAGCGGTCGAGCGAGAACGCCTCGATCAGCTTGTGCGGCTGGTTGTTGGCGACCAGGTGGGCCAGGGTGTAGCCGCCTGCGGGAATGGCCTTGAAGCCGCCCCACCAGCCGGCCGAGACGAAGAGCCCGGGAATGTCGGTCCTGCTGACGATCGGCGAGCCGTCATGGGCGATCTCGAGCGCGCCGCCCCACTGCCGCATCAGCTTCAGGCGCCGGAACGCCGGAAAGAGCTCCAGCATGGCGCTCACCGCGTTCTCGAACACGTTCTGCTTGATGTCCCGGCGGAAGGACTGGCCGGGATCCGGCGCCCCGCCGATCACCAGCTCGCCCTTGTCGGACTGGCTGAGATAGACCCCGATGTCGGGGCAGTTGACGATGACGTCGATCAGCGGCTTGACCGGCTCCGAGACGAAGGCCGCGAGGTTGAAGCTCTTGAGGGGCAGGCGCAGGCCCACGGTCTCGGTGAGGCTCGTGGTGTGGCCGGAGACGGCAACCGCGACCTTGCCGGCGCGGACCGTCCCGCGGTTGGTCTCGACGCCGGCGATGCTGCCGTCGGCGTTGCGCAGCAGCGCCTTGACCTCGGTCTTCTGGTGAAGCTCGACGCCGCGGGCGTCGGCCCCGCGGGCGTAGCCCCAGGCCACCGCATCGTGACGGCAGACCGCAGCATCGGGGTGAACCATCCCTCCCAGGATCGGCAGGCGCGACTCGGGCCCGCCGCCGGTGAGGGCGGGAACGCGGCGCCGCAGCTCCTCGACGCTGAGCTGCTCGTAGGTCGAGCCGTGGATGTCCATGTTCAGCATGCGGCGCTTGAGCTCGCGCAGCCGGCCCCAGGTCTGGACCACGTCGACCATGCTGCGACGCGAGTACATGAGGTTGTAGTTCAGCTCCTTCGTCAGTCCCTCGAACAGCGAGACCGACTTGACGAAGAAGGGAATGCTCTCGTCGCGCAGATAGTTGGAGCGGATCGTCACCGTGTTGCGGGCGACGTTGCCGCCGCCGAGCCAGCCCTTCTCGAGCACCGCGACGTTGGTGATGCCGTGATTTTTGGCAAGGTAGTAGGCCGTGGCGAGCCCATGCCCGCCGGCGCCTATGACGATGACGTCGTATGTGTCCCGCAGCGGCGGGCTGCGCCAGGCCTGCTGCCAGTTCTGGTGATTGGACAGTGCGTTCCGCGCAAGGCTGAACAGCGAGTATCGTTGCATGTGCCTCTGCCTCCGTTCCTATATGCTATCGTGTAAAGTAAATGGCGAAAACCATATGTTTTTATTATGTAGTATGATGGCAACCGGCGCGCTACGAAGGCCGGCAGAAAGCAGGGGAGAGGCAGGCGGATGGCGATCACGTTCAGGCAGCTTGATGCATTCCGGGCGGTGATGCTGGCCGGCACGGTCGTCGGTGCGGCAAAGATGCTGGGCGTCTCCCAGCCCGCCATCAGCCGCCTGATCTCCGATCTCGAGCACGACATCGGCTACAACCTCTTCGAGCGCGAGGGGCGCAGGGTCAGCCCGACCGGCGAGGCCAAGCTGCTGTTCGAGGAGGTGCGCCGCGCCCTGATCGGGCTGGGGCAGATCCGCGATGCGGCGATCGAGATCGGAAGGCTGCGCTATTCGCGGCTGCGGCTGGTCACCGTGCCGTCGCTGGCATCGACGGTCGTGGTGGACCTGATCGAGCGTTTTTCCCGGGACAATGGCGAGACCTTTGTCTCGCTCGAGGTGCAGTCCTCGGACTCAGCCCTGGAGTGGGTGGTCTCAGAGCAATGCGACCTCGGCATTGCCGCCGCGAAGATGGAGAGCCCGTCGATTGCCAGCCGGACGATCCATGTCGGCGCCTCGGTCTGCATCCTGCCGATGGGCCACCGCCTCGCCGAGGCCGAGATCATCCGGCCCGAGATGCTCGAGGGCGAGAGCTTCGTGTCGTTCCGCCCCGACGCGCTCTACCGGCGCGAGGTCGATACGATCTTCCTCAATGCCGGCGTGACCCGGAACCTGATCTACGAGGCCAGGACCACCGATGCCGTATGCTCTCTCGTCGCCGCCGGCCTCGGGGTGTCGCTCGTCGGACCTTTGGCGATCGCACGCCGCGGCGATTCCCCCGAGCACCGCAACATCGTGGCCCGTCCCTTCACCCCGACGCCGCCCGTCACCGTCTCGCTCCTGTGGTCGACCAACCATTCCATGTCGGCCTCGGCCAAGGAGTTCCTGCGAACCGTGGAGCAGCATTTTGACCTGCAGCCGAGCTGACGGCGAAGGACGCTAAGGGGACCCGGCGACGGAGCCGCACGCAGCCCGTCCGTAGCGCGCGCGGCCTCGGGCCCGGCGCCTTTCCCGCTACCCTGTTCCGGGCAATGCGGGAGCGGCTTTAAAAGCCGATCTCGCGTCTGGGGGACTCGAACACCTCGCGGACGTCGGGCCATTCGGCGAGCAGCTCGGCGCCGCCGGGGATCCGCTCGGGATGCAGGACGCCATCGTCCCACAAGGCCACGCCGTCGAGCTCGATGGTGGGGTCGACGATGTTCCAGCTGATCTCGCCGGGGGCATAGTCGCCGCAGGTGTGGAAATGCAGGAGGCGCGGGTTGGCGAAGGCGGCATTGCCCCAACGCGCGAGATTTTGGAACGCATCGGGCAGGTAGGCGCAGCCGGGATGGATGCCGGCGTGCCAGGAGTGGATGATGGCGGGATCGATGCCGAACCGCTCGCCGACCTGCGCTACATGGCGCCGGACCGTCTCGACCTCCTCCGCAGGACCGTCGTAGCCGCTGACCCGGCCGCCTGCGACACGGGCCACCACCGGCTTGTCCAGCAGCAGGTCGTAGGGGGTGTAATAGCGATGCCCGGTGCCGGTCAGGAAACGCGAGATCACGACCTCGCCGCTGAACTCGGCGGCTGGAACCGGCTTGAAGGTAGCCATGGGAAAGCGCCGGATCGCAACCTCGCCCTCCGCCTCCGCCCGCCGCCTGGCCTCGTCGGGGAGACAGCCGGCGAGATCGGTGCCGAGCGGGCAGGTCAGGCGGATACGCGACGCGTTGGCCACGGCGGCGTCGATCAGCTTCTTCAGCTGCACGAATCCGTCGTGCGGGGCGATGCCGTAGCGCGAGCCCAGCATGCCCTCGTCCAGCGCGTAGACCATCGCGGCGCGGGCTGCGTGCGGCCGGGTCTGGAAGCGGATCTGGTCGCCGAGGCGGGCGAAGAAGACCGTGCAGTCGGCCTCGCGCATGCGCTCCCAGGTCTCCTTGTCGGCATCCTCGGCCGTCCGGACGAAGGGCACCTCGCGCCGCTCCACGCTCAGCCCCATGGCCATTGCCTGCGCCGCGACGGCGTCCGGCGCTCCACGATCGTAGAAGCCGTGCTCCGGGCTTTCCGAGAGCAAGAGCAGCTTCTCGCCGGGCCGGGCGCGAAGGCAGCCCTGGAGCAGGTTGCGGGCGCCGGCCGCGGCGTCGGTGAGGAGGTGGTTGGCCATCAACTTGTTCCGGACTCTCGAAGGGCCGATGCGACTATCGCTGCCGCCACCATCAAACTTGCAATTGAGGGCGGATCAATCCACGTCTTATAATGGAAACGATTAGAGGAACTAACATGCTGCCGATTCCCCCCATATCGGCGCTCAGGGCGCTGGAAGCCGTCGTGCGGCTCCGGGGATTCAGCCGCGCTGCCGAGGATCTGCAGGTCACGCAGAGCTCGATCAGCCAGCATATCCGCCTGCTGGAGGACTGGACCGGTCGGCGGCTTCTCAATCGCGGCGCGCGCGTCACCGAGCCCACGGCAGAGGGACTGAGGCTGGCGCAGGTGGTGGAGGCGGGGCTGGGGATGATCGGCGAGGTCTGCGCCGAGCTCCGCAGCCAGAAGGCGGCCGAGCGCCCGCTGACCGTCTCGACCCTTCCGGGCTTCGCCCATAACTGGCTGTTCCCGCGCCTTATCCGCTTCGACCAGATGCATCCGGACATCCCGGTGTCGATCTCCACCAACCAGGAGCCGGTGGATTTCCGCTCGGGCAACGAGGACATCGCCATCCGCTACGGGCTGGGCGGGTACCGCCACCTCCATTTCGAGAAGCTGATGGGCGAGCGGATCTTTCCGGTCTGTGCGCCCGAGCTCGTGCGCCGGGGACCCCCTTTGAACGAGATCGCGGACCTGGCGCGGCACACCATCCTGATCGACGAGGTCCTGCCGCTGCGCGGCAAGGCCCCCAACTGGCTGGCGTGGCTGCGCCATTGCGGGCACGGCGAGCTCAAGCTGCGGCGTACCCGACGCTTCGGCCAGTCCAACATGGTGGTCCAGGCGGCGGTCGAGGGGCTCGGCATCGCCCTCGGGCGCGAGCCGCTGGTGATCGATGCCCTGAAAGCCGGGAGACTGGTCCGTCCTTTCAAGGAGGTGACCGTCTCGGACTTCTCCTACTGGATCGTCTGCCCGGAGGAGGCGCTGCAGAACCCGAGGCTGCAGGCCTTCAGGACCTGGCTGCTGGAGGAGGCGGCCTCGATGCCGGCGCTCCCTTTGCCGGTGGCGCCCGGTGCGACGGCCGCCGGCGCGCTCCCGTCGCTGGATGCGAAGGGGGCGGGCAGGAGCTAGGCGCCCGCCCGCCCGGGCGCGCTGTGCCTAGTGATGCGAGAGGATCTGGCTGAGGAACAGCCGGGCGCGGTCGCTCGTGGGGTTGTTGAAGAACTCGCTGGGCGGACCGACCTCGACGATCTCGCCGCGGTCCATGAAGACCATCGTGTCGGCGACCTCCCTGGCAAAGCCCATCTCGTGGGTCACGCAGATCATGGTCATGCCGTCGCCGGCGAGCTCCACCATCACGTCCAGCACGCCCGAGATCATCTCCGGATCGAGGGCCGAGGTGGGCTCGTCGAAGAGCATCACCTTGGGCTTCATGCACAAGGCACGGGCGATGGCCACGCGCTGCTGCTGCCCGCCCGACATCTCGCCCGGATATTTTCCCGCCTGCTCGGCGATCCGCACGCGCTCGAGATAATGGAGCGCCAGCTCGCGTGCCTCCTTCTTCGGCATCTTGAGGTTGCGGATCGGGCCCAGGGTCAGGTTGTCCAGGATGCTCAGATGCGGGAAGAGATTGAAGTGCTGGAAGACCATCCCCACCTCGCGGCGGACACGCTCGATGTTCCGCGTGTCCTCGGTCAGCTCGACGCCGTCCAGCAGGATCTGGCCGGCCTGGTGCTCCTCCAGGCGGTTCACGCAGCGGATCACCGTGGATTTGCCCGAGCCGGAGGGTCCGCAGATCACCATGCGCTCGGCGCGCTGCAACTTGAGATTGACGTCGTAGAGCGCGCAGAAGTCGCCGTACCACTTGCCGACGCCCCGCATCTCCAACATCGGATTAGTGTCGTTCATGTTGGTCGTATCCTCTCCAGAAGAGCGCCCTCGATGCGCGCTCATCTGCGTCCCGTCTGCATCTTCTTTTCCAGGCGGCCGAACAGAAGCGCCAGGGAGTAGCACACCGCGAAGTACAGGAACCCGACGACGATCCACGTCTCGAAGACGCGGGTCGTGGTGGCGGCAACCTCGGTCGCGACGTAGGTCAGCTCCTGGATCGAGATCAGCGAGACGATCGCCGAGTCCTTCACCAGCGTGATGAACTGGCCGGCCAGCGGCGGCAGGATCTTGCGGATGGCCTGCGGGAGGATCACGTCGCGCAGGACGTTGAAGCGCGACAGGCCGATGGCCCGTGCCGCCTCCCACTGGCCCTTGTCGATCGACTGGATGCCGGCCCGCACGATCTCGCTGATATAGGCGCCCTCGAACAGCGACAGGCAGATCACACCGGCCAGGAAGTTCGAGAAGAGCCCGATCGGGCTGAACAGCAGCTCGACGACCGCGACCGATTCGGGCGAGGCGGAGCGCACGAACGCGTCGATTCCGAGCACCGGCATGATCTGCCCGGAGATGAAGAAGTAGAAGACGAAAATGAAGACGAGCGGCGGGATGTTGCGGATCAGCTCGACATAGAGCCTGGCCACCGAGCGCAGGAACAGGTTCGAGCTCGTTCGGCACAGTCCCGTGACGAGGCCGATGATCGCCGCGGCGATGGTACCCCAAAAGGCGAGCCGCAGGGTCGACATCAACCCGGTGAGCAGGACATTGGGCACCAGCGCGCCGGTCTCGTCGCGGCGCACGACATACTCGAAGACCGTGTGCCATTCCCAATGATACACGAGCACCTGGTCCACCCGGTAGACGATGTAGATCATCCCCGCGATCAGGATGCCGAACATCAGGAAGTCGAAGGGCTTGAAACGGGCCTTCTTTCTGGCCGGGGGCGGTCTGCGGTCGGTCATGGGAAGTCTTTCGCGTTCGGCGACGGGGCCCGCGGCGGCATGGCCGCGGGCCCCGTCAGGTCATCCTACTGCTCCGCGGCGACCCCGCCGGCCCAGTCCTGGGTCTTGAACCAGTAGTCGTGCCGCTCCTGCAGCCAGCCGTTGGACTTCTGCTCCTGGATCCAGTTGGAGAAGAAGTTCAGCGCATCGGGATCGCCCTTGCGCACGGCGATCGCCTCGTTGCCCTCGCTGAGATTCTCGTCGGTCGGCATGTAGAGCTTGTCGGAGTGCGCCATGGTCCAAAAGCGCGGCTTGGGCGCCGAGCTCACGACCGCGTGGGCGCTGCCGTTGACGACTTCCTGGAACGCCTGGGCGTCGTCGTCGAAGCGGCGGAGCGTCGCCTTGGGGAAGAGCCTGCCGGCCACCTGGTCGCACGCGGCCACGCCGCGCCGGCAGGTGATGGTCACGTCGCTCGAGTTGAAGTCCTCGAGCGAGAAGTCGCCGGCGAGCTCCTTGTTCGCCGTCATCTGCTGGCCCGAGTGGGCGTAGGGCGTGGTGAAGTTGACGGTCATGTTGCGCTGCGGCGTGATGCTCATGCCGGCGACGATGACGTCGAACTTCTTGGCCAGCAGCGCCGGGATGATGCCGGCCCAGGCGGTCGGCACGAACTCGATGTCGACCTCCATGTCCTGGGCGAGCTTCCTGGCGACGTCGATCTCGAAGCCGACCAGCTCGCCCTCCTTGCTGCGCATCGCCCAGGGGACGAAGACGGACATGCCCACCCGCATCACGCCGCGCTTCTTGATCTCCTCGATCACGCTGGACGAGCTGAGCTCCTGCTGGACCTGCGCCTTGACGCCGGTGGCGGCAACCATCGACAGAACGGCGGCGCCGATGAAGGACTTCACTACGCGACCCAATCTCATGATTGGCCTCCCTTTAGTCGCTGTGGAACGGAGCTGTTGTTTGACTTTCCCTAGCGCCCGATCGCGGCACGATGCTCGATCCAGGACACGAACAGGGACAGCGAGACGGTGATGACGAGGTAGATGGCCCCGACCGTGAACCAGATCTCGAAAGCCATGAAGGTCTCGGAGATGAGGTCCAGCCCCTGGGTGGTCAGCTCGGCCACCGCGATCACGCTGAGGATGGCCGAGTGCTTGATGAGCGAGATCACGAGCCCCGTCATCGGGGGCAGGATCAGCGGGATCGCCTGGGGCAGGATGACGAACCGCAGCCGGTCGGCGCGCGTCAGGCCGATCGCGTCGGCTGCCTCGTACTGCCCGCGCGGCACCGACTGGAGACCGGCACGGATGATCTCGGCGCCGAACGAGCCCTCGAAGAAGGCAAGGCAGAGCACGCCGGCCCAGAACCGGTCGATGCCGATGATCGGTGCCAGAACGAAGTAGAAGAGGAAAAGCTGGATCAGCAGCGGCGTGTTGCGGATCGCTTCCAGATAGACCGTCGCGACGAGCCGTCCCGAGACAGAGCCGGACAGGCGGAGCAGAGCGGTCGAGAGACTGATCACCAGCGTGATGATCATGCTGTAGAAAGTGATCTCGATCGTCACGCCGAGGCCGCGGAGTAGCGGGCCGGGAATGAACTCGCCGTCGATGATCCGGTAGATGTATCGATCGACGCGATACCACTGCCAGTTATATTCCATCGCCTGCGCGCCGGCGAGGATGAGCCAGACGAGCACGCCGACGAAAGCGATGAGCTGGGCGATGTCGATCAGCGGCGATTTGCGCGTGAGCAACAGGGACTTGCGCGGTGGACGCTTCCGCGAGACTGGTTCAACTTCCGAGTGCGCGGCGTGGTCCACGACCTTGTCCTCCCCGTCCAATGCGCGCGTGGCGATCCGGCCGTTCTGGCTCTTTTCAAAGCGGATTGCTTGCGAAATCAGCCTCGGGCCGAGCCAGACGCTGTTCGTCTAGGTGTAATCGGGCAACACCTCAAGGCCGATGTCCTGGCCGGAGGCGTAGCGTTCAAGGCGGCGGGCGGACGGCCCGCCCGCGGCGCGAGGACCGTTCCTGGATCCGGGCGCCGACGCGAGCGGCCGATGCGATGGC
Source organism: Geminicoccaceae bacterium 1502E (assembly GCA_033875255.1). Classification (GTDB taxonomy): domain Bacteria; phylum Pseudomonadota; class Alphaproteobacteria; order Geminicoccales; family Geminicoccaceae; genus Marinimicrococcus. The sequence goes on along the minus strand of JAWZSN010000021.1, from coordinate 10,866 downwards.
ATCCGGCGCCCGGCCGGCGCCATGGCGCGGTGGCGGCGGGGCCGTGTGCGATTTCGCCATTGTGGGAGGCGATGGAGACGGTCGGCGTGACGTCGCAGGGGCCCGGCATTCCGGGCCATCTACCCGAAGGCTCTTCCATGTCGAGCGGCTTGCACTTCACCGGTGATCGCTCCTTGACCTGTCGCTCGCGGAAGCCTCCCCTCCCGCCCGACACCTTGGAATCACCCTTAACCGCTCAAACTCTTAACAACAATGTTTTATTTCAGAACGACAATTACAACATATTATATAACATGATGGAATCGGAAAACCATGCTGACATCGAGACAGCTCGAGGCCTTCAGGGCGGTCATGATAACCGGCACCGTCACCCAGGCGGCAGGCATGCTCTTCGTCTCGCAGCCGGCGGTCAGCCGGATCATCGCCGATCTCGAGCACGAGGTGGGCTTCAAGCTGTTCACGCGCGCCAACCGCAATCTGGTTCCGACAGCGGAAGGGCTGGCCCTTTATGACGAGGTGGAGCGCGCCTTCGTGGGGCTGCAGCAGATCGACCGGGCGGCAGCCGCGATCCGCCAGCTCCACCGGGGCCATCTGCGGCTGATCGCGATACCCGCTCTCGCGTCGACCGTCATGGCGGAGCTGATCCGCTGCTTCCTCGAGCGCTATCCCGAGGTTGCCGTATCGCTGGAGGTGCAGCCCTCGCAGCGCGTCTTCGAGTGGATCGCCTCGCAGCGTTGCGATCTCGGCCTGACGTCGATGCCCATCGAGAGCGCCAGCGTGGCGGCCCGGCAGATCGGTACGGCGCAGGCGGTCTGCGTCCTGCCCGCCTGCCACCCGCTCACCGCAAGAAGCCTCATCCGTCCGGAGGACCTGGCCGGGCTTCCCTTCGTCTCGTTCAGAAGCGACGCCGCCTTCCGCCACCGGGTCGACGCCCTCTTCGAGCAGGCGGCAATCGCACGCGACACCAGGCTCGAAGCCCGCACCACGGAGGCGATCTGCGCCCTCGTGGCGGCCGGGCTCGGCGTGTCGATCATCGGGCCGGTCGTCTCCGCCGGTCCGTTCCCCGAGGGCCTGGTGTTCCGGCCGTTCCGTCCCGCGATCGAGCAGAAGCTGACGCTGATCCATGCCGCCAGCGCGCCCCTCTCCCGGGTCGCGGGCAGATTTTTGGAGATCGCCGAGGATCATGTCGGAAACGCCGGCGACACCGTAGCCGGTTCGTGAATGGCGAGCGCCGCTCAGGCCGGGGTCGCTACCGTCCGGCGTGCTCTCAGGGCGGCGCGAAAGGTCCGGCGCGAGGCGTCGCTGTGGATCGCCACATAGTCGTGCGGGTGGGCCGCCCCCTGCTCGACATGGAGCACGACGAACACCGGCCCTTGCAGTTGGAAAACCTCGCCCAGGCGGGCCTCGAGATCCCCCACGTCGTCGAAGGCGAGGACGTGCGGGATGCCGGCGGCGCGAGCCATGCCGGCAAAGTCCACGTCACCGGCGCACGGCAGCGGAAAGCGGCCGTTGACCTCGTAGATCGCGTTGCAGCAGACGAAGTGCACCAGGTTGGCCGGCGCAGCGTGCGCCACCGTCACCAAAGCGCCCAGGTTCATCAGCAGGCTGCCGTCGCCGTCGAGCACGACGATCTTCTCCTCCGGGCATCCCAGCGCCAGGCCCAGGCCATGCGAGACGGCCTGTCCCATGGCACCCGTGCACAGATAGTTCAGCGGATGGGGCCGGATCGCCATCCAGTCGAACGCCGCCTGGTAGACCGGCACGACGATTCCCTCGGGATAGTGCCGGGCGAGGACCCCGAGAGCGGCGTCGCGCTTCATCATGGCTCAGGCCGGGCTTCGGGCGACGAGAAAGACGTGCGGTCTCGAGCTCGCGTAGGAGGCCTCGATGGTGGCCGCCAAACCGGCGGCATCCGCGCCGGTCTCGAGGATCGTGAAGCCCAGTCGCATCGCCTCGAGGATCGGGATCACGATCCGCACGCCGAGCCTGTCCGAGTCCGTCGGCGCCCGGCCGGGCTCGAGGCCCTGCAGCCCGACGATCATGACGATGGGGAGCTGGTACTCGACCGCGATCACGCGGATGGCGTTGATCGAGTCGAGGAACCCGGTGTGCTGGATCAGCAGGACCGAGCGCTGGTCGCAATAGGAGAGGCCGGCGCAGATCGAGACACCCTCGTCCTCCTTGCAGACCTGGACAAGGCGAAGCCCGGTGTCGCGCGCGACCGGCCACAAGACCGTCTCGCAGGTGACGATGTCCGGCAGGGCCACGACGGTGCCGACGCCCGCAGCCTTGATCTCCCGGATGATCGCCGAGCCTTCCAGGGCATCGGTGCGGGCGGCAGGGCGGGCGGCAGCCTCGTGCATCATGCGGCGCCGCGCAGCGTGAGGAAGGCCTCGAGCGCGTCTGCCGCCGCCCGCATCTCCGCCTCGCGGCCGATGGTGAAGCGGATGCACTCCGAGAAGGCCGGCGAGGCGAAGCGGCGGCTCCGGATCCCCTGCGACAGGAGGTGGCGATCCGCGGCGGCGGCCGGCCGGGCCGGGTCGGGAAACCGCACCAGGACGAAGTTGGTCTCGCTCGGATAGACCTCGAGCCCGAGCCCGGCGAGCCGGTCGCCGAACCAGCTGCGCAGCCACCTCGTCTCCGCGAGGACATGGCGGGTGTGGGCCTCGTCCTCCAGCGCGGCGAGGGCGGCCGCCGCCGCCACCCCGCCGAGCGGGAAGGTGAGGGCGATGCGCCGGACGGTGTCGACCACGTCGGCAGGGCCGTACATCCAGCCGACCCGCGCCCCTGCGAGGCCGTAGATCTTCGAGAACGTCCGGGTCATGACGATATTGTCGCTCTCCTCGACCAGCCGGTCGGGCAGCTCGTAGTCGGGGGTGTCGACATATTCGGCGTAGGCCGAATCCAGGACCAGCAGGACATGGCCGGGCAGCCCCGCATGGAGCCGCCGCACCTCCCCGGCGGTCAGCAGCGAGCCGGTGGGATTGTCCGGATTGGCGATCATCACGATGCGGGTCCGCGGCGTCACCGCTGCCAGCAGCGCCTCGACGTCGGCCCTGAGGCCGCGGTCGGCGGCAGCCACCGGCACCGCGTCGTTGGCGAAGGCGTAGTTGGGGATCTTCTGGTAGCCGTTCACGCTGTGGATCAGCTCGTCGCCGGGCTGCAGGAAGGCGCGTGCCAGCCGCGCCAGCAGGTCGTCGGACCCGTGGCCGCAGGTGATCCGGCCGGCGTCGAGGGAGAATGTCCGGGCGATGGCAGAAGCAAGCTGCCCTGGTGCGTCGTCGGGGTAGCGCTCGAGGCTGCGCGAGACCCTCGCTGCGGCCTCGCAGGCCCGCGGGCTCGCGCCGAAGGCGCTCTCGTTGGAGGCGATGTCGATCGCCGGGCGAGGGGCGGCAAGGGGCGCGCCCAGCATATGGGCCCGGATGCTCGCGATGCCGGGTCGCGGCCTGACGGCGGCCATTCCAGTTCCCCCTCGTTCCGCCCGCGCCGGCGGCGCCTTCCTCAGTGGCGAGGATCGGCCTCAGTGGCGAGGATCGGCTGAGAGGGTCATGAATTCAAATCAGTTATTCGGTTGCCCGCATTCGCCCATGTTATGCGGCTCCGGCCTTTCGTGCGCTGCAGGATCGCCGGCCGCATCTGAGGGTCCGCCCACCGCGCGCAAGAAAACAGGCACGCCGCGCGGCGTGCCGCACGGCGCCGCCGCCACCAACCGGATCCGTTGCCTGGCGCTAGCCCTGGGTCTCGGGCATGCGCACGATCAGCCCGTCCAGATGATCGGCCACCCGTATCTGGCAGGCCAGCCGCGAGGTGCCCGAGATCGGTGCCGCCGCGAAGTCGAGCATGTCGGCCTCCGCATCGTCCTTTGCGGGGATCTTGTCGATCCACGAGGGATCGACATGGACATGGCATGTAGCGCAGGCGCAGGCGCCGCCGCAGTCGGCCTCGATGCCCGGGATGTCGTTGTCGCGAGCACCTTCCATCACGCTGAGGCCGTTGCCGACCTCCACCGTGTGCTCCGTTCCGTCGTGTTCGATATAGGTGATGCGTGGCATCTGCGTTCCGTCTGTGGAGCATGGGTGCCGGCGTGCGGCAGGGCGATCCTTCCTATCCCCCGCGCGGTGCCGTCGGGGCGGCGCCGGGCGAGCCCGGTGCGGCAAGGCTCTTGAGATCGCATTGCGGATCGCTCACCACCGTCGGCGGCGGCGAGAACCCGCCTGCGATCCAGCGCTTTCCGGTCATGTAGCTGCGCGGGTCGTTCATCGCATCGACCGCGAGAAGCTCGCTGCCCCGGTAGTACCAGACCGAGAGCGCGCCGGCCCTGGCGCCGGGGCGGACGACCGTCTGGTCGTAGCCGGCGTTCAGCCCGGCGATCTGGAGCTTCACGTCGTACTGGTCGGACCAGAACCACGGCCGGGCCACATAATCCTTGTCGCTGCCCAGCATCGCGGCGGCGGTGGCCTCCGCCTGGTCGATGGCGTTGGGCACGCTCTCCAGGCGGACGCGCTGGCCGCGGAAGGGAAACGACGTGCAGTCGCCTGCCGCGAAGATCGACGGGTCCGAGGTGCGGCCACGAGCATCGACGCGGATTCCGTTGTCGATGGCGAGTCCGGCCGCCTCGGCGAGACCGGTCGCCGGCCGGACGCCGACGCCGACGACGACGAAGTCCGTCTCCAGCACCGTGCCGTCGCTCAGCGCCGCGGTCGCGACCCGGCCCTCGCCCGCGAGGCTGGCGACCCCCACGCCCTCGCGGATGTCCACGCCATGGCCGCGGTGCAGCTCGCGGAAATAGCTCGAGGTCTCCGGTGCCGCCACGCGCTGCAGGATCCGCTCCGCCATCTCGACCAGCGTGACCTGCAGCCCTCGCGACGCCGCGACGGCGGCCGCCTCCAGCCCGATATAGCCGCCGCCGACGATCAGGACGCGCCGGCCTTCGACGAACTCGGGCGCCATGGCGTCGACGTCCCGCAGGGTGCGGACGGTGTAGGTCCCGGGCAGCTCGCCGCCGAGCCGTGCCGGCAGACGTAGGGGCTCGGCGCCGGTCGTGAGCGCGAGCTGGTCGTAGGGCAGGCTCGTGCCGTCATCCAGGGTCACGGTCTTGCCGGCGCGGTCGATGGACGTCACCGCAACGCCGTGCCGCAGCTCGATCCGGCGCTCCTCGTAGAAGCTCCTCGGGCGCAGATGGAGCCGGTCGACCTCCATCTCGCCCAGCAGGTATTTCTTCGACAGGGGCGGGCGCTGGTAGGGGAGCGCTTCTTCCGATCCGAGCAGGGTGATCGGCCCCTCGTGCCCGAGCCCGCGGAGCTTGATCGCAAGGGAGGCGCCGGCCTGTCCTGCACCGATGATGACGACTCGGGACACTCAGTTGCTCCTTTCCGGCCTGGGCGGCGGCGCGACGGCTGTGGATCCGGGCTCGCGGCGGCAGGTAGGCCCGTTCGCGGCACGCACGGAAAGCGAGATGCCCGACACCCGTGGGCGAGTCCAGTGCACAGCGGCCAGCCGGACCCCGGGGGGCACGGCGCGAGGATCGTGTCGGGGCGACCTTAGAAAAGATCGCTCATGATGAAAACGGATATGTTTCTGATATTATATAATTTCCTGATATGAATGGTGGCGATCGCCACCGTGCTCCCGCTCCTCGCCCAAGCATAACGTCCGTGCATCGGCAGCACGCGAAGGCTCCATTGACCCTATGCGTTTTCCTCCCGACAATCCGCGCCCGCGACGTGGCCGGAGCGCTCTTTGGCTGCGCAGGCCGCGGCAAGGGGAGGCGGACATGCAGATCAGGCCGACAGAGGGCCATGCGCGGAGCGGGAGCGGTTGCCACCCGCCGGCGCGGCACGGAGGCGTGCGATGAGCTTCGACCTCGCGCGCAGCCGCATCAAATGCCCGCTGGATCTGGAGAGCCCCGGCAAGCGTGCCGGCAATCTCGCGCTCAAATACTCGGACAACGCCAATCCGCTGGGAATCTACCCGGTTCCGATCATGGCCATCGTCGGCGGGCCGGGCCCTACCACCTTGCTGGTGGCCGGCGTCCACGGCGACGAGTTCGAGGGGCCGGTGGCGCTGATCGAGCTGTTCCAGCAACTCGATCCGGCGCGGGTGAGGGGACGGCTGCTCTTCCTCCCGGCGCTCAACGCGCCCGCCGTGCGCGCCTCCTCGCGGGTCTCCCCGCTCGACGGCGCCAATCTCAACCGGGCCTTCCCGGGCGACCGCGAGGGGCCGCCCACCGCCATGCTGGCCCACCTCGTCGAATCGGTGCTGATGCCCGGCTGTGACGCGGTGATCGACCTCCACGCCGGCGGCAAGGCCTCGTTCTTCACACCCTGCGCGCTTGCCGCGCGGACGGCCGACGGTGCGCTCAGCCCTGCCAACATGGCGCTGGCCGAGGCTTTCGGCGCGCCGGCGATCTGGGTGCTGGGCCGCCATAACGACGACCGGTCGGTCAATGCCGCGGCGACCCGCCGGAATGTGCCGATGATCGCAGCGGAGCTCGGTGGCAACGGCGCCATCACGCCGGACATTCTGGCCCTTGCAGGGCGCGGCCTGCGCCGCTGCCTGGCCCATCTCGGCCACCTCGACGAGATGCCCCCTGCCGACTGCGTCTCGCCCAGAGTGGTCGAGATCGCGGATGCCGGTCACAGTCTCCACGCACCCGGCCACGGTCTCATGGAGCCTCTCTTCGTGGCGGGCGATTGGGTCCGCGAAGGCCAGCTCCTCGGGCGGCTCTACTCGCTCGACGACCCGGCACGCCCGCCGGTCGGCATCCACGCGCCCACCGCCGGCCTCGTCCTCGCCGCCGGCGCGCGAGGCCATGTCGAGCACGGCGACTTCGTCGCCCTCCTCGCCACCGAGCTTGCCGGCTAGAGGGCTCCGCCACCATCGGCTCGTGTCTGGGATGCACGACGCGGCGGAGCAGGGAACTGCCGAAGCCGGCATGCGTTCCTGGCGGCGGTGACGTGCAAGGCGCTGCGCGCCGCCAGCCTCCCGTGTTCTGCTCGCTTGCCGGCGGAGGAACGGCGCCGTCTGCAACCGATCACGACCACGGAGGCCAGCGCTGCGGTTCGCCATGATATTGACCGGCTGCCGCGCCCTTGGGCGGCGGGGTCCAGGCTCGTTCACCACCTCGTCACCTCTGCCTGCCATCCAGCCGGGGTGAAGCTCCGCCGCCGCGAAACCCTGCGGCCGTACCTCGCGGGCGGTCCGGCAGGTTGCGGCACCAGGGGTTGAGAAACCGTGAATCCCGGCCGCTCTCCGGCACCCGCCCGGCCGCGCTCACGCCGTCTCGACCGCGTGTTGGTCATACCCGGTATCCTTGCTCCGCCGCTTGTGCGAGGCGGCGCCCGGATGCGTCCGGGAGCGATCTCGGCCGGACACCCGGGCGGGCCGCGGCGGGGAAGCCGCGTAAGGCGCTGCGCGCGGCCTTTTCTCTGATCTTCTGTCGCTTGGCGAGGTGCCGCCTTACCGGATCTTCACCACTCTTCGGCATCCTGCTGGCGTGGCACTCTGAACCGCGCCGTCCGGTGGCGCCACCTCTCCCACCATCCGGCAGGATGCTGTGCCAAGGGTTGAGAAATCGTGAATCCCGGCCGGTGCCCGACACCCGCCCGGCCGCGCTCACGCCGTCTCGACCGGCTGTCGATCATACCGGGCATCCTTGCTCCGCGGCTTCTGCAAGGCGGCGCCCGGATGCGTCCGGGCGCGAGCTTGCCAGGACACCCCGGCGGGGTGCGGCGGGGAAGCCGTGCAAGGCGCTGCGCGCCGCTTTTTCTCTGACCTTCTGTCGCTTGGCGTGCTGCCGGCTCACCGGATCCTCACTTCTCTTCGGCATCCTGCTGGCGTGGGACTCCGTCGCCGCGCCAGCCCTTCACCTTTCTTCAACACCTTGCCGCCATGCTCGCGGAGGGTGGACCAGGTGCGCTCCCCGGCTCGCGCGGCGGCGGAGTCCTACCCCAGCAGGATCGCCTGAAAAGATGAAGGCACGGTGAACGGACTGGGGCCGGCATAGGCTTGTGACGGCGGCGCCCCGCTAGGCGCTGCGCGCGGCTTTTTCTCTGACCTTCTGCCGCTTGGCGTGCTGCCGACTCACCGGATCCTCACTTCTCTTCGGCATCCTGCTGGCGTGGGACTCCGTCGCCGCGCCAGCCCTTCACCTTTCTTCAACACCTGGCCGCCATGCTCGCGGAGGGTGGACCAGGTGCGCTCCCCGGCTCGCGCGGCGGCGGAGTCCTACCCGAGCAGGATCGCCCAAAAAGATGAAGGCACGGTGAACGGACTGGGGCCGGCGCAGGCTTGTGACGGCGGCGCCCCGCTAGGCGCGGGGCGCGGCTCTTTCGGCTTTTCAGGCAGTGGACGTCGGCGGGAAATGCTTCCGTCGTCCCTTGCCATCGCCACGGCGACGCCCCAACCCTTCACCTTTCCTCAATACCTCGCCGGCCATGCTCGCGGATGGTGGACCAGGTGCGCTCCCCGGCTCGCGCGGCGGCGGAGTCCCACCCCAGCAGGATCGCCCAAAAAGATGAAGGCACGGTGAACGGACTGGGGCCGGTGCAGGCTTGTGCCGGCGGCGCCGCGCAAGGCGCTGCGCGCGGCTTTTTCTCTGATCTTCTGTCGGTTGGCGTGGAGCCGGCTCACCGGATCTTCACCACTCTTCGGCATCCTGCTGGCGTGGCACTCCGTCGCCGCGCCAGCCCTTCACCTTTCCTCAATATCTTGCCGGCTATGCTCGCGGAGGGCGGAGCAGATGCGCTCCCCGGATCGCGCGGCGGCGGAGTCCTACCCCAGCAGGATCGCCTGCAAAGATGAAGGTACGGTGAACGGACTGGGGCCGGCACAGGCTTGTGCCGGCAGCGCCGCACCAGGCGCTGCGCGCGGCTTTTTCTCTGATCTTCTGTCGGTTGGCGTGGAGCCGGCTCACCGGATCTTCACCACTCTTCGGCATCCTGCTGGCGGGGGACTCTGCCGCCGCGCCAGCCCTTCACCTTTCCTCAATATCTTGCCGGCTATGCTCGCGGAGGGCGGAGCAGCTGCGCTCCCCGGCTCGTGCGGCGGCGGAGGCCCACCCCGGCAGGATCGCCTGCAAAGATGAAGGCACGGTGAACGGACTGGCGCCGGTGCAGGCTTGTGCCGGCGGCGCCGCGCAAGGCGCTGCGCGCGACCCGATTCTTCCTTTCAGGCCGCTGGCGTCGTCGCGAGAATGCCTTCGTCGTCTTTTGGCTTCGCCACGACGACGTTCTCGCCCTTCACCCTTCCTCGCCACCTCGCCGGCCATGCTCGCGGAGGCTGTGCCAGGTGCGCTCCCCGGCTCGCGCGGCGGCGGAGTCCCACCCCAGCAGGATCGCCTGCAAAGATGAAGGCACGGTAAACGGGTAGGCACCGGCGCAGGCTTGTGACGGCGGCGCCGCGCAAGGCGCTGCGCGCGGCTTTCTCTTTGATCTTCTGTCGGTTGGCGTGGTGCCGGCTCACCGGGTCTTCACTCCTCTTCGGCATCCTGCGGGCCTTGGGCTCCGCCGCTGCCAAACCCTGCGACCACCCGTCTCGTACCATCCGGCAGAATGCCGCGGCACGGGTTGGCGGACTCTGGAAACGCGTCCCGGAGCGACAAGAAAAACAACGGATGGCCGGCCCCGTTTGCAGGACGGTTCGGAAGGCTGATCCGTTCGCGCCCCAGGCGTGGTCACGGAGCAGCGGCTTCAGCCTGGTTTCCGGAGGGTCTGGCCGGGTTGGTCATGTGGCCGCCGAAGGCAGCAAGACGGAGGGAGCACCACCGAGGCCGGCTATGGCCTCCAGGGTCATGTAGCGGCGCGCTGGACCGCCCGCTCGTCGTTCTGCTCGAGGAGGCCGGCGCAGATGGGGCGGGTGATCGCGCCTTCGTTCGGGAAAATGCCGAACGTCTCGGTGCGGCGCTCAATGGGACTGGCTGGGCGGACCGCGGCGCGGTGCTCCTTCAGGAAGGTCAGGAGGGCCAGCATGTCCTCCCCGGGTTCCGCCGGCAGGATGGCCGGTTTCGGCAGCCTGCCGGCGGCGGTCGGCGAGCTGGCGCCACCGGACCCTGGCGGCCGCAGCCCCGTTCCGGACAGACGCGGTGGCGATGAGGGCGGCGACCACGCGCCGGCGAGTTGGGCCGGCATGGGCCAGCACCTCGCGCAGGAAGGGCGCATGGCGGCGCTGCCAGGTGGCGCGCAAAGCGTTGGCCATGCCGGCCTTGATGCTCCCGCGCGGACGTTGCCGATGGCCCGCTTGACCCCGGCCCGCCCGCGGTGCCCGAGCTTGTGCGGGAATCCGATCCGGAAGGTCCCGGCCTTGCAGGCGCCGATGCCCGGACCGTCGCGGCGACCGCGGCGTCCACGGCGATGGCGACCAGGCCGATGCGGCCGTTCTGGCGGACCTTCACGCAGGGCGCATGGATCCACAGCTACGGCCAGCGGCCCTTGATCGGCCGATCGGGGAAGGTCGCGATGCGCTCGTCGAACTCGTCGCACGAGCGGCCGACGTCATGGGGAAAACGCCTTCGTGGTCGCTCGTCACCAGCACGACGACGCTCTCGCCCTTCACCTTTCTTCAACACCTTGCCGCCATGCTCGCGGATGGTGGACCAGGTGCGCTCCCCGGATCGCGCGGCGGCGGAGTCCTACCCCAGCAGGATCGCCTGCAAAGATGAAGGCACGGTGAACGGACTGGGGCCGGCACAGGCTTGTGCCGGCAGCGCCGCACCAGGCGCTGCGCGCGGCTTTTTCTCTGATCTTCTGTCGGTTGGCGTGGAGCCGGCTCACCGGATCCTCACTTCTCTTCGGCATCCTGCTGGCGCGAGGTTCCGCCACCACGAAGCCCTGCGGCCGCACCTCTCCCACCATCCGCCAGATGCCACGG
>JAWZSN010000020.1:0-110129 GCA_033875255.1 Geminicoccaceae bacterium 1502E | reverse complement strand
CGGCCGCATCCGCGCCATCACACCCCGCAGCGAGGACGCCCAAACCTCCAACGTCGCCTCGATCGATAATCCCGGCATCCACGATCTCCGCACCGTGGATGCCCATGGAGTAAGAGGGCGGCAGAAAACGCAGCTTTATTGCTAGGCTCTGTACCCAATCACCCTCCTGATCCACGGCCGGGTCTCTGATTCAACCACCGCACCGGCGGGCAAGAGGGTGGCGACGATGCAGGGACTGTTCTGGCTGGACGACGAGGCGTGGGGGGTGATCGAGCCGCTTTTGCCGAAGAACCAGCCGGGGGTGCCTGCGGGTCGACGACCGGCGGGTGATCGGCGGCATCCTGCACGTGCTGCGCTCGGGCTGCCGGTGGCGCGACTGCCCGCCAGCCTACGGGCCCTGGACGACGGTCTACAACCGTTTCAACCGCTGGTCCCGGCGGCGGGTCTGGTGGCGGCTGCTCGAGGCCCTGGCCGAGGCTGGAGCGCTGGGCGGCAGCGTCGCCATCGACAGCACCTATGTTCGGGCGCACCGCTCCGCCAGCGGCGGAAAAGGGGGGCCCAAAAGCAGGCGATCGGCGTCTCGCGGGGCGGCCGGACCACGAAAATCCACCTCGCGACCGACCTCCTCGGGCGGCCGCTCGCACTCATCCTGACGCCCGGCAACCCCGCCGACATCCGCGTCGCGGGCGAGCTTCTGGCGGCGGCGGGACCGGCGACCCGCATCATCGCCGACCGCGGCTACGACGCCGAAGTGCTGCGGCGTGCAATCGTCGAGCGCGGCAGCGAGCCGGTGATCCCCGGCCGCCGCAACCGCAAGCGCCCGGTCAGCCACGACCCCCGCGCCTGCCGCGAGCGCTGGCGCGTCGAGGCGGCGATCAACCGGCTGAAGGATTTCCGCCGCGTCGCCACCCGCTACGACAAGCTCGCCGCCAACTTCCAGTCCACCGTGGCCCTGGCGGCCGTCGCGGCCTTCTGGATCTGATTGGGTCCAGACCCTAGGCTGCCTTCTGGTGTCCTTTGATCGGTGTGGGTCGTCCTATCCCCGCCCAACACCAGCCCTCGATCAAGGGGCTCGACTGGCGCAGGTGCGCAGAAGGTCGCGGCGTTCTCAGCAAGATACGGCATGCCACGAGTTTTGGCGCGCCATGTCAGAAACATGGACACCTCCGATAATTCCCGGTTCTCGACGCTTTGGTCGAGATTTCGGGCAGAGTACGAGTGGCAGGTGTCCGAGCAGCGCTGCCCGAGCTGTCTTTGGGGCTCTCACGCCTGATGCCCCTGCCATTTCCCGTCAGGCGGACGCAGCCCGCCCCTCGCGCCATCGCCATCGGCCGAGATTGTAGGCGATGTTGGCCATGATCACGGTCGCCTCGGCGCGTTTGATGCCGATACTGCGGATCATGAGCCTCATGCGATGCTTCTGCTGGGCGAAGACGTGCTCGATTTTGGCACGGACCACGGATTTCTTCGCGTTGGCCTTGGCGGTGCGCCTGGGCATCGGCCTGCCGGTGGGCTTTTTGCGGTGAATCCGGCTGCGCTTGCCGTGATCGGCCAAAAGGTCCTCGTTGGCCTTCGACCGGTAGGCGCTATCGGCCCACACCTCCGATGCTGTATTGCCCGGATCGACGAGCCCTTCGCGCAGACGCGCGCCGTCATGCGCCGCGGCGTCGGTGAGCTTGTGGCGGCGGATCAGGCCGTGCCGGCGGTCGATGCCGATGTGCGACTTGTAGCCGAACGCCGGGATGGCGAGGTCGCGTCTGGCCGTCCCGTCGCTCCCGGCCTTGCCCTTCGAGGTCTTGAGGGTCCAGCGGGCGTCGGTGTCCTTCTGCGCCGCCTTCGCCGGCTTGTCGGGCCAGATCTCGGCCGCCCTCCTGCCGGCCCTGATCGCCGCCTTCCCGGCCTCGGTGTTGCGCTGCCGTGGCGCTGCCACCAGGCTCGCATCGACAATCTGACCCGACATCGGCAACCAGCCGGCATCCTTGATCGCCCGGTCAAGGCGGGCAAAGAGCTCGTCCAGAGCACCGGCCCGGATCAGCGCCTCGCGAAAATCCCGAAGAGTGTTGGCGTCCGGCACCGGATCGGCGATCGACAGGCCGCAAAACCGCATCCAGGAGAGCCGGTCACGCACCAGATGCTCCGTCCTCTCGAAGCTCAGCCCGTGCTGTGCTTGCAGATAAAGCATCTTCAGCTTCAGCACAGTGTCGAACGGCGGCCGGCCGCCTTTCACTCTCTCCGTTGCCCCGAGAGCCTCGTCGAGAACCGGCCGGAACAGCTCGAAGTCGACGACCTCCAGGAGCTTCTCCAGCGGATCGCCCTGCGCCGAAAGCTCGCAAAGCCGCTCCTCGACGCTCCAGAACCCCGGCTGTCTCGGCATTTCACGCCTCCCCGCAGCATTGGCTCGAAACTAGCCGAGCCGGCCGCAAAGGCGAGGTTTGCGGAGGTGTCCAAGTGTTTACCGGCCAGCGATGCAGCAATCCCCATCAGAGCTTCCCAAGCAAATCCGTTAGCTTGCTCGCAGTCAATAGCTTGGCAAAGCTGGTATAGCGAGGGCTCTGCATCGCTCCGCTGGGCGCATCTCCGAAAGGTATGGGCCCGACCGTTTTGGCCTTCTCAGAGAAGATTACCTTATACTTGCCACCTTCTCCGTACGGCTCTATTCGCGCCACCGGCGCGAAGTGCGTAATTGCCGATACCGGCTGCGACTGATAACCGGCGATGTATCTGATCTTATCTAGCATTCCACCCGCGATGCGTATCGCGTACCAGCAGTCCTCACCCAAGAAGACCTGTTCAAATCCGTCTTTCTGCGCCGGAACGATAATCGTGTCCGCTTTCGAAGTATTGAGGAGCCCCGTCTGCGCCGGAACGGTCGCGTACGGTGTGGCGACCGGCTTCGGAACCTCGAAAGCTCCCACGCCGACAAGGGGCAGAATTTGAAGAATCTCCTTGAGAAACGCTCTGGTATCGGCCTTTTCCGCCTCGCTCATAGCCGGCTCCTGCGGAGCGTTGCCATTGTCGAGGTGACATTGTCTGGCACTCACAGCCCGCTTTACCAGTTCGTGCTCAAGCCACGTGACATGGGCTCGGTTTAGGCCGCCACTATTTGAAACAAAGACGACAGCTCTGTCCCAAAAATCCTTCGCTTTGAAGTGACTGTCGATGCGTCCGCGGACACCATCCGCCTGCCCTACATAGAGCGTGGGGAGGTTCTCATCTTCCGGTTTGAAGCCGACGAGAATGTAGACCCCGGTGCGAGACATCTCCAGGCGTTCGCGCACCTCGAGCCACTTTCCGCGCGGGAACACGATGCCAAGCCCTGTCCAGTTCATTCTGTCAATCAGCCGCACGCCCTCCGGATCTCCATCCGGAACGAAAATACGGATTGTGAAAGGATCTGCCATGGGCACCTCAGGCCGCCTATCCCTTGCGCTTGCAGCCACTCAGGAGGGACTGTTCAGATCAATCCACAACATCGCGATGAAACGTGCAACACGGCAGGGTAGTTGGTTGGGTGCTCCGTATGAACAAGCATGGAGTTGTGCAAGCCTCCTTCGCAGGGCGGGCGAGACGCAATCCTTCGTTCGCTGATTGCAAGATTCCCGTGCCCGAACCACGAAGTACGGGCTCTCCCGTGACGAACGCCGGCCCTCCAGCCGGACGAATGACTGAAGCACAAAATGCTCAGTCCCTGATGGGCGGCAGGCTCCGCTCGAGCCGCTCGCGCAGGTGGGCGTGCTGGGCGGGGATCCTGAGGGCCTTGCCCAGATGCGCCGGCTCCTCGTCGCGGGCGAAGCCGGGTCCGTTGGTGGCCACCTCGAAGAGCACACCGCCGGGCGTGCGGAAATAGATCGCCCGGAAATAGTCGCGGTCGATAGGAGGCGTGACCTGGAAGCCGGCCTCCAGCAGCGCCTGGCGCACCTCGAGCTGGGCGGCCTCGTCCTCCACCGCGAAGGCCACATGGTGGACGGAGCCGGCGCCCTGGCGTGCCGGCGGTGATCCGGGCGCCACCTCGATATCGACGATGTGGGCGCCGTTGCCGTGCGCGATGGCGTAGCGGGTCAGGGCATCCCCGCGCTCGACCTCCTCGCAGCCCATGAAGTGCAGCAGCTCGCCCGTGGCCGTCCCGTCGTGCAGGCGCAGGGTGACGCCGTGGAAGCCGCGGACGGCCTTCTCCGCCGGCACCGGCCCGCGGGCGAAGGGTGCGCGGGGATCGCCCGGCACCTCGACGAGCGCGAGCCCTTCCCCCTCGGGGCCGGCGAGGCGCAGGCGCCGGTCCCCGAACCGTTCTTCCTCCCCGTCCGTGGGCACGCCATTCGCCTCGAGCCGCTCCTTCCACCAGCCCAGCGTGCCTGCCGGCACGGCGAACGCCGTCTCGACCACCTCGCCGGCACCCCGGCTGCCCTTCACGATCCGCGGAAAGGGAAAGGAGGTCATGACGGTCCCGGGCGAGCCGGTCTCGTCGCCGTAATAGAGGTGGTAGACGTCGGGGGCGTCGAAATTGACGGTCTTCTTGACCCGGCGCAGGCCCAGGACGCGGGTGAAGAAGTCGTTGTTCCTGCGGGCGTCTCCCGCCAAGGCAGTGACGTGGTGCAGACCCTTGATCTGTTTCAGCATGATGCCTCCTCACCGGCTCTGACTGGCGCGCCGCCGGCCGCACGGGCAGGCCGCTCCCGCTGTGGCCCGCCGATCATGAGGCCGAGGCTGCGGTTCTCATGCCGCGCACGTTCCGCAGATGCCCCTCCTTCACCCACAGCCGACACCCGTCCGCGCCGGCCTCGGCGCGCAGGGGTGCTCCCGGCGGGAGGCGGAGCCAGGAATAGCGCTCGAAACATTCGCCGCCCTCGGTGAAGCTGCCTTCGAGCACCAGAAGCTCGATTCCGCCCTCAAGATCGCAGGCCACCGGCAGGCCCGGGGGCCAGCGCTCGAGACGGACCCGTTCGGCGGCATCCTCGAAGAGCGGCACGAGCCCGACGCCCGGCCGGCCGGTTGCCGGCTCGAAGGTGCTACCGGCCGTCTCGGTCCGGACATGGGTGCGATCGTCCGGATCGAACTGGTGGAGCTTGACGAGGATCGTGCAGCCCGCCGCCGAGCCCGGCCTGTGGCGCGAGCCGGGTGGATTGCGGACATAGCTGCCCGGCGGATAGTCGCCGTGCTCGTCCTGGAACACGCCCTCGAGAACGAAAAACTCCTCGCCGCCGCCGTGGGTGTGGGGCGAGAAGCTGCTGTCGGGGGCGTAGCGGACGATCGAGGTGGCGCGGGCGACCTCGCCGCCGATCCGGTCGAGCATGCGCCGCTCGACGCCCGCCATTGGCGAGGGAACCCACGGCAGGCTTGCCGCATGCACCGCGGCGCGCCTCGTGAAGTCGGCGTTGATCTCCATGATCTCTCCCGGTCGAGAAGGGGCTCAGACGGGGCGGGCGCTGCCCTCGTAGAGGAAGGTGAGAGCCCTTGGCCCCTTGCCAAGATAGCCCGTCTCCAGCTCTTCCACGACGAAGCCGGCACGTTGCAACAGCTCGCCCACCTTCAGGTTGATATGGCAGCTCACCTTGAGCCAGAGGGGATCGAGGCGCTGCTGCCAGCCGGCGACGCCGGGCTCGTCGGAGAGCCCGTGCTCGACGAACAGCAGCCTGCCCTCCGGCCGCAGCACCCGGCGCAGCTCGGCCAGCGCCTTGGCGGCGTCCGGCACGCTGCACAAGGTCCAGGCCATAACGACAGTGTCGACGCTCTCCGCTGCCAGCGGGATCGCCTCGGCCGAGCCTTGCACGAGGCACACCGCCACCGGTGACGCGGCTGCCTCGCGGCGCGCCCGGCGCAGCAGCCCGGCGGACGGGTCGAGGCCGATGACCAGGCCCGCCGGCGGCCGGTAGAGCGGCAGATTGAGCCCCGAGCCGACCCCGATCTCCAAAACGCGGCCCCGCGCCCGCTCCACCAGCCTCTTGCGGTAGCGGACAAGGTCGCGGTCGCGCATCGCCCAGGCGATCAGAAGCGGCAGCACCTTCCTGCTCCAGACATTCATGCGCGCGTCCTCCTGCAGCTCACCCTGATAGCCCGGCTTCCGGTCTTCAAGGCTCGCTGTTCTTCTCCTCCGTGAAACCGCCGGCCCGCCTGCGCATCAAGTCCGAAGGCAAGGATGAGAAAGAGATGGCAAGAGGCTATGGTCCGGCCATGTCACGCGAGCGACCAGAGATCCGCAAGGCCGGGAAGGAGAAGACCCTCCTTCTCGCCCTGGCCTATCTGCTGTCGCTCCTCTGGCCTGTGGCTGTCGTCGGCGGCTTCGGCGGGCAGGCCACGGCCGAGGGTATGCAGTTCGTGATCTGCACCCCGGACGGGATCCGCCTTCTTCCGGTCGACCCCTATGCTGACGACGATCCCGCCGACCGGGCGGACCATGCCCAGGCTCATCTCTGCTGCCTGCTGAGTTCCTGTGGAAAGGCGCTGGGTCCTCTCGGCAAGGCTGCATCCGTCGATCTGCCCGTCCCCCGCGCGACGCCCGTGCGCCTGCCGGCGCGCGGCGCCATGTCGAGCGGTGTAGCCGATGCGGCCTTCTTCGACGCGCGCGGACCGCCTCTCTTCGCAAGCTGATCGACCAGAGACTTCAGGACACCGGACCGCCGGTGTCGCGATCCTTCGGAGACGAGACGATGCGTTCATTCATCGCGGCGGCCGTTGCTGCCGCCCTCCTGCCCGCCGCCGCCAACGCCCATGTGGGCCTCGAGGCACCCGAGGCACCTGCCAACAGCACTTACAAAGCCGTATTCCAGATCGGCCACGGCTGCGAAGGAACGCCGACCACGACCCTCCGCGTACGAATTCCCGAGGGGATGATCGCGGTGAAGCCGATGCCCAAGCCCGGCTGGGACCTGTCCATCACGAGGGGCGACTACGCGAGGCCCTACGACTATTTCGGCCAGGAGCTCACGAGCGGTGTCACCGAAGTGACCTGGTCGGGAGGCTCGTTGCCCGACGACCAGTATGACGAGTTCGTGCTCAGGGGGCGCCTCACCGGCTTCGAGCCGGGCACGGTCGTGCGCTTCCCCGTCGTCCAGGAATGCGAGACGGGCACGCACCGCTGGATCGAGATCCCGGAGCCCGGGCAGGACCCCCATGATCTCGACGAGCCCGCCCCTTCGCTGACCATCACCGAGGGCAAGTCCGGCCACTGAGGCCTGAGCACCGGGGCGGCCGCCGGCCGCCCCGGTGCTGGTTTTACGGATCCGGGAAATGAGACATCTGGCCTGTCTGATCGGGCTGGTCCTGGCCCTCTTGGGCCATGCCGCCGATCTGCGCGCCCATGCCGTGCTGCTCGGGACCGAGCCGGCACAAGGCGCGCGTCTCACCGCCGCCCCCCCTCGTCTGGCGCTTCGCTTCAGCGAGCCGGTGGTGCCCATCGACCTGCAGATCCTCGCCAACGGCGAGCGCCTCGTCGTCCCCGCGCCTGCCGCAAGGGGTGGCGATGTCCTCGTGGAGCTGCCGGCCGTGCTGGAGGACGGCTCCTATCTGGTGAGCTACCGTGTCCGTTCCGCCGACACGCACCCGATCGGCGGCTCCTTCGCGTTCACGATCGGCGAGGCAGCCGGCGCCTCGGCGCCTCCGCCGGCCCATGCCCATGACCGGTTTTGGACCATGACAGCGCTGGTGGTGCGGGCGCTGCTCTATGGCGGGCTCCTGCTGGTGGCAGGGGGACGGCTCCTGACGGTAACGGTGCAGGTGCCCAGCCGTATTACCGACCTCATGTCCGGTCCGCTGCGCGTGACGGCCTGGGCAAGCCTCGGCCTCGTCGCTCTTTTCGCAGGTGTCTCGGGCGGCGGCCTTGTCGGCGGGCCGCCGGCGATCCTGCTGACAGCGCGGCCGTGGATGGTGGCACTCGACTCCCCCATCGGCGCCAGCCTTGCCGCGGCCGCAGCCGGTCTGCTGCTCCTGCTGTGGGAAGACGGCCGCCGCTCGGCGGTGGTGCGAGCCATCGCTGCGGCGCTGGTCGCCTTGAGCTTCGCCCTTTCCGGCCACGCGGTGACAGCGGCGAGCCGCTGGATCACCCTTCCCGCCATCTGGCTCCACACGCTCGGCGCCGCCTTCTGGCTGGGCGCGCTCTGGCCTCTCCATCTGGCTCTCCGGCATCTGGACACGGCAAGGGCAGCCCCGCTGATCGAGACATTCTCCCGCCGTGCCTCGCTTGCGGTGGGTGCGCTTCTTCTGGCCGGACTTCTGCTGGCCAGCCTGCAGCTGACCTCGCCCGCCGACCTGATCGACACCGGTTACGGACAACGGCTGGGGCTCAAGATCCTCGCTGTGACGGGGCTGCTCGCTGTGGCGGCACTCAACCGCTTCCACCTGACCCCGGGCCTGCGGACCGGGGCGGCCGGGCGTTCCGCGCAAGGGCTGTGTCGCACTGTGGCAGCCGACATGGTCTTGATGGCCCTGGTGATCGCCCTGACGGCCTCGCTCAGCCTCGACGCGCCGCCGCGCGCCCTCACGGGCCACATGGCAGGCCGCGGGCCGCAGCCGGCCGGGCAGACACTCGAGACGACGCTCCGCAAGCACACGCTCGGCGTGACGGTGGCGCCGGCTGTCATCGGCGCCAACAGCCTCACGCTTCGGCTTTTGGTACCCCAAGGCCGGCCTTTATCGGCCGAGAAGCTCGAGATCCGCCTGGCGCTGCCCGAAAAGGGAATCGAGCCGATGCGGGTCGCGGCAACGCGCGAGGACGACGGCAGCTACACCGCCGCCGGCTTCTTTCTGCCCGTTGCCGGAGCCTGGGAGCTTCGGGTGGATGTGCTGGTCGACGATTTCACCAAGCTGATCTTCCGCACGGAGCTCCAGATCGGCGAGGCTCACCGCCACTGAGCCTCGCGCGCCGGGGCGGCCGCATCTCTCATGTGTGCCGCCTCGACGATCATGATATCGTGTCCTGTTGCTCGACCTGGCGCAGGGAGGACTATCATGCCGATCTTCATCACGCAGGGCCGCTACAGCCAGAGCGCCATCAAAGGCATGGTGGCGAAGCCCGAGGACCGCGCGGAAGCAGTGGCCGAGCTGGCCAGGAAGGCTGGCGGCAAGCTGCTCCACTACTGGGTCACGCTGGGCGAGTACGACTTCCTCGTGGTGTTCGACATGCCGAGCCACAAGGAGGCCTCGGCGGCGATGCTGGCGGCCGGCGCCGGAGGCGGCATCACCGACTTCAGGACGACCCTCGCCATGACCTCGGCGGAGGCCAAGGCGGTGTTCGGTGCGGCCGGCGGCCTGGCGGCCTCGTTCCACTCGGCCGGCGCCGGCTGAGCGGTGCAGCAACGGCGCCGCTTTGCGCGACACCGACGCGAGCCCCGAGGAAGAGCGCCTCCAGTGCTGTGAGGGGCTCCATCGTCACGGGCCTGCACCGGTCGTCGACCAGCGCGCCAGCAGCAGGGCCGCCAGACTTGCGAACAGCGCACCGGCAAGAAACGTCGCGGATGCCCCGAGAAATTCCCAAAAGAGCCCTGCCAGCAGGCTCGCCAGCAGGAGCACGAGCCCGCTTGCCAGGTTGAACACACCGAAGGCGCTGCCGCGCAGCGCCGGTGGTGCAGTGTCGGCCACCAAGGCCGCCAGCAGGCCTTGGCTCAGCCCCATGTGCAGACCCCACAACGCTACCCCGGCCAGCGCCGGAACCAGGCCGCCCGCCGCCAGCAGGAGGTCCGCCAGCACGAGTACCATGAGGCCGCCCATGAGCAGTCTCCGCCGGTCGATGCGGTCGGCGAGGGCGCCGGCAGGATAGGCGCTCGCGGCATAGACCACGCTCATCAGCGCCAGGGCCAGCGGCGCCAGCGTCGTCGAAAGGCCCTGCTGCTGGGCGCGCAGGATCAAGAAGGCCTCGCTGAATCGGGCGAGCGACATCACCGCTCCCACCGCCACGACCTTCCAGCAGGCCGACCCCAACGCCATGGTCTCGCGCCAGCGCAGCGGGACGCGGCGCGCCGGAGCGACCGCGTGCGCCGGCTCCTCGACCGCGAGCAGCAGGACCGCCACCGCCAGCACCGCCGGGATCACCGCGAACCACAGCACGAGACGGATGTTGCCGGCCAGCAGCGCCATTAGCGCCACCGCCGCAAGCGGTCCCAGCACGGCGCCCGCCGTGTCCAGCGATTGGCGCAGCCCGAAGCAGGCGCCGCGCAGCCCGGCCGGGGCCAGATCGGCTATCAGCGCGTCGCGCGGGGCGCCGCGGATGCCCTTGCCGATCCGGTCGATGAAGCGCGCCGCCAGCACGGGCGCGGAGCTCGAGGCAAGCGGGAAGAGCGGCTTGCTCAGGGCGGCGAGGCCGTAGCCGGCCACTAGCAGCAGCTTGCGCCTGCCCAACCGATCGCTGAGCGCGCCGGAGAACAGCTTGACGATCGAGCCTGTGGCCTCGGCGATGCCTTCGATCAGACCCAGCGCCACCGGCGAGGCGCCCAGCGTCACCACGAGGAAGACCGGCAGCAGGCCGTGGATGAGCTCGGAGGAGGCATCCATCAAGAGGCTCACCGCCCCCAGCGCCCAGACCCCTTTGGGGATGGCCCGCAGCCCCCTCCCCGTCGCCTGCATCGCCCGCGTCTCCCCGGTCGCCTGTGCTGGCAGCAGGCACAAGAATGCTCGATGCTGCGCGGCAGAAAAACCGGAACGGGGAGGAATGGATGCGAATCGGTTTGATCGGCCTTGGAGCCATTGGCGGCGAGATCGCCCGCCGCGCCGAGGAAGGCACACTGGGCGAGGGTCTGGAGCTCGCGGCGGTGCTGGTGCGCCGGCCGCGCGAAGCTGGCATGGGCCCGCCGGTGGTGAGCCGGTGCGCCGATTTCCTCGCCGCGGGGCCGGAGCTGGTGCTGGAATGCGCCGGTCATGCGGCGCTGCGCGAGCATGGCGAGGCGTGCCTCAAGGCCGGTGCGGACCTTTTGGTGACTTCGGCCGGAGCGCTCGCCGACGACGCCCTGCGTGAGCGGCTGACCGCAGCAGCCAAAGCGGCGGGGCGGCGGCTGATGGTCGCCTCGGCCGGCATCGGCGCGCTCGACATCCTGGCAGCCGGAGCGGTCGGCGGACTCGAGCGGGTGCAGGTGACAGTGGCCAAGGACCCGTCCGCCTGGCACGGCACGCCCGCGACACAGGCGGTCGATCTCGCGTCCCTGCGCTCGCCCGCCGAGCTCTATCGCGGCCCGGTCCGCGAGGGCGTGCTGCTCTATCCGCAGAACGTCAACATCGCCGCTGCCGCGGCACTGGCGGGAGCCGGACTCGACCGGACCGAGCTGGTGATCCTCGCCGACCCCTCCCTCACCCGCCACGTCGTGCGGATCGAGGCCGAGGGTGCCTTCGGCCGCTTCGCCTTCGAGGAAGAGATCGAGCCCACCGCCGAGAATCCCAAAACCGGGCGGTTGGTCGCGATGGCGGTGGTGAAAAGCCTGCGGCACCTCGCCGGCAGCTTCGTGGTCGGCGCCTGAAGGCGCGGCACCCGGCAGGAAGGCGCCCACCTCTCCGGCACGACCTGCCGGAGAGGTGGGCGGAGAATGCCCCGAGGGGAAATCAACCCCACCCCTATCACCTGGATCAATGGCCGACGCGCCATGCGGTCGTAGAACGATACACCATCTGGCTAGCTTGCCCGGACACGCATGGCCAGCATTGAATTGGCGCAAGGCGCATCCCGCTGCTGCATGAAACGCTCTGTCGATGGAACCTCGTTAACCTTTCGCCTGCAGTATGGCCGAACCGGCGGGTCGGCGCCGGCTGCTGGCGACCCGGGAGCATTGCATGATCCGCCCAGCCCTCGAGGATGACCTGCCCAGGATCGTGGTGATCGTGCGGGCTGCCTATGCAAGGTATCTCCTGCGCATGGACCGGCTTCCCGGCCCGATGCTCGACGACTACCGGGCGCGGATCGCCGAGGGCGTGGTGGACATCGTCGAGGACGGTGGAACCGTGGCGGGCATCGTGGTGCTCCTCGAGAAGGCCGGCCATCTCCTGCTCGACAATGTGGCGGTCGATCCGGCGTTCCAGGGCCGTGGCCTCGGCCGCGCCCTGCTGGCGCATGCCGAGGCGGAGGCGAGACGCCGCGGCCATACCGAGCTGCGCCTCTACACCCACGAGACCATGGCGGAGAATGTCGAGCTCTACCGCAGCCTGGGCTATGAGGAGACGCACCGGGTCGAGGAGGATGGCTACCGGCGCGTCTACATGAACAAGCGCCTCTAGAAGAGAGCGGCCAGCCTCAAAGCTCGCTCTCGATCGCCTTGCCGAGCTCGACCGTCGAGGCGCTGCCGCCCATGTCGCGGGTCAGGCTCCGGCCCGAGGCCAGCACCCGCTCGATGGCCCCGACGATGGCGGAAGCCGCCTCCTTGTGGCCGAGATGGTCGAGCATCATGGCACCGGACCAGATCTGGCCGATCGGGTTGGCGATGCCCTGGCCGGCGATGTCCGGAGCCGAGCCGTGCACCGGCTCGAACATCGAGGGGTGCTTGCCCTCGGGGTTGAGGTTGGCCGAGGGCGCGATGCCGATCGTGCCGGTGACCGCCGGGCCCAGATCAGAGAGAATGTCGCCGAAGAGGTTGGAGCCCACCACCACGTCGAAGCGGTCGGGAAAGCGCACGAAATGCGCGGTGAGGATGTCGATGTGGTACTGGTCGACCTTCACGCCCGGATACGACCCGGCCACCGCCTTCACCCGCTCGTCCCAGAACGGCATGGTGTGGATGATGCCGTTCGACTTGGTGGCCGAGGTCAGGTGCTTCGCCTCGCGCGACTTCGCCAGCTCGAAGGCGTAGCGCAGCACCCGGTCGACGCCGAAGCGGGTGAACACGCTCTCCTGGGTGACCATCTCCTGCTCGGTGCCGGCATAGAGCCTGCCGCCGATCTCGGAATACTCGCCCTCGCAGTTCTCGCGCACGATCCAAAAGTCGATATCGCCGGGCTTCCTGCCGGCCAACGGGCACGGAACGCCCTCGAACAGCCGCACCGGGCGCAGGTTGATGTACTGGTCGAAGCGCCGGCGGATGGGGATCAGGAGCCCCCACAAGGAGACGTGGTCGGGCACGCTCGGCCAGCCGACCGCCCCCAGGAAGATGGCATCGTGCCCGGCGATGGTCTCGAGCCCGTCCTCGGGCAGCATCCGTCCCGTGGCCTCGAGCCGCTCGCAGCCCCAGTCCTTCTCGTCGAAGGAAAGCTCGATGCCGAAGCGGCGGCCCGCCGCCTCGAGCACGCGGATGCCCTCGGGCACCACCTCCTTGCCGATGCCGTCGCCGGCGATCACCGCGATCTTGTGCGCCACCACTTGCCGTCCCCTGTTGCCTGGTCGTTGCGGCGTCACCAGTGGCACCAGGCGGGCCAGCCGGTCAACGCCGGGAACGGGCACCTCTCCCGCGCGGCGGCGGCGTGCCCGACGCAACGCCCGCCCGTCCGGGACGTTATCATCGAGGTAACGCCAACCCGCCGGAGATGCGCGTGCTGCAGGATTCCCCACCGGACCAGGCGTCTGCCCCGGTTGCGGCGGCGCGCTTGGTGGCTGCCGCCGCCGCGGCGCGGGCCGCCCGAATCGACCGCACGGGTGCCTTTCCGACCGAGGACGTGGCTGCCCTGCACGAGGCCGGCCTGCTGGCGGCGCCCGTGCCTGCGAGGTTGGGCGGGCGGGGGCTCGGCAGCGACCGGCTGGGCTCGCCGGAGCTGCTCGAGGTGCTGCGCCAGATCGGGCGGGGCAATCTGGCGCTGGGCCGTCTCTATGAAGGCCACGTCAATAGCTGGCGTCTCGTTGCCCGCTTCGCCCCGCCCGACCGGCAACGGCGCCTCGCCGCCGATGCCGCGGCCGGTCATCTCTTCGCCGTGTGGAACACGCAAGGCGGCGACCCGGTGCGGCTGGAGCCCGCCGGAAGCGGTTTCGTGCTGCGCGGCGCCAAGATCTTCGCGTCGGGTGCCGGCGAGGTCACCCGTCCGCTGGTGACCGCCCGGCTGCCCGATGGCGGGGTGCGGATGCTGGTGGTGCCGGTCGCCGATCCCGGGCCGCGGGCCGATCCGAGCCTCTGGCGGGTGTCCGGCATGCGTGCCTCGTGCAGCGGCGCATTCTCCCTGGATGGCATCGAGGTGGCGGCCGGGGATCTTGTGGGCGGCGACGGCGCCTATGAGCAGGAGCCCGACTTTTCCGCCGGCATCTGGCGGGTGGCCGCCGTTCATCTGGGGGGCCTCGAGGCGCTCGCCGAGGCGGCGCGCGAGCATCTGCGGCGCGCGGGGCGTGGAGGGGATCCCTATCAGGCCATGCGGATCGGGCAGATGGCGATGGCGGCAGAGACGGCGCGACTGTGGCTGGAGCGCGCGGTGGCGCTGATGGAGGAGCCGGACGAGGCCGTGGCCGCAGACGGGCTGGTCGCCTATGTCCATCTGGCCCGGCTCGCCACCGAGCGCGCCGCGCTGGACGTCCTGGAGCTGGCGCACCGGTCGGTCGGCATGCAGGCCTTCCTCCAACCCAGCCCCATCGAGCGGATCACCCGCGACCTGCAGCTCTATCTGCGCCAGCCGGCGCCGGACAGGGCGCTGGCCTCGGCAGCCGCCTGGGTGCTAGAGGCCGAAGCCGCCCTCGGAGATTTCTGGATGTCGCGATGAACGAGACCATGCCGGCCGCTGCCTTTCTCGAGGAGGCGCGACACCTGCCCGCCCTGACCGCGGACGGCCTCGCGGAGCTGGCGCCGCTGGTAGTGCTGGCCCCTCACCCCGACGACGAGAGCCTCGGCTGCGGCGCCCTGATCGCCGCGGCGCGGGCCGCCCGCCTATCGGTTCGCGTGGTGCTGGTGAGCGACGGTACCGGCTCCCATCCAGGCTCGAAAAGCCACCCGCCCGGCAAGCTGCAGCGGTTGCGCGAGCGCGAGTTTGCCAACGCGCTGGCGGCCCTGGGGGCCGATCCTGCGCGCCGTGTCTGCCTCGGGCTGCGCGACACCGCCGTGCCGCTGGCCGGTACCCGCGCCTTCGAGCAGGCGGTGGCCCTGCTTGATGCCCAGCTCGGCGAGACGCCTTCCACCATCGTCACCACCTGGCGCCACGATCCGCACCGCGACCACGCCGCCACCTACGCGCTGGCCCGCGCTCTGCAGGAGCGCCTCAAACCGCAGCCGCGGCTGCTCGAATATCCCGTCTGGGGCTTCGCGCTACCCGAGGATACGCGGCTTGCCGACGGGCCGCCGCGAGGCTTCACGATAGAGGTCGAGCCGCACCGGGAGCGCAAGGAGCGCGCCATCGCCTGCCACCGCTCGCAGACCACCGGGCTGATCACCGACGTCGAGGGATTTCGCCTGGAGCCGGCGATGATCGAGCGTTCTCTCGAGCAGCCCGAGGTGTTTTTGGAGATGCCCGCCTGAAACGCTCGCTGCCGCCCTCCTATTTCGAGCAGCTTTATGCAGGCGATCCCGACCCCTGGGACTTCGCCACCAGTGCCTATGAGCGCCACAAATATTGGGCGACGCTGGAGGCGCTGCCCCGGGAGCGCTACCGGCGGGCGCTCGAGGTCGGCTGCTCGATCGGCGTGCTCACCGCGCAGCTGGCGTCCCGCTGCGCCGAGCTGCTGGCGCTGGATGTGGCAGAGCAGGCGCTGGAGCAGGCGCGCCGGCGCTGCGCCGCCCTGCCGCAGGTGACGTTCCAGCGCGCGAGCTTTCCGGGCGAGGCGCCGGCCGGCAGGTTCGACCTGATCCTGCTTTCGGAGATCGTCTACTATCTCGACCGGGCGGACATCGCCCGGGCGGGGCGGTGGATCGAGAGCAGCCTCGCGCCCGCCGGGGACCTCCTCCTGGTGCACTGGACCGGCGCCACCGACTATCCCCTGTCGGGCGACGCCGCGAGCGAGCTCATGCTCGAGGCGGTGGCTGGCTTCACCCAGCCGGTGCTAAGCCGGCGGCACGAGCGCTACCGGCTCGATCTGGTGCGTCGGCTGCCGCCAGCCGGGCCAGTAGCAGGCCCGCCACCCTGATCTCGTGGGCGAGCCCGGCGGCCGGCACCAGCACCGGCCGAAGCCGCGCGGAGAGATCGCGCGCCTGCTCGAGGGCCTGGCCGAAGCGCGGCGCCGCCAGGAGCTGCCCGAGCGTCGCCTGCGGCAGACGCAGTGCACGAGCCAGATCCGCCGAGGCGCTGCCCCGGCACCATGCGAGCCGCAGGCGGGCGCGCAGCGCCAGCGCCCGCGCCGCCGGCAGGGCGGCCTCGACCTGCCCCTGCCCGCCGCTGCTGCTCCAGTGCAAGAGCGTCTCGGCCATGCCGCCGGCCGCACGTCCGCTCAGCCGGCAGGAGGTCACCACCCGGGCGCGCGGACAGTGGCGAATGCGCCCGTCCTCGCGGCGCAGCAGCTCGAAGAAGGCGCGGTCCTCGCTCGACGGGACCGGCGGCAGTCCGCCCACCGCCTCATAAGCGGCGAGCCGCGCCGCCATGCTGGCGCCGCAGTGATAGCCGTGACGTGGCCAGGGGTCGTGCGGCTCCGGGTCGAGCAGGCTCGCCAGACGCTCGAGCAGCCGGTCGTAACCCTGCTGGCGGCGCAGCCGGCGTCGTGCCCGGGGGCACAGCCCGCCCAGCTCCGCCGGATCTGGCACGATGACCCCGGCCACCGCATCGGCGCCGGCCTCGACTGCCCGCAGATTGGCCTCCAGCCACTGGGGCTCGGCGCGGCTGTCGGCATCCGTGGTCAGCACCACCCCGCCACCGCTGCCGCCCTCGCGCAGGCGGCGCGCCGCCGCGTCCATGGCGAGCCGCCGCGCCCATCCGACATGCGAGCAGCTCCCCTCGAGGCGCAGCGCCGCCACAGAGACGGGCAGCGGACCGCGTGCCTGCAGGCCAAGCGCCACCTCGAGGCTTGCGTCCTCGCAATTGTTGAGAAGCAGCAGCACTTCCACGCCGTCGCCCACGCCACGCTGGGCCGCCAGCGCGGCGAGGCAGCCGGACAGGCGCCGGGCCTCGTCGCGCACCGGCACGGCGATCACCGCGCCCACCGGGCGCCGCGGCGCCGGGCGCGCCAGCAAGAGGCGGGCTCCCGGCGGCAGCTCCTGTGCGCTCAGCACGGGCACAAGCCAGGGAGCTGGTGAACGGGATCGGACATGGCGCACTCCTAAGGGCCACGACGGCGTCCCGGATCAACGGCCGATCCCGGCCACCGGTGCCATCGGCTGCACCTTTCGCTCGGGGGATGCGCAGGGGAGCCCTGCGGTGGCGCCCGTTGAGCCGCCATGAAACCATGCGCTTAACTGGAGTCCGCAAAGAGCCGCCGTCCGGACGCGGCGCACGAGCAGGGAACGGCATCATCCTCGCTTCCACCTTTAGGGCGCTGGCAAGCCTCGCCGTGCCCGACGCACGGCAGCTCTGGATGGCCGGCGTGGCAGTTGGCGTCATGCGCTGGCTCGAGCTGCTTGCATTCAGCCTGTGGGCGCTCGAGGTCACCGGCTCGCCCCTGGTGGTGGCCAGCACCACCCTCCTGCGGATGTTGCCGTTGCTGCTCTTGAGCGTGCCGCTCTCGGCCCTGATCGAGGGCCGCGACAAACGCCGGGTGCTGCTGGTCAACCTCGCTTTCGTGGCCGGCCTGTGCCTGATCATGCTGGTCGTCAGCCTCGCCGGCGCGATGAGCGTGCCGCTCCTCCTGCTCGCCTCCTTCCTCGGCGGCGTCTTTTGGGCGGTCGAGCAGCCGGTGCGCCGCACGCTCCTGGCCGAGCGGGTCGGGCTCGAGCGGGCCGGCGTCTCGATGAGCTTCGAGGGCGCCTCCAACCAGCTCACCCGCGCGCTGGGCGCGGTGGCGGGCGGGCTCGCAGCGCAGCTCGTCGGCCTGGCCGGCGTGTTCCTCGCCGGCCTCCTGCTCTATGGCACCGCCTTCCTCCTGGTCGCCGGCACCGCGCCGGACGGCGGCGGCACAGGGCGCCCGGGCCGGCTTGCGAGCAGTGCCGGGCTGCTCGACGGTCTACGCCACGTCGCCCGCAGCCGCCTGCTGCTTGGCGCAGCACTGGTGACGGTGATATTCAACCTGTGGGCGTTTCCCTACGTGGCGCTCGCCCCGGTGGTGGCCGAGCGGGTGCTCGAGCTATCGCCCCTGGGCATCGGCACCGTCCTGGCGTTCGAGGGACTGGGCGGCTTTCTCGCCTGCATGAGCATCGCAAGCGGCGCGCGGCCCGAGCATTTCCGCCGGCTCTACAGCCTGGGCCCGGTCATGCTGATGGCCGCGACGCTGCTCTTCGCCTGCACCGCCAGCGTGCCGCTGGCCTGCCTGCTGCTGTTCCTCGGCGGCTTCGGCATGGGCAGCTTCTCGGCCATGCAGATGGTGATCCCGCTGCAGGCGGCACCGCCCGCCATCCGCATGCGCGTGGTGGGGGTGATCTCGATGTGCATCGGCACGTCGCCGCTGGGCTTCCTCCATGCTGGCCTCATGGGCGAGCTCCTGGGTGCTGCCGGGGCGATGGTGGTCATCGGCCTCGAGGGTCTGCTGGCCACGGCCCTGCTGCTGTGGCTCGTGCCCGAGCTCGCGGCTCTGCGCGCGCCGGCCGCCGACCGCGGGCAGCACTGAGCCCGGGACCGCCTCGTCTCAGCCGACGGCGCGCGAGATCTGGCCGTACGGCTCCTCCGCCGGGCGGCGAAAGCGCACCGGCTCGCTGCCGGTCAGGCAGTAGGCGACGGGGCCTGCCGCCTTGGCACGGTAGAGCGCTTGGTCGGCGCGCTCGATCAGCGCCGCGGGCCCCTCGCCCTGCCGCGCCACCGCCACGCCGATACTGGCGCTGATGCGCACCGGCTCGGTGCCGCGCCCGAAGGGCTGGCTGAGTTGCGCCAGCAGGCGGCGGCACAGCAGCAGGGCCGCTCCGGGCTGGCCTGCAGCGGCCTGCACGACGATGAACTCGTCGCCGCCCACCCGCGCGATGGCGTCGTCCTCCCGCAAGGCCCGGCGCAACCGCCTCCCGACCGCCGTGAGCAGCCGGTCGCCGGCTGCATGGCCGCGCGTATCGTTGACCGCCTTGAAGCCGTCGAGATCGATATAGAGCACGGCCAGCTCTTCCCCCGAGCTCCGGGCGGCATCCAGCCGGGCGGCCAGATGCTCTTGGAGGAAGGCGCGATTGCCGAGCCCGGTCAGCGCGTCGAGCTGAGCCCGCCGCTCGGCTGCCCGCACCCGCGAGCTGGCTTCGCGCTGGCCGCGCAACACCGCCCCGCACAGCACCAGCAGCAGGACCACATCGCCCACGAGGAGCAGCAGGACCCAGTCCAGCAGCGTTCCATCCGCCAGGCCGCTGGTCCAGGCCAGCCGGCCCACCACCACCCCGTCGCGTGTGGTCAGCAACAGGCTCTGACCGTCCTCAGCGGGGGTCCACGACGCCTCCTCGAGGCGCAGCTCGACCAGGCTCTGCTCCGCCGCCAGCCGGTCGAGCAACAGCGACCCGAGCGGCGCCACGAGCATCAGGAGGCTCGCGGTCTCGCCGTTGGCGCTGGGCACGTCCTCATCGAGCAGGGCTACGGCGGCGAGCGCCGGCCCGCCGGGGCTGTCGATCACGCCGCTCGTCATCCCGTTGCCGCCAGCCGCATGATCGAGCAGCGGCGCCAGGCCGGGCCAAGGCCGTTCGGCGCTCCGCCAGGCCTCTGCGGCATCTTCGGGAAAGGCGCGCAGCGCGCTGCCGTCGCGGCTCAGCAGGAGGCCTTCCACGTTCCCTTCGGTGGCTGCGCCCTGATCCGTCCCCAGCGCCTCGATGGCGCGCACCGCCTCGCCCGGCATGGCGGCGAGCAGCGTCGCCTGGCGGGTCAGGCGATACTCGCGGTTCTCCACGGCGGTATGCACGAGCCGCCCGACCACCGTCTCGAGCGCGTCGTGCTGCCGCCGCTCGACCATCAGCAGCATGCCCGCCACAAGCCCGAGGCCAAGACTGACCAGCGCCGTCAGAACCGACAGCCGGGCAGCGCGTCCGCGCGCGCCGGTGCCGCCTCGTGCGGCGCTGGTGAGCCTCATGAGAATGCCTGTCACCGGAAGGCTACCATCATCCCCGACTGCGGCTGCGCACCGAACGGCACGAGCATGGAACCTAGGGTTGTGCCTCCTCTAGCGGAACGGGCTCAACTGTCAATGGCGCGCCCCTGCCGTTCTCTCTTTTTCGCGGCTCCGCAGGCCATTATTGTGCCGCTCGTCAGGAGGCCGCAGATCATGACAAGAAAAACCGTCGCATCCGCTCTCGCCATCGCGCTTCTGAGCCTTCCAGGGGGCTTGTCGGCTCAGCCGCCCGCGGCGCCCGGGGCTCCGCCGGAGGCTGCAATCGTCCCCGGCGACGACGTCGAGGCGCTGCTCGCGCGCCTTCAGGGGCAGATCGAGCGCATGAACCAGGCGGCCGCCGACCGCGACGAGGCGCTGGAGTTCCTGGAAAAGCAGGTGGAGGCGGCGGCGGGCGCGCTCGGCACCACCGGGCAGACCGCGGATAGTCTGCGCGACCGCGCGGCGGTGCTGGGCGACGAGCTCGACCAGGTGCGCCGCGACAGGGCGGCGCTGACCGACCGGCTCGAGACGGTGGAGGATGAGCGGAGCCGCCGGCTGGGC
Organism: Geminicoccaceae bacterium 1502E; assembly: GCA_033875255.1. Taxonomy (GTDB): domain Bacteria; phylum Pseudomonadota; class Alphaproteobacteria; order Geminicoccales; family Geminicoccaceae; genus Marinimicrococcus. The sequence continues at coordinate 89,635 of JAWZSN010000020.1, read as the reverse complement.
GAGCTCGAGCAGCGCCTCGCCAGACTCGACGAGACTCTGGCCGGCGAACGCGAGAGCCGGGCTGCCGTCGAGCAGACGCTGGCCGAGCGGGAGACGGCGCTGAGCAAGCGGGAGGCGGCGCTGGCCGCCGCGAGAGAGCGCCTTGCGGTGCTCGAGAAGCAGGGGGCAGCCGCCGAGCAGCGCGGCGCCGGCCTCACTGCCGAGCTCGAGGAAAGCCGCCGCGAGGTCGCCCGGCTGACCGGCCTTCTGACGCTGACCGTCGAGCAGTTGCGCGGTGCCGGCACGGCGCTCGAAGCCTCGCGCGAGCGTGTGCAGAGCCAGGAGACGACCATCGCCGAGCTCGGCCGGCGGCTCGACGAGGCGCTCGCCGAGAAGCTCGAGGAGCTTTCCCGGTATCGCTCCGAGTTCTTCGGTCGGCTCCGCCAGGTGCTGGGCGAGCGACCGGATATCCGCGTGGTGGGGGATCGCTTCGTGTTCCAGTCCGAGCTTCTGTTCGGCTCCGGCTCGGCGACGCTCGACCCGGCCGGCCGCAAGGAGCTGGCGGCCCTGGCGCGGACGCTGAACGAAGTCGCTGCCGACATACCTGACGACGTCGACTGGATCCTGCGGGTCGACGGCCATACCGACCGCGTACCGATACGCGACCGCGCCGCCTTCCAGTCGAACTGGGATCTCTCGACCCAGCGGGCGATCGCCGTGGTGGAGTTCCTCGTGCGCCAGGGCATTCCGCCGGGGCGACTGGCGGCTACCGGCTTTGGTGAGTACAAACCGCTCGACCCGGGCGAGGACGAGATCGCCTACCGGCGCAACCGGCGTATCGAGTTCAAGCTCACCGAAGGTTGAGGAGAAGAAGACGGTGGCACCGCGCGCGATCATTCTCGACTGCGATCCGGGCCAGGACGACGCGGTTGCCATCCTCATGGCGCTGGCGAGCCCGCAGGCGCTCGAGACGTTGGCGATCACCACGGTGGGCGGCAACGTGCCGCTCGAGAAGGTCACGCGCAACGCCCTGCAGCTGGCCGAGCTGGCCGGCCGACCGGATCTCCCCGTCTATGCCGGCTGCGGCAGGCCGCTGCTGCAGCCTTTGGTCACCGCCGAGGAGGTGCATGGCGAGAGCGGGCTCAACGGCGTCGAGCTGCCGCTACCGGCCGGCGCTCCTTGCACCAGCCACGCCGTCGACGCCATTATCGAGCTGGTGATGGCAAGGCCGGCGGGAACCGTCACCCTCTGCCCCACCGGCCCCCTCACCAACATCGCCTTGGCGTTCGCCCGCGAGCCGGCGCTGGCAGCGCGGATCCGCGAGATCGTGCTGATGGGCGGCGCCCGGGACCTGGGCAACGTCACCCCGGCCGCCGAGTTCAATTTCTACGTCGATCCCGAAGCAGCGCGGCTGGTGTTCGAATCGGGCGTGCCGATCACCATGTTCGGCCTCGACGTCACCCACCAGGTGCTGGTGACCGAGGAGCGCGTGGCGCGGATCCGCGCGCTGGGCAACCGTGCCGGCGAGGCGGTTGCGGGCTTTCTCGACTTCTACAGCCGCCACGACCGCGAACGCTACGGCTTCGCGGGCGGGCCACTGCACGACCCTTGCGTGATCGCCTACCTGCTCCGGCCGGCGCTGTTCTCGGGCCGATCCTGCCATGTGGCGATCGACACCGAGAGCCGCCTCGGCCGCGGCCGATCGCTGGTCGACTGGTGGGGCGTGACCGGCGCCATCCCCAATGCGATGGTCATGGACGAGGCCGATGCCGCGGGCTTTTTCGAGCTTCTCTACGAGTTGCTCGGACGTCTCCCCTGAGTGTGATGTGACATATCGTACAGGGCGGTGGCCGTGCGGCCCGGCTTGTGCTTTTTTTCTCGTGAATTCCTGTCGCCAATGTCCTGGCAGGCGTGGCAGGCATCAGGAACGGGAGCGCCCGCACCGCCCTCGAGGACGGTGGCTGGTCTTCAAGAAAAGTAAAAAGCTAAGAGTGCTGCTGGAGACAACGCCGCATGACAATGATCAAGGCGGACTACGAACGACTGGCCGCATGGCGCTACGCCCTGCGGCGCTTCCTGCGGTTCAGCGAGCTGGCCGCGGCGGAGGCGGGCCTTACGCCGCAGCAGCACCAGGCGCTGCTGGCCGTGAAGGGATTTCCCGGCCGCGACCGGATAACCATCGGCGATCTGGCCGAGCGCCTGCAGATCCGCCACCACAGCGCCGTCGGTCTGGCCGACAGGCTGGTGGCGCAGAACCTGCTGCGCCGCGAGCAGGGGGTCGAGGACCGGCGCGAGGTCTACGTCTCGCTGACCCAGGGCGGGGAGGCCCTGCTCGGCCGGATCTCCGTCGCCCACAAGACCGAGCTCGCCCGGATAGGGCCCGACATGACCCGCACGCTCGAGGAGATCGCCGCCGCCGGGCGGCAGGAAGCGAAGAAGGATCGCAAGCGGAGCGGCGCCACCGCGGCAAGAGCAACCGCGAGGTGAGGAACGCAGGCGGGCAGCTTTCAGGCGGGTTGGTTAAATGTCGTTAACACCCCGGGCTGCCCCCTTCCTCGCTCCTCTTCCAGCCCATAGATCAGGAGCCGTCATCGACGACGGGCGGAGGGGACCATGGACCAGAACGAGCAGAAGATGATCGCCGAGCTGTTCGGCAAGCTGCGCCAGGCCGAGCAGGCCGCAGGGCCGCGCGACGCCGAGGCCGAACGCCTGATCCGCGAGAGTGTCGCCAGCCAGCCGGCTGCCCCCTACTACCTGGCTCAGGTCGTCCTCGTGCAGGAGCAGGCGCTGCAGACGGCCCAGGCGCGGATCCAGGAGCTCGAGAGCGAGGTTGCCCGGCGGCCCGCAGCCGGCGGCGGCTTTCTCGCCGGCCTGTTCGGTGCCGGCGCGCCTGCCCAGGGCCAGCACGCCCAGGGCCAGCAGGCCAGGGCGCAGCAGCCGCAGGCGGCCCAGCCGGCCCGTGGCCCGTTCGGCGGGGCGCCCGCCAGCGGCCCGTGGGGCGGGCGCCAGGGCGGCGGCTTTCTCGCCGGCGCCGCACAGACCGCCATGGGCGTGGCCGGTGGCATGATGCTCGGCAGCATGCTGGGCAGCATGTTCGCCGGTGACGCCAATGCCGCGGAGCCAGCGGCCGACGAGCCGATGCCGGCCGAAGAGGATTTCGGCGGCGGCGACTTCGGCGACGAGGAGTTCTTCTAGGCGCGCCGGGCGCCGCCCGACAGGAGCGGCGCCCGCTCTCTGGGAGCCTACTGCCGCATGACCTTCTGGCTGGTGACTGCCACCCCGCGTCCGGCGTTGCTCGGCGAGCTGGAGGTGGCGTTGCGCGAGCGGCGTTTCGAGCGCCTCCGACCCTTTGGCCGGGCGCTGAGCGCCGGCCTCGCCGGTGCCCGCCGCAAGGGCGGGCAGGCTTGCTGGGAGGAGGAGGACTATTGCGACCCGCCGCTCGCCGAGGAGCGGACGGCGGTGCTCGACCGCTACTTTACCTCCATCGAGGTCAGGGCAGTCGAGGAGGGCCAGGGATGGCGGCAACTCGCCGCCCTTCCCCGGCTCTTTCCCGGCCTCTCGCGCTAGCCCCAGGGCCCGCTAGTCCTTCTTGATCCGGTAGGTGCCGTCGTCGTCGCGCGCGATCGCCGGCAGCCTCTCGAGCTGGTCTCGGGTGGCGGAGGTGAAGAGATCACGGTCCTCGCCGCGCACCTCGATCTGGCTCATCGGTAGCGCCACCTTGCGCTCGCCGAGCCCGAGAAAGCCGCCGACCTCCAAAACCACGGCGGCGACCCGGCCCTCCTGATCTACCAGCACGTCCTCTATCTCGCCGACCTCCTCGCCGTCCGCGCCCTCGACATCCTCGTCCATGAGCTGGCTGATGGCGAAGCCGCCCAGCACCTGCCCCTCGACGAGAAGCCGATCGTCGCCGAACGCGGTCGTTCCGCCCTGGAACGGCCACAGCCTGTGCGGCCCTTCGGCACCTGAGCCGACGCTTTGCGGTGCCGGTGCCACCCCGACATCCGCGGCCGGCGTCTGGGCCTGCTGCGCGTGAGCAGCACCCGCACCCAGCAGCGCCACGAGGGGGACCATGGCCAGGAGCCGTTTCGTCATCACGTGGCATCTCCTTCGTCGTGGCTTCCTGACGGGGAAACCGAACGGCTGACGCACCGGTTCCTCGCTCCTGCCAGCGGGCTGCTGCAGGCCAGCCGTGCAATCCCTCTATATTGACGCACCAGACATCACTGTTGCATGTAAGCGGCGCAACCTTGATGCCTTTTGGAGAACCGTCGGGTGATTACCGCCGGACAGATGCGGGCCGCTCGGGCCCTTCTGCGGATCGACCAGCGCCGGCTCGCCGAAATGGCCGGCGTATCGCTGCCGACGATCCAGCGCATGGAAGCCAGCGACGGACAGGTGCGCGGCGTCGTCGACACGCTGGCCAAGGTGGTCGAGGCGCTGGAGGGCGCCGGCATCGAGCTGATCGGCGAGAACGCGGCGAGCAGCGGGGGTGGCCGCGGCGTGCGGCTGCGCGAGCCGGTGCGGCGGCCGGGTCCGACGACGGACTGAGGGGCAGGAGCCTGCAGGAGGAAACCGCCGGCTGCCGGCTGGCGGACCAGGAGGTGGTCATGACCGGACGAGCCACGGAGCCGGGGTTCGCCGAACTCTTCACGCCCAAGCTGGTGACGGTGCTGCGCGAGCGCTACGGGCCGAGCCAGCTGCGCGCCGATGCGCTCGCCGGGCTCACCGTAGCGATCGTCGCCCTCCCGCTTTCCATGGCGATCGCCATCGCCTCCGGCGTCACGCCCGATCGCGGTCTCTTCACGGCCATCGTCGGCGGCTTCCTGGTCTCGGCCCTGGGCGGCAGCCGCTTCCAGATCGGCGGTCCGGCCGGCGCGTTCATCGTGCTGGTGGCAGCGACGGTACAGCGCCACGGTATTGACGGCCTCGTGCTGGCCACCATGCTCTCGGGACTCATCCTCCTGGCGGCAGGCTTCCTGCGGCTGGGCACCTTCATCAAATACATCCCCTACCCGGTGACCGTGGGCTTTACCGCCGGGATCGCGCTCATCATCCTGGCGAGCCAGCTCAAGGAGCTGCTGGGCCTGAGCCTCGCCGACCCTGAGCCCGGCCCCTTCCTCGCCAAGCTCGCGGCGCTCTCGCAGGCGCTGCCCTCGGCGAGCTGGCCGGCGATCCTCGTCGCCGCCCTCACCATGGCGCTGATCCTGGCGTTGCGGCACTATAGGCCGCACTGGCCCGCGATGCTCATCGCGGTGGTCGCGGCCTCGGCGCTCGCCTGGCTGGTCGGCCTGCCGGTCGAGACCATCGGCAGCCGGTTCGGCGGCATCCCGCGCTCCCTGCCCCTGCCCTCCCTGCCGGATCTCTCGCCCGAGCTCGTGCTGGCAGTGCTGCCGGATGCCCTGGCCTTCGCGCTACTGGGCGGCATCGAGAGCCTCCTCTCGGCGGTGGTCGCCGACAGCATGACCGGCCGCCGCCACCGCTCGAACTGCGAGCTGGTGGCCCAGGGTGCGGCCAACGTGGCATCCTCGCTGTTCGGCGGGATCTGCGTCACCGGTACCATCGCCCGCACCGCCACCAACGTCCGCTCGGGCGCGCACGGTCCCGCCGCAGGCATGCTGCATGCGCTGTTCCTGCTGCTCTTCATGCTGGTGGCGGCGCCGCTCGCAGCCTTTATCCCGCTGGCCGCCCTGGCAGCGCTGCTTGCGGTGGTGGCATGGAACATGGTCGAGCGGCATGCCATCGCCACCCTGCTGCGGGCAGCGCCGGGCGAGGCGCTGGTGCTGGCCGCAACCTTCCTGCTCACCGTCCTGGACGATCTGACCACCGGCATCCTCGCCGGCTTCGGGCTGGGCACCCTGCTCTTCGTGCACCGCATGGCCCAGGCGGTCGAGGTCGAGCGGGGTGCGCCAGTGATGGAGCCGGACCGGGCGGACGGCGCCGTCGCCGAGCGCCAGCCCTACGATGCCACGCTGGCCAGCAATCCGGATCTGGTGGTGGTACGCATCTCCGGTGCCTTCTTCTTCGGCGCTGCCGCCGGCGTGGGTGGGGCCCTCGACCGGCTGGGCGAGCAGCCGCGAGCCTTCGTGCTCGACTTTGCGGCGGTGCCGATGCTCGATTCCACCGGAGCCGCCACCATCGAGGGCTTCGTGCGCCAGGCCCGCCGCCGTGGCGCCACCGTCTATGTGGCCGGGGCACGCCCAGCTATACGCCGCGCCCTGCTGACCCATGGGGTGCGGCCGCCGGGCGTACGCTTCCGCAGTAGCCTGCCCGCCGCCGTCGACGCCGCGGGCAGCCGCCTGACACGCGAGGAGGCGCAGGCACCAGCCGACGTGCCGACCTCCCGGGAGCGTCCGCGTGCTGCCGGAGCCACTCCGTTGGAAACCGGCGACGCTTGACGCTGCGGACGCCGGAGCCGGTTCCTGCGGCCGGCTTTCAGCCTGCCGCCGTCGCTTCCGCCGGGAGGCGGCCAGCCAGCCGCGTCAGGGCCTGGGCCTGCTGCGGGGCGTCCGGTATCACGCTGAAGCTGCCGTCGGTCTCGAGGATCACGGCCTCGATCCGGAAGGGATCGGCCAAGCCGCTGCCGCGCAGCGCGGCCAGCACCTCGTCCTGGCTGACCCGCTCAGCACGCATGGCGTCCTCCAGATAGCGGCCCTTCCAGAGCAGCAGCCGCGGCTCCGACTTGACCAGCGCACGGACCCGCGACGAGCGGACGGACGCCCAGGCCACCCCGTATTGCAGGGCCACGAGAAGGGCAAAGCCGAGCAGGCCTTCGGCAAGGGCCACGCTCTTGGTAAGAAGGATGCTGGCGAGCGTCGAGCCCAGCGCGACCGTCACCACCAGGTCGAAGGCGTTCATCTTGGCCAGGGTGCGTTTGCCGCTCACCCGCAGCAGCAGCACCAGCGCTCCGTAGGCCAGGGTGCCGACCACCAGCACCCGCAGCAGACCGTCCCAGCTATCGAAGAACATGCCGCTCCTCCGCATCCGCTCCTGTCGTAACGGCCCCGGCTGCGCGTGGTTCGCCGCTTCTGCGCACATTCCCTGCTGCGATGCACAATCGCCGTGAATTTTTCATGACACTGAGCCGCAACAAGCAATGCTGCATTGCAACATTACGGGTGGTGGCAGGGGCGCTCCGGGGCCATCTAGTGGTTGGAGATAATCGTGGGACGGAGCTGCCGTCCCGCCATGACCAAGCTTTTGGAGCCTTGCACATGACCGCCGCGAAGGACCGCGTGGTTCAGCCTTTCGTCGCCCGCGTCCCCAGCCCCGAGGACTATCAGCGCCTCATGGCGGAGGCCCGGCGTCTGCGTGCCGAGACCGTCGCCGGCCTGTTCCGCAGCCTCTGGCAGGCGCTGAGCCGTCCTGCCGACCGGCCCGCCGGCGGGCGCCGGGCGCACGCCTGACCGCCACGAGGGAGAGATCGCCATGGCCATGACGGCTACCCTTACCGCCCGCAGCGAGCCGCCGCGCCCCTTCGCGTTCCTGACCGGCCTCGTCGCCTCGATCGTCGAGGGCATCAATGCCCACCGCCGCTGCCAGGAGCTCTTCGCGCTGGACGACGCGCGGCTCGCCGCCCTCGGCATCACCCGCGAAGACATTCCGCGGATCGCCTTCTTCGGCGCGCCCCGCCGCTGAGGCCCTACTGCATCGAGGAGCCTGCGCCACCGCCCCGGCGGTTGGCGTCGGGCTCGTCCGGCGAGCTGACATGCGTGTCCGCGACGGGCGCCGCGCTCAGCTGACTGGCGCGCAGTATTCCGGACTGTCGCCGAATTTCGGCAGATGATAGACGAGCACGATCGCCGGTTTGCCGTCGCTCTTGCGGGTCGCTGCCCAGCCGCTGACGCTCGCCCCGTCGGCATCCGGCGCGAACGGCCCGCTGGTCCAGGTGATGGCCCCGCTCGCCGGGTCGATTTCCCAGGTGCCCGGTATCATCTGCGTGCCGCGATAGGCATAGCTGCCATCGCCGGCGATCGTGAAGCGTGTGCTGAAGCGCCGGCTGCTCGTGCCCGAGAGCGCGGAGGGGTGCTGGCCGCGAAACTCGACGCAGGCATAGTCGCCCGGCACCACCGCGCCCGAAGCTGCGTAATTGTCGGTGAGCGCTGCAAGACCGGCCGCCTGCGCGGCCCCTGTCAGGCTCAGGGCCACAAGAAAGGCGGCTGTCCGCGATCGCATCGGTCGGATCTCCTCGGGAGGTCGCGACCGACGCTAGATCGCCTTCAACGGCACCGCAACTTCCAGTTGGTCTACTCCTGCTCGTCCGGCACCTCTTCAGGAGTGGGGTCGATCGCCAGCACCTCGACCTCGCCCGTGGGGAGCTGGACGAGATCGCCGAGCTCGCTGCCGACCAGCGCCCGGGCCACCGGCGCCGGCCAGGCGATGCGCCCCTGCGCCGGCTCCGCCTCGTCCTCGCCAACGATCCTGAAGCGGCTCTCGGTGCCGTCCGCGTGACCCAGGGTCACTGCAGCGCCGAAGGTCACCCGCTTGCCGTCCTTGTCCGGCTCCACAATCTCGGCCGAGGCCTGGCGGGCCGACCAGTAGCGCAGCTCGCGCGACGCCCGCGCCTCGCCCTCGGCGTCCTCCGCCTCGTGCGCCGCCTCCAGCGCGGCGCGGTGCTCGGCCACCTTGCGGGCGATCAGCGCCATGCCGCGCGCGGTCACCAGATTGGGATGCTCGCTGATCGGCCGATCGAGAAGCGGCACGGCTCCCGTCTCGGTATCGCTCTCCCGGACAAAGGCTCGGCTCATGACATGACCCACAAAAAAAACGCGGCACGGCCGCAAGGCCGCCGCAACGCCATGACGATCACCCTCCAGCCTTGCGCCAGCGCCGCGCCGGGGTCAAGCCAAGCCGGGCCGCTCCCGTCTCACGGGGTGGCGTGGCCTTTTCCTTCCGGTGATACTCCTTTCGCGCTGTCGCGCACGGCACCCCCACCCTCACCGCCAGGCCACCTCCCATAGCGCCACCATCCCCGGCACGCCCTTGAACGACTGCCGGCCTGCGGCCTGAAGGCCGCTACGCTCGGCCAGGGCGTCGCGCACCGCCTGCGAGACGAGAATGGCACCGCCACCCGCGGCGTGGCAGATGCGCGCCGCGGTCTGCACGGTGAGCCCGAACAGATCGCGGCTGTCCTCGACGGGCTCGCCGGCATGAAGGCCGATCCGCACCCGAAGCGGCTCCGCGCTGCCGCGGTTGAAGGCCGCAAGACCGCGCTGGATCGCCTGCGCGCAGGCCACCGCCGCCGCGGCCTCTGGAAAGGAGGCCATGATTCCGTCGCCGGTATGCTTGACCTCGCGGCCGCCCACATCGCCCAGCGCGCGTCGGACGATCGCGTCATGCGCACGCACCATCTCCACAGCCCGAGCGTCACCGAGCCGCGCTGTCATGCCGGTCGAATCGACCATGTCGGTGAACATCACCACCCGGAACGCGGCGTCGGACACTGCCTGCTGCGGCGCCGGGTCGGCGATGCGGCCCAGAAAGGCCTCGACCGCCGAGAGCTCGACTTCGATGACGTGGCTGGCGACGCCGCCATGCGCCTCCTCGTGGACCCGCATGGCCGTCTGCCGGTCCGGCGCATCGATCAGGCAGAAGGCGCTGCCGCGCGGCTCGTCGAACCAGTAGGTGAGGAAGCGGACGCCGTAGCGTCCCTGCACCTCGAGATCCTTGCGATGCGCGTCGGCAACGTCGGCCGCCGTCATGCCCTGCATGTCGTGGCGATCGAGAAAGATCGGCATGCGACGCCCCCCGCCGTTGAACCAAACACATCACTTTAGCCTGCCGGCCAGTGATCACCAAAGACGGCGCTGCCGTCGCGCACATTGCGCCCGACCCCCGCTCCATGGAATCCTTGTGGATTCACGCAGCAGCCCGGTCGCGACCGGGACAATGCGGGAGGCTGGACATGCAAGCGGACCACGAACACGCGACAAGGACACCGGCAGCGAGGCGCCGGCTTTGCGGGGCATTGCTGGCGGCAGGCCTGACGGTCTGCGCTCTCGACGAGGGCCGGGCCCAGACGGCAACACCGACGGTCGTTCTGGGGGTATGGGTCACCGAGCAGAACTCGATCCTTTGGGTGCCGGGGGTGACCGTCTGCGTCACGCCCGATCGCTCGGAGCCGGCCTTTTGGGGCAAATGGACGCCGGGTGCCGGCGGTGGTCTGCCGGGTATCCCGGGAGTTGTCTGGATGGACGGGATCCCGCTGCCGCCAGGCATGGCCAATCAGCCGGTCACGGTGACGGTCGCAAAGCAGGGTTATGTGGATTCGGTCGTCACCGACGCGCTCAGCAGCTTCCTGCCTTCGGCCGGCGCCAGCCCCGGCAGCTTCAATCTGAGGCGCATCCGCATGGTGCGCGGCGGCCAGACGACCGGCGATTGCGGCACGCCGCCGGCCGACCCGCTGCGCCCGGGCCTCCAGATGTTTCTCGACCCGCAGGAAGCGGCCCTGTCGCCGGGCAACAGGATCACCTTCAAGCTCCTCTGGTCCGGCCATAATTTCGCCGCTCCCTGGTATCTCTACAGTTGGGAGCCCGGCGATCCCGCCATCGCCCAGGCGGCCGCCCCCTCCCAAACACCCGAGGTCGAGATCGAGGCGGTGGCCCCGGGCACGACGCTGCTCACCCCGTTCCTGCTGCGTCCCGACGGCACGCGGAAGCAGGGTGATTCGGCGCGCATCAAGGTGGACTCAGGCGGCCCGCCGCCGCCTCCGACGCCGCCGCAGGAGGCCTACGGGTTCGGCTGGGAGAGACCCGTCACACAGCGCGAGGTGAACGACTTCTCGCTCCCGCATAGCTGCGCCGACGGCAAGAACCTGGAACAGCTCGTCCATTCGCGCTCGCCGGCCGTCGATCCCAACGGCTGCAGCCTGCGCACCAACCCGGACGAAGGCTGCTCCACCTGCCATCGGCCGAACGGCACCCGGCCGGACCTTCGTACCATCGATCGGGCCGCCTTTTGCAACCAGGTCCCCAATTTCGCCGCGAACGCCACCAAGCCCAACAACCTCAAGGACTTCTTCAACGAGTGGTACAACCGTCAGCCGACCGGCTGCCCCGACTAGCGGGGCTGTCGCCAGCCACGATCCGCCCGAAGCCGGAGCGATCACGGGGTAAGGACGAGGTGAGAAAGGCAGCCCCCCGAAGAGAAAAATCCAGGGTGCTCGGCAGCGTCGGCGGGAACGGCTCGAGACTTCCGTCCGAGCATCGCCTCGATGGCAGGCGGGAGACAGTCGTCCGCCTCGCTGTCGATCCGCGTGGCGGGTGCCTCGCCAGAGGCAGGCACAGCGGCGCTTCTGCTTCAGCCCATTTCCCGCAGCAGCTCCACGAGCTGTCCCAGATGCTCCAGCCGTCTGAACCGCGGCGCGTCGACGGGGACTTCAGCGTGCTCGAGGGCCCAGGTGAGCTCGTGCGGGACGTGCACACCCCAGCCGCCGGCCTCGATCGCCGGGACCACGTCGGATTTCAGCGAGTTGCCGACCATCATGCTGTGCTGCGGCCCGTTGCCGTGGCGGTCGAACAGGAGCCGGTAGGTGGCGGCTGTCTTGTCGCTGACGATCTCCACCGCGTCGAACAGCTCGCCTAGCCCCGACTGTGCCAGCTTGCGCTCCTGATCGAACAGGTCGCCCTTGGTGATCAGCACGAGCCGGTACGAGCCGGCCAGCCGCTCCAGCGTCTCCCTGGCGTGCGGCAGCGGATCGACCGGATGCTCGAGCATCTCGCGGCCGGCTGCGAGGATCTCGGCGATGACCGAGGCCGGCACCTCGCCATCGCTGATCTCGATGGCGGTCTCGATCATCGAGAGGGTGAAGCCCTTGATGCCGAAGCCATAGAGTTGGAGGTTGCGCTTCTCCGCCTCCAGCAGGCGCTGCGAGACGTGCTCGGCCTGCGCATGACCCGCGAGGAGCTCGGCCAGCCGGCCCTCGGTCAGCCGGTAGAACTGCTCATTGTGCCAAAGCGTGTCATCGGCATCGAAGCCGATGGTCGAAAGGCGGTTGCCGGTCATGGGCCGTTCTCCAGGGCCGCGGAGCTGGCGGCGTGGGGCCGGCCCGCCAGCATCAGCAGCAGCAGACAGAAGGCGGAAGCGACCGCCCCGAGCAGGGCGGCGCCCTGCCAGCCGAGCGGCGCCACGCAGACGGCCATGAGCGGTGGACCCAGCAGCGATCCGCCGGCGCCGAACTGGGTGAAGAGGCCGTTGGCGGCCGGCAGGTCGCGGACAGAGCCGGCCGCCGCCGGCAGCATGGCGAAGGCCAGGCCGGGCACGACCCCGGAGATCGCGTTGAGGAGGATCGCCACCGCGGCGGCCGGCGCAAGCGGCGACTGTTCGCGGAACACCAGGAACAGAAGCAGGGCCGGCAGGATGATGGCCGCCGCCATGAGCGGGCGCGGACTGCCGCCGCGATAGCCCCACCAGGCGGCGGTAGCGCTGCCTGCCACCGTCGCCAGCGAGGCGGCACCGGTCAGGAGCCCGGCCACGCCCGGCGAGGCGCCCGCCTGCTCGACCAGGAAGGCCGGCAGCAGGGCCAGCAGCCCTACCTCGAAGATCGTGTAGCAGCCAAAGCCGGTCGCCAGCGCCCAGGCCCGGCCCGTGACACGGCCGGCGGCGCCCGCTGCAGCAGCGCTCTTCTCGCCCCGCGCCGGCAGGCGCGCTGTCACTACGAGTGCAGCAAGCGCCACGAGCCCGCTGCCCAGCAGCGCGCTGCGCCAGGACAGCCAGTCGGCCGCCAGGCCCGCGAGCACGGCGCCCAGCGCCAGTCCGACCGGCACGAAGCTGCTCCAAAGCGCCAGCGCGACGCTGCGTCGCGCGGGCCCCGCTTCCTCGATGATGAGCAAAGGTGCGGCGATCACCGCGAGGACGTAGCCGAGGCTCTCGATCAGGCGCCAGCCGAGAAGGGGTGTGGCGCTGCCGGCCAGGCTCCCGCCCAGACCGCCTGCGGCAAGCAGCGCCAGGCCCCAGAGCAGACCCGTCCGTCGGCCCAGCCGCTGGACCAGCGAGCCGGCCGCCCTGCCCGTGACGGCACCGCCTGCCTCGAGCAGCGAGACCAGCGCCGCACCAGCGGTCAGCGAGAGGGCCAGCTCGTGCGCGATCAGCGGCATCAGCGCCGCCATCTTGCCGAGCTGCGCTGCCGCCACCACGCCCGTCACCCAGAGCCAGCCGATCCTGAGCCAGACCGCGTCCATCGTTCCCTCTGTGCTGCGTCCGCCGCTCTGGCATGGTCAGCCCGACCCGGCAACGCATAAGATATGCGGGCCGCCGCGGGCTGCGCGAGCGGTTGGCGGCAGGACGGGAGAAGGTCATGGAGGACAGCGCGATGCCCTGCCGCGATGCACGGCGGCTGGGGCGAAGCCTGCGCAGCTGGCGGGCCCTGCGGCACATCAAGCAGAGCCACCTGGCAGAGCTTCTCGGGGTGGCCCAGGCGACGGTGTCGCGCTGGGAGCAGGGCCGGCAGGCTCCGGCGGAGGAGGAGCAGGCGGCCATCCGGGAGCTGCTCGCCGCCCGTCTCGACAGCGCCGCGGACAGGGCGCTCGCCCGCATGGTGGAAGAGGCCTCGCGGCCGGTGCATCTCCTCTGCGACCTGACCCACCGGCTCCTGGCTCTCTCGCTAGCGCGCGAGCGCCAGTGCCGCCTGTCGCGCGGCGAGCTGCTGGGCCGCTCGCTGTGGCGCTACGCTACCGACGAGATCGTCGCGGCTGAAGCGCGCCTGGCGACGCTCGGCTGGCTGGAGCCAGCCCCGCCTTCGCTCGAGATCGTCACCAGCGCCAACCGCTCGCGCGAGGTCGCGATCGTCGCCGGCCGTTGCCGCTGGACCCGCTTCCAGCTTTCCGACGGCACCTTCGCGCGGCTGGTGGAGACGCTGCATTGAGAGCCGAGGCTCCGAGAGTAGCGTCGGCGTGATTCTCGGCCGCCACGGTTGCGGAACACTTCGCCCCATCGATCTCGCGGGGCCAGAGGAAGGCCCATTGGCGATTCCTCCGCGGACCGGCCCTGCAGGATTTCCGGCTGGTCCAAGGGCGCTGCGCCGCCCCGCCTGTGCCCGGACATGACAATCGCTGCCTGAGATCGAGCAGCGCAAAGACCGGCAGCGCGCGGCACCCCCGAACAAGAGAGGAGCATCACGGACGGTCTCCTGCACTCTCCTTCTCTGCCGGCCGGGGGGCACTCGTGATGCGGCAGACCTTGCAGCGGCGGGGCCTTACCGGCGCTTCTTCACCGCCCTGAACCTCCGGCACCTGCGTCTCGAAGGGAGCGCGAGGAATGGCGGATCCGACATGCCGTGCAGTATCGCCCGGCGCGGCGCGAGCAAGGCTTCAGACCCGCCGCGCCTGGCCGGCAGGGCAATCCGGGGCGCCGCGCATGGCGGGGCAGAGGCAATCAGCACAAGCCGCTCCCGCGGGGCTCGGCAAAGTGCCCGGTCAGGCCGCCGGGCTCGGCTCCTGCTGGGTGATGCAGTGGATGCCGCCGCCTCCGTGAAGCAGGTCGGAGGCCTCGATCTGGACCACCTCCCGGTCGGGAAAGGCGGCGGCGACCGCCTTGTAGGCGACCTTGTCGGCGGGATCGTCGAAGGCCGGCATCACCACGCCGCCATTGGCCAGGTAGAAATTGGCATAAGAGAGGGTCAGACGGCGGCCATCGTCGCGCAGCCTGGGCCGCGGCAGGGGCAGCGGCAGGATCTCGAGCTCGCGACCCTTGGCGTCGCGGGCGGCGCGCAGGACCTCCAGATTGCGCTGGAGGGCCACATAGTTCTCGTCGGCCTGATCGTCGGTGGAGAGCGCCAGCACGGTGCCCGGGCGGGCGAAGCAGGCGAGATTGTCGATATGGCCGGAGGTCTCGTCGTCGACCAGACCGTCGGGCAGCCATATCACCGTCTGGACGCCCAGATGGGCGCACAGCACGGACTCCGCCTCCTCGCGGCTCATGCCGGGATTGCGCTTGGCGTCGAGCACCGAGCTATCGCAGACCAGACAGGTGCCCTCGCCGTCGACATGCAGCGCGCCGCCTTCCATGACCATGGGCGCCTCGTAGCGCGGCAGGCCCAGATGCTCGAGCACGCGGCGCGCCATCTGGCGGTCCTGGGCATAGTCCTCGTAGACGTCGCCCCAGCCGTTGAACCGCCAGTCCGCGCCAGCCCGCGCGCCGTCCGGCCCCAGCAGGAAGCTCGGGCCGGTGTCCCGGGTCCAGCTGTCGTCCTGGGGCATCGGCAACACGGCGATACCCGAGCCGCACAGCAGCGAGACGCTGGCCGTGAGCTCGGGCCGGGCGATCATGGTGACCGGCTCGAACCGCGAGATCGCCTTGGCGACGTCGGCATAGACTCGGCGGGCGGCCTCCAGCCGATCGCCCCAAAGCTCCTCGCGGCAGGGCCAGGCCATCCAGCAGCGGCTGTGCGGCGCCCATTCGGCGGGCATCCAAAAACCGTCATCGCGTGGCGTGCTCACGCCTCGTGCTCCTCGTCAGAGTCTGGCTCAGGGTCTGGCGGGCGGAGGTTGCTGCAAAGCGGCGCCGGGCGCAACCATCGGCGGACCGGCGCCCACTGGACAGGAGGTCCCACCGGCCTATCCTCCGGCCAGTCGAGCAGGGCACGGCCCCTCGCCCACGACCAGAACGAGGAGGATAGCATGGCGAACGCGATCGAGGAGCGCCTGGCGGCGCTCGGACTGAGCCTGCCGGAGGCCGCGGCACCGGCTGCCAACTACGTGCCGTTCACGGTCTCGGGCGGGATCGTGCACATCTCCGGCCAGCTGCCGATGGAGGGCGGCAAGGTGGCGGTCACCGGCAAGCTCGGGGCGGGCGTGAGCCTCGAGCAGGGCCAGGAGGCAGCGAAGCTCTGCGCCCTGAATCTGCTGGCCCAGCTACGGCGCGCCTGCGACGGCGATCTCTCGCGGGTCAAGGCGTGCCTGAAGCTGGGTGGCTTCGTGGCCTGTGATCCTTCCTTCAGCGACCAGCCCAAGACGATCAACGGCGCTTCCGACCTCATGGTGGCGGTGCTGGGCGATGCCGGCCGGCATGCCCGCTTTGCGGTGGGCGTGGCGAGTCTGCCGTTCGACGCGGCGGTCGAGGTCGACGGCACGTTCGAGATCGCCTGACCGCCGGTCGGGCGGCCGTGAGCGCGGGAGGGTCGATGCGGCTGCGCCTGCTCGAGGGCATCGAGACGGTCGAGGCTGCGGCCTGGGATGCGCTCGTGCCGGGGGACGATCCGTTCGTCCGGCACGCCTTCCTGTCGCTGCTGGAGCGCAGCGGCTCGGCAGACCTGCGCACCGGCTGGCAGCCGCTCCACGCGCTGCTCGAGGACGCGTCCGGCCGGGCGCTTGCCGCCGCCCCGCTCTACGCCAAGAGCCACAGCTGGGGCGAGTATGTCTTCGACCATGGCTGGGCCGAGGCCTATGAGCGAGCCGGCGGCAGCTACTATCCCAAGCTGCAGCTTGCGGTCCCCTTCACGCCGGTGCCGGGGCCGCGCCTGCTGGCCGGTGGCGCGCCGGCGCCGGTCGTGAACGGGCTGGTCGAGGGCCTGCTGGAGATCGCCCGGGAGACGCGGGTCTCCTCGCTGCACGTCACCTTCTGCGGCGGAAACGAGGCGGCCCTGCTGGCCAGCCACGGGCTTATGGAGCGCCGCGGCGTGCAGTATCACTGGCACAATCGCGGCTATCGCGACTTCCAGGACTTTCTCGACGCGCTGCGCAGCTCCAAAAAGAAGATGATCCGCAAGGAGCGCGAGGCGGTGCGGGTCTCGGGAATCGAGGTCGAGGCGCTGAGCGGTGCAGCGATCACGCCAGATCTGCTGGCGGGCTTCTGCGCGTTCTACCTCGCCACCGTCGATAAACGGTGGGGCAATGCCTATCTGACGCCGGCCTTCTTCGAGGGCCTCCACGAGCTGCGCGAGCATCTGGTCTACGTGGTCGCCAGGGAGCGCGGCAGGCTCGTCGCGGGCGCCCTCAACCTCCTGAGCGGCGACACGCTCTACGGGCGCCTGTGGGGCAGCACCGAGGAGCACCGCTTCCTGCATTTCGAGTGCTGCTACTACGCCGCCATCGAGCTTGCCATCGCCCGCGGGCTGGGCCGCGTCGAGGCGGGCGCGCAGGGCCAGCACAAGCTGCTGCGCGGCTACGAGCCGGTCCTCACCCACAGCGCCCACTGGATCGCCGACCCGGGCCTCGGGCGGGCGGTGGCGCGATTTCTCTCCCAGGAGCGGCGGCACATGGACCTGCAGCTCGCTGAGCTGCGCGCGCTTCTCCCCTACAGACGCGAAGAGCCGGCCTGAGACCAGGCCGGCTCCGCATCCACACAGAGCGGATCGTTCGCCCGCTCAGGCGGGCTCGGGCAGCTTGTCGCCGTCGGGCGCCGCGGCCCCCTTGCCCCCCTCCTTGGCAGCGGGGTCGAAGCGGAAGACGGGCTTGTCGTCCTCGATCGTGACCAGCACCTTGCCACCCTTGGCGAGCTTGCCGAACAGCAGCTCGTCGGCGAGCGGCCGCTTGATGTGCTCCTGGATCACCCGGGCCAGCGGCCGCGCCCCGTAGAGCGGCTCGTAGCCCTTCTCGGCGAGCCACGCCCGGGCTTCCTCGTCGAGCTCGATATGGACCCGCCGGTCGGCGAGCTGGGCCGCCAGCTCGCGCACGAATTTCTCGACCACCGAGGCGATGACGACCGGCGTGAGCCCCTTGAAGGGGATGATCGCATCCAGCCGGTTGCGGAACTCCGGCGTGAACATCCGCTTGATGGCCTCGGTGTCCTCGCCCTCGCGGCTCTCGCGGCCGAAGCCCATGGCGGGCCGGCTGATGTCGCTGGCCCCCGCATTGGTGGTCATGATCAAGATGACGTTGCGAAAGTCGACCGTCTTGCCGTTATTGTCGGTGAGCTTGCCGTAGTCCATCACCTGCAGGAGAATGTTGAAGACGTCCGGGTGCGCCTTCTCGATCTCGTCCAGCAGAAGGACGCAATGCGGGTGCTGGTCGATGGCGTCGGTGAGCAGGCCGCCCTGGTCGAAGCCGACATAGCCCGGAGGCGCGCCGATCAGCCGCGAGACGGCGTGCCGCTCCATGTATTCCGACATGTCGAAGCGCACCAGCTCGATGCCCATGACACGGGAGAGCTGGCGGGCGACCTCGGTCTTGCCGACGCCGGTCGGACCGGAGAAGAGGTAGCAGCCGATCGGCTTTTGCGGATCGCGCAGGCCGGCGCGGCTGAGCTTGATTGCCGAGGAGAGCGCCTCGATCGCCTGGTCCTGGCCGAAGACGCCGCCCTTGAGGTCCTCGCCCAGGGTCTTGAGGGAGGCCTTGTCGCGGGCATTCACCGCCTTGATCGGCACCCGCGCGATCTTGGCGACGATCTCCTCGATCTCCTTGGTGCCCACCACCTTGCGGCGCGCATTGTCGGGCTTGAGCATCTGCGCGGCGCCGACCTCATCGATCACGTCGATCGCCTTGTCGGGCAGCTTGCGGTCGTGGATGTAGCGGCTGCTGAGCTTGACCGCCGCCTTCAGCGCGCCGTCGGTGTACTTGATGCCGTGATGCGCCTCGAAGCTCGGCCGCAGGCCCTGGAGGATCTTGACCGTCTCGTCCTCGCTGGGCTCGGGCACGTCGATCTTCTGGAAGCGCCGGACCAGCGCCCGGTCCTTCTCGAAATAGTTCCTGAATTCCTTGTAGGTCGTCGAGCCGATGCAGCGCAGGGCACCCGAGGCCAGAGCGGGCTTGAGGATGTTGGAGGCATCCAGCGAGCCGCCGCTGGTGGCCCCGGCGCCGATCACCGTGTGGATCTCGTCGATGAAGAGCACCGCGCTCCGGTCGGCCTCGAGCTCGGTGATGACCGCCTTCAAACGCTCCTCGAAATCGCCGCGATAGCGGGTGCCGGCCAGCAGCGCGCCCATGTCGAGCGAGAAGATCACCGCCCGGCGCAGGACCTCGGGAACCTCGCCATTGACGATCCGCAGCGCAAGCCCCTCGGCAATGGCGGTCTTGCCGACGCCGGGGTCGCCCACGAAGAGCGGGTTGTTCTTGGAGCGCCGGCAGAGGATCTGGATGGTCCGCTCGATCTCGTGCTCGCGGCCGACAAGGACGTCGATCTTTCCGTCGCGGGCCTTCTGATTGAGGTTGGTGCAGTAGGTGGCGAGCGCCTCGCTGCCCTGCTCCTTGCGCTCCTCGCCCTCCTTCTCCTCGGCCCCGCGGACCGGCCGCTGCTCGGCCAGGCCCGGCTTCTTGGCGATGCCGTGGCTGATATAGTTCACGGCGTCGAGGCGCGACATGTTCTGTTCCTGGAGGAAGAACACGGCGTGCGATTCGCGCTCGGAGAACATCGCAACGAGGACGTTGGCGCCGGTCACCTCCGAGCGGCCGGAGGACTGGACGTGGATCGCCGCGCGCTGGATCACCCGCTGGAAGCCGGCGGTAGGCTTGGCGTCGACCACGCTGTCGACCACCAGGCCGGAAAGCTCGTGATCGAGAAAGTCGGTAAGGGTGGTGCGCAGGCGCTCCATCTCCACCGCGCAGGCCCGCAGCACCGCCACCGCATCCTGGTCCTCGGTCAGCGCCATCAGCAGGTGCTCGAGGGTGGCGTATTCGTGCTGCCGCGCGTTCGCCAGGGCGAGCGCCCGGCGCAGGGTCTTCTCGAGGGTTCGCGACAGCATGGGCATCACCTGTCCTCTCCGACCTTCACCACGGCCGGGCAGGTGCATTGCACCCTGGCCGCCCGGCTCACTCCTTCTCCATCGTGCATTGCAGCGGATGCTGGTGCTGCCTTGCGAACTCGATGACCTGGGCCACCTTGGTCTCTGCTACCTCGAAGGTATAGACTCCACAAATGCCGACGCCCTTCTGGTGGACATGCAGCATGACCTGGGTGGCGTCCTCGCGGCTCTTGCCGAAAAAGCGCTCGAGAACCAGCACGACGAAATCCATCGGCGTGTAGTCGTCGTTCAACAGCAGAACCTTGTACAGGGACGGACGCTGCGTCTTCGCGCGCGTCTTGGTCGCCACCTCGCCCTTGGTAGGGCCGTCCCGATCAAAGTCGCCGTTGCTCATCTCACTCCCGTCGCACCGAGCAGCGGACCCGTAGCCCCAAATCTTAGAGCAACCGGTCCTGCTGACAAATCCCCTTTTGCCGGCACCACCGGCCGTGCTGCACCCCCGGCTACCGCCTGGCTGCACGACCCGCCCCGTCCAGGGCCGGGACCCTGCCAGCCGCCGCTCCACAGGTAGACCGACATACCGACAAGTCAACGACAGGACGGCTGACGGCGGCCAGATGCCATCGCCTGCGGCGGCGGCCGAGCCGGCAAGGCGGCCTCGGGCCCGCCTCCTTCGCGGCTTCGCTTCGCCTACCGGCGCGATGCCGCCACGGCGCCGCTCTGGTCGATGGAACGCGTCCCGCGGCTGCCATGACGGCGCGAGCGCACGAGCGGATCATCCTCCGCCCGATACGCAGAGCCCAGGGCTCCGCCCAGCGCCCATGGCCGGTTGGAAGGCCTCGCGCAGCCGCGGGGCGCGGACAGCACAGGCCGAGCGCGAGCGCTCTTGCTCCATGCAGGCTGGTGCCGGCTCATCCTCGGGCGGCGCGGCCCGGTCCTTTCGGCATGCACACCATCGGTGCCCGCGGCACGGCGCGCCACCGGGCGCCCGCCTCGCCGTCAGTCGACAGGGGCCTTCTCGGTACGTCCGGCGGCCGCATCCTCGGCCCGCGTCTCCGACTTCAGCCGCAGGCGCGCAGCTCGCGGCGAGCCGGGACGGACCGGAGCCCGCACGGGCTTTTCGGGAGCCCGCGGCATCACCGGCGGGGGAGCTTCCTCCTCCGGCTCCTCGACGGGAGGCGGCGCGCTGCGGGCTGCCTGGGCGGCCGCTGCATCCTGCGCGATGCTGGTGGCGAGGCTGAGGGCGATAGCCCGCAGCTTCTCCGGCGAAGGTGGCGCGGCCTTGGGGGCCTCCTCCTCCTCCTCGTCCTCCTCGACGAACTCGTCCTGCAGCCCGTCGGCATCTGCCAGCGTCAGCTTGAGGCGAGCCAGCTGCTCGAGGAATTCCTCGCGCTGCGCCGGGTAGAGCCGGTCCACCTGACGCTCCTCGATCAGCCGCTCGGCGCGCTCCAGCATGGTGCGTGCGTGAACGAGCTGACCCGAAGCCCGGGTGTTGCCCGCCAGCATCTGCGCAAGGGCCTTGGTGGTCGGCTGCAGCAAGGGCAGCAGCTCCTGGGCCGAGGATGGCACCCGGCGACCGCCATCGTTTCGATGGCGCCGTCCACCGCCGCCGCCTCCGCCTCCCTTGCCGCGCTTCTTGTTGCTCCGGCGAAAGGGAAACATCGTCCGCTCTTTCATGTACCTCGCATCGCATCGGTACTGGACACGCGACGGCACGCCTCTGGCGCGGGGTCGGTGACACAGCTGGAAGGGACACCACGAGCTGCTCCGGGTTCGGAGCCTATTGCCCGATCACGATCTGATCGTCGCCTGAGAGGCCACAGCGCAGTGTCGCGCTTGCGACCGACTGTCCGGAATTGCCGCCAACTGCGGATGGTTGCGGTCAGTTGACGAGGGGTGGTGCTCCCTATGCCTTCAGCACTAACGCACGAACCGAAAATTTCAAGCAAAAAACAGACATCCTTGTCATGTCCAAGAGCTGGCGCGGGCAAGGGTTCCACACCGCGATGCAACCGCACGTCACCGCCCCTGCGGCGCCCGGCCGCGCCGTATCGGCTTCAGCTCGGCGGCCGGCAGGAGCTGCGTTTGCAGCGTTCGCGCGGCCCCGGCGATCGCCATGACCAGGCGCCGTGCCTCGCCGGGCAGCATGCCCGCCTGCCCGCTCAGCAGCAGCTCGCAGCAGCCGAGAATGCCGTGCAGCGGGGTGCGGTCTTCCACCGGCGTCCGGCTCGAAGCCGGTCCTGGCGGCCGCGCGTGGGGGGTCGTCTCGCTCACCAGCCTCTCCGGCCTATGCTGCCGTCGCCCGGTCAGCCTAGCGCCGAGGTCTCAAGGCTTCGTTAACGCGGCCATGCGAGGATGGGTCGCGAGGGGAGCCTCAGGCGCGGCTCTCGTCGGAGCCCAGGCGCCGCTCGACGCGGCGCACCAGCCAGGAGACCAGAAGGATGAGGACGAGATATTCGAGCACCAGAAAGCTGTAGATCTCGAGCGGCCGGTAGACGTTGACCACCAGCTCGTTGGCGCGGCGGGTGAGCTCGGTGAGGCCGATGACCGAGGCCAGGGCGCTCATCTTCAGCATGTAGGCGAACTGGTTGCCGAGCGGCGGCAGGACCCGGCGCAGGGCCTGCGGCAGCACCACGTAGCGCATCTTGTCGGTCCAGGAGAGGCCCAGCGCCTCGGCCGCCTCGTGCTGGCCGCGCGCCACGGACTGGATGCCGCCGCGAAAGATCTCGGCCTCGAAGGCGCTGTCGGAGAGGGCCAGTGCCAGGACCGCGGCGGCGAAGGCGTCGAGAGAGATGCCGAGGACCACCGGCAGCCCGTAATAGACCCACAAGAGCATGACCAGCACCGGCACAGCGCGGACGGTCTCGACATAGCCGCGGTTGAGCAGCCGCAGCCAGCGTCGCTCGGCGATGCCCGGGAGGGCCACGAGCAGGCCCAGCGCCACCGAGATCAGCATGGCGAGCAGCGAGACGCTGATCGTCCAACCGAGGCCGGACAGCAAGAAGCGGAGATTGTCGGCGCCCTGCTGGGTGGTCGGCAGGACCACGTACCAGCCCCAGCTGTAGGTGCTGCTGCCGCAGGCGGCCAGCAGCAGGCAGAGAGCGAGGACGCGAAGGCTGCGCATGGCCCTCAGTGGCCCAGCACGCGGCCGAGGAACAGGCGCGCCCGCTCGCTCGCCGGCTCGGCGAAGAATCTCGCCGGCGGCGCCGTCTCCTCGACCCGCCCCTGGTCCATGAACACGACCCGGTCGGCGACCCGCTGGGCAAAGCCCATCTCGTGCGTCACCACCAGCATGGTCATGCCTTCCATCGCGAGCTCGACCATCACGTCCAGCACCTCCTTGATCATCTCGGGATCGAGCGCCGAGGTCGGCTCGTCGAACAGCATCACCCTGGGCCTCATGCACAGCGCACGGGCGATCGCCACCCGCTGCTGCTGTCCGCCCGAGAGCTGGCGAGGATATTTCCCGGCCTGCTCGGGAATGTGGACCCGCTCGAGATAGTGCATCGCCGTGGCGCGCGCCTCAGCGGCGGAAATGCCACGGGCGCGCCGCGGCGCCAGGGTGAGGTTCTCGAGGACAGTCAGATGGGGGAACAGGTTGAACTGCTGGAAGACCATGCCGACCTCGCGGCGCACGGCGCGGATGGCACGCGGATCCTTGCCGAGCTCCACGCCGTCCACGACGATCCGGCCGCTGTCGTGGCGCTCGAGCCGGTTGATGCAGCGGATCAGCGTCGACTTGCCCGAGCCCGAGGGGCCGCAGATCACGACCCGCTCGCCGGGCCTTACCGCCAGCGAGACCTGGTCCAGGGCGCGAAAGCCGTCGAAACTCTTGCTCACCCGCTCGACCAGCACGATGCTCGTCTCGCCGCCCACGCCGTTCTCCCTCCCCGTCCCCACCGCCACAGCTGTAGAGCGTGAAATGGCTGCGGCCAATACCCGCCGGGCGGGGCTCGAGGCTTCGGGGGTGGACGCGATCGCGGCCGGCGCGCAAGCTGGCCTCGCCGCCGGCGCGCGGCCGGACAACCCGGAGACTTGCCGTCATGCGATTGCTCCCCAGGCTTCTCGGCCTTTTGGGCCTTCTCGTGCCGCTGGCCGCCGCCGAGGCACAGCCGGCCTCCAACCTCCAGCGCGTGCTGGAGAGCGGCACGCTGCGCGTCGGCACGACCGGCGACTTCAAGCCCATGAGCTTCAAGGATCCCGGCAGCGGCGACTATGTGGGCTACGACATCGATGTGGTGAAGCAGCTGGCGGAAGACATGGGGGTCGCCATCCAGTTCGTCCCGACGGACTGGAAGACCCTGGTCAACGGCATTGTCGCCGACAAGTACGATATCACCACCTCCGCCTCGCTCAACGTCCAGCGCGCCAAGGTAGCGGGCTTCAGCGAGCCTTATGTCGACTTCGGCACCGTGCCGATGACCCTGCGCGGCAATCTCGGGCAGTTCCAGGGCTGGGACAGCATCGACAGGCCCGAGGTGACGGTGGCGGTGACGCTGGGCACGGTCTTCGAGCAGCAGGCCCGGCAGTTCTTCCCGAACGCGAAGATCGTCGCGGTGGAGTCGCCGGCGCGCGACTTCCAGGAGGTCCTCTCGGGCCGAGCTTTGGTAGCGATCACCAGCAATGTCGAGGCGGCCTCCTTGAAGGAGGCCTATCCGGAGCTTGTCACCGTGCCGGTCGATCAGGCGCGGGCGCGGCGGCCGGGCGCCTTCCTCCTGCCGCAGGCCGACCAGGTTTGGATCAATTTCGTGAACCACTGGGTGCGACTGAACCACGCCAACGGCGTCCTGGGCGAGCTGCAGAAAAAGTGGCGGATCGCCGACTGACACCGCCGCTACCGCCGCCACGCCCGGGAAAGTGCTCATGAGCCTCGTCCTCTACGCCCATCCGGTCTCGAACTTCTGCGCCAAGGTCGAGATCGTGCTGCGCCTCAAGAACCTCGCTTACGAGACCCGCCTGCCGCCCGGCGGCTACGGCTCGCTCGAGTACCGCGCCATCGTCGCGACGGGCACCATCCCGGCGCTCGTCGACGGCGAGCTGGTCCTGGCCGAGAGCGAGACCATCAACGAGTATCTCGACGAGGCCTACCCGGAGCCGCCGCTATTGCCGGACGCTACGGTCGCCCGCGCTCTGGCCCGCCAGCTCGCGCGCTTCCACGACACCCGCCTCGAGCCGGTGCTGCGCGGGCTCTTTCCGCAGATGGACCCGGCGACGCGGGACAAGGGCGCGGTGGCGGCGGCGGCCGAGACCTACCGAAAGCGGCTGCACGAGCTGGCCTTGCTGGCCAAGCCATCCCCGTGGCTCGGCGGCCCAAGGATCGGCCTCGCCGATGCCGCCTATCCGGCCACGCTGCTGATGGGCGACATGATGCTGGCGGCGCTCGGCGAGAGCGCGCCGCTGCCCGAAAGCCTCGCGGCATGGCGCCGCGCCCTCGACGCCCATCCGGCGGCAGCCCCGGTCCTCGAGCAGAGCCGCGAGGCGATGCAGGCATGGCTGCGCCGCAAGAACGCCGCCTGATGCCATACGGGTGAGCCACGACAGCAAAGGGGCCCGCCCGTCGCCGGGCAGGCCCCTTTGCGTTTCCCGACCGCGCTGTCAGTTGGGCAGGCGGGCCGCCTTCTCGATCTCCGGGGCGGCTGGCGGCACCTCTGCCGGGGGCTCGTCGCCGAGCGCCTCCGGCATCCGCACCAGCGCCCGGCGCAGCACCTCGTCGGCCGTCGCGACCGGCACGATCTCGAGGTTCTTCTTCACATTGTCCGGGATGTCGGCGAGGTCCTTCTCGTTCTCCTTGGGGATCAGCACCGTCTTGATGCCGCCCCGCAGCGCCGCGAGAAGCTTCTCCTTGAGCCCGCCGATTGCCAGGACCCGGCCGCGCAGGGTGATCTCGCCGGTCATCGCCACCGAGGCCCGCACCGGCACCTTGGTGAGCACCGAGACGATCGAGGTCACCATCGCCACGCCGGCCGAGGGGCCGTCCTTGGGGGTCGCTCCCTCGGGCACGTGGATATGGATGTCGGCCTTCTCGAAACTGTCGGAGCGCACGCCCAGCATGGCGGAGCGGGAGCGCACGTAGGAGCGCGCCGCCTGCACCGACTCCTGCATCACGTCGCCGAGCTTGCCGGTGATCGTCATCTTGCCCTTGCCGGGCACCATGACCGCCTCGACCGACAGCAGCTCGCCGCCCACCTCGGTCCAGGCGAGACCGGTGGTGACGCCCACATGATCCTCGAGCTCGGCCTCGCCGTAGCGATACTTCTTCACGCCGGCATACTTGTCGAGGTTCTTGCGGGTGATCTTCACCCCCTTCTTGCCCTCGACGAGGATCTCCTTGATCGACTTGCGGGCGAGATTGGCGATCTCGCGCTCGAGGTTCCGCACGCCGGCCTCGCGGGTGAAGTAGCGGACCAGGTCGAGCAACGCCTCGTCGGCGATCGTCCACTCCTCGGCCTTGAGCCCGTGCTGCTCGCGCTGCTTGGGTATCAGGTGCCGCTTGGCGATCTCGACCTTCTCGTCCTCGGTGTAGCCGGGGATCCGGATGATCTCCATCCGGTCGAGGAGCGGCTGCGGCATCCTGAGCGTGTTCGCGGTGCACACGAACATCGCGTCGGACAGATCGTAGTCGACCTCGAGATAGTGGTCGTTGAAGTTGGCGTTCTGCTCGGGATCGAGCACCTCGAGCAGCGCCGAGCTGGGATCGCCGCGGAAGTCCGAGCCCATCTTGTCGATCTCGTCGAGCATGAAGAGCGGGTTCGACGTCTTGGCCTTCTTCATGCTCTGGATGACCTTGCCCGGCATCGAGCCGATATAGGTCCGGCGATGGCCGCGGATCTCCGCCTCGTCACGCACGCCGCCGAGGCTCACCCGCACGAAGTTGCGGCCGGTGGACTTGGCCAGCGACTTGCCGAGGCTGGTCTTGCCGACGCCCGGAGGGCCGACGAGGCACAGGATCGGCCCCTTCATCTTGTCGACGCGCTGCTGGACCGCGAGATACTCGATGATCCGCTCCTTGACCTTCTCGAGCCCGTAGTGATCGGCATCGAGAATGTCCTGGGCGCGCTTGAGGTCCTTCGACACCTTGGAGCGCTTCTTCCAGGGAATCGAGAGAATCCAGTCCAGATAATTGCGGACGACGGTGGCCTCGGCAGACATCGGGCTCATCGTGCGGAGCTTCTTGAGCTCCGTCTTGGCCTTCTCGCTGGCTTCCTTGGAGAGCTTGGTCTTCTCGATCCGCTCCTCGAGCTCGCCCAGCTCGTCCTTGCCGTCCTCGAGCTCGCCCAGCTCCTTCTGGATGGCCTTCATCTGCTCGTTGAGATAATACTCGCGCTGGGTCTTCTCCATCTGGCGCTTGACGCGCGAGCGGATCCGCTTCTCCACTTGGAGAACCGAGATCTCGCCCTCCATGAAGCCGTAGAGCCGCTCGAGCCGCTCGGCCAGCGAGCCGGTCTCGAGGAGCTCCTGCTTCTCGGCGATCTTCAAGGAGAGATGGGCGGCGATGGTGTCGGCGAGCTTGCCGGGATCCTCGATCTGCCCGAGCGAGACCAGGACCTCCGGCGGCACCTTCTTGTTGAGCTTGACGTACTGCTCGAACTGGGCGGTGACGGCCCGCGACAGCGCCTCGATCTCGCGCGGCTCGACGTCGGCCTCGCTCAACGCCTCGGCCTCGACCTGGAAGAAGTCGTCGTTCTCGACGAAACGGCGGATCTTCGCCCGGGAGGCGCCCTCGACCAGCACCTTGACGGTGCCGTCGGGCAGCTTGAGAAGCTGCAGGACGCTCGAGACCGTGCCGACATCGTAGATGTCGTCGCGGCCCGGATCGTCCTGGCTGGCGTTCTTCTGAGCGACCAGAAGGATCTGCTTGTCGTCCTTCATGACCTCCTCGAGCGCCGCGATGGACTTCTCGCGGCCGACGAAGAGCGGGACGATCATGTGCGGGAATACGACGATGTCCCTGAGCGGCAGGACCGGGAAAGTCGTGGCGTTCGGTGTCTCGCTCATGCTACCTCGCTGCAACCGCCACCGGGACGGCGCCTGTCTGACGAACGAACCTAGAGGTGGTCCCGGCAGCGCCGCCTTTCAAGGCGCATTCCCGCACGCCGCGGCAGGGCCGCGGCGGCCGCCTCACGAGGCCGCGCCGGCCCCACCCTTCTGGTCGGCATAGATCATGAGCGGCTTGGCCCTGTTTTCCGCAACCTCCTTGTTCACCACGATCTCCGAGACCCCGGTCATCGAGGGAAGCTCGAACATGGTGTCGAGCAGAATGCCCTCCATGATGGAGCGCAGCCCTCGCGCGCCGGTCTTGCGCTGGATGGCCCGCTCGGCGATGGCCTTGAGGGCGTCCTCGGTGAAGGTGAGGCTCACCCCCTCCATGTCGAACAGCTTCTGGTATTGCTTGACCAGCGCGTTCTTGGGCTCGCGCAGGATGGTGACGAGAGCGTCGACGTCCAGATCGTGGAGGGTCGCCACCACCGGCAGGCGGCCGACGAACTCGGGGATCAGGCCGAACTTGAGCAGATCGTCAGGCTCGACCTCGCGCAAGAGATCGCCCGTCTTGCGCTCGTCGGGGGCCGCGACCTCGGCGCCGAAGCCCATCGAGCGCTTGCGCGACCGCTCGCCGATGATCCGGTCGAGCCCGGCAAAGGCGCCGCCGCAGATGAACAGGATGTTGGTGGTGTCGACCTGCAGGAATTCCTGCTGGGGGTGCTTGCGGCCGCCCTGCGGCGGCACGCTGGCGACCGTGCCCTCGATGATCTTCAAGAGCGCCTGCTGCACGCCCTCGCCCGAGACGTCGCGGGTGATTGACGGGTTCTCGGCCTTGCGGCTGATCTTGTCGACCTCGTCGATATAGACGATGCCGCGCTGGGCCCGCTCGACATTGTAGTCGGCGGCCTGGAGCAGCTTGAGGATGATGTTCTCGACATCCTCGCC
Organism: Geminicoccaceae bacterium 1502E; assembly: GCA_033875255.1. GTDB lineage: Bacteria > Pseudomonadota > Alphaproteobacteria > Geminicoccales > Geminicoccaceae > Marinimicrococcus. The sequence continues at coordinate 61,122 of JAWZSN010000020.1, read as the reverse complement.
CACATAGCCGGCCTCGGTGAGCGTGGTGGCGTCGGCCATGGTGAACGGCACGTCGAGGGTGCGCGCCAGGGTCTGGGCCAGCAGTGTCTTGCCGCACCCGGTCGGCCCCACCAGCAGGATGTTCGACTTGGCCAGCTCGACCTCGCCGCCCTTCCCGCCATGCGCCAGGCGCTTGTAGTGATTGTGCACCGCCACCGAAAGGACGCGCTTGGCGTGATCCTGGCCGATCACGTAGTCGTCGAGGATGGTGTTGATCTCGGCCGGTGTCGGGACGCCCGCGCGGCTCTTGGCGACCGCGCTCTTGTTCTCCTCACGGATGATATCCATGCAGAGCTCGACACACTCATCGCAGATGAAGACCGTCGGTCCCGCGATGAGCTTGCGAACCTCGTGCTGGCTCTTTCCGCAAAAGGAACAGTAGAGCGTGTTTTTCGAATCGCCGCTGGCTTTGCTCATCGATCGCTGATTCCTGCGAGGTCACGGCCATGCATGGTAGCGACCCCCTCCAGACGACACAACCCGGCTGAAGGGGCGCAGGCATGGGCTCGGGCACGGAACGTCCGGGAACGCCCGCGGTTCTTCGCTACATCGTGTGCCGCGGCGGCCTGTTCCAGAGGCCGGACGACGGCGGCGGCCCGGCCGCGGCGACCGGCCGCAGGAGCGGCCGTCGCGTCCGGGGCATTGTTCAGGCTCAGCCCTGGGGCGGTCGCGGTGCCCGCTTCTCCATCACCTCGTCGACCAAGCCAAACTCGCGAGCCTGCTCGGCGCTCATGAAGGTGTCGCGCTCCATGCGCGACTCGATCTCGACCAGCGTGCGGCCGGTATGCCGCACATAGATCTCGTTGAGGCGCTGCTTCATGCTCAAGATCTCGCGAGCATGGATCTCGATGTCGGTGGCCTGGCCCTGGAACCCGCCCGAGGGCTGGTGCGTCATCACCCGCGCATGCGGCAGGCAGTAGCGCTTGCCGGCAGCGCCCGCGGCCAGCAGCAGCGAGCCCATCGACGCCGCCTGGCCGATGCAGATGGTCGCCACGTCGGGGCGGATGTACTGCATCGTGTCGTAGATCGCGAGCCCGGAGGTCACGATTCCGCCCGGCGAGTTGATGTAGAGGGAGATGTCCTTTTCGGGATTCTCCGACTCCAGGAACAGGAGCTGGGCGGTCACCAGGCTCGCGATGTGGTCGTCGATCGGCCCCATCACGAAGATGATCCGCTCCTTGAGCATCCGCGAGTAGATGTCGTAGGCGCGCTCGCCCCTGGCCGTCTGCTCGACCACCATCGGCACGAGTTGGCTAACGATGCTCATGCGCTCTCCTGTTCCTCACGCTGACCGCGATGCGCCGGCCCTTCAGGCCGAGGCTTGCTTGTTCTCGTTGCTCTCGTCGGCGCCGGCCGCCTCGTCCCCTTCCTCGTCGGGATCGCGGAGCAGCTCCTCGACGCTCACCTTCTGCTCGTCGACCTTTACCAGCGAGAAGATGTGGTCGACCACCTTGTCCTCGAAGAGCGGCGCACGGAGCTGCTCGATGGCGTCGGTGTTCTTGCGGAAGAACTCGAACACCTCGCGCTCCTTGCCGGGGAAGCGCATCGCCTCGCGCATCACCGCCTGCTGGAGCTCCTGGTTCTCGACCTTGACGTCGTGGCGGGTGCCGATGTCGGAGAGCAGCAGGCCCAGCCGCACGCGCCGCTCGGCGATCGCGCGGTACTCCTGGCGGGTCTCCTCCTCGGTCGAGCCCATCTCCTCGAAGCTCTGCCCGGTGCGGCCCATCTCGTCCTGGAGCTGCTTCCAGATGGCGTCGAACTCGAGCTCCACCATGCCGGCGGGCACCTCGAAGCCGTAGCCGTCGGCCAGCTTGTCGAGCAGCTCGCGCTTCATCTTGTTGCGGGTGAAGCCCTGGTACTCGCTCTCGATACGCTCCTTGACGGCGTTGCGCACCGCGGCCAGGTCGTCGAGGCCCAGCTCCTTGGCGAAAGCGTCGTCGATCGCCAGCGGCAGCGGCGCCTTGACCTCCTTCACCGTCACCTCGAACGCCGCGTCCTTGCCACGCAGGTTCTCGGGATAGCTCTCGGGGAAGGTCACCTTGACCTCGCGGGTCTCGCCGGCCGAAGCGCCGAGGAGCTGGTCCTCGAAGCCCTCGACCATGCTCTTGGAGCCCAGGGTCAGCTGGAAGCCCTCGCTCGAGCCGCCCTCGAAGGCCTCGCCGTCGATCCGGCCCACGAAGTCGATGACCACCTGGTCGCCATCCTGCGCGGGGCGCGGCTCGGCCGGCGCCTCGAAGGTCTGGCGCGACTTGGCGATGTTCTGCAGCGCCTCGTCGATGCGCGCATCATCGACCTCGGCCACCGGCTTGCTGAGCTCGATCTCCGAGAGATCGACCTGCGGCAGCTCCGGCAGGAGCTCCACCTTCATGTCGAACTCGAGATCCTTGCCCTCGTCGAACGAGGTGATCTCGACCTTGGGACGCAGGGCCGGGCGCAGATTGTTCTCGCCGATCGCCTTGCGGGTCCCCTCGTCGACCGCCTGCTCGAGGACCTCGCCCATCACCGAGCGGCCATACTGCTTCTTGAGCAGCGACAGCGGCGCCTTGCCGGGCCTGAAGCCCGGCATCTTGATGGTCTGCGCGAGGCGCTTGAGGCGGCTGTTGACCCGGTCCTCCATCTCCCCGGCGGGGACGACGACCTTGTACTCGCGCATCAAGCCTTCGGCCGAGACTTCCGTGACCTGCATTCCTCGCTTCCCGAACTGTCGCCCGCGGCCCGCGCTGGGCCACCCTGTCCTCACCTGCGGCGGCGGCTGGTGCGGGCGGAGAGACTCGAACTCTCACGGCTCGCGCCACAGGAACCTAAATCCTGCGTGTCTACCAGTTCCACCACGCCCGCGCCGTCCGCCGGCCGCACTTTTTGCGCGGCCGCACGTAACCAAGCCCGACGACCGGCACCGTCGAGGCGGCTCCCTATACCATGTGGCCGGGGGCTGTGAAGCGGGTTTGCGAAAAAGGCCGCGGCCGCCTCGCCTCCGAGACGGCCGCGCGCCATGCGGTATGCGCCCGGGAAAGACCGATTTTAGCGCGCCGCCGCCTGGTTGACGCCGCCCTGGGCGAGCTTCGTGAGCTTCTGGTCGGCGGCCTTCTCCTCCTCGAGCGTTCGATGAAGGATCTTGGCCACCTCCTCGTTGCCGATCTGGCGGGCGAGCGCCACGAGCGAGCCGTAGCTGGCGATCTCGTAATGCTCGACCTTCTGCGCCGCGGTGATCATGCCGGCATCGCGCACCGCCGCCTCCTCGACCTCCTCGAGGATCTCGCGGCCCTCCTCGACGAGGCCCTGCATCGCCTCGCAGGTCTTGCCGCGTTTGGCGAGATCGAGCGTGTCGAAGATCTCCTCGAGACGCTCGACATGGCCCCGGGTCTCCTCGAGATGACTTTCAAAGGCCTGCCTGAGATCCTCCCCGCTCGCCGCCTTCGCCATCTTCGGAAGCGCCTTCAAGAGCTGCTTTTCGGCATGGTAGATGTCCCGCAGCTCGTTCACGAACAGCTCCTGCATCGTCGAGACGGCCATGGCCGATCTCCCTCGTTCCGTGGGGTCCGTGGATGGTCCGCAGCCCTGCGCACACCGCGTCGCTTGCGGTCACCAGCGCGCGGACCATCGGACAACGACAGGCCCGCGATACGGTTCCGCGCGGCCGGCGGGACGCTTTGTCCCTTCATGTCGCGGCGGATTTCGGCTATCCGCCCAGCATCCCTTCCCCGACCGGCCAGGCCCCATGACCGAGCGCGTACTCATCCTCGATTTCGGCTCGCAGTTCACCCAGCTCATCGCGCGCCGCCTGCGCGAGCTCCGGGTGTTCTGCGAGATCCACCCCTGCACCTGGTCGGACGAGCAGGTGCGCGAGTTCGCCCCGCACGCGGTGATCCTCTCGGGCGGCCCGGCCTCGACCCACGAGGCGGCAGCGCCCAAGGCGCCCGAGGCGGTCTTCGCGCTGGGGGTGCCGGTGCTGGGCATCTGCTACGGCGAGCAGACCATGTGCGCCCAGCTCGGCGGCAAGGTGGAGCCCTCGAGCCACCGCGAGTTCGGCCGCGCCGAGATCGAGCTGCTGCGCGAGTGCCCGCTCTTCGACGGGCTGTTGCGGGTGGGCGAGAGGTCCAGCGTGTGGATGAGCCACGGCGACCGTGTCGCGGCTCTCCCCGAGGGCTTCCACCCGGTGGCCCAGAGCCCGGCCTCGCCGTTTGCCGCCATCGCCGACGAGAGCCGCCACTTCTACGGCCTGCAGTTCCACCCCGAGGTGGTCCACACCGAGATCGGCAAGGAGCTGCTGGCCAACTTCTGCTTCCGCGTCGCCCGCCTCTCCGGCGACTGGTCGATGGAGGCCTATCGCGCCCAGGCGGTGGCGCGCATCCGCGAGCAGGTGGGCGACGGCAAGGTGATCTGCGGCCTCTCGGGCGGCGTCGACTCGGCCGTGACGGCACTCCTGCTCCACGAGGCGGTGGGCGAGCAGCTCACCTGCGTGTTCGTCGACATCGGCCTGCTGCGCCACGGCGAGGTGGAGCAGATCGTCGGCCTGTTCCGCGAGCACTTCAATATCCCGCTGGTCCACGTCGACGCGGGCGATCTCTTCCTCGGCAAGCTCGCCGGCGTCACCGATCCCGAGCGCAAGCGCAAGATCATCGGCGGTACCTTCATCGACGTGTTCGAGGAGGAGAGTGCCAGGATCGGGACGGTGGACTGGCTGGCCCAGGGCACGCTCTATCCCGACGTCATCGAGAGCGTCTCGTTCCGCGGCCCCTCGGTCACCATCAAGTCGCACCACAATGTGGGCGGCCTGCCCGAGCGGATGCGCCTGAAGCTGGTCGAGCCCTTGCGCGAGCTCTTCAAGGACGAGGTGCGCGAGCTCGGCCGCGAGCTGGGCCTGCCCGAGATCTTCGTGGGCCGCCATCCCTTCCCCGGACCCGGCCTCGCCGTGCGCATCCTGGGCGAGATCACCCGCGAGCGCGTCCAGGTCCTCCAGCAGGCCGACCGGATCTATCTGGAGGAGATCCGTGCCGCCGGCCTCTACGACGAGATCTGGCAGGCCTTTGCCGTGCTGCTGCCGGTCAAGACGGTGGGCGTCATGGGCGACGGCCGCACCTACGAGGCGGTCTGCGCGCTGCGCGCGGTGACCTCGGTGGACGGCATGACCGCCGACTTCTACCCCTTCGAGGCGAGCTTCCTCGGCCGCGTGGCGTCGCGCATCGTCAACGAGGTCAAGGGCATCAACCGGGTCACCTACGACTACACCAGCAAGCCCCCCGGCACGATCGAGTGGGAATAGGCGCGCGCGGCGCACCCGGGCGAGTGGAAGTAGGCGCGCGCGGCGCGCCAGGGCGAGCGGGAGGCGGCCGAGGCCGCGCGCGGCTCACTGGAGCCGGGCGCGCAGCCTGTCGGTGCAGACCTCCATCGCTAGCACGATCGCGAAGATCACGAGGATGATGGTGGAGGCGTTGCGGTACTGGAAGAGGTCGAAGGCGACCTTGAGCTCCTGACCGATCCCGCCGGCGCCCACGAGGCCCAGCACCACCGAGGCGCGGACCGCCTTCTCCAGCGCGAACAGCGAGGAGTTGATCAGCGAGGGCATGATGTCGGGGAGGATCGCGCCGGCGAGGATGGATCCGCGCCCCGCCCCCATCGCCGACAGCGCCTCCTGCGGCTCCTTCTCGGCATCCTCCATCGCCTCGGCGAAGAAGCGGCCGCAAAAGCCTATAGTGTCGACCATGATGGTCATCGTTCCGGCGACGGCGCCCAGCCCGACCGTCGCGACGAAAAGCAGCGCCCACACCAGGTCGGGGATGGTGCGCAGCAACGAGACCAGCGCCTTGACCAGGTAGCTGCCACGGCCCAGCGGCGACACGCCCCGCGCCCCCAGGCAGGCGATCGGCAGGCTGAGGGCGATGCCGATCGCGGCACCCACCAGCGCGATCTGGAAGGTCTCGACGATCCGCACGGTGACACGCCAGAGGAAGCCCGGCTCGGTGCTGGGGGGCATCATTCGCCCAACCAGGTCGACCATGCCCGGCACGCCGCTGGCCAGCTGCCGGGGCGACGGTGCCACCTGGCCCATGGAGGCGAGGATCAGCGCGCCCAGCGTGACCAGCGTGACGAAGTGCAGGGGCGTCAGCCCGGCCAGGCGCCCGGGTGCCGCCCTGCCGGCGTCAGTCATCGAACGTCTCTTTCAGATCGGCAGGTGTGACCTGGCTCGGCGGCTTGTCGAGAAGGACACGCCCCTGCTTGAGCGCCACCACGCGGCTCGCATGCTCGAGCGCGTGCGCCATGTCGTGCGATGTGAAGAGAAGCGTGATCCCGTGCTCTGCGCAGAGCCGCGTGAAGAGCTCCATGACGTTGCGGCCGGAGACCGGATCGAGACTCGCGGCCGGCTCGTCGGCAATCAGCAGGCGGGGACGGCGGACCAGGGCGCGGGCGATGGCCACCCGCTGCTGCTGCCCGCCCGAGAGCGAATCAGCCCGGGCCAGAGCCCGTTCGGCTAGGCGCACCTCGGCCAGCGACTCCATGGCGGCCTCGCGCCAGCCCGCGGGGGCCAGGTTGTGGGAGAAGGCGCGCCAGCTTCCCGCTCCGCCGAAGAAGCCGTGAACCACGTTGGAGAGGACCGTGCGGCGGCGTACCAGGCAGTGCTTTTGGAAGACGAAGCCGGTCTGCCGGCGCACCTGGCGCTGCACCTCCCGGCCGCCCGGGCCCGACAGATCCCTGCCCATCGTGGAGAGGCTCCCGCCCGAGATTCGGTGCAGGGCGATGAGGCATTTCAGCAGCGTGGACTTGCCGCAGCCGTTTGCCCCGATCAGGGCCACCCGCTCGCCGGCCGCGATGGTCAGATCGATGCCGCTCAGTATGTCGAGCCGCCCGTCATAGGATTTCCTCAAACCGCGCGCCGCGATGATCGGCGTGGCGCTACCGCCCGCCTCGTCGGCGACGGGCCAGACGCGCGGCGGTGAGACGGCAGGCGGCGCTGCCCCTAGCAACGCCACCTGCCGCTCGAGAACCTGATCAATCGCCGACGAATGCACTGCTATCGACGCCAATGGTCGCATACATCGAACGGACGTAGTCGTAGTCGCTGTCCTGGACCTGGGTGAGGAAGAAGCCGCCGGTGTACTTCCTGTTGTCGTCGCCTTTCACGACGGCGGCCATCAGCTTGTCGCCTTGCTCGACGAAAGCCTTCTTCACCGCCGCGATCGCCTCTGGATCGGCGTCCTTGCGGGCGACGAGGATGTCGTTGGGCAAATCACGGCCGCGCGCGATGACCATGAAGGATTGATCCGGGAACGCTTCGCGGATCGAGGCCAGATGGCCCTCGTTCATGCCGATGGCGTGCACGTCGCCGCGGATCAGCGCTTCGGCCGCCACATTGCGCGAGATGATCTGCGGCGCGTAATCGCTGCCGTAGGCCAGGCCGAAATCGGCCAGGACCTGGGCGGGGCCCAGATGCTGCGAGGTCGAGCCGACCGAGCCGAAGCTCACCGTCCTGCCCTTGAGGTCGGCGACAGACTTGATCGGGCCTTCGGCCATGACGACGATCTGGGCGTAGTAGTTGGGGCGCTGCCAGGCGGTGACGATCTGCGCATCGGTGAGCCCGTCGATCACCACGTACTCGGCCGGCCCGGTGAGCACGAGATCCACCAGCCCCTGCCTGATCGCCTCGACCGCGGCGGTGCGCGAGCTGACCGGCAGCAGCTCGATCTCCTGCCCGGACGCCTCCTCGAGCGCGGCCTCGAAGGGAGCGAACTCCTGCTGGAGAGCCTCCAGCCCCTCGATATCGGTGACGGCGAATCTCAGCGGCTGAGCCTGGACGGATCCTGCCATGGCAACGGCGGCAGCCGCTGCGACGAGTGTTCTGATCATCTTCTTTCCAGCGAGCTGCTGTTACGCGGGGATCTGCGTGAGCGCGGTGATAGAGGCTCCGCATCGCAATTTCGTGACGGTCGGAGCAGCAGCTTGCTGGCGCGGTGACTGGACGGTAGCGGGAGCGAGAAGGTCGGTCGGCGGCCGGATCTCGACGGCGCACCCGGACGGGGCATGGCCGTCGAAACCGGTCATGGGGACCCAGGACGCCGGTGCGAGCCGGCGTTCAAGGGTCCGGCGGCGCTAGACGCGCTCCGCTACCCCGCTGACGAAGTCGTAGGACGCCTCGGGCACATGCTCGGCGCCGTCGGACCGCAGGATGCTCGAGTAGAGGGTGAAGTGGCTCACCGGGAAGGGTGCCGTCCTGAACAGCGCCCGGCGCGCCAGCCAGCTGGCATAGCGCTCGTGCGGCGGCGGCTCGCGGAACCGCGCCAGGGTGACGTGCGGCACGAACTTGCGCTTCTCGCGCGCCACCCCTGCCTCGTCGCACACGCGGTCGAGGCGACGCTTGAGCTGCATCAGCGCGTCGGGCGCCTCGATTCCGGCCCAAAGCGTGTGCATCGGCCCGCGCGGCGGGAACTCGCCCAGCCCCTTCAGGCGCATCTCGAAGGGCCGCAGGCTCACCGAGGCGAGGGCCTCGCCGACCTCACAGAAGGTGGCGTGGTCGACCTCGCCGATGAAGCGCAACGTCAGGTGGAAGTCGCCGGGATCGGTCCAGCGCGCCCCGGGCAGGCCGACGCACAGCCGGTCGAGCTCGGCCGTCGTCTCCTCCGGAAGGTCGAGAGCGATGAAGAGCCTGGGCATGGCTTCCTCCCGGCTGGTGGCACGCAGAGGGTAAGGTAGGCGGACAGCCTTGCCAAACCCGTTCTGCTCCCATACCTCTTCGCCGGCCGTGGGTCTGTCGCCGCGGCGCCGTGCGTGGCGTCGGCGAGCGACGTCCGCCGGCGACGTACAAGGACACCGACCGGGTAGGCGCAGGTGAAGGCCGAAGAACTTTTCCGCGAAGTCGACGAGGAGCTGCAGCGCGACAAGCTCGTGGCGCTGTGGAAGCGCTGGGGCGGCCTCGCGGTCGGCGTCGTCCTGCTGCTCGTGCTGGCCGGCGTCGGCTGGCAGGGCTGGCAGTGGTGGCAACACCGCCAGGCGACCGAGGCGGCGCGCGGCTTTGCCGCCGCCGAGCAGCTGCTGGCCGGCGGCAAGCCCGCCGAGGCGGCCGCCGCCTTTCGCGCGTTCGCCGAGGATGCTCCCGCGGGCTTCGCCACACTCGCCCGCCTCCAGGCCGCCACCGCCGCGCTCGAGGCCGGCGACCGCCAGGCAGCCGGAGCCGCGCTCGAGACGCTGGCCGGCGACGACGGCGCCGACCCGATGATGCGCGACCTCGCAACTGTGCTCGGCGCCTCTCTCGAGGTCGACGTGGCGCCGCCGGCCGAGCTCATCGCCCGTCTCGAACCGCTTGCCACCCAGACCGGGCCATGGCGCCATCTCGCCCGCGAGCTCATCGCCGCTGCCGCCCTGCGCGCCGGCGAGCGGAGCCGGGCGGTCGAGGCGCTGGAGGCGATGCGCGACGATGCGCAAACGCCGCGCGGCGCCAAAGAGCGCGCCGACGAGCTCCTCCGGGCGCTCGGCGCCGAACCGACCAGGACCGCCTCATGAAGCTGCGCCGTACCGCCGCCCTCGCCGGCCCGCTCGCCCTCCTGCTCGCCGGCTGCAGCAGCCTGCCCTGGATGGGTGACGAGGAGGCGCCGCTGCCCGGCGCCCGCATGCCGGTCATGTTGCTCGGCGACGGGCCGAGCGCCGACCCGATGCTGGCAGACGTGCCGGTGCAGCTCCCGCCGGCCCGGCCCAGCGAGACCTGGGCGCAGGACGGCGGCAGCGCCAGCCACGCGCCGGGCCATCTCGCCGCCCCGGCGAGCCTGAAGCGCGCATGGAGTGCGGGCATCGGCGAGGGAGCCGCCGGCGGCGCCCGCCTGCTCGGCCGCCCGGTGGTCGCCGACGGCAAAGTCTTCGCCGTCGACGGCGCCGGCAGCGTCACCGCGGTCTCGGCCGGCGACGGGCGCCGGGTCTGGCGCTGGGAGCCCGAGGGCCGCGACGGCTCCGACCGGCTCGGCGGCGGCGGCCTCGCCTTCGCCGACGGGCGGCTCTACGTCACCGAGAGCTGGGGCGAGGTCGCAGCCCTCGACGCTGCGTCCGGCACCGAGCTGTGGCGGCGCAACCTGCTGGCGCCGATCCGCAGCGCCCCGGCCTTCGCCGAGGGGCGCGTGCTGGTACGCACCGCCGACAACCAGCTCTTCGTCCTGGGTGCAGCCGAGGGCGACGTGCTGTGGCGGCATGCGGGCCTCTTCGAGCAGACCGGAATCCTCGGTGCCTCCTCGCCGGCCGTGATCGGCGAGCGGGTGATCGTCACCTACTCCTCCGGCGAGGTCTTCGCGCTGGCGCTGGCCGACGGCAGCCCGATCTGGACCGACACGCTGCTGCGCCCGCGCCGGACGCTGGCGATCGGCACCATCAGCGACATCACCGGCGCCCCCGCGGTGGCCGACGGCCGGGTGTTCCTGGCCGGCAGCGGCGGCGAGACCGCGGCCTTCAGCCTGGCCCGGGGTGATCGCTTGTGGGACCATGACCTGACCTCGCTGTTCACGCCGTGGCCTGCCGGCGAGTTCGTGTTCCTCGCGAGCGAGCGCGGCGAGCTGATCTCGCTTCTGGCCATCAATGGCAGGATCCGCTGGGTGGCGCCGCTCAATGCCGCTGCCGAGAGTGACGAGACGCCGGCCTTGTGGGCAGGCCCGGTGCTGGCCGGCGGCCGCCTGCTCCTCGCCTCCTCGAGCGGCGTGCTGGCAAGCGTCTCCCCAGCCACCGGCGAGATCCTCGAGCGCCTCTCCTTCCCGGGCCGCGCCACTCAGCCGCCTGTCGTGGCGGGCGGAACCGTCTATATTCTCACCGACGGCGGCGAGCTGCACGCTTTCCGCTGACCGGTCGGGCCGGCCGCTGACGGCCGGCCCTTGTCTCTCGAGGTTCTTCGATGCGCACCGTGGCGATCCTTGGCCGGCCCAATGTCGGCAAGTCCACCCTGTTCAACCGCATGGTGGGGCGGCGCCAGGCGCTGGTCCACGATCTGCCCGGCCTGACCCGCGATCGCCTCGAAGGCGACGGTCGGCTCTACGACCTGAGCTTCCGCGTCGTCGACACGGCCGGTGTGGAGGCGGGCGGCGAGGAGACGCTGCCCGGCCGGCTGCGCCAGCTCACCTTCGAGGGTCTCGAGGAGGCCGATGTCGGCCTCTTCCTGATCGATGCGCGAGCCGGCGTCACCCCGGCCGACCAGGACATCGCCGAGATCCTGCGGCGCTCCGACAAGCCGGTCCTCCTGGTCGCCAACAAGTGCGAGGGACGGGCCGCCATAGCCGGGGCCGCCGAGGCTTGGAGCCTGGGTCTGGGCGAGCCGGTATGGGTCTCCGCCGAGCATGGCGAGGGGCTGGTCGATCTCGCGGACATGCTGCGCCCTCTCCTCGCCGCCCCCGAGCTGCCCGAGGAGGAGCCGCCGGAGGCGCTGGCCCTGGACGCCCAGGCGGAGGACGAGGAGGAGGAGGCCGGCCCCAAGCGGGTGCGCCTCGCCATCGTCGGCCGTCCCAATGTCGGCAAATCCTCGCTCGTCAACCGGCTGATCGACCGGCAGCGACTGCTTACCGGGCCGGAGCCCGGCCTCACCCGCGACAGCGTGAGCATCGTCTGGCAGTTCGAGGACCGCGAGATCGAGCTGATCGACACGGCGGGCCTGCGTCGACGCACGCGGATCGAGCAGCAGGTCGAGAAGCTGTCGGTCTCGGCAACCATCCGCTCGATCCGCAGCGCCCACGTCGTGGTGCTGGTGATGGACGCGACCATGCCGCTCGAGCACCAGGACCTGACCATCGCCAATCTCGCCATCGACGAAGGCCGGGCGCTGGTGGTGGTGGTCAACAAGTGGGATCTGGTGGAGGATCCCCAGGCGGCCCTGGCGCTGCTCCACGAGCGCCTCGGCGACCGGCTGGCGCAGGTCAAAGGCGTCATCTGCGTGCCATTGTCGGCGCACACCGGGCGCGGCGTCGACAAGCTGCTGCCGACCCTCTTCAAGGCCTATGAGCGGTGGCGCAAGCGGGTGCCGACGGCACAGCTCAATCGCTGGCTGCGCGAGGCGCTGGAGGCCCACCCGCCGCCGCTGGTCAACAAGCGGCGCATCAAGATCCGCTACATGACCCAGGCCTCCTCGCGGCCGCCGACCTTCGCGCTGTTCGCCAACCGCCAGGCGGAGAACCTGCCTGGCAGCTATCTGCGCTATCTCTCGGCGGGCATGCGGGACGCGTTCGACCTGCACGGCGTGCCGCTGCGCTTCGTCGTGCGCCACGGCGAGAACCCCTACGCCTCGGAGTGAGGAGCAGGCAGCCGCCCTCTGTGCTGCAGGCGCCGCCGCCCCCGCGCAGTCATGCATGCCGCTCCTGAGGAACAGCCCCTACCCTACTGAAAAATATATAAAAAAGAGAAGCCGCGCGCAGCGCCTTGATCCGGCTCCTGCGCCACGGCTTCCTCGCCAGCTCTCTGTCAGGCGGGGCTGCCATGCAGCCGTACCAGCTCGCCGTTGCGGGTGCAGGCCGGATCGAGCAGGTCGACGATGCCCGCAGCGTAGCGGGCCGGCTCGGGCTGGTCGCCCGGCTTCTCGCCGGGGAAGGCGTCGCCGCGCAGGCGCGTGTCCATCGGGCCCGGCTCGGCGAGGTTCACCCGCACCGGGGTGATGCGCAGCTCCAGCGCCCAGCACCGGGCAAGAGCCTCGAGCGCCGCCTTGCTGGCTGCATAGGCGCCCCAATAGGCCCGCGGCTCGCGCGCCGGCGCATCGGTGACGACCACCGCGCGGCCGTCGGCCGAGGCCTTGAGGAGCGGCTCGAGCGAGCGGATCAGCCGGTGCGTGGCCAGCACGTTGAGGCCCATGACGCGCTCGAGCACCTTGGGCTCGAGATGCGAGACAGGGGTGATCGGGCCGAGCTCGCCTGCGTTGAGGACCAGCCCGTCGAGCCGGCCAAACCGCTCGTAGAGCGCCGCGCCCAGCGTGTCGATCATCTGCCCCTGGCGCAGGTCGAGGGGGATCAGCGTCGCCTGGCCGCCGGCCGCGCGCACCGCGTCGTCGACCTCCTCGAGGCCGCCCTTGGTACGGCCGGTCAGCACCAGATGCGCGCCCTCCGCGGCACAGGCCCGCGCCACCGCCGCGCCGAAGCCGCGGCTCGCCCCGGTGATGCAGACGATCCTGCCCGAAAGACGCATGCTCAACCCTCCTCGTGCAGGCGCGAGACCTGCGGCTTGCGCGCCCCTTCCTCGGCATCGACCAGCCGGGTCGGGTAGTCGCCGGTAAAGCAGGCGTCGCAGAAGCGCGGGGTCGCCGGATCGCGGCCCGCCTCGCCGACCGCCCGGTAGAGCCCCTCGATGGTCACGAACGCCAGGCTGTCGACGCCGATGATCCGCGCCATCTGCTCGATGGTGTGGCGGGCGCCCAGCAGCTTGCTGCGCTCGGGCGTGTCGACGCCGTAAAAGCAGCTGTGGGTGGTCGGCGGGCTGGCGATGCGCATGTGGACCTCGCGGGCACCGGCCTGCCGGACCATGTTGACGATCTTGGTGGAGGTGGTGCCGCGCACGATGCTGTCGTCGACCAGGACCACGCTCTTGCCGCGCAGCGTCGCCATGTTGGCATTGTGCTTGAGCTTCACGCCCAGGTGACGGATCTGGTCGGACGGCTCGATGAAGGTTCGCCCGACATAGTGGTTGCGGATGATGCCCAGCTCGAAGGGCAGGCCCGAGGCCTGGGCGTAGCCGATCGCCGCCGGCACGCCGCTGTCGGGTACCGGCACCACCACGTCGGCGCTGGCCGGCGCCTCGCGGGCCAGCTCCTCGCCGATGCGCTTCCTGATGTCGTAGACGCCGCGCCCCTCGACAACGCTGTCGGGCCTGGCGAAGTAGACATACTCGAAGATGCAGAAACGTCCGGCATTCTGCTCGAACGGCCGCAGGCTGCGCACGCCGCCGCCGTCGACCACCACCACCTCGCCCGGGTCGAGGTCGCGCAGGTAGGTGGCGCCCATGATGTCGAGGGCGCAGCTCTCGGAGGCGAACACGGTGGCGCCGTCGAGCTCGCCCATGACCAGCGGGCGGACGCCCAGCGGGTCGCGCGCCGCCACCACCCCGTCGTCGATCAGCGCCACGGTCGACCAGGCGCCCTCGATCTTGCGCAGCGCCTCGACCAGCCGGTCGATGATCGAGGTGGCCCGCGAGCGGGCGATCAGATGGACGATCACCTCGGTATCGGAGGTCGACTGGAAGATGCTGCCCTCCTCGACCAGCCGCCCGCGCAGATCGTGGGCGTTGGTGAGGTTGCCGTTGTGGGCGATGGCGAGACCGCCGAAGGCGAAGTCGGCGAACAGCGGCTGGACGTTGCGCAGCATCGAGGCGCCGGTGGTGGCGTAGCGCACATGGCCGATGGCGGCGTGGCCGCGCAGCCCCTCGATGACGCTCTGGCGCGAGAAATTGTCGCCTACCAGGCCCACTGCCTTGTGGCTGTGGAAATGCTCGCCGTCGAAGCTGACGATGCCCGCCGCCTCCTGGCCGCGGTGCTGCAGCGCGTGCAGGCCGAGGGCGGCGTGCGCGGCGGCATCGCCGTGGCGGTGGATCGCGAAGATCCCGCATTCCTCATGGAAGCGGTCGTCGTCGGCAAAGGGTGCCGCGTCGCGCATGCCGCGCCTCTCCACAAAAGCTCGTTCACTGACCGGAGCGGAAAAGCCGGTTCATCTGCTGCAGCTGCTCCGCGCTGTAGCCGGTCTCGCCGCCGCCTTCCGTGCCGAGGCCGGCCGCATCGCGCACCGCCTCCGCCTTGAGGGGAACCTCCACCGCGGCGTCGCGCGCGCGGCTCTCGAAATCGTCGGGCAGGAACCCGCGCAGCCAGCCCGAGGCGGTCTTGATCTGCGGCAGGAGCGTCGCCTCCTGCACCCAGGGAGGATAGCGCTCGGGCTGCAGGAACATGCCGGCCAGAAGCCAGGCGGCGCTCACCAGAAGGGCGCCGCGCAGCGCGCCGAAGCCCAGGCCGGCGAGCTTGTCGAGGGAGCCCAGCGGGCCATCGGCCACCGCCCGGGCGATCATGCCACCCAGGATCTTGAAGGCGATCAGCGGCACGATGAAGACCAGCGCCGCGGTGGCGAGATCGGTCAGAAGGTCCTGGCGCACCACCTGGAGGACCAGCGGCCGGACCGGCTCGAAGACGTAGAATGCCGTGACGAAGGCGCCGATCCACGCCGCCAGGGTCAGGACCTCGCGCACGAAGCCGCGGCTCAGCGCCACCAGCGCGGACAGCGCCACCACGACGAGAACGATGAGATCGAGCGCCGTCACCTGCAAAAATCCTCCGTCGCCGGGTCTACCCCTGCCGGGCATCCCGGCGGCTGCCGCCCAGAAGCTCCACCAGCTCGGCCAGCCGCCGCAACTCGACGGCGTGCAGGCCGGCAGGCTCGGCATCGCGCACCCGCGGCATCACGACACGGGTGAAGCCGAGCTTGGCGGCCTCCTTGAGACGGGCGCCGACATGCCCGACGGCGCGGACCTCGCCGGCGAGGCCGACCTCGCCGAACAGTACCGAGCCCTTCGGCAGCGGCACATCGAGCAGCGCCGAGACAAGAGCCGCCGCCACCGCCAGATCCGCGGCCGGCTCCTGCACCCGCAGCCCGCCCGCGACGTTGAGATAGACATCGCGGGCGCCCACCACAAGCCCGCAGCGCGCCTCGAGCACCGCCAGCAGCATGGCGAGCCGGCTGCCGTCCCAGCCGACCACGGCGCGCCGCGGGGTGGCCAGCGGGCTCGGCGAGACCAGCGCCTGGATCTCGACCAGCACCGGCCGCGAGCCTTCCATACCGGCAAAGACCGCGGCCCCGGCAACCCCCTCCTCGCGCTCGGCGAGGAACAGGGCCGAGGGGTTGGCGACCGGCACGAGGCCGCGCTCCTCCATGGCGAACACGCCGATCTCGTTGGCCGGGCCGAAGCGGTTCTTGACGGCCCGCAGGATGCGGAACTGGTGGCCGCGCTCGCCCTCGAAATAGAGCACGGCGTCGACCATGTGCTCGAGCACCCGGGGCCCGGCGATCTGTCCGTCCTTGGTGACGTGGCCGATCAGCAAGAGGGCGGTGCCGCGCCGCTTGGCAAAGCGGATCAGCTCGTGGGCGGCGGCGCGGAGCTGGCTCACCGTGCCGGGTGCGGCCTCGATCCCGTCGACCCACATGGTCTGGATCGAGTCGCAGATCACCAGGCCCGGCCCCTGCGGCCGGTCGAGGCTCGCCAGGATCTCGCCCACCGAGGTCTCGGCGGCGAGCTGCACCGGCGCGTCGGCGAGGCCGAGGCGGGCGGCGCGCAAGCGGATCTGCTCGATCGACTCCTCGCCGCTCACATAGACCACCTCGAGCCCGGTCTGGGCCAGGCGGGCGGCCGCCTGCAGGGTCAGCGTCGACTTGCCGATGCCCGGATCGCCCCCCACCAGCATGGCGGAGCCGGCGACGATGCCGCCGCCCAGCACCCGGTCGAGCTCCTCGTCGCCGGTGCGCAGGCGGGGCGGCGCCGCGGCCTCGCCGGCCAGCGCCACCAGATCGAGGCCGCGCCCGCGGCGCCGGGCGGCCGGCGCCCCGGGCCGCGAGGGCGCGGTGCTCTCCTCGACGATGCTGTTCCAGGCGCCACAGGCGTCGCAGCGCCCCGACCAGCGCGGGTACACCGCGCCGCACCCCTGGCAGACATGCTGGCGTTGCGGACGGGCCACCTGGCGTGCCTAGCCGTTGGCCGCCTGGGCGACGCGGATCGGCCCCTCGGCCCGGCCGTTGATGAACTGCTCGACGTAGGCATTGCCGCTGTGGTCGATCTCGGCCACCGGGCCCTCCCAGACGATCTTTCCGCCATAGAGCATGGCGACCCGGTCGGCGATCTTGCGGACGCTCGCCATGTCGTGGGTGATCGAGAGCGCGGTGGCGCCGAGATCGCTCACGCAGCGGCGGATCAGCTCGTTGATGACGTCCGCCATGATCGGGTCGAGGCCGGTGGTCGGCTCGTCGAAGAAGATGATCTCGGGCTCGGTGGCGATCGCCCGGGCGAGCCCCACGCGCTTTTGCATGCCGCCGGAAAGCTCGGCCGGGAAGAGATCGGCCACCTCCGCCGGCAGGCCGACCCGACCCAGCACCTCGATCGCCCGCGCCCGCGCCTCGCCGCGCGGCAGCTTTCTCGCCGCCAGCAGGCCGAAGGCGACGTTCTCCCAGACCGGCAGGCTGTCGAAGAGGGCAGCGCCCTGGAACAGCATGCCGAACTTGGCGCGCAGCCGCTCGATGGTCGAGCGGCTGGCGCCGACCACCTCCTCGCCGTCGACCTTGATCGAGCCGGCGTCGGGGCGGACCAGCCCGAGGATGCACTTGATGAGCACCGACTTGCCGGTGCCCGAGCCGCCGATCACCACCAGGGACTGACCGCGCGGCACGTCGAGATCGAGCCCCTGGAGCACCTTCTTGGGGCCGAAGCTCTTGACCAGGCCCCGCACCTCGATCTTCGGGCTCTGCATGTCCGGCAGCGACCTCTTCATCGGCTGAAAAACAGCTCGGTGACCATGTAGTTGGCGGTGAGGATCAGGATCGAGGCCGAGACCACCGCCTTGGTGGTGGCAGCCCCCACGCCCTGCGCGCCGCCGCGCGAGACATAGCCCTGAAAGCAGCCCATCAGCGCCACGATGAAGCCGAACACGCCGGCCTTGACGAGGCCCGAGAGCACGTCCTGGGTCTCGAGAAACTCGAAGGTCCGGTTGACGTACTCGATCGGCCCGAAGCCGAGCTTGAAGACGCTCATCAGCCAGCCGCCCATGACGCCGATCACGTCGGCCACGAGGACCAGCAGCGGCAGCATCAGCAGGCCCGCCACGACCCGCGGGAACACCAGGTAGCGGAACGGATCGGTCGCCAGGGTGGAGAGCGCGTCGATCTGCTCGGTGACCCGCATGGTGCCGATCTCGGCGGCCATCGAGGCGCCGACCCGGCCGGCCACCATCAGGCCGGCCAGGACCGGCCCCAGCTCGCGGGTCATGGAGAGCACGACGATGGTCGGGATGGCGCTTTGCGCCTCGAAGCGCGAGAAGCCGGTATAGCTCTGCAGCGCCAGCACCATGCCGGTGAAGATGGCGGTGAGGCCGACCACGGGCAGCGAGTAGTAGCCGATGTCGATCATCTGGCGGAGGATCTGGCGCGGGTAGAACGGGCCGCGCAGCCCACGCCCGAGCGCCTGCAGGGCGAAAAGGAAGATGCCGCCGGCGCTGTCGCAGACAGTGAGCGTGGCGCGGCCGACAGTGGCGAGCGGGTTCAAGCCGGAGCCTCCGCGTCGAGATAGCAGCGCTCGTAGCGCGCGCCCAGCCGGGTCAGGATCTCGTAGGGGATAGTCCCCGCCGCGTCCGCCAGCCTGTCGAGCCCGTCCGGCCCGCCAATGAGCTCGGCCACGCTGCCCGGCCGCACCGCGCCTTCGGGGAGGCTGCTGACGTCCAGGGTGGTGAGATCCATCGAGACCCGCCCGGCGACCGGCACCTCGACGCCGTCGATCCGCGCGGTCGCCTGGTTGCCGGCGCTGCGCGGATAGCCGTCGGCATAGCCCACCGGCAAGGTGGCGATGCGCGCGCCAGGCCGCGTCGGCCAGGTGGCGCCATAGCCCACGCTGCCCTCCTCCACGATATCGTGAACCTGCATGACGGGCGCCTCGAGGCGGACCACCGGGCGCATCGGGTTGGGCCGGCCGGGTGTCGGGTTGGCGCCGTAGAGCGCCACGCCGGGCCGGCACAGATCGAGCTGGAAACCGCGGCCGAGAAAGATTCCCGAGGAATTCGCGAGGCTCGCCGGGGCCGCCGGCAGGCCGTGGCGCATCGCTGCGAAACGCTGCCGCTGCCGCTCGTTGAGCGGGTGTCCGGCCTCCTCGGCGATCACCGGGTGGCTCATCACGAGCTCGATCGCCAGCCCCTCGAAGCTGCTCTCGTCGAGGGCGGCGGCCTGGGCCGCGGAAAAGCCCAGCCGGCACATGCCGGTATCGAGCTGCAGCGCGGCAGGCAGCCGCCGCCCGGCCTGTGCCGCGGCCACCCGCCAGCGGGCGAGCTCGTCCGGCTGGTTGAGGACCGGCACCAGGCGGTGGCCGGCGAGGGGCTGCTCGGTACCGGGCAGCAGCCCGTCGAGGACGAAGATGCGCGCGCCGGGCAGGATCCGGCGCAGCGCCACGCCTTCTCCGGCCCGGGCCACGAAGAAGTCGCGGCAGCCGGCGGCCCACAAGGCGGGGGCGACGCGGGCGGCACCGAGCCCGTAAGCATCGGCCTTGACCACGCCCGCCACGACGGCGGGAGCGGCAAGTGCTGCCAAGGCGCGCCAGTTGGCGGCGACGGCCGCAAGGTCGATCTCGAGGCGGGCGGGTCCGGGAAGAGGCTCGCTCACGGATAGCTGTCCTGGTAGGCGGAGGTCTCGAGGTTGCGAAAGCGGCCGTAGCTGCCGTCGAACTGCACCTGCACGGTGCCGATCGGCCCGTGCCGCTGCTTGGCGATGATCACCTCGGCCTTGTTGTGCATCGCCTGGCACCGCTCGAACCACTGCTGGTAGCGCTCCTGGAACTTGTCTTGCGGCTCGCTCTCGCGCTGCGCCGGCACCGCGCGGGAGAGATAGTACTCCTCGCGGAAGACGAACATGACGATGTCGGCGTCCTGCTCGATGGAGCCCGATTCGCGCAGGTCCGAGAGCATCGGCCGCTTGTCCTCGCGCTGCTCGACGGCGCGCGAGAGCTGCGAGAGCGCCAGCACCGGGATGTTGAGCTCCTTGGCGATCGCCTTGAGGCTCTGGGTGATCTCGGAGATCTCCTGGACCCGGTTGGCCTGGGCGTAGGTGCCGCTGCCGCGCAGGAGCTGGAGATAGTCGACCACCAGCAGGTTCAGGCCCTGGGTGCGCTTGAGGCGCCGCGCCCGGGTGCGCAGGGCGGAGACCGAGAGGGCCGGCGTGTCGTCGATGAACAGCGGCAGCGCCGACAGCTCCTGGGTCGCGCGGACCAGCTTCGGCCAGTCGTTCTCGTCGAAATCGCCGCGCCGCAGCCGGTCGCTCTCGACCTGCGCCTGGGCCGAGATCAGGCGGGTGGCGAGCTGCTCGGCCGACATCTCCAGCGAGAACACGCCCACCACGAAATTCTCGTGCTTGGCCTGCTCGCGGTCCCGCTCGTGGAACTCGGCCATGGCGGCATTGGCGGCAATGGTGACCGCCAGCGCGGTCTTGCCCATGCTCGGGCGGCCGGCGAGGATCAGCAGGTCGGAGCGCTGCAGGCCGCCCATCTTCTCGTCGAGGCCGGTGAGGCCGGTGGGCACGCCGGTAACCTTGCCGGTCTTGTGGAAGGCGCTCTCGATGTGCCGCACGGCCTCGGTCAGCACGCCCGAGAAGCCACGGAAGTCACCGGTGATCTCGCCCTGCTGGGCGAGCTCGAAGAGGCGGCGCTCGGCGGTCTCGATCTGGTCCTTGCCGCTGCCCTCGGCCTGCGGCTCGTAGGCCGTGGTGACGACCTCCTCGCCGACGCGGATGAGGCCGCGGCGCAGCGCCAGGTCGTGGATGATCCGGCCATACTCGGAGGCGTTGATGATGGTCTCGGCAGCCGCCGCGAGACGCGCCAGGTAGCGCGGCCCGTCCAGCTCCTGGAGCGCCGGGTCGGTCTCGAACAGATGATAGAGGGTGCGGTGGTCGGCCAGCTGGCCGCGGCCGATGCGGATGGCGCAGGCCTCGAAGATCCTCTGGTGCACCGGCTCGTAGAAATGCTCGGCGCGCAGGAAGTCGCTCACCCGGTGGAACGCCTCGTTGTTCACGAGAACGGCCCCCAGGAGCGACTGCTCCGCCTCGATATTGTGCGGCTGGGTGCGGAAGGTCGGGCCAGCCGGGGCGTCCGCCGCCCGCTCGAGCGTGTCCATGTCTGCCATGCGCCGGACCTTAGCCGCACCGGCCGCAAGAGGCGAGAGGCCAAGCGCCCGCTGCCGCCAGCTTCCCCGCCACAATGCGGCCTCACCGCAACGGCACGGTCCCGCCACGCTGCCGGCGGTAGCGCCTGCCATCCTTCCCGGGCCAGCCCGGCACGCCCGGTCTCCATGGGCCCATAACAGCGGCAACCGGCGCGGCGTGCAGGCTCGCGCAACGAGATCCGCCGGACCGCCGCCGGGCTCGCGGCTCGCTTCAGGACGGGCAGGCCCGCTTCATCCCGCGACATGGGGGTGACGACGACACCGGGCCGGCCGGGCGGCTGGCCGCACCGTCAGTCCCGCTTGCGGCCCTCGCCCACCTGCGGGTGCCGATGCCCGCGCAAGGGATGGCCGGCCTGCGCCCGGAGCGCCGCAGCAGCCGCCCAGCGGCTGTACCGCGGCCATGGCCCTCAGCCTGCCGGCACCGGCAGGCCCAGCAGGGCCGCGACCTGGGCCGGGTCGGCGCGCAGCCGCTCGTACTGGCTCTGCAGGAAGCGGAGCGTGTCGGGGGCATAGCCGCCATTGCGCTCTCCCTTGCCGACAGTCTCCTCGGCGAGATCGAGCGCCATGCGCAGCATCAGATAGTGCGGCGTGGCGAACCCGGCGCGCACGCACAGCGCCGCGAGATGGCGACGGTCGCTCTGGTAGAGAAGCTTGCGCAGCTGGGCTACCGGCATATCGACATGGAGCGCCAGGCCGATCTCGAGCCGTGCCACCTCGCCGTCGCGCAGGAAACCCAGCAGATCCTCGTGCGCGAGATCGCCGGCGAGGAAGCGTTCGCGCAGATGGGCGGCCACGCCGCGCTCGCCATGCTCGCGGGCGACGAGGTCGATGGTGCTGCGCTCGCGTACGGCCCGCATCAGGTTCTCGGCCGCATCGCGGCTCACCCGCCCGTCGCGCAGCAGCTCCCATTCGAGTTGGGCGCCGACCGCCTCGACCAGCTGCTCGACCAGCTCGTAGGGAAGCTCCGGACGGCGCACCAGACGGCTGCGCACCTCCCGGTCGGCCTGGAAGTCGTCGAGCACCCGCTGCAGCGCCCGGCCCGAGAGCTGTGCCCCGTCATTGCCGACGACCCGTGCCACCACCGGCTGATGGCCGGTGTCGACCAGGGCGTCGGCCACCAGCTCGGACAGCCGCTCGCGGGCTGCCACCGCCAGAGCATACTGCATGGCGTTGGTGCGGACGATGTCCTCCAGATCCTCGTCCGCCAGCACCGGGCTGCGCTCGAGCACCGGCCGAGCGACCTCGATATCGTCGCGGGCAAGGCGGCGCGCGACCTCGGCCGGCAGCTCGACGCTGCCCGAGACCGCCTCGGAGAGGCTCCGCCGCACCTCCTTCTCGACGTCGCGCACGAGCAGCAGCAGCACCGCCTGGGCGATGTCCCGCTCGCCGCTCCGGCTCAGCGCGTCGAACTGGCGGCCGAGCTTGGCGGCCACCTGCGCCCGCGCCTCCGGCGAGCGCCCGTTGCGCAGCGCCTCGACGTCGCCGATATCCAGCACGGCCGCTCCGCCGGCCGCCATCTCGAGCTGCTGGCGCCGCACCGCGCTACCAGCCCGCCCGCTTCGCTCCTGCGTCCCTGTCATGTCGACGGACACCCGTTTCCCTCGCTGCCGCTGGCCGATCGTCGAACCCTGCTGGCAGGCTACCGCCGGGGGTCTTAAGAAACGCTTTATGGATCTCTCCCTTTCTTCCGCTCCCGGCCGTGCCGACGTCACCAATGGCGTACGACGGGGCACGATGCGCCTGCTGGCCGGCCTCGGTTTGTCGCCGCTCGCCGAGGTGCCTCTGCCCGGGGGCCGCCGCCTCGACCTGCTGGCCCTGGCTCGTGACGGCAGGCTGGTCGCGGTCGAGATCAAGAGCTGCCGGGAGGACTTCCTGAGCGACGCCAAATGGCAGCTCTACCTGGACCATGCCGACGCGTTCTATTTCGCGGTGCCTGCCGACTTCCCCGCCGGGCTGCTGCCGGCGGAGGAAGGGCTGATCGTCGCCGACCGCTTCCATGGCGAGATCCTGCGCCCCGCCCGCGAGCGGCCGCTCGCGGCGGCCCGGCGCCGGGCCCTTCTCCTGCGCTTCGGCCGCCTCGCCGCGGCCCGGCTGCACGCCATGACGGACCCGGACGCGCGGCTCGGGAATCTCCGGGCATAGACGCGGCCGTGGCACGGAGCCACGGCGGCCCTTCATCATGTGGCAGGGACCAGGTGGCAGACTGGTGATCCCGCCCCCGCGACAAGGACGGGAAAAAAGCGTTCTGCCATGGCCGATGATGCCTTGGACCCGGAAGCGGGGCGCCGGATCGCCGTCCGTCAGGGCCGCCAGGGCCTCGGCCGCGCTCAGCCCTCGGCGAGCCACTCCTCGATCAGGAAACGGGCGATACTGTCCTCGGCCGGCAGGCGGACCGGACGCCGCGCCGGATCGGCGAGCGCAGCGCGGCTGAACCAGCGGGCGTCCTCGATCTCCTCCGGATCGATGCGGATCGCCTCGCTGCGCGCCTCGGCGCGAAAGCCCAGCATGAGCGACTGCGGAAAGGGCCAGGGCTGCGAGGAACGGTAGACAGGCCGCTCGACGAGGATGCCGACCTCCTCCATGACCTCGCGGGCAAGGCACTCCTCCAACGTCTCGCCCGGCTCCACGAAGCCCGCGAGGGTCGAGTACATGCCTTCGGGGAAGCGCCCTGCCCGACCCAGCACGCAGTGCTCGCCGCGGGTGACCAGCACGATCACCGCCGGGTCGGTGCGCGGGAACACGGTGCGGTCGCACGGATCGCAACGTCGCGCATGGCCGGCCTCGACGGCGCGGGTCGGCGCCCCGCAGGCGCCGCAAAAGCGGTGGCCCGCGTGCCAGTGGCGCAACGCCCGTGCCAGGGCCAGAAGGCCGGCCTCGGCGGTCGGCAGCAAGAGGCCCACCGAGCGCAGCTCGACGAAGCGGCGCAGCGCGGGCGGCGGCGGCAGGTCGACGGCGAAATGCGCCGCCCCCTCGTGGATCCCCAAAAAGACCGCCTCCTCGGGCAGCTCCGCCGCGATCTCGCCCAGGCGCAGCGTTCTCAGGCGCGGTGCTTCCTCGGGCCCGTCCACCGGCACGGCGAGGCCGGAGAGGAACACGATCCGCGTCTCGGGGTCGCGGCGGCAGACCTCGAGCCAGGCGGCGTCGCGGCGGCGCAGCGCCGCCCGGTCGAAGGCGGCACCGGAATAGACGTGCGGCGGGCTGGGAGGTCTGAGCATCGAGATTCGTCCTGGATTGGCCAAAGCGCGCGGCCTGCGGCACTTTCCGGCATGCTGCGGTCTTGCGCAAGGCGGCTCCAGGGCCGATATTGCGGGCAGGAAGGCTGGCGGCGGACGGTGCTCTCGCCAACCCGGTCAGGTCCGGAAGGAAGCAGCCGTAACGAGCTTCGCATCGGGTCGTCCGCCAGTCTTCCGCCTCCTCCCCCTTCCTCGCCCGGTTCCCGACGCGCCCCATGGACAGTTCTGCGGTTCCGCAAGCGTATCGCGTGCTCGCGCGCAGCTACCGTCCGACCCGGCTCTCGGAGCTGATCGGCCAGGAGGCGCTCGTGCGGACGCTGGGCAATGCCCTGGCCTCCGGCCGGGTGGCGCACGCCTTCCTGCTCTCCGGTATCCGCGGCGTGGGCAAGACCACCACCGCCCGGATCATCGCCCGCGGCCTCAACTGCACCGGCCCCGACGGCCAGGGCGGCCCCACCGCCGAGCCCTGCGGCGTTTGCCCCTCGTGCCAGGCCATGGCGCAGGAGCGGCCCATCGACGTGATCGAGATGGATGCCGCGACCCGCACCGGCATCGACGACATCCGCGAGATCGTCGACAGCGTGCGCTACGCCCCGGCAGCGTCGCGCTACAAGGTCTACATCATCGACGAGGTGCACATGCTCTCCGAGAAGGCCTTCAACGGCCTTCTCAAGACCCTCGAAGAGCCGCCGCCGCACGCCAAGTTCATCTTCGCCACCACCGAGGCGCGCAAGGTTCCGGTCACGGTCCTCTCGCGCTGCCAGCGCTTCGACCTGCGGCGGGTCGAGCCCGAGGGCCTGGCCGCGCACCTGGCGGCGATCTGCGCACGGGAGAAGGTGACGGTCGAGCCGGCGGCCCTGGCCCTCGTCGCCGCCGCCGCCGAGGGCTCGGTGCGCGACAGTCTCTCGCTGCTCGACCAGGCGATCGCGCTGGGTGGCGGCGAGGTCGGCGAGGCGCTGGTCCAAGAGATGCTGGGCCTGGGCGACCGCGCGCGGATCGTCGAGCTGCTCGACACCGTCCTCAAGGGCGACGCCGGCGAGGCGCTCGACCGGTTCGGCGCGCTCTACGGGCTGGGCGCCGATCCGGCCGCGGTGCTGCAGGACCTGCTGGGCCTCGTCCATACATTGAGCCGGCTCGCCGCCGGTGCGCCGCCCGGCGAGAACGGCACCGCGCTGGGGCCGAGCCTGCTCGAGAAACTGCGCGTCATGGCGGGGCAGCTTTCCCTGCCGGTGCTGGCGCGGGCCTGGCAGATCCTCCTCAAGGGGCTCGAGGAGGTGCGCAGCGCCCCCGGGGCGCTCGCCGCCGGCGAGATGGTGCTGCTGCGCCTGGCGTGCGTCAGCGACCTGCCGCCGCCGGGCGAGATCGCGCGGCTGCTGCGCGGCGGCGGCGCCCTGCCGGCAGGGACCGTGCCGGTTGGAACGCGAAGCGAGCCGCCCGCCGGCCGTGCCACGGCGCCGGCGCTGCAGGCCGGCGGCCGGGCGGCGGCGCGGCAGATGGCGGCACCCGTGCCGCAGCCGGCCCGGCAGGCGGCGCCGCGCGACGCCGTGCCGGAAAGCTTCGAGGAGATGATCGCCCTGCTGCGCCGGAGCGGCGAGAAGCCGCTTGCCGCCTTTCTCCACGGCGGTGCGCGGGTGATCCGCTTCGAGCCGGGCCGCATCGAGTTCCGCCCCGCCCCGGGCCTGCCCCCCGACGTGGCCAGCCGGCTCGCCGAGGCGGCGACGCGGATCACCGGGCGACGCTGGATCGTGGCGCTGGGCCAGGCCCCGGGCGAGCCCACCATGGCGGAGCGCGAGCAGGTGGCGAAGCAGGCGCGGATCGAGGCGCTTGCCGAAGAGGACACGATGCGCCGGGTGCTGGAAGCCTTCCCGGGCTCGGCCATCATCGACGTACGCCCGGTCTCGGACGAGACCGATCATCACGACATGCAACGGGATCAGCAGGCATGAAGAATCTCTCCAACATGCTGAAGGAGGCGCAAAAGCTCCAGCAGCGCATGGGCGAGATGCAGCAAAAGCTCGCCGAGACGGAGATGGACGGCCAGTCCGGCGGCGGTCTCGTCACCGTCACGCTGAACGGCAAGGGCGAGATGCGCGGCATCAAGATCGACAAGTCGCTGGCCGATCCGGAGGAGATGGAGATCCTCGAGGATCTGGTGGTGGCCGCCACCAACGACGCCAAGGCCAAGATCGATGCTCATCTCCAGGCCGAGATGGGCAAGCTCGCGGGCGGCATGCCGCTGCCTCCGGGCATGAAGCTGCCGTTCTGAGAAACGGCGCGCCGGCAGGGCGCCCCTGAGCCATGGCTGCACCGGAGATCGAGAAGCTGATCCGCCTCTTCGGGCGGCTGCCGGGTCTGGGTCCGCGCTCCTCGCAGCGCGCCGTCCTGGCACTCCTCAAGCGGCGGGAGACCCTGCTGGCACCGCTGCTCCAGGCCCTCGAGGAGACCGCGCGGACGGCACGAAGCTGCAGCCGCTGCGGCAATCTCGACACCCGCGATCCCTGCGGCCTGTGCACCGACCCGCGCCGCGAGGAGCACGCGCTCCTGGTGGTCGAGGCGGTCGAGGACCTCTGGGCGATGGAGCGGGCGGGCAGCTTTCGCGGCCGCTACCACGTGCTGGGCGGCACCCTCTCGGCAGCCGACGCGGTGGGTCCCGAGGAATTGGGCGTCGACCGGCTCCTCGGACGGATCGCGGCGGAGAAGGTCGAGGAGGTGATCCTGGCGCTCTCCGCCACGGTCGACGGCCAGACCACCGCCCACTACCTCGCCGAGCGGCTGCGCCCGCTTCCCGTCCGGGTGACCAGGCTGGGCTACGGGGTTCCGGTCGGCGGCGAGCTCAACTATCTGGACGAAGGGACCCTCGCCGCGGCGCTGCGCTCGCGCCAGCCGGTGGGCTGAGGCTCTCTCCCGGCCGCCGGCACGACGCCGCGGCCACCATGAAGGCGCTGGAAGCTCTAGATGGCTATCTTGCAGATTCTCGAGGTGCCCGAGCCGGTGCTCAAGAAGCCGGCCGCCCCCGTCGAGGCGGTCGACGACGCGCTGCGCCGGCTCATGGACGACATGCTGGAGACCATGTACGCGGCCCCCGGCATCGGCCTCGCCGCCCCGCAGATCGGCGTGTCGCGCCGCGTGATCGTGGTCGATGTCAGCCGCGAGAACGAGCCGGATGCTCCCTTGCGGCTGTGCAATCCCGAGATCCTCTGGCGCTCGGAGGAGGAGGAGATCGCCGAGGAGGGCTGCCTCAGCCTGCCCGACCAGTATGGCGAGGTGAGGCGCCCGGCAGCAGTGCGGGTGCGCTATCTCGACGAGACCGGCAAGAGCCGCGAGATCGAGGCCGACGGCCTGCTGGGGCGCTGCCTGCAGCACGAGATCGACCATCTCGACGGAATCCTCTTCACCGACCATCTGACGCCGCTCAAGCGCAACATGATCCTGCGCAAGCTGGCCAAGTCGCGCCGCCTGCGCGCCTGAGCGCGCCGCGCCTTTGAGGGAAACGAAGCCTTGAGCCTGCGCCTCGTCGTGATGGGGACCGCGGCCTTCACCGTGCCGAGCCTCGAGCTGCTGGCGGGCGGGCCGCACCGGGTCCTCGCCGTCTATACCCAGCCGCCGCGGCCGGCCGGACGCGGCCACAAGGAGCGCCGCACCGCGGTCCACGAGGCGGCACTGCGCCACGGCCTCGAGGTGCTGACGCCGGCCAGCCTGCGCGGCGCCGAGGCGCAAGAGATCTTCCGCAGCCATGCCGCCGATCTCGCGGTGGTGGGCGCTTACGGGCTCCTCCTGCCCCGCCCCGTCCTCGAGGCGCCCCGGCTCGGCTGCATCAACCTGCACGCCTCGCTGCTGCCGCGCTGGCGCGGTGCGGCGCCCATCCAGCGGGCGCTCATGGCCGGCGACGAGGAGAGCGGCATCAGCATCTTCCAGATGGAGGAAGGGCTCGACACCGGCCCGGTCTATGCCATGGAGCCGGTGCCGATCGACCGGCGGACCACCGCCGGTGAGCTCCACGACCGGCTCGCCGCCACTGCGGCGGCGATGCTGCCCGGCGTGCTGGACGGGCTCGAGGCGGGCACGCTCCGGGCGGTGCCGCAGCCGGAGCAGGGCGTGATCTACGCCCACAAGATCAGGAAGGAGGAGGCGCGGCTCGATCTGACGCGCGATGCGGTCGAGCTGGACCGGCAGATCCGCGCCTTCTCGCCGGCACCGGGAAGCTGGTGCGAGGCCAGGGGCGAGCGGCTGCTGCTGCTCGAGGCGGAGCCGGTGGACGGCAGCGGCGAGCCCGGCACCGTCCTGGAGCGGCCGCTCACCGTCGCCTGCGGGCGGGGTGCGCTGCGCGTCACCAAGGTCCAGCGGGCCGGCCGCCGGCCGATGAGCGCCGAGGAGCTGCAGCGCGGCTTTGCCCTGCCCCCCGGCACGCGGCTCGGCTGAGCCGCATGCACCGCTACCGCCTCACCGTCGAATATGACGGCACGCCGTTCGGCGGCTGGCAGCGCCAGAACAACGCGCCCTCGGTCCAGGCGGCTCTCGAGGAGGCGTTCGCCCGCTTTGCCGGCGAGCGGCCGCTGGTGGTCGGCGCCGGGCGCACCGATGCCGGCGTGCATGCGCTGGCCCAGGTGGCGCATGTCGATCTCCAGCGCCGCTGGCGGCCCGACCGGCTGGTTGCGGCCCTCAACGCCCATCTGCGGCCGCAGCCGGTGTCGGTGCTCGAGGCGCGGCTCGCCGGCGAGGGCTTTCATGCCCGCTTCTCGGCGCACGAGCGCCGCTATGTCTACCGGATCCTCAACCGCCGGGCGCCGGCGGCCCTCGAGGCGGCGCGCGTCTGGCACGTGCCGGCGCCGCTCGCCAGCGAGCACATGCAGGAGGCGGCCCAGGCGCTGGTCGGCCGTAACGACTTCACCAGCTTTCGCAGCAGCGAGTGCCAGGCCGCCTCGCCGCTGCGGACGCTGGACCTGCTCCATGTCCGCCGCGCCGGCGATCTCATCGAGATCCACGCCGCCGCACGATCGTTCCTGCACCACCAGGTCCGCAACATCGCAGGCTCGCTCAAGCTGGTCGGCGAGGGCCGCCGCTCGATCGGCTGGATCAGCGAGGCGCTCGCCGCCCGCGACCGCAGCGCCGCCGGGCCTACCGCACCGGCGCAGGGGCTGTTCCTCGTGGGCGTCGGCTATCCCGTGGAGCCGCTCTCGGCGTCGTGAGACGCAGGCTCAGCCGCCCTCGAGGGCGACGCTGCCGGTCAGCAGGCTGAGGATCGTGTCGAGCAGCACGTTGACCGCCAGCACGCCGGCAGCGGTCCCGCCGGTGGTCCCCAGGGCCGTGCGGATCACGAACCACTGGTAGAGCAGCACCGCCACCGTCGCCGCGAACAGCAGCAGCGCCCGCATCGCCGGCGGCAGGATCGCCGAGAGCAGGAGGGCCACGAGGAAGAAGCCGACCTGGAGGACCGCCGCCCAGTTGCCGGCGACGATCAGCGGGACGTAACGATGGCCAAGGCCCAGCAGCCGGGTGAGCAGGATTGCCACGAGCGGGAAGGCGACCCAGCTCAGCGCGTAGGTCACCGTCTCCAGGGCCACGACGCTGCCGAGCGCCGCCGGCATGCCGGCGGTCTGGTAGCGGTCGATCGTCAGCAGCAGGTAGACGGGGGCTGCCACCAGGGCCGCTATGAAGGAGCGGAAGAAGCCCTCGACCGACAGATCGAGCAGCTCCATGCCCCTCGGGTCCTGCCGGGCCAGCAGCCAGGCGCCGAGGAGCGAGCGCTTGATCTCGTCGATCACCGCTATGCCGCCGCGAAGAACCGCCCGAGGAACGCCTGATAGACCGCGGTGAGCCCTTCAATGTCGGCCAGCGCCACGCTCTCGTCGACCTGGTGCATGCTCTGCCCCACGAGCCCGAACTCGACCACCGGACAATAGTGCTTGATGAAGCGGGCGTCGGAGGTACCGCCCGAGGTGCTGAGCTCCGGCCGCCGCCCGGTCACCTCCTCGATAGCCTGGCCCAGCATGTCGCTGAGCGGCCCCGGGCGGGTGAAGAAGGCATCGCCGCTCGAGCCCACCTCCAGCTCGTAGCGGCCGCCCGCCTGGTCCAGCCGCTCGCGCAGCCAGCGCTCCAGCGAGGCCGCATCGTGGCGGTCGTTGTAGCGGATGTTGAACGTCGCCACCGCCCGCTCTGGCACGACATTGCTGGCCGGATTGCCGATGTCGATGCTGGTGACCTGCAGGTTGGAAGGCTCGAACAGCTCGCTGCCGCCGTCCAGCGGCTCGGCGAGCAGCGCCTGGAGCATCGCCACCACAAGGTGCGCGGCATTCTCGGCGCGGTACGGGTAGGCGGTATGACCCTGGCGGCCGAAGGCGACCAGCCGGCCGGTCATGGAGCCGCGCCGGCCGATCTTCATCATGTCGCCGAGCTCGGCGGGACAGGTTGGCTCACCGACAATCGCCGCATCCCAGCGCTCGCCGCGGGCCGCTGCCCATTCCAGCAATCTTGCCGTGCCGTTGACCGCCGGCCCCTCCTCGTCGCCGGTGATCAGCAGGCTGACGGCGCCGCGGGGCGGGCCGTGGCGCTCGAGATGGCCTGCCACCGCTGCCACGAAGCAGGCGATGCCGCTCTTCATGTCGGTGGTGCCGCGGCCCCAGATGCGCCCGTCGCGCAGGACGCCGGCGAACGGATCGTCGGTCCACCGGGCGGGATCGCCCGGCGGCACCACGTCGGTATGGCCGGCGAAGGCGAGGTGCGGCCGCCCCTCGCCCAGCCTGGCCCAGAGATTGTCGACCGGATCGGTGCCGGGAGCCTCGAAGCGCACCCGCTCGCAGGCGAAGCCCAGCGCCGCCAGCCGCTCCTCGAGCAGCGCCAGCGCGCCGCCCTCGGCCGGGGTCACGCTCGGGCAGCGGACCAGCGCGCGGGTGAGCTCGATCGGGTCGACTGTCGCCATCATCAGTCGCGCAGCAGCTCGTTGACCGAGGTCTTCGAGCGCGTCTGGGCATCGACCCGCTTGACGATGACCGCGCAGTAGAGGCCGGGGCCGGGGCGGCCGTCGGGCAGCGGCTTGCCCGGCATGGTGCCCGGCACGACCACCGAGTAGGCGGGCACCCGGCCCTGGTGGACCTCGCCGGTGGTGCGGTCGACGATCTTCGTGCTGGCCCCCAGATAGACGCCCATGGAGAGCACCGAGCCCTCCTCGACGATCACCCCCTCGGCGACCTCGGAGCGGGCGCCGACGAAGCAGTTGTCCTCGATCACCACCGGGTTGGCCTGGAGCGGCTCGAGCACGCCGCCGATGCCAGCACCGCCCGAGATGTGGCAGTTCTTGCCGATCTGCGCGCACGAGCCGATCGTGGCCCAGGTGTCGACCATGGTGCCGCTGTCGACATAGGCGCCCAGATTGACGAAGGAGGGCATCAGCACGACGCCCGGGGCGACGTAGGCCGAGCGCCGCACCACGCAGCCGGGCACCGCCCGGAAGCCCGCCTCGCGGAACCTGTCATTGCCCCAGCCGGCGAGCTTGGAAGGCACCTTGTCCCACCAGGACGCACCGCCGGGGCCGCCGCTGATCGGGGTCATGTCGTAGAGCCGGAAGGACAGCAGCACGGCCTTCTTGAGCCACTGGTGGACGATCCACTGCCCGTCGATCTTCTCCGCCACGCGAAGCTCGCCACGGTCGAGGCCCTCGAGCGCCGCCTCGACGGCGTCGCGCACCTCCCCGCCTGTCTCGGCGGAGATGCCGTCGCGTGCGTCGAATGCCCGCTCGATGACGTCCTTGAGCGCCGCCTGGTCCATGCTTTCTGTCACCTCCTGCGATACCTCCCGGAGTCCGGGCGCGCCAAGCCTAGCGGCGGGCAACGCAGTGTCAACGAGAGGCCCGCCGCAGGCGTGCGTCGCGCTTGCACCCGCTCCCGCGCCTGCCTAGCTTCGCCGCATGCACGACACCACCCTGCCAGCCGGCTTTATCGAGGGCTGCGCCGCCATCCTCGGCGACGCGGCGCTCGTGCGCGATCCCGAGGCCATCGAGCCGTACGTCACCGATTTCTGGGGGCAGTACCGCGGCGTCACGCCGCTGGTCCTGCGGCCGGGCAGCACCGCGGAGGTCGCAGCCCTGGTAAAGCTCGCTGCCGCGCACGGCGTGGCGCTGGTGCCCCAGGCAGGCAATACCGGCCTCGTGGTCGGCGGCATCCCCGACCAGAGCGGGCGCCAGGTGGTGCTGAGCGTGCAGCGCCTCGACCGCATCCGCCATGTCGATCCGTCGGGCGATCACCTGGTGGCCGAGGCCGGCTGCGTGCTGGCCGAGGTCCAGGCCGCCGCCGCCGGGATCGGCCGGCTGTTCCCGCTGTCGCTAGGGGCCGAGGGCTCGTGCCGCATCGGCGGCAACCTCTCGACCAACGCCGGCGGCGTCAACGTGCTGCGCTACGGCATGAGCCGCGCCCTGGTGCTGGGCCTCGAGGTGGTGCTGGCCGACGGCAGCGTGTGGAACGGCCTGCGGCCGCTCAGGAAGGACAATACCGGCTACGACCTCAAGCAGCTCTTCATCGGCGCGGAGGGCACGCTCGGGATCATCACCGCCGCCGCCCTGAAGCTGGCCCCTGCCCCCAACGAGGTACAGACCCTGTGGCTGGGGATCGACGATCCGCGCACCGCGGTCCGCCTGCTGACCCTGTTCCAGCAGGAGATGGGCGAGCTGATCTCGAGCTTCGAGCTTTTGACCAGCTTCGGGGTCGAGGCCGCCTGCGAGCATCTGCCGGGCGTCCGCCGGCCGGTGGCCGAGCCGCATCCCTGGCACGTCCTGGTCGAGGTCGCCTGGTCGTTCCCTGACGGGCTGCGCGATCGCCTGGAGGCGGTGCTCGAGAAGGCCTTCGAGGAAGGGCTGGTGCAGGACGGCACGCTGGCCGAGAGCGGCGCCCAGCGCGACATGATGTGGCGGATCCGCGAGGGCCAGAGCGAGGCCACCCGGCACATGGGCTTCATCGTGCGCAGCGACGTCACCGTGCCGATCTCCGAGCTGCCCGAGCTCATCGACCGGATGCAGGCCTGGGTCGGCCCGGCAGCGCCGGGCGTCCAGCTCATCCCCTTCGGCCATGTCGGCGACGGCAATCTCCACTTCAACTTCGTGACCCCGCCCGGCGAGGTCGAGCGCCTCAAGCCCGTTCTCCTCGACCGGCTCTACGAGGAGGTCGGCAGGCTCGCCGGCTCGATCAGTGCCGAGCACGGAATCGGCCGCCTCAAGCGCGAGGCGATGCAGGCTGGCAAGTCCGAGGTCGAGCTCTCGATGATGCGCCGCCTCAAAGCGGCCTTCGACCCGCAGGGAATCCTCAATCCCGGGGTGATCCTCAAGACGGAGTAGGCGCAATGGCGGCACCGGCCCCGGCCCGTCGCGACGCGGCGGCGGCTCCCCTCCCCGGCAAGGTCACGGTGGTCGAGGTCGGGCCGCGCGACGGCTTCCAGATGGAGCGCGGCTTCATCCCCACGGCCACCAAGATCGCGTTGATCGAGGGCATGATCGAGGCGGGGCTGCGGCATTTCGAGGCAACCAGCTTCGTCTCCCCGCGGGCCGTGCCGCAGCTCGCCGACGCTGCCGAGGTGATCGCCGCGCTCAGGGGCCGGCCGGGCGTGCAGCTCACCGCCCTCGTCCCCAACGCGAAAGGTGCCGCTCGCGCCGCCGAGGCCGGGGTCGATGCCATGGTGGTGTTCCTCTCCGCCTCCGACACCCACAACCGCAAGAACGTCAACCGCCCGACCGAGGAGTCGCTGGCAGGGCTCGCGGAGATCTGCCGGATCGCCGAGGGTGCCGGCATTCCCGTGCAGGGGGCGATCGCCACCTCCTTCGGCTGCCCGTTCGAGGGCGAGGTGCCGCACGGGCGGGTCGTGGAGATCGCGCGGCGCATGGCGGATCTGGGCATCCGCGCGCTGAGCCTGGGCGACACCACCGGCATGGCGACGCCGCCTTTGGTGCGCGGCCTGTGCCGTGCGCTCGGCGAGGCGGTGCCGGCGATGGCGCCGACCCTCCACTTCCACAACACCCGCGGCATCGGCCTGGCCAACGTGCTGGCCGGGCTCGAGATGGGCGTCACCCGCTATGAGAGCTCCATCGGCGGGCTCGGCGGCTGCCCGTTCGCGGCCGGCGCCACCGGCAATATCTGCACCGAGGACCTGGTCTATCTCCTCGACGAGTGCGGCATCGAGAGCGGCGTCGATCTGGAGAAGCTGATCGCGGTGGCGCACCGGGTGCAGGCCGCCATCGGCCGCGAGCTGCCGGGTCAGGTGATGAAGGCCGGTCCGCGGCTGCGGCGCCATGCCGCCGGCGAAGTCGCCACCGCCAATGGCTGAGGCGCGCAGCGCGGCAGGAGCGCTCGCCGGGATCCGTGTGATCGATCTCACGCGGGTCCTCTCCGGCCCGTTCTGCACCATGCTGCTGGGCGACATGGGGGCCGACGTGGTGAAGGTGGAGACGCCGGGCGAGGGCGATCCGGTCCGCGGCCAGGGGGTGATCCGCGACGGGCTGAGCTGGTATTTCGCCTCCTTCAACCGCAACAAGCGGTCCCTCACGCTCAACCTGCGCAGCGAGGAAGGCCGGGCGATCCTGGCCGATCTCCTGCGCGGCGCCGACGTTCTGGTCGAGAACTTCCGGCCCGGCGTGATGGACCGGCTGGGCTTCGGCCGCGCGCGGCTCGAGGCGCTGAACCCGCTTCTGGTGAGCTGCAGCATCAACGGCTTCGGCAGCACCGGCCCCTATGCCGACCGGCCGGCCTTCGACTTCATCGCCCAGGCGATGAGCGGGCTGATGAGCGTGAACGGCCCGCCCGAGGGCGATCCGCTGCGCACCGCCCCGCCGCTCACCGATCTCGTGGCCGGCCTCTACGCCGCCTTCGGCATCACCGCGGCGCTCCAGGCCCGTACGCATACCGGCCGCGGCCAGCAGGTCGAGTCCACCATGGTGAACGGCATGCTCAGCATGTTCGCCTATCTCTCGGCGGAGTATCTCGCCACCGGGCGGCTGCCGCAGCGCACCGGCAACGACCACCCGATCCTCTCTCCCTACGGCCTCTTTCACGCCGCCGACGGCGAGGTGGCGGTGGCACCCGCCAACGAGACGATTCTCAAACGGTTTTTGGGTGTCCTCGAGCTTTCCTGGATCCTCGACGATCTGCGCTACGACACCAACGAGAAGCGCACGGCGCGGCGACCCGAGCTGCGCGCCCTGGTCGACGAGCGGCTGGCCACCCGCCAGCGCGACGAATGGATCGAGCTTCTCAACGCCGCGGGCGTGCCCTGCGGGCGGGTCATGAACCTCGCCGAGGTCTTCGAGGACCCGCAGATCCTCGCCCAGGACATGGTGATCGAGGTCGATCAGCCGGGCCATGGGCCGGTCCGCATGACCGGCTTTCCGGTCAAGCTCGACGGCACGCCCTGCACCATCGCCCGGCCCGCCCCGGGCCTGGGCGAGCACACCGCCGAGCTGCTGGCCGAGCTCGGCCGCGACAGCGCCGAGCTGGAGCGGCTGCGGGCCGAAGGGATCATCTGAGCGGCGGCGTCGCGAGGCGCACCGCGGGCATGGCCAAGCCGCCGAAGCACGGCTAACGTCCTACCCGGAAAAAACCGTCAGGGAGGACCGGAAGATGGCCATGGGTCGCTGGACCAGTGCTGTCGCGGCTGCCGGTGTATGGCTGTCGCTCAGCGCCTTCACGCCGAGCAGCGTCGAGTGCATCGCCCCCGCCGATCCCGGCGGCGGCTGGGACTTCACCTGCCGCACCGTAGGCAAGCTGCTCTACGACCTCGAGCTGGTGAAGGAGCCGGTCAAGGTCACCAACATGGCCGGCGGCGTGGGTGCCGTGGCGTTCAGCAACGTCGCCGCCAAGCGCAGCGACGATCCCAACCTCATCGTCGCCACCAGCACGGTGGGCATCACCCAGATCGCCCAGGGCCGCTATCCCGGCGATCTCGACGTGATGCGCTGGCTGGCCATGCTGGGCGCGGATGTCGGCGTCGTGCTGGTCCGCAACGACAGCAAGTACGAGACCCTCGACGACCTCCTGCAGGCCTACAAGGAGAACCCGGGCGTGGCCGTGGCGGCGGGATCCAGCGGCATTGGCGGCTGGGACCATATCCGCCTCTTGATGCTGGCCAAGGAGGCCGGCGCCACCGGCGAGCAGATCAGGAACATCCGCTGGGTGCAGTATGACGGCGGCGGGCCGGCCGTGACCCAGATGCTGGGTGGCCATGTCGAGGTGGTCGCCACCGACTTCGGCGAGATCGCGGGCTTCGTCGAGTCGGGCGACGTGCGGGTCCTGGCCGTCATGGCCGACGAGCGCCTGAAGGCCTTCCCCGACCTGAAGACCGCCAAGGAGCAGGGTGTGGATGTCGTGGGCTACAACTGGCGCGGCTTCTACCTGCCCGGCAAGGTCTCCGACGAGGCCTACCAGGGCTGGGCCGACGTCATGAAGAAGCTCTACGACAGCCAGGAGTGGCAGGAGACCGCGGTCAGCAAGGGCCTGACCCCGATCTGGCGCGGCGGCGAGGAGTTCGAGAGCTGGGTCGAGGACCAGACCGCCCGCATGCGCGACATCTCCAAAGAGATCGGCGTGATCAAGTGAGCAGCCGGAAGTGAGCGACCGGATCGCGGGACTTCTGCTCGCCGCGATCGCCCTCGTGTACGGGATCGTCGCCGGCGGCTATGAGCAGGGTTTCGGCGACCCGCTCGGGCCGGCGGCGTTCCCGCGCATCGTGGCGGTGCCGCTGGGCCTCTTCGCGCTGGTGCTGGTGGTGCGGCCCGACGCCGAGCCCGCCTGGCCCCGTGCCCGCGTGCTGCTGCGGCAGCTGAACGCGCTCCTGGTCCTGGTGCTCTACGCCCTGCTCCTCGAGGATCTGGGCTTTCCGCTGGCGACCTTCCTTGCGGTGACGCTGCTCGCCCGCGAGCTGGGGGCGCGCTGGCGCGCCAGCCTGCTCACCGGCATCGGTCTGGGCGCGGGCCTGTGGACGCTGTTCGACCCGCTCCTCGGCCTGCCTTTGCCCCTCGGCCTCCTCGCCTGGTGATCGCATGGACACGCTGAATGCCCTTTTCTACGGCTTCGGGGTGGCCCTTCAGCCGCTCCACCTGGCGCTGGGCTTCTTCGGCGCCTTCATCGGCACGCTGGTCGGCGCCCTGCCCGGCATCGGACCGGTCAACGGCGTGGCGATCCTCATCCCGCTGGCCTTCAGCCTCCAGCTCTCGCCCACCGCGGCGCTGATCCTGCTCTCGAGCGTCTATTACGGCACCATGTATGGCGGCCGGATCTCGAGCATCCTCTTGAACATCCCCGGCGACGAGCCCGCCGTGATGACCACGCTGGACGGCTACCCCATGGCGCGGAGCGGCCGCGCCGCCTCGGCCCTGGCGGTCTCCGGCGTGGCCTCCTTCGTCGGCGGCACGCTGGCCACGGTGGGCCTCACCCTCTTTGCGCCCCTCCTCGCCCGGGCCGCCATCCATTTCGGCCCGGCCGAATATTTCGCCCTCTACGTGCTGGCCTTCGCCACCATCGGCGGCATCACCGGCGCCAACCCCGCCAAGACCCTGCTGGCCGCGATGATCGGCCTGGCCATCGGCACCGTGGGACTCGACCCGGCCACCGGCATCCCGCGCTTCACCTTCGACAGCTACCATCTCTATGACGGTGTCGACTTCATCGTCGCCATCGTCGGGCTCTTTGCCATCAGCGAGTTCCTGATCTTCCTCGAGCGGCCGGCCGGCACCCACCAGCCGCGGGTCGAGGTCGGCAGCATGCGCGGCGCCTACCGCGACGTGTGGCGCTCGTTCGGGGCGATGCTCCGCA
The DNA here is from genome assembly GCA_033875255.1 of Geminicoccaceae bacterium 1502E. GTDB lineage: Bacteria > Pseudomonadota > Alphaproteobacteria > Geminicoccales > Geminicoccaceae > Marinimicrococcus. Next base: position 23,194 of record JAWZSN010000020.1, on the reverse strand, counting down.
ACAGCGTGGTGGGCTTCATCGCCGGCGTGCTGCCCGGTGCCGGCGCCTCGCTCGGCAGCTTTCTGGCCTATGTCTTCGAGCGCCGCATCTCCAACCGCAACGACACGTTCGGCAAAGGCGATCCCAGGGGTGTCGCGGCGCCGGAGGCCGGCAACAACGCTGCCGCCGGCGGGGCGCTGGTGCCGATGCTGACCCTGGGCGTGCCGGGCAGCGGCACCACCGCGGTGATGCTGGCGATGCTCATCACCCTCAACATCACGCCGGGCCCGCTGCTCTTCGAGAAGCAGCCCGAGCTGGTCTGGGGGCTGATCGCCGCGCTTTATCTCGCCAACGTGGTGCTGGTGATCCTCAACCTGCCGCTGGTGGGCATCTTCACCCGCCTGCTCGCCCTGCCCTACTGGCTCTTGATGCCCATCGTGGTGATGGCGAGCTTCGTGGGCGTCTACTCGATCAGCCACAGCACGTTCGATCTCTACATGATGATCGGCTTCGGCGTGTTCGGCTACGTGCTGCGCAAGCTCGAGATCTCGCTCGTCCCGGTGGTGCTGGGCCTGCTCTTGGGCGAGGCCATGGAGTTCAACCTGCGCCGCGCGCTGAGTATCAGCAACGGCGACTGGACCTACCTGGTGTCGAGCCCCATCGCCAACACCATCTACCTTGCGACCGCGGTGCTGCTTGCCATCGCCGTGGCGATGGCGCTACGCCGCGAGCGGACGCCGCATTAGGCGGCAGGACGCTTCCCGGGGGCCCACCACCCATGCGCACTTACCAGAACCTCGTCGGCGGCCGCTGGCGGGCCGCCCGCTCGGGCGAGACCATCGAGATGGTCTGCCCCTCCGACGGCAAGGTCTACGCCGCCATCGCCCGCAGCCGCCAGCAGGACGTCGACGAGGCGGTCGCCGCGGCGCGCGCCACCTTCGAGGGTGCCTGGGGCCGCACGCCGGCCGTCGAGCGCGGCCGCCTGCTCCACAAGCTGGGCCTGGCGGTGCTCGAGCACCACGAGGAGCTGGCGCAGCTCGAGGCGCGCGACACCGGCAAGCCGATGAGCCAGGCGCGCGGCGACATCACGGCCACCGCCCGCTATTTCGAGTTCTACGGGGCCTCCGCCGACAAGCTGCACGGCGAGCAGATCCCCTTCCTCGAGGGCTACACCGTCTTCACGACGCGCGAGCCGCTGGGTGTCACCGGGCACATCGTGCCCTGGAACTACCCCGCGCAGATCTTCGGGCGCTCGGTGGGCGCGTCGCTCGCCGGCGGCAATGCCTGCGTCGCCAAGCCCGCCGAGGACGCCTGCCTGACCCTGCTGCGCATCGCCGAGCTGGCGCTGGAGGTGGGTTTCCCCGAGGGTGCCCTCAACGTCGTCACCGGCCTGGGCGAGGAGGCGGGCGCGCCGCTGGCCGGCCATCCCGACATCGACTTCGTCTCCTTCACCGGCAGCCCCGAGGTGGGCACGCTGGTCCAGCAGGCGGCGGCCAGGAACCACATCGGCTGCACGCTGGAGCTGGGCGGCAAGTCGCCCCAGGTGATCTTCGCCGATGCCGATCTCGACGCGCTGGTGCCGGTGGTGGTCAACGCCATCGTCCAGAACGGCGGCCAGACCTGCTCGGCGGGCTCGCGCGTGCTCGTCGAGCAGAGCGTCTACGACGAGGTGACCGGCCGCATCGCCGAGCGCTTCGCCCAGGTCCGCGTGGGCTCCCACGAGATGGACCTCGATCTGGGCGCCCTCATCAACGCCAAGCAGGCGCAGCGCGTGCAGGGCTTCATCGACCGCGCCGAGGCCGAGGGCCTGCCGGTGCTGGCGCGCGGCCAGCTCGCCGAGGGCCTCCCGGCCGGCGGCTTCTACGTGCGACCGGCCCTCTTCGGCCAGGTGCCGCGCAGCAACAGCCTGGCCTGCGAGGAGGTCTTCGGGCCGGTGCTGGCGGCCTTCCCGTTCGCCGACGAGGCGGACGCCGTGGCGCTCGCCAATGGTGGCCCCTTCGGGCTGGTGAGCGGCGTGTGGACCCGCGACGCCGGCCGCGCCATGCGCATGGCGCGGGCGATGCGGACGGGCCAGGTGTTCGTCAACGGCTACGGCGCCGCCGGCGGCATCGAGCTTCCCTTCGGCGGCTTCAAGCACAGCGGCCACGGCCGCGAGAAGGGCTTCGAGGGGCTCTACGAGTTCACCGCCACCAAGACCATCGTGCTCCGCCACGGCTGATCGCCCGGCGGGGCGGCCCCGCCCGCCGCCCCGCCGCCTGGCTCCCGGCTGCTCCCCGCTTGATTCCTCACCGCGCGGCGCGAAGATGCCTCAAGACGCCGCGCGCGGCATCCATCCGGGGAGCAATCCGTTGACTGCCTTCACGCCGCCTCTCAACGACATCCGCTTCGTCCTCCGCAACATCGCCGGCTTCGAGAGCCTCTCGGCGCTTCCCGGGCTGGAGCATGCGACACCGGATCTCGCCGACGTGGTGCTGGAGGAGGCGGGACGGCTCGCGGCCAATGTCCTCGCCCCCCTCAACCAGACCGGTGACCGGGTGGGCTCGGTTCTCGAGAACGGCGTGGTGCGGACGCCGCCCGGCTTCAAGGAAGCCTATGCCACCTTCGCCGAGGGTGGCTGGATGGGCGCTGTGTTCCCCGAGGAGCTGGGCGGGCAGGACCTGCCCTGGACCCTCAACACGGCGCTGGCGGACATCTGGAATGCCGCCAACATGACCTTCCAGCTCTGCCCGCTGCTGACCCAGGGTGCCGTGGAGGCGCTGCTGCACCACGGCACTCCGGAGCAGAAGGAGACCTACGCGCGGCCGATGATCGAGGGCCGCTGGACCGGCGCGATGTGCCTGACCGAGCCGCAGGCCGGCTCCGATGTGGGGGCGCTGCGGACCCGCGCCGAGCGCGACGGCGAGCACTACCGCATCTTCGGCCAGAAGATCTTCATCACCTTCGGCGAGCACGACCTGGCCGAGAACATCGTCCACATGGTGCTGGCCCGGCTGCCCGGAGCGCCCGAGGGCACCCGCGGCATCTCGCTGTTCATCGTGCCGAAGTTCCTGCCCGGCGAGAACGGCGCGCCCGGGCGGCGCAACGACCTGCGCTGCCTCAAGCTCGAGGAGAAGCTGGGCATCCACGCGAGCCCCACCTGCGTCATGTCCTACGGCGACGCGGAGGGCGCCGTGGGCTACCTCCTGGGCGCCGAGAACGAGGGCATGCGCTGCATGTTCACCATGATGAACAATGCGCGTCTCGCGGTCGGACACGAGGGGCTGGGCCTCGCCGAGCGGGCCTACCAGCAGGCCCTCGCCTATGCCCGCGAGCGGGTCCAGGGCCGCCGCGATGGCCGCCCGGCGGCGATCGCCGAGTTTCCCGACGTGCGCCGCACCCTCTTGCGGATGCGCGCCCAGATCGCCGCCATGCGGGCGCTCGCCTACTGGACCGGCAGCTTCGTCGATCGCGCCGCGCGCAGCGCCGACGGGGCGGAGCGGGCCAGCGCCGAAGGGCGCGTGGCGCTGCTCACCCCGCTGGTCAAGGCATGGTGCACCGATCTCGCCCAGGAGATCGCCTCGGCGGCGCTGCAGGTCCATGGCGGTATGGGCTTCATCGAGGAGACCGGCGCCGCCCAGCATCTGCGTGACGCCCGCATCCTGCCGATCTACGAGGGCACCAACGGGATCCAGGCGCTCGATCTCGCCGGCCGCAAGCTCGACATGGCGGAAGGCCGGCTGCCCTGGGATCTGTTCGAGGAGCTGCAGGACGAGCTGGCGCAGGCCGGACCCGGCCTCGAGGAAGCCCTGCGGGCGGCGCTTGGCGCCCTCGAAGGCGCCACCCGCCATCTCCAGGAGGCCGGTAGCGAGGCACGCGCCGCCGCCGCCACGCCCTATCTGCGCCTGTTCGCCTGCACGCTCGGAGGCTTTCTCCTGGCACGCGGTGCCCGTGCTGCCGGCGAGACGCAGGGGGCGGCCGCCTGGCCGGGGCTGGCGCGCTTCTACATCCGGCAGATCCTCCCCGAGGCGATCGGCCTCCTGCCCGCCATCACCGCCGACCCGGACGATCTGGATACCGCGCTTCTGGCGAGCTGAGGAACGCGGAGGGCCGCATCGGGCGTCCCCCGCTCACCGGCGTTCCACTGCGGCACTCTGACGCTATACTGGAGAATCAATCGCGGCGCCGCGGGCGCCCGGAAAATGCGGAGGTTGGCATGACCTCGACTCTCGCTCCCGACGATCCCTCGGCGATCGACTACCAGGTGCACGAGGCAGTCGGCGTGTTCACCGACCCCCTGGCCCTGGAGGACGCCATCGACGCCCTGCAGAGCGAGGGTTTCGACCGCGCCCAGATCAACATCATGGCCAGCCGCAAGGCGGTCGAGCGCAAGCTCGGCCACCGGCTCGAGGACATCCGGGAGGCGGAGGACGACCCGCGCGTGCCGATCGGCACCTTCGTCTCGCATCATGAGGTCGCCGAGGGCCAGGCGGCCCTCGCTGCCGGGCTCTTCTATGTGGGCAGCTTCGCCGCGACCGGTGCGGTGGTGGCGACCGGCGGCGGCCTCGCCGCAATCGTCGCCGCTGCCATCGCGGCGGGCGGCGTGGGCGGTGCCTTGGGCGCCTGGCTCGCCCGCTATCTGGGCAGGCGCCACGCCCGCACACTGGCCGAGCACGTCAAGGCTGGCGGGCTGCTGCTCCTCGTGGAGGTCGGCGACCCGCCGCAGGAACGGCGGGCCTTGGACATCTTGACGCGGCACGGGGCCAGCGACGTCCATGCCCACGAGCTGACCCGCTCCTGGGGTGCCGAGCAGGTGCCGCTGCGCCGCTGGCAGCCGGACCCCTTCCTCTTCCCCGAGCGCTGAGCAGCTTCCCGGCACATACCGTCGCGCCACGCGTCCGCGGCTTGCGTCGAGCTGGAAAAGACGCAACTATCACGCGGACAACCACCAAATCTAAACCATCTCAAGTTGATATACATCCAGTGACGCGAACCGATGGCCCAGGACCCGCGAGCCGTGCCGGCAGGATGCGTGCAGCGTGGCCATGACGGATGGCGGCAGCCTCCTCACGTCGGCAGCAGCCGGCGAGGTGACGGGGACGATCGGCCGCTGGTCGATGAACCCCGAACGTACCCGCATCACGCTATCGGGCGATGCGGCAATGCACCTGCTCGGCCGCCGGCGCGGCTCGCTGAGCCTGGCCGGCTTCCGTGCCCGGCTGCCGGCCGGGGTCGGTGAGGCCGGCCTCTCCGACCTGCTCGAGCGCCGCCCTTCCCTCGCCCCGCATCGTCTCGTGCTGCGCGACGAGCAGGGCCGTGCCGCGGCGTTCGCCTTCTCGGTGATCCGTGACCGGCCGCACCGGCGCGGCCTGGTCGAGCGGCTCCGGGACGAGCCGGCCGAGGACGCCGGCGAGCCCGGTCTGCGCCTCTTCGTGCGCAACCTGCCGGTGGCCATCGCCATGTTCGATACGAACATGCGCTATATCGTGGCGAGCCAGCGCTGGATCGAGCAGTACGGGCTAGGGGGAGCCGCCCTGGCCGGCCGCAGCCAGGAGGAGCTGCTGCCGCAGACGCCCGGCCGCTGGCGGCAGACGCTGGCACGCTCGCTCGCCGGCGCCACGCTCCATGGCGAGGACGAGCTGTTCATCCGGCCCGACGGCAGCCGCGAGCGGGTGCGCTGGGAGACGCAGCCGATACGCGGCGACGGCGGCGAGGTGACCGGCGTGCTGGTGTTCAGCGAGTTCGTGACCGTCCGCGCCGAGGCCGAGCGGCGCCTGCGGCAAAGCGAGCTGCGCCTCGCCAGCTACCTCGAGACAGCCTCCGACTGGCTGTGGGAGATGGATGCCGAGCTGCGCTTCGTGAGCCAGACGCCGCCCGCGGCCTGCATGGCCGTCAGCAGCCGCGGGCGGACGCGCTGGGAATTCGCGGGGATCGCCGACCCGGACCGCAACCCTATATGGCGCCGGCACAAGGCCGATCTCGAGGCTCGCCGGCCCTTCCGCAACTTCACCTTCGCCTGGCGCGACGCCACTGGCCGGCTGGTCTGGCTGGAGACCAGCGGCGATCCGCAGTTCGACGAGAGCGGCACCTTCACGGGCTACCGGGGCACCGGGCGCGACGTCACGCGGCGGGTCGAGGCCGAGACACGGCTGCGCCGGCAGGCCGAGCAGCTCGAGGTCGCCAGCGACATCGCCCGGATGGGCTACTGGAACCGCGACATGGCGGCCGGCACCGTCCAGTGGTCGCAGGGGCTCTACCGCATCGCTGGGCTCGATCCGGCCGACTTCACACCCACCCTGGCAAACCGCTTCGACCTCTACCATCCCGAGGACCGGCCGAGCCTGATCGACAGCCTGGAGACGGCGCGGGTGACGGGCTCGGAGTTCGAGGCGCGGGTGCGCGTCTGCCGACCCGACGGGTCGATCCGCCACGTCATCAACCGCGGCCGCTTCCTGAGCACCGGCGACGACGGGCCGGAGCACTGTTTCGGCGTCCTGATGGACGTCACCGAGCAGGTCGAGGCCCGGCTCGCCCTCGACGAGCGCAACCGCGTCAACGCCATCTATCGCGCCATGATCGAGGCGCTGCCCGACCTGGTCTACGCCAACGACTGCGCCGGACGCTTCCTGGCAGCCAACCAGGCGACCGCGCAATATATGGGGGTGAGCGCCGGCGAGGAGCTGCTCGGGCGCGCCTTCGCCGACTTCATGACCGGGGAGGATGCCGCGCAGCTGCGTGGCGACGCGGGCGCCTTGCTGGAGCAGGGCGATACGGTCATCGCCGAGCAGCATGTGCGCCTGCCGGACGGCTCGCGCGCCTGGTTCTGCTCGCTGCGCGCGCCCCTGCACGACATTGACGGCAAGCTGATCGGCAATGTCGGGCACAGCCGCGACATCACGCTGGAAAAGCAGGCCCGGGCAGAGATCGAGCGCCTCACCCGGGAGGCCGAGCGCGCCCACGACATCCTGCGCGAGGCGACGGCGGTGATGGACGCCGGGTTCGCGGTCTTCGACCCGAAGGACCGGCTCGCCTTGTGCAACGACACCTTCGCCCGCACCTACGGAGCCCCCGCGGCCACGCTGCGCGGCATGACCTTCGCCGAGCTGCAGGCCCTGCCGGCCTTCCGCACGGCGCTCGACCTGCGGGGCATGAGCTTCGAGGCGTGGCTGGAGTGGCGCCTTGCGAGCCACTGCAGGGCCGACGGCACGCCTTTCGAGAACTGGGTCGGTGCCGAGGCTCTCTATGTGCGCGAGCAGCGCACCCGCAGCGGCTATTCGGTGCTGCTGCGCACCAACGTCACGGATCTCAAGCGGGTCGAGGCGGAGCTGCGCAGCCGTAACGAGGAGCTCGCCCGCCTGACCGGCGAGCTGGAGCGCTCGAAGGCCGAGGCCGAGCGCTCGCGCGACCTGCTGCGCGACGCCACCAACGTGATGCGCGACGGCATCGCCCTGTTCGACAAGGACGACCGGCTCGTTCTCTGCAACGAGTCCTACGCCTCGAGCTTCGGCCATTCGAGCGCCGGGATCCTCGGCCGAAGCTTCGTCGAGCTGATGCGCCTGCCAGCCTTCGCCAGCCGGGTCGACACCCGCGGCATGACCTTCGAGGCCTGGCTCGACTGGCGCATCAAGATGCACCGGCAGGCCAGCGGCGTGCCCTTCGAGGGCGCGATCGAGGGCGAGGCCTACTATATGCGCGAGCAGCGCACAGCCGACGGCTCGACCCTGATCGTGCGGGCGCAGATCACCCAGCTCAAGCGGGTCGAGCAGGAGCTGCGGCGGCTGGCGACCACCGATGGCCTGACCGGTGCCGGCAATCGCCGCGATTTCACCGAGCAGGGCGCGCAGTTCCTGGCCCGTGCCCGCGCCGAGGGGGCGCCGGCAGCGCTGCTCCTGTTCGACATCGACCATTTCAAGCGGATCAATGACGCGTTCGGCCACGAGGGCGGCGACGAGGCGCTGCGCCGGGTGAGCCGGCGGTGCGCCGAGCTGCTCGACGGACGCGGGCCGTTCGCGCGCTGGGGCGGCGAGGAATTCATCATGCTGCTGCCGCACACCGGCCACACCGAGGCGCACATCTTTGCCGAGCGGATCCGCTCGACGGTGGCCGCCCTCGAGATCGAGGGCGCGACCGGCACCTTCCGGCTCACCTTGAGCCTCGGCTGGGCCGTGAGCCAGCGCGGCGAGGAGGATCTCGACGAGCTGATCCGCCGTGCCGACGAGGCCCTCTATCTGGCCAAGGCGTCGGGGCGCAACCGGGTGAGAGCAGCCGGCGAGGGGAAATGATCATCCGCGAGGAGCGGCCTGCCGACCATCCTGCCCTGCGCGCGCTCCTCGAGGCGGCGTTCGGCGGCCCGGCCGAAGCCGACCTCGTGGACGCCCTGCGCCGGGACGGTGACATCGCGATCGCCCTGGTGGCCGAGCTGGAGGAAGGCCCCGCCGGCCATCTCGTGCTCTCGCGGATGCGGGCGCCGCCCGGCACGCTCGGCCTCGCACCGCTCGCCGTGAAGCCCTCGAGGCAGGGCTCCGGGCTCGGCTCGGCGCTGGTCGAGGCCGGCCTCGCGCGGGCCTGCAGCGAAGGCTGGCAGGGTGTCTTCGTGCTGGGCGAGCCCGCCTTCTACGGCCGCTTCGGCTTCACCGCGGCGCAGGCAGCACCCTTCCGCTCGCCGTTCTCGGGCCCGTTCCTCCAGGCGCTGGAGCTGCGCCCCGGCGCGCTCGCCGCCAAGGAGCCGGAGGCCGCCTACGCGGCGGCCTTCGCAGCCTTCGAGTAGGCCTGCCGCCATGGCTGGGCGCATGCAAGCTGCGGCGGCACCATGCGGCCCTTGGTGACCGCCCACCGCCGCCAACTGACGAGAACGCGAAGAGAAAGCCGCGCGCAGCGCCTTGCATGGCGCCGCCCTCACAAGCGCAGCCGGCTCTCCGGCGCTTTCCGGGCTGCCGGCTGCAGCCTGTGGCGCGCCGCGCCGGCCTTCAGCCGCGCCGCGTGACCTTGAGGGCGCGGCGGTCGAGATGGGCCTCCACCTCGGCCAGATCGATGCCCTCGCGAGCGAGCCGCGCCAGGGTGAAGTAGAGCACGTCGGCGGCCTCCCAGACCACGTCCTCGCGGGACGTCGCCTGGGTCAGCTCCTCGGCCTCCTCGCGCAGCTTGGCAGCGAGTAGCGCCTTGTCGGCGAACAGGCGGGCGGTGTAGCTGCCCTCCGGCGCGTCGGCGCGGCGCGCCTCGAGCACCCGCATCAGCCGGGTGAGGCCGGCCGCCTCGCCCCAGCAGGAATGGGTGTCGAGATGGCAGAAGCCGGGCCCCTTCTGGCGCACCACGAAGCGGGCGCCGTCGCGGTCGCAGTCGAGGTCGATGCGCAGCAGCTCCTGGGTGGCGCCGCTGCTCTCGCCCTTGACCCAGAGGCCGCGCGAGCGCGACTGGTAGACCCCCATGCGCCGCCGCACCGCCTCGCGGATCGACTCCTTCGAGGAATAGACCAGGCCCAGCGCCACGTTGCGCTCGTCGACCACCACGGTCGGATAGAGCCCGTCGGCCCGGTCGGTCGAGAGCGGCGCCATGATGGCGTCGGCGAGATCGAGCCTGCCCGTATAGAGCGCCATGCCCACCTGGGCATCGGCGCCGATCTCGTCCAGCGCCCTGATCTCCTCGGCCGTCGTGACGCCGCCGGCGATGGTCACCCGGCAGTCCTTGCCGGCCGCCTCGACGATCTCGCGGGCAAGCTCCAGATTGGTCCCGCCGAGCCTGCCCTCGCGTTCGACGAAGGTCACGAGGAAGCCCGAGACGTGCTCCCTGAGCTCGGCCACCCGCTCGAGGATTCCGCGGCCGGTGGCCTCCTTCCAGCCCTCGACCACCACCTCGCCGTTTCTCGCGTCGAGCGCCGCGATCACCCGCTCGCGCGGCAGCTTCGCCAGGATCTCGGGCTTGGCCATGGTGCCCAGGATGACCTGGCGGGCGCCGAGGTCGAGCCAGCGGACGGCCGCGTCGATGTCGCGGATGCCGCCGCCCACCCGGCAGGCGAAGCGGCGCACCAGCGCCTCCACCAAGGTGGCGTTGGAGCCGGTGCGCAGGGCGGCGTCGAGATCGATCACGGCGATCTCGCCGGCCAGCGTGAAGCGCTCGGCGATGGGCAGCGGGTCGCCGGCGTCGATGGCCTTCTTCTCGCCGCCGACGAGCTGGACGGCCTGGCCGCCCTGGAGGTCGATGCTGGGTACGATCACGGCCTGATGCGGATCCCGTGGTCCTGCAGATAGAGCTTGACGTCGCCCACGGTGAGGTCGCCGTCGTGGAAGATGGAGGCGGCCAGCACCGCATCGGCGCCGGCCTCGAAGGCCTGGCGGAGATGCTCGGCGCTGTCGGCGCCGCCCGAGGCGATCACCGGCACCTGCACCGCATGGGCGACGGCGCCGGTGAGCGGCAGGTCGTAGCCCGAGCGGGTCCCGTCCTTGTCCCAGGAGGTGAGCAGGATCTCGCCCGCTCCCCGGCGCTCGGCCTCTTGCGCCCAGCCCACGGCCTCGATGCCGGTGGGCTCGCGGCCGCCCCTGATCAGCACCTCGAAGCGGCCGTCACGGGTCGCGGCATCGATCGCCAGCACGCAGCACTGCCGGCCGAAGCGCTCGGCGATCTCGCTCAACAGCTCGGGCCGGGCGACCGCCGCCGTGTTGACGGAAACCTTGTCGGCGCCGGCCTCGAGAAGATGCCAGGCGTCGTCGACCTCGCGGATACCACCGCCTACGGTCAAGGGAATCGACAGCACCTCGCGCACCCGGCGAATGGTCTCGAGCTGGTTGCCGCGCCCTTCGGGCGTGGCCGAGACGTCGAGGATGACCAGCTCGTCGGCGCCCTGCTCCTCGTAGAGCCGGGCCCGCTCGGCCGGATCGCCGGCGTCGCGAAGCCCCTGGAAGCGCACACCCTTGACCACCCGGCCATGGCTGACGTCGAGACAGGGGATGATGCGGGCAGCCAGCATCAGCGCAGCTCCAGCCAGCGGGACAGCAGCGCCTGCCCGTAGGCGCCGGAAAGCTCGGGGTGGAACTGGCAGCCCACGACGTTGCCGCGCTCCATGGCCGCCACGAACGGGCCGCCATGCTCGGCCGTCGCCACCTTCCAGCCCGGCGCCTCGAGGGCGCGGTAGCTGTTGGCGAAATAGGCCCAGCCTTCCTCGAGCAGGTTGCAGCCTTCCTCCGGCCGCACGAGATTCCAGCCGAACTGCGGGACCCGTACGCCGGCCGGAAAACGCCCGACCACGGAGGCCACGACGCCCAGGCCGGTGACGCCGGGGCTCTCCTCGCTCTCGGCGAACAGAAGCTGGTGGCCGACGCAGATCGCCATGGTCGGCCGGTCGGCGGCGATCCGCTCGCGCAGGGCCGCGGCGAGCCCGTGCTCGAGCAGCCGCCGGAGCGAGCTGCCGAAGGCGCCCACGCCCGGCAGCATGACCCGCCCGGCCTTGCGCACCTTCTCGGGGTCCTCGCTCACCACCGGCTCGGCGCCCAGCCGGCGGAACGCCGCCTGGACCGAGGCGATGTTGGCGGTCCCCGTCGGGACGATCAGAACCTCAGCCATGGATCACGACACCTCGGGGAACGGGGCGGCACGGGCCGCCGGTGCGGCCGCGCTCAGAGCACGCCCTTGGTGCTCGGCACCTCGGCCGAACCGGTCGATGCTACCGCCTCGCGCAGCGCCAGCGCCAGCGCCTTGAAGGCCGCCTCGGCGCGGTGATGGTCGTTCTCGCCGCGGATCATGTCGACGTGAAGGGCCATGCGGCCGGCCACCGCGAGCGAGTTGAAGAAATGGGTGATGTTCTCGCACGCCACATCGCCCAGCTTCTCGCGCCGCAGGTCGAGAAAGACATGCGGCGAGGGCCGGCCGGAAAGGTCGAGGACGACCCGCGCCAGCGCCTCGTCGAGCGGGGCGTGGGCAGTGCCGAAACGACGGATGCCGCGGCGCTCGCCCAGGGCGGCGTCGAGCGCCATGCCCAGGGTGATGGCGCAGTCCTCGACGGTGTGGTGGTCGTCGACCTCGAGATCGCCCTCGCAGGAAAGCGCGATGTCGATCCGCGAGTGCTTGGCCAGCGCGCTCAGCATGTGGTCGAGAAAGCCGATGCCGGTGTCGATCTCGGCCTCGCCGCTGCCGTCCAGGACCAGGGCGGCGCGGACCAGGGTCTCGCCGGTATGCCGCTCGACCCGGGCGGTGCGGTCGTCAGTATCTTCGCTCAAGGCAGCCACCTCAGCAGGGCAGGACCGGGCTCGGGCAGCACCAGCGTCGGGCGGCTCCCGGCCCGGCACGGGGTCAGGGTACGATCTGGGCGATCCCGGAGACCACGATGTCGGTGCCGCCGCGCTCCTTGATGGCGCGGATCAGCTCCGGCAGGTCGGCGCGCGGCACCGCCGCCTTGACGGCGAAGCCGGCCTCGTGATGCAGCGGCGCGATCGTCGGCTCGCGCATGCAGGGCAGCACCCCGACCACCGCCTCGAGGCTGGCGGTCGGGACGTTGACCTCGATCATGACGCGCCGCCGGGCGTCCAGCACCGAGCGCAGCAGCAGCACGAGATGCTCGATGGTGGCGCGCTTCTCGGGATGCTCCAGCGAGCGCGGATGGGCCACGAGCCGGGTCGAGCTGCGCATCACCTCGTCGACGATCAGGAGGCCGTTGGCCTTGAGCGTGGCGCCGGTGGCGGTGTTGTCGACGATGCAGTCGGCGTCCTCGGGCGGGAACACCTCGGTGGCGCCGTAGGAGCGGATCACGCGGGCGTCGTGACCGTTGGCGTCGAGCCAGCGGCGCGCCAGCCGTTCATATTCGGTGGCCACCACGAAGGGGCGCGCGGGGAGCTTGCCGTTCTCCAGGCACTCGGGGCCGGCAGCGGCCACGATGCGCACCGGGTCGAGCCCGGTGTCGAGCAGCTCGACCAGCTCGGCACCCTGCTCGGCGATCCAGTCCGCGCCGGCGAAGCCCACGTCGCGGGAGCCGGCATGCAGCATCTCGACGATGTTCTGGGGCTTGAGGATCTTGGCCTCGAAGCCGTCCAGGGAGATCGAGGGCCGGTAGCCGCGCTTGTCGAAGGTCAGGCGGATGCCGGCGTCGCCCAGGAGCCGCAGGACATTTTCCTGCATGCGCCCCTTGGGCAGGGCGAGATGGACGAGGCCACTGGTGGGGGCGGTGCTGCGCAACGGATCTCTCGACAGGGCGATAGGCTTGCTCGATGCGCGCAAGAGGGCGCGCCGGGTTTATAGAGAATGCCCATGCCAGCGTAAAGCCGAGCCCGGGTGCGACCGCCTTTGCCCGGCTCACGCACCGGCCGCCGTCCGCTCCTCGCGCGCCGCCCGCGCCCAGCCGTCCCCTGCCTCCCCGGCCCCGCCATGCGGCAGGACGTCGGCAGCCGCCCACAGATCGGCCGAGGCCAGCGCCAGCATGTCGAGCTCGGGCGGGTCGGCCGCCTGGGCCTCCGGCGCCACCGCCTGGCGCGCCTCGGGCAGCTCGCCGGGCTGTGGCATGAAGTCGGCGAGCAGGTCGGCCTCGCCCCCCCGGATGAGCCCGGCCAGATCGCGCGGCCCGTGGCCGAGGTCGATGCCGGCGAAGGCATCCTCGTGCCCGGCATAGTCCTTGAGCAGGGCCACCTCGACCCCGTCATGGAGCAGCCGCAGGTCGCCGCCGTCGAGGAAGGCCGAGAGCAGGTCCTCCTGCGCCCCCTCGAGCCGCAGCGTGTTGCGCCCCTCGTGATCGAAGACCGTGCTGCTCTCGGCCAGGCCCAGCACGAACGTGTCGTCGCCGGCGCCGCCATAGAGAATGTCCTGCCCGGCGCCGCCGTCGAGCCAGTCGTCACCGTCGCCGCCCCACAGCATGTCGTCGCCGTCGCCGCCGAGCAGGCGATCGTCGCCCGCCCCGCCATGAAGCCGGTTGTCGCCCGCATTGCCCTCGATGATGTTGGCGCGGCCGTCGCCGATCACGTCGTGCGCCGCGATGCCTTCCAGCCGAACGTTCTCGATGCCGCCATGAACCTGCTGGCGGAAGCTCTCGTATCCCGCCGGCAGCGTCTTGGCGGTCACGCTGTCGCCGATCAGGAAGGTGGCGGTTCCGGCCGGCGCGAGGGTCGGGAACGCCTTGGCCAGCGAGCCGCTCCACGGCTCGGCCACCACCAGCGTGTCGTTGCCGCCGCCCTCGTCGCGGGCGATGTCGCCGACCTCGTCGATCACCAGCATATCGTCGCCGGCACCGCCGGAGAGATCGTCGGCGCCCGGCCCGCCATCGAGGAAGTCGTTGCCGGGGCCACCCGAGAGCCGGTCGCTGCCGACGCCGCCGAGGAGCACATCGTCGCCCTCGCCGCCTTCCAGCACGTCATCGCCCGCCTCGCCCTCGAGGCGGTCGTCGCCCTCGCCGCCATCCAGCCTGTCGTCGCCGGCACCGCCCAGCAGCATGTCGTCGCCGGCGCCGCCATAGAGCGTGTCGCGGCCGCCGCGTCCCTCGAGCCGGTCGTCGCCGGCACCGCCGATGAGCGTGTCCTCGGCCTCGGTGCCGATCAGCGTGTCGTTCCCGGTGTCGCCCTCGACATGCTCGCCGATCGGCCCGAGATCCTCGTCGGGATCCTCGACCTCGGGCTCCTCGGGCAGCGGCATCGGCGGCAGCGTGACCTGGGTCATGGCGATCTCGGGCGCCGCTGCCGCGGCAGGCCGGCTGCCCTCCGGCAGGATCTCGGCGGCCGGGGCCGGCACGGGATGCCGCGATGCGAAGCCGCTGTCGGCAAAGCGCGCCGCACCACCCGGCGCCGCCAGCGCGCGAGGCTCGATCAGCCCGCCGGCGTCCAGCAGCGAGCCCGGTGCGCTGAAAGCCGGCAGCGCGCCGGAACCGCCCGTGCGGCCGATAGCGCCGGCGCCCGGCAGCCAGCCCGCCTCACCCGCCCGATCCGCGGGCAGCGCCGGGTCCTGGTCTGCCTCGGCCGGCAGCTCGCCGGCGAACGCACCCTGGCGCATCACCAAAAAGCCCATGAAGGTAGCCGCCAACGGCGTCGTCACGGCGAGCCCGTCGGCCAGCCGGCGCCGTGCGCGGCGTCGCGGCGGGCCCGCCGGACCGATGGTCAAAGCATGCATCGCGCGCCACTCCCCAGCCCCGGGACCCGTTGCCGGGACTCCCTGTTGCGCTTGCGATGAAGGGACCCGCCTTTTGCTGCGACGACCGCTTCTGAGCCTTCGCTTGAACTTATCATACACAGTTAAAGCACTGATAACAAACGATTATTGCGAGGAGCTTCAAACCCGCAAAGAACCTTGCACGCAGCGACCTTCCGCGCCCGATTTAAACTTCTGGTTTAAGTTTTCGGCGCGACTACGCGCCCTTTGTGCGCGAGATGTTTTGGCGGGGCACGTCATCCCTGTTATCCTCAGCGGCCATCGCCAAGGCCTACCATGGTAGTGTTTGACGCTGCAGCGAGGTGCAACGCGCGATTGAATTCGTGGTTGAATCGGCGCACGCCGGATGCCGCCCCACAGCCAGCATCCCCGACCGTTCGAGCCCAGCCGACCATGGACGTGCGATGAGAACCACCGAGCAGGGGAGCATGCACCGTTGACCCGGGCCCGCCTGTCGACGAGCCGAGGGCCCGGCACCGGGCGGGGTGCCAGGCGCGCCGCCCTGCTCAACCTGACGCTGCTCGCCGCGGCCCTCCTCGTCGGGGCCGCCGCCTTCGAGGGCTTCCTGCGGCTGTTCCCGCAGCTCCTGCCGGAGACCGCGCAGGTCCGCCTGATGTGGGCGGAGGTCGGCGCCGCCGAGCGCGCCGCGCGCGGCGGCATGATCCGCTCCGACCCGGAGCTGGGCTTCCGCTATGCGCCCGATCATGCCGGCCGCATCGCCCGCACCGATCTGGCCTTCTCCTTCCGGACCGACAGCCATGGTTTCCGCAATCGCGGACCATGGCCGCCGACCAGCGAGATCGTCCTGGTGGGCGATTCCATGGCGTTCGGCTACGGCGTGGAGGACGAGGAGGCGTGGGCGGCGCTCGTCCGCCAGGAGATGGGCGGCGGTCTCGTCAATCTGGGCCTGCCGGGCATGGCGCCGCAGCAATATCTGCGTGCGCTGGAGGCTCACGGGCTGGGCCTCCAGCCGAAGCTGGTGCTGTTCGCGCTCTTTCCGGGCAACGACCTGGTGGACGCCGCCAACTTCCAGGGCTGGCTGGATGCCGGTCGCCCGGGCAGCTATCTCGACTGGGGCTTTCGCGACCGGTCCGGCGGCCTCGAGGGCGCTCTCGAGCACAGCTACCTGTTCTGGTTCCTGCGCGAGTCGCGACGCATGCTGGGAGCGCGCGCCGGCAGCGTGACGCTGCAGCTCGAGGATGGCCCCCTGCAGCTCGCCCCCGCCCTCTATGCGCCTTCCGACGAGGAGCTGGGCGAGAACGCGCCGAGCTTCGATCTCGTGGTGCAGACGGTGGAGCGGGCGCAGCGCCTGGCAGGCAGGCACGGCGCCGACTTCCTGGTGCTGCTCGTGCCGACCAAGGAGCATGTCTACCTGCCGGCCGGCGAGGACGATCCGCCGCCGCGGATCGAGCGGCTGGCCGGGGCGATGGCGGCGCGCGGCATCCAGACACTCGACCTGACAGCGGCCTTGCGCGAGGCTGCAAGGCGCGGCGAGCGGGTCTATTTCGAGATCGACGGCCACCCCAACCGACTGGGCAACGAGCTGATCGCCCGGGCCGTCACCGAGCGCCTGCGAGCGTGGGCCTCTGCCAGCCAGGCGCTTGCCAGCGGCGGGTGAGATCGGATGAGAAAACCGGCCGTCGTCGAGGCCGCGAGAGGGAGCCGCCCATGGCCGGCAGGTCGCACGAGAGTTTCGAGGCGCATGAGGAGGAAGAGGTAGCAGGCCCCAGCGAGCGCTCCTTCGGGCTCACCGTGGGCGGCATCCTGTTGGCGCTGGGGCTCCTCCGCGGCCTGTCGGGCAGCGGCTTCGACCGGCCGGCCCTGGCGCTGGTGACGATCGGCGGCCTGCTGGCGCTGGCGGGGCTCGTGGCGCCGCGTTTCCTGGCGCCCCTCAACCGCGCCTGGACCCGGCTCGGCCTCGTGCTCTTCAAGGTGGTCAATCCGGTGGTGATGCTGCTGATCTACGCCACCACCGTGGTGCCGATCGGCCTGCTGATGCGCCTTGCCGGCAAGGACCCGCTGCGGCTGAGGAAGGAGCCGGCGGCGGCGAGCTACTGGATCGACCGCGACCCGCCAGGGCCGGCGCCCGAGACCATGATCAACCAGTTTTGAGCTGCGTTTTCCGGAGGCCTCCCTTGGAATTCCTGTCCGAGCTGTGGCGCTTCATGCGCGCCCGCAAGAAGTTCTGGCTGCTGCCGATCCTCGTCATGACCGCGCTCTTCGGCGGCCTGATCGTGCTCACCAAGGGCAGCGCCGTCGCACCCTTCATCTACACGCTGTTTTGAAGAGCCGACGGGCAGGCCCGGCCATGCGGATCCTCGGCATCTCGGCCTTCTACCACGACAGTGCAGCCGCCCTCGTCGTCGACGGCGACATCGTGGCGGCGGCGCAAGAAGAGCGCTTCACCCGGAAAAAGCACGATGCCGGCTTCCCGCATCGCGCCGCCGCCTTCTGCCTCGAGGCCGGCGGCTGCGACATGGCGGGCATCGACCATGTGGTCTTCTACGACAAGCCGTTCCTCAAGTTCGAGCGGCTGCTCGAGACCTATCTGGCGACGGCGCCGCGCGGCTTTCGCTCGTTCCGCATGGCGCTGCCCGTGTGGATCCGGGAGAAGCTCTTCCAAAAGGGCCTGTTGCGGGAAAGGCTCCGCCGGCTCGCCGGCGGCGAGGCGTGGAACGGCTCGCTGCTGTTCACCGAGCACCACCAGAGCCACGCCGCCAGCGCCTTCTTCCCCTCGCCCTTCGAGCGCGCTGCCGTGCTCACCATGGACGGTGTCGGCGAGTGGTGCACCACCTCGCTGGGCGTGGGCCACGGCAGCCGGCTGGAGATCACCAAGGAGATCCACTTCCCCCACTCGCTGGGCCTGCTCTACTCGGCCTTCACCTACTATACCGGCTTCAAGGTGAACTCCGGCGAGTACAAGGTGATGGGCCTCGCCCCTTATGGCGAGCCGCGCTTTGCCGGGCTCATCAAGGACCATCTCATCGACATCAAGGACGACGGCAGCTTCCGCCTCGACCTTTCCTATTTCGACTACTGCACCGGCCTCACCATGACCAACGGGCGCTTCGCCGAGCTCTTCGGCGGTCCGCCGCGCCGCCCCGAGGACCGGCTGGGCCAGCGCGAGATGGACCTGGCGGCCTCCGTCCAGGCGGTCACCGAGGAGGTCGTGCTCAAGCTCGCCCGCGGCATCGCGAGGTCCACCGGCGAGCGCAATCTGTGTCTTGCCGGCGGCGTCGCCCTGAACTGCGTGGCCAATGGCAGGCTGCTGCGCGAAGGCGTCTTCGAGAATATCTGGATCCAGCCGGCGGCCGGCGACGCCGGTGGCGCGCTCGGTGCCGCCCTCGCCGCCTGTCACGGCCACGCCGGCAGGCCGCGTCTGCCGATCGACGGCCAGCGCGACCTGATGAAGGGCGCCTATCTGGGTCCTTCTTTCGATCAGCAGCGGATCGAGGCCGGTCTCGCCGCCGCCGGGGCGCGCTTCGAGATTCTGCCCGGGCAGCAGCTCATCGACGAGACCGCCTTGGCCCTGGCCGACGGCAAGGCGGTGGGCTGGATGCAGGGCCGCATGGAGTTCGGACCCCGTGCCCTCGGCGGCCGCTCGATCCTGGGCGACCCGCGCTCGCCCACCATGCAGAAGGTCTTGAACCTCAAGGTCAAGTACCGCGAGAGCTTCCGCCCCTTCGCCCCCTCGGTGCTGCGCGAGGACGTGGCCCAGTGGTTCGAGCTCGACGGCGACAGCCCCTATATGCTGCTGGTGGCCGACGTCGCCGGGAAACGCCGCCGGCAGATGACCGCGCAGGAGCAGGCCCTCTTCGGCATCGACAAGCTCAACGTCGCCCGCTCCGAGATCCCGGCCGTCACCCATGTCGACTACTCGGCGCGCATCCAGACCGTCCACGAGGACACCAACCCGCGCTACCACGCGCTCATCAGCGCCTTCAAGGCCCGCACCGGCTGCCCGGTCCTCGTCAACACCAGCTTCAACGTCCGCGGCGAGCCCATCGTCTGCACCCCCGCCGACGCCTTCCGCTGCTTCATGGGCACCGGAATCGAGCGCCTCGCCGTCGGCAATTGCTTCTTGCGCAAGGAAGACCAGGACCCGGCGCTGCTGCGCGACTACAAGGACAGATTCGAGCTGGACTGAGCAGCGCGAAGCGCTGCGCGCGGGAAGGTTTTCTGTTTTTTTGCGGGCCGGCAGCGGCAACTGTCCCGCCGGATCGAACCGTCTTGTCGCCAAACCGGCTTGCGGGTGCTAACCATTCTCCGGAATTTCGAGAAGGGTGGCATCTATCCATGACGAGCAACGAGGCCGGGCAGGTCGCGACCGAACATGTCCTGATGAGCGTGGACGAGGTCCGCGAGCTTGCCCTGAAGGTCCTCCTGCAGGCCGGCCTGAGCCGCGAGCAGGCGGGGCCGGTCGCGGAGGTGATCACCGCGGGCGAGCGGGACGAGTGCCATTCGCACGGCCTCTACCGGCTGCCAGGATGCGTCGAGACCGTCCGGCACCCGCGCTTCGTGCCCGATGCCGTCCCGGTGATCACCGAGCAGTCGGCCTCGGTGGTGCGCGCCGATGCCCGTTTCGGCTACTCCCTGCCCGCCTTCGAGCGGGCGCTGCCGACCGTGGTGCGGCAGGCGCGGGAGGTCGGGGTCTCGGTCCTCGCCATCAACGACTGCTTCCATTTCGCTGCCTTGTGGCCCGAGATCGAGGCCATCACCGCGCATGGCCTGGCGGCGATCGCGATGACGCCCAATCATTGCTGGGTCGCTCCCACCGGCGGCACGCGGCCGATCCTCGGCACCAATCCCTTCGCCTTCGGCTGGCCGCGCGGAGAGGACCGGCCCTATGTCTTCGATTTCGCCACCAGCGAGATCGCGCGTGGCGACATCGCGCTTCACAAGCTCGCCGGCAAGCCGATCCCGCTCGGCTGGGGCATCGACCAGGCCGGCCAGCCCACCACCAGCGCCGAAGCCGCCCTGGCTGGCGCCATGCTGCCCTTCGGCGGGCACAAGGGCTCGGCCCTGGCGACCATGGTCGAGCTGCTCGCAGGCCCGCTGATCGGCGATCTGACCAGCATGGAATCGACCGCCTTCGACGCAGGCGTCAGCGCCGCACCCTGCCATGGCGAGCTGATCATCGCCCTCGACCCCGCCTTCCTGGGCGGCGGCCGGACGGCAGCCGGCCACCAGGGCGCCGAGGCGCTGTTCGCCGCCATCACCGGCCAGGGAGCCCGCCTGCCCTCGCAACGCCGCTACGAGGCTCGCGAACGCAGCATGAGAGACGGCGTGCGGGTCTCCAGGGCGCTGCACGAGCGCATCACCGCCCTGCTCGAGGGCCCGCAATAGGTCGACACGGTCGGAGCGAAGGGAGGGCTGCGCGCAGGAAGGTCTTTTTCATTTTCTGTCAGGTCGAGGCGCCGGCCGGCCACGCCAGCGCCGGCCGGACTGACGGGAAAGAGAGCAAACAAAAGCCGCGCGCAGCGCCTTGCCTGCCACCACAGCGTCCGACCGACACGGCGCACCTTCAGCATGCCTCGCCCGTGCAAGACCGGACGCGGGGCTGGCGGAGCGTCCGGGCGAGGCGCGGCGCGCGGCCTTCTGTCAGTTTTCCCGTCGGTTGGGGTGGTGCCCGTTCACCGGATCTTCCCTGCGCGTCGGCATCCTGCTGGCAGTGGAACTGCGCCGCCGCCAAACCTTATGGCCGCCCCTCTCCCACCATCCGGCAACATGGCACGCCAGAGGTCGAGGAACCATAACGCCGGGCGATGCCCGGCAGCGCGTCCGGCCGCGTTCATCCCGTGTTGGAGCGGGACCGGCTTGACGTGGCGTCGCGCCGGGCGCGCTGGAGCCGTCACCAGGGCCGGGTCGACCCCGCGGCGGCTGGTATTCAGCGATGCTCGACAGCAACGCTGTCGAGGGGGTCAGGACCAGCATGACGAAGCTGCGCGGCCGGGCCCCGGCAAACGGGCTTCTGCCGGGCAAGGCGCCGTTCCGCAGCGCCAAGACCCCGGCCTTCACCGCCGCCGGATCACCGCGCTCTGCGCGCTCGACGGACCGATCAACGGCGCGGCCTTCCGGGCCTGGGTCGAGCAGTCCGTGGCGCCGACGCTCGCGCCCGGCACCCGTGCCGCGATCCGTGCCGCCAGGGCGCCTCTTCTCTACCTGCCGCCCTACAGCCCCGGACCGCGCCCCATCGGGCAGGTCTTCGCCGAGCCCAAGCTTGACAGCGTCGCCCCCGGCGACGGCGCACACTACCTAACGAACGCCGGCTACGCTTTGAGCCAGGCTCATCCCGTTCCAACTCCTCCCGTGCCATCCTCTCACATGGTGGAACAGGCGCACCCCCGCGTCGATGCGGCGGCGGAAGCCCACCCCGGCAGGATCGCTGGAAGCGGTGAAGATCCGCTGAACGGCCAGGCTTCGGAGCCGATTTCCGCCAACGGAGCCGCCCAAGGCGCTGCGCGCGGCTGGTTTTTTTTATGGGATGGCCCGCCCCTCCTCGGCTGCATCCGCCAGGATGCGCTGTTGTGGAGACGGAAGGAGCGGACCATGACCATCGTGCTGCTCGCGATCGATCTGGGCAAGGCCGTGGGCAGCGTCCTGGGACGGGACGAGAAGGGGGCGGTGGCGCTCCGGCGGCGGATGCGGCAGGAGAGCCTTCTCGCCCTGACGGCGACGCTGCCGCCTTCGTGTCGTGGCGATGGAGGCGTGCTGCGGGGCGCATCATCCGGGCCGGCTGCTGGAAGCGCAGGAGCACACGGTGCGGCTGATGCCGCCCGAGTATGTGCGGCCTTACGTCAAGGCGCAGAAGAACGACGAGCGGGACGCCGAGGGGATCGCCGAGGCGGCCTCGCGGCCGGGCATGCGGTTCGTGCCGCCGGGGAGCGGGGACCAGCTCGACCTCCGGATCCTGTGCCGGCAGACCCTGCACCTTGTGCGCTCGCGGCTGGTGGGGGCGCGGACGGCGCTGATCAACCAGTTGCGGGCGATCCTGCTCGAGCGCGGCCACGTGTTTCCCCAGGGGCGGCGCAAGCTCGAGCAGGCGCTCGACGGGCTGGTCAGCGATCCGGCCTTCGCGGTGAGCGGGCGCATCCGCCGGCTGATCATCGACGCGCAGGCCGGGTGGCGGGGGCTGGACCGGCGCATCGCGAGCCTCGACGAGGAGCTCGCCGAGCTGGCCCGCAACGACCCTGCGGCACGGCGGCTGGGCACGATCCCGGGCCTCGGGATCCCGGGCGCCACCGCCCTGGTGGCTGCCGTCGGCGATGCCGCTGCGTTCAGGAAGGCCCGCGACCTGGGGGCCCCTCGGCGCGCCCTGCGCGCCGTCCCTTCGGGATCGGATCGATGCCGGTGGCATCGATGGCTGGGTCTCGTGCCAAGGCAACACACCACCGGGGGGCGCCCCCGGCTGCTCGGCATCACCAAACGCGGCAACCGCTACTTGCGGATGCTGCTGATCCACGGCGCCCGGGCGGCGATGAAGCCGCTGGCGGCCAGCGCCACCCCGCTCGGAGAATGGTTGCGGGGCCTGCTCGCCAGAGCCCACCGCCCGGGCAACAGGGGCAACGTCGTTCTGGTGGCGCTCGCGGGCAAGCTGGCGCGGATCGCCTGGGCCATGCTGCGGCGCCAGACCACCTTCGCACCCGGCCACGGCATGCCTGCCGGCTGACGGAACGGCCGCCCGGCAGGAGATCGCGCCGGCGGCCCACGATGGTTGCGGGAAGGACCTGAAGATGGCCTGAAGGTCAATCGCCGCCCTGGAAACCTGGGAGAGAGAACGGCGCCCAGTCGCCGAGTCCTTTTATGAGGACCGGGGTGCGCGGATCTCCATCCTGGCCACGGGCAGAGCTCGTGAGACCGGATACGTTGGCGCAGACCGGACAGGACCAGCCTTCAGAACCCTCTTGCAAACGGGGCGGGCCATACGTTCTCTTTCGGGGTTGGCGGCGGCGCGGGGCAGGCAGGCCATGAAGCTCATGCCACGCCTTCGGCACCTGCCCAGCCTTCGTTGGAGCCGGTCGACACGGTCGAGGGCGCCAGCTCGAGGGCAGCGCCGATCGTCCGGGGGCTCGCCCCCGCTGCCGCAGACCCACCGACCACGGCCGCGCCACCGCCGCCGGCCCCCTCC
>JAWZSN010000002.1:0-297282 GCA_033875255.1 Geminicoccaceae bacterium 1502E | reverse complement strand
CAACGATCCGATCGAAACCGGACCAGACAGGTCGCTACCACACCTCTCGAAGATGCGCTCACGGCAGGCTTCCCAGCCGCCGCCTGCACATCCCCTCTACATCAACAATCACGATGTCAAAGAGCACCGGTCGTCCGCAGCGACTACCCAGCCGCAAGAGACAACCTCCCTCGTGCGCGGCAGCACCACCGCCGCGCCACGGCCGGAGATATACCCACCACCCCCGCGCCACGCAAGAGGCTTTTCGCCCTCACGTCGCCGATCGGCTGTCCGAGCCACCGGACAGATCGCGGAACCCGCGAAAAAGCCGCGAAACCGGCGGCTTTCGTTGACAGGAAAATCGCCCGTCTGCATGGTCTGCATCGGAGGAGGATCGGGTGGCCGTTGCCCCGGCTGCCCGCCTTGCGGCGGCATCGCCCGCCGCGTCAGCGATGACGGTGCGCTTGCCGTCACGCGTATAGAAGCAGGTGTGTCCTTGCCCCGACGCAGAAAGTCCGAGGCCGGCTTCGGTCGCCTCGTCGCTCTCGCGAGCGCCACCGCCTTCGTTGCCGGCATCACCGCCGGCGGCCTCACCGTGTGGACGCTCGCTCCCGACATCGCCCCCGCCGCCGGACGAGCCCTGGGCTCGCTTCGCCACATGACCGGCCTCCTCGACCAGGCGCCGCCGCCCGCAGCCTCCCCTGCCCGCGAGACGCCCGTGCTGCTGCTGGGCGGACCGCCACAGGAGAAGGAGCCGCCAGCCGCGCTCGTGCCGGCTGTCGAGGCGGGACCGGCCGCGCCGCAAGGCGAGCCGCCGCTGATCGAGGCAGCGCCGGCCGGGCTTGCGCCGACGCTGCAGATGGCGAGCCTGGAGCCGTCCAGCGAGCCGCTTTCCGGCCTGCCGCAGCCGCCGCTCGCGGCGTCCACACCGCCGGCACCCGAGGAGCCGGGCGCCGAACCCGCCCCGCCGGCAAGCCTCGGCGAGGCGGCGCTCGAGGCCATCGACGGGGAACAGCCGGCCACGGACGAGGCAGCCGCGGAGAAGGACGGCGCCGGCCAGGTCGTGGTGGTGCGGCGCGGCGACACGCTCCTCGACATCCTGACGCGCATGGGTGTCGCCCGCAGCGAGGCCCACGAGGTGGTGAGCTCGCTGCGCGGGCATTACGACCCGCGCCGCCTGAAGATCGGCCAGGCGCTGGAGATCGGCCTTGCCGACGCCCAGAGCGAGGGGGCGATCCGCCTCGCCAGCCTGTCGCTCAATGTCGATTTCGAGAACGACCTGCGGCTGCGCCGCGACGAGAGCGGCGTTTTCACTGCCGAGACCGTCGAGCGCGACCTCGTCCGCGAGCAGGCCTATGCGACGAGTCCCATCGACAGCTCGCTCTACGAGGCGGCGCGCGCCGCCGAGGTCCCGCTCGAGACACTCCACGAGATCATCAAGCTGTTCAGCTGGGACGTCGACTTCCAGCGCGACGTCCAGCCGGGCGACCGGTTCGAGCTGGTCTACGACCGGCTCTCGCTGGGCGATGGCGGCGAGGCGCGCGGCGCCGGCGTCCGGTTCGCGGCCCTCCATCTGGGCGACCGCGCCATCACCGCCTACCGCTTCGAGCGCGAGGACGGCAGCGCGGACTATTACGACGCCGACGGCCGTCCCTTGCGCAAGTGGCTGATGAAGACGCCGATCGACGGCGCCCGCCTGTCCTCGACCTTCGGCCCGCGGCGGCATCCGGTGCTGGGCTACACCCGCATGCACAAGGGCACCGACTTCGCCGCCCCGACCGGCACGCCGATCTACGCCGCCGGCGACGGCGTCGTCGAGTTCGCCGGACGCAACAAGGGCTACGGCAACTATGTGCGGATCCGCCACAACGAGACCTACAGCACCGCTTATGCCCACATGTCGCGCTTCGCCAAGGACACCAGGCGCGGCGCCCGGGTCCGCCAGGGCGAGGTCATCGGCTATGTCGGCACGACCGGCCTGTCGACCGGCCCGCATCTGCACTACGAGGTGCTCAAGTCCGGCACCCAGGTGAACCCCCAGTCGGTCGAGCAGGTCGTCGCCGACCCGCTCAAGGGGCGCGAGCTCAAGCGCTTCGTGGCGCTGCGCGCGTCGGTCGACGCGACACGCGCCGGCGGCGGACAGCAGCTGGTAGCCGAGAAGAAATAGTCGGCGCGCAACCGAAGAACGACAAGAAGGCGCCGTCCGGGCGGACGGCGCCTTCTGCTTTCTTGCTGCCGCTCAGGCGGCGGCGGAGACCGCCGGCTCGATGAGCAGACCGGCAGGGCCGGCATCCACCCGCAGGCGGTCACCGTCGCTGACCTTCCCCTCGAGGATCATCGTCGCCAGAGGGTCCTGCAGGTTCTTTTGGATCACCCGCTTGAGCGGCCGCGCTCCGTAGACCGGGTCGTAGCCGGCATGGGCCAGCCAGTCGCGGGCCGCCTCGTCCAGCTCCAGCGCGACGCGCCGCTCGGCCAGCAGGCGGCGCAGATGCCCCAGCTGGATCTCGACGATGTCCTTCATCTGCGCCCGGCCCAGCCGGTTGAAGAGGATGATCTCGTCGAGCCGGTTGAGGAACTCGGGCCTAAAGGCACTGCGCACCACCTCCATCACCGGCTCGCGCGCCTCGGCCGCGGGTGCGCCCTCGGGCAGCGAGGCCAGATAGTCCGAGCCGAGATTGGAAGTCAGCACGATCAGCGCGTTGCGGAAGTCGACGGTGCGGCCCTGGCCGTCGGTCAGCCTGCCGTCGTCGAGGACCTGCAGCAGGACGTTGAAGACGTCGGGATGCGCCTTCTCGACCTCGTCGAACAGGATCACCTGGTAGGGCCGCCGCCGCACCGCCTCGGTGAGCGCCCCGCCCTCCTCGTAGCCGACATAGCCCGGAGGCGCGCCGATCAGCCGGGCGACCGCGTGCTTTTCCATGTATTCCGACATGTCGACCCGGACCATGGCCTGATCGTCGTCGAACAGGAACGAGGCCAGCGCCTTGCACAGCTCGGTCTTGCCGACGCCGGTCGGGCCCAAGAACAGGAACGAGCCGATCGGCCGGTGGGGATCCTGCAGCCCGGCCCGCGCGCGGCGCACCGCACTGCTGACCGCCGCCAGCGCATCCTCCTGGCCGACCACGCGGGTCCTGAGCTTGGTCTCCATGCCGAGCAGCTTCTCGCGCTCGCCCTCCATCATCCGGTCGACCGGCACGCCGGTCCAGCGCGCCACGATCTGGGCGATGTCCTGCTCGACCACCTCCTCTTGGACCACACGCTCGACCTCGCCCGCCTCGGCCTCGGCAAGCTGGCGCTCGAGCTCGGGGATCTCGCCATAAGCGATCCGCCCGGCTTCCTCGAAGTCGCCGCGGCGCTGGGCGATGGCCAGCTCGTTGCGCTTGTGCTCGAGCTGCTCCTTGAGCTTCGTGGCGCCGGCGAGCTTGCCCTTCTCGGCCTCCCAGCGGGCGGTGAGCGCCGCGGAGTGCTGCTCCAGCTCGGCCAGCTCCTTCCTGAGCCGCTCGAGCCGCTCGCGCGAGGCCTGGTCGGTCTCCTTCTCCAGCGCCGCCTGCTCGATCTTGAGCTGGACGATGCGCCGGTCGAGCTCATCGAGCTCCTCGGGCTTGCTGTCGATCGCCATGCGCTTCCTGGCGGCCGCCTCGTCAACCAGATCGATCGCCTTGTCGGGCAGGAAGCGGTCGGTGATGTAACGGTTGGAGAGGGTCGCCGCCGCGACGATCGCACCGTCGGTGATCCGCACGCCGTGGTGCAGCTCGTACTTCTCCTTGAGCCCGCGCAGGATCGAGATGGCGTCCTCGACATTGGGCTGGCTCACGAACACGGGCTGGAAGCGCCGCGCCAGGGCCGCATCCTTCTCGATGTGCTTGCGGTACTCGTCCAGTGTGGTGGCGCCCACGCAGTGCAGCTCGCCGCGCGCCAGGGCGGGCTTGAGCATGTTGGAGGCGTCCATCGCCCCCTCGGCCTTGCCCGCGCCCACCAGCGTGTGCAGCTCGTCGATGAAGAGGACGATCTCGCCTTCGGCGTGCTGGACCTCCTGCAGCAGGGCCTTGAGCCGCTCCTCGAACTCGCCGCGATATTTCGCACCGGCCACGAGGCCGCCCAGGTCGAGCGCCAGCAGGCGCCGGTCGCGCAGGCTCTCGGGCACGTCGCCATTGACGATGCGCTGCGCCAGACCCTCGGCGATGGCGGTCTTGCCGACGCCGGGCTCGCCGATCAGCACCGGATTGTTCTTGGTGCGCCGCGAGAGCACCTGGATGACCCGGCGGATCTCCTCGTCGCGGCCGATCACCGGGTCGAGCTTGCCCTCGCGGGCCATCGCGGTGAGATCGCGGGTGTATTTCTTCAGGGCGTCATAGCCCTCCTCGGCCGAGCTGCTTTGCGCCGTGCGGCCCTTGCGCATGGCCTCGACGGCGGCATTGAGGCCCTGCGGGGTCGCGCCCGAGCGAGCCAGCGCCTTTGCGGCGTCGGTGGCCGAAAGGGCGATCGCCAGCAGCAGCCGCTCGACGGTGACATAGCTGTCGCCGGCCTTCTTGCCGATCTTCTCGGCCTGGTCGAACAGGCGGGCGGTCTCCGGCGCCAGATAGAGCTGCCCGGCACCGCTGCCCTCCACCTTCGGCTGGCGGCCGAGCAGCTCCTCGACCCCCTGGCGCGCCGCCCGCGGCTCGCCGCCGGCCGCCTGGATCAGGTTGGCGCACAGCCCCTCGCTGTCGTCCAGCAGCACCTTGAGCAGGTGCTCGGGCAGGAACCGCTGATGGCCCTCGCGCAGCGCCAGCGCCTGTGCCGCCTGAACGAAGCCCTTTGCCCTGTCGGTATATTTGTCGAAATCCATCTCTTCCCTGTCCCTCGTGCGAGCAGACCCGCCGGCCGGACCCGCAAGGCGGCATCCGGTCGGCCCTGGGCGAGATGTGGGTAGAGATCGCGGCGCTTTGAAGAGCCGGGGAGCGGGCAGGAGCGCGTCAGCGGCCGCCGGAGACGTTGAAGACGGTGCCGGCCACGTAGGAAGCCTTCTCCGACATCAGCCAGAGGACCGCCTCGGCCACCTCCTCAGCAGTGCCGGCGCGGCCGAGCGGCACCGAGGCGCCGAACCTCGCGATACGGTCCTCGATCCCGGTGTCGTGCTGGATGTCGGTGTCGATCAGCCCCGGGCGCAGGCCGTTGACGCGGATCCCCTCGCCCGCGACCTCCTTGCCCAGGCCTTTGGTGAGCACGTCGATGCCGCCCTTGGCGGCGCCGTAGGGAATGAAGCCGCCGGCGCCGAGAAGCTCGGAGGCCATGGAGGAGATGTTGACGATCACCCCGCCGCGGCCGCCCCGCGAGCGGGCCATGCGGCGCACCGCCTCGCGGTTGCACAAAAGATGGCCAACGAGATCGACCTGCACGACGCGCTGGATGTCGGCCGGCGGAATGTCGGCCAGCGGTGCGGCCACATGGATGATACCCGCATTGCTGACCAGCGCGTCGACGGGGCCGAGCTCGGCGGCGCACAGCTCGAACATCGCCTCGACGGCCGCCGCGTCGGCGATGTCGGCCTGGATGGTGAGCGCGCGACGCCCCGCGCCGCGAACGTCGGCAGCGACCTCCTCGGCAGCCTCGCTGTTGCCGGCATAGTTGATCGCCACGTCCCACCCGGCGTGCGCCGCGAGACGGCAGACCGCCGCCCCGATGCCGCGCGAGCCCCCCGTCACCAGAACGGTCTTCATCTTCCTTGCTCCCTGCCTTTATGCCCGTCGTGCCGGCTCAGCCGCGCCCGTAGCGGTCCTCGAGGCGCACGATGTCGTTCTCGTCGAGCCTGGCGCCGCATTGCACCTCGATGAGCTCCAAGGGCTCCGCCCCCGGATTCTCGATGCGGTGGGCGGCGCGCACCGGAATGAAGGTGCTCTCGTTGGCGGCCAGCTCGAAGACCCGCTCGTCGCAGGTGACCCGGGCGCGACCGCGCACGACGACCCAATGCTCCGAACGATGATGGTGGAGTTGCAGCGACAGGAGCCCGCCCGGGCTCACGGTGATCCGCTTGACGACGAAGCCCTCGCCGACCTCGAGCACCTGCCAGCGCCCCCAGGGGCGCTCGTCGCTGTCACCGGGCCTGTAGGTCACCTCCGCCATGTCCGTCCCTCCACCCTGGCGCTTGCGCGCGGGCAAGAAAACAGGAGGAGAGGCGGAACGTCAAACGCCCCGCCGGCGATACCGACGGGGCGTTTTGGGTACTGGACATGTCCGGACCATAGCCGGACATCATGCGCCCATTCACGAATGGGCGTCGCGAACAACCGAATTTTGAGATCACGCCCCGGACGCTGCTTGCGTCCGGACTACGGCGCCGGCTTCGCCTCACTGGCAAAGCCGGGCTCACTGGCCGGGTGGGCTCTCGTCGGTCATGGTATCGCCGACCCTCTCGCTGAGCGATGAAGTTCTGGCCGGACCCGCAGATGATGCGACCCGCTCTTTGCCCAGTTGCGCAAGCCGCTGCGACTGTCCTGGCTCACTGTCTATATTCTCGCCCGCGCGCGGCTTGTCAACAGCATCAACGTAGGAAAAGAAATACACTTCAGGACGACTGATCGATAGCGGCGAAGGCGGCGACCTGAAGGGTGACATGTAACGGCGGAGCCGTCCCCTCCCTGCCGTCCTCGCCGGCCGGGCGCAGGGAGAGTGAGGTCACGCGCATCGCGGGCGTGCTCGCCTCCAGCGCGTAGAGCAGGTGGCGAAGCTCCTCGGTTCCGACGGTGAGAGTCAGGCGCAGCCCGATCTCCTCGAACGGGCCCTGCTCCCGGGGCTCGAGGATCTGCACCGATTCGAGCTTGCCGCCGCTACCCAGCACGATCGCCGAGACAAGCGCCTGGAGCTCGGCGCCGGCGAGCGCCGCGGTGGGCGTCCGCACCACCGAGCGGTCCCGTGCCTGCTCTCCCTCGAGGCGCTGCCGCTCGCTCCCGAGGCGCTCGCGATCCGAGCGCCGGGCCTCGAGCGCGGCGATCCGGGCCTCGGCCTCGGCCACTGCGCGCTCCTGCCCGGCCATCAGGTGAACGGGTAGCCAGACGAGCGCGCCGATGCCGCCGAGCGCCGCCAGCAGCAGCAGGACGGCGAGAAGGCGGCCCAGGCCGCGCGGAAGACCGGTCACGGCTCGAGCTCCGTGGTGGGTTGGACCTTGGCGGCGATGGAGAACCGCTCGAGCTCCCGCCGCT
Source organism: Geminicoccaceae bacterium 1502E (assembly GCA_033875255.1). GTDB lineage: Bacteria > Pseudomonadota > Alphaproteobacteria > Geminicoccales > Geminicoccaceae > Marinimicrococcus. Next base: position 290,125 of record JAWZSN010000002.1, on the reverse strand, counting down.
GCCCGGGCGCCATCTCGACAGAGGTCTTGGTGCTTGGTGCGCGGAAGCGCACGTCAGCGAAATGGCGGGTCGACTCCAGAAGCGGCAGGAGATGGGCGGCATTGGCCGCGTAGCCGGTGATCTGGATCTCGCCGTTGCTCAGTGCGAGGTCGGCGAGCCAGACGCTGTCCGGCAGCGCCCGGGTCAACGCCTCGAGGGTCACGGCTGCCGAAGGCCTGTCGCGCAGCTGGCTTGCGACGAAGCTGCGCTGGTCGCGGAGCTCGTCGAGCTCCTTGCGCAGCTCCGGCAGGTCGGCCATCTGCGCCTCGAGCCGCGCCACCTCGGCGAGCCGGCTCTCCAGCGTGCGCTCTCCGGAGTACAGGGCGACCGCCGCCCACCCGCCATAGACCAGCGCTGCGAGCAGGACCAGGACGGCGACAAGGCCACCGGAGCGCGAGCCCCCGTTGGCGGCCTCGGCACCGCCGAGCAGATCCGGCCCCGGCGGCGCCCACGGGTCCTCCCCGGCGAGGTCGGCATGGCGCACGCGCAGGCCCAGCTCGGCCAGCCGGTCGCGCACCTCGTCGAGCACCGCCTTGGGGACAACCGAGACCGCGACGGCCAGCCGTCCGTCCTCGCGTCGGCCCTCGATCTCCGGCGCGATCCGCACCTCCTCGCGGGTCCAAGGTGTCAGCAGGTCGATCTTGTGCCCGAGGATGGCGCGCAGATCACCCTCGGCACTGGCCGGCAGCATGTCGCGGGCGACGAGACCGTGCGCCGCGGCGAGGCGCAGCGTCACCGGCGCCCGGCCGCGCTGGCGGGCCAGGGCGGTCGGCAGGGCGCCGGCGATCGGCCGGCCCTTGTCGGGGAGCACGAAGCTGCCTAGCTGGGTCACCTGCTCGCGCCCCACCAGCGCGCCGGTGACCGCCCCCTCATGGTAGAGCAGCACCAGATCCTTCCCGCGGCGGCGGCGACGGCGCCGGTCGATGCCGAGCAGCCCGCGGAGCTCACCCAGCCACCAGGAGAAAAAGGCGCGGACCGGCCCCTGCCGGCCCTCGATCACGATCGCCATCGAGGCTCCCTGCCACCCGTGCCCACTAGGGGCGCGGAAAAATCGAGAATGCGATAGGGCCGAGGCTTGCCCGGCCGCAGCCAGAGCACGACCTCGCGGAGCGTGGTGTAGCCGCCCGGCTGCCGCGTCGCGATGCGCAGCCGGTAAAGCTGCAGCGGGTCGGTGCGCCGGTCACCGGACGTCCCCGCTTCGGCCTCCGGATCGGCCCGGGGATCGAGATCCTCATCCGCGTCGGGGTCGGTATCGGCGCGGGTCTCGGGGGCGCCTGCATCAGGCGGCGTGGCGTCGAGCGGCGCGTCCTGCCGCTCCACGCTCGCCTCCTCCTCCTGACCCTGCCGGCCATCCGCCCCTCGCGGCGTCACCCGCAGCAGCGGCGGCAGCAGGCTGTTCTCGGGCAGCGGCTCGCGGGTATGAACCGTGAGCCACGGAGCGAGTGCCGTGTAGGCCGCCGGCGGCACGCCCGGCAGGCTGCGCAGCTCGGCCACATGGGCGAGGCGGTGCTCGCGAGGCGGCAGGAGGCGCGAGCCCAGAGGCGGGCGGTCGATGTGGACGCCCTCGGCCTCCCCCTCCTTGCGCCAGTCGGCCAGCGCCTCGCCCAGCGCCTCCACCTCGTCCTCCTCCACACCGAGCTTGGTGGCAAGCTCGGTCAGGGTCTCGATGGCCGCATAGTTCACGTCGATGCGGCCGCTCTCGGCCGAGACGGCGATGCCGAGGCCGATATCCTCGAAGCTCCATTCGAGCGCGGTGCCGCCCGGCTCGAGCACGATCTCCTCGTCCAGCAGCCGCGCCGCGCTCCACGCGACCGCCGCCTCCTCGGCCAGCCGGGCGCGTGTCGCGGCGAGGGCGCCGGCGGCGATGCCGGTCTCGGTACGCGCGCCCTGCAGGAAGGCCATGGCGAGGATTGCCGCCCCGGCCGAGAACCACAAGGCCATGAGCAGGGCGGCACCGGCCTCGCTGCGGCGGCGCCTGCTCATTCCTCGCATCCGCCCGCCTGCTCGCCGCGCGGATTGGCGCAGCCCGCCGGCAGGTCGATCTGCAGCGGCACGAGAGTCTCGATCCCTTCGCCTTCGAGGCGCACGGCCATCGGCAGGCGCGGCTGCCCACTCCAGGCCTCGTGCCAGTCGGCGGCGCGCGCCTCCTCCTCGAGGCCGAAAAAGCCGAAGCGGCTGTCCGCCGGCAGCGAGGCCAGCAGGCGCGGCGGACTGGTGTCGAGCAGCTCCATCCCCTGCCCGTCGCGGGTCCAGGCCGACCGGCGCACGAGCAGCGCTCGGCTGTCGCGCCTGTCCTCCAGCGCAAACTCCCAGAGCGCCAGCCCGCCCCCCGGATGATAGTCCGGCGGCACGTTGAGAAAGCGCACATGGTCAGGGGTGCCGAGGAAGGGTGGCGCGTAGTCTCGGCCGGCGCCCCAGTCGACGGGCAGCGCGCGGCCGAGCTGCTCGCGCAGCAGCGCGACTCCGTCGACGACAGCCGCCTGCTCGGCGACCCGCTGCTCCTGCCGACCCCAGGCGCGGCCGAGCAGGCCCAGCCCGGTGGCAGCCCCCACACTCACCAGCCCCAGCACGGTCATCGCCACCAGGAGCTCGATCAGCGTGAAGCCGGCGACGGCGGTCGGCCTGCTCACGTCTCTGCCCCCATGAGGGCCAGCGTGGAGAAATCGAGGCTGTCGCCGCCCTTGCCGGTGATCGTCGCCCGCAGCAGGACCAGGCGGGAGGCCTGCGGGCCGGCCTCGGCCGCCCCCTCCATCGGCTCGAGGTCGAGTCTCCACTCGAGCTCGCCGCGGCGCCCTTCGGGCTCGCCCGGACGTCCCTCGCGCAGATCGATCCGCGCCTGCTGGAGAACGCTCTCGGCCAGCTGCGCCATCGCCAGGTCCCGGCTCGCCCGGTCGCTGCCACGGATGCCCACGCCCAGGGCGCGCAGGGCGCCGCCGATCACGATGGCGACGATCACGAGCGCCACCAGGGTCTCGAGCAGCGTGAAGCCGCGGCTGCGCTCAGCCATGCCCGGCACTGACCCTGCCGGTCAGCCAGTCGATGGAGAGAAGCAGGCTGTCGCTGCCGCTGCGCAGCGTGAAGAGGCCGCCCGAGGCGCTGCCGTCGGGGAAGAACAGCACGCTCTGCTCGCCCTCGACCCGGCCGTCGCCGCGTCCCAAGGCGGCCCTCAGCATGGCGGCGTCGACCTCCTGGATGCTGGCGGTGGCACGGGCCCGGCTGCGGGCCTCGCGCAGCGTCCGCTCGACCTGCCGCGCCTGCTCGGCAAGGCTCGGCTCGAACAGCGAGGCGAAGCGCGGCAGCGCCACCATGACCGCAAGGCTGGCAATCACGAGGACCACCATGACCTCGAGCAGAGTGAAGCCGGCCTCAGCGCTTCGCGCTCGTGACATCCGCATCCTCGCCCGTGCCGCCGGGCGCCTTGTCTGCGCCGAGCGACAGCAGATCGTAGGCTCCCTGCTCGCCGGGCGCCCGGTAGAGATAGGCATTGCCCCAGGGATCAGCAGGGAGCTGGCTGCCCTCGAGATAGGGGCCGCGCCAGCCGCGGGCGCCGGGATCGCGCATCAGCGCGGTCAGGCCCTGCTCTGTCGTGGGATAGCTGCCGGTGTCGATGCGGTAGAGGTCGAGGGCCGACCTGAAGCTCTCGATCTGCAGCCGTGCGCTGTCGGCGCGCGCGCCGCCCAGATAGCCGATCACCCTGGGGCCGGCCAGGGCGGCGAGCAGCCCGAGGATCACCAGCACGACCAGCAGCTCGATCAGGGTGAAGCCGCCCTCGTTCCGCCTCGAGCGCAGTCCGGCCTGCGTGCCCTCTCGCCTTACGCGTCTGTCCATCAGCAGTCTCTCCGGAGCATGCCGGGCGGGATCGTCCCCGCTGGCCGCCTGCGCATGCCCAATATCGTCCGGGTGGGTTTAACGAAGAATGTCGAGGCGCCAGACCTCGTCGTCCTGACGCACCACGAGGTGGTTCTGGCCCACCTCGACGATGATCCAGCCGTCGAGCTCGTCGCCCTCGCCAAGCCAGCGGACGCTGCCGCCGTCCTCGGGCAGAACCAGCGCGAAGACCTGCTCCTTTCGCGTCACCGTCCCGACGAGCTGGAAATCGGGCTCGCCGATCTCCTCGGGCTCCGCCGTCGCGGTCGCCGGAGCCGCCTTCGTGGCCGGCGCCGGCGGCGGCCGCCGGGACGGCGAGAAGAGCGGGCGCTCGACGAGCGCGGTGAAGGCTTCCAGCGGCGGCAGCTCCGGCATGCCGGTCGGCGGTGCCTCTCCGCCATCGCCCTGGCCGGCAGAATCGGATCGCGCGACCGGCGATACCGGAGCCGACACCGGCGGGTCTTCCGCGCCGGTCCACAGCAGGTAGGGGATGCCGAGCGCCCCGACGACCACCAGCAGCCTGGTGACCGGGTGCCAGCTTTTCATGCTCACGCGTACAGGCCCACCGAATAGGTCATGGTCCACTACGCGTCCCGCAGCCGGCCCGTCAATGCCGTTGACCCGCCCGCTGCGCGGCATCTCGTCCCGCAGCGGCATGGCTTCTCAAGCGCGCGCCTATCGGCGCAAGATGGGAGCAACAGCCAGGGAGGAACTTGATGATCGAGGAACCGCCGGTCCTGACGGTCAAGCGCGCCTTCGCGCGGCCACGCTCCGAGCAGCTCGAGGCGATCGCCAGCGCCACCACCGGGTGGGTCATCGACGCCCAGCAGGGCCGCGCCGGCCTCGGCCCCGAGATCAAGCCGGTCCTGGCGGAGGCGGCGCGCTGCCACGGGACGATCGTCACCTGCTGGTGCGGTCCCAACGACAATCTGGCGATCTTCGGCGCCCTCGCCGTCGCCCGGGCGGGCGACGTGATCGTCGCCGCAACCGAGGGCTTCCGCCACTCCGGAATCTGCGGTGATCTCCTGGCCGGCATGATGCGCAACAAGGGGATCGCGGGTTTCGTGACCGACGGCCATGTACGCGATCTGGCCGACCTGCGCGGCGTGGGCCTGCCGGTCTTTGCTGCGGGCATCAATCCCGACTCGTGCGTCAAGAGCGGCCCCGGAACGGTCGGTCTGCCGGTGGTGATCGGCGGTCGAACGGTATGCTCGGGCGACCTGCTGCTGGCCGACGAGGACGGGGTGGCTACAGTCCCGCTCGCCACCGCCGATGACGTTCTGGAGCGCCTGGCAGCCGTCCGCGAGGCCGAGGCCAGCCTGCTCGCCAGGGTGCGCTCGGGGCTGCAGCTGCCCGAGAGCATCGAGGCCCTGATGGCCTCCGAACGGGTCCGCCACATCGACTGAATCGTGAATCCGGGGATCCGAAGGGAGATCCACCGGGAGATACACCACTCCTTAATTGACAAGGTGCACACTCGGCGTGTTCCCCAAGGGGACGTCGAGTGAGAGGGTCCTGGAGCACGTGTCCAAGTTGCGCCGCGCCCCGCGGCAGTCTTCCGGGCGCCGCGGGCTCATCGTCCTGCGGGCGCTCGCCGTTCTCGCGGCGGCGGCGCTGCTCGGCGCCGTCGTCCAGGCCGCGCGTACACCGCCGCCGGAGAGTATCGCCGTCGAGATGCCGCTGCCGGCGGTGACGGCGCGGGCGCTGCCGCCTCCAGCTCTGCCGACGCCGGAGGAGATCGCCGTGCCGGCAGCGGACGAGACGGTGGCGGCCGCCGTCACAGCTGCGCGGCCGGCAGCCGCGGGGCACCAGGCGCCGCGGGAAGCCATGCCTCCCGCACCGGCAGCCGAGGCGCCTCGCGCCATGCCGGCACCGCCCGCTCCTGCGACCCCGGCGCCACCGACCCCGGCGCCACCTCCCGACGCCGCGGAGGATCCGGCCGCCGCTGCAGCCGCGCCGCAAGAGGGGCGTGACGATCCGGCGGACCCGGCCGCGATTGCCACCGCGGAGGACGCCCTGTCCATCGCCGCCGCCTCGCAGGCCGAGGAGCCCGACGGCCCCGCCTCCCCGGCTGCAGCACCACCGCCACCATCGCCAGAAGAGATCCTGCCGGCGGGCCAGCGTGACACGGCCGCAGCGGCGCCCGGCCCGGCGACCAGGGGTGACCCAGCGGCCGCTGTAGCGCCGCGGCCGGAGACGACGTCACCGCCGGACGAGCGCACCGGTCGGGGCCCTCCCGCGGCGGGCGAGGCCGGACCCGCCCCGGTCGAGCGAGACCCGGCGACCGCCGCGGCGCTGCGGCCGGACGAAAATCCGCCGCCGGAGGAGCTCAACGGCCGAGCCGCCCTGGCCATGGGCGAGGCTGGAATAGCATCCACCGATGCTCGTACGGCGGCCGCCACAGCGCCGCAGCTGGAGAGCAGCCCGACGCCCAAGGAGCTCGACGGCCCGACCAGGCGGGCCTACCTGCCCGAGCCGGTGTTCAAGACGCTCGGCGGCGGCGCCGCGCCCATGGCGGAGACGCCCGAGGCGGGCCGCGTGCAGGATGGCGTGGCTGCCTACCAAGAGGGCGACTATGCCCGCGCCTGGACGATCTGGCTGCGGCTGGCGGAAGCCGGCAATCCAAAGGCCCAGTTTCATATCGGCGCGATGCTGCTGGAAGGCCGGCTCGGTCCGCCGCAGCCGCGCGCCGCCGCTCGCTGGCTGCTCAAGGCGCTGGAGAAGGGCTACGCCCCTGCCGGGCCTCTGCTCGAGAGCATCCATCAGGGTACGCCGTCGGCTGCCGGGTAAGATGCACCGCCGCGCCTTGCGCCGAGCGCCAATCGGCTTCATTAGCTGGGCCAGCGTTGGCGGCGCGACGGGTGCCGCCACGGGCCAGCGGAGAGCAGGGTGATGGCTGAGATGCGCGACGGCATGACTGGCGGCGACGTTGTGCAGCATGGCGGCGGCTTCTTCGGCGCCGGTCTCGCCGCGGCCGATCCGGAGATCGCCCGCGCCGTCGATCACGAGCTGGCACGCCAGAAGGACCAGATCGAGCTCATCGCCAGCGAGAACATCGTGAGCCGCGCCGTGCTCGAGGCGCAGGGCTCGGTGCTGACCAACAAATATGCCGAGGGCTATCCCGGCCGCCGCTACTATGGCGGTTGCGAGCATGTCGACACCGTCGAGGCCCTCGCCATAGAGCGGGCCAAGGAGCTGTTCGGCTGTGCGTTTGCCAATGTCCAGCCGCATTCCGGCGCCCAGGCCAACGGCGCGGTGATGCTGGCGCTGGTCAAGCCCGGCGAGACGATCCTCGGTATGGACCTCGCCTCCGGCGGCCACCTCACCCACGGCGCGAGGCCGGCCCTTTCCGGCAAATGGTTCAACGCCGTCCATTACGGCGTGCGCGAAAGCGACGGCCAGCTCGACTACGAGCAGATCGAGCGGCTGGCGCTGGAGCACCGCCCGCGCCTGATCATCGCCGGCGCCTCGGCCTATTCGCGCATCATCGACTTCCCGCGTTTCCGGGCGATCGCCGACAAGGTCGACGCGCTGCTGATGGTCGACATGGCGCACATCGCCGGACTGGTGGCGGCGGGCCTGCACCCCTCGCCCCTGCCGCACGCCCACGTCACCACCACCACCACGCACAAGACCCTGCGCGGCCCGCGCGGCGGCATGGTCCTCACCAACGACGAGGCCATCGCCAAGAAGATCAACTCGGCGGTGTTCCCGGGCCTCCAGGGCGGCCCGCTGATGCACGTGATCGCCGCCAAGGCGGTCTCGTTCGGCGAGGCGCTGCGCCCGGCGTTCAAGGAGTACAGCCAGCAGGTCGTCGACAATGCCCGGGCGCTTGCCGCGGTCATGATGGAGCGCGGCTGCGACATCGTCTCGGGCGGCACCGAGAACCACCTCATGCTGGTCGACCTGCGGCCCAAGGGGGTCAAGGGCAACGCCGCCGAGGCGGCTCTCGAGCGCGCCGGCATCACCTGCAACAAGAACGGCGTGCCGTTCGACCCCGAGAAGCCCACCGTCACCTCGGGCATCCGCCTGGGCACGCCGGCCGGCACCACCCGCGGCTTCGGGGTGGCCGAGTTCCGCGAGATCGGGCACATGATCAGTGATGTGCTGGATGCGCTGGCCGCCAATCCCGAGGGCGATGCCACCGTCGAGAAGCAGGTGGCGGGGCGCGTGCGCGCGCTGTGCGCCCGATTCCCCATCTACGGCTGATCGAGCGGCAGCCGCCAGCCGGCAGCGCTCCTGCCGTCGGCTGGCGGCTCTTCTCGGGGCCTTTCTCCTCGCGGCCGCCGCACCGTCACCGCCGCCTCGTGCTGCCGAGCTGGTCGCCGGGCTCGGCAGGGTGGAGGACGACGGCGCCCTGGTGGTCGACGGCCGCCGCATCCGGCTTCACGGCATCCTCATTCCCCTGATCGAGCGCACCTGCCGCAGGGCGCTGCCGCCCGTCCGCTGCGGCTGGAAGCCGGTGCTCGTGCTCGATTCCATGGTCGAGGGGTTCGTCCACTGCACGCCGGTGGCGCGGCTGCGGGACGGCACGATGAGCGCGGTCTGCACGGTCGAGGGCGAGCGTATCGGCGAGCCGCGCGAGGATCTCGCAGCCCGCATGCTGCTGGAGGGCTGGGCCTTGGCCGGTGAGGACGCGCCGGGCGCCTACCGGGCGCTCGAGCGGCTGGCCGAAAGCCGCGAGGCGGGGTTATGGAGCTCCGCCATCATCGAGCTGCGCTGAGCTGTCGGGCTCAGGCGCGCGCCACCTGGTCGCGCAAATGCTCCGCGGCGCGCAGCGCCAGGGCGCAGACCGTGCTGGTCGGGTTCACCACGCCGCCGGTCGGCATGATGCTGCCGTCGACGATGTAGAGATTGGGCACGTCCCAGGCGCGCTGCCAGCGGTCGACCACCGAGCGTTCCGGGTCCAGACCCATCCGGCAGGTCCCCAGCAGGTGCCAGGCCGGGGTCCGGTATTTGCCGTCGGCGCCTACATAGTCGTTGATCAGCGTCTCGAAGGCGCCCGCCGCCGAGCCCAGCTCCATCAACCGCTGCTTGGCCCAGCGCATCTGCCGCCAGTCGTTCTCGTGCGGCCGATAGGCGATCCTGGGCGCCGGCAGACCGTCGCTGTCGGTCCGACGATCGGACAGGGTCACCCGGTTGTCGGGCTGGGGCAGGTCGTCGCCGATGGCATAGGCGCGAAAGCCGTGGCCGAAACGACGGCGAAACCAGGCGTGATGCCCCTCCCCCCAGGGCGCCCGGTGGCCGCTGAAGGCGCCGACCGCGAGGCTGCCCGGCGCGGGAGCGCGCACGATGTTGAGGTTGAAGCCGTTGACGAAGCCGCGGCGTGTGTCGGTCTCGGCGAACTCCGAGGAGATCATCGCCCCGATCATGCCCTTGTGGGACTCCAGCGGCGCATCGACCCGGTACTCCGCCCCCACCAGCGTGTGGTGCATGAGGTTGCGGCCGACCTGGCCGCTGCGGTTGGCCAGACCGTCGGGGCACGAGCCGTTGGCGGAGAGCAGCAAGAGGCGGGGCGTTCCCACGCCGTTGGCGCAGAGCACCACGAGGTCGGCCTCCTGGCGCCGGCGCTGGCCGGTCGCCCGGTCCACATAGACGGCGCCGGCCAGGTGGCCGCTGCCGTCCTGCTCCAGCCGCTCGACCCGGGCGCCGGTGCGCAGCTCCGCGCCGGCGGCCAGCGCCTTGGGCCACACGCAGGCCGAGGCGTCGGCCAGGGACCCGCGCGAGCAGCCGACGAAGCAGCCGCCGCAGTGGTTGCAGCCCTGCCTGCCGTCATGGTCCTGCGAGAGGGCGGCGACCGGAAAGGGCCAGCCATGCCAGCCCAGCCGCTCGAGGGCTCCGGCGATGTGCCGGCCGCACGCGCCTGCCGGCATCGGCGGGGTGGCGAAGGGGCCGCGCGGCGGCATGGCCTGATCGCCGACCAGGCCCGAGGTGCCCATGAGCAGGTCGGTGCGGTCGTAGAAGGACGCAAGATCCTCGTAGGTGATCGGCCAGTCGGGGGCGAGGCCGTGCTCGGTGCCCTTGCGGAAGTCGGAGGGGCGCAGGCGCGGCCACAAGGCCGTGTAGATCACCGAGGCGCCACCCACCCCCGCCCACATCAGGGCCTGCTCGTCGTCGGTATCGACGGGATAGTCCTCGGCCTTTCCGCGCACGTCGGGATCGGGCGCCCAGTCGGCGAAGCGGCGCCACTCCCAGTCCGGATCGGCATGCGGGTGCTCCTCGCCCCGCGTCCAGCCGCCCTGCTCGAGGCAGACAACCCTCTTGCCGGCGGCAGCCAGGACCAGGCTCACGATGGCGCCGCTCGGCCCGGCGCCGATCACCAGCACGTCGGCCCGCTGGCTCATGCCAGCCCCTCCGGCAGCTCGACCCGGCGCACCTCCTCGGTGCGCCGGTAGCTCCCGCGCGGATGACGCGGCCTGTCGCGCTCCTCGTCGAAGGGCTGCATGGCATAGCCCTCCGGCTGCGGCGTGAGACGGTAATCGAGGCCACCGGCGCGCATCGCGGCGGCGACCGGCTCGCTGCCGTAATAGCCCAGGAAGGCCACGCGCAAGACCGTCTCGAAGAGCCCTCGGTGCCCGCGCTCCAGCCTCTCCACGACCGCCCGCCGTGCCTCCGGGTCGAGCGGGCCGAGCGGCCCCCCGCATTGCTCGATGGCAGCGAGCAGCGCCGCCCTCGCGGGCCCGCCCAGGCGCTGCGCGAGCTTGTCCACGGTTCCGGCGGCCGAAGCCGGCGGAAAGATGCCGTCGCCCGGCAGCAGCGTGTCGACCATCGCCGCGAGCTCGTCCAGGGCGCAGGTCACGTCGCTTGCTCCGGCATGGTGAAGGGCCGCTCGTCCTTGAAGCGGTTCAGGACGTTGGTGGTGAGCCGGGCGATGTTGTTGTCGAAGCCGTTCCAGGAGAGCGAGCCCGCATAGGCGATCGAGCCGGTCGACCAGACCGCGCCGCCACCCGGGGTCTCGAAGAAGGTGATGTCGGCGTGAATGTCCGGGTTGATGATGGCGTCGGTGGCTCCATCGGGGATGTTCACCTCCTCGGCAACCAGCTCGTAGGAGTTGGAGTGATTCTCCGAGCGGCCAACCACCAGGGCGTGCGGAGGCGTGCCGAGGCTCATGTCGATGGCGTCGATCTCGAGGCCGGCAGTGCCTCCCTGGAGGATGCCGAAATCGCCCAGCAGCTCGTCCTCGACACCCTCGAACATCCAGGCGGCGCGCGGATCGGCGGCGGCCTCGGTGCGGCGGTAGTAGCTGCACTTGTCGAAGCCCTGGCTGATGAAGCCGACCCCGAACAGACGCTGCGGCGCCCGCGCGTTGCGCCGCCACAACCCGCCATACTCGCCGGTGAAGCTGTGATAGTACTCGCCTGGCAAAGCGTCCCAGGCGCGCACCCCGCCCTCCGCACGGCGCACCTCGATAACGCCCTTGCGCTCGGGGTGGTGCGCAATCCGCCAGTAGAAACCGTTACCGCCCATGTACATCATGCGGCCGCCCTGGCGCAGATAGGCCTCGAACGCGTCCAGCATGTCGGCCGAATCGTACTCGGGATGCGAGCCGGTCAGCACCACGCTGTAGGGCTTGAGGAGGTCCAGCCCCTCCTCGTGAAGCTGCTCCTCGGTGATGACGTCGTAGTCGCCCCCAAGATGCTCGAGCCAGTCGAGAATGAAGAGGTCGAGGTTGAAATTCCAGTGCCGGCCGGTGGGCCGGAAATTGGTGACCGGCCGGTGGCGGCTGGAATAGCAGACGCCCGAGCCGTCGCTGTGCCGGTCGTAGGTCGAAAGGCCGATCTCGGGATATTCGAGGGTCAGCGCGTCGATATCGTCCATGACCGTCACCAGGCCCTTGCCGAGCTCGGTGGCGAGCGACAGGAACCGTCCCTTGTTGTTGAGGTAGACGGTGTAGGTCGCGGTGGAGGCGAGGAAGGCCACCCGCGAGTGCGCCTGCCCCTTGGGCGGCGTCACGAAGAACGGCGCGTAGAATGTAAAGCCGCCAGCCACCAGTCTCGCCGCATAGGCGCCCGGCTTCAGGCCGGCAGGCACGGTGAAGGTGAAGTCGGGATCCCAGCAGGCATCCACCAGATCGTCGTCATGAAAGTGGATCGCCCCGTACTGGCCCGGCTCCTGGGTCCAGTCGACGACCTCGCCGGTCCAGTTGTGCCCCGGCACGGCGCGGGTGGGCAGATTGAGGGTGAGCCCGTCCAGCCGGTTGGGACCGGCGTCCGTGATGGTCTCGGCGGGAATGTCGGCCGAGAAGTCCCACGAGGCCACCAGGCAGTCGCCGAGCCCGACCGGCGGCACGCCCGCGGCCAGCATGGCGATGTCCGCCCGGTCCAGGGCGCGCGAGGCCAGACGCGGCCGGTCGATGCGGCCGTTGAAATGGCCGGTGAAGTCGAGCCCGCCCCAGGCGGACGGGCCCTCGACCGGGCCAGCCTGCCAGGCCGCCATGGTGAGCGGGCCGCTGCTTGCGGCCGGTCGGACCTCGGTCGCGGCCTCGCGGCGCACCGTCGTCTCGGGATGAAAGCTTCTGTCCTGCAGGGGCTCTTGCCAGAGCCTGAGCGTCCCGCTCTCGGCGTCGAACGAGGCCGCCACGAAGTACCAGCGCCGCCGGCTCATCGGGACGCCCGAGCCCAGCACGGCCACCTTGCCCTTGCCGGCTCCGAGCCGCACCTCGAGGCAGCCGTCCGCGTCGAGCCCGAGCCCGAAGCCGGTCTCGGCGGCCGCGCACCATGTGCCGATCAGCGCCTGCGCCCCCTTCTCCGGCGTGGTCGGCCAGACGAAGGCCTGAAGCGTGAAGCTCTCGAGGCCCGTGAAGGAAGGATGGGCGGGCACCACCGCCAGCGAGCCGATGGGGATGCGCTGGCGCCGGCCCGGATGGCGGCCGTTGCACGGGGCCGGCACGACCTCCGGCTGGAAGGGGGTCGCCAGCGGCCCGGCGTCGGGTTGCCTCAGGCGGACGATCTCGGCCTCGAAACTGTCGGCGTCGATACAGCTCGCCATAACCCGCACAACATCGCCGGGGCGCGCGCTCCACGGGTCGCAGTAGCCCATGATCTGGGGCATCGGGACGGTCCTTGACGATCGATCGTTCGTTGGGCGCGGCCGGTCACTCGACCGGGCATTCCTCGCCGGCGAGCTGCGCCCAGCGCAGCCTGAAGATGTGCCATTCGGCTTCGCGAAGGTCGGTGAAGACCCGGTTGGTCCGCCTGGGCGGGCTCCTGCCGCCGGGCTCCATCACCGCCAGGGTCCATCGCTCACCTGCCTGGTCGATGAGCAGCACATGGAACGGCTCCTTCGACGGCCTTCGCATGAGATGCAGAAGGTAGTTCAGGTCGGGGCTGTGCTCGCCCCAGGGGCTGGCCTTGAACTCGCGAGCGAGATCCAGCCTTGTCTTGTCGAAACGATACATGCTCAGCCTTTCACCGCACCGACCGAGAGGCCCTGGACGACGAATTTCTGCAACAGCAGCACGAGGATCACCGACGGCAGCAGCGCCAGCAGGCAGATCGCCATCATCAGGTTGAAGAAGACGTGGACATCGCCCACGAGGCTCGCGATCACCACCGGCAGGGTCATGAACTCGGCCTTGCTGTTGAGGATCAGCGGGATCAGCAGGTCGTGCCAGGAGATGATGAAGACGATCACCCCGCAGGCGGCGAGGCCGGGGGTAGCGAGCGGCATGGTGATCCGCAGGAACGCCATGAAGCGCGAGCAGCCGTCGATCCTGGCGGATTCCTCGAGCTCCTTGGGGATGCTCGCGAAATAGGGAGCCAGGATGATGATGGCGTAGGGCAGCAGGAAGCCTGTCAGCGCGATGATCACGCCCACCACCGAATTCAGCAGGTCGAGCGAGCGGAAGGTGACGTAGAGCGGGATCATCAGGACGATGATCGGCACGAACCGCGCCACCACGTTGGCGGTCATCAGCCAGGCGGTCCAGCGGTACTGCAGGCGCGCTACCGTGTAGGCGGAGAGCGAGCCGAACGCCAGGGTGAGGAAAGTCACCGAGACCGCCACGATCACGCTGTTGGCAAAGGCGTGATAGAACTTCTTGATGTTGTCGGGCAGGTAGGTGACCTGCTCGAAGACCTTTCCCTTCTGCTCGCCGCCGCTCAGGATCACGCGGAAATTGTCGAGCGTGTACTCGGCGGGGAGGATCGCGCGGGTATCGGCCTGCAGGGTCTTCTCCGACTGCACCGAGCCGATGGTCACCGCGATGATCGGCAGCAGGAAGAAGGCGATCACCAGGAGATTGGCCAGGTGCAGGAGGATCCGCCCGAGCGGCGTGGGTTTCAGCATGACGGTCCTCCCCTCACTGCACGCGCCGCCATCACTGCACGCGCCGATAGACGAAGCGGACATAGACCAGCGCCAGGGCGCCCACGATCAGCGCCAGCACATAGGCCGATGCCGAGCCGGTGCCGATGTCGAAGGGCGGCGCGAAGGCCTTCTTGTAGCTGTACCAGGCGGCAACCCAGGTGGCGTCGCCCGGTCCTCCCTGGGTGATCGCCAGGATCTCCTCGAAGACGGCGAACGCGAAGGAGGTGCGCAGCACCAGGATCACCACGAGGATCGGCCGCAGGAGCGGCAGGGTGATGTGCCGGAAGCGCTGCCAGACAGTGGCGCCGTCGACCGCCGCCGCCTCGTGCAGCTCGGTGCCGATGCCCTGCAGCGCGGCGTGCACCAGCAGGATGGCGAAGGGCAGCGTGCGCCAGATATAGGGCACGGTGACGGCGTAGAGGGCGGTCTCCGGATCGCCGGCCCAGTTGATGGGCTCGCTGATCGCCCCGATCGAGAACAGGATCCGGTTCAAAAAGCCGAACTGGAAGCTGTACATGAACGACCAGATCAGGCCGTTGGCGATCGGCGGGATGGCGTAGGGCAAAAGGATCAGGACGCGGGTGACGCGCGAGGTCCAGATGCTCTGCTGGTTGATCAGCAGGGCGATCGCCACCGCCAGCACCACCTCGGCCGAGACCGTGATGAAGGTGAAGACGAAGGTGTTCTTGAGCGCCAGCAGGAACAGCGGATCGTCGAGCAGCCGCAGATAGTTGTCGAGGCCGGCAAAGGGAAACTCGCCCTTGCGGAGCTGCGCCACGCCGACGCGATGAAACGAGAGGTAGCCCGCGTAATAAATGGGATAGGCCAGAACCAGGCAGATCGTGACGAACGTCGGGACGTTCATCACGAGGGCGAGGTTTCGGGGTGAAAGCTCCCGCCGCCAGCTGCGTGCGGCGGGAGCCCGGTCCTTTGCGGCCGTCATCGAGGACATGGACACCAAGCCTGCCGGCTCAGCTTCGCTTGGCGACGTCGATGCCCTTGATCAGGTTGTCGCAGGCCTCATCGGCGGAGATCTGGCCGGTCAGGCATTTTTGCACCTCGATGTTGAGCTGGTCGGTCCAGGGGAAATGCCAGGGCTCGTAGAGCGAGGGCACCACCTCGCCCAGATAGGTAGCCTTGTCCCACATCTCGAGGATCTTTTGCGGATCACCCCAGGGCTTCCAGCCCTCGGTGACGACATCGCTCTCCATGACCGACTTGTAACCGCTGCCGAGCATGGCGTCCTTGGCGAGGTTCCGCGCCTGGGTGTACTCGCCGTCCTTGGTCCTGCCGCCCAGATACTGCAGCAGTTTCCAGGCCCACTCCTTGTCGCGGTTGGCGGTCGTCAGGAAGTAGACGTGGGTAACGCCGATCGTCCGGCCGTCACCGGGAAAGCCGTGCACCTTGACCTTGCCGGCGATGGGCGACTGGGACGGGTCGTTGACGACGTTGAGCCCGTAATGATGGTTGGGCCCCCGGTACATGTTCTTGCCGGCGCTGAAGGCCTTGGCCGAGGTGGTGAACTGGACCTTGAGCGACTCGGGGTCCGAGAGGCCCTCCTCGAACGTCTTCGCCCACCAGGCGAGCGTCTCGCGGGCGACGGAGCCGGCGCCCAGCTGGTGGTTGCCGTCCTTGTCGAAGAAGGTGCCGCCACGGTTCCAGGTCATGCTGTACCAGGTGCCCGGCAGCTGCTCGAGGCCGACACCGGCGACCCAGAGGATCGGGTAGTCGCAGACCCCGTCCTTCTTGGCCTTGCGGCACTGCTCGAGCAGCTCGTCATAGGTCTTGAAGGGCTCGACCCCGGCCTTCTCGAGCAGCTCCTCGTAGTAGTTCCAGACCCAGATCGCCGAGAAATAGGGCAGGCCCATCACCTTGCCGTCGTAGATGGCCACCTGCTTGGTGAACGGTGTGAAGTCCTTCACGTACTCCTCGATGCCCGGCATGTCGTCGAGCGGCTCGACAAGGTCCTGGCTGATGAAGTTCGGGAAGGAGAACGGTGAGGACTGCGAGACGTCGATGGTCTCGCCGCCTGCATACATGGTGATGAGCTTGGTCGGGTGGTCGTTGAACGAGGAGATCGTCGAGTCGACCGGCACCCCCCAGTCCTTCTCGAACTCCTGCGCGATCCTCGAGTAGATGTCGCCATAGGTCCAGACGACGAAGTTGAGCTGGTCGACCGAGCCTGCGGGCGCCTCTGCCCAGGGTCCGGCGGCGGCTATCGCCGGTCCGCCCAGGCCCATCCTGCCCAGGCCGGCCGCGGCGCCGAGGCCGGCTGCCGAGGAGAGAAGAGTGCGACGCGACACGAGACCGCGCGAGCGGGGACCGTGAGTCATGCGAGCCTCCCTTGGGGCTGCCCTTTTGGGCGCCTCTTGTGATTTGCCCGATTTGGTCAAACGTTTCCCCTGCCTGTCAACCCGCAAGCGCGCCCGCCACGCCGCTGCGCGCCGCTTTACAGGGCGCTGGCACCGGATATTCTGCGTCATGATGGAAAAGGCGCCGGCCGAGCGGACCGGTGCGAAGGTCAGGGAGACCACACATGAGGCACTGGACGAGGATCGCCGCCGTCGCGATCGCCGCCACCGCCCTGGGCGCTGCCGCCGGACCCGGCACTGGCGCGGCACAGGACACCCGCATCGTCGTGGTGAGCCACGGCCAGGCGTCCGACCCGTTCTGGTCGGTGGTCAAGAACGGCGTCGACGACGCCAGCAAGACCTTCGGCGTCAATGTCGAGTACCGCGCGCCCGACACCTTCGACATGGTGAAGATGGCCCAGCTCATCGACGCCGCGGTGGCCAGTGCGCCGAGCGGCCTCGTGGTCTCGATCCCCGACGCCGACGCGCTGGGCGATTCCATCCGCAACGCGGTCGCCTCGGGCATCCCGGTCATCTCGATGAACTCCGGCAGCGATGTCTACGAGGAGCTGGGCGTGCGTGCCCATGTCGGCCAGACCGAGTTCGAGGCCGGCCTCGGCGGCGGCAAGAAGATGGCCGCTGCTGGCGTCAAGAAGGCGCTCTGCGTCAACCAGGAGGTCGGCAACGTCGCCCTCGACCTGCGTTGCGAGGGCTTCGCCAAGGGTCTGGGGGGCGAGGTCGAGGTGCTGGCGGTCAAGCTCACCGATCCCACCGCTACCGCCAGCGCCATCAAGGCCCATTTCGGCGCCAACCCCGACACCGAGGGGGTGCTGACGCTGGGTCCGAGCGCTGCCGAGCCCACCATGCAGGCGCTCGACGAGCTGGATCTCCTGGGCAAGGTGAAATTCGCCACCTTCGATCTGTCGCCGAGCGTCCTCGAGGCGATCCGCGACGGCAAGATGGAGTTCGCCATCGACCAGCAGCAGTTCCTGCAGGGCTATCTGCCGGTCGCCATGCTGGCCCTCAACGACGCGTACGGCACCTTGCCGGCGGGCGTGGTCCAGACCGGCCCGGGCTTCGTGACCAAGGACAACGCCGCGCAGGTCATCGATCTTTCCAAGAAGGGCATTCGCTGACGCCAGCCCGGCGGCACCGTCCCCGGAGACCATGCCGCCGGCAACGCAGCGGGAGGAGGCTTTCATGGCCACTGCCAGCCTCGGCGGCTCCGACGAGCGCATCAAGAAGATATCGCTGGGCCGCCGGCTGATGGCGCGGCCCGAGCTGGGCGCCGTGGCCGGCGCGATCCTGGTGTTCATCTTCTTCGGGATCGTCGGTGGCGGCACCGGCATGTTCTCCGCCTTGGGCGTCTTCACCTTCCTCGAGGTGGCGGCCCAGCTCGGCATCATCGCCGTGGGAGCCTCGCTCCTGATGATCGGCGGCGAGTTCGATCTCTCGGTAGGCTCGATGATCGGCTTTGCCGGCGTGGTCCTGGCGGTACCGGCCACCTTGTGGGGCTGGCCGCTGTGGCTGTGCATCCTGCTGGCCTTCGCGGTCGCCGTGGCGATCGGCTACGTCAACGGGCTCATCGTGACCCGGACCGGCCTGCCCTCCTTCATCGTCACCCTGGCGGGCCTGTTCATCCTGCGCGGCCTCACCATCGGCCTCACCCGGCTGCTCACCGGCCGCACCCAGGTGAGCGGGCTCAGGCCGCTGGTCGAGGAGGACTGGCTGGCGCCGCTCTTCGCCGGGCGGGTGCTGGGTGGCCTCTTTCAGTGGCTGGCGGACGCCGGCTGGATCCTCAAGCGGGGCGACGGCCTGCCCCAGGTCCAGGGCCTGCCCATGTCGATCGTGTGGTGGCTGGCCATCTCGGCGCTGGCCACCTGGGTGCTGCTGCGCACGCGCGTGGGCAACTGGATCTTCGCCTCGGGCGGCGATGCCAACGCCGCACGGAACGTCGGCGTGCCAGTCACCCGGGTGAAGATCAGCCTGTTCATCACCACAGCCGTCTGCGCCACCATCTTCGCCTGCGTGCAGACCCTCTCGGTGGGCTCGGCCGACGTGCTCCGGGGCGAGCTCAAGGAGTTCGAGGCGATCATCGCCTCGGTGATCGGCGGCTGTCTTTTGACCGGCGGCTACGGCTCGGCGATCGGAGCGAGCTTCGGGGCGCTGATCTTCGGCACGGTCCAGCAGGGCATCTTCTACACCGGCGTCAACACCGACTGGTTCAAGGTGTTCCTGGGCGGCATGCTGCTGGTGGCGGTGCTCTTCAACACCTATGTGCGCCGCAAGGCCACGGAGGGACGCTGATGGCCACCGCCCGCCCGACCGATGTCCCGCTGATCGACGTCCAGGAGATGTCCAAGCATTTCGGCTCGGTCATCGCGCTCAGCGGGGTGTCGATGGCGGTGCAGCCCGGTGAGGTCCACTGCCTTCTGGGCGACAATGGCGCCGGCAAGTCGACCCTCATCAAAACTCTCTCAGGCGTGCACCAGCCGACCGGCGGCCAGATCGTCATGGAGGGCCGGCCGGTGCACTTCCGGAGCCCTCGCGACGCCCTGGATCACGGAATCGCGACGGTCTTCCAGGATCTCGCGATGATCCCGCTCATGTCGATCACGAGAAACTTCTTCATGGGCCGCGAGATCACGCGCGGCTCCTGGCCGCTGCGCCGCTTCGACGTGGGCCGCGCCAACAAGGTGGCCATGGAGGAGATGCGCAAGATCGGCATCGACGTGCGCGATCCCACCCAGGCGGTGGGCACGCTCTCGGGCGGCGAGCGGCAATGCGTGGCGATCGCCCGCGCCGTCTATTTCGGCGCCAAGGTGCTGATCCTCGACGAGCCGACCTCGGCCCTGGGCGTCAAGCAGGCCTCGATGGTGCTGCGCTACGTGGCCCAGGCGCGCGGCCGCGGCCTGGGCGTCATCTTCATCACCCACAATGTCCACCACGCCTGGGCGGTCGGCGACAAGTTCACGGTCCTCAACCGCGGCAGGACAATGGGCACTTTCGCCAAAGGCGGCATAGAGCGCGAGCAGCTCTTGAACATGATGGCCGGCGGCCGCGAGCTCGAGGAGCTGGGTGCCGAGCTCGAGGAGTTCTCGCGGGCCGACGCGGCGCAGGCGAGCGGCAGGCAATCGCCCCTCGAGGCGGGCGCGGCGGCCGAGCACGCCATCGCCGAGACGCTGCGCCAGGAGGCCCAGGACGACCGCCGCCACGCCGAGGAGGCACGCCGCGGCCGCCCGCACTGAGAGCGGGCGAGGAGGAAGACGGTCATGGCGGAGATCGGCATCGGCCTGATCGGCACCGGATTCATGGGCCAGGCGCATGCTTTGGCCTTCGGTGCGGTAGCGCCGATCTTCGAGCCGCCCGTGCGGCCGCGCCTCGAACTGGTCGCCGATCTCGATCCCGCGGCGGCCGAGCGGACCCGACAGCGGCACGGCTTCGCCCGCGCCACCGCCGACTGGCGCACGCTGGTGGAAGATCCGCGGGTCGGACTGGTCTCGGTCACCTCGCCCAACGCCCTGCACAAGGAGATGGCCCTGGCCGCCATCGCCGCCGGCAAGCACGTCTATTGCGAGAAGCCGCTGGCGCTCACCGCCGCCGACGCAAGCCAGCTCGCCGACGCCGCGGAAGCGGCAGGCGTCTGCACGCTGGTCGGCTACAACTATCTACGCTCGCCGGCGATCGCCTATGCGCGCCGACTCGTGGAGCGCGGCGAGCTCGGCCGCCCCACCTGCTTTCGCGCCATCTTCGACGAGGACTACATGGCCGATCCCGACATTCCGCACTCCTGGCGGGTAACGCGGGCGCAGGCCGGCAGCGGCGCCCTGGGCGACATGGCAAGCCATGTGGTCTCCCTCGCCCGCTTCCTGGTGGGCGGGATCAGCGCGGTGGCGGGTCAGCTCGGCACGGCGATCCGGGAGCGACCGATGCCGGCCACGGGCAGCGGGCGTGAGGAGCGCGCGCAGAAGGTGGCGGTCGACCGCAGCCACATGGCCCCCGTCGAGAACGAGGACCTGGCGCAGGCGCTGCTGCGCTTTTCCTGCGGCGCCGCCGGCTATCTGGGGTCGAGCCGGATCGCCTGGGGCCGCAAGAACGGCCTCGATCTCGAGCTCTACGGCACCGGGGGCGCGTTGCGCTTCACCCAAGAGCGCTTCAACGAGCTGCAGCTCTTCCGGCCATCGGACCATCTCGACGACAATGGCTTTCGCACCGTCCTGACAGGCCCTGCGCATCCGCCCTTCGGCCGCTTCACGCCAGCCGTCGGGCACGGGCTGGGCTTCAACGATCTCAAGGTCATCGAGGTCGCACACCTGCTGGCGGCGATCGCCGGCGAGACCCCCGCCTTTCCCGATTTTCGCGAAGGGGCCGCCATCGAGGCGGTCTGCGAGGCGATCGAACGCTCCCACGAGCAGCAGGGCTGGGTCGCGGTGGCGCCGGCCTGAGCTCTCAGCCGCCGGAGCACCGCCGGGCCGCGGAGAGGGCGATGACACGCCGCGTCTCCTCCCACAGCGGCAGTGCCGCCAGAGCATCGGAGCCGAACCAGCCGACCGCCGCGGCATCGCTGGCGGCGACCGCCTCACCCTGCCCGGCCTCGGCCTCCACGTCGACCAGCGTATAGTGGTAGTGCACCCGGCCATCCTCACCCCGCTCGATCAGGTCGACGACGGTGAGCAAGCTCACCGTGCCGAGCTCGAGGCCGGTCTCCTCGCGCACCTCGCGGCGTGCCGCCTCCTCCACGGTCTCGCCCAGCTCCTGGGCCCCGCCCGGCAGCGACCACTGCCCCAGCCGCGGCGGCTTGCCCCGGCGCACCAGAAGAACCTGCCCGTCCCGCCATACCACGGCACCCACGCCGACCAGCGGTCGATCAGGATAGTCCCTGGTCATGAACGCGTCGCCGTAACAACTTTTTTGCGATTCTTGATTGACATATTATCGCCCACCGCGAATTATAGGGTTGCGTTGCCTCTGTAAGGATGTCCGTCCTCCAGAGGAGCGTGCTTGACTGATGAGATGGGACCCTGGGGGGGACTGTTCCCACCGAACAGTCCCCCTTTTTTCGGCATCCGCGTTTTCGACCGGCACGCGCCGGCAAGACGAGGCGGAACTCCGGCGAGGGGCGCCATGTTCATCGATTGACGATAAGGTCGCGGCAAATCATGCTGGGCGCCACATCCAGGAAAGCGAGCCACGCGGTTCTTATGTCGCATCGTCACGCCGGGCTGTCCCATCTAATGCTCCGTCCTCCGGGTGCGCTGTTGACCGGTGCCCGTGAGCGCGACATTCATGCACCACCGAGGGTGGACGTTCTTCGTCCTTTTCACCTCGAGCTTGAAGGACTCCGACCGGCAACCTAGAGTGCGGACGTGGTCGACGGCCCGCAAGCACCTGGTGCCGGACGCGACTGGAACAGGGTTACGATCGCGCACATGGCCAGGGTAGTCGTCATCGACGACCGCGTCACCAACCGCAACATCCTGACGCGGCTGGCCCTTTCCGTCGAGGAAGGCCTGCAGGTGAGCGCGTTCGCCGACGCGGCCGAAGCGCTGGAGCGGATGCGCCAGGGCCTCCAGCCCGACCTCATCATCACCGACTTCAACATGCCCGAGATGGACGGTGCCACGTTCATCCGGCATGCCCGGTCGATGCCGGCGCTGGCCGACGTGCCGATCGTGGTGATCACGGTCTACGAGGACCGGGAGTATTGCTACCGGGCGCTCGAGGCCGGCGCCACCGACTTCCTGCTGAGTCCGGTCGACCATCTCGAGTTCCGCGCCCGCGCCCGCAACCTCCTTACCCTGCGCCGGCAGCGCCTGCTCCTCGAGGACCGCGCGAGCCAGCTCGAGCAGGCTCTCAACACCCGCTTCGGCCGCGCCCCCGACGAGCCGGCCCGCCTGCAGACGTTTCTCGACGCTCTGCCGGTGGCGGTCTGCGCGGTGGATCCCAAGGGCAGCTTCGTCTTCGTCAACAGCGCCCACGAGCAGCTTTTCGGGGTGAGCCGAGACGAGCTTTTGGGGCGCACCCTGGCCGAGGTTCACGGCGAGGACTATGCGACCCGCCACCAGGTGCTCAACGAGAAGGTGCTGGAGAGCGGGCGGCCGCTCGCCACGCCGCGCTACGACGCGGCGGGCGAGGACGCGGCCGGCCGCTGGCTGGCCATGGTCAAGGCGCCGCTGAGCGACCAGGCCGGCGAGGTGCGGCAGGTGCTGACGGTCGCCATGGATCTTGGCGAGCTGCGCTCGGCCGACGCGCGCGAGGCCGAGCGCGAGCGCAGCGACCTGCTCACCGGGCTCGCCAGCCAGCGGGTCTTTCGCGACCGCCTCGAGCAGGAGATCGCCCGGGCCCGCCGCCAGAACGAGATGCTGGCGGTGCTGCATGTCGACCTCGACCGCTTCAAGGGCCTCAACGAGGCCTTCGACGAGGCCTTCGGCGACGGCATCCTGCGTGCGGTCGGCGACCGGCTGGCCGAGCGGGTGCGCGAGACCGACATGCTGGCCCGGCTCGGCAGCGACGAGTTCGCCGTGCTGCAGACTGGCCTGCGCCGACCCGACGAGGCTGCCGAGCTGAGCCGCCGCATGGGTGAGGCCTTCGCCGAGCCGTTCATGGTGGGCGGCCAGGAAGTCCATCTGAGCGCCAGCATCGGCATCACCATCTTCCCCGGCGACGGGCGCACGGTCGACACGCTGCTGCGCAACGCCGATCTCGCCATGTACCGGGCCAAGGCCTCGGGACGCGACACCTACCGCTTCTTCGCCCGCGAGATGAACGTCGCCGCGCGGCGCGCCGTGACCCTCGAGCGCGAGTTGCGCCAAGCCCTGGCGGCCGACCAGTTCGTCCTCCACTACCAGCCGCAGCTGCGCCTCGACACCGGCCGGCTGATCGGCATGGAGGCGCTGATCCGCTGGAACCACCCGGCGCGTGGCCTGATCCGCCCGGGCGAGTTCATCAGTCTGGCCGAGGAGATCGGCCTGATGGCGCCGATGACCGCCTGGGTCCTGCAGACCGCCTGCCGCCAGCACCGCCAGTGGCGTGACGGCGGGCTCGACGAGGTGCAGCTCTCGGTCAATCTGTCGCCGGTCCAGTTCCGCGAGCGGGGTGTGGAGCTGATGATCGAGCGGGTGCTGAGCGAAAGCGGCCTGCCGCCACAGTCGCTCGACCTCGAGCTCACCGAGAACGCGGTGATCGAGAACAGCCAGACCGCCTCGGCCAGCCTGCGCTACCTCAACCGGCTGGGCGTCAGCCTTTCGATCGATGATTTCGGGACCGGCTACTCCTCGCTCTCCTACGTCAAGCGGCTCCCCGTGCAGCGCCTCAAGATCGACCAGTCCTTCGTGCAGAACGTCGAGCAGGGTGCCAACGACGAGCTGATCGTGCGGGCGATCATCAATCTCGGCCACAGCCTGGGCCTGCGGGTGATCGCCGAGGGGGTGGAGACCCGCGAGCAGCTCGAGCGCCTGCGCCGCCTCGGCTGCGACGAGGTGCAGGGCGATTTCATCGCCCCGCCGCTCGACGTGCGCGAGTTCGAGCGGCGCCTGGCCGAAGGCAGCCTCTGCCTGCAGACGGTCCTGCAGTGACCGGCGATGCGCCCCTCGCCGGGCTGACAAGAGCCCCAAGCGCCATTCGCGGCACGCCGGAAAGGGCGGGCGACCTGGCGGCATGAGCGCTGGCGGCGGCACGAACTGGCGGCACGTCGGCAGCAGGCTTCTCGGATGGCTGAGGACACGACTGCGCGGCCGGCCCGACACGGAGCACGAGCAGGCGCTCGTGCGCATCGGCTTTGCCGTCCTGATCGCCGTCTACATTCTCTTCCTGCCGGGCGATCTGCCCGGCCGCGAGAAGATCGTCGCGCAGGGCCTGACGATCAGCCTCGTCTGCCTGCTCGCCTCTATCGGCATCTTCCTGCATATCCTGGCCCGCCCCGATACCAACCCGCGGCGGCGCTACATGGGCGTGCTGGTGGACACGGCCGGGGTGAACGGCGTCATGCTGGTGGGCGGCATGGCCACTGCCCCCTTCTATCCCGTGCTCTTGTGGATCATCCTCGGCCACGGCTTCCGTTTCGGCCGCCCCTATCTGGCCGCCTCGGCCGGCTGCTCGCTGGTGTTCTTCGCGGCGGTCGTGACGCTCAATGCCGAATGGCACGCTCTGCCGGCGCTGGACGTGGCGCTGCTGATCGCGCTCGTCCTGCTGCCGCTCTATTTCTCGGTGCTGCTCAGCAAGCTGACCGACGCCATCGCCCGCGCCGAGGAGGCCAACCGCGCCAAGAGCCGCTTTTTGGCCTCGATGAGCCACGAGCTGCGCACGCCGCTCAACGCCATCCTCGGGATGGGCGATCTTCTGGGCACGACCAGGCTCGACACCGAGCAGCGCGACATGACGGCCACCATCCGCAGTGCGGCGCGAACCCTCTTGGCCCAGGTCGACGACCTGCTCGACATCGCCAAGATCGAGGCGCGCCGCTACACGCTCGAGAGCCGGCCGTTCGACCTGCACGCACGCCTGGTGCTGGTGCGCAGCATGCTGCAGCACCAGGCTACCAGCAAGGAGCTCTACCTGCGCCTGCGGCTCGACCCCGAGACACCGTTCCGCCTGGTGGGCGGCGTCCAGCCGCTGCACCAGATCCTCGTCAACCTGACGGCCAACGCCATCAAGTTCACCAGCGAGGGCGGAGTCCTCATCAACGTGCGCTTGCTGAGCCGGGGCGACGACGAGGCGCGACTGCTGATCGAGGTCCAGGACACGGGCATCGGCATTCCGACGGAAAAGCAGCGCCGGATCTTCGAGCGGTTCTCGCAGGCCGAGGAAGATACCCATCGCATCTATGGCGGCACCGGGCTCGGCCTGAACATCGCCCAGGAGCTGGCAGAGCTGATGGGCGGCCGGATCGGCGTGCGCAGCGAGCCGGGCAAGGGCTCCTGCTTTTGGGTCGAGCTGCCCTTCGCGCTCGATACCACACCCACCGCCCGCGAGCCCCTCTCCGGCACGGTCCTGCTGCTCGGGCCGCCCGCCGCCTGCGGCAAGCTCGCCCAGCGGGTGCGCGCGCTCGGCGCCCGGACCGTCGCCGCCAGCGACACCGACGATCTGCTGAGCCGGCTGCATGTTCTCGCGGGCCGGCACGCCGTTGCGCTGATCGGCCCAGAGGCGGCCTCCCGGGCCGCTGCCGTGGCTGCCCGGCTCGCCGCGGAATTCGCCGCCGAGCCGATCGATCTCCTGACGTTCGATGCAGGGGAAAGCCGTCCCGCCCAGGCCCTCGCCGACCTCGACAGCGATGTCGGTGAGGAAGCCCTCTACACCGCCCTTCGCGCCGCCATGGCGCGCGACCCGGCGGGCAGCGGCGCCCGCGGCGGCGAGGCCGCGGACCGGGAGGACGAGCCAGAGCTGCTTCGCGCGGCACTGCCCGGCCAGGTACTGCTGGCCGACGACAACCGGGTCAACCAGCGTGTGATCGGCGCCATCCTCGAGCACGCGGGGCACACCGTCACCGTGGTCGGGACCGGCATCGACGCGGTCGAGCGGATCGAGAGCGAGCGCTTCGACATCGTGCTGATGGACCTCAGCATGCCCGGCATGGGCGGCATCGAGGCCGTCAAGATGCTTCGCTTCACCTGCGATGCCGACGAGCTGCCGCCGATCGTGGCGCTGAGCGCCGACGCCACCCCCGAGGCGCGCGCCGAGTGCGCCAGCGTCGGCTTCGTCGACTATCTGACCAAGCCCGTCGACAGCCAGCTCCTGCTGTCCACCATGGATGCGCTGGTGGCCGCCCGCCGCGGTGTTGCGGTGCCCCAGCTCGAGGCGCCCGCGGGAGCCGCGCCCGAGCCGCAGCCGGAAAGCTTCACGCCGACCGTTCCGATCCTCGACCGCAGGCGCCTCGACGATCTCGCCCGGCTCGACCAGGGGACCGGCTTCATCGCGGAGCTGATCGACGAGTTCCTGCACGATGCCGAGGAGATCATCGGCCGCATGGATGCCGCGGCCGGGTCCGCCGATGCGCGGGTACTGCGCGACCAGGCGCACGCCTTGCGCAGCAGCGCAGCCCACATGGGAGCACGCGCCCTCTTCGAGATCACCATCGGGTGGCGGACCATCGACGACGCGGCCCTGATCATGCGGGCTCCAACCGAGATCCGCCGCCTCGACAGCGAGCTCGAGCGTCTGCGGGCTGCCCTGCACCAGGCCAAGAAGGAGCTGCCCCCGGCGCCCGGCGGAGGAGCGCCTGCCGGCTAGGACGGTTGCCGACCCGTCGGAACGGCCGGCTGCAGGCAAACGCCACAATCTGCCGGGCGGCCATGAGCGGCGATGCCGGGGGGCAGCACGGGGCCGCGGCGGCAGGGCGGCGCAGGGCGTGGCGCGCGGCGAGGCTCTGGCTCTCCTTCATCGAGCGTTGGCGACGGGGTCTGGTAGCCAGGCAACGAGGCTCACGCCACGACACCTGCACCTACCCAACCGTCGGCGACACTCCCTCGTCGTCCTGGCGGATGGCGGGCGGGTGCTTCCCGGCGATCAGGCAGCTGCGGATTTGCCGCCAGCATGATCGCTGTGGAAACCGCGGATCCGGCCCCCGCAGCGCCGCCAACTGACAGAAAGCAGAAACGAGAGTCGCGCGCAGCGCCCTCGCCTATGGCCGCGGGCCGCACCCAGTCGCGGCCCCCTGTTCCAGCTCTTCGAGAAGCGCTTCGGACCGGTCCCCGCCGCACGCCTGGGTATGACAAGCCAGGACGGCAAAGCCTTCCGGTGCGCTGCCACCGGGAGGCGAGGACGCGGCAGCTGCCGGCAGGGCCGGTGCGGGCTCGCGGCGGTGGAGCGCACCGGCGGCTGCGCGCCCCTGGCACCGTCATGCCGGTCGGTCGCGGTCGGCCTCGACCGGGTCTCGGGCCGGAGGACGGGCCCGCTCCCTTGGCCAGACCTCACCCGCGCTCCACTAGCCGAGCGCTCAGGCGCTGCTGGCAGCCGATCGGAGACGGGAAGAAACGGCGCGTAGCGCCTCGCACGGCTCGGCTGCCGTCACCCGCGCTGCTTGCCCAGGCTGCGGCCCATGGGCAGCCTCTCTCGAAGCTGCCGGCGCCGGGGCTCGCCGGCGTGGTGGCTGCCTCGGGCGCGTCAGCGGACCAGAGGTGCGGCGCAGGGCGCAACGCCGCTGCCGGAGTCCGCGGCGTCGATCCCGCCGGGACCGCTCGGGCGCTGGCAGCCACCACGGCTAGCAGCGCTGCAGCCGGCTCTCGGTCTTGCCGAGAGCCGGCGGTGGGAAAACGGCGAGGCGGGCGCCGCCCGGGCGCCCGCCTCGCCGCCTGCCAGCTAGCTGCAGGGTCTACTCGCCCACCCGCTTGCGCTGCTGCACGCGAGCCAGGCAGTCCATGCGCCGCAGGTCGGTCTCGGTGAGCTGCATGGCGAGGTCGGTCCACATGTCGACGACGTCGGCGAGCTCGCGGTGGGTCACCGGATCGACCCGGTTGCGCACCTGCTGCAGGGTCCGCAGGGTCTGGAACCGGCCGCCATTGTCCGCGATGAAGCCGCGCAGCGCCGCCTCGCCCTGGCCCGGCTCGCACACCACGTCGACCAGGCCCAGCTCCTTCATCTCGTCGGCGCTGCGGCTGAGCCCGTCCTCGATCAGCTTGCGGGCCGTGGTGATGCCAACCTTGCGGCGCAGGAAGCTGTAGGCGCCCATGCCGGGGAAGAGATTGAAGAGGATCTCCGGCAGGCCGAACTTGGCGCCCCGCTCGGCCACGACGATGTCGTCCGTGAGCATCGCCTCGAAGCCGCCGCCGACGGCGTCGCCCTGGATCAGCGCCACCGTCAGGACCGGCAGCTCGGAACCCACATAGTTGTCGTAGAGGATGTCGATTGCAAGGTGGGCGTAGGCGCGCAGCGCCGCGTCGTCCTTCTCGCGAATCATCCGCGTGAAGTTGGTGAGATCGCCGCCAAGGCTCCAGGCCTTCGGCGCGCCGGACGCCCAGACCAGCCAGCGCACCGGAACCTCGGCTGCCGGAACGCCCGCGAAGCTGTCGCGCAGGTGCAGCTGGAACTCGCGCATGTCACGCATGAGCTCGGGCGTGTAGCAGGCCCGCTCGCGGTGCTTCATGCGGGCCCAGAGAATACCTGTGTCGCGCTCGAAGTTGACCGCAAGGTTGGGGAAGTCGAGATCGAGACCACGCTGCCGCGGGGCAAACGGCAAAACCTCGGCGACGGTTGCCGGGCGCATCCAGTTGTCGTTGTCGGTACGACCGAGGAGAGCATGCAGATCGCGGGTGGAAACGGCCATCATCGTTCTCCGTAGTCCGGCGACTTCACCAGCCTGGCGACCGGGGCAACGCCGAAAACTTATTGCGCCTTGACGTTCATTGTCCTCTGGCGCTGTTTGTATCGAAGGTGCCCAAAGTCTGCAAGATCTTTTATTTGTCCATTATTTTGACTTTTTCTGATAAACACAAATGAATTTGAATGGCATTTTCGTTTTTATTAGTCGACCATAACGCGCATTGGCACGCACGGAAGGACCGTTAAATTTTAGTAATCTATCCTTATTTTTGGTCTCTATGTCGATTTATACTATTTACGGTTTAAAGTTAGGTTAACAGCAAAGGGTTTGGCAGGGCCGCGGAGAGGCCCGGCAGGCGCGCAGCCCGGTGCTGCGTCGCTCCGCGACAGAAGCGCCGACGGATGGAGCATGTAGGGAGGGAGGTGCAGGACCGCCGCCGGCGGCGTGTCAGGCGGCGGGACGGCTCAGCCGGTCGGGCGCCCGGGGACGCGGCGCTGCGATCGCCCAGTGCCGCTCCAGCGCCGCAGCTCCACCAGGCCGAACAGCAGCGCGCCGCAAGCCAGCGGCAGCATGTAGTAGATGGCACGAAAGGCGATCAGCGCGCCGATCACCGCCGCGACCTGCTCCTCGGCCGGGGCGACGAGGAGGAGCACGGCCGACTCGAAAACGCCCAGGCTGCCCGGCACGTGGCTCACCAGCCCCACCGCGATGGCCGCCACGAACACGCCCAGCGTCTCGGCATAGGTCAGGCCCAGAAAATCCGGCAGCAGCACGTGCAGCGCCGCCGCCACCGCCACCAGGTCGAGGATCCCCAAGATGATCTGGATGAGCGTCACGCCTGCCGACGGCAGCACGATCAGCCGCCCGGCGATCCGCACGGGACGGTGGAACAGGCTGCCCCAGACGAGCAGGAGGGCAATGCCCGCCAGCAGCAGCGCGCCGATCGCCCGCCAGGCCGACGCCGGCAGGCCGGTCGCGTCGACCAGCGCACCGGGCTCGAGAAGCAGCACGCCGCCTGCCAGGGCGAAGACCCCGAGCCCGAAGGTGGTGCTGAAGAACACCTGGATCTTGGCGATGTCGACGATGCCGAAATGATGCGGCGCGTAGAGCTTGTAGCGCAGCGTGGCGCCCACGAAGATGGCGAACCCCACGGCGTGCGCGACGGCCTGGGTGATGAACGAGAACAGCGCCACCAAACGCAGCGACAGACGCCGCTCGATGAAGCGCACCGCATAATGCTCGTAGCCGACCAGCGCCACGAAGCTCAGCGCCGTGAAGAGAAGGGCCAGCCCCACCTGTGGCAGGGAGAGCCGCTCCAGCTCGGCCGTCAGGTCGTCCATGCTGATGCGTGCGGCCCAGCGGTGCAGCACCCACAAGGCGACCCCGAACATTGCCAGACCGGTCAGCAGCGAGAGCGCTGAACGCAGGATCCCGGCCCGCGCAGGACCGGCCCCGCGCCTCCCGCCGCTCAACACCGCCGCCCTCTCGAACCGCCGCTCACCGCCATCGCCGCGCCACCTCGCCTCTCCCCCCGGTTGCTCGCCACTCCCGCTCGTTATCGCAGTTCGGCCCACCACGCGACCTGTTCTTGCATGGGTGACGCGCGCTCCTTGCAACGATCCGCCCAGCCGCTAGGATCAGCCACCGTTGATCCGGCCGCGAACGAATAAATCCGGGAGGACCAAGAATGAGCTGGCGAAACCGCCTCATGACGGCGCTGCTGATGGGCGCCGTCGCCGTGCCGAGCGCGCTGCACCACCGATCGGCCGAGGCCGAGACGCTGCGCGCGGTCATGCACTCGGATCTCAAGATCGTCGATCCGATCTGGACCACGGCCTATATCACCCGAAATCATGGGTACATGATCTACGATACACTGTTCGCCATGGACGCGAACGGTGACATCCAGCCCCAGATGGCCGACAGCTATACGGTCAGCGACGACAATCTCGTCTACACGATCAAGCTGCGCGACGGGCTCAAGTTCCACGACGGGGCGCCGGTCACCGCCGAGGACGCGGTGGCGTCGATCAAGCGCTGGGGCGGCCGCGACACCATGGGCGTCATGCTCATGAGCTATGTCGACAGCATGGAGGCGGTCGACGACAAGACCTTCACGCTCACGCTCAAGAAGCCCTACGGCCTCGTCCTGCAGTCGCTCGGCAAGCCGAGCTCGCAGGTGCCGTTCATCATGCCCAAGCGGATCGCCGAGACGCCTCCCGGCGAGCAGATCTCCGAATATATCGGCTCCGGCCCGTTCGTCTTCATGAAGGACGAGTGGAAGCCCGGCGCCATCGCCGTCTACGAGAAGTTCGAGGACTATGTGCCGCGCGACGAGGAGCCCTCGTGGGGTGCCGGCGGCAAGGTCGCCAAGGTCGACCGGGTCGAGTGGGTGTGGATCCCCGACCAGCAGACCGCGATCAACGCGCTGCTCAACGGCGAGATCGACCTGATCGAGCAGCCGCCCCACGACCTGCTGCCGATTCTCGAGGGCGACGATAGCATCGTGCTCTACGAGCAGAACCCGCTCGGCAACCAGTATATGGGTCGCTTCAACTCGCTGCACCCGCCCTTCGACAATCCGAAGATCCGCCGTGCCGCGCTGCTGGCGATGAACCAGGAGGACTATCTCCAGGCGGTGATCGGCGATCCGCGCTACTACAAGACCTGTGCCGCAATGTTCGTGTGCGGCACGCCGCTGGCCACCGACAAGGGCGGCGAGGTCCTGCTCGAGTCCGACTTCGAGGGGGCCAAGAAGCTGCTGGAGGAGGCGGGCTACGACGGCACGCCGGTGGTGCTGATGCACTCCACCGACCTGCAGGTGCTCACCAACCTGGCGCCGGTCGCCAAGCAGCATCTCGAGAAGGCCGGCTTCAAGGTCGACATGCAGGACATGGACTGGCAGACGCTGGTCTCGCGTCGCGCCAAGAAGGACAAGCCCTCCGAGGGCGGCTGGAACATGTTCCTCACCAACTGGGTGGCCGCCGACGTGCTCAACCCGATCGGCACCGCGGCCTTGAACGCGACCGGCGCGGGCGCGTGGTTCGGCTGGTTCGACGATCCCAAGCTCGAGCAGATGAAGCGTGATTTCGCCGAGGCCACCAGCCTCGAGGAGCAGAAGCGGATCGCCGAGGAGATCCAGGTCTACGCGCTCGAGGAGCTGGTCACCCACCCCTATCTGGGACAGTGGATGCAGCCGGTCGCCCTGCGCAACAACATCGACGGCATGCTGCAAGGTCCGGCGCCCTACTTCTGGAACATCGAGAAGAAGAGCTGAGGCTCGACAGGCACCCATGATCGGCTTCATCGCCCGCCGGCTGCTGGCCACCATCCCGGTTCTCGGGATGGTGGCCCTCTTCGTGTTCATGATGCTGCGCCTGACGCCGGGCGATCCGGCCGCGATCATGGCCGGTGACAACGCCACAGCCGCGCAGATCCTGGAAATCCGCGAGCGGCTCGGGCTCACCCAGCCGCTCTACACCCAGTTCGCGATCTGGTTCGGCAATCTGCTGCAGGGCAATCTGGGCGAGTCCTTCTTCTTCAAGATGCCCGTCCATACCCTGATCCTGCAGCGCGTCGGCCCGACCCTGTCGCTTGCCGTCACGACGCTGATCATCACCATCCTAGTGGCCGTCCCGCTGGGCGTCATCGCCGCCTACCGGCACGGCACCCTGGTCGACCGGATCGTCATGGGCTTCTCGGTGCTGGGCTTCTCGGTGCCGGTCTTCGTGCTCGGCTATATCCTCATCTGGTTCTTCGCCATCGAGCTCGGCTGGTTCCCGGTCCAGGGCTACAAGCCGCCCGAGGCGGGCCTGCTGATCTTCCTGCACCATCTGATCCTGCCCAGCGTCACCCTCTCGGTGATCTACATCGCGCTCATCGCGCGGATCACCCGGGCCAGCGTCCTCGAGGTGCTGGGCGAGGATTTCATCCGCACCGCCCGCGCCAAGGGGCTGCGCGACAGCGTGGTGCTGATGCGCCACGCCTTGCGCAACGCCGCGGTGCCGATCGTCACGGTGATCGGCATCGGCATCGCGCTGCTGATCGGCGGCGTGGTGGTGACCGAGAGCGTCTTCAACATTCCCGGCCTCGGCCGGCTTACTGTCGACGCGGTGCTGGGGCGCGACTACCCGACGATCCAGGGCGTCATCCTGGTGTTCTCGGGCGTCTATGTCCTGATCAACCTGCTGATCGACATCGCCTACACAATCTTCGACCCGAGGATCCGCTATTGAGCAGCGCAGCCCAGGAGGTCGTCCAGGCCGATGCCGCCGCCGCGGCAGCGGCAGCGGCCAGGCGCCCGAGCATGTTCCGGCAGCTCGCGCGCAACCCGAGCGTGGTGATCGGGGCAGTGGTGCTGCTTGCCATGGTATTCATGGCGCTCATCGCACCGCTGCTGGCGCCACGCGAGCCGTCCCTGATCGACCCCGTGAACCGCAACAAGCGGCCCGGCCACGAGATGACCATCACCACGCCGACCGGCGGCGAGGAGGCGCTGGTCAACTGGATGGGCACGGACAGCCTCGGCCGCGACGTGTTCTCGCGGGTGGTCTACGGCGCGCGCGTGTCGCTTGCCGTCGGCATCATCGTGGCAACACTGGCGGTGGTCGTGGGCCTCACGATCGGCCTGGTCAGCGGCTTCATCCCGTGGCTCGACAGTATCGTCATGCGCGTCATGGACGGGCTGATGGCGATCCCCGGAATCCTGCTGGCACTGGCCCTGGTGGCCCTGTGGGGGGCCGGGCTCACGACGGTCATCATCGCCATCATGATCCCCGAGATCCCCCGGGTCGTCCGGCTGGTGCGCTCTGTGGTCCTGTCGGTGCGCGAGGAGCCCTATGTCGAGGCGGCGGTCTCGGTGGGCACGCCGCTGCCCAAGATCCTCTGGCGCCACGTGCTGCCCAACACGATCGCCCCGCTGATCGTCCAGGGCACCTATGTCTGCGCCTCGGCGATCCTCGTGGAGGCGATCCTGTCGTTCCTCGGCGTCGGCATCCCCACCGACATCCCCACCTGGGGCAACATCATGGCGGAGGGACGCATGCTGTTCCGGGTGTTCCCGCACAATATCATGTTCCCCGGCATCTTCCTTGCCCTCACCGTGCTGGCGGTGAACATGCTGGGCGACGGGCTGCGCGACACGCTCGATCCCAAGCTCGCCAAGCGGGTGTGAGGGCGAGACGCTTCGCGACCCGGTCCCGCGGCAGCAGGGCGGCTCCCCAATGGGGGCCGCCCTTCCCTTTTGCGCGAGCCCCTTCTGTCGGACTGGCGCGTGGCCCCGGCGGCGCCCTACCCTGCCCCGGCACCCCCGGATCCGGCCAGCCGGGGTCCCGCCGGAAGGCCAGAAGGAGCGACTTCATGAGACGCGCTGTCCCGGCCGCGCTGCTCGCCCCGCTGCTGCTGTGGCAGGCTTCGCCCGCCAGCGCGCAGTCCGGCGAGAGCCGCCTTTGCCGTGTCGCCAACGCCATCACCAGCTCCGGCCAGGTGAAGGACCGGCTCAAGAAGTGCCGGGAGGGCGACATCGTGGTGGTGCTGGTGGCGGTGCAGAGCGTGCCGCTGGCCGAGGTCGCGGCCCGGGGCTGCGATTTCGCCGGCCAGGTGCTCCTCGACGCCACCACGGATGCGGTGGGGGTCGGCCGTGTCACGTGCCTCTACCCGGGCTCGGTCCGCGACCGCACGCGCTGACGCATGGCAGGGTTGCAATCGCCACCGGCCCGTGCCAGCGATGAGCTCCCGGAGTTGGCGGAGGCAGGAATGAGCGAAGCGGCAAACGCGCGGCAACCCGTTCTCGAGGTGAGCCAGCTCAAGGTGGAGCTGCCCAGGGGTGGCGACCGTCGTTTCGCTGTCGAGGATGTCAGCCTGCAGGTCCGGCCGCGCGAGATCGTCTGCGTCGTGGGCGAGTCCGGCTCTGGCAAGTCGGTGACCGCGCACAGTGTCATGGGCCTGCTTCCCAAGGGTCAGCTGCGCCCGGCCGGGGGCCGGATCCTGCTCGAGGGCGAGAACCTGCTAGAGGCCAGCGAGGCCCGCCTGCGCGAGTTGCGTGGCGCGCGGGTCGGCATGATCTTCCAGGAGCCGATGACCGCGCTGAACCCGGTCATGACCTGCGGCCGGCAGATCGACGAGGTGCTCTGCACCCACACCAGCCTCGATGCCGGCGAACGCCGCAGGAAGATCCTGCACATCCTCTCCGAGGTCCATCTTCCGGACCCCGAGCGCATGGCGGCCTCCTTCCCGCACCAGCTCTCCGGCGGCCAGCGCCAGCGCATCATGATCGCCATGGCGCTGATCCTCGAGCCGGCGCTGCTGATCGCCGACGAGCCCACCACCGCCCTCGACGTCACCACCCAGGCGCAGATCCTCAAGCTCATGAAGGACCTGCAGACCGGCCAGGGCCACGATACCGGGGTCCTGTTCATCACCCACGATTTCGGCGTGGTGGCGGAGATCGCCGACCGGGTCGTGGTGATGCAGTGGGGCAAGGTGGTCGAGCAGGGCACCGCCGAGGAGGTCCTCACCCGGCCGCAGCACCCCTATACCCGCATGCTGATCTCCTCGGTGCCCAGCATGAAGCCCCGCCACGCCGCCGGCCGGGTTACCGCCCCGGTGGTGCTGCGCACCGAGCAGCTCGCCAAGACCTATGGCCACAAGGGCCTCTTTGGCGGCGGCCGCGTGGTGCATGCAGCCGACGCCGTCACCCTCGAGATCCGCAAGGGCGAGACCTTGGGGATCGTCGGCGAATCGGGCTCCGGCAAGTCCACCGTCGCGCGCTGCATCGCCCGCCTGATCGACCCGTCGGGCGGCGAGATCTGGCTCGACCGCGACCAGATCGGCACGCTGAGCACGAGGCAGCTCCGCCAGCACCGCCAGCGCATCCAGGTGGTCTTCCAGGACCCCTACCGCTCGCTCAACCCGCGACGCACGGTCGGCCAGTCGATCGTCGAGGGGCCGATGAATTTCGGCCAGCCTATGGAGGAGGCCCGGGCGCGAGCCCGCGAGCTGATGGAGCTGGTTCAGCTCGACCCTGCCGCCCTCGAGCGCTACCCGCACCAGTTCTCAGGCGGGCAGCGCCAGCGCATCTGCATCGCCCGGGCGCTCGCCATGGGCCCGGAGCTGCTGATCGCCGACGAGGCGGTCTCGGCGCTCGACGTCTCGGTGCAGAACCAGGTTCTGCTGCTGCTCGACGATATCCGCCAGAAGCTCGACCTGGCGATGCTGTTCATCACCCACGATCTCAGGGTGGCAGCCCAGGTCTGCGACCGCGTGGCGGTGATGAAGCAGGGGCAGGTGGTGGAATATGGCGACGCCCAGGAGGTGTTCGCCAACCCCCGGCACGCCTACACGAAGGCCCTGTTCGAGGCGGCACCGGGCCGCGACTTCGCGTTCGGCCAGTTCGCCGCCTGACTGCCGACAAGGAAGGGGCGCCGGCCGATGACGCAGCCGGCGCCCCTTTCTCTCACGTCCCTCGCCTCAGACGATGGCGACGCCGATGTCCGCCTCCTGCAGCTCGTTGACGCCCGCGATCTTGATCACGTCGCCCTTCACGCCGCCTTCCGCACCGCTCAGGTCGATCGTCAAGCCCTTCTTGCCGGCCTTGACGAAGTCGTCGCCCTTGCCGATGACATTGTCCTGGTTCGTGTCGAGATCGGCGAAGCTCAGATTGTAGTCGCCAAGGTCGAGGACATCCTCGCCCGAGACGAAGTCGAGGATCTGGTCCTTGCCGCCGCCGATCTCGTAGACGAACCGGTCGAAGCCGCTGCCGCCGGTGAGCTTGTCCTTGCCCAGACCGCCGACCAGGATGTCGTCGCCGGCGCCGCCATCCAGCAGGTCGTTGCCGCCGCCGCCGTAGATGGTGTCGTCGCCGTCCTCGCCATAGAGCTTGTCGTTGCCGCCAGCGGCGCTGGCGTCGGTCATGCCGATATCGGCGTCGCCGAAGATCGTGTCGTCGCCCTCGCCGCCGAAGATCGTGTCGTTGCCGCCGCGGGCCTTGTCGCGCAGCTCGAAGCCGTCGCCATAGAGCGTGTCGGCGCCGGTGCCGCCAAAGATGAAGTCGTTGCCCATCACGGCGTTGTCGAAGCCACTGCCGTCGCCGAAGATGGTGTCGTCGCCGTCACCGCCGTCGAGCCCGTCATTGCCGCCCTTGGAAGAGTTGTAGAGCGACGGCGCGTCGCCGAACATGATGTCGTTGCCGGCGCCGCCGAGAATACCGTCCTTGCCGCCCTTCGAGCGGTCGAGCATCTCGTTGGAGGCGTCGCCGTACAGGAGATCGGAGCCGCCCTGACCGAAGATCAGATCGTTGCCGCCCTTGCCCTGACCGAACAGATCGTCGAAATCGCCAGTGACGATGTCGAAGCCGTCGCCGGCCTCGATGACGTCGTTGCCGAAGAAGCCGGCGATGTTGTCGAAATCATCGGTCGCAAGGCCCGAGACACCCTCGGAAGCCGACAGGACGGAAATCTGGTCGTTCTTGTTGGTACCGTCGACGATGGCCATGCTGTTGCCTCTGGAGGTTTGGCATGCAGCGTCAAGAACTGGCAGGCCAGGCTGTGACGCCTGGTTCTTGAATTATTGCCGCCCGGCTCCGCGCTGCATTGTCTGCACGGCATACGCGCAACCTTGGCGGGAATCACCAAAAACAACAATCGACTTGAGGTGCTATGGTACAGATTCTGACGGACCCCGCGGCGCTCCGGGCACGGGGCGCGCTCCCCCTCCAACGAACGGCGCCGGCCGCTTGCGCAGCCGGCGCCCCTTTTTCTCACCTCCCTCGCATCAGCCGACGGCGAAGGCGATGTCGGATTCCTGCAGCTCGTTGACGCCGGCGATCTTGATCACGTCGCCCTTCATGCCGCCTTCGGCACCGCTCAGGTCGATCGTCATGCCCTTCTTGCCGGCCTTGACGAGGTCGTCGCCCTTGCCGATGACATTGTCCTGGTTGGTGTCGAGATCGGCGAAGCTCAGATTGTAGTCACCCAGGTCGAGGACATCCTCGCCCGAGACGAAGTCGAGGATCTTGTCCTTGCCGCCGCCGATCTCGTAGCGGAACTCGTCGGCGCCGGCGCCGCCGATGAGCTTGTCCTTGCCGAGACCGCCGACCAGGATGTCGTTGCCCTCGCCGCCGTCGAGCAGGTCGTTGCCCGCACCGCCATAGATAGTGTCGTCGCCATCCTCGCCAAAAAGCTTGTCGTTGCCGCCGCGCGTGGTGGGATCGGTGAAGTCCGGCCTGGCGTCGCCGAAGATCGTGTCGTCGCCCTCCCCGCCGAAAATCTTGTCGTTGCCGCCGCGGGCATTGTCGCGCAGCTCCCAGCCCTCGCCATGCAGGAAGTCGTCGCCTGCTCCGCCGAAGATGGTGTCGTTGCCGCCGCGGGCGTTCTCGCGGGTACCGACGCCGTCGCCGTAGATCTGGTCGCTGCCATCGCCGCCGAACAGGACGTCGTGACCGCCCCTGCTGCTGCCGATCATGTGCTCGGCATCGCCGGCGATGCGGTCATCGTCAGCGCCGCCGTCGATGAAGTCCTTGCCGCCCTTGGCTTTGCCGGTCATCTCGTTGGAGGCGTCGCCGTAGAGCGTGTCCTCGCCGTCCTCACCAAAGATGATGTCGTTGCCGCCCTTCTGCTTGCCGCCGAGGTCGGCCAGATCGCCGGTAACGACATCGTCGCCGCCCCCGGCAGCGATCTCGTCCTTGCCGAAGTCACCAACGATGTTGTCACCGTCGGCGGTCGGTGCGCCGGTCACACCGGCCGACGTGAGGACGACGGAAATCTGGTCGTTCTTGTCGGTGCCGAGAACGTCTGCCATGTCCAACTCTCTCAACCGTTACCGTTCAGTCGTGCAAGTCGGCGCAATAGCAGCCAATACCCGGAGCCGTCCCGGTGGCTGTGCCCTCTGCGTAGCGACGCACGCTGACTTCACGAATAACGGCAACCGCAGCGCGTTGCATCGCGCAGTTTGCGTCATGCTGCGATTTCAGGCGCCCTCGGATACGCAAGCATGCCGGAGGAAGCTTCCGGGCAGCGGCGCCACCTCGTTCCATCCCCCATCGGCGAGGAAGGCGAGCCGGGCACGCGGCTGACTCTCGAGAAGCGCCAGCACCTCCTGCTCGCTGGCGGTCAGCCGACACAGGCCAGGCGCTGTCACCCGCCAGAGCGGACGGGCGGGACGCGGCTCGCCGGCCGCGCTCCGGGATGCGAGCACTCCAGCCTCGCCCGCCTTCCGCTGGAGTTCCCCACGACGATCACTGCCTAGTCGGCCCATCTCTCAACTCCTTCAAATCGCCCCGCCGGGCTCCGGGCTGCGTTAGAAACAATTCTCTTAAAATTCTTTGTGATTGCCTGTTTCCTAAATCACAGCGTTAGAGCTCGTCGAGCCAATATCTGCCCGGCGGCCGTACCCAAGGCCTCTGGCGAGCCTGTCCAGCCCTCCAGGAGACACGCGCCGGCCGGGGGGCCGGCGCGTGGACAATGCATCATGACAAGGCGGGGCGATCAGGTGGCGACGACGATATCGGCCGCGTCCAGCTCGTTGACACCGGCGATCTTCACGACGTCGGCTCCGGCGTCGCCCTGCGAGGCCGCGCCGAGATCGATGCTGAGCTTGTTCTTACCGGCCTTAACGAACTCGTCGTCGCCGTTGAGCACCTCGTCGTCGTTGCTGTCCAGCGAGGAGAAATCGAGACCATACCCGCCGAAGTCGAGCAGATCCTCGCCCCTCATGAAATCCTTCACCTTGTCCTTGCCGCTGCCCGGGTCGAAGTCGAACGTGTCCGAATCGGCGTCGCCCCACAGCTTGTCGTTGCCGCCTCCGCCGACCAGGAAGTCGTCACCGTCGCCGCCATGCAGCTTGTCATTGCCGCCTGTCGTGGTGTCGTCGGTGGATTCGCTGCGGGCATCGCCCCACAGCTGGTCGTCGCCGGCACCGCCGAACAGCTCGTCATTGCCCGCCTTGGCGTTGTCGCGCAGCTCGAAGCCTTCGCCATAGAGCTCGTCGTCGCCCTCGCCGCCCTCGAGCCGGTCCTTGCCGCCCCGGGAGTCGCCGTTGGTGCCGACGCCGTCGCCATACATGAAGTCGGCGCCAGCGCCGCCCGTGATCTTGTCGTTGCCGCCCTTGGAGCTCTCCAGCATGAGATCGGCATCGCCGACGAGGCGGTCGCCGCCTTCGCCGCCGTCGATCGTGTCGTCGCCGCCTCTGGACTTGCCCGTCATCTCCTCCAGGGCATCGCCGTAGACCTCGTCGTCGTCCGCTCCGGCATCGGCCCGGTCATTGCCACCCTTGCCCTTGCCGGAGAGATTGGCGGCGTCGCCGACGATGATGTCCTCACCCTCGCCGGTGCTGATCTTGTCGTTGCCGCCCTTGCCCTTCTCGATCGTGTCGACGATGTCGCCCCAGCCCTGGTCGGCGCCGGCGCCCGTCTCGATCGTGTCGTTGCCGAACAGGCCGAAAACCTGATCGTCCTCTCCCCCGGGCTGTCCCGTCACCCCCGCCGACACCTGCTCCAGCGTGATGGTGTCCTTCTTGTCGGTACCGGTGACCAATGCCATTGGCTGCTCCCTGGTCCTTGAACGTTCCTTGGCGTCGCCTCCGCGCGCATCCGCTGGGCGCGAACCGACTCGCTCACGATCAGATTAGCCGCTGGGAGAAACGATCCTAGTCACCAAAAGGATGAGAAGGGCGACATGTCTGCCGCCTGCGGGTCAAGGCGCGCTTCAGGTAGCAACGACGATGTCGGCCGCGCCGAGCTCATCGACCCCCGCGATCCTGACCGGCTCGGCGCCCGCTTTCTCCGGCGAGGCCGCACCGTGATCGAGGGCGAGCTGTGTCCTTCTCGGCTCTGGTGAAGATCCCGGCGATGCGAGCCCCGCCCACGTCCCTGCAAGGGGAGCGTCGCTCCGCCTCCTACTTGACCGCACCCATGGCGAGGCCGCGCACGAGGCCGCGCTGGAGCCAGGCGAACACCACCGCCACCGGCACCGTCGCCAGCAATGTCGCGGCCATCACGTGGTGCCAGTCGATCCGGTAGGCGCCGCCCACCATGGAGAAGATCTTGAGGGTGAGCGTGTAGCTGTCGGCCGAGCGCAGCAGCGTCAGCGCCAGGACGAACTCGTTCCAGCAGTTGACGAAGGTGAAGATCGAGGTGACC
Source organism: Geminicoccaceae bacterium 1502E (assembly GCA_033875255.1). Taxonomy (GTDB): domain Bacteria; phylum Pseudomonadota; class Alphaproteobacteria; order Geminicoccales; family Geminicoccaceae; genus Marinimicrococcus. The sequence continues at coordinate 249,174 of JAWZSN010000002.1, read as the reverse complement.
GCGAAGGCCGGCATGGCGAGCGGCAGGAAGACCCGCACGATGCTCTGCCAGCGGCTGGCGCCGTCGATCCACGCCGCCTCCTCGATCTCCTTGGGGATCGAGGCGAAGTAGGACTGGAGCATCCAGATGGCGAAGGCGAGATTGAAGGCCGCGTAGGTGAGGATGAGCGACCAGAGCTGGTCCACCAGCCCGAGGCTCGCCATGAGCCGGAAGATGCCGATCACCAGCACGATGGGCGAGAGCATCTGGGTGAGGAGCAGGAGCTGGCGGAAGACGCCCTTGCCGGCGAAGCGCATCCTTGCGGTGGCGTAGGCCGCCGGCACCGCCACCGCGAGGCACACGAGGGTCGAGCCCACGCTCACCAGAAGGCTGTTCCGGAGCGCCGGCCCGAAGGCGGCTGCCTCCCACATCGAGAGGAAGTTCGCGAAGGCGGCGCGGCTGGGAAGCCAGGTGGGCGGGAAGACGAAGATCTCCTCGGCCGGCTTGAGCGCGGTCGAGAGCATGACGGCGTAGGGGAACAGGATGATCACCACGAGCGGCGAGAGGAGCAGCCAGTAGAGCAGGCTGCGGCGGGCGCGCGCGCTCATGCCTCGGCCTCCCGGCTGCGGGCCAGCAGCCACGCGTAGAAGATGGTGAAGGCCAGCAATGCCAGGAACATCACCAGCGACATGGCGGCGGCCGCGTCCAGCTTTCCGTACCGGAAGGCCAGCTTGTAGAGGTAGGTCACGAGGATGTCGGTGGAATTCGCCGGATCGCCCTGGGTGAGCACCCAGATGATCGGGAACGAGTTGAACACGTAGATGATGTTCAAGACGATCGCGATGTTCACGAAGGGCCGCAGCAGCGGCAGGGTCAGGTGCCAAAAGCGCTGCCAGCCGTTCGCCCCGTCGAGCCGGGCCGCCTCGTAGATGTCGCCGGGCAGCGAGGAGAGGCCCCCCAGCAGGATGGTCACGGTGAACGGGATCGAGACCAGGATGCCGATGGCGATCTCGATGGGAAACGCCGTCTCGGCGCTGGCCAGCCACTCCACCGGCCCGTCGAGCAGCCCGAGCTCGAAGAGCGTGGCATTCAGCATCCCGTACTGGCCGTTGAGGGTCCAGCGCCAGACGATGGCGTTCATGGTGAGCGAGATCGCCCAGGGCAGCATGATGATCACCCGGGCGAGGCCGCGGCCGGCGAAATCGTCGTTGAGCATCAGCGCCAGCGGCACCGAGAGCAGCAGCGTGCCGCCCACCACGCAGACGGTCCACACCAGCGTGCGCCACAGCGAGGCCAGGAACACCGGGTCGTCGAGCAGGGCGATGAAGTTGTCGAGGCCGACAAATCCCCTGAGCTGCCCGAAGCGGGTGACCGCGTGCAGCGAGGTGCGGGTGACGTCGAGGATGGGATAGCCGATGATCCAGAGTGCCAGGAGCACGCTGGGCAGGATCATGGCGAGAGCGAGCGCCTGATGGCGCCGGGCCCGGTTGGGCAAGGGGGCGGGTCCAGCGGCAGGCAGGCGGGCGGGGCGGGCTGCCTCACCCGCCTCCGCCCGCCGCTCGGGCTCAGCGCAGGAGCGCGTCGATCTTGGCGGCGGCCGCCTCGAGCGCGGGTCCGGGCTCGGCCTCGCCCAGATAGATCTGCTGGAGTGCCGCCGAGGTGATGTCCGCCATCTCCTCCCAGTTCGGGATGAGCGGCGCGAAGCGGGCATGGGGCAGCATGTCGGTGAACGCCTTGAGACGCGCATCGTCGGCGAAGTGCGGGTCGGCGGCGACCGACTTGAACACCGGCAAGAAGCCTTCCTTGAGAGTGAACTCGCGGCGCCACTTGTCGGTGAAGACCGCCTCGTCGAGGAACTTCCAGGCGGCATCCTTCGCCTCGGAGGAGGCGAAGATCATGATGCTGTCGGTAACGCCGTAGGTGGCCTGGGTGGTGCCCTGCGGGATGGGAGCGATGCCGTAGTCGAGATCGGGCGCCTCGTCGGCGATCTGGCCGCGCAGCCACGGCCCCGAGAGCAGCATCGCCGCGCGGCCCTGCTTGAAGAGCGCTTCCACGTCCTGGCGGTTGGCGCCGGTCGGCTGGGGTTGGGTCAGGCCCTTCTCGATCATCGACTTGTAGAGGGTCGCCGCCTCGATGCCGGCCTTGCTGGCGATGCCGCTCTTGCCGTCCTCGATGAGCTCGCCGCCGTGGCTCCACAAGGCATAGTACCAGTAGGCGTCGGTCTCGATCTCCTTGCCCTGCATGGCAAAGCCGTAGACGTCGCCTTCCAGCTCCTTGACCTTCTGCGCAGCGGCCACGAGCTCGTCCCAGGTGGAGGGCGGGCCGTCGACCCCGGCCTTCTCGAGCAGCGTCTTGTTGTAGTACATGGCGCGCGCCGAGGCCGCGACCGGCAGGCCCCAGCTCTTGCCGTCGATCTGCGAGGGGGCGAGGAAGGTCTCGATGAAGCGTCCTTTGACCTCGGGCGTGATGTAGTCGTCGAGCGGCTCGGCGATGCCCTGCTCGGCATAGTCGACCAGCCAGCGTGTGCCGATGATGGCGATGTCGGGCGCGGTCCCGCCGACGATGTCGGTGGTGAGGCGCTGCTGGAGATTGTCCCAGCTCACGTCCTCGATCCTGACGTCGATGTCGGGATTGGCCTTCTCGAACTCCGCCGCCATGGCCTCGAAGATGCCGGGCGTCGCGTCGCTGTAGTGCGCGGTGATCACCCGAAGCTCGGTCTGGGCCGCCGCACCGCCGGCTGCGAGCGCCAGAATGGCCGCCGCGCCGAGAAGCGCCTGAACGGGTCTGCTCATCCCATCCTCCCTGTAACGGCTTTGCCTCGCCGGTTGCGCGCAGCATAAAGGAGCCCAGCGCACGGCGGCAACTCGTTGCGGGACAGGGAGGATGAACGGTGACGGTCAACGGCGGCGACTTCTTCCGCAGCGTCTATGCCTACCCGTGGGACATCGCCGACGAGGGCACCGCCGCCTTCGCCGACCGGCTGCGGGCGCTGGGCGCAGACACCGTGACCCTGGCGGCCGCCTATCACGCCGGCAAGTTCCTGCGGCCGCACGGACGGGCCGGCAAGGTCTTCTTCCCCCATGACGGCACCCTCGCCTTCCGCCACGATCAGGCCGCCTACGGCCGGCTCAAGCCGGCCGCCAACCGGCTCCTCGACACGTTCGACGCCTTCGCCGCCCTCGCCGCCGAGGCTCCCGACTTCAGGCGTGTCGCCTGGATCGTCGCCTGCCACAATACCCGGCTCGGCACCGCCTGCCCCGACGTCACCGTCCGCAACTGCTTCGACGATCGCTATCCCTATTCGCTCTGCCCGGCCCAGCCCGACATGCAGGACTTCGTGGTGGCCTTGTGCCGCGATGCTGCCCGGGCCTGCACTCCGGCCGCGATCGCCGTCGAGACGCCGGGCTGGCTGCCCTACGAGCACGGCTTTCACCACGAGTTCGCGATGATGCCGCTCGACGACTGGACGCGGCTGCTGCTGGGCTTGTGCTTTTGCGATGCCTGCATCGAGGGGGCGCAGGAGGCCGGCATCGACGCGCAGCGCCTGCAGCGCCGCCTGGCCGCCACCCTGGAGGACCGCCTCGCCGCGGCCCTGCCGATCGGCGCCGCGCGGGCGCAGGACCAGATCGCCGCCGACCTGCTTCAGGCCTCCGAGCTTGCGGCCTTCCTGCGCTGGCGTTGCACGGTGGTCACCGGCCTCGTCGAGCGGGTGCGCAGCTCCCTGCCAGAAGAGATCGAGCTTTGGGTCATCCCTTCGGTCCAGCGCCCCTCGGCGCGCTCGTGGATCGAGGGTAGCGACCTGGCCGAGCTGGCGCGGGCCGCCGACCGGCTCGAGATCTGTTTTTACGAGGCCAGCGCCGAGGAGGTGGCACTCGACCTCGCCGACGTGCGCCGGCGGGCCGGCAGCTCGGCGGTGATCAACGGCGTGCTGCGCCCGGGCTGGCCCGATCTCGCCGGCGGTGCGGAGACCGAGGCCGCGGTACGGGTCCTGCGCGAGGAGGTGGCCTCGCTCGCCTTCTACAATTACGGCCATCTGCCGGAGCCGGCTTTGGCCCGGATCGGCGCCGGCTTTCGCGCCCTGGAGGTGCCATGAGCCGCTTTGCCGGCAAGACGGCGCTGGTGACCGGCAGCGGCCGCGGTATCGGACGCGCCATCGCCGGCCGTCTGGCGCGCGAGGGTGCCGCGGTGGCGGTGCTCGACATCGACCTCGCCGCGGCCCGCAAGGTTGCCGAGGAGCTGCAGGCGGCGGGGGCGCGGGCCACGTCCATCGAGGCCGACGTCGCCGACGAGACCCAGGCCGCACGGGCGGTGCAGGCGGCCGAGACGGCGCTGGGGCCACTCGACGTGCTGGTGAACAACGCCGCCTGGGCCATCAAGGGCACCCTCGCGGCAACCGGCTCCGCCGATTGGGACCGCGAGGTGGCCGTCACGCTGCGCGGTCCCTTTCTGCTCTGCCGGGCAGTGCTGCCGGGCATGAGCGAGCGCGGTCGCGGCGCCATCGTCATGGTAGCCTCGGTCAACGGCCTGCTGGCGCTGGGCAACCCGGCCTACAGCGCCGCCAAGGCCGGCCTTTTGAACCTCACCCGCTCGCTCGCCGTCGAGTACGGGCCGGCGGGCATCCGCACCAACGCCGTGAGTCCGGGCTCCATCCGCACCGAGCACCCCACCTGGCAGGAGCGCGAGCAGCGCGATCCCGCCATCTTCGAGAAGCTCGCCCGCTGGTACCCGGTGGGCCGGATCGGTCGGCCCGAGGACGTCGCCGCGGCCGTGGCGTTCCTCGCCGCCGAGGAGGCCGGCTTCGTCAATGGCGCCAATCTCGTGGTGGACGGGGGGCTCACCGCCGGCATGGCACCGATGATGCAAGAGCTTACGGGCGAATCGTGAAGGCACAGCCGGTGGGCACCCGTTCCGGCGCGCTCTACGAGACGATCGCCGACCTGCTGCGCCGCTCGATCCGGGACGGCACGCTGCGCCGCGGCCAGCCGCTCAGGGCCGGATCGCTGGCCGAGCAGCTGGGCGTCAGCCGGACGCCCGTGCGTCGCGCGCTTGACGTGCTGCGGCGCGAGGGCCTCGTGGACGAGCCGGCAGGCGGGCCGCCGCGGGTGGGCGGCGGTGCGGCGGGGCATGCTGTATCCGCCCAGGGCGTGCGGCTGCCGGCCGGCGATCTTCGGCGGCGGCCACGCTGGCAGGAGGTCTATGCAGCCGTCGAGACCGAGCTGGGCTCGCGCCTCGCCTTCGGCGCCTATCGGCTCGGCGAGCCGGCGCTGGCGGCGGCGATGGGCGTCAGCCGGACCATCGTGCGCGAAGCGCTGGCGCGCCTGCAGCAGGTGGGCCTGCTCGACAAGGACCCGCGCGGCCACTGGCGTACGCTGCCGCTCGACCCGCCCCGCGCCCGCGATCTCTACGAGATCCGCCGCCTCCTGGAGCCCGCAGCGCTGGTCGCCGCCGGCCCGAGGCTGCCGAAGCGGTTCGTCGCGGGCCTGCGGCGGCGGCATCTGGCGGCGCGGAGTGCCTGCCCGGACGTGCCGGGCGCGATGCTCGACGCCCTCGAGCGGGATCTCCACGTGACCTGCCTCGGCTACGCGCCCAACCGCGACCTGTTGCGCCTGCTGCGCGGCACCCAGAGCCTGATGATCATCAACCATCATCTCTTCGACCGCTATCTGGCACTGCCGCCGATGGAAGACTTCATCGGCGAGCACCTCGCGGTGATCGGCCGGCTCGAGGCCGGCGACTGGGCCGGGGCCGCCCAAGGCCTGCACGGGCATCTGCGGCGCTCGGAGGCCGAGTACATGGAGCGGCTCGAGCGGCTGCGCGGGCTGGAGCCGCCCGCGCCGCCCGGGTGGCTGGTCCCGCAGCCATCCGCCCCGCTCTCCGTCACGCTCCGAAGACGTGAACCTGCTTCCGGTTCGCGCGGATGAAGTCCCAGTCGTAGACGACGCCAAGGCCCGGCCCGTCCGGCACCGGCACGCAGCCATCCTCGCCGACGCAGTCGAGCTGGTCGCTGTAGCCGCAGGCATAGACCGGCGGCACGGCATTGGGGCAGCCGGGGCCAACCAGCGCCACCTCGTAGAAATTGGTGTTGCGGATCGCGGCCATGCAGTGCCGGTGCGCCGGTCCGCAGGCATGAAGCTCGACGTCGACCCCGAAGGCTTCGGCCAGATGCGCGATCTTCATGCAGCCGGTTATCCCCATGTCGTACTCGGGATCGGCGCGCAGGAAATCGGTGCCGCCGGCAATCAGGAAATCGGCCTTGGGCTCCACGCCCCGCACATGCTCGGTCATCAAGAGCGGGGTCTTGATCATCTCGCGCAGCTTCTTGTGGGCGAAGGCCGACACGCCGCTGTCGCGGAACGGATCCTCGTACCAGAAGAAGCCGGCCTCGTCGCAGGCGCGGCCGACATGAAGCGCGTCGGCGAAGGTGCGCAGCTGGCAGGCAGGATCGAGCATCAGGGTCATGCGGTCGCCGACATGCCTGGCCAGGTGGCGAACGTTCTCCGCCTCCATGCGCGCGTCGCCGTCGTGCCAGCCGTGGATCTTGAAGGCACGGTAGCCGAGCGCATGGCACTCTTCGGCGAACTCGACGAAGCGCTCCTTGGAGGACAGGCCCTCGCCGTGATCGGCGTGGTAGGTGCTGGCATAGGCCTTGAGACGCTTGCGGTAGCCGCCCAGGATCTTGCCGACCGAGCAGCCCAGCTCCTTGCCGTTGAGATCCCAGAGCGCGATGTCGAGGGGCCCGTGACCCATGTGGTCGTACTGGCGCAGCTCGCGCTTGAGATCGTCGTAGATGATCTCGCGCTCGCCGCTGTCGCGGCCGATCAGCATCGGCGCCAGGGTCAGCGTCTGGCCCAGCGCCGCCCTGCTGCCTACCCAGTGGGTGACATACTCGCCCGCGGCCCCGTCGGCGGTCAGGATGCGCACGGCATAGCGGCCGAGGCGCAGCGTCGAGCCCTTCTGCGCCACCATGTTGTAGAAGGAGATCCCGTCGCCCTCGATGCCCATGTTCCGGACGTCGAACTCGAACTCGTGGACCTCGACCCGGCTGATCTTCCCCATCGTCGTTCCTTCGGGAGTTGGACGCGCCCGCGCCTCAGTACGCCAGCAGACGCGGCAGATAGAGGGACAGGCCCGGCCAGTAGGTGATCACCAGCAGGGCGCCGAACATCACCAGGATGATCGGCCAGCCGGCCCGCACGAACTGTCCCAGGGTAATCCGCGAGATAGAGCAGGCGACGAACATCAAGACGCCCACGGGCGGCGTCAGCTGCCCGATCAGGAGGTTGAAGATCATGATGATGCCGAAATGCACGAGGTCGACGCCGGCCGCCTGCAGGAGCGGCATCAAGATCGGCACCAGGATGATGATGATCGCCAGCGTCTCCATGAACATGCCGAGGACGAGCAGCAGCACGTTGAGGATCAGCAGGATCGCCCAGGGCTCGCTGGTGATCGACGAGATCGCCGCCAGCATCTGCTGCGGCGCCTGGTTGAGGCCCAAAAGCCAGGCGAAGGGCGAGGCGGCCGCGACCAGGATCAAGATCGCCGCGGTCTCCTTACCGGTGCCGATCAGCGCGTCGACGAACTGCCGCATCGAGAGCGTGCGGTAGATGAACAGGCCGACGAACAGCGAATAGGCGGCCGCCATGGCCGCCACCTCCGTGGCGGTGAAGGCGCCCACGCGGAAGCCGCCCACCACCAGCACCGGCATGAGCAGCGCCCAAAACGCGCCCTTGAACTCGCGCCACAGCCGCACCGCGGAGAACGCCTCATCGCGCGGGAAGCCGCGCCGTCTGGCGATCACGCCGCAGGTGGCGAGCAGGGCCAGGCCTACGAACAGGCCCGGCAGCACACCGGCGATGAACAGGTCGCCGATCGAGATATTGGCCTGCCAGCCATAGACGACCATCAGGATCGAGGGTGGGATCAGCGGTGCCAGCGTGGCCGAGGCGGCGGTGAGCGACACGCTGAAGCCGCGCCCGAAGCCGGCCTTGACCATCTGCGGCACGAAGACCCGCGTGGTGGCCGCACAGTCGGCCAGCGAGGAGCCCGAGATTCCGGCCATGAGCGTGTTGGCCAGCACGTTGACATAGGCGAGGCCACCCGAGATGTGGCCGATCAGCGCCCGAGTGAAGCTGAACATCCGGGCGCTGATGCCGCTCTCGTTCATCAGCGTGCCGGCCAGGATGAAGAGCGGGATGGCGAGCAGCGGGAAGCTCTGCACCCCGGACGCGAAGCGCTGCGCCATGATGCTGAGCGGAAAGTTCTCGATCCAGATGAACAGGACCGAGCTCGCCACCATGGCGTAGGCGATCGGCACGCCCAGGACGAGAAGAACGGCGAAGGCAGCCAGAAAGAGCGTGGTCAAGACTCGACCTCGGCAGTCTCGATCACCGAGGCGAGCGCCTTGTCCGGCCCCTCCTCGATGATCTGGCGGAGCAGGTGCACGAGGCTCAGCGCCATACCGACCGGCACGGCCGCATAGATCCAGGCGGGCGAGAAGCCCAGCATCGGCGTGAGATTGCCGGCGACGAACTGGGCGTAGGCGGCGCCGAACCAGCCGACCACGCCGATCACCGCCACCAGCACGGCCGCCGCCAGCGCCGCCACCACCTTGCGGACGACGCCCTGCAGCAGCCGTACGACGAGGTCGATGCGCAGATGCAGATGCGCGCGGAAGGCAGCGCTGGCGCCGACGAACACCATCCAGGAGAAGATCGCCACGACCACCTCCTCGGTCCAGGTGATCGGGCTGCCGAAGACGTAGCGGAACACCACGTTGGCGAAGAGGAGACCCATCAGGACCGCCATCGTCACGGCGATGAAGATATCCTCCAGCCGGCCCACCGCATCGTCGAGCGCTCTCAGCAGTCGCGTCACGCCGCCTCCCCTCCTCCGGACCTCGTCAGCCGGCGATCAGCGGGCGCGCAGCGCCGCCACCGCCTCCTGCAGCCGCTTGAAGTTCTCCTGCCCCCAGCGCTCGGCCATCTTGGGGTAGGCGTCCTGCATCAGCGCGCCGAAGGCCTCGCGGTCGGGCTGGTCGATGATGGTCACCCGGCCCGAGGCGCGGATGTCCTCGAGCATCGCCGTCTCGCGGCCCTGCTGGATGAAGGTGTTGAGCGCCGAGGCCTTCTGCGCCTCCTCGAGCAGGATCCTCTGCAGCTCCGGCGACAGGCGGTCGAACGACGCCTGGTTCATGAGGATCATGTTGTTCTGGAGCATGTGGCGCGTCATCGAGAGCACGCCCTGCACCTCGTAGAACTTGCGCGAGTAGATGGTCGGGATCGGATTCTCCTGCCCGTCCACGACCTTTTGCTGCAGGGCCGAGTAGACCTCGCCGAAGGGAATGGGCGTGGGCGCGCCACCAAAGGCGCGCACCATCTCGACCCACACCGGCGCCTCGGGAACGCGCAGCTTGAGGTCGACCATGTCCGAGGGCTCGCGGACCTCGGTCTCCAGGAACGTGAAGTTCCTCCAGCCCCAGTACCAGATCTTGGTCAGCGGCACGATGTTGTGCTGCTCGGCCAGCTCGTCGAACGCGGGCTGCATGGCGTCCGAGAGAATGATGGCCTGCGCCTCGTTCCAGTCGCGCCACAGGAAGGGCGCGCTCGGCATCTCGAGGGAGGGCACCAGCGTGCTCGCGGTGGGCATCGAGGAGGCGGTGATATCGATCGCACCCGCCTTCGCCTGCTGGAGCAGCTCGACCTCCTTGCCGAGCTGCTCGCCTGGAAACACCTGGATGGTGAGCTCGCCGTTCGAGCGTTCGCCGACCCTGCGGGCGAAGTCGGCATAGAGGTCGGTGGCGATCTCGCCGGTGTTGTTGGCGTGCGCGAAGCGCAGCGTGGTTGCGGCCATGCCGGCAACCGACTGGCCCAGCACGACGACCGACACCGCAGCGGCTAGAGCGATCCGTCGCATCTTGTTCTCCCTGATCCGAAGTGCTGCATTCTGTAGACGAAGTGCAAAAGCCCAACAAGCCGCGCCTGTGCAACGGCGCCGTCATGGCGCTGTCATCGCACCGCCGCTCTGCTGTCAAAGCGCGCTCCTACCCTCCGACCGTCCGCCAGAACAGCAGGTGACGGTGCCGCATGCTCACTCTCGACCATCTGACCAAGAGCTTTCAGGGCGTGCGCGCCGTCGACGGCGTGTCGCTTTCCTTCGAGCCCGGCCAGATGGTCGGCGTGATCGGCGCCTCGGGTGCCGGCAAGTCGACCATGCTGCGGCTGGTCAACCGCCTGTCGGACCCGACCGACGGCCGGATCGTCTGCCAGGGTCTGGAGGTGAGCGCCCTGCGTGGCCGGGCGCTGATGGCCTGGCGGGCGCGCTGCGCCATGATCTTCCAGCAGTTCAACCTGGTGGGGCGCCTCGACGTGCTCACCAATGTGCTGCTCGGGCGCCTCAACAAGCACGGCTTCGCCACCTCGATGCTCGGCCGCTTCAGCGACGCCGAGCGGACCATGGCGCTCGAGGCGCTCGACCATCTGGGCCTGGCGCAGACCGCCCTGCAGCGCGCCGACACCCTCTCGGGCGGTCAGCAGCAGCGCGTCGCCATCGCCAAGGCGCTGCTCCAGGAGCCCGAGATCCTGCTGGCCGACGAGCCCATCGCCTCGCTCGACCCGCGCAACGCCCAGACCGTCATGGAGGCGCTGCGCCGCATCAACCGCGAGCATGGCATCACCGTGCTCTGCAACCTCCACACCCTCGACACCGCGCGCGCCTATTGCGACCGCATCGTCGGCATGCGGCAGGGTCGCGTGGTGTTCGACGGGCCCGCCGCAGCGCTGAGCGACCAGCAGGCCCGCGAGATCTACGGCGTGGCCTTCGACGAGGCGTTCCACGAAGCGATGACCTCGACCTCCCTCGCCCCGGCCGTCGAGCGCGCCCCCGCCCTTGCCCCGGCCGCCTGAACACCCCCTTCCCCCGATCCATCGCAGGACCGAAGCATCATGCTGAACCGACGACACCTCCTGGGCGCTGCCGCGCTCGCCCTCGTCCTTTCCGCAGCCGCCGGCCATGCCGTGGCCGACGACGCGTGGAAAAGCGAGGTCCCCAAGATCCGCGTGGGCATCCTGGGCGGCGAGAACGAGGCCGACCGGCTCACCAACTACACCTGCTTCAAGGACAAGCTGGAGGCCGAGTTCGGTGTGCCCGTCGAGCTGTACCCGGCGGCCGACTATGCCGGGGTGATGCAGGGCCTGATCGCCGACCAGCTCGAGGTCGCCGGCCTGGGTGCGTCCGGCTATGCCGGCATCTACCTTCAGGACCCCGAGGCGGTCGAGCCGCTGGTCACGGTCAAGCAGGTCGACGGCAGCACCGGCTACCACTCGGTGATGCTGGTCCGCGCCGACACGCCCTGGATGAGCCTAGACGAGCTCAAGGGCCAGTCGCTGGCCTTCGCCGATCCCAACTCGACCTCGGGCTACCTGGTCCCGTCCTTCGAGCTCAAGGACAAGGGCTACGACCCGAAGAGCTTTTTCGGCCGCACCGGCTTTGCTGGCGGCCACGAGCAGGGGATCGTCGCCCTGCTCAACAAGCAGTACGACGCCGCCGTGACCTGGACCTCGGGCGTCGGCGAGGTAGGCGAGGGCTACTCCAACGGCAATCTCAGGAAGATGGTCGACAAGGGCGCGCTCGACATGAGTGACGTGCGCATCGTGTGGACCTCCGAGCTGATCCCCAACGGCCCCGAGGTGATCCGCAAGGATCTGCCCCAGGCGTTCAAGGATCGCTACAAGCAGTTCCTGCTCGACCTGCCCGTGAAGGACTATGCCTGTTTCAAGGCGACCCAGGGCGGTGAGGGCGAGGGCTTCGTGCCGGTCGACCACAGCTTTTACGACATCATCGTGCGGATGCGCGAGGAGGCGGCGAGCTCCCGCCGCGGCTGAGCCTCTCCTTACGCCCTTTCCGCCGAGAGCCGCCGCCAGGCGGCTCTCGCTCGTCATGAGCAGGACGGATCTCGCCCCATGCCCACCGGCGCAGACCGCGGCAGCGGCCCGATCGACCGGGTGCGCGCCGATCTCGACCAGCTGCGACGCCAAAGGCAGCGCCAGACGCTGATCTTCGGCGCCGTGTTCCTGGTAGCGCTAGCCTTGTCGATCGACTTCACGCGCTTCCTGCCGGACCGGCTGGCAGCCGGCCTGCCGCGGATCGGCAGCTATCTATACGATACCCTGCCGACCCTCGATCCGGCGGTGCTGTTCGCCGACAGCAAGGCCGAAGGCTCGCTGGCCTACTGGTATTTCAACCTGCCCAACTATCTGCAGCTCCTGTTCGAGACGGTGAACATGGCGCTGCTGGGCACGCTGCTGGGCTTTGCCGGCGGCTTCCTGCTGTGCTTTCCGGCGAGCCGCAATGTCGCTCCGGGAAGATGGATCGCCGTGGCCGCACGGCGGATCACCGAGCTGCAGCGGGCGGTGCCCGAGATCGTCTACGCGCTGCTCTTCGTCTGGGCCTTCGGCATCGGCCCCCTGGCCGGGATCACCGCCATCGCGATCCACACCTCCGGCGCCTTGGCCAAGCTCTTCTCCGAGGTGGTCGAGAATGCCTCGCTGCGCCCGGTGGAGGGCGTGCGCGCGGCCGGCGGCTCGTGGTTCGACGAGATGCGCTACGGCATCCTGCCCCAGGTGCTGCCCAACTTCCTGAGCTACGCCCTGCTGCGCTTCGAGATCAACATCCGCTCCTCGGCGATCATCGGCTTCGTCGGCGCCGGCGGCATCGGGCAGGAGCTCTATTACGTCATCTCCTTCAACTTCTACGAGGAGGTGAGCGCCATCCTCCTTCTCGTGGTGCTGACGGTCATGGCCGTCGACCATCTCTCGGACCGGCTCAGGCAAGGTGCGATCGGCAAGGAGAGCCTGGCATGAGCATGACCATCGCCGCCGCCGGGGCGGCCGTCCCCGCGGCCCGGGAGCGCCATCCCGAGGTCTTCGCCGCTGCAGCGCGCCGCAAGCGCCGCTTTCAGATCGCCCTCCTCGTCCTCGCCGCCTACCTCGCCTGGAGCTGCTGGCTCTTCGAGATCACGCCCGCGCGTGTCTTCGGCGGGCTCGACAAGATGGCGGTGGTGCTGCGCCAGATGGTGGTCTGGAAGGACATGGCGAGCTGGGACTATGCCGGGATCTTCGAGGGCCTGGCACAGACCCTGGCGATGGCCTTCCTCGGCACGCTGGTGGCGGCCCTCGTGGCGGTTCCGCTGGGCTTTCTGGGCGCGCGCAACGTCAACGGGGTAAAGCTGCTGCGCTGGCCCGTCCGGCGCCTGTTCGACCTGCTGCGCGGCATCGACACACTGGTCTGGGCGCTGGTCTTCGTCCGCGCCGTGGGGCTCGGCCCGCTGGCCGGCGTGCTCGCCATCATGACCAGCGACACCGGCACGCTGGGCAAGCTCTATGCCGAGGCGGTCGAGAATGTCGACCGCAAGCCCATGGAGGGCGTGCGGGCGACCGGCGCTGGCGCCCTGCAGGAGCTGCGCTTCGGCGCCCTGCCCCAGGTTCTGCCGGTGTTCCTCTCCCAAGCGCTCTATTTCTTCGAGAGCAATACCCGCTCGGCCACGGTCCTGGGCGTCGTGGGCGCCGGCGGCATCGGCCTGCAGCTCTCCGACCGCATCCGCGTGCAGTACTGGGATCAGGCCTGCTTCATCATCGTGCTCATCCTGGTCACCGTGGCGGTGATCGACTTCCTCTCGCGCAAGATCCGCGAACGCTTCATCGGAACGTCCAACGCATGACCGAAGACCTGCGCCACATCGCCCGCCACGCACCCGCCGGCGATCCCGGCCAGCCGCCGCTGAGCGCCGACGGCCCGTCGATCCACCCCACGGCCGGGATCCGCGACGCCAGATTCGGCCCGTGGACCGCGGTGGGCGCACGCACGCGCGTCGCCGAGAGCGCGATGGGCGGCTACAGCTACGTGGTCCAGGACGCCGACATCATCTACAGCACGATCGGCCGGTTCTGCTCGATCGCCGCCGCCACCCGTATCAATCCGGGCAACCATCCGACCTGGCGGGCCAGCCAGCACCACTTCCTCTACCGGGCATCCAGCTACCGGCTTGGCGAGGACGAGGATGCGTTCTTCGCCTGGCGACGCGAGCACGAGGTTACCATCGGCCACGACGTGTGGATCGGCCACGGCGCCGTCGTCCTGGCCGGGCGCAGCATCGGCACCGGCGCGGTTATCGGCGCCGGGTCGGTGGTGACCCGCGACGTGGCACCCTATACGATCGTCGCCGGCAACCCTGCCCGGCCGATCCGCCGCCGCTTCGACGAGCGCGTGGCCGAGCGGCTGCAGGCGCTCGCCTGGTGGGACTGGCCGCACGAGCGGGTGGGCCAGGCGCTGGCCGATTTCCGCTCGCTTTGCGTCGAGGAATTTCTTGAACGACATGGTGGCTGATCAGATGCGCGGCGTGCTTTTCCTCGTGGTGGGCCCCAGCGGGGCCGGCAAGGACAGCGTGATCGACGGGGCCCGAAGGCAGCTTGCCGAGACGCGTTCCATCGAGTTCCCGCGCCGCTTCGTGACCCGCCCGGCCGAGGCCGGCGGCGAGGACCATCTTCCCCTTTGCGACGAGACCTTCGCGCGAATGGAGGCGGCGGGCGCCTTTGCCCTGTCCTGGCGCGCCCACGGCCTTGCCTACGGCGTGCCCGCCTCGATTGCCCAGGACCTGGCCACCGGCCGCTCGGTGGTGGTCAATGTCAGCCGCGCGGTGATCGACGAGGCGCGCCGCCTGTTCCAGCCGCTGCGCGTGCTGGTGGTGACGGCGCCGCCCGCCGTCCTCGCCGCCCGGCTCGCCAGCCGCGGCCGCGAGGACGCGGCCGACATCGAGGCCCGCCTGGCGCGTGGCGGGCGCTATGAGCTGGCGGGGTCCGACGTGGTCACCCTGATCAATGACGGCCCGCTCGAGACCGCGATCGAGCGTTGCGTGGCGCTGCTGCGCGAGCCCCTCGCCGCCTGAGCCGCCTTCAGCCGGCGCGCTCGGCCTGCCTGCGGCAGTGCATCGCCACGACGCCGCCGCCCGCCGCGAGCAGCAGCACCGTGGTGAGCAAGGCCGGACGGGCGGTGCCGTCGAAGGATGCCGCCACCAGGCTCGCCGCCGTCGCCGGCACCACGGTCTGCGCCACCCCGAGCGCCGAGGTGGCGGCCCCGGCGATCTGCCGGTGCGGCTGCAGGGCGAGGGTCGTCCCGTTGGCGACGATCAGCCCGAAGAAAAAGAAGAAGAGGCAGAAGCCGGGCACCAGCGCCCAGCCACTCTCGGGCTGCCAGAAGCTCGCCACGGCGAGATTGAGCGCGATGCCGGCAGCCGCCCCGCCGACACCGATGCCGATCGCCCGGATCAGCGGCAGATGGCGGACGACGCGGGCATTGGCGAGATTGCCCAGGGCCGAGAACATCGCCACCACCGCGAACACCACGCCGAACTGGCCGGCCGTCATGCCATAGGCGCTCATGAAGATGGCCGAGGCATTGGTGAGGTAGATCGTCAGGCCGCAAAAGCCGCAGGTGACGACGGTACCGAAGACCAGCGAAGCGCGGTTGCGGGCCATGGCGATATAGCCGTCGAGCAGGCGGCTCGGGCGCAGGGCGTGCGGGTTCCGCTGGGGTAGGCTCTCGGGCAGCAGCAGCGCGCAGAGCACCAGCAGCACCAGGCCATAGACCGTCAGCAGCGCGAAGATCAGCCGCCACGATCCGAGACTCAGCAAGGCGGCCCCGATGGACGGTGCGATGATCGGAGCGGTGACGAAGGCCGCCAGCGCCAGCGACATGATCCTCGCCATCTGCGGCCCCTCGAAGAGATCGCGGATCATGGCGCGGCCGAGAATGGCGCCGGCGCCGGCCGCGAATCCCTGGGCGAAGCGCATCGCCAGGAGCTGATCGATGGTGCCGGCGAAGGTGCAGGCGATCGAGCTCAGGACATAGAGGACGATGCCCACGAGCATCGCAGGCTTGCGGCCGTAACGGTCCGAGACGGGCCCCCAGAAGGCCTGCCCGAGGGCGAAGCCGAAGAAGAAGATGGTGACCGTGAGCTGGCTCAGCGTCAGCGTGGTCCCGAGATCCTCGGCCAGGGCCGGGATCGCCGGCAGGTTGATGTCGATGGTCATCGCCGTCATGGTCATGAGGGCGGCGACCAGCGCGATGAACGCCGAGGAGCCGGGGCGCAGATGGCGCCGGCCGGCGTTCTCCGGCGCAGGAGAGCTGACGGTCACGATGGCTGGTGTCCTGTTGTGCGGCACGTCCAGACGAGCGCCGCACCCTGCCCCAGCTGCAGGCGCGACGCCAGCCGCGCGCCGCGCCCCAGCCATGCGCGGGAGGAGGCGGGCCCTCAGCCGCCCAGGGGATGCCGGCCGGTCACCACGAAGGGGCTCTGGCGGTCGGGCTGCTCGAACACGGCAAGGGCGTCGAAACGCACCGGCTCGGCGCAGAGCGCTGCGGCCTGCTCCGCCAAAACGGCCTTCACCTGCCCCAGTTCGGGCTCGGCGAGCCGCTCGGTCAGCGTCATGTGGAAGCGGAACTGCTCGAGGACGTAGGGATAGCCCCAGCGCAGGAGATGGGCGTCCTCCTCCGGCGAGAGCGGGCTCTTGCGGCGCCGCGCTATCTCCTGGGCGCAAAGCGGTGCGCGCAGATGGTCGAGCTCGCGCACGCAATCCCCGGCCAGCGCCTCGAGCGCCGGCGAGGCCTCGGCCGGCACCAGCGCCACGAAGCCCGAGAGCACGCCCAGCTTCAGCCGCACCTCGAACGGCGCGCGTGTCGCCGCCAGCGCCGCAACGGCGCCCTGCACATCGTCCTGGCTCACCCCCTCGGCCGCGGCGAATGGCGCCTTCAAGGTGGCGTGGAAGCCGTAGCGGCGTGGCGAGGCGGTGATGGCGGCGGCCCGGTCGGGATCGAGCCCGCACCATGCCGGCCGCGGCAGGACCGTGTCGGTGTAGGCGTCGCGGCCCAGCCACTCGGATGCGAAGCGGCTCAGCGGCGAGCCGGCCGGCGGGGCGAAATAGACCGCATAGCGACGCATGCTCAGGCCACCCTCTCGCCCTGGACCCACACGCCGCGCACCACCGGGCGTCCATCGACCAGCCGCACCCGCACCAGATCGCCCCGCAGGCCCACCTCGATGCGGCCGCGATCATCGAGCCCGGCGGCGCGAGCCGGGTTGTCGGTGACCGTGGCCACCGCCTCGGGCAGCGCCATGCCGAACGGCTCGGCGGCGAGGCGGAAGGCCGCCATGATCAGGCTCGCCGGAATGTAGTCGGAGGAGATGATGTCGAGCAGCCCGGCCCGGGCCAGATCGCCCGCCGCCACGTTGCCCGAGTGCGAGCCGCCGCGGATCAGGTTGGGCGCGCCCATAAGCACCTGCAGCCCGTGCGCCCGGGCAGCCTCTGCAGCCTCCATCGTGGTGGGGAACTCGCTCACCACGCAGCCCAGTGCCGCCGCCTCCTCGACATGCTCGAGGCGCGCGTCGTCGTGGCTGGCAAGGGCGATACCGCGCCGCCGCGCGTGGTCCCCCAGGAGCCGCCGGTTGCCCGGCCCGTGGCGCTGCGAGCCCTCGATCAGCGCGTTCACATGCGCCTCGACCTGCTCGTGGCTCATGCCGATGCTGGAGCGGTAGCGCTGCTTGTAGGCCTCGATGTCGGGCGACTGCCGGTCGCCGGGCGCATGGTCCATGAGCGACATGACCCCCAGCCCGGGCTCGTCGGCGTAGGACTCGAAGAGCGCGCCAATCTCGGGATGGGTCACCTCGCAGCGCAGATGCAGCCGGTGGTCGATCTTGAGCATGCCGTGGCTGCGGGCGTGGGCGAGGCCGCCCAGCATCGGCCTGAGCCAGCTGTCGCGCATGTCCCAGCCCGGCGCCGCGCCGATCACCAGGGAATCGAATACGGTGGTGATGCCCGAGCCGGCGAGCTGGACGTCGTGGCTGATGGAGGCCGCTACCGGATCCCACTCCACCCCGACGCGCGGCGAGAAGTGCTTCTCCAGATTGTCGGTGTGAAGCTCCACGAGACCCGGGATCAGCAGGTCGCCGCCGAGATTCGTGGCACCGGCGGGCGCCGTGCCGCCACGTTCGAGGGCGGCGATCACGCCTTCGCGCAGCACCACGCTGCCGTCGACGACGGCCTCGCGCGTGACGATGCGGGCGTTGGCCAGAATATGCGCTTCAGACATGTCGCAGGCTGTCTACCATGCAGCGGCTGTTCAGGCGATACGCCGGCCGGCCCGCCACACCGCACCGACGTGCGGCGTTTCGCCGACCTCGTGCACGCGCACCAGGTCGGCGCGGCGGCCGGGCTCGATCACGCCGCGGTCGGCCATCCCCAGAAGCTCGGCGGGATGCCGCGTCACCGGCGCGATCGCCTCGGGCATCGCCATGCCGAACTCGCGGGCGAGCCGGAAGGCGGCCTGGAGCATGCTGGCGGGCACGTAGTCGGACGACATGACGTCGAGCAGTCCCTCGCGGGCCAGCTCGGCCGCCGAGACATTGCCCGAGTGCGAGCCGCCCAGCACGAGGTTGGGCCCGCCCATGACGATGCTCATGCCGGCCTCGCGGGCCGCCCTCGCCGCCTCCAGCGTGGTCGGGAACTCGGAGATGGTGGCGCCCATGGCCCGCGCGTCGGCCACGTGCTCGGGCGTCGTGTCGTCATGGCTGGCGCGCACCGCCGGATGGCCCTCGAGAAGCTCCAGGATACGCGCAAGGTTGGCGCTGAAATGCTGCTTTTGCTCCTCCACCCGCCGCTCGATCATGGCGGCGAACTGGTCCTCGCTGGTGACCGTCCGGCCCATGTGGAAGGTGCGGTACTTCTCGATGTCGCGCCACTGGCGCTGGCCGGGCGTGTGGTCCATGAAGGAGACCACCGAGAGCCCCTCCTCGTCCATCAGCGGCTCGAAGAGCTCGAGGCAGCCGGGGTCGCTCACCTCGAGGCGCAGGTGCAGCCGGTGCTCGGTCTTGAGCGCCCCCGCCCTGCGGGCACGGCGCAGCACCTCCAGCGAGAGCTTCAGGAACTCCAGCCGCTCCCGCTTGCCGCCGTAAAAGCCCACGCAGACCGCGTCGCACACGGTGGTGATGCCGCTGCCGGCAATCTGCGCATCGTGCTGGAGCATGGCCGCGTCGGCCGGCCAGCGGACCCCGGGGCGCGGCTGGAACTGCCGCTCGAGATTGTCGGTGTGCAGCTCCACCAGGCCCGGCAGCAGCCAGTCGCCCCCGAGGTCGACGGCGCCGGCCGCACCGCTGGCGCCCCGGCCGATATCGGCGATCTGCCCGTCGCGCACGACGAGGGTTCCCTCGACCACCTCCCCGGGAGTGACGATCCGGGCGTTCGTGAGGATCATCTCGCTCGTCATGCCGCCATGCGCTCCGCCGTCAGGTCCACCAGGCGCGTGGCCACCGCCTCGCGCACGTCCTCGTCGTGGAAGATCCCCACCATGGCGGCACCGCGCGCCTTGGCCTCCTCGATAAGCTCGACCACCGTGGCCCGGTTGCGGGCGTCGAGGGAAGCGGTGGGCTCGTCGAGCAAAAGTACCGGATAGGGGTGCGCGAAGCCGCGGGCAATGTTCACGCGCTGCTGCTCGCCGCCCGAGAAGGTGGCGGGCGGAAGCGAGAAGAGCCGCTCGGGGATGGCCAGCCGCGAGAGCAGCGCGGCGGCGCGCTCGCGAGCCTCCTCGCGCGGCGTGCCGAGCGCCACCAGGGGCTCGGCCACCACGTCGATGGCCGGCACGCGCGGCACCACCCGCAGGAACTGGCTGACATAGCCCAGCGTGCGGCGCCGCACCTCGAGCACGGTGCGCGGATCGGCCGAGACGAGATCAACCGAAGCATCATCGTGGCGCACCAGCACCCGGCCGGAGGAGGCCTTGTAGGAGCCGTGGATCAGCTTGAGGACTGTGCTCTTGCCGACACCCGAGGCGCCGGCCAGCACGACGCACTCGCCCGGCCGCACGGAGAAGCCCAGCCCGTCCAGCACCGGGATCTCGAGCCCGCCCTGAAGGTGGAGGGTGAAGCGCTTGCTCAGCGCCTCGACGGAGAGAAGTGGCCTGGTCATGGATCAGCCCTGCAGGATCGAGGCGACAAGGAGCTGGCTGTAGGGGTGCTGCGGGTCGTCGAGGATCTGGTCGGTCAGACCCGTCTCCACCACCCGGCCCCGCTGCATCACCATCATCCGGTGCGAGAGCAGCCGCGCCACCGCGAGGTCGTGGGTCACGATGATCACGGAAAGCTGCAGCTCGGTGACCAGCGTGCGCATCAGATCGAGAAGCCGCGCCTGGACCGACACGTCGAGCCCGCCGGTGGGCTCGTCCATGAAGATCAGCCGCGGCCGCGACACGAGGTTGCGGGCGATCTGCAGGCGCTGCTGCATGCCGCCCGAGAAGGTCCGCGGGAGGTGGTCGATGCGCGGTGCCTCGATCTCGACCCGCTCCAGCCACTCCTGCGCCTCGTCGCGGATGCGCCCGTAGTGGCGGGCGCCCACCGCCATCAGCCGCTCGCCGATATTGCCGCCGGCGGTGATCCCGAGACGCAGCCCGTCGCGCGGGTTCTGGTGCACGTAGCCCCACTCGGTGCGCAGGAGCCACCGCCGCCGCGCCTCGGGAAGCGCGCGCAGGTCCACCGTCCCGTCGTGTCGGCTCTCATAGGTGATGCTGCCGGCATCGGCGTCAGTGAGGCCGGCCACGCAGCCCAGCAGCGTGCTCTTGCCGGAGCCCGACTCGCCCACCACGGCCAGCACCTCGCCCGGCCACAGCTCGAAGCCCACCTCGTTCACCGCCGTGAGCGCGCCGTAGCGCTTGGAGAGCCCCTCCACGCGGAGCAGCGGCGTCTCGCTCATCGGTCGTCTCCGGCGGCAGGACCGTGCCCGGCGGCGACCCGCCCGGCGCAATGGTCGGTATCCGAACAGCAAAAGATGCGGCCGCCCGCATCGTCGGTGACCACCTCGTCCAGATAGCTGTCGGTGGCCCCGCAGATGGCGCAGGGCTCGTCCCACTTCTGGATCTCGAAGGGATGGTCCTCGAAGTCGAGGCTCACGACCTTCGTGAAGGGCGGGATGGCATAGATGCGCTTCTCGCGGCCGGCGCCGAAGAGCTGCAGCGCCGGGCTCATGTGCATCTTGGGATTGTCGAACTTGGGGATCGGCGAGGGCGACATCACGTAGCGGCCGTTCACCAGCACCGGATAGGAGTAGCTCGTGGCGATCCGCCCGAGCCGGGCGATGTCCTCGTAGAGCCGCACGTGCATCACGCCGTAGTCGGCCAGCGCGTGGAGCTTCCTGGTCTCCCGCTCGCGCGGCTCGAGGAAGCGCAGCGGCTCGGGGATCGGCACCTGGTAGACGAGGATCTGGCCCTCCTCGAGCGGCTGCTCGGGGATGCGGTGGCGGGTCTGGATGATGCTCGCCTCGCCGGTCCGCTCGGTGGTAGCCACGCCGGCCGTGGTGGCGAAGAAGCGGCGGATCGAGACGGCGTTGGTGGTATCGTCGGCACCCTGGTCGATGACCTTGAGCACGTCCTTCTGGCCGATGCAGGCGGCCGTCACCTGTATGCCGCCCGTGCCCCAGCCATAGGGCAGCGGCATGTCGCGCGAGGCGAAGGGCACCTGATAGCCCGGGATCGCCACCGCCTTGAGCAGGGCGCGGCGGATCATCCGCTTGGTCTGCTCGTCCAGATAGGCGAAGTTGTAGCCTGCCAGCGTGCCGCCGGCATCGGTATCGGTCGCGGCGCTCATTCGGCGGCCTCCGCGCGGCTCTCGTCGGCGGCAGCAGCCCGCAGCCGGCGGATGGTCTCCAGCTCGCCCTGGAAGTCGACATAGTGCGGCAGCTTCAGATGCTCGACGAAGCCCGAGGCCTGCACGTTGTCGGCATGGTAGAGCACGAATTCCTGGTCCTGGGCCGGTGCTGCGGCCTCGCCGGCGGTCTGCGCCTCGCGCAGCGCCCGGTCCACCAGCGCCATGCTCATCGCCCGGCGCTCGGCATGACCGAAGGCCAGGCCGTAGCCACGGGTGAACTGCGGCGGCTCGCTCCTCGAGCCCTTGAACTGGTTGACCATCTCGCACTCGGTGACGGGGACGGTCCCCAGCTCCACCGGAAAGCCCAGCTCCTCCGGCACGAACTCGACGGCCACCTCGCCGACCCGCAGCTCGCCCACGAAAGGATGCGTGCTGCCGAAGCCGCGCTGGGTCGAGTAGCCCAGGGCCAGGAGGAAACCCTCGTCGCCACGCGCCAGGCCCTGCAGCCAGAGATCGCGGTCGGCCGGGAAGAGCAGCGGCTCGCGGGTCAGGTCGGCCGCGGCCTCGCCCTCCTGCTCCGGCTCCTCCTGCTGCATCAGCCCCTCGCGGTCGAGGATGGAGAGGACGTGCGGGCTGGTCCCGTCGCCCTCAGGCTGCGCCTCGGGTGCCGGGGCCGGCGCCTCGCCCTCCGCCATCAGACAGAAGTCGAGCAGGCGGTGGGTGTAGTCGAAGGTGGGGCCCAGCACCTGCCCGCCGGGCAGATCCTTGTAGGTGGCCGAGATTCGCCGCTGCACCAGCATGGCGGCGGTGTCCACCGGCTCGCTGTAGCCGAAGCGCGGCAGGGTGGTGCGGTAGGCGCGAAGGAGGAACGCCGCCTCCACCACGTCGCCGCGGGCCTGCTTGAGGGCCAGGGCCGCGAGCTCCGGATCGAAGCACGAGCCCTCGTTCATCACCCGGTCGACGGCCAGTGAGAGCTGCTCTCGAACTTGCGCCACCGAAAGCTCCGGCACGGTCGCGTCACCGCGGCGGCGCTCGGCGAGCCAGCGATGGGCATTGTCGATCGCCCGCTCGCCGCCCTTGACGGCCACGTACATCAGCGGATCTCCACTTCGGTGGTACGTGGCAGGCCGGCGATGCGCGAGCCGGCCACCAGCACGATGTCGACGCCTTGCGGGAAGCTGCGGCGATTGTCCCGGAGCTGGCGCGCCAGGTCGGGCCCGAGGCCACTCACCCTCAAGACCGTGCTTTCCTCGATGCCCGGCCCGCGCAGCACCAGCTCCTGGCCGCCCTCGCCCAGCGCCTCGACCTCGAGGAGCAGCGTGGTGGAGCGGTCGGGATATTCCGGCGTGCCTTGGGCAAAGTCCTCCAGCGCCGGTGCTTCGCCCGCCGGAGCGACTGCGAACGCGGCCTCGCCCGTCCTGTCCGTCACCGGGCAGCCGCAGTGAAAGCGCAGGCTGGCGGCGGCTTCCCCGGCCTCGCCCAGCCAGAGGGGCGTCTCGTAGTCGAGCAGGCTCAGGAGCAGCGCGTAGCTACCCCGGCCCAGGCCCGCCGGCGGTGCCGGCAGCTCGGCGCCGAGCTCGACGATCCGCCCCGGCCGCGAGAGCGCGTCCAGGAGGTCGCGGAAATGCGCCTGGCTCGCCGTCACCGGATCGGCGAAGCCCTCGGCGATCGCGGCCTCTGCCATGAGCCCCGCCATCAGCCCTCACCCCGCACCAGCGTGAAGAAATCGACCTTCGTGGCGGCGGCCTTGCGAGCGGTTGCGGCACGCGCTTTCGCCTGCGCCGCCGCCAGCGGCTCCACCAGGTCGCGCAGCAGCCGCTCGCGGCGCCCGTCCATCTGCAAAAGCGCGTCGAGGCGCGCCACCATCTCCGCGCGGCGCTTGTCGCGGCCGGCCACGTAACCGTGGCCCACGGTGTCGCCTGCCACCACCGCGCAGCGGGTCACGGTCATCTCGCCCATGTTGAAGCGCCGCCCGGTGCCGCCCATCCGGCCGCGCACCATCACCAGCCCGGTCTCGGGCGCGCGCAGGTAGCGCATGGGAGGCGCATCGCCCTCCCTCGCCCAGGCATCCGCCAGGGCCTCGGCCGGCGCTGCGGCGAGAACGCCCAGCCATCGCCGCCTCGTCTGCGTGAGATCCGTCCCGTTCACCGCTGCACCTGCTCGCTTCCGATTGGTCTGGATGTCTAGACAACTCTACGCCACACTATGGCGGCGCCGCGACGGGGTAAAGCACGCAGAGGTGACGGGACCGTGACAGCAGACGGACGGATGCAAGGCGAGGAGCTGGAGCGCGAGGGCGGCATCGCTCTGTGGCGCCAGGTGGCGACGCGCCTGGCCTCGGAGATTCGCGGTCGCGCCGCTGCGGAGGATCCGCGCCTGCCGCCGGAAGCCGCCCTGGCCGAGCGGTTCGGGGTCAACCGCCACACGGTGCGCCAGGCGCTCCGCCATCTGGCCGAGCAGGGCATCGTGCGCGCCGAGCGCGGCCGCGGCACCTTCGTCAACGAGGTGATGGTCCACTACAGCCTCGGCGAGAAGCCGCGCTTCGGCGCCAACCTGCTGGCGGGCTACCGGCTGCCCGGCAGGCGTGTTGTGGAGGCTGCGACGGAGCCTGCGGGCGAGACAGTGGCCCGGCACCTCGCGCTCGCTACCGGCACCATGGTCCTTCGGGTGCGCAGCCTGGGCCTCGCCGACGGCGTACCGGTGTGCCTCGGCCAGACCTGGCTGGAGGCGGCCCGCTTTCCCGACGGCGCAGTCGAGCTCGAGGCCCTGGGCTCCTTCACCCGGCTCTTCGCGTGCCACGGGATCGGCGACTATCGTCGCGCCACTACCCGGCTGCAGGCGCGCCGGGCGAGCCGCGAGGAAGCCGCGCTCCTGCAGCAACCGGCCACCGAGCCGGTGCTGGTCACCGAGGCCCTCGACGTTACCTCCGACGGCACGCCGCTGAGCTTCGCCGTGACGCTCTGGGCCTCCGCCCGCGTCGACTTCACGGTGGAGGCGCCCGCCGCCCCCGCAGAATCTTGATGCTGTCACACGAGCCCGGCAGGAACACCGCGAGCCCCTGCCAGCCCATCGGAGACCGCGCGATGCGCAGCCTTTTCAGCCGCCGTGTCCTCCTGCCCGACGGCACCATCCGCGCCGCCTCGCTCCATCTGGACGAAGGCGTGATTGCCGCCGTCACCGAGGATTCGGCGCCTGCAGAAACCGCGGATCTCGGAGAGCTGCTGCTCGCCCCCGGCCTGGTCGACATCCACGGCGACGCCTTCGAGCGGCAGATCATGCCAAGGCCCGGCGTGATGATCGACCTTCGGGTGGGGCTCGAGGAGACTGACCGCCAGCTCGCCGCCAACGGCGTCACCACCGCCTTCCACGGCCTCACCTGGTCCTGGGAGCCGGGCCTGCGCAGCACCGCCACCGGCCGCAAGGTGATGGACGCGCTGGCATCGCTGCGCGGCCGCGCCCTGGTCGACCACCTGCTCCACCTGCGCTTCGAGAACCACAATCTGGGCGGGCTCGAGGAGGCCCTGGCGCTGGTGCGCGCGGGCGCCGTCGACCTGCTCGCCTTCAACGACCACACGCCGGCCATCGCCCGCAAGGCCCGCGCCGGCGCCTCGGGGGCCTATGCGGTGCGCAGCGGCATCTCCGTCGAGGCGTTCAACGCGCTGGCTTTCGCGGCGGAGGCGCGCGGCGCCGAGGCCGAAGCCGCCGTCGCCACCCTTGCCGCCGCCGCCCGCGAGGCCGGCGTGGCCATGCTCTCCCACGACGACGACAGCGCCGAACGGCGGCGGGCGTTCGACGCGCTGGGCTGCCGGATCTGCGAGTTCCCCACCACCCGCGAGGCGGCGGCCGAGGCGCGCCGGCTGGGCAATCCGGTGGTGATGGGCTCGCCCAACGTGCTGCGCGGCAGGAGCCACATCGGCTGGGCGTCTGCCACCGACATGGTGGCCGAGGGCCTGTGCACCATCCTGGCCTCCGATTACTTCTACCCCGCCATGCTCCAGGCGCCCTACCGCCTCGACCGGCTGGGCGTGCTGAAGCTGGCCGAGGCCTGGCGGCTGGTGTCGCAGGCGCCCGCCGAGGCGGCCGGCCTCCTCGACCGCGGGCGTCTCGCCCCCGGCCTGCGCGCCGACCTCGTGGCCGTCGACGACACCGACTGCACCCTCCCGCGCATCGTCGCCGCCTGGAGCGCCGGGCGCCCGGTCTGGGGACCGGCGGGGTGAGGCTCAGCCCATCATGGCCCCGGGCAGGAACAGCACCAGCGCGGGGAAGAAGGTGATCAGCAGCAGCACCGCCACCATCGCGAGCAGCAGCGGCAGGATCTCGCGGGAGAAATCCTCCATGCGGACCCGCATGATCGCGGTGGTGGTGTACATCAGCGTGCCCACCGGCGGGGTCACGCCGCCGATGGTGAGGTTGACCACCATCACCAGGCCGAAATGCACCGGGTCGACCCCGAGCTTGACCACCGCCGGCACGAGGATCGGCGCCAGCAGGATGAGCGCTGCCGTGCCCTCGAGCAGCATGCCCACCGCCACCAGCAGCAGGTTGATGAGCAGCAGCATCATCCACGGCTGCTCGGTGAGCGCCACCAGCCCCTTGGCCAGCGCCGGCGGGATGCGCTCCCAGGCCATGTAGAAGCCGAAGGCCGAGGCGGCGCAGATGATGAGCATCACCGTGCTGGTGGCGAGCAGCGTTTCCAGCATGATCGGCCAGGCCGAGGCGAGCTTCAGCTCGCCGTGCGCCAGCGCACCGACCGCGATGGCGTAGAGCACGGTCATGGCGCCTGCCTCGGTGGGCGTGAACACGCCGAAGCGGATGCCCACCAGGATGAAGACCGGGATGGTCAGCGACCAGGCCGCGTCCCGGAACGCGCTGCCGAGCTCCCCGCGGCTCACGAAGCGCTCGCGCACGGCCTTGTAGCCCCGCCGGCCGGCGATCAGCCGGGTGGTGAGCATGAGCGCCACGCACAGCATGATCCCCGGCACCACGCCGCCGATGAACAGCCGGCCGATCGAGACGTCGGCCAAAAAGCCGTAGACGATCAGCCCGATGCCGGGCGGGATGATGGGCGTGACCACGGCGGCGCCCGCGGTGACCGCCGCGACGAAGCCGGGCGCGTAGCCGCGGCGCACCATCTCCGGGCCCAGCATCTTGGCCTGCATGGCGGCATCGGCGTTGGCCGAGGCGGAGAGCCCGCCCATGAGCGTGGCCAGCACGATGTTGGCCTGCGCCAGCCCGCCCCGCCAGTGACCCACCAGCGCGTCGGCAAGGGCCATGAGCCGGCGGGTGATGCCGGCATGGTTCATGATGGAGCCGGCGAGGATGAAGAAGGGCACCGCCAGAAGCGGGAAGCTCTCGGTGACGCTCACGATCTTCTGGACGTAGATGCCGATGGGCGGGCCGGCGCCCAGGAGGAAGAAGGAGAGCGCGGCGATGGCCATGGCGAAGGCCACCGGCACGTTGATGGCGAAGAGCACGAACATCGCCGCGAGCGGCAGCCAGGTCACGGGTCCTCTCCTTGCCGCTCGAACACCGGGCCGCGGCCGAGCATCCGCGCCGTGTGGCGCACCGCCATCAGGGCAAAGCCCAGCGTCACCGCGGCATAGACCACCGAGAGCGGCAGCCGCAGCACCGAGCTCGGATTGTCCCAGTTGTCGCCGGTGAAGCCGACACCAAGCCAGGCGACGTAGAGCATGAAGACGAGCAGTCCGAGATCGACCACCCGCTGCAGCAGGCGGCGCAGGCCATCCGGCAGCCGGGCCACCAGGAGTTCGATACTCACGTGCAGGCCGCGCTTCACGCCGGCCGCCGCACCCAGGAACACCACCCAGGCGAAGGCCATGGCGGCGACCTCCCCGGTCCAGGCGGCCGGCTGCGCCATGACGTAGCGGGTGAGCACGCCCCAGGCCACCGACAGCACGACCAGCACCAGCGCCGCGGCGGCGATCAGCTCCTCGAGATTGTCGAGCGCGCGAAGCGCGGCGCTCCGGTCCGCAGCGGGCCGCACCTCCCGGCGGGGCACGGCGCGGCGCAGCGAGACGCCCATTGGCCAGTTCTCCGGTTGGTTGGAAACGGGCGTGCGCCCGGCAGCATCGCCGCCGGGCGGCTGCGCCGCCTGCTACTGGAGAATGGCGCTGATGCGCTCGTGGAGCCCGGGCGTCCAGTCGGGGAACGCCCCGTAGACGCTGGCCGTCGCATCCTGGAAGGCCTCGACGTCGACATCGGTGACGAAGGTGACGCCCTCGGCCTCGAACTTCTTCATGTACTCGGCCTGCTTTTCCAGGGTGAGCTTCGTCATGTAGTCGCCCGCCTTCTCGCCCTCCTCGAGGAGGATGGTCTGCAGGTCCCCGGGCAGGCTGTCGAAATAGTCCTCGCTGGCGACGAACGCGACCCAGGCGACGAAGTGGCTGGTCATCGAGACGGTCTTGCGGGTCTCGAAGAGCTTGGAGCCCCACAGCGAGCCCAGGGGCGCCTCGGCGGCCGCCACGACGTTCTGGGAGAGGGCGCTGTAGACCTCCGACCAGTTGACGGTGGTGGGCCTGGCGCCCATCGCCTCGAAGGTGGCGATCCACATCTGGTTGGGCGGCACGCGCACCGTCACGCCCTCGATGTCGGCTGGCGTGCGCACCGGTTTGTCGGCGATCACGTGGCGGGCACCGAAGAGGTTGTTGAACGAGACGACGCGGAAGCCCGCCTCCTGCAGCTTCTGGTCGATCTCCGCGTACCAGTCGCTCGCCAGGATCTTCTTGAAGTCCTCGGGCTTCTTGAGGAGGTAGGGACCGTTGAGGACCCCGACGTCGGGCACGAAGTCCGAGAGATAGCCGGGGTCCGTGATGTTCATCACGTTCGCCCCCTGGCGCATCATCTCGTTGACCTCCTTGCCGGAGCCGAGCTGCTCGCCCGGAAAGACCTCGATCTCGAGCCGCCCCTCGCTGCGCTCGGTCACGTTCTTCGCGAAATATTCCGCCGCCAGATGGGCCGGCTCGCTGGTCGAGAGCGAGTGGGCCAGCTTGATCGAATAGTCCGCCGCCATTGCGTTGCCGGCGAGCATGCAGGCCGTCACCGCGGCCGGAAGAAGCCACCGCATCGTCATCTTCCCTGATCCGTTTCTTCTCGTTCTCGAAGGCTCAGCGGGCCGCGGATGCTCCGGGACCCGTGAATTCCTTCACCTTCGCAGCACCGGCGTAGAGGATCTTCTGCTGACGCTCCAGCATCGCCTTGTGGTAGGCGACGCAGGCCGGGTCGAAGTCGCTCTTGGGCACCGGCTCCGCCTCGAAATGCCCGTACTCGTCCACGCCCCTGACCAGGGTGGCGCTGTCGCCGGTGTCGTGGAGCTGGCGCAGGTATGTCGGGATGTAGCGGATGGCGAAGCCGATCCGGGGCTCGGAGGAGCGGTTGTTCTTCGAGCCGTGGAAGATCCGCACATGGTGCAGCGACATCTCGCCGGGCTGGAGCACCACGTCGACCGCGTCGTCCTCGTCGACGTCCACGGCGATCTCCTGACCCCGGCTGAGCATGTTCTTCTCGTCGAACGTGTCGCGGTGCTCCACCTGGTCCTTCAGGTGCGTGCCCGGCACCACGCGCATGCAGCCCGACTCGACGGTGCTCGGCGAGAACGCCACCCAGGCCGTCACGATGTCCGAGTGGGAGAGGCCCCAGTAGGTGGAATCCTGATGCCAGGATATGTAGGCGGGATCGTTCGCCGGCTTCCAGAAGAAGCCCGAGGCCCAGCACAGGATGTTGGGGCCGAGCACGTCCTCGACCGCGTCGAGGATCCGCGGGCTGCGCACCACCTCGGCCAGCCACGGCAGAAGGATGTGCGGCTTCTGGTTGGTGGCGCTGGAGATCCTGCCGCCCTCCGACGCCGCCAGTGCCTCCAGGCGCCTGCGCATCGCCGCCGCCTCCTCCGCGGAGAAGACGCGGACGGGAAAGATACACCCCTCGCGCTGATACTGCTCGACCTGGCCGGCCGAAAGCTTCCTGGGCATGGTCCTGCTCCCCGATCCCTTGGCCGCGGAACAGGACGGCGTTGCGCCCTGCCGCGACGGTGATCAGCTTTGACAAAGCTCTTTCAGTGATGCAAGTGCGAATTCATGGATGAAACTTCTCCCGAGCGCGAGGCGGCAGGCCGGCGCTACAGCGCACCGGCCCTCGAGAAGGGTCTCGACATCCTCGAGCTGCTGGCGGGCGAGCGCGACGTGCTGCCGGCCAGCGAGATCGCCCAGCGGCTCGGCCGCTCGATGGGCGAGATCTTCCGCATGCTCGTGACGCTCGAGCAGCGCGGCTGGCTGCGCCGCGGCGAGGGCAACGGTTACGGCCTGTCGCTGCGCCTGTTCGAGCTCGCCCACCGCCACCCTCCGGTCGAGCGGCTCCTCGTGGTGGCCCTTCCCGAGATGCAGCGGCTCTCCGAGCGGATCGGCCAGTCCTGCCACCTCTCGGTCCACCACGACGGCCGCATCCTCGTGGTGGCGCAGGCCGAGACGCCGCGGCCGCGCGGCTTCGTGGTGCGGCTGGGCGCCAGCTTCGGGCTCCTCGAGACGGCCTCGGGCCGCGTGCTGGCAGCCTTCCAATCCGACGAGGAGCGCGAGCGCCGCCTCGCCCGCGGCTTCGAGCTGGAAGCTCTGGTCGATCCCGGCGAGCCGCTGCGCCGCCGGCTGGCCGGGATAACGGCGCGCGGCCACGAGGCGGCACCCAGCGAGAGCGTGGCCGGCATCCTCGATCTCTCCTTCCCGCTGCGCGACCATACCGGCCGCGCCGTGGCGGCCCTCACCCTGCCCTTCGCCACCATGCTGGGCGACACGCTGGACAGCGCCGAGGCGACACGGCTGCTGGGCGAGGCGGCAGCACGTCTCTCGGCCCAGCTCGGCTTTCGCAAGACATCACGCTGAGCGGCGTCCGGCAGGGAGGGTCTACACCCAAAGCGCGTCGAATCCGGCTTGAGACGAGACCGCAAGCTTTCATAATGCTCGATGAACGAGTCGCTCCCTTGACTGACGAGGAGCGGCCGCAGCGGGGAGGTGGAAGCGATGCGGGCGAGCCTTGCTCTGATGGGCGGTGCCGCGGCTCTGGCGCTGCTCGCCGTGCCGGCGGCGGCCGGGGATTTCGTCACCTGGCACGACGACGGCACGGTCGATCTCGTCATGGAGGACGGAACGACCCTCAAGACCAGCCGCGAGGAGCTGGGCGGGCTGTTCGGGCCGGACCAGAAACCCTTCGAGGGAGCGGAGATCTCCATCACCGTGAACTCGGGCGGCCCCAAGGGCGGCATCTCGGGGCCGATGCACAGCTTCCGGCCCATCTGGGAGGAGCTCTCCGGGGGCAAGCTCAACATCGTCGAGCTGCCTTTCGCCGAGCACTACACCAAGATGATGCTCGATCTGAGGAACGGCACCGGCCAGTATGACGCCTTCATGGTGGGGGCGTTCTGGTACGGCGACATCGTGCCGGCCGGCTATGCCTTCCCCATCGACGAGATGATGGACTCCGGCGACTTCCCGCGCTGGACCTACGACGACATGCCACCCAGCCTCAAGGCCCTCTACACCTGGAAGGGCGAAGGCTACGGCACGCTCAACGACGCCGACGGGCAGGTGCTCTACTACCGCAAGAGCGCGCTCGAGGACCCCGAGCACCAGGCGGCCTTCAAGGAGGAGTACGGCTACGACCTGCCCTCCCCGCCCAAGACCTGGCAGCAGCTCCTCGATATCTCGCGCTACTTCAACGGCAAGAACTGGGACGCCAATGACGGCGAGGCCGACAGCGGCACGGTGCTGCACCTCAAGGTGGGCGAGCAGGGCCACTACCACTTCCAGTCGCTCTCCGCCTCCTTCGCGGTGACACCCGGCGAGAAGGTGGACCGCACCCACAATGTCTACTGGTTCGATCCCGTGGACATGACGCCGCTCATCAACAGCCCCGGGCACCTCAAGGCGCTGGAGTTCCTCCAGGACCTCCACCAGACCGGCCCCTCGGCCCAGGTCGGCTGGTCGCTGGGCGAGGCCTGGGACTATTTCCTGCGCGGCAAGGCGGTCTTCGTGTTCTCGTGGGGCGACGTGGGCGCGCTGTGCCAGGACACCACGCGCTCCAACATCCAGGGCGACTGCGCCGCTGCCGTGCTACCCATGTCCGACGAATATTACGACATGGAGAAGAAGAGCTTCGTGAAGGCCCAGGACCGCCAGCAGGTGGGCAACACCACCGGCGGCTCGTGGCACGGCGTGATCTCGAACTTCTCCGCCAATCCCGAGGCCACCTACTCCTTCCTCTCGCTCATGGCGATCCGCCCCGCCTCGATGTGGAACGCCCAGCACGGCTGGACCGGCGTTGATCCCGGCTACAGCTACCAGTTCCTCGAAGAGCAGGGCGGCACCGCGAAGATCGAGGACTACGAGAACGCCGGCTGGAGTGCCGAGGATGCGCGCTCCTATCTCCAGGCCTATCGCGACAACTTCTACGCGCCCACCATGCTGACATATCTGCGCATCCCGGGCACGTTCGAGTACTGGGACATTCTCGACAAGAACCTGTCGGCGGCGATGAGCGGTGCGAAGACCGCCAAGGAGGCGCTTGACGATACCGCCACCTCCTGGGAGCAGGTCACCGAGCGGATCGGCCGGGACAAGCAGATCGAGGACTACCAGGCCGCCATCGGCTACGAGGGATAGCAGCCGCGGGAGCGGGCCGGCCTCGCGCCGGCCCCGCGGCCAGACGCCATGTGGACCTCGCGCGCCCGCTTCCTTTTCCTGCTGCCGGCGGTGGTGTGGATCTTCGCGTTCACCCTCTTCCCGCTGGGCTACTCGCTCTACCTCGCCTTCTACAAGGTCGAGACCCGCACCGAGGTCACCCGCGTCACGGAGCCGATGCTGGACGCGGCCGGCCTGCCGGTGCTGCGGCCGGACGGCACACCGCGGACCCGCTCGGTGGTGGTCAAGGAGCAGCGCTCCATCGCCGAGTTCGTGGGGCTCGCCAACTTCCGCCGCCTGTGGGGCGATCCGCAGGTGCACGAGGCGGTGCGGGTGACGCTGCTGTTCGTGCTGATGGCGG
The DNA here is from genome assembly GCA_033875255.1 of Geminicoccaceae bacterium 1502E. Lineage (GTDB taxonomy): Bacteria > Pseudomonadota > Alphaproteobacteria > Geminicoccales > Geminicoccaceae > Marinimicrococcus. The sequence continues at coordinate 216,473 of JAWZSN010000002.1, read as the reverse complement.
TGCCCACCCAGCTCGCTTTGGGCTTCCTCCTGGCCCTACTCTTCAACCAGCGCATCGTGGCGCGCCCGGTGCTACGCACCGCCATGCTGCTGCCGATCTTCGCCACGCCCATCGCCGTGGCCTATCTCTTCTTCACGATCTTCTACGAGGCGGGCGGGCCGCTCGGCTGGACCGGCATTCCCTTCCTCTCCGATCCCACCTGGGCGCTGGTGTCGGTGGCCATCGTGGATGTCTGGCAGTGGACGCCGTTCTGCTTCCTCGTGTTCCTGGCGGCCCTTCAAGGCGTGCCCGACGAGCTTCTCGAGGCGGCCCGGATCGACGGCGCCTCCGGGCTCGACATCCTCCTGCGGGTGCTGGTGCCGCTGCTCCAGCCGGTGGTGCTCATCATCCTCCTGCTGCGGCTGGCGGAGGCGCTCAAGCTCTTCGACATCCCCTTCGCGCTCACCGGCGGCGGACCGGGCATCGCCACCCAGAGCTATTCCTTCCTCGCCTTCCGCACCGGCCTGCGCTTCTTCGACCTCGGCTATGCCAGCGCCATGGCCTACGGGCTGCTGATCATCGTCATGCTCGTCGTCACCTTCTTCTTCCGGAGGCTGCGCGAGACCTATGGCTGAGGCCGCCCTCCCCCGCGCCGCCAGCGCTGCCCCGCCGGCATCGCGCCGCCTGCCGAGCCTCGCCGAGGCGCTGCTCTCGCTGCTCGCGGTGATCGCCGCGATGATCTTCCTCTTCCCGATCTACTGGGCGCTCTCCCAGTCGCTGCGCGATCCCATCGAGACGTTCACCGTGGCGGGCTTCGGCATCCCGTGGATCGACTTCGAGCCCACCCTCGACAACTGGCGCGACCAGCTCGCCATCCCCGAGACCCGGCGGGCCCTCGCCAACTCCACCGTCATCGCCACCGGCGCCTCGCTGCTGGCACTGCTGCTGGGGACGCCCGCCGCCTACGCGCTGGCCCGCTTCCGCTTCAGGCTGGTGCCCAACCGCGACCTCACCGTGTGGTTTCTCTCCCAGCGGGTGCTGCCGCCGGTGGCCACCGTTGTGCCGTTCTACCTGGTGATGCGCACGCTGGGGCTGCTCGACACCCAGCTCGCCCTCGTGCTGCTCAACGCCACCTTCATCCTGCCCTTCGTGGTGGTCATCGTGCGCCAGACCTTCCTCGACCTGCCGCGCGAGCTCGAGGAGGCAGCCCTGGTGGACGGCGCCTCGTTCTGGGGCGCCTTCTGGCGGGTGGCCCTGCCGCTGGCCATGCCCTCGGTGGCGGCCTCGGGGCTGATCGTCTTCTCCTTCGCCTGGAACGACTTCATCCTCGCCATCACCATCGCGTCCCGCGAGGCCATCACCGTGCCCATGCACATGGCGGGGGCGGTCGATACGCGCGGCGTGCAGTTCTGGTTCATGAGCGTGCGCGCCATGATCGCCATGATCCCGCCGGTGATCGTGGCGCTGCTGGCCCAGCGCTACATCGTGCGCGGCCTGACGCTGGGGGCGGTGAAGGGGTGAGCTGCGCCCGGATCGCTTGACACCACCCGAGGGCGTCCGCAGGCTCACCCTGCCGCAGATTGCGACTATGGCGGCGGCGGATCAGGGAGGACTGTAATGCAGCTCAGTCGCGACGAGCTCGTGCGCGCCTACCGGACCATGCGCACCATCCGCGCCTTCGAGGACCGCGTGCACGAGGAGTTCTCGGCCGGCAACATTCCCGGCTTCGTGCATCTCTATGCCGGCGAGGAGGCATCGGCCGCCGGCTTCTGCCTGCATCTGGAAGATCGCGACAACATCGCCTCGACCCACCGCGGCCACGGCCATTCGATCGCCAAGGGCTGCGACGTGCGCGGCATGATGCACGAGATCTTCGGCCGCAAGGAGGGCTTGTGCGGCGGCAAGGGCGGCTCGATGCACATCGCCGATCTGGAAAAGGGCATGATGGGTGCGAACGGCATCGTCGGCGGCGGCCCGCCGCTGATCTGCGGGGCTGCCCTCACCGCCAAGTACCTCAAGACCGGCGGTGTCGCCATCGCCTTCGTGGGCGACGGCGCCTCCAACCAGGGCACCACCCTCGAGAGCTACAACCTCGCGAAAGTCTGGAACCTGCCGGCAATCTTCGTGGTCGAGGACAACGGCTATGCCGAGTCCACCGCCTCTGCCTGGTCGGTGGGCGGCAGCCAGCTCGATCGTGCCAAGGGCTTCGGCATGCCCGGCCACCACGTCGACGGTCACGACTTCTTCGCCGTGCACGAGGTCGCCGGCGAGGTGATCGCGCGCGCCCGTGCCGGCGAGGGCCCCTCGCTCGTCCATGTGAAGTTCAGCCGCTATTACGGCCATTTCGAGGGGGACGCGATGACCTACCGCGCCTCGGACGAGATCCCGCGCCTGCGCAAGGACCGCGACTGCCTCGAGCTCTTCCGCAAACGCGTCCTCGAGGCGGCCCTGCTCGACGAGAGCGAGCTCGACGGGATCGACGAGGAGATCAACAGTCACGTCGCCCAGGTTACCGACGAGGCCAAGGCAGCGCCGATGCCGACCGGGGCCGATCTCCTGACCGACGTCTACATGCGCTACTGAGGGAGGCCCGTCATGGCGAAAAAGAGCTACCGTCAGGCCATCAACGAGGCGCTCCGTCAGGAGATGGAGCGCGACAGCCGCGTCATCCTCATGGGCGAGGACGTCGCCGGCGGCATGGGGGCCGAGGGCGAGGACGACGCCTGGGGCGGCCCGCTGGGCGTCACCAAGGGGCTGATGCCGATCTTCGGCCGCGAGCGGGTGCTCGACACGCCCATTACCGAGAGCGCCTTCATCGGTGCTGCCGCCGGAGCCGCCGCCACCGGGCTCAGGCCGGTGGCCGAGCTGATGTTCGTCGACTTCATGGGGGTGTGCTTCGACCAGATCTTCAACCAGGCCGCCAAGTTCCGCTACATGTTCGGCGGCAAGGCGGTGACCCCGCTGGTCATCCGCACCATGTACGGGGCAGGCTTCCGGGCCGCCTCCCAGCACAGCCAGTGCCTCTACCCGCTCTTCACCCACATCCCGGGCCTGAAGGTGGCGCTGCCCTCCAACGCCTACGAGGCCAAGGGCCTGCTGATCCAGGCGATCCGCGACGACGATCCGGTGATCGTCTTCGAGCACAAGGCCATGTACGACGAGGAGGCCGAGGTCCCCGACGAGGCCTACGCCATCCCCTTCGGCGAGGCCAACGTGACCCGCGAGGGCGACGACGTCACCATCATCGCCTTCGGCCGCATGGTGAACTTCGCCAACGAGGCCGCCGACCGGCTGGCGAAGGACAAGATCTCCTGCACCGTGGTCGACCCGCGCACCACCTCGCCGCTCGATACCGAGACCATCCTCGAGACCGCCGCCGAGACCGGCCGGGTGGTGGTGGTCGACGAGGCCCATCCGCGCTGCAACATGGCGACCGACGTGGCGGCCCTGCTGGTCCAGGAAGCGTTCGGCGATCTCAAGGCGCCGGTCCGGATGGTGACCGGACCCCATGCGCCGGTCCCCTTCTCGCCAGCGCTCGAGGATCTCTATATCCCCAGTGCCGCGCGCATCGAGGCGGCGGTGCGCGAGCTGGTTGCAGGGAGCTGAGGGAATGGCGGAGATCGAGGCTATCGTGATGCCGAAGTGGGGCCTCGCGATGCAGGAAGGCATGGTCGCGTCCTGGCTGGTCGAGGAAGGCGAGGAGATCGAGAAGGGCGAGGAGATCGCCGACATCGAGACCTCCAAGATCGCCAACGCTTTCGAGAGCCCGGTGGAAGGCCTGCTGCGCCGCCTCGTGGCCGGCGAGGGCGAGACCCTGCCGGTGGGCGCCCTCCTCGCCGTGGTGGCGCCGGAGGAGGTCGGGGATGCGACCATCGACGCGTTCGTGGCCGATTTCCAGGCGCGCTTCGCGGCGGAAGGGTCGAGCGCCGCGGTAGCGCCGGAGCCGCAGACCGTCGAGGCGGGCGGCAGGCGCCTGCGCTATCTGGAGCTGGGCGACGCCGCGGGCACACCGGTGCTCCTCGTCCATGGCTTCGGCGGCGATCTCAACAACTGGCTGTTCAACCAGGAGGAGCTTGCCGAGGACTACCGGACCCTGGCCATCGACCTGCCCGGCCATGGCGGCTCGGCCAAGGAGGTAGGCGATGGCGACGTCGGCACCCTTGCCGCTGCCGTGCTGGCCTTCATGGACGCCAGGGGCATCGAGCGCGCCCATCTGGTGGGCCACTCGCTGGGCGGGGCGATCTGCATCGACCTCGCGCTCAACCACCCCGGGCGGGTGGCGAGCCTCACCGCCCTCGCCCCGGCCGGGCTCGGGCCGGAGATCGACATCGCCTTCATCGACGGCTTCATCGCCAGCAACCGCGCCAGAAAGCTGCGGCCTTTCCTGGAGATGCTCGTTCATGATCCAGCCCTCGTGACGGCCGAGATGGTCGAGGACGTCTTGAGGTTCAAGCGGCTGGACGGGGTCGAGGCGGCCCTCAACAGCATCGCCCAGGCCTGCTTTTCGGGTGGCCGTCAGAGTCTCCAGTTCGAGGCGAGACTGGAAGAGCTGCGCTGCCCGGCCCAGGTAATCTGGGGCAAGCAGGACAGGATCCTGCCGGCGAGCCATGCCGAGGACCTGCCCGAGACCCTCGAGGCGCATCTTTTCGAGGATGCAGGCCACCTCATCCACATGGAGCGCGCCCGTGAGGTCAACGCGCTGATCGGCGCCATGCTGAGACGCTAGCGCGGCGCCCGGCCGCTCCCGTCACCAGGAAAGGCAACCGCCCATGTTCGACGCCAAAAGGCTTCTCGGAGCGATGATGGAGGCGCGCTCGGGCTCGTCGGCCGGCTCGCGGCTGGACAAGGCCGCGGGGTCCGGCGGGCTCGGCGACGCCGCGGCGGCGCTGGGGCGGATGTTCGGCGGCGGACAGCAGGCGAGCGGCAGCGCCGGCGGGCTCGGCGGCGCGCTAGGCTCGCTGGCCGGCATGGCGCGCAGCGCCCTCGACGATCCCAAGGGCCAGCTCCAGGCCGGCAACCCGGTGGCCACGGGCGGGCTCGGCGCCCTCGCCGGCGGGCTGCTGGGCGGCCGCGGCGGAGCCTTGGGCGGCGGGCTTCTGGCCGTGCTCGGCACCATCGCCTATTCGGCCATGCAGAAGGCCGGCCACGAGAGCGAGGCGCGCGAGGCGATCGAGCAGGACGCAAAGCGCCCCGGCGCCAGCGCCTTGCCCATCGACGAGGAGCAGGCGTCGGCCACCGCCACGCTGCTGATCCGCGCCATGGTCAGCGCCGCCAAGGCCGACGGCCAGATCGACGGCGCCGAGATGCAGCGCATCCTCGGCCACCTCGACGAGGCCGGAGTCGATCCCGAGGAGCGCAACTTCGTGCTCGAGGAGATGCGCCGGCCTGTCGACATCGAGGGACTAGCGGCACAAGCCCGCTCGCCAGCGCTGGCCGCCGAGCTCTATGCCGCCTCGCTGCTCGCCATCGAGGTCGATACCGAGGCCGAGCGCGCCTACCTCCAGCGCCTCGCCCGCACGACCGGCCTCGCCCCCGACGTGGTCAGCCAGATCCACCGGCACCTGGACGTGCCCCAAGCGCCCGCGACCGCCTAGCGCCAATCCCTTGCCGCAGCCTCGGGCGAACGCCGCGCGCTCACCCCGGGGCCGCGGGAGATTCTGGAGAGCGGAGCAGGTCGCGGCGATGGAACCGCGCAAGGCGCTGCGCGCGGCCGGTTTCTTTGCCTTGGTCGATTGGCGGGGGCCGGGAGAATGCGCCCTGCTCCGTCCCGCAGCGGTCACCCCCGTCGTTTGCGCACCTTCAACCCTTCGTGTGGCATCCTCGATGATCGTGGAGAGGAAGGGGGGCCGGGGATCGGCGCGGCGGCGGAGTCCCACCCCGGCAGGATCGCCGGGAGATGAAGATCGGGCTGCCCCCCACCTTCCCCAACTGACAGAGATCAAGAAGAGCAAGCCGCGCGCAGCGCCTTGCACGGCTCCGCTGCAACGGCCTCGGGCAGCCGTCCACCGGCATTCCGGCAACCACTTGGGACTATCGAAAGGCGCTCGAGGCGGCGCGGGACGGCGCCATCACCGCCCCGCGGCCCGGTCTCAGATCTCGAACGGCACGCCGGGCGTGGCGTCCATCACGCGACCGCGCTTGACGAGCTTTCTGAACGCCTCGGGGGTACCGGTGAGCAGCGGGAAGGTGCCCCAGTGGATGGGGACGATCGTCTCCAGATCGAGGAACTCGTTGCAGGCCATGGCAGCCTGCTCGGGGCCCATGGTGAAGCGGTCGCCGATGGGGATCAGGCCCACCGTAGGCTGGTGGATCCGCTGGATCAGCGCCATGTCCGAGAAGATGGCGGTGTCACCGGCATGGTAGATGCTCTTGCCGTCGGCCTTGATGACGAAGCCGGCCGGATCGCCCATGGTGACGGGCACGCCGTCCTTGATGATCGCCGAGCTGTGGAAGGCCTGCACCATGCAGTAGGTCACCCCGTCCTGCTCGACGCAGCCGCCGGTGTTCATCGGCTGGAGCTTCTCGACGCCCTGGCCGCCCAGCCACATGCAGATCTCGAACTGCGCTACAAGCGTGGCGCTGTACTTCTTCGCGAGCCGGGCGCTGTCGCCGATATGGTCCTCGTGGCCGTGGGTCAAAACGATGGTGTCGACCCTGGCGATCCTCTCCTCATGGCCTTCGGGGAAGGTCGGGTTGCCGGTCCAGAACGGGTCGACGAGGATGCTCTGCGAGGCCGTCTCGAGATGAAAGGCCGAATGGCCCAGCCAGGTCAGCTTCACGTGTTCCTCCTTGCTTGAAGGCCGCGCCGCGGCGGCGTCTGCCAGACCATAGGCCGGTACCTTGCCGGACCAAACCCGCCAGACGCGCGGCAGGCAGCGTGGCATCAACGTCGCACATAACCAGAAAACGGAGGCGCGCCATGTCCTTTCTTCACAAGGCGGCGCTCGGCGCCATGCTCGCCGCTCTCGCCGTTCCCCTGGCCGCGGACGAGTTGCCCCGCATGCTCCGCGGCAGCGGCGAGGAGCAGCCGGCCGGCCTCGTCCTGCGCGGCACGCCCTCCACACAGGCTCCGGCACCACCGCAGGGTAGCCATGCGGCAGGAATGTATCTTGCCGCGGGCGAGCGGCTGTGGCTTCTCGAGCCGGCCAGCGGCGCCCTCGTCGGCTGCGCCCTGGAGAGGACCGCCAATGTCGGGCAACGGCGCATCGCCTGCGCCGGGCGGCAGCTCCCGGCCGCGATGCGCTAGGTCCGGCCCGGCGGGTTCCCGACACGCGACGCGAAGTCGCACCGCCAAGTGTAACAAACTGCAACAGAACTTGAGTGGTGGTACGCCTTCCGGCTGCCTAAGATCCGGGTCGCCGGGAAAGGCTTGCCCGCCTCGCAGGCAAGGCCGCCCAAGGGTGGCATCCGTTCCCGGCCCGACGTTCACGGCGCCTGCCAGCGTTTCGGCAGGACCGGGCTCGACGGGACGTCCGATTTTTCGCGAGACGTCGAGATCGTGCGGCGGTGCCGCTCCTTTGCGGGCGGCAAAAAGCAGGCTTGTGCCAGCCGGACCGCAGCACGTTCTCGATGCTGGAACGAGGTGCCAATGTTGACCCCGACACCGACGGCCAACGAGACCCTGCCTTTCCGCACGGCGGACTTCGCGACGCTGGCGGAGGGCCTCGACTATGCCGCGCGGGGTGCCACCGGCGTCAACTTCTTCTCCGCCCGCGGCGAGATCGTGACCGCCCTGCCCTATGCCGAGCTGCGCCTGCGCGCCCTCGAGCTGGCCGCACGCCTGCCGTCCGCCGGCCTCGCGCGCGGCGACCGGGTGGGCATCATTGCCGAAACCACGCCCGAGTTCCTGATCGCCTTCTTCGCCTGCCAGTATGGCGGCCTGGTTCCGGTGCCGCTGCCGCTGTGCATCAATTTCGGCGGCCGCGACGCCTATGTGGAGCGCCTGCGCGGCATGCTGCAGAGTGCCCGGGCGCGCGCCGCGATCGGCCCCGCGGAGCTGGCCGGCCAGCTCCAGCAGGCGGCCATCGGCACGCTGGCGAGCTTCGTCGGCACCCACGAGGAGCTGGCGGCCCTGCCGGCGGCGCGCCCCTTCGAGGCGCTCGGCGCCGGCGAGCCCTGCTACATCCAGTACTCCTCGGGCAGCACCAGCTTCCCGCGCGGCGTGCTGGTGACCCAGGAGGCGATAACCGCCAATGCGCGGGCCATCGCCGAGCACGGCCTGGCGCTGCGGCCCGGCGACCGCTGCACCTCCTGGCTGCCGCTCTACCACGACATGGGCCTGGTCGGCTGCTGCCTGACCCCCGCGCTTACCCAGATCTCGGTGGACTACATCGCCACCACGAGCTTCGCGCGCCGGCCGATGGTGTGGCTCAAGGTTCTGTCCGAGCAGAAGGGCACCATCTCCTTCAGCCCGACTTTCGGCTTTGAGCTGTGCGCGCGGCGTGCGGCCAACGGCCTTGCCGAGAGCTTCGATCTGAGCGCCTGGCGGGTGGCCGGCATCGGCGGCGAGATGATCCGCCCCAAGGCTCTCGACGAATTCGCCCGCACCTTCGCCGCCAGCGGCTTCGACGCCCGCGCCTACCTGCCCAGCTACGGCCTCGCCGAGGCGACCCTGGCGGTGAGCTTCAGCCGTCTCGAGACCGGCGTTAAGGTCGACTGCATCGATCTGGGCGAGGATTTCGAGCGCCGCCGGCTGGCCCGGCCGGTCCGTCCCGACCAGGCCCATGGCCGGCGCACCCGCGCCTTCGTGGTGTGCGGCAAGCCGATGCCCGGCTACCGGATCGAGGTCCGCGACGATCTCGGCCGGCCCCTGCCCGAGCGCAATGTCGGCCGGGTCTGCATCCAGGGCCCGAGCCTGATGACCGGCTATTTCCGCAATCCGGAGGCGAGCCGCGCGGTGCTGCTGGCCGACGGCTGGCTCGACTCCGGCGACATGGGCTACATGGTCGATGGAGAGCTGGTGATCACCGGCCGCAGCAAGGACCTCATCATCCTCAACGGCCGCAACATCTGGCCGCAGGACATCGAGTGGGCGGTCGAGAAGGTCGAGGGCGTCCGGGCCGGCGACGTCGCCGCCTTCGCGGTGACCGGCGAGGACGACCAGGAGCAGCTGGTGACGGTGGTGCAGTGCCGCCTCGGCGACCGTGCCGCCCAGGAGAAGCTGCGCCGCGAGGTCCATGCCACGGTGCAGCGGCTGGCCGGTGCCGACAGCGAGGTGCTGCTGGTGCCGCCCCGCTCGCTGACCTTCACCACCTCCGGCAAGCTCAGCCGGGCGGCCGCGAAGGCCAGCTTCCTCGAAGGCGCGCTGCGCGACCTCGATGAGCTGCCGACAGTCCTCGAGCCGCTGCGCCGCGAGGCCCGCCCGCTCGCCGTCGCAAGCTGAGCCGCACCGCTGCCGCAACGAGAGGATCTGCGATGACGGGGCTCGTGGCGCTGACGGGCGCCACCGGCTTCATCGGCCGGCATGCTGCCCGAGAGCTGATCGGGCGGGGCTGGCGGGTGCGCGCCCTGCTGCGCCGCGACGACCCGGAGCTGGCGACGCTCGGCGTCGAGGCCGTGCCGGGTGATCTCGGCGACGCCGACGCCATAGGACGGCTGGTCGACGGTGCCGACTGGGTGATGCACGGGGCCGGCGCGGTCAGCGCTCCCAGCGATGCCGACTTCATGCGCGTCAACATGATGGGGACCCGCACGGTGGCCGAGGCCGCCGCCTCGTTGCCCCGTCCCCCGCGCTTTCTCCTGCTCTCCTCGCTGGCCGCCCGCCATCCCTCGCTCTCGCCCTATGCGCGCAGCAAGCGGCGGGCCGAGCTGGAGGTGGAGGGCCGCGCCGACGCGCTGCGCCCGCTCGTGGTGCGCCCGCCGGCGGTCTACGGGCCGGGTGATCGCGGCACGCTGCCGATCATGGCCCAGCTCGCCCGTGGCCTGCTGGTGGCGCCGCGCGGCGAGACACATCGCTTCTCGCTGATCTACGGCCCCGATCTCGCAGTATTGCTGGCAACGCTCGTGGAGAGCGCGCCGGAGCGGGCCGCCGCGATCGAGCCCGACGACGCGGCGCCAGAGGGCTATGGCTGGGCACAGCTGGCGGCGCTCGCCAGCGCCCGGCTCGACCGGCCGGTCCGCCTGGTGGGTCTCCCCAGAGGCGCACTGGCCGCACCCGCCATGCTCCTCGAGGCCTTCGGGCGCTGGACCGGCAAGCCGCCCATGCTCTCGCGCGGCAAGCTCGCCGAACTCTACCACGAGAGCTGGCTCGTCGACCGTGCGACCACGCAGGGGCTGGACTGGAGGCCCGCGATAGGCTTCTCCGAGGGCCTCGCGCAGACGCTCGCATGGTACAAGGAAGCCGGCTGGCTCTGATAGCGCCCGAGGGCGGATGTTTTGCTCCTGGAGACCCCGATGACGACCACGGACGACACCATATTCCGCGAGATCTGCGGCCTGGTCGCCCGTTTCGCGCCAGCTGGCGTGCAGCTGCGCCCGGAGACCGAGCTGGCCTCCGATCTGAACGTCGACAGCGTGGCCGCCATGGATCTGGTGATGGAGATCGAGGACAAGTACGAGATCGACATCCCGATCAACCAGCTCGCCGATATGAGGAGCCTGGGCGATCTGGTAGAGCTCGTGCGCCAGCAGCTGAAGGATCGCTGAGCGCATGGACATCTTCGACAAGTACGCACAGATCGCGGGCCGCCACGACAAGGTCCTCGAGCTCGGCACCGACCCCTTCGGCGTGCGCCTCGACGAGATCCTCTCGGCTACCGAGGCCCGGATCGACGGCCGTCGCACCATCCTGGTCGGCACCAACAACTATCTGGGCCTGACCTTCGACGAGGCGGCCATCGAGGCCGCTGTCGAGGCGGTGCGCACGCAGGGCACCGGGACCACCGGCTCGCGCATCGCCAACGGCACCTACGCGCTGCACCGCCAGCTCGAGGCGGAGTTCGCGCAGTTCCTCGGCCGCCGCTCCTGCATGGTGTTCACCACCGGCTACCAGGCCAATCTCGGCATGATCGTGGGCCTCGCCGGTCCGCGCGACGTCATCTATCTGGACGCCGACAGCCACGCCTCCATCTATGACGGGTGCCGCCTGTCGGGCGCCAAGGTGGTCCGCTTCCGCCACAACGATCCCGAGGACCTCGACCGCCGGCTGGCCCGCCAGCAGGAGGGCGAGGCAGCGCTGGTGATCGTCGAGGGTCTCTACTCGATGCTGGGCGACGTCGCCCCCATCGCCGAGTTCGCCGAGGTCAAGAGGAAGCACGGCGCCTGGCTCATGGTCGACGAGGCGCACTCCTTCGGCGTCTTCGGCGAGCGCGGCCGCGGCGTGGCCGAGGCCCAGGGTGTGGAGGAGGACGTCGACTTCGTGGTCGGGACCTTCTCCAAGAGCCTGGGCGGGATCGGCGGCTTCGGCGCGTCGAGCCATCCGCGCTTCGACGTGCTGCGCTACTGCTCGCGCCCCTACATGTTCACCGCCTCGCCCAATCCGGCGAGCATCGCCTCGGTCCGGGCTGCCCTTGTCCGGATCGACCGCGAGCCGGGCCTGCGCGGGCAGATCTGGGGCAACGCCCGCCAGCTCCACGAGGGTCTGGCCGGCCTGGGCTTCGATCTGTGCTCGCCGATGAGCCCGGTGATCGCCGTCAAGATGCCCGACGAGGGCACGGCGGTGTGGGCCTGGAACCGGCTCCTCGAGCTGGGCGTCTACGTCAATCTGGCGGTGCCGCCCGGCACCCCCAACGGCGTGTGCCTGCTACGCTGCAGCGTCTCGGCGGCGCACCGCTCGAAGCAGATCGAGGAGGTACTCGGCCGCTTTGGGCAGCTGGCGCAGGAGCTCGCCGCAGCCCGGGCCTGAGCCCGGGCACAGCTCAGCGGAACGCACCCAGCCGGCGGTATTTCAGGTAAAGCACCGGCGCCGCCAGCACCGGATGCCGGCGCTGCCAGGGAGTGAGCTCCATCCTCACCCCCGAATGGCGCTCGATCTTCCAGACGAGATAGTCGGCGCCGCCCTGGAAGGTGAAGGCGGCCTTCACCAGCCTCGCGATCGACCAGAGCTTGCCGTTGCGCCGGCGCCGCCGCCAGCGCGCACGGGCGGCCCCCTCCTCCTCCTTGCCGGGGACAGGAAGCGACTCCAGCAGCAGCCGGCCCAGCGCCTCCCAGCGCTCCGGCGCGTGGTCGAACAGCTCGTTTCCCTTGCCCTCCGGCTCGGAGCGCAACTCGGTGGCATAGGTTTGCGCCAGCGCCTCCACCCAGAGCCGGCGCGGGGTGGGCTCGGCGCCCGCCAGCGGCCGTGCGGCCGCGGCCATGCTCGCCACCGCCTGCGCAAGCACGCGCCGTAGCCGCGCCGCCGCCTCCCCGTCGCGCGTCCAGAGGATGCCCGTGGGCTGGGCGAAGCGGGCCCAGAAATAGGGATTCTCGGTCTGCGGCTCCACCAGCCGGGCGAGCTGCTCCAGGCTCACCAGCGCGTACTTGGCGCGCACCGTGCGTCCCTCGAAGGGCGTCTCCACATAGTAGACGTTGGGCGGGACCAGCCGGTTGAGCAGGCGCGGCAGGCGGTGGCGGTGCACGCTCTGGTAGCTCTCGGCAACGAGATAGAGATCGACGAGCTTGCCCTCGTCGTCGCCGCTGCGCAGGCACGAGCCGTAGAACAGGATCGCCAGGATCCCCCGGCCCCACGGACGGCGCGCGGCCTCGGCCACGGCATGAACGGCCGGCGAGGCCGCCCGGTCCAGATCGGGCGCGATGATCCTCTCGATCCGCTCCAAAAGCACCGTCATCTCAAAGCCGCACGAAGCGGACGCCCTGGGGTGCCGTGATCACCAGTGGCGCGTCGGCGCGGGCGTGGAAGAACTGGCCGTCGATGGTGAAGGGAAGCCCCATATCGAGCTCGACGCGATGCGCCCCGCGGCTGAAATAGCTCTCCGGCAGGCGCTCGCGGTTGCCTCCGTAGAGCACCTGGCGGGCCGAGCGCACGAGGCGCTGCGGTGGGTGGGCGATGCTGGTAAAGCGCACCGGGCCCAGCTCCTCGCGCCAGTAGGGGCGCGAGCGCACCACGAGACGGTCGAGGGTGGTGGCCAGGACCAGGAGCTGCCGGCCGCGCCGCTCCTGGCCATCGAGGCGCATGCCGACCTCCTCGCCCTCCAGCATCCCCGCCGGCTTGCGGCCGATTGCCCAGTTGCCCAGCAGGTGCAGCAGCGTCACGAGGTTCGCGAGCTCGCCCTTCAGGCCGCGCGTGTGGACCTCGCCCTTGCACAGATGGATCGCGTCGTAGATCCCGGCAGCGCCGAAGAACATGCCCCACTGGGGCGGTGCATCGGCGATATTGTCGATCCGCAGGACCCGGCGGGTCACCAGATGCTCGGCCAGCCGCCGTTCGCGCACAAGGCCCTGGAGACGGCGCACGATGGCCGGGTCGCGGCGCTGCAGCCCGCAGTCGTTGGCGGTCATGTTGGCCATGCCGCGCGGCAGGATCGCCACCGGCGGCAGCTCGGCGAAGGGCCGGCGCTCGAGCAGCTCGGTGAGCACCCCCTGCACGGTGCCGTCGCCGCCATTGACCACCAGGAGGCCGATCTCGCGCTGGGCCAGCTCGTCCAGAAGCTCGGCCAGCGAGGTGCCGTGCTCGAAATCGAGCTGCACCACCTCGGGCCCCCCGCCGAACGCGCCCCTGAGCTCGCCCAGCGTCTTCTTGTTGCGGGTGCTGCGGGCGTTGTGGATCACCCCGACGCGCAGCGCGGCTCCGCTGCTCATGCGCGCACCTTCGGGGCGACGGGCACCGCCCGCCGCTCGTGGATGCCAGCCAGCAGCAGGACCACGAGGATCAGCCCGAGCGGCGCCAGCCAGGCGCCAAGCTCCGATTGCACCAGCCCGACCTCACCCAGGGCCAGCAGCACGCCGTTGAAGATCAGGTAGACGAACCCCAGGCCCAGCCCCTTGGCGAACATCGGCAGGCTCATGCCCAGCCGGCTGAAGCGGCGCGGCAGGGCGAAGGGCAGCAGCGCCAGCGCGCAAAGGCCCAGCGAGCTGGCGATCCGGGAATGGAGGACGGTGCGATGGCCCTCATCGGGGGCGATGCCGAAGCCCTCGTTACGGACCACGTCGACGAGCTGGGTCAGCCGCAGCTCGCGCGGCATCTTCGACATGAGGGCGACCTTGGCGAGGTCGATGTGGACCGGCCACGGCAGGCTGGCGAGCTGCTCGGCCGGCTGCGCGCCGGCCGGCCGGCGCACCACCTCGTGGAGCAGGAGGCCGTCCTCCACCTGCTCGGCGCGCGCCGCCTGGATCTGCGCCAGGAGCAGCCCGTCCTCGTCGCGGTGCAGGATCAGGAGATCCTCGAGGCGCCCTTCGGCCGCCGCATCGGCCGGCAGACGGATCGCGTCCTGGCCGCTGCGCACCCAGCGATGCTCGCCGCCGGGCTGCATCATGTTCTTGAAATCCCCCACCCGCATCGCCCGCAGCTCGGGAATGGTCGAGGGCACCGCCCGGTCGTCGATCAGGAACTTGCCGGCGAGCAGCACCGCGCAGACCGGCCACAGGCAGAGCAGCAGGCCGCGGCGCGACAGGCCGGCGTTCCACATCACCACGAGCTCGCGATAGCGCAGCAGGTCCACCACGGTGAGCAGGCTCGCCACCAGGGTCACTACCGGCAAAAGCTCGGTGAGCAAGGTCGGCAGGCGCAGCGCCATGTAGCGAAGCAGCGGCATGACGACGCCGTCCGAGCGCCGCAGCACCTTGCTGCTCACGTCGAGCATGTCGAACAGCAGCGCGAAGCCGGCCACCGCGAACAGCACCACGGCGAAGCGGACCAAAAACATCCGGCTCACATAGCGCGTGAACTGCCTCATGAGCGGCCCAGCCGGATCGACACCAGCCGCTCGAAGCGCTCGCCGGCCCGCTCGAGGAGATCGTCGAGCCAGCTCGTGCCGCTGCCGGCGGGCACCCGCGTGGTCTTGTTCCAGGTGAGCAGAAGCCCGATCAGCGCGAACAGGCCGAACGGCACCCACAAGGCCAGCCAGCTCGAGATCCGGCCATTGTCGGCAAGGCCCTCGCCGACCTGCAGGATCTGGTTATAGGCCACCAGCAGCGCGATGCCGATCACCATGCCGTAGGAGCGGCGGGCGCGGCGCCGGGCGATGGCCAGCGGCAGCGCCACCAGCGGCAAGGTCAGGGCTGAGAGGATCCGTACGACGCGCCCGTGGAACTCGGCTTCAATCTCGACATCGTCGATCCCCTCGACCGGCGTGGCAAGGCCGACCCACAGCTCGGGCAGGGTGAGCTCGCGCTCGTCCTCGCCGCGCGGCCGGAAGGTGCCGGGCTGGTTGCCCTGGAGGTCGGTGGTGAAGTTGCGAAAACGCACCGTGGCTCCGCCTTCCGGCGCCTGCCCCGCCTCGCCGGTCTCCGGCACAAGCTGCTGCACCCCGTCGCGCAGCCGGAGGGTCAGCGGTCCGTTGTCCTGCGGCGGCACCACCTGGCCTTCCTGCGCGGTGATAGTCACCGACCTCCCGCCACCGCGATCGTCGTAGAGGAGCAGCCCCTCAAAGCTGCTGCGGTCCTCGCTCAGCCCCTCGACCGAGTAGGTGGTGCTGCCCAGGGTGACGAACAGCCGCTCGCGCAGAAGCGCCTGGAACGACACGTTGGAGAGGGTGAAGAGGGCAGCGCGGTAGGCGTAGCGGCTGAAGGGCTGGAGATAGCTCTGGGTGATCGCGGTGATCACGAGGAGCGCCAGGCCGACCTTGAGGAGCGGCTGGAGGAGCCGGTGCAGGCCCAGGCCCGAGGCCATCATGGCGTCGAGCTCGCCGTCCCGCGACAGCCGGCCGAACACCACGAGGATGGCGATGAAGAAGGAGGCCGGCAACGCCAGGCTCATATAATGGGGGATCAGGTAGCCCAGCATCTCGACGATGACGACGAGGCTGCCGCGCCAGCCGACCACGATGTCGACCACGCGCAGCATGCGCTCGGCCAGCAGCGCTGCCAGCGCTATCAGCACGATCGCCAGCATGGGCCGAACGATCTGCCCGGTGATGTAGCGGTCGTAGATCTTCATGCGAGCTGCCGCGCTTGGCCTCCGGGCGGCAGGAGTAGCGGCGCTCGCGCCGCCGGTGCGAGGCCCGGAACCTGCGGTGCATAGAGCATCCAGGCCGGCATGGCTAGCTCCACGGCTGCAACGCGAGGCCCGCCCCGTCGCCGGCGATCCGCGCCCGCCGGGTCGAGCAGAAGACGCCGGTCATGGCATCGAAGCGGCGGACCTCAAGCTCCACCCCGACGACGCCGTCCTCCGGCCTGATCCCGTAGATGACATAGCCGCCGCTCTTCTCGACCTCCTCCGACCACAGCGAGGCCGAGGGCGCGCCGACCACCGCGGCCGGCCCCTGCGCGCCATCGAGCGTACCGAAGTTGAAGACGTGCTCATGGCCGCACAGCACCAGCTCGGCACCCGCCTCGGCGATCGCGCGGCGGAAGTCGGGAGCGTCGATCAGCGCCTTGCGTCGGTGGCTCCAGCCATAGACCGGCGGGTGGTGGAGCATGACCACCCGAAAGAGCCCGTCGCGGCCGGCCTGCTCGAGGATGCCGCGTGCCGCCACGATCTGCTCGTGGCCGAGCTTGCCGGCGGCCCAGCCCGGTGGCGTGGGGACCGCTGTGGAGAGGGCCACGACCAGCGTCCGGCCGACCCGCCGCGCGTAGGGGAACGCCGGAAAGGGCGCGCCCCCGTCGCGTTGCATGTAGGCGCGCCAGTGCAGCCAGCCCTTGCCGCTCACTCCCGGCACATAGGCGTCGTGGTTGCCCGGGATTACCGTCACCCTCTCCGGCGGGCCGAGCCGCTCCAGCCAGCGCGCCGCCTGCTCGAACTCGCCGGGCAGCGAGATGTTCACCAGATCGCCGGTCAGGGCCACGTGATCGCAGCATTGCGCGCGCAGGTCCTCGATCAGCGCGTCGAGCACCTCGAGCCGGTGGCGCTGGCGGCGGAAGCGCTGCCAGGAGACCCAGCCCATCACGCGCTTGCTCATCAGCTCGCGCGTGCGAATGGCCGGCAGCGGTCCGAGGTGGATGTCGGTGAGATGGGCAAGCCTGAGCATGGCGACCGGCTTTAGCGCAGGAAGGGCAGCGACACTAGGCCCGCCCGCCGCTTGCCACGATGCGCTCGACGAGGTCGAGGTCCTCCGGCTTGTCGACGTCGATGGCCGCCTCGGCGATCGGCAGGCTCACCGCCACCGCCTTTGCGTCCATGACCCGCGAGATCCGCTCCATGGCCTGGTCGAGGGTGAGCCTGCCGGACAGGTAGGCCAGAAGCGGCCGCCAGCCGAACTGACGGGCGATCCGCCAGGGCCTCTTGCGGTCCTGCTCGACGCGCCGCCAGTAGCGCACGGCGTTGCGGCCGCGCCCGGTCATCACGGCGAAGAGGTTGGCGCCGGAATAACGCTCGTCGCGAAAGCGCCAGAAGGTCCGCCTGCTGTCCGGGAACGCCGAGAGGATCGCCGCCGAGGGCGTCATGCCGGCGGCGATGTCGGCGCCGCTGCGGGCGGCCGGCGCCAGGAACGCTTCGAGGATCGCCGGCGAGAGCAGGGCGTGGTCGGCGGTGGTCACCAGCACCGGCAGGCCGCCCAGCGCGTCGAGGCCGGCCAGCACGCTCAGGCTGGGGCTGGGCTCGGCGGCGATCGCGCGCACCCTGCCCTCGGCCACCAGCGGCGCCAGCTCCTCGATCCGCGTCATCACTGCCGGCTGGTCGAGAACGACCAGCACCCTCTCGATGCGCGGCGAGGCGAGCAGCGCCTCGACCACCCGGGCCAGCATCGGCACGCCGCCGACGGTGACCAGGCACTTGTTCTCGACCCCCCGGCAGGCCGCCACCGGATCGGCCCCGCCGCGGCTGCCGGCCAGCACCAGGGCCGCCCACGAGCCGGTCTCCGACGCGCTCATGCGAGCTCCTTCTGGTAGAGACGGTAGGTCTTGTAGGCGTGCGCGCCCACCAGACGGATCATCTGGTGCATCGGCTCGTTGTCCTCGAGCACCCAGGAAAGCTCGGCGCGGCGCCGCCCCCGGGCGCGGTGATAGTCGCGCACCCGGGCGATGACGCCCAGCGCGAGGGCCGCCCCGCGGGCCGTGCCCTGGTGCTCGCGTCGCACACCCATCAGGGGCATGCGCCCGCTCTCCACGCCCCGTACCTTGAGCCGCCACAGGAGCTTGGCCCAGCCGAACGGCAGCAGACGGCCGCCCAGGTCGGCGATCGCCTCGTTGATGTTGGGCAGGGTCACCACCATGGAGGCCGGCTCGCCGCGATACTCGCCAATGGCGAAGTAGTTCGCGTCGACGATGGGCCGGATGGCTTTCGCCAGATAGCGGGCCTCGTCCTCGCCGAACGGGATGAACCCCCAGTTGCCCGCCCAGGCATCGTTGAAGATCGCGCAGACGGTGCGGATCTCCTCCTCGTAGCGGCGCATGTCGAGGGGCCGCACGCGAAGATCGGGGTTACGGCCCAGCCGCTCGATGATCCGATTTGCCGCTGGCGGCAGGTCGGCGGCGACGTCGAAATCGTAGCAGATGAGGTCGCGCGCCTTGGCAAGGCCCTGCTCCTCGAGCCGCGGCCCGTACCACGGCCGCGCGTGCCCCATCATCATCGAGGGCGGTTTATCGAAGCCCTCGACCAGCAGGCCGCACTCGTCGTTGATCGAGGGATTGAAGGGCCCGGCCATCCGCCGCATGCCCCGCTGGCGCAGCCACGCCTCGGCGGCGCCGACAAGGGCGGCGAAGACCTCCGGATCATTCTCGCCCTCGATGAAGCCGAAATGGCCGGTGGCGTCCGCGTAGCGCTCGAGATGCTTGGCGTTGGTCTGGGCGCTGATGCGCCCGACGCAGCGATCATCCCGGAATGCCAGGAACCAGGCGATGTCGATGCCGCGCAGGAACGGGTTGCGGCCGGGATCGAGATGCTGCAGGCGCTCGAGGATCAGCGGCGGCACCCAGTTCGGGTCGTCCGCGTAGAGATGCGCCGGCATCTCGAGAAAGCGGCGCAGGCCGGCGCGGCCGGCGACCTGCTCGATGCGCAGCTCTGGCAAGGGCGTCTCCTGCGGCCGGCTCAGGCGGGCCTGCGCGTGCGGCGCCGGGCATATTCCTCCTCGCTCGCCGAGAGATCGCCGACCCACGGGTAGCGGTCGCGCTCTTGGCCGGTATAGCCGAGATTGTGCACTGTGGCGCTGCGGGGCAGCTCGCGGGAGCGGTAGAGCGTACCGAACACCCGGTCCCAGATTCCGCTGGTGATGCCGTAATTGCCCTGCTCGCTGTGGAAGTGGTGCGCCAGGTGCCGCTTCTTGACCTCGCGCAGCCATCTGTTGGCCGGCGTGAAGGGCAGATGCTGCACGCAGTGGCAGAACTCGTAGCCGGTGAAGACGAGAAGCCCCGCGGCGAGCGCCGCGGTGGCCCCGGCAGCGCCGCCGATCAGCCAGCCCACCGGCAGGGTGATGAGGGCTATCGGCGGCAGCGTGGTGTAGAGCGCGCCGAACAGCACCGAAAGATCGTGCGGGTTCTGGTGGTGGTCGTAGTGGATCCGCTTCCACATCTTGGCGGTGAGCGGCGACTTGTAGAGGAATGTCGCATGCAGCACGTAGCGGTGCAGGACATACTCGACGAGCGGGTAGAGGGCGAGCACCGCCAGCGCCGCAGCCAGCGGCGGCCACGGTTTCTCCGCCAGATAGGCGGTGGCGCCGATCGCCAGCGTGGCCAGCAGCAGATAGACCTGGATCGAGTAATGGGTGAAGAAGGCCACGACGAGGTCGCCCAAGGCCATCCTGTCGAGATAGTATTTCTGACCGGCCCAGGTGCCGAATCGTCCGAGCATCGCCGCGTCCGTCCCTAGCCGGGCCGCCACCGGCCCAGTCCATTCATACCTAGTGCCGCCTCGTGTCGCGGGCAAGCGAGCCGGGGCGGCATCAGCCGGCCTGCGGCTCCTCCGCCATCAGCCGCCGCACCCGCTCGGCCGCCAGCTCGAGACCGTCGAGCGCCTTGGGTGAGGCCGGTGCCGCCTCCTCGCCCAGCGGCCGGGCGAGGCCGCGGGCGCGCAGGCCGCGATGGAAGGCGCCGAGGTCGCGCGGCAGCGTCAAGAGGCCCCGCGTCGTCAGATGGTCCATCAAGCGGCTTACCGCGTGCTGCTGGTGCGGGGTGCCGCGATAGCTGACGCCACCGCCCGCCAGCAGGGTGAGCGCGCCCAGGACCGGGCGGGCCAGCGGCAGGCGGTCGTACCAACGGCCGAGCTCGACATAACGCACCGGCTTGCCGGCGAGGCAGGCTTCGGCCAGGGCGTCGACCTCGTCGCCGGTCGCCACCACCTCCGCGGCCAGGGCCAGGAACGCCGCCTGGGCATCATCGCCCTCGCCCGGTGCCGCCTGCACCGCATGGTGCGGGACCGCGAGCGCGGCAATAAGCGCCTCGCGCGCTGCCGCAGGAGTCTTGGGCCGGGTCAGCAGCAGCACCGAGCCGCCCTTCTCCGCCGCCAGCGCCGAGACCTGCCGACCCAGCTCGCCCGCCCTCGCGGCATCGAGCACGAACGGCCCCTTGTCCACACCCACGACCAGCGCGACGTGCGGCTGCGGCAGGCCGGCCAGGCGCTCCTGCCAGCGCGTCCGCGCCGCCTCCAGCCGCCCCGCCGGGACACCCGCCAGGGGTGCTGCCACATGGAGCACGTTGTCACGGATCGGCAGACGCCATTGCGGCGTCGTGACGATCAGGTCGAACAGCTCGTAGGCGGCGCGCGGCCGGCCGATCTGCACCAGCCTCGTGCGGCCGCCGGCGCGGGCGCGGATCCATGCCGCCACCGGCACGGTGCGGCGTCCCGCCGAGATCACCAGATCGGGCCAGGGCGCCTCGAGCCGGTCGGAGCCCTTCTGGTCCAGACTCTTGAGCGAGGCGCCCAGAATCCGGTTGGGCAGATGCTGGAGGCCGTTGAAGGCGAGGCCCTTGGCCTCGAAGGGCCAGCCCAGGGCACGCGCCAGCTCGACCGCCTGACGGTCGCTGGTCTCGCCGTCACCGGTCAGCACCCAGACCCTGGGGAGGCCCGGATCGGCCGCCCGCCGCACCTCGAAGCTGGCGGTGCCGGGTGCTGCGAACTTCCCGTCCGGCACCGCATCGAGATGCCAGCTCACCCCGGGGTGGCGGGCCGCAGCCTCGCTCATGCGGCGGCGCCACCAGGTGGCACTGCCGAGCCCTTCGGCGGCAGTCGCGGTGAGGCTCACCGCCAGGGCCCGTCCGGCCCGCGCGAAGAGGGCATCGGCGACCCAGTCGATGTCGGCCGGCGGCAGGCGCTCGAAGAGCCCCGCCACCACGACGGCATCGTGGCGCCCGACGTCCCAGCCGTCGGGATCGCGGGCGAGATCCAGCCGCGCGACCTGCGCCCCGTCGGGCAGCCCGGCGAGGCTCACCGGCCCTGCCGAGACCAGAAGGACCCGACCGCCGCCCTTCTCGTCCAGCAGCGCCCGGGCACCCGCGGACAGGCTCGCCGTCGCCGGCTGCACCGGGTGGTTGCCCTGGAGGATCCGGCGAAAGTCAGGGCTCGGGAGCTCCCGGGTGAAGACCTGGTAGCCGGCAGCGTCGGCGTCGCGCTCCAGCGCGTGCCAGAGATAGGCCAGCGGGTTGGGATGGTAGGAATAGTCGTCGGGGAACGGCTGCCAGGGCTGCTGGTGCAGTGCCGTGTAGTGCAGGCACATGGTGCGGCCCTCGACATATTCCTGGTCGCGGGCGTTCCAGTGCGGGTCGAGCTGACCCCACAGGCCGGGCATCGAGGCGGGCTTGTTGATGAGCGCGTGCTTGCCCTGGCTGCTGGCGGTCTGCCGGTTCCACATCGGCAGCATCCGCTCGCAGTCGATCAGCATGACCGACGTGTCCTTGGGCGAGATCGCGAGGTAGCCTTTGCCCTCCATGTCGAGGTCGAAGAGCAGCGCCGGGTCGGCCAGATAGATCTGGTCGACGTCGTTGTAGATCGCCTTGCCGTGGCCGCCGGCAAAGTCGGGAATGGCGTAGCGGTAATTGGTGAAGCCGGTACGCCAGCGTCGCCGGTCGAAGCCCTCGACGTTCTTCATCAGGTGGATCTCGTAGACGCGCGAGGGATCGCGCACCTTCTCGACCGAGAAGAAGAAGATCCGTTCCGCCCGGTACTGGGCGTCCTCGGTGCCGAGGAAGATCCGCACGGGCGGCTTGCCGCTGGGGTTCACGCCCGGGCGGACGTCGAGGACGACGAGGTCCGGGTTCTCGCGGTGATAGGGCCAGCTCTGCTGCTGCTCGCTCGGCACGACAAGAGACTCCTCGAGGCACGGCGCGCCGGAAGGCGCGGCTGCGGCCCGTTTCTTAGGTTGACGGGTGCGGCGCCGTCAATTTGCCGGAATGCCGCCCTCTGGCGGTGGCGCGCCCGAGCCATCCTCGGCGCTGATCCAGTAGCCCAGCACCGCCGTGCCCAGCGCAAGGAGCACCGGCCCCAGGAAGAGCCCGAGAAAGCCGAAGGCCAGCGCCCCGCCGACCACGCCCAGGAACACCATGAGGAACGACATGCTGGAGCCGCGGCTGATGAGCCATGGCCGCACCACATTGTCGACGCCGCTGATCGCGAAGGTCCCCCAAAGCGCCATGAACAGCGCCATGCCCCAGCGGTCCTCGGTGAACAGCCAGATCGAGACGGGGATCCAGACCAGCGGCGGGCCCATCGGCACAAGGGCCAGGAAGAAGGTGATAAAGCCCAGCGCCAGCGCCCCGTTGAGGCCGGTGACGGCATAGCCGATGGTGGCCAGGAGAGCCTGGACGATGGCCGTGCCGACGATGCCGTAGACGACGCCCAGGACGGTCTTGCCGGCGACGTCGAGAAGATGCTGGGTGCGCTCGCCGACGATCCGCTCGCCGACCTCCCGGGCGCGGCGGATGAAGGCCTCGCCGTCGCGATAGAAGAAGAAGGTGGCGATCACGCTGAGGGTCATCTCCAGCAGCCCGCCGCCGACGCCCACCGCCAGCGTGATCGCAAAATCGCGGATCGCCGCCAGATAGGGCTGGAGCACCTCGGCGAGGCCGCGGGTGTTGGTCACCAGCTCGAGCCAGAGCGTGTGCAGGAAGCCGCCAATGACGGGAATGCCGTCGAGCCAGGCGGGCGGTATCGGCGGGCCGAAGGCGAAGAGCTGGCGGACGATCTCCGAGAGCCGCACGACGCCGTCGGCGGCACTGGTGCCGACCAGCACGATCGGCAGCACGAAGGCCGCCGCCAGCAGGAGCGTCATCAAAAGGGCCGCAAGGCTCCGGCGCCCGCCGAGCATCTCGGTGAGGCGGCGGCAGATCGGCCAGGTCGAGTAGGCGAGGATGACCCCCCACAAGAGCGCGCCCAGAAACGGCCGCAGCACGAGAAAGCAGCCCACCACCAGCACCGCGATGGCGGCGATGCCGATGGCCAGCTCGACCCGGTCGTCGACCCAGATCCGCAGAGGCTCGGGACGCCCGTTCCTCACCGCGCTCAGCCCTTGACCTCGATGCCCGCCAGCTTCTCGTAGACCTTGACCACCGCCGAATCGTCCTCGCGCCCGAGGCCTGCCGCCGCGGCGCCGAGGAACTGCTGGTGGGCTGCCGCCGAAAGCGGCAGGGGAAAGCGCAGCTCGCGGCCGGTATCCAGCACGATGCCCAGATCCTTGACGAAGATCTCGACGGCCGAGAGCGGCGTGAAGTCGCGCTCGAGGATGTGTGGCACGCGGTTGGTGAACATCCAGGAGTTGCCAGCGCTGTTGGAGATCACCTCGTAGAGCGTGGCGGGATCGGCGCCGGCCCGGGTGCCCAGCGCCATGGCCTCGCAGGCGGCGGCGATGTGCACCCCGGCCAGGAGCTGGTTGACCATCTTGACCGAGGAGCCGATGCCGGGCTCGGCACCCAGCCGGTAGACCTTGCCGGCCACCACCTCGAGGGCCGTCCCGGCAGCGGCGAACGCCGCCTCGCAGCCCGAGGCCATGATGGTGAGCTTGCCGCCCTGCGCGCCCACCTGGCCGCCGGAGACCGGCGCGTCGAGGAGCAGGTGGCCGGTCTCCTCGAGGCGGGCGGCGAGGCTCCTGGCGAAGGAGGGCGGCACCGTGCTGTTGAGGACGACGGTAGCGCCTTGTGGCAGGACCGCGACGGCGCCCGCCTCGCCAAAGAGCACGCTCTCCACCTGCTGGGCGGTCGCCACCATGACGATCAGCAGCGAGGCCGCCCCGGCGGCGTCGGCGGGATCGGCGGCGGCCGTGCCGCCCGCCTCGGTCAGCGCCTCCATGGAAGCCGGCGCCACGTCGAAGCCGCGCACGCTCATGCCCGCCTTCAGGAGGTTGACCGCCATCGGCAAGCCCATGGCACCCAGACCGATGAAGCCGATCGTCATCAAGCTCTCCTCATGGGGTGGCCGGGCCGCGCTCAGCCGCGCAGCACCCGGTGGCGGTGCACCGGCAGGTTGCCACGCACCTTCTCGAGATAGGGAAGATCGATGCGCGCGGTGGCAAAGCCCCGGCCGTCGCGCGCCTGGGCCAGGACGTGCCCCCAGGGATCGACGATCATCGAGTGGCCCCAGTTGTGGCGCACCCCGTCGCCCGAGGGGAAGGCGCCCCACTGGGCGGCCGCCACCATGTAGGTCTGGGTCTCGATGGCGCGCGCCCGCAGCAGGACCTCCCAGTGATCCTTGCCGGTTTGCAGCGTGAAGGCGGAGGGCACCATGATGACCCTGGCGCCGGCCTCGGCCAGCAGCCGGTAGAGCTCGCCGAAGCGCAGGTCGTAGCAGATGGTGCAGCCGATCCGCACGCCGTCGGCCTCGTAGGTGACGATGCCCTCGCCGCGGCCCACGAGACTCGACTCACGATAGTCGCGGCCGTCGGGCGTGGTGATGTCGAAGAGATGGATCTTGCGGTAGCGGGCAAGCTCGCGGCCGTCGCGGTCGAACGCCACCGTGGTGTTGTAGAGCGCCTCGCCGTCGCGCTCGAAAATGCTGCCGCCATGAACGAAGACGCCGTGCTCGCGGGCCATGTCGCGCAGCGCCGTCCACGCCTCGCCTCCGGGCTGGGCCTCGCCTCCGGGCTGGGCCCCGCTGCCCGGCAGGATCTCGCCCGAGGCGCGACGCGATGCCGAGGAGCCGCCCATGTGCGCCCACACCTCGGGCAGCACCACCATGTCGGGGCGGTCCTCACGCACCGCCTGGCCGACCAGGTGGCGCGCCTGCTCGATATTCGCGGCCTTGTCGTCGCCCGAGTTCATCTGGATGACGGCGATCCGCATCCCGCACTCCTCTCGCCCGCTGCCGGCGCCATGCTAGCGGCGGCTGGAGTGCGGCGAAAGCTCGGTCTGGCTCAGTATCCGCGCCGTGGCCCGCCCGCCAGCATCCGCGGACGCCATTGCGCCCGCGCCCCGGGCGGAAGGTTGCGGGCCCCCTCGGCCAGCGCCTCGTGCACCAGCGCCTGGGCGTCGCCGGAGCGCGACCGCAGCGTCGCGAAGGCGGTGGCCAGCGCCGCCTCGTCCAGCTCCGGTGCGCGCAGCAGCGCCAGCGCCCGCTCGCTCGCCTCGCGTGTGGCGGCGAGGCGTCGGCGCAGCTCGGGGCCCCGCTCGGCGAAGGCGTCGCGCACCGCCTCGCGGGCCTCCTCCGGCAAGCCGCCGACGAGGCTGCGCCCGTGATGCGCTCCCATCATCCGCGGCCCGGCGAAATGCCGCCCCGCGGAAATCCCGGCGATCAGCAGGTTGGCGCCCAGCGAGAGCACCAGCAGCGCCAGGACCGCCCAGGCCCAACGGCCGCGAATCGTCATGGCAGGTCCATCTCCCCGAGGTCGGGCCCGAAGGCCAGCGTCACCAGCTCGCCCTCCTCCAGCTCCATGACCGGCGCCAGACTGGTGCTGCCGAGCCAGAACCCCAGCAGCGCCGCCGCCGCCATGGCGGCAAGTCCGCCGGCGGCGAGACCGCGGCCGCCCAGCCAACCGGCCAGCAACCCCGCCCTGCGCGGGTGCTCCACCGGGATCCCGGCCAGCCGCCTCTGCAGCGCCGCGGGCGCCGGCTCCGGCCCCAACGCCCGGTCCAGGAGGGCATCCAGTTCCTTCTCGTGCATCACCGCTCCTCCGCCGTGGCGAGGCGCTCGCGCAGGCTGCGCCGGGCCCGCGAGAGCAGCGATTCCACCGCCCCCACCGAAAGCTCGAGCACCTCGGCCACCTCCGCCTGCCCGAGCCCGCCTGCATGGACCAGCGCCAGGGCGGCGCGCTGCCGCTCCGGCAGGGCCCGCACCGCCTCAAGCACCGCCCGCTCGCGCTCCTGCAGCGCCAGCCGGTCCTCGGCACCGGGCGCCGGGTCGGCAAGCTCGATGGCGGCCTCCACCGGCACGGGACGCTCCCGGGCGGCGGCACGGGCGCGGTCGAGGCAGACATTCACCACCACCCGGTGCAGCCAGGTGGAGAAGCGCGCCCGCCCCGGCCGCCAGCGGGCCGCATGTTGCCAGGTGCGCAAGAACGCCTCCTGGACCACGTCCTCGGCGTCGCTGCGACGGCCGGTGATGCGCAGCGCCACGGCGAAGGCGCGGTCGGCGTGGCGCTCGGCGAGGCGGCGGAAAGCCGCCCCCTCGCCCCGCCCGGCCGCGGCGAGGAGCATGTCCTCCTCCTCGGCACCTCCCTCCATGGGCGCTGCCCGTCACTCAGCCCTTGTCGCCGCCACGGCCATGGCGCCGGGGCATCTCCTCCTTGGTGATCTTTCCGTCGCCGTCGCGGTCCATGCGCTCGAACATCCGGTCGGCGCGGGCGTTGAACTCATCGAAGCTGAGGCTGCCGTTGCCGTCCTTGTCGAGCTCCTTGAACGCCGCTTGACGGTGCGCGTCGACCTCGCTGCGCTCGATCACCCCGTCCTTGTTGGCGTCGATCCGGTCCATCATGCCGCGGCCGCGCTCCTTGCCCCCGTCCTGGGCCAGAGCCACGCCGGCAGAACCGGACGCGAGGGCGAGGGCCATGACGGCGATGAGGCTGTTGCGTCGCATGTCGTTCTCCTCGAACGGCCCGCCTTCGTGGCCGGCCTTCCGTATCTTCAACGGGCGAGCCAGGCGGATCCTTCGCCCGGGGTCGAAATTTTCTCGCTGTCGATTGCAGGACGAGGGACGGCGGGGCAGTCTCGCGGCGCTCGGGCGACAAAGGGGGATCACGATGAGCCAGGAACGCAAGCGGCTGTTGCGCGCGATGTTCGACGCGGCGGTAGCGGCCGCCGACCCGGCCCGCGTGGTGCCGGCACACCTGCCCGCCCCGCCGCGTGGCCGGACCCTGGTGATCGGCGCCGGCAAGGCCTCGGCCGCGATGGCCCGCGCGCTCGAGGAGCACTGGCAGGGCGGCCCGCTCGAGGGGCTGGTGGTGACCCGCTACGGGCATGCCGTGCCCTGCCGGCAGATCGAGATCGTCGAGGCCGCCCATCCCGTACCCGACGAGGCCGGCCGTGCGGCAGCCGCCCGCATCCTCGAGATGGTCCGCGGTCTGGGACCGGACGATCTGGTGATTGCCCTGGTCTCGGGCGGCGCCTCCTCCCTGCTGGCCCTTCCCGCCCCGGGCCTGACGCTGGAGGACAAGCAGGCGGTGAACCGCGCCCTGCTGCGCTCCGGCGCCAACATCAACGAGATGAACTGCGTGCGAAAGCACCTTTCCGCCATCAAGGGCGGCAGGCTCGCCGCGGCGGCGCATCCGGCGCGTCTGGTGGCGCTGATGATCTCCGACGTGCCAGGCGACGATCCCTCGGTGATCGGCTCGGGTCCGACCGTGCCGGACCCGACCAGCTTCGCCGACGCCCTGGCGATCCTGCACAAATACGGCATCACCGAGCCGGCAGCGGCGATCCGCCACCTCGAGCAAGCGGCCGAGGAGACCCCCAAGCCCGGCGATCCCAGGCTGGCCTCCGCCGAGACGGTGATGATCGCCACGCCGCAAGGCGCGCTGGAGGCGGCGGCCGGAATCGCCCGTGCGGCCGGCTACGAGCCGCTGATCCTGGGCGACGCCATCGAGGGCGAGGCCCGCGAGGTGGCACGGGTGATGGCCGGCATCGCCCGCCAGGTGGTGCGGCACGGCCAGCCGGCCGCCCGGCCCTGCGTGCTGCTGTCGGGCGGCGAGACCACGGTGACGGTGCGGGGCGGCGGCCGCGGCGGCCGCAATGTCGAGTTCCTGCTGGGCCTCGCCGTGGAGCTGGGCGGGCTCGAGGGGGTCAGCGCCGTCGCCGGCGATACCGATGGCGTCGACGGCGCGGAGGAGGTGGCGGGCGCCTTCGTCCTGCCCGACACGCTGGCGCGCGCCGCCGCCCTCGGCGTGAGCGCCAAGGCGTCCCTCGCCGAGAACGACGGGCACGGCTTTTTCGAGACGCTGGGGGATCAGCTCGTGACCGGGCCGACCCTCACCAACGTCAACGACTTCCGGGCGATCGTGATCGCAGGCTGAGCGCCGGTCAGCCCTCGGGGAGCGGCGGCAGATCCTCCCGCCAGATCACCTCGCCCAGGTGGTCGTAGATATAGCAGGGCCTGCCGAAGTTCTTCTGGCAGAGCTGCACCGCGCTGCTTCTCTCGGTGCCGCGGCAGCCGTAGCGGTCGGGGCAGTAGTAGTAGCTGGCCCCGCTGCCGTCGGCGGTGACGGCGAATGCCATCGGCTCGTCCGTGTCGAGATACCGCTGGTAGAGAGCCTCGACACCGGGGCTCAGCGTGATCGGCCCCTGCCCCACCTGGCTCGTGACGAGGCAGCCGGAGAGCAACGTTGCGGCGGGCAACGCCGCCAGAAGAAATCTGCGCATCGGCAATATCCCTTGCTGGATCTAATGGCAGGCGCCGCCCCGGTAGCTCAGGCCGCCCGGGCGGCCGGGACGGCGCGGCGTTGAAAAAGAACGAGGGCGGCCACCAGAAGAAGGCCGGGAAGGGCCAGGAGATTCATCATGTGCCAGCCCACGAGATCGTGGAGCAGGCCCGAGAAGCTCGCCGAGGCGGCCACCGAGGAAAACACCACGAGATCGTTGATCCCCTGCACCTTGGCCTTCTCGGCCGGGGTGTGGCAGCCGGTGAGCAGGCTGGTGCCGCCGAGAAAGAGGAAGTTCCAGCCGATCCCCAGCAGGAACAGCGAGGCCGCGAAATGCGCGACCTCGAGCCCGCTGAACGCGGTGGCGACGCAAACCACGTTGATCGCCACGCCGGCCAGGATGATCCGCTGCACGCCGAAGCGGGCGATCAGCCTGCCGGTGAAGAAGCTCGGCACGAACATGCCCACCACGTGCCACTGGATGACGAAGGCGCTGTCGTCGAACTCGTGGCCGCAGGCCAGCATGGCGAGCGGGGTGGCCACCATGAGCAGGTTCATGGTGACGTAGCCCACCAGCGAGGCGAGCACCGCCACCATGGCCGCGGGCTGGCGCAGGATGACGCCGATCGGCCGGCCGGCGGCGGTCCGCTCGGCAACACCGGGTGCCGGCAGATCGAGCAGCGCTATCGCCCCCACCGAGAGTGCCGAGAGCAGGGCCACCGCGAGATAGGAGCCGGAGAACAGGACCGGGGCGAAGAGCTCGCGGGTGGCCTTGGCGATCTCCGGCCCGAGCACCGCCGCCACCACGCCGCCCGCCATCACGATGGCGATGGCGCGCGCCCTGCGGGCGGCGAGATCGTCCTGGTAGGAGGCGTCGGCGGCATCGGCAGCGGTGAAGCGGAGATACTGGCCGAAGGCCGAGAACGTGCCGTAGAGCACGCCCGAGAGGCAGAACAGCAGGAAGCTGCCCGCCTCGATGGCGTGCCAGCCGAGCAGGCCCGCCAGGATCCCCACCAGCATCCCCAGCGCCAGCCCGGCGCGGCGCCCGACCCGCTTCATCAGCAGCGAGGCCGGCATGGTGGCCGCCATGGTGCCGAGGAACTGGGCGCCCAAGGGCACGGTCGCCAGCGAGGGGTCGGGCGCATATTGCAGACCCACCAGCGGAGCCGTGCTGATGACGATCGTGTTGCACATGAAGAACAGGGCCTGGCAGACGACCAGGACCGAGATGTTCTTGTTGTAGAGCCGCTGCATGCGATCCCTGTTAGCCGAGCGCGAGCGTGGTGACGATAGCGGTTGCGTGCGGGCGGCCATGCGGCATCCTGCAGGATCGCCTCTGCCACGGCCGCGGAGATCCGCCATGCTGCTGCGCTGTCTCCTGCTCCTTCTCGTGCTGGCTCTGCCGGGTCGGCCGCTGCTCGCCGCCGGCTGCTTTCCCGTGGCGGCCGCTCCGGCGCGCGCCTGGCCTGCCGCCCTGCCGGGCGCGGCGGCGGTCCGCCTGACCTTTCTCGGCCATTCGAGCTTCCTGCTGGAAAGTGCCGGCGGGGTCACGGCCGTCACCGACTTCAACGGCTATGTGCGGCCGGCGCTGACCCCCGACATCGTCACCATGAACAACGCCCACAGCACCCACTTCACGCCCAGCCCCGATCCGGCGATCCGGCATGTGCTGCGCGGCTGGGCGCTCAGCGGTGCTGCCGAGCACGATCTCGTGATCGAGGACATGCGGGTGCGCAGCGTGCCGACCGCGGTCCATGGCCGGACCGGCGCGCGGGCGCTCGGCAACTCGATGTTCGTGTTCGAGGTGGCGGATCTCTGCATCGCCCATCTGGGTCACCTCCACCACCGGCTGCTGCCGGTCCAGCTCGCCGAGCTCGGCCAGATCGACGTGGTGCTGGCCCCCATCGACGGCGCCTACACGATGAGCCAGGAGGAGATGCTGGAGGTGCTGCGCCAGATCAGGGCGCCGCTGGTGATCCCGATGCACTATTTCGGCAGCACCGTCCTCGGCCGCTTTGTCGAGCTCGCCCGGGGCGAGTGGGACATCGACATGCGCGGCGAGCCGGAGCTGCTGCTTTCCCGCACCACCTTGCCGCGGCGCCCGACCGTTACGGTGCTGCCCGGCGGCTGAGCGTCAGCGCGTGCCCTTGAGGGAGAGGATGTAGGCAGCGACGTCGAGAAGCTGCGCCTGGGTCAGCGGCGGCTCGGGCATCTGCGGGTGCGGATCGCCGAGCAGGCGCGCTGCGGCATCCCCGGGATCCTGCGGCAGCCGCTCAGCCAGCGCCATGAAGGGCGGCACGGAGTCGGGCACCGGACCCTTGTGCTGCGGGCTCACCAGATGGCAGGCGCTGCACAGCTGCCCGGCGAGCACCCTCCCCGACTCCGGATCCGGCGGCGGCTGCATCGCCGTCTGCGCCGCCGCCGGGAGGACAGCCAGCCAGCAGGCGGCGGCGAGCCCGCCCGGTACCCAACGCCTGATGCGCATCGGCTCTTCCTCGAGGAACGCTGGAAGATCGTGCACCTTGGCAGAGGCCGGGCGGGGCGGCAAGACGAGGTGCCATGCCGGACGTCTTCAGCGAAATGGCCTGCCGGCGCGCTGCCGGATAGCCTGCAGCTCCTGCCAGCGCACGGGCTCGTGGAGCGGTCGCGCCAGCTCGCGATCGATGTCGCCCCGGGTGAGGCCGAGATCGGCCAGCAGGCTGTCGCTCATGGTCATCAAGAAGCGCCGGTCGCGGCGGTTGCGCCGGAGCTGGCGGACGAGCCCGAGCGCCCGGGCGAGCAGGCCCTGCACCGGGGCGCGGCTGACGGAGGTGATCATCGTGCATCTCCTGCGCTCGATTTCCCGAACGCAGGATCGGACCAAACGATTGATCACTCCAACGAATAGATCTTATATTGCACATCAACGAAATTGACAGGTCGAGGGCCATGCCCCAGCTCATCGAGCCCGAGCTGCTGCGCAGCTTCATCGCCATCGCCGAGGCCGGCAGCTTCACCGAGGCGGCGCTTCGCGTCCACCGCACCCAGTCAGCGGTGAGCATGCAGATGAAGCGGCTCGAGGACATGGTCGGCCGCCGCCTGTTCGAGAAGGCCGGACGCGGCGTCAGCCTGTCGCGCGACGGCGAGCGGCTGCTCGCCCATGCCCGCCGGGTGCTGCGCGCTCACCACGAGGCGCTCGCCGCCTTCGATCGCGACGCGCTCGACGGCCGCGTGACGCTGGCCGCCCCCGACGACTATGCCAGCACCTTCCTCCCCCGCATCCTCGCCCGCTTCTCGGCCTCGCATCCGCGCGTCGAGGTCGAGATGGTGTGCGAGAGCTCGCAGGGGCTGGTGCGCAAGGTAGGCGCCGGCGAGGTCGACCTGGCACTGGTCACCGAGGGCTGCGGCGAGACCAGCGGCACGGTGGTCCATCGCGAGCAGCTCGTCTGGGCTGCCTCCGCGGCGCACGACGTCCACGAATGCGATCCGCTGCCGCTGGCCCTGTTCCACCCCGGCTGCGCCTTCCGCAAGGCCGCGCTCGAGCGGCTGGCGGCGGTCGGCCGGACCAGCCGCATCGCCTATACCAGCCTCAGCATAGCCGGCCTCCACGCCGCCCTGGCCGCGGGGCTGGCGGTGGCGGTGCTGGCCCGCTCGAGCGTGCGCGAGGGGATGCGGATCCTCGACGAGCGCCACGGCCTGCCGGCCCTGCCCGACTTCGGCATCGTCATGATCCGCCGCCCGGGCGCGCCCTCGGCGCTGCTCGACGCGCTGGAGACCCACATCAAGGAGAGCTTTCGCATCCCCCCGCCGATCGCCGCTTGAGGCCGCTGGCGGCGAAGGCCTCGTGACCATTGACCTCGACCATCCGTGCGCGATCTTCTGGGCGGCAGCCGGAGCATGCGCCATGAACCTCGTCGAGGCATTGCTGGAGGCGCTCGAGGAGCGCGGGGCCGGCGAGATCTTCGGGATCCCCGGCGATTTCGCCCTGCCCTTCTTCCGCATCGTCGAGGAGAGCGGCCGGCTGCCGCTCTTCACGCTGAGCCACGAGCCCGCCGTGGGCTTCGCCGCCGACGCGGCCGCCCGGCTGCGCGGCACGCTGGGGGTGGCGGCCGTGACCTACGGGGCCGGCGCCTTCAACCTCGTCAACGCGGTGGCCGGCGCCTATGCCGAGAAATCACCGGTGGTGGTGATCTCCGGGGCGCCCGGCACCCACGAGGGCCGTGCCGGCCTGCTGCTGCACCACCAGGGCAGGACGCTGGACACCCAGTACCGTGTGTTCGCCGAGATCACCTGCGCCCAGGCCCGGCTCGAGGATGCCGCGAGCGCCTCGGCCGAGATCGCCCGGGTGCTGGATGCGGCCCTGGCCCAGTCGCGGCCGGTCTATCTCGAGATCCCGCGCGACATGGTCGGCGTCGAGGTCGGCTCCGTGCCGCCGCTGCGGCGCCCGGCCTGTGATGCCGAGGCGGTCGCGGCCTGCGCCGAGTCCATTATGGAGCGGCTCGCCGGTGCGAAGCAGCCGGTCTTGATGGTCGATGTCGAGGTGCGCCGCTTCGGCCTCGAGGCCTGCGTCGCCGAGCTCGCCCGGCGCCTGGCCGTCCCGGTGGTGACGACGTTCATGGGCCGCGGCCTGCTCGCCGGCGCCGACGCGCCGCTGGCCGGAACGTATCTGGGCGTGGCCGGCGAGCCCGCCCTCACCGATCTGGTCGAGGGCTCGGACGCGCTGGTGCTGCTGGGCGTCATTCTCTGCGACACCAATTTCGGCGTGAGCGCCGGCGCCTCGACCTGCGCCGCACCGTGCAGGCGCTCGACGGTCAGGTCGCCATGGGCTTCCACGTCTGGCCCGGCATCCCTTTGCCCGAGCTGGTCGACGCCCTCCTCCAGCGCGCCCGGCTGCTCGGCGCGGCGCGAGGCCCGGCGACGCGGCCGGCGGCGCCGCGCGGCCTGGAGGCCGACGAGGCGCCCATCGGCCCGATGGACATCGTCCGTGGCATCAACGATCTCTTCGACCGGCACGGGCCCATGCCCATCGCCGCCGACATGGGCGACTGCCTGTTCACGGCGATGGATATCGAGCACACCGATCTCGTGGCCCCGGGCTACTATGCCGGCATGGGCTTCGGCGTGCCGGCGGGCATCGGCGCGCAGCTCGCCACCGGGCGGCGCACGCTGGTCCTGGTGGGCGACGGCGCCTTCCAGATGACCGGCTGGGAGCTCGGCAACTGCCGGCGGCTGCGGATCGACCCGCTGGTGATCGTCTTCAACAACAGGAGCTGGGAAATGCTGCGCGCCTTTCAGCCGCAATCACGCTTCAACGACCTCGACGACTGGCGCTTTGCCGAGGCCGCTGCGGCGCTCGGCGGCAGCGGAAGGCGCGTTGCGACCCGCCGCGAGCTGGCGGAGGCGCTCGAGGAGGCGGCTGCGGAGCGCGGCGGCTTCCGGCTCGTCGAGGCGATGATCCCGCGCGGCGTGCTCTCCGCCACGCTCGAGCGCTTCGTCGCGGGCGTGAAGCGCCTGCAGGCGCCGCCCCGCCCTGCCGGCGCGCAGGCGCCCCAATGAGCGGCCAGCCGAGCCGTCTCCACCGCCTGTGGTGGATCCTCCACCCGCTGCTCTGGACCCATCGGGTCGAGATCATTGGCAAGGAGCACCTGGAAGGCCTGCACGAGCGCTCGCTGGTGGTAGCCAACCACGTCTCGTTCCTCGACGGGCCCATGGTGGCGGCGATCGTCGGGCCGCGCTCCGTCTTCGCCCTCTACACCACCTTCGCCGAGCATTGGCTCATCAAGCACCTGGTCCGGGCCGACATCCTCTTTCCCCTCGACCCGTTCAAGCCGCTGGCGACCCGGCACCTGATCGCCAAGGTCGGCGAGGGC
This sequence comes from Geminicoccaceae bacterium 1502E, assembly GCA_033875255.1. Taxonomy (GTDB): domain Bacteria; phylum Pseudomonadota; class Alphaproteobacteria; order Geminicoccales; family Geminicoccaceae; genus Marinimicrococcus. The sequence continues at coordinate 181,909 of JAWZSN010000002.1, read as the reverse complement.
CGCCCTTGCGTGCTCTTCCCCGAAGGCCGGATCACCGTCACCGGCTCGCTCATGAAGGTCTATCCCGGCCCCGCCTACGTCGCCGACAAGACCGGTTCCGAGATCGTCGCGCTCCATATCGAGGGGCTCGAGCGCAGCCCGCTCTCGCGGATGTCGCGCGGCCAGATCGGCAAGACCCTGTTCCCCAAGGTGCGCGTCAACGTGCTGCCGCCGCAGCGCCTCGAGGTCGCCCCCGAGATCCGCGGCAGGGCGCGCCGCAGCGCCGCCACGCTGCAGCTCTACGACCTGCTCTCGCGGGCCCGCTACGAGGCGAGCGACGTCGGGCGCACCCTGCCCGAGGCGCTCCTCGACGTGCGCCGCGAGGAAGGCGGCAGGCTGGAGATGCTCGAGGACATAGAGGGGCGCAAGCTCACCTATGACGGTCTGGTGCGCGGCGCCTTCGCGCTCGGCCGGCAGCTCGAGGCCGGGACGGTGCCGGGCGAGAGGGTGGGCGTGCTCCTGCCGACGGCGATACCGACCGCGCTCGCCTTCTTCGCCCTCTCCTTCTCCGGCCGCGTGCCGGCCATGCTCAACGTCGCCGCCGGCAGCGCCAATCTCCGGTCGGCCCAGCACGCGGCCGGCATCCGCACGGTGATCTCCTCGCGCCGCTTCATCGAGCAGGCGAGGCTGCAGAGCGCGGTCGATGCCTTGGCCGATCGCGTGCGCTTCATCTGGCTGGAGGATGTGCGCGAGCAGATCGGCCGCAGGGAGAAGCTCGCGGCCCTCGCGGCGAGCCTGCGGGCACGCCGTCATATGACGCGGCAGAAGCCGGACGATCCGGCGGTGGTGCTGTTCACCTCGGGCTCGGAGGGGCGGCCCAAGGCGGTGGTGCTGAGCCACCGCAACATCCTGGCCAACTGCGCCCAGGTGGCGGCGCGGATCGACTTCACCGCGAAGGACCGCTGCCTCAACGCCCTGCCGCTGTTCCACAGCTTCGGGCTCACCGGCGGCCTCCTGCTGCCGCTCCTGGGCGGGGTGCCGGTGTTCCTCTACCCCTCGCCGCTGCACTACCGGACGATCCCCGAGCTCGCCTACAATCTCAACGCCACCATCCTCTTCGGCACGCCGACCTTCCTCTCGGGCTATGCGCGCCGCGCCGATCCTTACGACTTCCGCTCGCTCCGCCTCGTGGTGGCGGGCGGCGAGCGGCTGAGCGACGATCTCTTCCGCCTCTACCAGGACCGTTTCGGGCTCAGGATCTACCAGGGCTACGGCGCCACCGAGACCGCGCCGATCCTCTCGCTGGAGACACCGCTGCACCATCGCGCCGGCACGGTCGGCCGGCTCCTGCCCGACATCGAGTGGCGGCTCGAGAAGATCGCCGGCATCGAGGAGGGCGGCAGGCTGCATGTGCGTGGCCCCAACGTCATGCTGGGCTATCTGCGCTACGAGAATCCGGGCGCGCTCGAGCCGCCCGAGGGCGGCTGGTACGACACCGGCGACATCGTGGCGGTCGACGAGGAGGGCTATGTGCGGGTGCTGGGCCGCGCCAAGAGGTTCGCCAAGGTGGGCGGCGAGATGGTGAGCCTCGCCGCCATCGAGGAGGCGCTGGCGGCCGCCCGGCCGGATTGGCGCCAGGCGGTGATCACCCGCCACGACGAGCGCAAGGGCGAGCGGCTGGTTCTGGTCACCGAGGATCCGCGCCTCGACATGCCCACGCTGCGCGAGACGATCCGCGAGGCCGGGCTGCCCGATCTCGCGGTGCCGTCCGAGATCTGCCGGCTCGAGCGGATCCCGCTGCTGCCCACCGGCAAGCCGGACCTGCCGGCGGTGGCCCGCCTCGTCGAGGAGGACCGCACCGCCGAGCCGGCTGGCTGAAGGACCTGCTCGGCCGAGGCCAGGGCGTCGCCCGCCAGCCCGTCAAAGCGGCATCGGGCGGACCGGCGGGAGTGATGGCGCAGGCTGCAGCCGGCGCGGTGACCGGCCCCCAAAACACGTCTGGCGGCGCACCGGCTTCCCCGGCAGGGAAGCGGTGCGCCGCCAGACGGCAGGACGAGGATCGGATCGCTGCCCCTCGCAGGCAGAGGCGCGCAGACTGCCGGTCAGGCGGCCCGGGCGGCCTGCTCGGGCTCGCGCAGGCCGGGCAGGTACCAGCCGTCATCGTGGACGATCGCCACGGTGCCGGCCTCGAAGCCGTTGAAGGCGGTCTTGAGCGCACTGGAGTAGGCGCCCATCATCCCGACCTCGACCCAGTCGCCCTCGCGTGCCTCGGCGGCGATCCAGTGCGGCCCCGGCATGCTGTCGATACTGTCGCAGGTGGGGCCGAACAGGTCGAACGCCTCCTGCGCACCACCCACCTCGCCCGACGGGCGCACGAGACGGGTCGGGAACTGCGGGCCGATCCACTTGAGCTCGGCCAGGTTGCCGTAGACGCCGTCATTGAGATAGAGCGAGCGGCCGCGCCGCAACTCGACCCGGGACAGCACCGAGGCACCGTCGGCGACCAGCGCCCGCCCCGGCTCGCACTGCAGCCGGCAAGCCAGCCCGTGCTCGGCAACGGCCGTCTCGATGACCGCGACGAACGCCTCGAACTCGGGCTCGTCACCCTTGTAGAGGGCGGGAAACCCGCCGCCCACGTCGAGATGGTCGACGTCACCGGTCTCGGCGACGACCTCTGCTGCGATGTCGATCGCCCGCCGGTAGGCCTGCGGGTCGACGCACTGCGAGCCCACGTGGAAGGTGAGCCCCACCTCCTTGGCGTGCCAGCGGACCGCCCGCACGAGGCGCACCGCCTCGGCGACCTCGACACCGAACTTGCCGGTGAGCGACAGCATCGCCCCCTGCCCGGGCACCGCCAGGCGCACGAACAGCTCGAGATCCTCGGCGCCGTCAGTGGCCGCGACGATCTTGGTCAGCTCGTCGACATGGTCGAGCACAAAGCGCTTCACGCCGTGCTCGAAATAGGCCTCGGCGATCGCATCGGTACTCTTGACCGGGTGCATGAAGTGGCACGTCGCCTCGGGGAGGAGCGTGCGGACGAGACGAATCTCGTTGATCGAGGCCGTGTCGAAATGCCGGACCCCGCCGTTCCAGAGACTCTGGAGGACAAGCGGCGTGTCGTTGCATTTGACCGCATAGAGAACGTCACCAGGGAACGCGTCGACAAGACGCTCTGCCTGGGCCTCGAGGAGGTGAGGCCTGACGCAGACAACCGGTTCCTTGGAGTGACGTCGGGCAAGCAGCGCCGGAGCGCTGCAGTGAGTGTCAGCCATGCCGACCTCCCAACCCCATGAGGTACAGCCTCATGGAGAGTTAAGTGATCAGACAGCCGCCGCCGCGCGCGCCGCAGTGCTTAGGCTTCTTCGGAAGCGCGCTTATGAGGCATGAGACACCCCCTGTAAAGCGATTTTTTCTTTTGAAGCTCAATGACTTGCCCGATAAGGCTGAAAAACCGCGGCCAACGCCCTGCGAGGAGACGGGAAATGTTCTACGAGACCGCCCAGCCGCACGGCCTGCGGGCCAATCCGCTCAACGCCATCGTCGTGCCGCGGCCGATCGGCTGGATCTCCACCGTCGACGGCGCCGGCCGCGCCAACCTCGCCCCCTATTCCTTCTTCAACGCCGTGGCCTACCGGCCGCCCCAGGTGATGTTCTCGGCAACAGGCGCCCACGACCATGGCGGCCTCAAGGACAGCATCGCCAACATCCGCGAGACCGGCGAGTTCGTCGTCAACCTCGCAACCTGGGCGCTGCGCGAGGCGATGAACGCCAGCTCCGTGCCGGCCCCCTCCGGCGTCGACGAGTTCGAGCAGGCCGGCCTCGAGCGTGCTCCTGCCCGCCTCGTGCGCCCGCCCCTCGTGGCGGCAAGCCCGGTCCACCTCGAATGCGTGCTCTCGCAGATCGTCGAGCTCGAGGCTCCTGCCCCCGAGAAGCCCAACACCATGGTGATCGGTCGTGTGGTCGGCATCCACATCGCCGATGCGGTGCTGGTCGACGGCCTGATCGATATCGCCCTGCTCGATCCGATCGCCCGGCTCGGCTACGACCAGTACACCCGGGTGCGGGAGAGCTTCGCCATGACCCGGCCGCGCTGGGAAGGCGCCTAGCACGAGGGGACGAGGGACCCGGGGCCGCCGTGCCAGGCGCTGCGCGCGACCGTTGGCGGCACCACCGCCAACCGACCAGAAAAGCGGAACGGGAGAAACGGCGCGCAGCGCTCCCGCCCCTCCCCGGGGCGACGCCACCATCCAGCCACCCGGCCAGCGCAGGCCATCTCGTCGCGGAGGCCATGTTCAAGCGGGCCGCCACGCGCTTTAGTGTCGCCGGACCGGACGAGGGAGGACGCGAGCAATGATCGATCTCTACACCTGGAGCACGCCGAACGGCCGCAAGGTCTCCATCATGCTGGAGGAGTGCGGCCTGCCCTACGAGCTGCACACGGTCAATATCGGCAAGGACGAGCAGTTCGCACCGGACTTCCTGAAGATCAGCCCGAACAACAAGATCCCCGCCATCGTCGACCGCGAGAATGGCTGGAGCGCATTCGAATCGGGTGCCATCCTGATCTATCTGGCCGAGAAGACCGGCAGGTTCCTGCCGGCCGACCCGAAGCTGCGCCTGCAGACCCTGGAATGGCTGATGTTCCAGATGGGCGGTGTCGGGCCGATGCTCGGCCAGGTCCACCACTTCCTGAGGTTCAATCCCGGCAAGGCGCCCTATGCCGAGGAGCGCTACCACAAGGAGGCGCTGCGCCTTTACGGCGTGATGGACCGGCGCCTGGCGCAGTCGCGCTTCCTCGCCTGCGACGAGTACACCATCGCCGACATCGCCACCTGGCCCTGGGTATCGCGCTGGGAGTGGCACCAGATCGACTGGGCCGACCTCCCCAACGTGAAGCGCTGGTATCTCGAGATCGCAGACCGGCCGGGCGTGCAGCGCGGCTACGACGTTCCCTCCACCGGTGCCGCCATCGCCCGCCCCTGAGCGCAGGAGAGTCCAGGCCCATGAGCCCGCTCGAAGGCCCTTCCGTCCGTCGCGTGCAGGCAGCCCTCGAGGCTGCCGGCTCGCCTGCCCGGGTGGTAGCACTCGACGCCAGCGCCCGCACCGCGGCCGAGGCGGCGCTGGCCTGCGGCGTCGAGCCGGGGGCGATCGTCAAGTCGCTGGTCTTCCAGGTGGGAGGGCAGCCGGTGCTGGCGCTCGTTGCCGGCGACCGGCGCTGCGAGACCACGGCCCTGCCCGCCGCCCTCGGCCTTGCCGGCCAGGCCGGGCGGGCGGACGCCGCGCTGGTCCGCGAGGCCACCGGCTTTGCCATAGGCGGGGTGGCCCCGCTGGGCCATCCTCTCCCCCTGCCCACCGCCATCGACGCCAGCCTCGGCCGCTTCCCCCGCCTCTACGCGGCGGCCGGCCATCCCCATTGCGTCTTCCCGACCACCCTCGAGGAGCTGACCCTTCTCACCGGCGGCACCTTGAGCACCGCCATCGCCTGCCCCTGAGCCCCCCCTCGCATGAGGCCCCCCGCCACACCGCGGCCTCGTTGACAGACCCCACCCTCGCCTATATCTAAGCGGGCGCCGGAGGGGTGGCCGAGAGGCTGAAGGCGACGGTTTGCTAAACCGTTATAGGGGCTTAAACCCCTATCGTGGGTTCGAATCCCATCCCCTCCGCCACTCTCCTGTAGCGAACCCCAACTCGCGCCAGTTCCGAACGTCGCCCAACAGCACCTTCGGCGGCCAGTCCGTCGGCTGGCGTCCGCAGCCGGAGAACCTGAAGTAGGCGTTTCGAAGCGAAGGGCGACGCAGCCCGACCCGTGTGTGACATTGATCCGGTTGGGTACAATCACCCGAGTTGGCCGAAACCTGTCCGCTTGCTTCCGCAGAGTGACGCGCCAACCCGGCTTCGGTTCCGGGCCGATCGCGACCCGCTGTATAGCAGTCAGGTCGCGGGGCGTTTGGCCAGAGCGAGGCCAACGCCTAGCGCGATCATCGCGCCTCCCGACGCCTCTCGTAGGCGGCGGACCAATCCGGGACGCGCTGCCGCCCCATCCCGGATGCCGCCGGCCGCAAAGGCGACCATGATGTCGGCCAAGGTGTTGAGCGCAACCGACACGAAGCCAAGCACCACGAAGTGCAGAGCTACGGACCCTGCGCTCGGATCCACGAACTGTGGAATGAAGGCGAGGAAGAAGGCTGCTGTCTTCGGGTTGAGCGCCTCGACCAGCACCCCTTCACGAAACGCCCGCCGAGCCCCGATTGGGGGCGCCACCGTGCCACCATCCAAAACTGTCGCTGCTTCGCGGCGGACGGTCTGGATGGTGCGAATGCCGAGCCAGACCAGGTAGGCGGCACCGACCAGTTTCAACGCCGTGAATAGCTCCGCACTCGCGAGCACGATGGCAGAAACGCCCAAGCTACCAGCGAGGACATGGACCATGCCCCCCAGTCCGGTCCCGAAGCTGGAGGCCACACCTTCCGCGCGACCGCCCGCCAAGGTGCGCGCAGCGACGTAAAAGATGCCTGGACCGGGCGTGACGGCGAGCAGGACTGCAGCTCCGAAATACAGAGCGAATTGAGTCAATTCTGGCATAGCGAATGACACCGATGGAAGCGAGGTTGACGGAATAGAGACGGGCGGCTGTTCATGACGGGATGAGAGAGGCGGCCTCGCGGTCGGATGAGCGCTCGCTTGCTGCGAGGCCCGCAGCCACGCCGGCGCGGTCGGCCGCCTTTCGGTTCTGGCTCATCTTGCGCTTTCCCTCGAGCCTCGTGATGGGCATGCGCAGGCCGACGATGCCGCGGAGTTGCGCCTGAACGAAATCCGGCGGCGCGTCCGACACCGCCCAAGGCGAGCTACGCTCGCCCTCGTGGAGGTCGGTCAGACGGCTCACGGCTTCCAGCAGCCTGTCCGGATCGCCGAAGAACTCGACCGGGCCATAGGCTTCAACGGCCACATAGTTCCAGGTCGGCACGACCTTCCCGGTTTCCTGCTTGGCCGCATACCACGCCGGGGTCACGTAGGCGTCCGGCCCCATGAAGATCGCCAGAGCGTCGCCAACTGGCGGAACACGCCACTGGGGATTGGCCTTCGCCAGATGGCCATAGATCACCCCGTGCTCGCCTTCGCTCTCATCGAGGAAGAGGGGCAGCGGCGTGGCCAACGGCCCGTCGGCCGTGGCGGTGACGAAGCTGGCCAGCCGTGCCGCACGGATTGTTGCCCTGAGGCTCTCCTTGTCGTCGTCGCGGAAGGCGGGCGGCGTATACATCGCGAAACTCCTTGCGTTGCCAAGGAAGATGCTGAAAATCTGGCCTGCTTGGAATATCCAGTTTTGAAAGTTTATGGTGGTCCAGTTGACGAAGGACGGGGTCGCTCGCCGGATCATCGCCGCCATCAAGGAACAGATCGACAACGGGAACTATCAACCCGGTGACCGCCTGCCGTCCACGCGCGCCTTCGCAGCCGAATGGGGCGTATCCCGGACGACCGTAACGTCGGCCTACGGCCAGCTCATCGCCGAAGGCTATCTCAACACCCGGCCCGGGGCACGTGCGGTCGTGGCTCAAGGGCTGGCGTTTGATGGCGTGCCCGAGCCTTCCATCACAGCACAGCCCCGCCACCTCTCGGCCTTCGCGCAGCGCGTGCTCGCTCTGCCCTCGCCAGCGGTTGCGCCGGCGCACCGGGTCGCGGACTTTCGTTACGGCGACTTGTCCGGTGGAGACTTTCCGGTGTCGGCCTGGCGGCGTGCGTTGAACAAGGCGAGCCTCCGGCGCACCGCACGGCTGCGCTATGGCGATCCGCTAGGATCTTGTGTCCTGCGCACCGAACTCCAGGCCTATCTGTGGCGTGCCCGCGGCATCCGGTGCACGCCGGACCAGGTCGTGATCGTGAACGGCTCGCAGCAAGGATTGGACCTGTGCGCGCGACTGCTGCTCGACCCCGGCGATCCGTTTGTGTTCGAGAACCCGGGCTATCTGCTGGCTCGCCATGCCTTTGCGGCGGCAGGTGGTGTTGCCGTGTCCATTCCGGTCGACGAGGAGGGATTGAGGACGGGCCGCTTGCCACCAGCCCGTCTGGCCTATGTGACGCCCTCCCACCAGTTTCCGCTCGGCGGCGTACTTTCGGCGGCGCGTCGGCGCGCCCTTCTGGCTTGGGCTGCACGTACGGGCGCTTACGTCATCGAAGACGATTACGACGGCGAGTACCGTCACGACATCGCCCCCATACCGCCGCTGCAGACGCTCGACGTGGAGTCGGTCATCTACGTCGGCACCATGTCCAAGACGCTCTCGCCGACCCTGCGGCTGGGCTATCTCGTTCTCCCCAGCAGCTTGTGTCGGGCGTTCAGCGAGGCGAAACGCCTGACTGACCGCCATACTCCGCTGCTGGAACAGGAAGCGTTGGCCGACCTGCTGGCGAGTGGCGCCTACGAGCGTCATGTCCGCAGCATTCGCAGAAAAAACGCTGAGCGGAGGGCGGTGCTGCTTCAGGCTTTGACGGACAATCTGGGCTCGTCGGTCGCCATCGCGGGAGCTGACACGGGACTGCATGTCGTCGCCTGGATCAGCGGCGTGGCTGCCGATCGCGAGCCCGCGATCGTCGAGGCCGCGCGCGCCGCCGGAATCGGCCTCTACCCCGTTTCACCGCTGTACAATCCAACCGAGCTTCGACCGGCGGAGGCCGGGTTCATTCTCGGTTATGCCGGGCTCGACGCTGACGCGTTGCGGCGGGGCCTTGCGGTACTGGCGACCGTCCTCGCCGAACACCGCTGATGGGTGGTGCGGAACCCCTCGCTCGATGTGGGCCTCGCTCGGCTTCCCGCACGTCGAAGCGATCGAAGAGCTAGGGTCCGGACTCAATCAGATCCAGAAGGTCGCGACGGCCGCCAGGGCCACGGCGGACTGGAAATTCGCCGCGAGCTTGTCGTAGCGGGTGGCGATGCGGCGGAAGTCCTTGAGGCGGTTGATGGCGGCCTCGACGCGCCAGCGCTCGCGGTAGGCGCGGGGGTCGTGGCTGACCGGGCGCCTGCGGTTGCGGCGCCCGGGGATCACCGGCTCGCTGCCGCGCTCGACGATCTCTTGCCGCAGCGCGTCGGCGTCGTAGCTGCGGTCGGCGATGATGCGGGTCGCCGGTCCCGCCGCCGCCAAGAGCTCGCCCGCGACGCGGATGTCGGCGATGTTGCCGGGCGTCAGGATGAGTGCGAGCGGCCGCCCGAGGAGGTCCGTGGCGAGGTGGATCTTCGTGGTCCGCCCGCCCCGCGAGACCCCGATCGCCTGTTTTTTGGCCCCCCTTTTCCGCCGCCGGCCGAGCGATGCGCCCGCACCCAGGTGCTGTCGATAGCGACGCTGCCGCCGAGCGCCCCGGCCTCGGCTAGGGCCTCGAGCAGCCGTCGCCAGATCCGCCGCCGGGACCAGCGGTTGAAGCGGTTGTAGACGGTCGTGTAGGGCCCGTAGGCCTGCGGGCAGTCGCGCCACCGGCAGCCCGAGCGCAGCACGTGCAGGATCCCGCTGATCACCCGCCGGTCGTCGACCCGCAGGCACCCCCGGCTGGTTCTTCGGCAACAGCGGCTCGATCACCGCCCACGCCTCGTCGTCCAGCCAGAACAGTCCCTGCATCGTCGCCACCCTCTTGCCCGCCGGTGCGACGGTTGAATCAGAGGCCCAGCCGTGGATCAAGAGGGTGATTGGGTACAGAGCCTAGCGGCTTAGATAGTCCGCAGCCGCCAGCGCATGCGCCTTGACCAGAATGAGGACTTCCTCGATCGCGACTGATTCGTTCGGGGTCCCGGCGACCGGCGTCGGTCCATACCAGTAGGCCGGGATGCCCCGATCCCGCCAGTACTTGCAGTCCGAGAGCGCAGCGGTGGGGATCATCACCGGCCGCGCAATGCCGAGACTCTCCACCGTGTCCTGCAGGATCGTCGCCAGCTCCCCGGACGGATCGCAATAGTCGGGCGACAGGGAATTGACCGCCTCTATCGTCGCGCCCTCGTAGCGTGAGACGATCTCCTTTGCCTTGCCGACGATGAGCTCGGGATCGAGACCGATCGGGATGCGGGCCTCGAACGCGAAACGGCAGTCCGAGGCGATGACGTTGACCTTGGAACCGCCTTGGATGGTGCCTATGTTCAGCGTAGTCCGGGTCATGTAGTCGGCGAAGTCACCGAGCTGGCGCCTGACGCCGGCATCGCGTAGCCGTTCCGCAAGCGCAGGCGGCGTCTCGGCGGGAATGTCCTTCAAGACATCGAGCTCGCGGATTATCTCCATGGCGGTCCGGATGGCGTTCGCGCTTCGGAACGGCGCGCTGGCGTGGGCGCCCGGTGTCGCCACGTTTACGGTGAACTGCACTATTCCCTTGCCGCCGAAACTGACCGCCCGCGGTGTCGTGGATTCGCCGCTGAGGACGCAGTCGGCCAGCATCCGCTCCTCGATCTTCTCGAACATATGTCCGACGCCGAACCGGCCGCCGCTCTCCTCATCCGACACCACCGTAAGGGACAGCTTCCCTTTCAGGTGCCGACGCAGACGAGACAGATACGCGAAGGCAAAGGTCGACGCCGTCACACCCGCCTTCATGTCGCCCGTCCCGCGACCCCAGACGCGCCCGTTGGCGATCTTGCCGCTCCATGGGTCGTCGGTCCACCCGGGCTGGTTGACCGCGGGAAAGACATCGAGATGGCCATTGAACATGAGATGCCGCCCCGGACGCGGCATCGTAACGGCGGAAATGAGGTTGGGCCAGTCGTCGCGCGCATTGACCTCCTCAAACGGCAACGATTCGCTCCGCAGAAAGTGTTGCATGTAGCTCATGGCCTCGCGGGTATCTCCCGGAGGATTGGGCGACTTGCAGCGGACAAGACCGGAGAAGAATTCAACGATCTTGTCCTCGTCGGCCTCGATCCACCGGAGGATCTGCTCGCGAAGTTCGCTCATCTCTTGCACGACTGATCCTCCGATGCCGCCAGCCGGCGGTCTGACCTAGGTTACTTGGCGTGACGCGCGGCTCAAGCGGGAGCTATCCGGCAAGGTAACGCGCGGCGGCCAGCGTATGGACACGGACGACGTGCAGGAGATCGTCGATCGAGCCGGATTCGTTCGGCGCCGCAATGTTGCGTGGCGAAGGCCCGTAGATGTAGGCCGGGACGCCGATGCCCCGCCAGTAGCGGCAATCGGAGCCGCCGAGCGAAGGCAGCAGCACCGGCGACGGCCGGCCGAGGCTGCGCACGGTATGATCCAGGATATCCAGCATGTCATGCCGGGTGGCGCACCAGTTGGTCGGAGTGATCGATACATCGGAGATCTCCGCACCGGGCGTTGCGGCGACGATCTCCTGCGCACGGGCAAAGGTCTTGCCGGCGGGAGTTCCGATCGGCTCGCGGATATCGACCATGAACTCGCACTGGTCCGCGATCATATTAGCACTGGTACCGCCGCTTATCGTGCCGATATTGACCGTGTACTGCTTGATGACATCGGCCGTACCATCGCCCATGATCCGGTCGATGACGGCGCGGGTTTCAGCCTTGTTAAGATGGGCGAGAATGTCCGACGGGATGTCGCCCTCCTGTCCCGCCATCTCCTTGAGGCCGCGCATGATGCCGCAAGACAGGTCGATCGCGCTGGGGCTCAGATGGGGATAGGGGGAATGGGCGCCACGCGTCCTAACCGTTACCTTGAAGCGGATGATGCCCTTTTCGCCGAAACGTATCGTGTCGGTTCCACCCGGCTCGCCGTTCAGCACGCAGTCGCCCTTGACCCTGTCCGGCATGGTCTCGAGCAGGTATCCCGCACCCCAGCGGCCGCCTGTCTCCTCGTCGGAAACCACGGTCAGTGCGAGGCGGCCGTTCAGCCTGTCGCGCAGGCGATGCAGATAGCGGTAGCAGTAGATCGCCGCCGTCGTGCCGGCCTTCATGTCGGTTGCGCCACGTCCCCACACCCGCCCGTCGAGCACCTCCCCGCTCCAGGGATCGCGCTCCCACGAGGCGGGATTTCCGATCGGGAAGACGTCGGCATGACCGTTGAGCACGAGGTGCCGGCCGGCACGGCACGTGTCGAAATCGGCGACGATGTTCGGCATCGCTTCCTTCGGCGCGACGATGTCGTGATCAATGTCCCATTCGCCGAGCCGGCCGCTAACGAAGCCGATTGCCTCGCGGGTGTCTCCCGGAGGATTGGGCGACCGCGCCTTGACGAAGTCGCTGTAAAACTGGACCAGCTCTTCTTCGTCTTTCGCGATCCAGTCGAGAATGGTTTGCTGCAATTCGGACATGTGCTCTACCCTTTGAGTAAATGGCTTTCGTCGCAGGCGATCAGCGCCGTTTGAGAACCGGCACAGCCGCCAGAAGCTGACGGGTGTAAGTGGCTTGCGGATTGGTGACGACGTCGAAGGCGGAGCCGATTTCAACCAGCTTGCCGAGGTGCAGCACCGCCACGCGGTCGCAGACCTGTCCGAGCAGGGACAGGTCGTGGGTGATGAACACCATCGCCATACGGTAGTTCTTCACCAGCTTGCGCAAGAGCTCCAGAATGCCCGCGCGCACAGAGACGTCGAGCATCGAGACCGGCTCGTCGGCAACCAGCAACCTCGGCTGCAGCACGATCGCGCGCGCGATCGCCACGCGCTGGCGCTGCCCGCCGCTTAGTTCGTGTGGATACCGGTCGATGTAGCGAGAGGCAGGCCTGAGTTCCGCTTCCTCGAGCGCTTCCTCGACGCGACGCGCCCGTTGCTTGGCTGATCCCATTGAATGGATGATCAACGGCTCCTCGAGCGTACTGCGGATGGTGTAGCGTGGGTTGAGCGAACCGTTCGGGTCCTGAAACACCATCTGAACGTCGCGACGCAGTTTCCGTCTCTCGGAACGCCCGAGGCTATGTGTCGGGCGGCCGTTCAGGACAATGTCGCCCTTTGTCGGCCTCTCGAGCTGGACGATCATGTTGGCCAGCGTGCTCTTGCCACTGCCGCTCCCGCCGACCAGGCCCAGCACCTCGCCCTGGCCAACAGCAAACGAGACATCGTCGACCGCGCGGACGATATTCCGCCCAGCCTCTCCGGAGAGGATGGCGGAAAGGGCCCCGCCTCTGCCGAACTCCTTCGTCAGCGACCTGCATTCCAGAAGCGGACGGTCAACAACCATCTCAGTCCAACATCCCCATGGCTATCCATGCCTTCCCGCTCTCGATCGTGCGAGTCATGGCCGCGGCTTCCTCCGAGTAGTGACATGCGGTCAGGCGTCCGTCCTTCACCGGGCGCAGCCGTGGCCGTTCCGCAATACAGCGGTCGGTTCTGAAGGGACAGCGTGGCGCGAACGAACAGCCCCTCGGCACCTCTCCTGGCAGCGGCATCCGCCCGGGAATACTTACTGTTATCTTGTCGGGCCGACCGATGTCGGGAAATGCCTGCTTCAGCGAGATCGTGTATGGATGCACCGGATCGTCCATGACATCGGCGGTCGGGCCGAACTCCACGATCTGGCCGGCATACATTACCGCCAACTTCCGGCACAGCTCGCTGACCACGGCAATGTCATGGCTGACAAAGACCAGCGACATCTCGCCCTGGGCCTGAAGCCGCTTCAGAACGTCGATGACCTGCCGCTGCACGATCACGTCCAGGCCGGTCGTCGGCTCGTCCGCAATGAGGAGACCGGGATTGAACAGCAATGACAGGGCGATGATGGCCCTCTGGCGCATACCCCCGCTTAATTGGTGAGGGTAGGCGTCCAGCCACTCCTCGTCGAGCTCGACGGCGCGGAAGAGCTGCCCGGCGATTTCTCGCAGTTGCCTATCGGACTTGCCACGGTGCGCGAGCCATGTGTGGCGGAACTGTTCGAAGAGCGTGTTGACTGGAGAAAGCGATGTCGACGCATTCTGGGGTACATAGGCGACCTCAACCCAGCGCTTCCGGCGCGCCCTCTCCGCGCCCATGCCGACGTGCTGCTCTCCGTTGATCTCGATGGACCCGGCGATCACACGCGCCTGGTTCGGGAGAAGTCCGAGCAGAGCCATGGAGAGCGTGCTCTTCCCACATCCCGATTCGCCGACAAGGCCCAAGCTCTGCCCCTTCTCCAGCTCGAAGGAAACGTTTTGCACAGCAACAGCTGGTGGGCGGCCAGCGTATTCTACGGATAGGTCCGCGACCTCTAGAAAAGCCATCGTCAGCTCCTAGGATTGACGTACCGCTCATACTCGCGACCCACGAGGAACACCGCGAGAACCAGGAGTGTGATGCAGAGGCCGGGCGGTATCGTCCACCACCACGCCGACCGGATCGAGGCCGAAACGTAGGCGAAGTACATCATCTGGCCCCAGCTCGGGATACGGGGATCGCCGAAGCCGAGGAAGCTCAGGCTGGCTTCCGACAGGACAGCCCAGGAGACGCCGAAAGCGATGTAGAGCAGCGCAAGCGGCAGCACGTTAGGAAAGATGTGGCGGTAGATGATCCTCGCATCGCTTGCGCCCGCGACACGCGCGGCACGTATGAATGTCTGCTGTTTCACGCTCAACGCCTGTGAGCGGATGATGCGCGCGGTGGAGCGCCAGGACAGCACCGTGATTGTTAGGATGATGTTCCAAATCGATGGGTTCAGAAGCGCAACCAGGATGACCGCGAATGGCAGGAAGGGAATGGAGAAGGCAAGATCGGTGAGGCGCATGAGGAAATTATCGATGCGCCCGCCGTAATAGGCGGCGATCAGGCCGATATTCGTCCCAATAAAGATGGTAAATATCGTCGACAGAACGCCAACCAAAATGGCTGTCCTGGTCCCCAGTATCAGCTGCGACGCGACGTCACGGCCATAGTAGTCGGTGCCGAGCGGTGCATGTTCTGCAGGCGTGAGGAGGCGGGCAACCTCGCCCTCTGCCGAGTAATTTACCGGAATGCCTGGCTCCGGAGCCAAGAGCGGGCCGAAGGCAGCGAGCAACAGGAAGAACAGGATGGTAAGGGCGCCGAACCAACCCGTGGTCGTCCTGAAGGGAACGAGCAGGACGGGCGGAATGGACCAGCGCCCCGATATTGGCGGGCTTACAGACACGTCAGTCATGGCTTACTCGCGGATCAAGGACCACGTAGAGGAGGTCCACGAGGAAATTCAGGATGATGACGATCGCCGCCATAAGGAAGAACGCGGCCTGCGCAAGCGGATAATCGCGGTGGTTGACCGCGTTGACCATAAGGCGTCCCATTCCGGGCCAGGAGAATACGGTCTCGAGCAAGACCTGCCCGCCGAAACCGTAGCCGACCATGATGGCTGAATAGGTGACGACAGGAAGCAATGCGTTCCGGCGCGCCAGCCGCTTCAAAGCGCCATCCTTGAGCCCTCGCGATCTGCCATAGGTAACGAACTCGTCCTTCGCCACCTCCACCATGCTCGTTCGCATGATCATCGCGGGATCGGAAACGAAGAGCACGATGGCAACGATCAACGGGAGGATCAGGTGGATCGCTACGTCGTAGCCGGGCAGGGCTTGGACCGCGTTCTCGGGCACGAATGCCATCGTCCGCATGCCGCCGGTCGGAAACCATCCGAGGTGGTAGGAGAACAGGCTGAGAGCGATGATCGCGACCCAGAAGTTGGGCATGGTCCGCGGGATCAGAAGAAGAATGCTCCCGGTGACCTCCGCTCGCGAGCCGTGACGCCAGCCCAGCCAGCTTCCAATCCCGATACCCAAGGCGATCGAGATCGTCACCGCGGGCAGCATCAGAAGCATGGTGTTGAGCAGCGGGGCAAGCAGCAACTCCGCGACCGGCTTGCGGAAGAAGAACGACATTCCGAGGTCGCCGGTCAGAAAGTTGCGGATGTAGTAGAAATACTGGACGTAGAGTGGATCGTTCAGACCCCATGCCTCGCGTATTCCCGCAAGGATTTCCGGGGAAAGCTCTCCCTGCCCCAGGAAGATGACGAGTGGGTCGCCCGGCAGCAGCCGAAACATTGCCCACATCATGGTCAACACCAGAAACAGGGTGATGACCGTGTGGATAAATCGACGTAGTATGAACGACGCGCTCATTCGCCTACACCTGCGGCCCTAGTACGACGGATACTGAATGCGGCCCTGCGCATCCCAAGTATAGCCAGCGTCCGCGAGGATCTTCCGCGCCTTCTCTATATTGAACTCGGGCACGCCGATGTTCTTGCTGGCCCAGGAGAGCTTCGGCGAGATATAGGTGTCGTTGCCGGCCGTCGCCGCGCCGTCAGAGAGCGTTGCGACAACGCTTTCGCGGTCCGTCGCCAGCGAGATCGCCTTGCGCACCGCGACGTCGTCGAACGGGGGGAGATCGAGATTGAACCGCACCTCCCGTGGGGCATGGCTCGGCGCACGTTTCGCGATGATCCCGTTCGGCAGACGCTTCACCTGGCTGGGCGTGATGCTCCAGGCCATGATGTCACTCTCACCCGTCTCCAGCATGCCCATCTGGGAGTCGATGCTGGGCACGACCAGCCAGTAGACCCCGCTGGTCTTGGGCGCCGCCCACCAATCCTCATTGGTGGCCATGTGGAGGTACTGGTCCTTCTCCCATCCGCCAAGCTTGAAAGGTCCGTATCCGACCGCCTCGTCGTTCGCGAAATCGGCCGGCGAGTCCGTCACGTCCTCCCAGATGTGCTTGGGAACGATGAACGCATAGCCAAGAATATTTGGCACGAACGGCGCATACGGCTGCTTCAGCTTGAAGCGCACCGTCTGCTCATCGACGATCTCGACTCTGTCGATATTGTCGGAGAAGCGCTTGTAGGAAGGAAATTTCCACTCGCTCATGTAGTCGAAGGTAAACTTCACATCCTCGACCGTGACCGGATTGCCGTCGCTGAACCTCATGTCGCTGCGGATGACGACGTCCACCGTCGTCGGATCCACCACGTTCCATGACTCGGCGGCCCAAGGCTCGATCTCCAGATCCTTGTTCCGGGTCACGAACGGAGCATAGATCCAGCGCAGGAGCGAAGCGTTCTGCACCTCGCCGGTTGCGAACGGATTCAGGGTCGCGATGTCGTACTGGGTGGTCGTGCGGATGAAGTCACGTGGGCCGATGGGTGTCGCCGTGTAGTAGGTCCACGGGATGTACGGCAGGGCAATTCCATTGCCCATGACCGGCACCACGCCCTCCAGACGATCCTCGCGGTAGGCCTGTATGTAGTCGTTGTAATACAGGACCATGCCCGGCTGATCCTTGACGAGGATCTCCTGCGCCTGGTCGACGAGTGCCTTGCGCTTTTCGGGATCCATCTCGGTGCGCTGGGCGTCGACGACACGGTCATATTCCGGGTTGATGTAATTGCCGTAGTTCGACGCGCCCTTGACGGCGCGGCTCGAGTGGAAGAGCTCGGTCAGGAAGAAATCCGGATCGATGCGATCCGGTGCGCCGCCGTAGCCGTTCACCGTCATCTGGGGCGCGTTATGCTCGCCAGTGGTGCGGGCGCTCAGGCTGGTGAGCGTCATGTGCTGGACTTCGAAGGTGAAGCCGAGCTTCTCCCAATTCGGGCGCAGCAAGCGAAGCAGCTCGATCATCTCGGGCCAATCCGGCGCAATCACCGCGATCGGCTCCACAGCCTGGCCGGGCTTGCGGCCTTCGGCCGAATGGCCCGGGACCACACCCATCATCACCAGACTTGCCGTCGTCGCCAGTAGCAGTTTCTTCATGTCGTCCTCCCCTTCCTTGTTCGTTCAATGGACGCTGGAGATTGCGAAGCTCATTGGCGCGATCTGTTGCGCCGCCCGCCCCGAGTGATCGAGCGTGGACGCTCTCTCGACGGCCTTTGCCTGCATGGCGCTGACATGCCGCGCCACCTCGTCGATCGCCATCGTGGCGACCTCTCCTCCGTCGACGACGAGCCTGCCGTCGACGTACACGTCGGACACGGCGCGGTCCGCGGCAGTGTGGACCAGGCAGCGGACCGGGTCGTAGATCGGCTGCATCCATGGGCTGGACAGATCGAGGAGAACGATGTCCGCCCGGGCGCCAGGCGCAAGGCGACCGATGTCCTCGCGCATCAGCGCCCGAGCACCGCCCAGCGTGGCTGCATTGAAGACGTCGGCGGTCAGTCCACCGGATATCCGGCCTTCCGCGATCCGCGCATGGATTGCCGCATGGCGCATCTCCTCAATCATGTTGTGGGGATGCGTGTCGGTTCCGATGGACATGTTGATGCCCGCGCGAGCATAGCCGCCGAAGCTGTCGAGCGTGATCCCGTAGCGGCCAAAGACCGTCGGGCAATGCGACACCGATACCTGGTGCCGGGCCAGAATCCCGATATCGCCCCTGAAGTCCCAGTGCAGCCAGGGATGGTGGCCGAGAAACAGGCCGTGTCCCAGGATGACATCCGGCCCCAGCAGTTCCAACTCGTCCAGCCACTGGACCTGTGTCTTCCCGTTCCGGCGTGTCATCTCCTGAAACTCGAGGACCGACTCGCCCACATGGAGCTGGAAGGGACGGCCGAGGCGCCTCGCAGCGGCCAGACCGTCCTTGATGAGGCCAGGCTCGCAGACGTCCACCGCCATCGGGGCCACCAGGCCGACCAGGCGGCCCGAGCCGTCCCTCTCCGCCAGGGCGATCAGGTCCAGGGCCGCCTGCAACGCCTTCTCGCCGCTCACCGCCTCGGGCAGATAGTGCAGACGGATGCCGTCTGCCGTCGACCATTTGCGATCCTGAAAGAGCGGCGCCACATAGACGCGCAGCCCACTATCGCTCGCGGCATCGATCCAACCCGGATAGGGGAACGACATGTCGACAACGGTCGTCACTCCCGATTTCAGCATCTCCCAATAGGCCATCCGCGCGTTCCAGCGCCTCTGATCGACATCGGCGACGAAAGCGGTGCGTCCGTCGTACAGCCCACTCTGGTAGAAATTGGGATTGCCGAGATCCTCCCGCACGCCGCGGAAACTCGGCTGGTTCGAGGGATGCGTGTGCGCGTTGATCAGCCCCGGCATCGCGCAGAAATTTCGGCCGTCGACCTGCTTGTCGACTGCACCTTCATAGTGCCCGCCAACCTGCAGGATCGTGCCGTTTTCAAAAGCGAGGTCACCGTCTTTCAAATATGAATGCGAGCCGACCGTATCGTCGTAGCCGATCAACCATGGCAGCCGCCGGATACATGTGATCATCGGAAATAGCCTCGCCTGATCCTTTTATCCGGCCGCCAGCCAAGCAGCCGACATCGCCCTGCGTCAAGCAGAAATTCAAATTTTTGAATGACCCATGGCACAAATTGCCATATTATGAAAATCTGTTGAACAGAAATGAACGACGTGCCACTGGCATCCCATCTCCCTCAGCTATGGAGCAGGCGGATATGGAATACACACTGGAACAGCTAACCGGGGTCTATACGGTCAAGACGCCGACCAGGAACGTCGCCCCGCTACTGGTGGAGGTTCCCCGCAGCGGCCGCGAATACCCCTGTGACTTCCGTGTCGCCGCATCCTTCGAAGTGCTGCACGCCTACGTCTCGATGTATGTCGAGGAGATCTACAGCCTGGCACCCGACGCCGGCGCCCGGCTCTTTTGGGCGCATTTTCCCAATAGCTTCGTAGACGCGAACAGACCGATCGACGATATCGATCCCGATCTTCTGGAAGGGGAATGGCCGACCCCGCTCAACCCTACGGACAAGTCGATTCGGCTTGGAACCGGCCTCATTCACAAATGGGGGCGGGCCGATACACCGCTGTACGACCGCAAGCTAGGCATCGCAGAGGTATCACGGCGCATCGAGAACTACTACGTTCCCTATCACCGGAAGCTGGCCGACCTGATCAAGGAAAACGTCGACAAGCATGGCGCTTCCTGGCACCTCAGCTGCCACTGCATGGCGACCGTCGGGCCACACTACTCCCACGACAAGGGGCAGCAGCGCAGAGACATCTGCCTGAGCGATCTGAACGGCGAGACGTCCAGCCCCGAATTCATGCACATCTCGAAGGAGGCCTTCGAGGCAGAGGGCTTTTCCGTCAGCATCAACGATCCATTTGTCGGCAACGTCTGCATCGCTCGCCATTCCGATGTTGAGCACAACAGGAACAGCATCCAGATCGAGATGACGAAGGGACTGTACATGGACGAGGTCAATTTCGAGAAGCTCGAATGCTTCGACGAAATCCAAGCCCGTTTCGGCGCAGTTTTGGCAAGGATTTCAGACTACTGCCGGGAACAGACGCCTTAGCCCGGAGCGCGAGCCCCATCTGCGACAACGCAACCGTCGCAGATGGAGCCCCTTCGCCCGCTCGTTGCCGGACGACGGCCCGGCGCTGCTGGCGCAGCAAGCGCAGGCCAGCGCCCCGGTCAGATATGATCGTTCACGGGAATCCTGCAGATGATCCAGACGACCTTGGCAGGCACGTCGTGATTGTTGGAAAAGGTGTGCGGGATCGAGCTATTGAACTGGAAGCTGTCCCCCTCCCTGAGATCCAGCACATCCTCGCCGAGCTGCAGCCGGATCCCCCCTTCCAGCACCAGGCCGGCCTTCTCTCCGTCATAGCTGTAAGCCCGGGAGCCGGCCCCTCCGGCCGGCGGGATGTTCATGAGCATCACCTGGAGATGCTCCGACTTGGTGGGCGAGAGGAATTCCTTCACCAGACGGTTGTCGCCGATCACCAGCGATTCCCTGTCCTCCCTGCGCTTGACGAACCGGCTTTCGCTCGATGACACCGTCGGCTCCCGCTGACCCACGAGGGTTCCGAGCGATACGTCAAGAGCTACGCGCAGCTTGGTGAGGGTGCGCAATGAAGGAATTGAGCGGCCGCGCTCGATCTGGCTCAGCAAGCCGATCGAGACCTGCGACGCCTCCGCCAGCTGGCTGAGAGACCAGTCGCGCTCCTTCCGCAGCTTCTTCAGCTGCTGGCCGACCGCGGCCGAATCGTCCGCTGCGGGGGTTGGCCGTGCAGGCCGCTCAGTCACGCTACCTCTCCTTCGTTGCTGCCTGCCGGCCCGACCCACGGACACCCGCCGGGACGCAATATCCGACGCGGACCACGGCTCCGCCAACCACTTTCACGCCGTTTTCATCAAGGCTAAAGTTTTCAAAAAAATGAATTGCATTTCTCGCGCCGTCCACTAATATGCAAAGCGGGCTTCGTCAACTCGAAACTCGCAGGATGCCGGACGACTCGATGTTGCTGAATGGAAAAGATGTGAGATACTTCACCGCCAGGATCAAGGCGCGCGCCGTTCATATCGGATACAGCGCCGACGGCGAGCTCATTCGCCGTGAGCTCAACAGGACCGAGTACGTGGAGAAGGTCATCCGGCTCGACAGGATCCTGTCCTTCACCGACGATCATCTGTTCGTCGCCTGCCCGCACGACACAGTCGAGGTCTGGGACTATGAGGGCGACCTGACGGCGGTGAAGAAGCACCTGCGCGAGCAAGGGCTCCTGATCGCCTAGGATCCGGATTGGCTCAGATCCAGCAGGTCGCAACGGCCGCGAGAGCCATGGCAGGCTGGAAATTTGCGGCGAGCCTGTCGTAGCGGGTGGCAATGCGGCGGAAAGCCCTCAGGCGCTTGATCGCCACCTCGACGCGTCGGCGTGCGCGGCAGGAGCCGGGATCGCAGGTGACCGGCCGCTCGCGGTTGCGGCGGCCGGTCACCTTCTCGCTGCCGCGCTCGACGATCTCGCGCCGCAACCTTTCGGCGGCGTAGCCGCCGTCGGCGATGATGCGAGCGGCCGCCCCGCAAGAGCCCGATCACCTGTTTTTGCCCCCCCTTCCCCTCCGCCCATCGCCCTGACATGGGTCCTGTCGATGGCGACGCGCATGCTGAGCGTTCCCGCCTCGCCCCGAGCGCCGGGAAGCTTCTGCCAGCGGAGGGCAGATCCTCGCATCACCGATCGAGATCCCGCGAGGCAGGGGGCCGTCCGATGCGATCTTGAGGCTCGGGATGCCCTGTCTCGACGCGCAGCATGGGCCGGGCTTCGAGGCCGCTGAGCGCCCGGTGCGCGATCGCCTCTCCTGGATGCCCTCCGGCGACCTTTCGAGCGCCGGTGCGCTGCCGGACGCCACTACGCTCCTCGTCCGGCCGGAACGGCCCGCGCACCGTCATCAATGCGCGCCTGCTCGCCGATGCGCCGCTCGAGCAGGAACCCGGGCTGCCGATCATGAGGGTGAGCGGGCACGAGAAAGGCGTATCGAAAAGAGGGCGAGAAACAGGTGATCGGAGTCTTGCGGGTCGGCCGCTCGCCCGCCGCCGGGGGAGCGGCCGATACCCGTGCTGCGGGCCGGCCGGTGGCCGCCACCGGGACGGCCACCTGGATCACTCCTGACCGCGGCCACGACCGCCGGCGCGTTGCGGCGGGAAATCGCCGGGCGCGGCCGCGAGCCGGCGGTCCGCAGCCGCGGCCCTTGTCGCCGCCGCGGCCTTGGGGATCCGGTCGCGTGCGTGTCTGGCGATTACGTCAACAGCGATTCGTATGACTGGATGAAATCGTCATAAGCGGCGATGAAGCCATCGAAGTCCTCGGGGGCCAGGCAAAGCGACAGGCTCATATAGCCCCGGCGTGCGAAGTAGAAGCCGCGCTCCATCATCTCGAGATGGATGAGCGAGCGCAGCTCCGGCGCCGGATCGACGTCCTGCGGCGAGCGGATGGGTTGGTCGTTGAAGTGCAGGCTGATGATCGAGCCCACGCCGGTGGCCTGCATGCGGATGCCGCGCGCACGGGCGGTCTCGTTGATGCGCGCGCGGAACCGTTCGCCCTGCTCGTTCAGCGTCACCGCCGCCTCGGGCGTGAAGACGTCGCGCAGCCCGGCGAGACCGGCCGCCATGCTGGCCACGTTGTTGTTGAAGGTGCCGGCATGGGAGATGCTGTTGGGCCGACTGGGGTCGAGCCGGTCCATGAGGTCCGCCCGGCCGCCGAACGCGCCGAAGGAGAAGCCGCCGCCCAGATACTTGCCGAAGGTCGTCAGGTCGGGCGTGATGCCGAGCTTGGCCTGCAGCCCGCCCGGCGACAGGCGCGAGGTCATCACCTCGTCGAAGATCAGCACGATTCCGTGCCGGGTCGCGGCATCGCGCAGCGCCTGGAGAAACTCCGCATCGCCGGGGATCGCACCGCCGGAGCCCATCATCGGCTCGACGATGATGGCCGCCAGCTCGTTCGCGTGCGCCTCGATCCTCTCCAGCGTCGAGGCGATGTCGTTGTAGCGGCCGAGAACCGTCGGAAAGGGAACGTTGGCGACATTGCCCTTGCCGAAGCTCAGCACGCCGCCATGGTAGGCGCCCTCGAACGCCATGATGTGGCTGCGGCCGGTAGCCGAGCGCGCCGTGCCGAGCGCCATGAGGCCCGCTTCGGTGCCGGAGTTACAAAAGCGGACACGCTCGCAGGACGGAAAGCGCTGGCAGATCAGCGAGGCGAGCTGGCCCTCGTAGCCGTTCGGCCCGCCCAGCACCATCCCGCCTTCGATGGCCTCGAAGGCCGCCGCCTTCAGCACCGGGTTGGAATGGCCGTAAAGGCCGGCCGAGTACTCGCCGAGGAAGTCGGTGTAGCGGTGGCCGTCGACATCCCAGAGATGCTGGGCCTCGCCCTTCTTGAGCATCACCGGGAACGGATCGTAGAAGATCACCGTGCGCGTGTTGCCGCCGGGCATGGACCGCCGGTTCTCCTCGAACCGCCTGAGGCTCTCGGGATTGTGCCTGATGTAGCGCGCCGTCGAGTCCTCGAGCGCCGCTGCGGCACTGATGTTCCTGCCAGAAGATGCCATTGCACCGTCACCCGACATTGTTGCCCCTTCCTGCCTAGCCGGCACTGCCATCGCCCTGATGGTCAATGCGTCAGAATCTGCTCCAGGAACCGCTCGATGCGCACCGATTTGGGGTTCGCGAACAGGTCCTTTGGCGAATCCTCCTGAAGAATGACGCCGTGGTCGATGAACACCATGCGGGTCGCCACGCTGCGGGCGAAGCCCATCTCGTGGGTCACGCAGACCATGGTGGTGCCGCCCTCGGCGAGCTCGTGCATGACGTCGAGCACCTCCTTGACCATCTCCGGGTCGAGCGCGGAGGTGGGCTCGTCGAACAGCAGGACGCTCGGCTGCATGCACAAGGCGCGGGCGATGGCGACGCGCTGCTGCTGTCCACCCGACAGCTCGCTGGGCAGCTTGTGCGCCTGATCGGCGATGCGCACCCGCTCGAGCACCGCGCCCGCCCGCTCTGCCGCCTCCCTGGCGGACAGGCCGTTCACCATCGTCGGGGCCGCCGTGCAGTTCTCCAGAACGCTCATGTGCGGAAACAGGTTGAACTGCTGGAACACCATGCCCACGGTGCGACGCACGTCGCGGATCGTCCCCAGGGCGTGCGAGACCGGGATGCCGTTCACGGTGATGCTGCCGCTCTCGAAGGTCTCGAGTCCGTTGATGCAGCGGATCAGGGTGGACTTGCCGGATCCCGACGGGCCGAAGACGACGATGCATTCGCCGCGCGCCACGTTCAGGTCGATGTTCTTGAGGACGTGCAGCCTGCCGAAGCGCTTGTTGACCCTGCTCATCCGCACGACGGCGGCATCGCCCGGCGCCACATCGTCGCGTGATCCCCGGTTGTGTGTCATCTTCTTCCGGTCTTGATGTGGACTTCGAGACGCTGGCTGTACCAGGACATCATGAAGCAGAAGACGAGGTAGATGAGCGCCGTGAACACGTAGGCCTCGACATAGACGCCCAGCCATACCGGATCGTTGGTCGCGGCGTTGGTCGTGCCCAGAAGATCGTGCATGCTGATGATCACGACCAGCGAGGTGTCCTTGAAGGCGCTGATGAAGATGTTGACCATCGAGGGCACGGTCACGCGCAGCGCCTGGGGCACGATGATCCGGCGCATGCTTTGCCAGTAGCTCATCGCCAGCGCGTCGGCCGCCTCGTACTGGCCCTTGGGAATGGACTGGAGGCCGCCGCGGATGGTCTCGGCCATGTAGGCCGCGAAGAACAGGAAGAAGGCCACCTGGGCGCGCACGATCTTGTCGATGACGAGGTCGGGCGGAAGGATGATCGGCAGCACCACGGCGGCCATGAACAGGATGCTGATCAGCGGCACGCCGCGGATGATCTCGATATAGCCGATGCTCAGCCAGCGCACGACCGGCAGCCGCGAGCGGCGCCCCAGGGCCAGGAAGATCGACAGCACGAAGGCGCTGGAGAGCCCGAAGGTGGCGATCATGATGGTGAGCGGCAGGCCGCTCCACATCTCCAGCGGAACCTCGCGCAGGCCGAAGGCGCCGCCGGCCATCAAGACGGCGTCGACGAGCAGCACCGCCGCCCACAGCACCAGCAAAAAGCGCGGCCAGTGCCGGCGGCCCCACTGGCGCCAGTCGGCGCTGACGGCGATCGCCCCCATCCACAAGGCCATCGCCAGGATCGGCCGCCAGTGCTCCGCCGGCGGGTAGCGGCCGAACAGGATCAGCCTCGCCTTGTCCTGGATGAAGGCCCAGCAGGCGCCGTCGCCCTGGATGCAGCTTTGCGGCGAGGCCGGCGCCCACAGGCTGTCGAGAACCGCCCAGCGAAAGAGCTCGGGCAGGATCACCGCGAGCACCGCGAGGATGGCCAGCGTGATGGCGGTGTTGGTGACCGAGCCGAACAGGCCCTTGACGAGGACACGGGATCGGGATGGCGGGGCCGGTGGCAGGACCGGCATCGTGCTCCGCTCGACAGCCACTAGCGCGCCTCCCGCGTGACGGCCCGGTTGTAGAGATTGACCAGCGCCGAGGTGATCAGGCTCAGCAGGAGATAGACGATCATCATCACCCCGATCATCTCGATCGCATGCCCGGTCTCGCTGATGACCACGGTGGAGACCCGGACGATGTCGGGATAGCCGATCGCGACCGCGAGCGAGCTGTTCTTCAGGAGGCTGACATACTGGCTGCCCAGCGGCGGCACGATGATCTGCATCGCCTGCGGCAGGACGATCTTGCGCAGGCATTGCCCCCGCGACAGGCCGAGCGCCTCCGCGGCCTCGATCTGGCCCCGGTGAACCCCGAGAATGCCGCCCCGCACGATCTCGGCGATGAAGGCGCCGGTATAGAGTGTGAGGCCCAGCAGAAGGGCCACATATTCCGGCGGCAGCGAGAGGCCGCCGTGAAAGCCGAACCCGCGCATGACCGGCACGTCCAGGCTCACCGGCATGCCGCCCAGCACGAAGACCAGCGCCGGCGCACCCACGAGCAGCGCCAGCCGCAGCGGGCGCCTCGAGGCGCGGTGCGGCATGCTCTGCGGGCGGCGGCGGGCGCGCCATTCCATCCCCAGGACCAAGACGCAGGCGGACGCGAAGGCGAGGAGCATCCAGCCATAGACCGGCTCGGGCCCGGGCAGCGGCAGATTGAGCCCGCGATTGGTCAAAAAGAATCCCGGCAGCAGCTCCCAGGCCTGCCGCGGGCTGGGCAGCGCACGGGTGATGAGCGCATACCAGAACAACAGCTGCAAAAGGAGCGGCACGTTGCGCGCCACCTCGACATAGATGCGGCTCAGGCCCGCCGCCAGGGGGTTCGACGAGAGCCGCGCCACGCCGACCAGGATCCCCAGCAGGGTCGCGAGGACGATGGCGACCACCGAGACGTGCAACGTGTTGACGATGCCGACCAGGAGCGCCTTGTAGACGGGATCCCCCGCGGCGAAGCCGACGAGGTTGCTGCCGAGCTCGAAGGACGCGATCCCCCCCAGAAAGCTCCCGCCGAAGACAAGGGAGCTCTTCTCGAGATTCGCGCCGGCATTGCGCACGAAGAACCAGATCGCCGCAATGAGCAGCAGCGGGATCACGGTCTGCCAAAGGATGTCTCGGAGCAGAGGCCGCCGCCAGAACGGCGGTAGCGGCACCTCGGCGACCACGGACATGCTTTCCTGCTCCATCTAGGGGGGAAGAACGACCTCGGGCGGACAAGACCCGGCAGATCTGCCGACCTGCCGAACCTTGCCGCGGGCTTTGGCCGAGCGTCACCCGGTCAGCTGGCGGTTGACGCCCGCCTTACCTCCAGGACGGCGCGAACAGCAGGCCGCCGCGCTGGGCGATGTCGTTCATCCCGCGCGGGATGGCGAGCGGCGAATCGGCGCCGATATTGCGGTCGTAGAGCTCGCCGTAATTGCCCACCGCCTCGACGAGCTTGACCGTCCAGTCGTCGGCCAGGCCCATCTTGCTGCCGATCTCGCCGTCCACGCCGAGGAAGGTGCGGATGATCGGATCGGTCGACTCGTCGCGCAGCGTGGCGACATTCTCGCTGGTCACGCCGAGCTCCTCGGCGGTGACGAGGGCGAAATGGGTCCAGCGCATGATGTCGAACCACCGGTCGTCGTTCTCGCGCACGACCGGCGTCTGATAGGACTTGGCGATCACTTCCGGCAGGATCACATGCTCCTCGGGCGCCTTGAGGCGCGAGCGCGCCACCGCCAGCGACGGCGTCTCGTGGGAGATCGCGTCGCAGCGGCCGCTCTCGTAGACCGGGAACATCTGCGCCGTGGTCTCGACCGCCACCGGCTTGTAGGCCATCCCCTTGGCGCGGAAATAGTCGGCGATGTAGCGCTCGGTCACCGATCCGGCGAGAACGCACACGGCCGCGCCGTCGAGCTCGTTCACGCTGCCCACGTCCAGCGACTTGTGGGTCATGAAGCTCTGGCCGGTATAGAAGTTCGGCGGGATGAAGTTCATGCCGAGCTGGGTGTCACGCGAGATCGTATAGGTGACACTGCGCGAGAGAACATCGACCTCGCCGGACTGCAAGGCGCCGAACGACTGGTTGAAGGCCAGCGGCACGTAATCGACCTTGTCCGGCGTTCCGAAGACCGCCGTCGAGAAAGCCTTGCAGTAGTCGACATCGAAGCCCGACCACGCACCGGCGCTGTCGAGAAAGGCGAAGCCCGGCAGATTATCGGAGATCCCGCACTTGATCGTGCCGCGCTCCTGCACGTCCTCGAGCGTTCCGGCCTGACCGGCGCCGGGAATGCCGGACAAGGCGACCGCACCCAAGGCGGCGGCGAGCATTCTTACCTTCATCTTGTACCCCCCTATCGAAACACACATCGTGTCGGCCGCAGGCGCCGGGCCAGCGGCCGCAAAAACCTCATGACGTCTCGATGTCCAGCCGCTTGAGCAGGTCCTCGAGATTGCCGAGATAGCTCCGCGCCCGGTCGCCGAGCCGCTGGGCGACCGCCGACGCCAGGACCTCGGCGAGAAACAGGTTCGAGATCGCCGCGTTGAAATAAAAGGGCGAGCGGGCATAGAGCGTGACCACGCCCTCGTCCTCGGAGGCGATCGGCGAGCCGGTGTCGGACACCGCCACCAGCGGCACACCACGGACCCGCGCGGCCCTGCACGCCTCGACCGCCAGCTTGGTGTAGGGACGGAACGAGAACGCCACGAGGACGTCCTGCGGCGAGATCTGCGCGACCCCTGCCAGAAGATCCTCGGCGCCGCCGATCAGATGCACGCGCGGCCGGAGATGGCGGAGGAACGAGCCGAGAAAGAAGGCCAGGGAGTGCGTCGCGCGCATCCCCAGGACGTAGACGTTCTCCGCTTGCGCGATGAACTCCGCGGCGCGGTCGATGTCCTCGGTGCGCAGGCTCTCGACCGTCTTCGAAAGCCGCTTGATCTCGTCGTTCGCGAGATTGCGCACGAAATCCGGTGCGTTCGACGTCCCGGCCCCCAGGAGTGGATAGGCCTGACTGCTGTAGAAGCCGCCGCGGTCGCCGACGTGACGGCGAAACACCTGCTGCAGCCCGGAGAACCCTTCGAATCCCAGCCGCTGGCCAAGCCGCGTGATGGTCGACGGGTCGACCCCTTCCGCCTCGGCGATCTGCGAGATCGTCTTCACCGCCGCGCCATGCGGATCGTCGAGCATATGCACGAGCGCCGCGCGCGCACGCTCGCCGAGCCGCGGGCGGCCCGTTGCCTGCGCCTGCTCGAGCCACCTCCGCAGCTCATCGACCGTTTCCGGCGGCGCAGCCCGGACGGCTCCCTGTTCGCAGCCTCGCTTGATCATGCGCAAATATGTAGTGCACTAAATCGTTTCACGCAATCTCATTTGCGGCTGAAGGCTGCTCGCGATCACGCTCCTGATCCACGGGCCCCGCCGGCGGCCCGGCGAGAGCGGGCGGTCGATGTCGTCCTCCGCGTCCCGCGCCTCCCCGACCCCGGGCAAGGAGCGATGGCCGCCGCTGTCGTAACCCCGCCTGACCAATCGATTTGGCGCAACTGGTACCATCGCCCTCAACCGCTGAGACCGACACCGGGCGCACCTCGGGACTGGCTTCCATGGAAAGCGGGCCCCGGGTCGATAAATCGGTTCCCGACAAAGAGTTCTGCGCTTGCCGAGGAACCGCCTTCTTCCGCGACGAGGGCGCCCCTCGTCCGCCATCCCCCGATCGTCGGGCTGTGGGCCGACCCCGCCGCTCTGTCTCGCTCGACGATTCTGTCTGGAAAACTCGCGTCCGCCATGCCAGACACGACCAAAGAACGCGACCCGACGACAAAGAATGCACGTCAGTCATTCCTTGCGTTGCAGCGTCGCCAGTGCGCTCACCAATCAAAACGCGCGCACAATCCAGGGGGGCCCAATGGCTAAAAGCAACATCACGAATCCGAGTCGCCGCTCCGTGCTCGTCGGCGCTGCCGGCGCGGCAATCGCCGCCCCGTGGATCTGGCCGCGTCGCGCGGCAGCAGCCCAGCAGCTCCTGGTCCGCACCCCAGGCGGCTCATTTGACGATTACAAGCGGAAGGCGGTGTACGAGCCGTTTCAGCAGGAGACCGGGATCGAGATCGTTCCGGTGGCGGCGACCTCCGCGAAGCTGCTGGCGATGTTCAAGTCAGGCCACGTCGAGCTCGATCTCATCGACACCGGCGACGGAATTCTGCTGGAGCTCGAGAAAAGCAACTATCTGATGCCTATTCCCTACGAGAAATTCTCGTATACGGACCCGGGTGATCTGGACCCGGTGATCAAGCGGGAATATCAGGTAGGCTCGTTCATCTACGCCATGGCGTTGGCGTACAACACCGAGAAGTTCCCGAAAGGCAGCGAGCCGCGCTCCTGGGCCGATTTCTGGGATCCGAAGAACTTCCCGGGGCCGCGGACACTTCCGGCAATGGCGTCGGGCACGCCGGCTCTGGAGCAGGCGCTGATTGCTGATGGTGTGCCGCGCGACAAGTTGTACCCGCTGGACATCGAGCGGGCCTTCGCGTCGCTTTCGCGCATCCGCTCGTCTATTCCGAAGTTCTGGGACACAGGAGCGCTCTCCACACAGCTTCTCAGCAATAATGAAGTCGTGATGGGTTCCCTGTGGAGCACGCGCGTGCAGGTCGCTGCCGACCAGGGCGCCCCGCTCGCGATCCAGTGGAACGAGAACTCCCTGCTCGTCCAGGCATACGGCATTCCGAAGGACTCCCGGAATGCGGAAGCCGCCGTGAAATTCATCGACTACGCCTCCAGCCCGGAGGTCCAGTCGCGCTGGCTCGCGACCTACAAGGCCATTCCGGTGAACCAGAAATCGTACTCGGCCATGGCGCCGGAACTGCTCGATCCGGACGCGAACGTCCCCTGGACCCGCTCGAAGGGGTTCGTGCTCGATATCGGCTGGTGGTCGGACAACCGTCCCAAGGTTAACGATTATTGGTCGGACTGGATTATTCAGTAAATGCCTCGTACCATCCCGCATGAAGGGGCTATCGAGCTTCGATCCGTCACTAAAAGATATAACAAAGAAGCGGTGGTGGACAACGTAAGTGTAACAATCAATGCTGGAGAGTTCTTCTCATTGCTAGGCCCCTCGGGCTCTGGCAAGACGACAACCTTGATGATGCTGGCGGGCTTTGCCGAGGTGGACGGCGGAGACATCTTCGTCGACCGGACGAACATCGTCGGCGTGCGCCCCCAGCACCGTGGCTTCGGCATGGTGTTCCAGAACTATGCCATCTTCCCTCACCTGAATGTATTCGAGAACGTCGCGTTTCCGCTGCGCGCCAGGCGCGTTCCAGCCGCTGAGCTCAAAAAGCGGGTGATGTCGGCGCTTGAGCTCGTCCGCCTGGAGCGTTTTGCCGACCGCTATGCCCGCCAGCTCTCTGGCGGGCAGCAGCAGCGGGTCGCTATCGCTCGGGCCATTGTCTTTCGTCCGCCCGTTGTCTTGATGGACGAGCCGCTGGGTGCGCTGGACAAGAATCTCAGATACCAGATGCAGCTCGAGATCAAGGAGATACAGCAGCAGTTGGGCATGACGGTCGTCTATGTCACGCACGATCAGGAAGAGGCGATGAACATGTCCGACCGCATCGCGATCATGAATAGCGGGCGGATCGAGCAGGTCGGGCCGCCGCGGGAGGTCTATGAGACGCCCGCCAATACCTTCGCCGGTCGCTTTCTCGGCGAGGCGAACTTGCTGGAGGGGACAATCGAGGAGGTCCGGGACGGCCGGGTGCGCCTGCGCACGGCGGCGGGCACGGCCTTTCAGGCCCGGGCGGGCAACGGCGTCCAGAACGCGCAGCGGGCGGCCCTTTTCGTTCGCCCGGAGCGGGTGCGCATCGGCCGCCCTGCCCATGACGAGGTCGAAAGGAACCACGTCGCCGGCCGTCTCGGACGCACGTCGTTCCTCGGCAATATCCATCGGCACATGGTCGAGCTGGAACCGGGCACCGAGATGATCGTCGACGTGCAGAACGGGCAGGCTGGGCCTGGCGCGGAGCCCGGGCAGTCGGTCGAGCTCTCCTGGCCGGTCTCCGACAGTATCGCACTGCCGGTCTAGCGCCATGACCACAGCACGTCGCGCCGATGATGGATCATGGCTGATCCTGCCTGCACTGGCTCTGCTGCTGATCGCCTTTGTCGGTCCGCTGATCTGGTTTTTCGCTCAGGCGTTGGCCACGGAGGAGAACCTCCTCGATCGGGCCGTGGCCGTTTTGACCTCCAAGGCTGTCGCGACGACCATCGTGACGACCAACTGGATCTCGTTGCTGGTCACGCTCCTGGTGCTGCTTATCGGCTATCCGATCGCCTACTATCTCGCCAACCGGAACGGGCTGCGCTTTGCTGCGGTGCTGTTCTGCATCATCGTCCCGTATTTCACGAGCGTCATTGTAAGAACCTACTCGTGGATGGTGCTCCTCGGCCGGGACGGGCTCGTCAACCAGGGCCTGATGGCGGTTGGCTTGACTGACGCGCCAGTGCCTTTGCTCTACAACAAGACCGGCGTGCTGATCGGCATGGTTTATGTTCTTCTTCCCTACATGATTCTTACAATCTTCGCCTCGATGAAATCGATAGATCCACGTCTTGTGCAGGCGGCCCGGAGCCTCGGGGCAGGCAGTGCCTACACGTTCTTTCGGGTATATTTCCCGCTGTCTTTTCACGGCGTGGTGTCGGGGTCCCTGATCGTCTTCATTCTATCGATCGGCTTTTTCATCACGCCCGCGTTGATGGGCGGACCTTCGGATGTGATGATCGCCATGCTTATCGAGCGCGCGGTCGAGATCACGTTCGACTGGACGAGCGCGGCGATCATGTCGCTTCTTCTATTGATCATCACACTTCTGCTCTACGCGGTCTATTATCGCGTGACGGATGTGCGGCGGATGATGGGGGGCTGATGATGATGCGTCCCGGAGTCCGTGCCCTGCCCGTTTATATCGGTGCGGCCTGTTTCGTCCTGATCGCGCCGATTGTCATCCTGGTGATCCTGGCTTTCGGCGATCAGGGCTATCTGAGCTTTCCGCCCGAGCAGTTCTCGCTTCGCTGGTTCGATGCGTTCTTCGGCGACGCGCAGTGGCGGCGTGCCTTGTGGTCGAGCGTCCTCATCGGCTTGGTGGCGTGCACGATCGCCACCGTGCTGGGCTTCTTTGCCGCCTATTCCCTTGTCCGCAGCGCCATGCCGGGAAAGAAGCTGGTGCTGTCGTTCGTGCTGCTGCCGATCATCGTCCCGCATGTCATCACTGCAATTGCGTTGTATTTCATGTCGGCGCGACTTGGACTGGTTGGCAACATCCTGTGGATTGGCGTCTGCCACGCAATTATCGCCCTGCCGATAGTCCTTCTGATTCTGCTTTCGACGCTTCAGGGGGTCGACATCAATCTCGAGCGCGCCGCCCTCAGTCTCGGCAGCAGCCGGCTGGGCGTCTTCACCAAGGTGGTCATACCTCTGGCCTTTCCCGGGATCGTCTCGGCCTCGCTCTTTGCATTTCTGGCTTCATTCGACGAGTTGATCATCTCGCTTTTCCTGGCGGGAGTGCGAACCCAGACCCTTCCGGTCCGCATCTGGAACAGCCTGCACCTCGAGGTCGAGCCCGTGATCGCCGCCGTCAGCGCCTTCTTGATCGGGATTACCGGGATGATCCTGGTGCTCGATGTGCTGTTGCGGCACGCCCGCGCGACCAAGAGCGGCAAAGGCTAAGTGACGCGTGGTCCGACATGACGAAACCCAGCAAGAGCGAGTGACGATGACTGAGACGCAGCCTGCTACGATCGTTCTCGGCGCCGGTGTGGTCGGCCTCTCCGTTGCGCTTTATCTGCAGCGGTCCGGCCAGCGCGTCACGGTGATCGACCCGCTCCCGCCGGCCGGCGGCACATCGTTCGGCAATGCGGGTCTTATCAGCGCGGACCAGACCGTGCCGATCGCCACACCGGGCATGCTACGCAAGGTGCCGGGCTGGCTGACCAACCCTCTCGGACCGCTGGCGGTAAGGCCGAGCTATTTTCCGCGCGCGCTGCCGTGGCTCGTGCGCTGGATCGAGGCCAGCCGCATGCCGCGGGTTCTCGAGATCTCGGATGCCATGCGGGCCCTGCATCGGGACGCCTTCGCCTGCTGGCGGGAGCTGCTCGGCGAGGAGCACTTTCGCGATCTCATCCGGACGACCGGTCAGGTCCGCCTTTGGCAAGGCAACGGTGACGCTTCGAAGATCGAGACGACGCTGTGCGAGCGGCACGGAATCAGGATCGAGCGTTTGGGCGCCGACGATTTGCGTCAGCTGTTTCCCGGCATCGCGCGCGATCTCTCGCAGGGCCTGCTGGTACCCGGCAACGGGTTCACGGTAAGCCCCCAGCGGCTGGTCCGGACCTTGGGCGCCCTGCTCCTGCAGGCGGGTGGCGAGATCATCGCCGAACGCGCGCTCAAGATCCTGCCGCGCGGCGGCGACGGCTACATGGTGATGACCAATCTGGCAAATCGCACGGCGCCGCGCCTCGTGGTCGCCACCGGAGCCTGGTCGCGGGAGCTGCTCGACCCGCTCGGCATCACCATTCCCCTGGAAAGCGAGCGTGGCTACCACGCCATGATGCCGTCGCCCAACATCGAGCTTCGGATGCCCATCTCGGTCAAGAATCTCGGCTTCGGGCTGACGCCGATGGAGGACGGGATCCGGGCGGCGGGAACGGTGGAGATCGGCGGGTTGCAGGCGCCGCCGAACGAGCAGCGGGCGCTTGCCCTGATCGAGCACGCCCGGCGCATCTTCCCGGATCTGCAAACCGGCGAGCCCCGCCTTTGGATGGGGCATCGCCCGTCGACGCCGGACAGCCTGCCGATCCTGGGCGAGGCCCCGGGCCGGCCGAACCTGTTTCTCGCCGTGGGCCACGGACATTTCGGGCTTACCGGAGGTCCGCCGAGCGCTCGCCTGATTGCCCGGCTCATCAATCGCGAGGCACCCGGCCTCGACCCTGCACGCTACGCGATCGACCGCTTCAAGCGAGGAGCGTCCGGGCGCAATGCCCAGGCGGCTTGAGGGGTCGTGTGGTTTGAACCAAACTCGGGAGACACTGATGGACATCAAACGAATCGGCCGCAATCCCGCCGGCGACGGGACCCGGTCGCGTGCGAGCCAGATCTCCGTTCATAACGGAACGGTCTACTTCGCGGCGACGCCGGACCGCCCGTTCAAGCCGAACGTGTCGGCCGCCGAGCAGACGGCGCAGGTTCTCAAGCGCGTCGACGAGCGTCTGGCGCTGGCCGGCAGCGACAAATCGAGGATCCTGATCGTCCAGGTCTGGATCTCCGACATGAACGATTTCGCCGAGATGAACGCGGTGTGGGACGCTTGGGTGGATCAGGACAGTCCAACGGTGCGTGCCTGTTGCGCGGTTACCCTCGGCCACCCGGACATGAAGGTGGAGATGGTCGTCACGGCGGCAGTCTAGCAGGCGCCCCCGGCGGCATGTCGAGAACGGTGCCGCTTGGCCCGCCCCGACCCCGCCGGTGCGCCAGCGCTCCAGCCTGCCGGAAGGACGGGTGGCAGCCTCTCAGGGCTGCCCGTCCTCTACCCGCAGGCCCAGCGTGAAGCTGAACACGGAGCCCTGGCCGGGCGTGCTGGCCACCTCGATGCGGCTGCCCAGCAGCTCCACCAGACGGCGGCTGATGGCCAGCCCCAGCCCCGTTCCGCCCCGGGCGAAGCCGCCCTCGCCACCGGCCTGCCAGTAGTCCTCGAAGACGTGCGCGAGGCGGTCGGAGGCGATGCCGATCCCCGTGTCGGTGACGCTGAACCGCACGCTCGCCAGGGCCCCCCGCCGCTCCGTCAGCAGCGCCTCCAGCTCGACGCCGCCGCGCTCGGTGAACTTGAGCGCGTTGCCCAGAAGGTTGACGAGGACCTGGCCGAGCTTGACCCGGTCGCCCGCCAGCCGTTCGGGAATGGCCGGATCGATCCGCAAGGACAGTCTCAGGCCGCGCTCGAAGGCCTGCGCCTCGAGACCGCGGACAATGGCGCCGAGCGTGTCGCGCAGGCCGAAGGGGGCGCTCTCGATGGTCATGGCGCCGGCCTCGAGCCTGCTCATGTCGAGAATGTTGCCGGTGAGCGTCGTCACGTAGCCGGTGGTGGCCTTCATCAGCTCGACATAGCGTGCCTGCTCGGGCGACAGGCCCTGGCGCTCGAGCAGCCGGAGGCCCGAGACCAGCGAGGCCAGCGGGTTGCGGATGTCGTGGCCGATCATGGCGATGAGCTCGTCCTTGATCTTGACCGCCTCCTCCGCGCGGCGCCGCGCCTGCAGCAGCTCGCGCTCGTAGCGGTGCCGCTCGGTGGCATCGAACAGGGTGGTCCGGCTCAGCAGATGGCGCCCGTCCGCGTCGCGGCGCTGCGCCGTGTTCACCAGGACCGGCAGGCGGCTGCCGTCCTTGCGGACCAGATCGAAGGCGATCTCGCGCACGAAGCCCTGCATCGCCAGCAAGGGCGCGTAGTGGGTCTCGTAATAGATCTTCCCCGGCACCGTCAGGAATTCCTGGAAGGTGCGCTGCAGCACCTCCCCCCGCCCGTGTCCGGTCCACGACAGGAACGTGGCGTTGGCGCGGACGATGGTGCCGTCGGGAAGCGTCGAGAGATAGCCGCAAGGAGCGTTCTCGTAGAGCTCCTCGGCACTCTCCTCGGGAATGGCGTTAGGCAGCGTCATCGCCGCCCGCCGCGCCGCGGCCGGCGAGAAAGGCCCGCATCAGGGCGATCGTCTCCTCGGGCGCGCTCAGGTTCGGGCAGTGCCCCGTGGCCTTCATCACGGCCAGCTTGCTGCCGGGCATGTGGCGATGCACGTAGGAGCCCACCTCGAGCGGGGCGATCACGTCGTTGGAGCATTGCAGAACGAGGGCCGGCGTGCGCACCTTCGGCAGGTCGGCGCGGTTGTCGGAAAGGAAGGTCACCCGCGCAAAATGCCGTGCGATGTCCGGGTCCGTCCGGCAGAAGCTCTCGGTCAGCTCGCGGCCCAGATCGGGCCGCTCGGCATTGCCCATGATCACCGGCGCCATGTTGGCCGACCAGCCCAGATAGTTGTCGTCGAGGACGTCGAGCAGCTCCTCGATGTCGCGCTGCTCGAAGCCGCCCACATAGTCGCCGTCGTTCGTGTAGCGGGGCGAGGGGCCGATGAGAACCAGCCGCGAGAACAGCGCCGGCTCGCGGATCGCCGCCAGCACGCCGATCATGGCGCTCACCGAGTGGCCCACGAACACCGCGTCGCGCAGCCCCAGCTCATGGCAGATGTCGAGCACGTCCCGGGCATAGCCGTCGAGCGAGGAATAGCGGCTGCGGCTGAAGGCCGAGCGATCGGACGCCCCGTGCCCGACATGGTCGAACAGCACGGTGCGATAGTCCTGCTCGAACGCCGGCGCCACGAAACGCCACATGTTCTGGTCGCAGCCGAAGCCGTGCGCGAACAGCATGGCGGGCTCGCCCTGCCCCGCGATCCTCACGTGGTGACGCTCGACGACGCCCATGCGCTTCTCCTGCTCGTGGTCCCGGCCGCATCTCCCCATCGTGCCTGCATCGGGGCCGGAAGGATACGCCCCTTGGGCGGCACTCCCGCGGTGCCCGATCGGCTTCCGCGGTGCCGCATATCGCGACGTCCTGTGGAAAATGTCCAGAGGCCTGACTGCCTCCGCCATGGCGGTCAGCGCAACGCGAAACGGACCGGCAGGGTCAGCTCGAGCCGTGCCTGGACGAGCCCGGCGGGCGGCCGCGGCAAAGGCTGGGCGCGCTGGAGCATACGCTCGGCGGCGCGGTCGAGGGCGGCGTGGCCGCTGCTCTGCAGCACCGCATGACCCAGTACCCGCCCCTCGCGGTCGATCGAGAAGCGCAGGAGGATCGTGCCCTCCTGGCCCAGCCGACGGGACCGGCCCGGATAGTCCTTGTGGCGCTCGAGCCAGGCCTGGAGGCGGCGCAGATAGTCCGGCGGCGGGCCGGGCTGGCCGCCGCCCTCGGCGCTGGCGCCGCTCTCCCCCGCCTCGCTGCCGCCGCCACTGCCCGCGCGGGCGCGCTCGCCGGCTTCCTGGTCGCGCTCACCGCGAGCAGCTGCCGCCTCGGCGGTCGGCGCCGGCGGGCTCTCCCGCGTCGCTGCGGATTCGGCCTGCGCCACCGCCTCCCGGACCGGGCGCTGGGGCCGCCTGGCGGGAAGGGGCGGCGCGGGCGGCCGGGTCGCGCGCACCGGCTCCGGCGGCGCTGCCTGCAACGGCTCCGCGGCACGCGTCTCGACCAGTTCCGGCTCGACCGGCGCCGCCTCGGCGGGTCTGGCCGTCACCGGCTCGGCGGCAGTGCTGGTGGTGGTGACGAGCGGCGGCTTCTCGCTCCCGATCACCGGCGGCGGGGGGACAGGCGGCGCCGCAGGGCTCTCCACGAGATCCGCCACCTCCGTCGGCTCGACGGGCGCCATCTCCGGGGTCTCCACCGCCGTTGCAGCCTCGCTTTGCGCCATGCCACCGCTCATCGCCAGCGCCACCTGGAATCCGCCGGCACCCTCGGCCAGCGCACCCGGCTCCGGCGCACGCGCCAGCAGCGCCGCCAGAAGGCCGCCATGCACCGCCAGCGACAGGCCGACGCAAAGGGCGCGCGCCCGGCGCACGGATCTAGCTTCCCGCCGCCGGGCGGGCCTCGCCGATGAGCGAGACCCTGGCGAAGCCGGCCTCGCCGAGAGCGGCCAGCACCGACATCATGCGGCCATAGTCGACGCCGCGGTCGCCGCGGACATGCACCATGGCATCGCCGTGCTCGGCGCGCAGCGAGTCCAGCCGTGCCTTCAGCGCACCGTTCGCCACGACATCGCCTGCCAGATGAACGTTCCCCTCGCGGGTCACGCTGACGATGAGCGGCTTTTCCTGGCGCACCACCGCAGAGCTGCCCGCCTTCGGCAGGTCGAGGGGCACGCCCGCGAGCATCATGGGTGCCGCCACCATGAAGATGATGAGCAGAACCAGCATCACGTCCACCAGGGGCGTGACGTTGATCTCCGCCACCGGCGCCACGATGGCCTCCTCCTCGTCGAGCCCGCCTCCATGCAGCCCCGCGATCCCGTGCGGTCCCAAGGCCATGGTCAGCCCTCCTCGCGGCGGCGGGCCGAGAGCCGGCTGCCGATCTCGCCGATGGCGGCGTTGCAGCGACGGGCGGCGAGGCTCATGCCCGCGGCCAGACGGTTGTAGCCGATGACCGCGGGGATGGCGGCGGCAAGGCCGATGGCGGTGGCGAAGAGCGCCTCGGCGATGCCCGGCGCCACCACCGCGAGGCTGGTGTCGTTCGCGCCGGCGATGGCGGTGAAGCTGTTCATGATGCCCCAGACCGTACCGAACAGGCCGATGAAGGGTGCCGCCGAGCCAACCGTGGCGAGGAACGGCAGGCCCGGCTCCAGCTCGCGCAGGCGGGCGCTCACTACCGCCCGCATCGCCCGCTCGATCCGCCCGCGCAAGTCGCCCCGGCTCTCCCCTCCGTCGGGTAGATCGTCCCGCTCGCGGTGGCCGGCCGAGAGGATCTTCGCCACGAGGCCGCAGCAGGCGACGCGGTCGAGGTCCTTGCCGCCGGCGATGTCCTCCAGCCGTCGCGCCTGCCGCGCGAACCGCCCGATGGCCACCGCCTTCTCGATGATGATCGCCCAGGCGGCCACCGAGGCCAGCGCCAGTATCGCCATCACCCCCTTGACCAGCGGATCGGCGGCGAGGATCAGGCTCACGAGCGAGAGGTCCTGGGCGGGAGCGCCCAGGACCGCGTCCAGTGCCGGTTCCATGGCGGTCAGCGCACCAGCGCCACGTCGGCGCGCGAGGAGAGTGCCAGCCGGTCGAGGCAGGCGGCCGGATCGCCGCCCTCGCCGCAGGCCAGCACGTCGTTGACGAGAATGTCAGCCACATCGCCGCAGCTCATGCCGGCGACATCGAACAGCCTCACGCTGCGGCTCTCCGCGCGCAGCGGCCCCAGCTCCACCGCGAGCCGCCGGGCAATCACCCCGTCGCGCCCGAAGAGCACGAGATCGAGCTTCAGGCTCTCCAGCGCCTCCGCGCTACCCTCCGTCACCACGTAGAAGCGGCAGGCGTTCTCCTGGGACTCGAGCTTGTTGAGCTCGACGCCGATCCTGTCCTGGGCCTGGGCCACCCCTGCCGCCAGTGCGGCGGCGAGCAGGCCAGCGCCGATCCTTCCCTTCATGCCACGATCCTCAGGCTCTGCCCGGCGGCCAGCCCCTCGGCCATCACCGGAATTTTCTGTCCGTCCGGTGCCTCCACCCAGCCCAGCTCCACGCCGAAGACCCTGCGGGCGAGCGCGGCGTCGAGCACCTGCGAAGGCGCACCGCAGGCCACCGCCTTTCCGCCCTCCAGCACCATCAGCCGGTCGGCCCGGGCCGCCTGCGCGAAATCGTGCAGGATCGCCAGGACCGCGCAGCCGCGTGCGGCAAGCATGCGGGCAAGCGCCACCAGATCCTGCTGGTGGCGCATGTCGAGGGCCGCGGTGGGCTCGTCGAGGAGCAGGCAGCGCCCCTCGAGGCTCTCCCCGCCGCCGAGGAGCTGCGCCAGGATGCGGGCGATCTGCACCCGCTGGCGCTCGCCGCCCGAGAGGGTGGGCCAGGCGCGCGCGGCCAGGGCCGCCGTGCCGGTCATCGTCATGGCGGTGGCCACCGCCTCCTCGTCCGGCCGCGCGCCGCCGTGCCCCCGGTGCGGGCTGCGCCCCAGCTCCACCACCTCCCGGGCGGTGAAGGCGAAGCCCATCTCGGCGTGCTGGCGCAGCACCGCCCGGCGCCGGGCCAGCTCGTCCGGCCGCCACCGCGCGAGCGGCCGCCCGGCGAAGCGGATCTCGCCGGCGTCCGGCCGCAGCGCACCCGAGAGCAGCCCCATGAGGCTGGACTTGCCGGCCCCGTTCGGGCCGATCAGCGCCGTGAAGCAGCCCGGCTCGAGCGCGATGTCGACGGAATCGACCAGCAGCCTGCCGCCACGCCGCAGCACGAGCCCCCTGCCCTCCAGAACGCTCACTGCGCACCTCCCGCCCGGCGCCGCAGCAGCCAGATGAAGAACGGCCCGCCCAGGGCCGAGGTCAGCACGCCGATGGGCATCTCGGCCGGCAGGGCGATGGTGCGCGCGGCGAGATCGGCCAGCAGCAGCAGGCCCGCGCCGATCATCGCCGAGGCCGGCAGCAGCACCCGGTGGTCCGGGCCCGCCACCAGCCGCGCCAGGTGCGGGGCCACGAGGCCGATGAAGCCGATCATCCCGGTAAGCGCCACGGTGGCGCCGGTCCCCAGCGCCGCCAGAAGGACCACCGCGCGCTTCACCGGCTCCACCCGGAATCCGAGATGGAAGGCGTCGGCCTCGCCGAGCAGCAGCGCGTTGAGGCTGCGCGCGAGGAAGGGCATGGCGAGCGCCGGCAGCAGCAGGAGTGGCAGCGCAGGCAAGAGCCGGTCCCAGCCGGTGCCGGCAAGGCTGCCGAGCATCCAAAAGCTCACCTCGCGCAGCTCGCGCTCGTCGCTCAGGAACACGAGAAAGCCCACCCCGGCGCCGGCCACCGCGTTCACCGCCACGCCCGCCAGCAGCAGGAGTGCCGTATCCACGCCGCCCTCGCGCCGCGCGATGGCGCCCACCAGGAGCGTGGCCGCAAGCCCGCCGGCGAACGCCGCGAGCGGCAGCAGCCAGACCGCGTGGGCCGGCCCGAGCAGCGCTCCGGCGCCCGGCAACAGCACGATGGCGGCCGCCGCGAAGAGGGCAGCTCCCGCGGAGACGCCGATCAGGCCCGGATCGGCCAGGGGGTTGCGGAACAGGCCCTGGATGGCGGCACCGGCCACCGCGAGCGCTGCGCCGCCGGCAAGCCCCAGGACCACCCGCGGCAGGCGGATGGAGAGCAGCACCGCCTCGGCGGTGTCGCCCGAGCCCGCCCCCACGAGGATCGCGAGGATTTCCCGCGGTGCCATGGGAAAGGCGCCGATGCACAAGGAGAGCAGCGTGACCAGCGCCACCGCCACCGCGAGCGCCGGCAGCAGCCGCGCCCCGCGGACCTTGCGGGGAGCAAGCCCCTGCACCGCTAGCCGGGTTGCCATCGACGTTCAGCCCTGATCGCCAAGCTCGGGATGCAGCGCCCTGGCGAGGCTCTCCACCGCCTGGCCGGTGCGCGGGCCGAAGCCCAGCAGCAGAAGGCCGTCCATGGCCACCAGCCGGCCCGCGCGGGCAGCAGGGGTCTGGCGGAGCTCCGGCAGGTCCAGCATGGGCGCCGCACCGCCCAGCGCCTCGACGGTGGCATCCATGGCGAGGATCACGTCGGGGGCGGCCGCCACCGCCGCCTCGGCCGAGAGCGGCTTGTAGCCGTCATAGCCCTCGATGGCGTTCACGCCGCCGGCAAGCCCGATGATCCGCGCCGCCGCGGTATCCTGCCCGGCGGCCTGCGGCGCGCCACGCCCGGCGCCCAGCACGAACAGCACGCGGGGCCGGCCGGTGGCGCGGGCGACCAGCGCGCCGGCCCGCTCCAGCTCGCCAGCCACCTTTGCTGCCAGCCTCTCCCCCTCCTGCTCGCGGTCCAAAAGCGCCGCCACGCGGCCGATGCGCGTGAGCACCGCGTCCACCCCCGGCTCCTCGTCGATCAGCTCGAGGCGCAGGCCCGCCTGCCCGATCTGCCGGAGTGCCGCCGCCGGCCCGCTGCCCTCGACCGCCAGCACGAGATCCGGGCGCAGCGCCGCGATGGGCTCGGCGGAGAGCGCGCGCATATAGCCCACGTCGGGAAGCTTCCCGGCCTCGGGCGGGAAGGTGCTGGTGCTGTCCACCGCCACCAGCGCGTCGCCCGCGCCCAGCGCATAGGCGATCTCGGTGACGGCCCCGCCGATGCTCACCACCCGCCCGGCCGCCCGCGGGGCATCCGCGGGCAGCAGGACGACGGCAGCCAGGAAGGCGCCGGCAAGGCGCCTCATGCCGGCGCGTCCAGCCTGGGGAGCCGGTCGAGAAGGGCACGCCATGCCGGCTGCTCGGGCTCGCCCCGCGGCCGCTCGCCGTACATGATGGCGATAAGCCGCGCCTGCTCGTCGAAGATCTCGAGGCTGGTGACCATGTGACCGGCCATCGGCTTGCGGACGACCCACGCCCGCGCCACCAGATCCTGACGGAGATGAAGGTTGAAGCCGGGGTCGAGGATGTTCCACCAGGGGCCCATGGCCTTGATGGTCCCGACCGGCCCGGTGTGGATCTGCGTGCAGCCCATGTTCGCGACGAAAATCATGATGGACACGCCCCCGGCAGCGGCCATCTCGCCGGCGAGCGCGAAGCTCCCCCTTGCCACCGGAAAGGCAAGCCTGCTTCCGGCGAGGCGGAAGGCCTGCTCGCGCCCGACCTCCAGCTCGCGCAGCAGGCCGAAGAACTGGTGGACGTCCGTCATCGCCTGCCAGCGCCGGACCAGCGCTTCCCGGTCCACGGCCTCGTCCGGCCGGTCCGCCTTGCGCGCCGGCCGCGGCGTCACCGCGAGCCCTGGCGGCTGCGCCGGCTCGGCGAAACGCGCCACCAGCTCCTCGAACACCTCCACCCGGCTCTGCGGACCCAGATGCACCTTGTGGACCGCCGTGCCGTGCGCG
This sequence comes from Geminicoccaceae bacterium 1502E, assembly GCA_033875255.1. Lineage (GTDB taxonomy): Bacteria > Pseudomonadota > Alphaproteobacteria > Geminicoccales > Geminicoccaceae > Marinimicrococcus. The sequence goes on along the minus strand of JAWZSN010000002.1, from coordinate 138,746 downwards.
TCGAAGAACTGCAGGCTGCGGCGCATGGCCCCCTCCGGCCCCGGCTGCTCCACGGCGAAGCCGGAGCGCCAGTGGCTCATGAAGAGGCGCAGGTCGATGGGCTGCTCGAACACGCCGCCATGGCCGCTCTCGAGCTCCACCTTGCCGTAGGTGCCGGTCTTCTCGTGGACCGCCGCCTCGTTGCGGGTGAGCGCCATCACCTCGCCCAGCCGCGGCACCTCGCGAAGAATGGCGGTCGCATCGTCGACGAGGCGCACCACCCGGCCGCCACCGCCGGCCCCTACCTCGGCCGCCAGCAGCTCGCCCTCGCTCACGCCGAGCCGGCCGGCGAGGTCGCGGGCGCGCAGGCCCTCCGCCTCGCGCAGGCGGTTGGCAGCAGCGAGAAGGGCCGCCGGGTCACGCTGGGCCACGCTCGTTTCCATCGCTCTCTTCCTTACCAGCGGATCGTGTAGCTGACGCCGAGGCGGTAGTTCCGCCCTTCCTCGACGCTGTCGGTGGCGACGCGGGTGTAGGTCTTGTCGAAGATGTTCTCGATCCCGGCATCCAGGCGCACGCCCTCGAGCGGCCCCTCCAGCGGCGCCCAGCTCGCGAAGAGGTCGTGCAGCTGGTAGGCATCGCGCTCCTCGCCGGGATCGGCGCGGTCGAGACGGCCGGCGAAGGTGCCGCGCCAGCCCACCATCGTGTCGATCTCGTGGAGCTTGAGGCCCAGCTCGGTGACGAGCCGGTTGGGCTGGAGCACACCCAGCGGCCGGCCGGTGGCCTCGTCCTCGCCGTCGAGGGTCGAGTAGCCGAGCTTCGCGACGAGGCGCCGGTTCTCGTAGCCGCCCTCGATCTCCATGCCGGAAAGCTCCGCATCCGCCACGTTCACCGCCCGGGCGGTGCCGTTGCAGTTGGGCGGGAAGCAGGCAGGCGGTACGGGCTGGTTCACCTCGAGGTCGATGAAGTCGTCGCCCTCGATCCAGAACCACGAGCCCTTGACGCTGAACAGGTCGCCGCTCTCCAGCACGTCCTCGAACCGCAGCCCGCTGCCCACCTCCCAGTTCTTCGTCTTCTGGGGCTTCAGGTCGGGATTGCCGGTGAAGAAATTGTCGCCGAAGCCGGGGATCGAGAAGTGCACCCCGTCGGCGTAGAGCTCGTCCATGGTGGGCGCCCTGAAGGCCTCGGCATAGGAGCCGAAGACCATCAGCCAGTCGGTGGGCATGTAGCTGAGCGCCAGCTTGGGCGAGAGATGGCTGTCGTCGATGCTGCTGCCGCCATCCGCCTCGTTCTCGAAGCGGTCGTAGCGCAGGCCCGGCACCAGCAGCCAGCTTCCGGGCGTGCCGAACGGGCTGTCCCAGGTGATCTCCGCCTGGAGGAAGCCTGCCATCGTGGTGGCCTCGGCATCGGGCACGCCGGAGCGGGTGCCGTCGGCAGAGGTGCTGTCGCGGCCGGTCTGCTCGTCGCGGAACAGCTCGACGCCATAGGTCAGCAGCGTGCCCAGCCCCTCCGCGTGCATCAGGCGGCTGCGGTTGTCGAGCCTGAGCCCGGTGGTCTCCAGCTCGCGCGTGAGGGTGGCGCGGTTGCCGGTGCGCATGTCCTCCTCGACCTCGTTCCTGGCCCAGGAGAGGGTCAGGCCCAGATCCAGCAGCTCGCTGTCCGCCGGGTCCCAGCGCCAGGCGCCGCGCAGCGTGTCGCTGGTGATGTCCTTGTCGGCGCGGCCGCCGCTGCCCGCCCCCTGCGGGTTGGCCGGCTCCACCACGTCGCCGCGATAGCCCAGCCAGGACAGCTCGAGCCGGTGGTCCTCGATGCCGGCATAGCTGCCCTTGACGAGGCTCGAGCCGAGCCGCTCGTTCTCGTCGAGCAGGCTGCCGTCGCCCAGCTCGATGGAGCCCGCGTCGCGATAGCCGACGCTCGCCACGATGTCGGCGCCGCCGGCCGCGGCGAAGCCGGTGGCATGGTAGCTGTTCTCGCCGTTGGCGGTGCGGTAGCCGGTGCCTACCCTGGCGCCCATCGTGTCGCCCGGCCGCAGCAGGTCGGCGGCCTCCAGGGTCTCGAAGGCGATGGTGCCGCCGAGCCCGCCCGAGCCGTAGAGCGCCGAGGTCGGCCCCTTGACCACCTCCACCGAGCGCAGCAGCGCCGGGTCGATGAAGAAGCGGCCGTCATGGCCGGCGTTGAAGTTCTGCCGCACCCCGTCGAACAGCACGGTGACATCGGGACCGTCGAAGCCGCGGATGCTCGGCACCTCGCCGGTGCGGCGCGGCCCGCCGGACGATTCCACGCCCGGCACCCGGCGCAGCACGTCGTCGGCGGTGGACGGCGCCAGCCGTTCCAGCTCCTCCCGGCCGACCACCGTCACCTGGCCGGGATACTCGAAAGAGGCCATCGGGTTGCCCGTGGCGGTGACCGTCACCGGCGCCAGCAGGGCTTCGCTCTCCTGGGCCAGGACCGGGCCGGCGCCGGCCGCCACCAGGGGCACGGCGAGCAGCGAGCGGGCGATGAGGGCAGACGGAGGATGGGACACCGCGAATGACAACCCTTGCGAGTGAGGCGCGATTTGCTGCGGGATGTGTAGAAAGAAAGCCGCAGCCTCCACAAGATGTTGTCATTTTTTTGTTTGATGCCTAATAAAAAACTTTGGATTCATGCCTGTTTTTAATTGTTCCAATGCAAGTCGGATCCGGCAATATCGAATTTTAATTATTCTATTTTGAGGAATGCGGCACGCGATCGGCCCGCCTCGACGCCGCTCCTTCCGCCCGGCGCAGACGTCCCGGGGCTGGAGCTTTGCGCGGCGGCCCGGCATGGTGCGGGCGGCGGCCGGTGCGGCGCCGGCCGGAGCACGACCCCAACAGGGCCGGAACACGCCCCGAAACAGGGAAGGTGAGACGATATGACGACCCAGCAGAAGATCGCGCTGGTCACCGGTGCCGGCAGCGGTGTCGGACGCGCCACGGCGCTGGCGCTGCTCGAGGCGGGCTGGTCGGTGGCGCTGGCCGGGCGCCGCCGCGACGCGCTCGAGGAGACCGCGCGGATGGGCGCGGCCTCCGGCAACCCCACCCTCGTCTGCCCCACCGACGTGGGCGATCCGGCCCAGGTCGAGGCCACCTTCGCCGCCATCAAGGAGCGCTTCGGCCGCATCGACCTGCTCTTCAACAATGCCGGCATGGGCACGCCCGCCGTGCCGATGGAGGAGCTTTCCGTCGAGCAGTGGAACGCGGTGGTGGCCGTCAACCTCACCGGGCCGTTCCTGTGCACCCGCGAGGCCATGCGGATGATGAAGGCCCAGGCCCCGCGCGGCGGCCGGATCATCAATAACGGCTCGATCTCGGCCTATGTGCCGCGGCCCTTCTCGGCCCCCTACACCGCCACCAAGCACGCCATCACCGGCCTCACCCGTGCCACCTCGCTGGACGGCCGCCCCTTCGACATCGCCTGCGGCCAGATCGACATCGGCAACGCCGCCACCGAGATGACCGAGCGCATGAAGAAGGGCGTCCCCCAGGCCGACGGCTCCATGGCGGTCGAGCCCACCATGGACGTCCGCAACGTCGCCAACGCCGTGGTCCACATGGCGAGCCTGCCCTTGGACGCCAACGTCCAGTTCATGACCGTCATGGCCACCACCATGCCCTATATCGGCCGCGGCTGATTCTTTTGTCAGTCTGCCGCCGGAGTCCGGCTCCGGCGGCGCCCCACCTTCCTGCAAGGCAACGAGCCATGATCTTCCGCTGCTCGAAGATCGCCCTCGTGGCGGCAGCCGGCCTCTTCGCGCTGCTCGTCGGCTGGAACAACATCGCCGACTACGGCGCCAACTTCGCCTTCGTCCAGCACGTCCTGGCGATGGACACGGTGTTCGAGGGCAACCCGCTGGTGGCGAGCCGCGCCGTCACGTCGGAGACCCTGCACCACGCCGCCTACTGGCTGATCATCGCCGCCGAACTCGCCACCGGCCTGCTCTGCCTCGGCGGTGCCATCGCCATGGGCCTCGCCGCCGACGACACCGCCCGCACCTTCCACCGCAGCAAGCGCCTCGCCGTGGCCGGCCTCACGCTGGGCTTCCTCACCTGGTTCACCGGCTTCATGACCATCGGCGCCGAGTGGTTCCTGATGTGGCAGAGCGAGACCTGGAACGGCCAGCAGGCGGCCTTCCGCTTCATCGTCTGCCTGGGCCTGGTCCTGGTCTACCTCGTCATGGAAGACCGCGAGCTGGAGGCGTGACGCCAGGGGGCGGCCGCAGCGCCGCCCCCGCGATCCTTTCCTTACGCCTGCGACAAGGAAAGGATTTCCGGATATCCTTTCGTTAGCCGGTCGCCAACGAAAGGATCCTTTCGCAACGATGCCCCCGCAGGAGCCCACGCGCCTCGGCCGGAAGGTGACCATCTCCACCGCGGGCGAGAAGGCGGAAGCCTTCATCCCGCCCCCGCTGCCGCCCGCGCCCCCGGTCCGCATGACCCGGCTCCTCAAGCCGCTGGAGAGCGCCAACCACGCGCTCGGGCGGCTCTGTGCTGAGCCGGTAACTGCCTGACACGTGGTGGCCATGCCGCTCCTCATCGGCAACGATGGTGGTGCGAGGCATCACCGTTCTCGCGAGGAGCCGGGCATAACCGACGAGATCGCAGCTTGAACCGGAAAGCGAGAAGCGGCCCATGTCAAGGAAACACCGTCACTGTACACGTGGCGGCCTGCGGCCTCTGCTGGCATTGCGCTCCGGCGACTGTCGTTCGCGCAGTCAGCTCGTACTAAGAAACGCCATGAGCTTTTCAGCCAGAGCAGGTTTTCCTGTCTCGCACTCCCAAACGATCAAAACCGCCCACCCCGCCGCCACCAGCTGGGCATATTGACGCGCATCTCTCTGCTGATTTCCCCTAATCTTTGGCAGCCAGTAATCTTCGCGCGACCGCGGCCGCCTGTTTCCCTCTCGACAATCATGACCATGCCAAAAACAGCCGTGAACTAATATAGCCTTCTTCCTGCCGATAAAAGCGATGTCAGGTCGGCCAGGCAGGTCCCGTCGATGCAAGCGGTAACCTTTCAGGCCAGCTGCTCGCAGGAGCCTGCGCACGATCAGCTCGGGTCTGGTGTGTTTCGAATGGATGGCGCGCATGTTTGCGCTGCGGCGCACCGGTGTGAGCTTATCCATGCGCGAGACAAAGGTGCTTCATTGAACCGATAGCTTGCGAAGCCACTGCTCAAGGCTAATAAGACGCCCTGCTTCGATGTTTTGGATGACTCGGCGTTGAGTGGAAGTTGCGCTCGCTGAAGCCACCGTTCCTTGCCCGTATGCAGCGCGCACTGCTTCAGGGTTGATGTGCACCACATAGTCGAACATCAAGCTGTTCCGATGCAGATTCTCACAAGCGCGCATCAGTCGGGCGGGATCAAATTCATTTGTCACGAACACATACTGAAATTTGCTGTTATCTGACTCAGCATTGATATATTCATCATACTCCGTGGCGAACTGTTTCTCGCGATCCGCTCGCACACTCCACTTTGCTGTCACGAGCGTGCGCATCGTGGGCCGCACAATTGCTAGATCGACCTTGTTTTCTTTTGCGCCCTGCCGAGCACGGTTGAAGCCTGGAATTTCGTAGAGCAGTCTTCGGGTGCGTATTGAATCCTCCGGAACATCGCAAGCGCGCCTGACTATTTGGGCGAGAACGTCCTCGAAACCTTCGCCGACTAGATTCTTCCGTTTATTTTGAACGGCAAGGAACTGGCGAATCTTCTGGCTCAGCGCGTTCCAAATATCCTCCTCGACTTCTCGCGCTAAATATGGACCCAATGTCTCCTGCATTAATGTAGCCAGTTCAGGATCTGCTCCGGGCTCCGGAAAGCTGCGGTCGCCATAAGGCTCGCGCTGTCGAGCCGCGACCTCACTGAGCTTGGCCTCTCTGCGCAACATGACGTCGGCCAGATCGGAGCACGCCTTGAGGAACAGCCAATCGATTTCCTGTGACAGTTCGTCCGGCTCAACACCGAACGCCCTACAGAGCCAATCGTGGAAGGCTAGCGATCGAGCATACCACGGTTTTCCGGGCTGCGACTTGTCGCTCTCATAGCAGTGCGCGAGGCCGGTGGTCGGATCAGACCAGAGCAGCAAGCGGTAAACGTGCTGCCACGAATTCTCGGGTGCTATCAGCCCTTTTACACAGGTTTCAAAATACTTGTCAATTAGCCTGTTGCGGTTCTCCGCGCCGAAGGCTCTCTCGACCGCCTTCGTTTCTACATCAGAAATTTCTTCCGCCTTGAGGAATTTATCATCATTCATCCGTTTATCCCGCCTTCGCGCGAATCCCATCTTGGGCGCGAGAGGCTTTTAGCTCACTCAGCAGGCTCTGCGCTACACGCGCAGCCAGAAGTGGAGGAACCGCGTTACCGACTTGGCGATACCGCGAATGTGCCGCCCCACCGTCATGGCGCCCTTCTAGTGGCCCGCGCCGTGGATCGGTGGTGAACAGGAAGCGGTCAGGAAATGACTGCAAGCGCGCCATCTCGCGCACCGACAGCGCACGCGGAACCTCATAATGGTAGACGGAGTCAGCCTTCGTGTTCAGTGTCCAGGCCCAGAGTGCAGGATGAAGCCGCCGGTAGGCATAAAAGTGTTTTCGGGAAAGTCGGCCACTTCCGTTGCTCTGTCCCCAGCGTTGACCTGTCAGATAGCGGCCAAGAAGTTCGTCCTGCAGATCACGATAGTTCCCCCCTTGTGGAATACCCTGGAGCCGCAGTTCGGTATCTTTGTTTAGACGAGGGACCTGCAGGTTGACTGCCTTGTCCCCCGCATGCGCCCGCATCAGCCGTTGGTAAGCGCTGCTGGGCTCAGGCAACTGGTTCCAGTCTATCTCATCGCGCCGATTTCCCACTGGGAGGCCGGTCAAGTCCGATATCGCTTGTGCAGCTGTGACGGCGGTCAGATCTTCAGCGTCCTCCAGGGCATTGGCCAGCTTCATGCTCAGCAGGTTTTGTTGAACGACCAGTTGGTACCGAGGGCTACGGTCACCCGCGAATCGTACCAGCGCAACCGAATCGCTCGCCCCAGACCCATTCAGCACGGGAACCGTCATTCCAATTTCGCGCCGGACGCCGATAAACAAGAGACGCTTGCGCGTTTGCGGCACACCAAAGTCCGCGGCGTCAACTACTTGTGCACGGACTTCATATTCTCCCCCTAATGACAGATCGCAGAGGATTTGCTCCCGTGCGCCCATCTGGTCCATTCCAGTTACATTCTCCATAACGAATGCACGCGGAACGGCGGTGCGAAGCGCACTCACAAACTCACGATACAGGGCGTTACGCGGATCATCGATCATGCGACTGTGATTACGTACTTGCGAGAACGCTTGGCACGGCGGCCCCCCCACGAGCACCGTCGCACGGCGTGCTGCGTCGAGGATCTGCTCCTTGACCGCGTCCTCGCGGATGTCACCCAAGATCGCTTCAGCCTCTGGAAAATTAGCTGCGAACGTTGCTAACGCATCCGGATCGTTGTCGCTTCCGGCTAAGACGACAAAGCCCGCCTGACGAAAGCCCTCGGACATACCACCAGCGCCGCAAAAGAGATCAACCACCGAGAAATCATGCGTTCGAACGGAACCCGTGCGCCCATGGCCATCTCTGATAGTCTCAACTTTTGGGCTCACTCGCATGCTCCGTGACTCAGCCTTTGCTACTCTTCTGTTCTTAGTCCGTTCCGATCTTGCTGCCAAGCGAATTGACCGGAATGGCCGCATGTGAGTCGTTTCCGGGGAAACATAGAGGGATCTCTTTCCCCTACTCCGGCTGCAATTAGTTCGCCGTTAAGCGCTTCTGGTACGGCGGACGGGCGCTCCTTGCATTTTTTCATACTGGCCGGCATGGTCGCGGGCCGCCCCCGCTGCGAGATCCCATGCCGAGGCCCGCCAACGCCTCGTCCCGCCTTCTCGGTTGCCGCCCGCCTCGTCCGCGCCGTGCCCCTCGCCAGCGTCGCGGAGTTACGGCACCTGACTCCCTTTTACCGCCCGTTGGGGTGACTTGGTACCGCTGGCCCGCTCAACTTGCTTTTGTTCCTATTTGGTGACATCTTCACGGGTCGCCCCCGCTGCGAGAGCCCATGCCGAGCGCCCGCCAACGCCTCGTCCCGCCTTCCCGGTTGCCTCACGGCTTGTCCGCGTCGCGCCCCTCGCCTGCGCCGTGTTCCTGCCATGGCACAGACGAACCCGAGGCTCGCGGCTCTACCCGGCTTACTGCCATACGCTCTGGCGTCGCCCGGCACCTGGCAAAATCGAACCCGACGCCCGCGGTGCCGGCCATCGAGCCGCGGAGGGATGGCCGGCTTTACGAGATGGCAAAGTCGAACCCGAGCCCTCGCACATCTCGAACCCGGCCACCCGCCAGTGCTGCAACATGCCGGGCAAACACGAACCCGAGGCTCGCGGAGGGGCCGTCCAGCAGCGAGGGAATGACTTGCGTTGCGAGGCGTGGAAAGTCGAACCCGGGCCTTGGCCAATCTCGCAGCCGGCAACGCGCCGGCGCTACGCGGCACGCGGCAAAGACGAACCCGACGCCCGCGGCGCAGGCCGCCCGGCAGCGGAGGAATGGTTGCGCCGCGAGGCGTGAAAAGACGAACCCGAGGCCGCCTCCACCACCTCGCCACCGCCGACGCACCGGTGTCGCGCGGTGCGCTGCAAACACGAACCCGACGAGCCCCGGCGCCGCCGCGCCCCGCCCCTGCCTCAGCCCCTTCCCATCAGCCCGGGCAGCCAGGTCACCACCGCGGGGGCCATGGTGATCACCACGAGGAGCAGCATCAGGATCAGGAAGAAGGGCACCGTGGCCACGGTGATGCGCCAGATGCTGCGGCCGGTGAGGGACTGGAGGACGAAGAGGTTGAAGCCCACCGGCGGGGTGATCTGGGCGGCCTCGATGAGGATGACGACGAAGACGCCGAACCAGAGCAGGTCGACGTCGGCGGCTTCCAGCATCGGCAGCATCACCGAGGCGCTCAAGACGATGATCGAGATGCCCTCGAGAAAGCAGCCCATCACGAGGATGAAGAAGGCCAGCACGGCCAGAAGCGCGTAGCGCGAGAGGCCCAGGCTGTCGACCCAGCCGGCCAGCGCGCGGGGGATGTCGACGAAGCCCACGGCGATGGTCAGGCAGGCCGCGCAGCCGATGATGAAGGCGATCATGCACGACATGCGAGTGGCGGCGAGCAGGCTCTCCATGAAGGTCGCCATGGAGAGGCCGCCATAGGCGGCGGCGAGGGCCAGCGAGCCCACCACGCCGATGGTGGCGGCCTCGGTGGGGGTGGCGATGCCGCCGTAGATCGAGCCGATCACGGCGATGATGAGGAGGAGGACCGGGATCAGCCGGCGCGATTCCCAGAGCTTGGTGCGCAGCTTCACCCGGGGCTCGGCCGCCGGCATGCGCTCGGCATTGGCCATCGACCACAGCGCCACGTAGCCCATGAACAGGAGCACGAGCACGAGGCCCGGCAGGATGCCGGCGATGAACAGGCGCGCCACCGACTGCTGGGCGGTGACGCCGTAGACGATCATCACGATGGAGGGCGGGATCAGGAGGCCCAGCGTGCCGGAGCCCGCCAGCGTGCCGATCATCATGTTCTCGTTGTAGCCGCGCCGGGAGAGCTCGGGCAGGCTCATCCGGCCGATGGTGGCGGCGGTCACCGCCGAGGAGCCGGCCACCGCCGCCATGATCCCGCAGCTCAGCACGTTGACGTGCAGCAGGCGGCCGGGCAGGCGCGAGACCCAGGGGGCCACACCGCTGAACATGTCGGAGGAGAGCCGGGTGCGCGAGAGGATCTCGCCCATCCACACGAAGAGCGGCAGGGCGGTGAGCGCCCAGTTCCAGCTCGCGTCCCACATGCTGGAGGCGAGCAGCGAGCCTGCCGGCACCGGGGTGAAGAGGACCAGTGCTGCGATGCTGGCGGCGAGCAGCGAGATCGCGACCCACACGCCGGAGGCCAGGAACAGCAGGACGACGGCGAGCATCACCGTCGAGGCGAGAACGATCTGGTCCATGCGGACGGATCCTTGCGAAGGGTAGCTTGCGTCCGGCGGGCGGCCGGTCGCGCTCAGTCGAGGGCCGTGTCCTCGCCGCTGGCGTAGGAGGGCATGCGGCCGCGCAGCACGGCGACGGCCTCGTCGAGAAGCGCCACCACGAGCAGCACGAGCCCCGCCGCCATGGCGCTTTGCGGGATCCAGAACGGGATGGCGAGGAGGCCCGGGCTGATATCCTCGAAATCCCAGGACTGCCAGGCAAGGCCGATCGCATGCCAGGCGAGGTAGCCGGTCGCCGCAGCGGCGGCGAGGCAGCACCATGTCTCGAGCAGCCGCCGCGTGCCCCCGGTCAGGGCATGGGCGAGGATCGTCACCCGCACATGCGAGCCGCTCTTGAAGGTGTGGGCCAGCGCGAAGAAGGAGGAGGCCGCCATGAAGAAGCCGGCGATCTCGGTGGAGTCGACCACGTAGCCGAGGCTGCGCCCGACCACCTGCAGGATGATCGCCACCGCGATCAGGGCCAGGAAGAGGGCCGCGAGATAGCCGCTTCCAAGATAGAGCGTGTCGAGGACGCGTCGGATCACGGGACCTCCGGGAGCGAGGCGGGGCCGAGGCCGGTCCCGCTGGCGTGGGAAAGGCGGGGCCGGGAAGGCCCCGCCGGCAGGACGATGGTGCGGCTCAGCGGCCCACCGCAGCGAGGTAAGCGTCGAGGACGGCGAGCTGCTCGTCGGTCGCGCCCTCGCGCCAGTCGGCCACCATGGCGACGCCGATCTCGCGCATCCTCGCCATGACGTCCTCGGGCGCCTCGGCGATCACCATCCCGTGCTCGGCCAGCTCCTTCTGCTTGCTGTCGCTGGCCTCCTTGCTGAGCGCCCAGCCGCGCTCGGTGGCCCGCTGGCCGGCCTCGAGCAGGGCCTTCTGCGAGGCCTCGTCGAGGGCCTGGAACGCGCGCTCGTTGACGATGATCGCGTTCTTGTTGTGCATGCTCCCGGTATAGGTGAAATGCTTGACGTAGTCCCACGCCTGCACGTCGGTGCCGGTCTGCGCGCTGGTCCACAAGGACTCGATCAGCCCGGTCGAGAAGGCCTGCGGCACCTCGGCGAACGGCAGGATGGTGGCCTTCATGCCCATCATCTCGCACATCGTCTGGGTCTGCGGCGAGTAGATGCGGATCGACTGGCCCTCGAGATCGGCCAGCGAGGTCACCGGCTCGGCCGTGTAGAAGCCCTGGCCGGGCCACGGCTCGTAGGTGATCAGGCGCATGCCGCGCTTGGCCAGAAGTTCGTCGAGATAGGGCTTTTGCACCTCCATCAGCTTCCACGCCTCGTCATAGGTGGTGACGAGGTTGGGCAGATTGTCGAGGCTGTAGATCTTCTCCTCGTTGGTGTAGACGGCGAGGCGGATCTCGCCCATCTGCACCTGGCCGGCCTGCACCGCACGCTTGATGGCGTCGTGCTTGATGAGCTCGTCGTTGGGCCGCAGATCGATCACCAGCTCGCCGTTCGTGGCCTCCTGGACGTCGGCGATGAGCTGGCGGATGTTCTTGGTGAAGAAGCTGTCCTCGGGATAGCCCGACGCCATCGTCCACTTGGTCTGCGCCAGTGCCGGCAGCGCCGTCAGCGATGCCGCCACGGTGACGGCCACGGCCGCCTTCCTGACCAAATTCCTCATTCAGCCTCTCCCCAGCTTGCGGTTCTACGTCGCGCGGTCGTAACACGCGGCAGGGGCCGAAGCGAGAGGGTCGGCGATCGGCTGCGCAACGTTAGGCCTGCAGTCCCGTTCCCCTGCTGCCACGATGCAACGAGGAGCGCTGTCATGACCTGGATCACCGCCGCCGGCATCCTCGTCGTCCTCCTCGCCATGGCCGACCTCGTGCTCACCACGCTTACCGTGCGCGGCGGCGGGCCGCTCAGCTCGCCGCTGATCCGCTGGACCTGGCAGGCGCTGCTGTGGCTCACCGGCGGAAAGCGGCACGGCAGGCTGCTGGCGCTGGGCGGCCCGCTCTCGGTGGCCGGCATGATGCTGATGTGGACGCTGCTGCTGTGGGCCGGCTGGACGCTGGTCTTCCTCGGCGGCGAGGGCGGCGTGGTCAGCTCGGCCTCGCGCCTCCCGGCCCGCGGCTGGGAGCTCGCCTACTATGCCGGCTACACGCTCTTCACCCTGGGGCTCGGCGACTTCCGCCCCGAGGGCACCGCCTGGCAGCTCGCCACCGCCGCCTGCTCCGCCAACGGGCTCCTAGCGCTCACCCTCTCCGTCACCTATCTCGTGCCGGTGGTCTCGGCCGCCGCCAGCAAACGCCAGCTCGCCCTGCTGGTGGGGGTGATGGGCGGCACGCCCGAGGCGATCCTGCAGCGCTACTGGGACGGCCGCTCCCTTTCCGCCATGGAGCAGCCCCTAGACCGGCTCTGCCCGCTCATCGTGGCGCAGAGCCAGCAGCACCTCACCTATCCGGCCCTGCACCGCTTCCACAGCGTCGAGCCGGCCAGCGCCCTGGCCCTGCGCCTCGCGGCCCTCGACGACACGCTCCATCTGCTCCTCACCCGCGTGGCGCCAGAGGCGGCACCCCGCCGCTGCATGCTGCTGGAGGTGCGCGGCGCCATCGCCGCCTTCCTGGCCGCCATGGACGCCGCCCGCATCGAGGCCGCGCACGAGGAGCCTCCGCTCCCGCGCGCCACCGTGCTCGGCCGGCTGGGCGTGCCGCAGGCGGAGCCGGGCGAGCAGGACACCCGCTGGAGCCTGCATCGCCGCCTGCTGCTGGCACTGGTGGAAAACGACGGCTGGCGGTGGCAGGACATCCACGAGCGTCCGGCCACACCGCATCTGCCGGGCGAGGGATGAGAGCCGGGAGCCCTCGATGTCCACCGTCCGCCACCACGCCGCCCCGGGCGATCCTGCAGGCCGCCTGCCGGTCACCGTGCTCACCGGCTTTCTGGGCGCCGGCAAGACCACGCTGCTGGGCCGGCTGCTGCGCCATCCCGGCATGGCGCGCAGCGCCGTCATCATCAACGAGTTCGGCGAGGTGCCCCTCGACCACGAGCTGGTCGAGCACGCGAAGGAGGACATCGTCGAGGTTGCCGGCGGCTGCCTGTGCTGCACCGTGCGCGGCGACCTCTCGCGCGCCGTGCGCCAGATCGATCTGCGCCGCCGCCGCGGCCAGGCCGAGTTCGACCGGCTGCTCATCGAGACCACCGGCCTCGCCGACCCGGCGCCGATCATCCACACCCTGCTCACCGACCCGATGATCGCCCATGGCTACGCCCTGGACGGCATCGTGACGCTGGTGGACGCCACAAGCGGCCTCGCGACCCTGGAGCGCCAGGCCGAGGCGGCGAAGCAGGCGGCCGTGGCCGACCGGGTGCTGGTGAGCAAGACCGACCTCACCGGCGGCCTGATTCCCGCCGGCCTTGCCGCCCGCCTCGCGACGCTCGCCCCCTCCGCCCCGCCGCTGCCGGTGCGCCACGGGCGGATCGACCCCGCCGCGCTCTTCGGCCTGGGCCCCTCGCCCGCCACGCTGGAGCGCTGGCTGGGAGCCGCCGCCGGGCCCGACGCTCATGAGCACCAGCACGGGCACGATCACCATCATGGCGGCCACGACCCGAACCGCCACGGCGAGGACATCCGCGCCTTCTGCCTGCGCCGGCCCGAGCCGGTGCGCGCCGCGGCATTGGCCGACTTCCTCGAGATCCTCACGAGCCGTGCCGGCGCCGACCTGCTGCGCCTCAAGGGCATTGTCCAGCTCGCCGAGCACCCGCATCTGCCGCTGGTCGTCCACGCCGTCCAGCACATCGTCCACGAGCCGGTCGAGCTTCCCGCCTGGCCCTCTCCCGACCACGACACCCGCCTCGTCCTGATCACCCGCGGCATCCCCGAAGCGACGGTGGCGAAGCTCTTCGACACCCTGGCGGCAGCGGGCTGAGGGAGCAGTCACAAGGCGCTGCGCGCGGCTCCTGTGCTCTTCTTCCGTCGACAGCCTGCCGCTACCCGCGCAGCCGCGTCGCGCCGGCGGGCAACGAACAGGCTTCATTCACTAGCGGGTACGGGGAGATGTCGATGGAGTGCCGCCGCACTGCCTGCCGTAGCGCCTGGTCGGTGCCGGCAGCTCAGGTGATTTAAGGGCGCTCCTTCCGCTCCGGTTCAGGCAGCACCGGTAATCCGCTCCACCTTGATCTCGTTCGACCGTTTCATGGCTTGCGCGAGATCCCAGGCAGCCTGGAGACGCAGCCACGTATCAGCGCCGCCGCCGAAGGCTTTGTCGAGCCGGATGGCCATCTCCGCCGAGACTCCCGAATGGCCGTTGACCACGTCGGAGAGCTGCTTGCGGCTCACCCCCAGCCTGCGCGCGGCCTCCGTGACGCTGAGATCCAGCGGCTCCAGGCAATCGTGACGCACTGAAAGACCAGGGTGAGGAGGGTTCTTCATCGGCATGGGACGGCCCTTGAATGATAGTCGACCAGATCGACATCGCAGGCGTGAACGCCGTCGAAGCGGAAGACCACCCGCCAGTTTCCCGACACACTGACGGACCAGCAGCCGGCCAGGTCGCCCTTCAGCGGATGCAGTCGAAATCCGGGAAGATCCATGCTCTGCGGCCCCACAGCCTCATCCAGACGGGCGATAATTCGCTCGAGCTTGCCCGCATGTTCCGACGGGATGCGCCTTCTGTCTCCCTTCTCGTAGAGGAGTTTCAGGCCCTTGTGTCGGAACCTGGCGATCGTGACTTGGTGAAATCTGGCGCCTCACACTGCTCAAGCACCTCGCGAGTGGAGCTGCGTCAGGGATCCACCCGCCGGATTGCAGACGACCGGAAGCAGGACCCGGGCGATGCGCCCCGTCCGGCCTTCACCCCGCCACGGCACGGCCGAGAATGTAGACGCCCATCACCGCCACGGCCGCGAGGAAGATGCGCCGGAACAGCGTCTCGGAGAGGCGGCGGCGGAGATGCTGGCCCAGGCTCATGCCGAGCAGGGCGGGCAGGACGGCGGCGGCGGACAGGCCGGCGAGCTCGGCGGTGAGCAGGCGCTGGCCGCCCATGGCGAGCGCCAGCGCCACGGTGGAGGCGGTGAACAGCAGGCCCATGGCCTGCACGAGGGCGTCGCGGCCGAGCCCGCAGGCTTGGAGGTAGAGCACGCCGGGGAACACGAAGGAGCCGGTCATGCCGGCCAGCACCCCGTTGGCGGCCCCCAGAAGCGGCCCGGCCCAGCGCTCGCGCCGGGGCGTCAGGTGCAGCCGCAGCCCGGCCAGCGACACGGCGGCATAGAGGACCAGCAGCGCACCCAGCAGGCCGGAGAGCAGGCGCACGTCCACCCGGGTCAGGCTGCCGGCACCGATCCAGACGGTGGCGGTGGCGAGCGCCAGGAACGGCCAGATCCGGGCGACGATGGCCCCGGCCCGGCCTCCGGCGAGCGCCTGCCACACATTGGTGACGAAGGAGGGCACCAGCAGCAGCGCCATGGCGGGCTGGAGGCCCAGTGTCGCGGTGAGCATGGCCAGCGCCACGGTGGGCAGGCCCAGCCCGACCACCCCCTTGACCGTGCCGGCCAGCAGGAAGGTCAGACCCACCAGGACGAGCGCTGCGGTATCGTGCATCGGCTGCTCCGGGTGCTGCTTCAGGCGCCTCCCGCGGCACCCGCCCGCTCACCTGATCGGCCGGCCGGCACCGGAACGCAACCGTCGATGGTGCAGGACAGGCTGCGAGGACGAGCAGTGCCCGTCGCCACGGGAGCGGCGAGACTCAGCGGGTCTCCCCCTCCCGCCGGGTCATCTCCGCCTGGTACGCGCGCTCGCGCGCCGGCCAGCCGCTCCGGATGAACGCGAGCACGGCACGGATCTCCTCGTCGGAGAGCAGACCGGCGAAACCGGGCATGTCGCTCTCGTAGCCGCCGCCCACCACCGCCGCCGTCCCGTCCCGGACGATGCGGAGCAGCAGGCCGTCGCCGTGATGCCAGGTGTGGCCCGAAGCGTCGTGCGGCGGCGCGGGCATACGGCCCGAGGGCAGCGGCGTCTTCCAGCCCGGCTGCCCCTCGAGCCGGGCGCCATGGCAGGAGGCGCAGCTTTCCGCGTAGACCTGCCTGCCCTGCTCCAGCATGGCGGGGGCGGCGCCGGACGCTCCTTCCTCCCCGTTGCTGTTCCAGAGCAGAGCTGCGCCGAGTGCCGCCACTGCCACCGCGCCGGCGGCGAGGGCGGCGCTCCTCACCGCCCGCTTCCGCCGCGCAGGTACTTCACCAGCGCCGCGATGCCCAGCACTAGGAGCACGATCACGAGGATCCAGACGAGGCCCATCCCCCACATCATCCCGCCCATGCCTTCCATCATGCCGCCGCCCATGCCGCCCGCCGTCTCGTTCATCTGCCGGCTCCCGCCTGTCTTCCTGCCTCACGCGACCCGGATCACACCCATCATGCCCGCCTCCTGGTGCTCCAGGATGTGGCAATGGAACATCCAGTCGCCCGGATTGTCGGCCACGAGGGCGATCTCCACCGTCTCGCGCGGGGCCATCAGCACGGTGTCCCGCCATTCGCGATGGCTCGTGGGCACGCCGTTGCGCGTGATCACCCGGAAGGAGTGGCCGTGCAGGTGCATGGGGTGGTGCCAGGCGGTGGCGTTGGTCATGGCGATGACGTGGCTGCGGCCGTGCTCGAGGGTCAGCATCGGCTCCATGACATGCCCCTGCGCCGCCCTGCCGTTGATGAACCAGATCCCGCCTGCATGCATCATCCCCTTCATACCGCCGCCGCCCATACCCATGCCGCGCGAGCCGCCCTCGCCCATGCTGCCGCCCAGCTCCGCCATCACCATTCCGCCCATCATGCCGCCGTTGAAGATCACCTCGTGGCGGCGGGCGTTCTCCAGGTCGGGCTCGGCCAGCGGGTTGGCCGGCAGGGTCACCGGCCAGTCGGGCGGCGCCGGCCGCAGCCTCGCCTCGTCGTGGACGAGATCCACCAGACGGTAGGCCTGCCCCCGATAGAACCGGTCCACCACCTGCACGGTGCTGCCGGGCTCGCCGGTGACGTCGAACACGAGGTCGCTGCGCATGGCCGGCCCCAGCACCACCATGTCGCCATCCGGCACATGCGGCGTTACCGGCTGGCCGTCCGTCGCCACCACCAGCGGGGCGAGCGGGCCGAAGTGGAGCCCGAAGATCCGTGCGTTGGCGGCGTTCACGAGGCGCAGGCGGATGCGCTCACCGGGCCTCACCGCGAGGCTCTCCGGCACGCGCCCGTTGATGGTCACGGTGTTGCCGATCCGGCCCGCATGGCTCAGGTCGTGCGGATGGCCGAAATCCCCGCTGATCCCGGCCGAGCTTGTGAGCCGCCAGTCGTCCAGCACCCAGGTGATGTCGCGATCGACCCGGAGCGGCTCATGCTCCTCGACGATCAGCGGCCCGTAGAGGCCGCGGCCCACCTGCTCGAAGCTGCGCTGGTGCGGGTGGTACCAGAACGTGCCGGCATCCGGCAGCTCGAACTCGTAGACGAAGCGCCCGCCCGGCGGCACGGGCGGCTGGGTGAGATGCGGCACGCCGTCCATGCCGTGCGGCACGCGCAGCCCGTGCCAGTGCACGGTGGTCTCCTCCCCGAGCCCGTTCTCCAGCACGATCCGCACCCGCTCGCCCTGGCGCAGCCGGATCTCCGGCCCCGGAACGCTGCCGTTGTAGCACCAGACTTCGGTCTCGCCGTAAGGCTCGGGCACGAGGCGCACCCGCCCCGGCGCTGCCCGCAGCGTGATCCCGCTCGCTCCCCCCTCGCCTGCCGCCGCGCGGGCCAGAAGCGGCACTGCCAGCGCCCCCACACCCGCGGCACCCGCGCCGAGAAAGGTCCGGCGCGACAGCGCCCCTCTGCCTGCCAGTGTCATCGCTCGCCCTCGTCCGGCATGAGCGGGCTCCCGCCACGCTCTTTGCCGATCCTAGCCCGGAAGGGCTTTCGGGGCTCCCCCGGCAGCCGCACCCAAGGCACTTCGCCGCGCTCCGCAGAAGCCCGCCCCGCTGCCGAATGAGATGAATTTTGTCCTATGATGTGCTACGGTGGTCCTTCGTCCTTCCCCGCCAGGAGTCCTGCATGACGACGCCCCACTCCGGCCACCAGGCGCGTTGCACAACCGTGGCAAGGACGAACCCGAGCGCCACAGGAGCAGCAACGGCAGGCGCCTCCCGTGATCGCAGCAAACCCGACCCCGAGACCTGCTCCCCCACGGCACCGACCACCCGCATCGCCACGGCAAACTCGAACCCGAGCCCGCCCCCGTCGCAGAACACGCCCCTGCCTCATCGGCACGGAAAAGACGAACCCGAGACCTGCTCCTCAGAAGAGCCATCTCCCTCCATCGCCACGGCAAACCCGAACCCGAGCACGCCCTGGCCGCAGAACAGCCCCCGTCGCATCGGCACGGAAAAGTCGAACCCGAGCCCTGCTCCCCTGCACCACCATCCCCCGCATCACCACGACAAACCCGAACCCGAGCCTGCCACCGGCGCAGAACACGACCCTGTCCCATCGGCATGGAAAACACGAACCCGAGACCTGCTCCCCCGCAGCACCATCCGTCCGCATCGCCACGGCGAAGCCGAACCCGGGCACGCGCCCGCTACAGAACGGGCCCGCAGCCTATCGACACGGAAAAGTCGAACCCGAGACCCGCTCCATCCGGCGGCCCTGTGTCGCCCGTTCCCTGGAGAACCCGCGACTGGACGGCAGTCGCGGAAACGGAGATCACGGTTCCTATCATCGAGCGCAGGACAATTGCCGTGCTTACGAATGACGAAATCGAGCTTGTTACCGACATCGTTCGCGCCCTGGCCAACGGCGACTGGCCTCGCTTCCGACAGCTCTCGCACGGAAGCTTCCTCAATGAAGAGACCATGCATCAGGCCTTCCTGAGAACGAGCAGGATCCTCGCGATGCCCGATCAGCTACCGACAAGGCGGTCTGTCATCCGCAGGACGCGCGACGGAAGAAAAAAGCAGTTCAACATGGTCATGGCGAACACCGAACAGGACAGACTCGCCAACGGCCCGAGAATCATCGAGATGTTCGGCACTATACATACTGGAGCGGAGCCGACTTGCGAGATTATCCTGCTAACAGCAAGCGACGTAGAAGAAGAACCTGCAAAAGACGCGATTCGCCCCCCTCCCACCTCATGCCGCAAGCGTTCCGCCCACAGCGAGCTCTCTCCCTCGGAGCTTCTTTCTCCTGATGAAATCCAGACCATCGGCAACGTCCTGCATGACATGGCTCGCGGCCATATCGGCGACGCATCCAGCAAGCACATCGAGAACATCGACGGATTCATGAGATATTTCGATGACATGACCGAACATCCGGCACCTCCCCCGCCCGACTTCATCGACTACGTCGAGATCCGCAAAATCGATGAGGGATTCTACGACCTCTGGCAGCCGGTGTGGACGAGAGAAAGCGGGAAGACGCCCAGCGACTACATGCTCATCGCCGAGCTGTTGCTCGAGAATGGGGAAAGGCGCATGAATTTTCGGTCGGTGCATATCCCTTGATTGCAAAGCGGCAAGACCTGGATGCGAGCGATGTAGCCGAACGCGCATCAAGCGACCGCTGTCGCAACGCATGACTGCCTCCGCAGGGTTGCGTTCTCCTCCTCCCCGTCTGCCGCCACCCAGCCTCCCGCCAGCACGCGGGCAGCCCTGCCGCGGCCGTGATTGCCGCCGCCCGCCCCGCCTGCCACTCTCGCCCGACA
The DNA here is from genome assembly GCA_033875255.1 of Geminicoccaceae bacterium 1502E. Taxonomy (GTDB): domain Bacteria; phylum Pseudomonadota; class Alphaproteobacteria; order Geminicoccales; family Geminicoccaceae; genus Marinimicrococcus. Next base: position 119,061 of record JAWZSN010000002.1, on the reverse strand, counting down.
AAAGAACAGGGAGGCGTGGCGCAATGAAGACGGCGGAGGCGATTGCCGAGATCCTGCGGCGCGAGGGGGTGGAGATGGTGATTGGGTACCCGGTCAACCATGTCCTGGAATATGCGGCGCGGGTCGGGATCAGGCCGGTGATCGTGCGGCAGGAGCGGACCGGGCTGCACATGGCCGACGCCATCGCCCGTGTCTCGCGGGGACGCAAGACGGGCGTGTTCTGCATGCAGCACGGGCCGGGCACCGAGAACGCCTATGGCGGCGTGGCCCAGGCCTACAGCGAGTCGGTGCCGGTCCTGGTGATGCCGATGGGCTACCCGCGACGGCTCGCCTGGGTGCAGCCCAACTACAGCGCCAGCCTGCAGATGCAGGGCATCACCAAGTCCGCCGAGCCCATCACCTCGGCAAAGGACATTCCGGCCATCTTCCGCCGCGCCTTCACGCGCCTGAAGAGCGGCCGCGGCGGCCCGGTGCTGGTGGAGATCCCGCTCGACGTCTGGAACGAGGAGATCGACGGGCTCGACTACACGCCGGCCACACCGCTGCGCACCGGGGTGGACCCGGAAGCGGTCAGGAAGGCGGCGGAGATGCTGGTGAAGGCGAGGCGCCCTGTCGTCTATGCCGGCCAGGGCGTGCACTGGGCCGAGGCCTGGGACGAGCTTCTGGAGCTGGCCGAGCTCCTGGCGCTGCCGGTGTGCACCAGTCTCGAGGGCAAGAGCGCCTTTCCCGAGACCCATGAGCTGGCGCTGGGCTCGGGCGGCCGCGCCATTCCCGAGACCGTGCACCATTTCCTGAAGGAGTCCGACCTCATCCTGGGGGTGGGCTGCAGCTTCACCGAGACCACCTTCGGCGTGGCCATGCCGAAGGGCAAAACCATCATCCACGCCACCCTCGATCCGATGGACGTCAACAAGGACGTGCCGTGCGCCCATGCCGTGGTGGGCGACGCGAAGCTCTTCCTCGCCGCCATGATCGAGGAGGTCCGCCGCCTGCACGGCGGTGACCGCAAGGACCCCACGGCGGTGGCGGCCGAGATCGCGGAGGTGCACGAGCGCTGGCTCTCCCGCTGGATGCCCAAGCTCACCAGTGACGCAGCACCCCTCGATCCCTACCGCGTGCTGTGGGACCTGCAGCAGACGGTGGACGTCGCCAACACCATCATCACCCACGACGCCGGCAGCCCGCGCGACCAGCTCTCGCCCTACTGGAGGTCCACCACCCCGCTCTCCTATCTGGGCTGGGGCAAGAGCACCCAGCTCGGCTACGGGCTGGGCCTCGCCATGGGTGCCAAGCTCGCCGCCCCCGAGAAGCTCTGCATCAATGTCTGGGGCGACGCCGCCATCGGCTTCACCGGCATGGACTTCGAGACCGCCGCCCGCGAGCGCATCCCGATCCTCTCGATCCTGCTCAACAATTTCTGCATGGCCATCGAGCTTCGCGTGATGCCGGAATCCACCACCCGCTACCGTTCCACCGACATCTCCGGCGACTACGCGGCCTTCGCCCGGGCGCTGGGCGGCTACGGCGAGCGCATCGAGCGGCCCGAGGACATCGTCCCCGCCATCCGCCGCGGCATCGCCGCCACAGAGGCGGGTCAGCCGGCGCTGCTCGAGTTCATCACGGCGAAGGAGGAGGCGATCTCGGTGTTCTGATCCGGGCGGGGGGGGAACGGAGCCGCGCAAGGCGCTGCGCGCGGCTTCTTTCTTCTCATTTTTGTCGGTTGGCGGCGGTGTGTGGCCACGAGGAGCGAGAATCGATGGGCAGATCACCGCCACCAAACCCGGAAAAAGAGAAAACCAGCCGCGCGCAGCGCCTTGATCCACCGCCCGCCGCAATGCCGCTGCAGAACCGGGTCATGCCGTGGGGCGAGATCGTGGCGGTGGCGGCGCGCGGCACGCTGATGGGCAATCGCGGCATCCTGCACGACGCGCGGCGCGAGCTGGGGCCGGCCCGCTGGCGGCACCCGCACTGGGTCGCCTGCGTGCTCTCCTTCCGCTTCCGGCATCGTCGGGTGATGACGCCGGGGCGCTATACCGAGCTGTTCTTTCTCGACGAGGCGGTGGCCCTGGCGGCCGGGCACCGGCCCTGCGCCGAGTGCCGCCGCGCCGACTTCCGCCGGTTCGCCGAATCCTGGCAGGCGGCCTTCGGCGGCGAGCGGCCGCGCGCGGGCGACATCGACCGGGTGCTACACCGCGCCCGCGTGGAGCCCCGCACCCGCCGGCAGATCCGCCACACGGCGCCGCTGGCCAGACTGCCCGAGGGCGTCTTCGTGCGGCTGGCGGCGGACGGGCCCGCCCTGCTCGTGCTGGGGGACGCCCTGCTGCCCTTCGCACCGGAGGGCTACGGAGCGCCCCTTCCGCGCCCGGAAGGCGCCACGGCGGAGGTGCTGACACCCGCCCCTACGATAGCCGTGCTGGCCGCCAGCTACCGGCCGATGCTGCACCCTTCGGTCCGGGCGGAGAACGCCGCCCGGGCGTGAGGGCTCAGGCCGGCTTCTCCACCTCGCCGCCGGCCTCGGCCCACTCCTTGAACCCGCCCAGATTGTAGACCTTCTGGTAGCCGAAATCCTTGAGCACCTTGCCGGCCAACGCCGAGCGCCCGCCCGAGGCGCAGTAGAGGATCACCGGCCGCTGCTTCTCGAAGTTCTTGTCGTGGTAGGGCGTCTCCGGGTCGGCGCGGAACTCCAGCATGCCGCGCGAGACATGCACCGCGCCCGGCACCTTGCCCGCCTGGAGCTCCGGCGCGTCGCGCACGTCCACCACCAGCGCGTTCTCCTCGGCCATCAGCCGCCGCCCCTCGTCGTGGCTGATCCTCGGCACGGCCGCATTGGCCTCCGCCATCAGCTCCTTCACGCTCGACGCCATGCTCGTCTCCCTGCCCGTTCGGGTTGCATTGCAGCCGCGATCATAGATCGCCGGGGGCCGCGCGCCAGTGCCTACGACGTGCGGGCGGACGTCGCGGAAGGCGGACAGCGGCACGGGCACCGTGCGCCAGGCGGCTCATCCCCGGGGGCGCCCTCCCGCCATCGGCGGCAGCGCCGACCCTCCGGCCGTGCCACAAGGGCAGCGGCAGGAGGACGATGACGGACACGCGGATCGCGGGCTTCGACGGGCTTCGGGCGGTGGCGGCGCTGATGGTGTTCGCCCACCACGCCTGGTTCGAGCTTCACCAGCGGATCAATGTCGGCAGCCACGGCGTGTGGCTGTTCTTCGTGCTGAGCGGGTTTCTCATCGTCCGCATCCTGCACCGCCAGCGTCTCGCCATCGAGCGCGGCGAGGCCGGCTTCGGGCAGATGCTGCTCGCCTTCGCCATCCGCCGGGCCCGGCGCCTGTTTCCCGTCTACTACCTCACGCTGGGCGCCTTCGCGGCACTCGCCCTCGTCCGGCCGGTGCCGGGCTTCTCCGGCGGCTGGTGGCCCTGGCACTGGAGCTGGACCACCAACCTCGCGGTGGTGCGCACCGGCGAGTGGCCGGGCGCCTTCGCGCACCTGTGGAGCCTCGCGGTCGAGCAGCAGTTCTACCTCGCCGCCGGCCTTCTCCTGCTCCTCCTCCCCTCGTCCCGGCACATGGCGGCGCTGGCCCTGGCGGTGCTCCTCGCCATCGCCTGGAAGCTCCACCTGACGCTGGCCCTTGATGCCGGCATCGTCGCCGTCTACGCCGACCCGCTGGTCAACGGCGCCATGATCGCCTGGGGCGGCATCCTCGGGCTGATGGCCGGACGCCCTGGCTTCGCCCGCTGGAAGCGCGCCGCACCGGCCGGCCTCCTCCTCTTCCTCATGCCCCTGCTCTACGACCAGCTTCGCACCGCCGCCGGGCTCTCTGCCGGCGAGGTCTTCATGGCAGCACAGATCCTCTCGCCGCTGCTGGCCGGCCTTCTCCTGCTCCAAATAGCCGGCGCCCCCCAGACCCGCCTCGTCCGCCTCCTGGAAGCCCGCCCGCTGGTCCGGCTCGGCACCGTCAGCTACGGCTTCTACGTCTACCACCACTTCCTCCTCCACCTCGCCCACCGCCTCCCCGAGCCCTTCCCCGGCTTCCAGACGGCAGCTTCATTCGCGGCGAGCCTCGCCGTGAGCTGGGCGTCGTGGGTGCTGCTGGAGCGGCCGTTGCTGGCGGGCCGGCCGGGGGCGTGGCGGCAGCGCCCTGCGGGAGCCGTGGCGTAGACGGTCCGGATCCGGACCGGCGCCTCGCGGACGTCCGCCACCAGAGGATCTGCGAAAGGCAAGCGACGCAGCCGCCGTGCGCTGGCGCTGCTGCGGCTTCCGGGGGCTGCGCCATGCCCTGCGGAAAGCAGGGACTGCGGGGGCGGAAAAAAGAAGTGGGCATCGCCTGCCTGCGCCCTAGCTCACATGCTCACCGATCCCGGTATCCCCAGCTGCGGGAGACGATCCATGGCAAGAGAGCCCGCCCATCCCCGGCCCGGCGTCACGCGACGCCTCTTTCTGGGCTCGTCCGGCGCGGTCGCCGCCGGAGCGGGCCTCGCCGGCGGCGCACCGGCGCAAGCACAGCAGGACCCGGCCGTCGCGCCCGAGGCGCTCTCGAAGGTCACCTTCAAGCTGAACGGCAAGAAACGCACGCTCGCCGTCGAGCCGCGCACGACCCTGGTGGAGGCGCTGCGCGACACGCTCGGCATGACCGGGACGAAGATCGGCTGCAACCACGGCCAGTGCGGCGCCTGCACGGTGCTGATGGACGGGCGGCGGGTGAATTCCTGCCTTATCCTGGCGCTCACCACCGAAGGTGCCGAGATCGTGACCGTCGAGGGCCTCGCCGATCCCGATGGCAAGCTGCACCCGATGCAGGCGGCCTTCGCCGAGAAGGACGCGTTCCAGTGCGGCTACTGCACGCCCGGCCAGATCCTCTCGGCCATCGGCTGCATCGACGAGGGCCACGCCGGCTCGGCCGCCGAGATCCGCGAGTACATGAGCGGCAATCTGTGCCGCTGCGGCGCGTATCCCAACATCGTCGCCGCCATCGAGGCGGTGCGCGACGGGCAGGAGGGCTGAGGCGTGGACAACTTTGCCTTCTTCCGCCCGACCTCCGTGGCCGAGGCGATCGATCTGGCCAGCGGCGATCAGGGGCGCGATTTCCTGGCCGGTGGCACCACCATCGTCGATCTCATGAAGCTCGCCGTGCAGCGGCCCGGCGGGCTGGTCGACATCACCGGAATCGAGGAGCTGGAGGGCTACGAGATCGGGTCCGACCGGCTGCGCTTCGGCCCGCTGGCGCGCATGGCGGTGGTGGCCGACGATGCCGGTCTGCGCGAGGCCTGCCCGGCGCTGACCGAGTCCCTCTGGAAGGCGGCGAGCCCGCAGCTCCGAAACGTCGCCAGGCTCGGCGGCAACATCCTGCAGCGCACCCGCTGCCCCTATTTCCGCGACACCGCCTACACCGGCTGCAACAAGCGCGTCCCCGGCTCGGGCTGCGCCGCGCTCGAGGGCGGGGTGACCTCGCTGCACGCGATCCTCGGGGGCTCGGAGCACTGTGTCGCGATGTATCCGGGCGACTGGGCGCAGGCGCTGATCGCCTTTGACGCGGAGGTGAGGACCAGGGGTCCGGGCGGCAGCCGCACCATCCCCTTCGCCGAGCTGCACGTGCTGCCGGGCGACAGCCCGGAGATCGAGACGATCCTCGAGAAGGGCGAGATCATCACCTCCATCGAGGTGCCGGTGATCCCCGCGATGCGCGCCTCGCACTATCTCAAGGCGCGCGACCGCGAGAGCTACGCCTTCGCCAGCGCCTCCGCGGCCGTCGGGCTGGAGATGGATGGTGGGACCGTGAAGGATGCGCGTATCGCGCTGGGCGGCGTCGCCTCGGTACCGTGGCGCGCCGCCGCCGCCGAGGAGGTGCTGCGCGGCAAGACCTTCAGCGAGGCCCTCGCCCGCGAGGCCGGCCGCGCCGCGTTCGCCGACGCCACGCCGCTGGAGCACTCCGCCTACAAGATCCCGCTCGGCGCCGACGTGGTCGCCGGCGCGCTGATGACCGCCCATGCCCGCGCCCAGGCCGCGGCGAAGGGAGAGAAGTGATGGTGCAGACCATCAACACCGAGGTCACCCGCACCGACGCGCGCCGCAAGGTCACCGGCACGGCGCACTACGCGGCCGACTTCACGCCGGCGGGCATGCTGCACGGTGCGCTCGCCACCTCCCGCATCGCGGTCGGCACCCTCACCGGCATCGACACCTCGAAAGCCGAGGCGGAGCCCGGCGTCGTCGCGGTGTTCACCCACGAGAACCTGCCCGACTACAAGACGGTGAAGGGCTTTTATGCCGGCGGTCCCGGCTCCGCCAGCTTCTGGCCGATGGAAGGCACCGAGATCCGCTATGCCGGCCAGCCCATCGCCTATGTGGTGGCCGAGACCGCCGCGGCCGCGCGGCGCGGCGCGCAGCTGGTGGAGGCGAGCTACGAGGAGGGCGAGGCCCACATCGCCATGGACCCCGCGCAAAGCTTCATCGTGGGTGCCGAGGGTGGCGGCGAGGGCATGACCGTCACGAAGGGCGACGTCGCCGCCGGGCTCGAACAGGCGGCCCGCTCGGTCGACGTGGAATATGTCACGCCGTTCCAGCACCACAACCCGATGGAGATGTTCGCCGCCACCGCCGAATGGCGCGGCGACCGGCTCACCGTCTGGATGCCGTCGCAGTCGGTGCGCACGCTGCGCCACGGCATCTCGGCCGCCTATGGCCTGCCGGAGACGGCGGTGCGGGTGATCTCCCCCTTCGTCGGCGGCGCCTTCGGCTCCAAGGCCGGGATCACGCCCTACACCATGCTCACGATCGCCGCCGCGAAGGCGGTCGGCGCGCCGGTGCGGCTGATCGTGACGCGGCAGCACATGTACACGGTGGCCACCTTCCGGCCTGAATCGGTGCAGCGCTTCCGGCTCGGCGCCGACGCTTCGGGCAAGCTGACCGCCTTCGAGCACATCGAGATTGCCCAGACCTCGCAGTTCGACCAGGTGGTCAATCCGGGCACCCACATGACCCGGTCCATGTATGCCAGCCCGAACATCCGCACCGAGCAGCGGCTCGCGCGCTCCGACACGAACTCCGGCGGCTTCATGCGCGCGCCCAACGAGATGCAGACCTTCTTCGGGCTCGAGCAGGCGATGGACGAGCTGGCGCTCGAGCTCGAGATGGACCCGGTGGAGCTGCGGCGCGTCAACGACACTGACCGCCATCCCGTGACCGGGGTGCCCTTCTCCTCGCGCTCGCTCATGGAATGTTTCGACGCGGCGGGAGCAGCCTTCGGCTGGGCCGACCGCAGCCCGGCGCCCGGCAGCATGACCGACGGCGACTGGCTGGTGGGCTATGGCTGCGCCACCGCCACCTACCCCACCAACATCTCGCCCTCGGCCGCACGGGTAAGGATGCAGGCCACCGGCCATGCCTTCGTCGAGCTGGCGGCGCACGACGTCGGCACCGGCAGCTACACGATCTTCGCGCAGATCGCGGCGGCACGGCTCGGGCTGCCGGTGGAGGCCTGCGACGTGGTGATGGGCGAGGCGCACCTGCCGCTCGCCCCCATCTCGGGCGGCTCGACCACCGCCGCCTCGGCCGGCTCGGCCGTGCATCTGGCCTGCCTCAACCTCGCCGGCGATGTGGCGAGGCAGGTGAGCGGGATGGCCGAGGGTCCCCTGGCCGGCGTCGATCCCGCGCAGATCTCGCTGGAGGACGGCGTGCTGCGCGGCCCCGGCGGAAAGAGCCAGCCGCTCGTGGAGGCGCTGGCCTCGACCCCGCGCGGCGAAGCCACGGCGGAGGGCCACTACCGGCATCCGGCGCTCACCGACAAGGCGCTGAGGCGGACCTACCAGGGCGGCTACGGCGTGGCCGGGCCGGTCACGCCGGAGAAGGCCATGTTCGCCTTCGGCGCCGAGTTCGCCGAGATACGGGTGCATCGCTGGACCCGCGAGATCCGTGTCCCGCGCCTGCACGGCGCCTTCGCCGCCGGCACCTGGCTCAACCGCAAGACCGCGCACAGCCAGCTCATGGGCGGGATGGTCTGGGGCATCGGCTCGGCGCTCCTCGAGGTCACCGAACTCGACCACGCGCGGGCGCGCTTCCTCAACGCCAACATCGCCGAGTACCTCATCCCGGTGAACGCCGACGTGCGCGAGATCCGGGTCGAGATGCTCGAGGAGCAGGACGACTATGTGAACCCGCTGGGCGTCAAGGGAATAGGCGAGCTGGGCATCGTCGGCACCGCCGCCGCCATCGCCAACGCCATCCACCACGCCACCGGCAGGCGCCTGCGCCGCCTGCCGATGCGCATGTCGGACCTGGTCTGAGGCCGCTCCCGCGCCGTGAGCTGCCGCGCCCGAAAGGGCCGGCGGCTCCGCGCGGCTCTCCGCGGGCGCGCGCCGCGCGAGGCGCTGCGCGCGGCCTCCTTCTTCTTGTTCCGTCAGTTCCCGGGAGGGCTGCGCGGAAGACGGGGCCGTCACCTCACCGGGCGCGGCAGGCGGCCTCCAGCCAGGCGACCGACGCCGGGATCGCGGCCTTGTCGCGCAGCTCGAGAATAAGGCGCGGCCTGCTCTCCAGCCGGGCCAGCGCGCCGAACACGGCGTGCCAGTTCACCGTGCCCCTGCCGATCTCCCAGTGCCGGTCGGCATAGCCGTCGGCATCCTGGATGTGGACGTGCTGCAGCCGGTTGCCGGCGGCGGTGACGTAGAAGTCCACCGGCGCCGCGCCGGTGGAGCCGTGCGCGTAACGGGCGTGGCCGGTGTCGATGGACACCGCCAACGCTGGCGAGGCAAAGCTCTCGGCGAGCGTTGGTCCAGCGCATATGAACAGACTGGCCAACGCAGCTAGCCGCGTACCACATGGAACAGCGGATTCTAAACTCGATGTTCCAAAGGCGCACTGAGGGAGAACGGCTTCAGTGCCCCGAACAGGAGCTTCGCGCTGCATGGTTGCGCGCGATCGCGCCCTGACGCTGTTCGTCTGCCGCGACTCAATCTACCCCCGCCCGATCTCCCCCACCTCCGCCCCCGTCAACGCCCGCAGCACCGTCGGCGCCAGCTCGATCTGCAGGCCTCTCCGGCCGCCGTTGACGAGCACGGTGGGGTGGGCGGTGGCGGAGGCGTCGAGGAAAATGCGGTGGGGGCGGCGCTGGGCGAAGGGGCTGATGCCGCCCTTGACGTAGCCGGTGGCGCGCTCGGCGGCCTTGACCTCGGCCATGGCGGCGCGCTTGGCGCCGGCGGCGGCGGCCAGGGCCTTGAGGTCGAGCTCGCGGTCCACCGGGACCAATGCTGCCACCATCTCGCCACCGTCGAGCACCGCCATGAGGGTCTTCAGCATCCGCGCCGGCTCCACGCCGAGCGCCGCCGCGGCCTTCAGGCCGATGGCGCCGGGGGGCGCCTCGAAGTCGTACTCGTGCAGGGTGAAGGCCGCACCCTGCGCCTCCAGAAACCGCACCGCCGGGGTTCCGCCCGCTGCCGCCTTCGCCACGCTGCACCTCGCCGTCGCGTCCCGGAGGCAGGCTAGCGGCACACCGGGGCGGGTTCCAGCAGCACTCCCGCAGCGCCCCCATGCGCCCAGGAGCGCCCGGAGGGATTTCATGCCATAGTGCTTCCTCATGCCCGCACGGGGAGGCTTTCGCCATGGACGCCGAACGATCGCCGGATCTGTGGAGCAGCGGCGAGCGCTACGAGGCCTATGTCGGGCGGTGGAGCCGCATGGTGGCAGCGGAGTTCCTCTCGTGGCTCGCGGCACCGCCTGGGCTCGCCTGGCTCGACGTCGGATGCGGCACAGGCGCGCTTTCCGGCGCCGTCGCGCGAAGCTGCGCTCCCGGCCGGCTGGCCGGCATCGACCCCTCGGCGGGCTTCCTCGCCCTTGCCCGCGAACAGGTGCCGACGGCCGAGCTCCATGAGGGCGACGCGCAGGCCCTGCCCTTCCCGGACGCGTCCTTCGACCGGGCGGTCTCGGGCCTCGTCCTGAACTTCGTGCCCGACCCGGCCCGGGCCGTGGCCGAGATGGCGAGGGTGCTGCGGCCGGGCGGCGAGGCGGCTCTCTATGTCTGGGACTATGCCGGGCGGATGGAGCTGATGCGCCGCTTCTGGGACGCCGCCGCGGCCCTCGACCCGGCGGCTTCCGCCCTCGACGAGGGCCGCCGCTCGCCCATCTGCCATCCCGGCCGGCTGCGCGAGCTCCTCGAGGAGAAGGGCGGGCTGCGCGAGGTCGAGACCCGCGCCATCGACGTGCCCACCGTGTTCCGCGACTTCGACGACTATTGGAGCCCGTTCCTCGGCGGCCAGGGCCCCGCCCCCGCCTACTGCGTCCGCCTCGACGGGAAGGCCCGCGAGCAGCTGCGCGAGCGTCTCCGGGCGAGCCTGCCGGCGGCGCCCGACGGCAGCATCCGTCTCCTCGCCCGGACCTGGGCTGTCCGCGGGCGCAAGGTGTGAGCGGCGGCGCCGCGCCTCGTCCGGCTTCGGTGGATCGGCGCCGGGCAACATGGTAGCGGTCGGACATGGGTGCTCGATCCGCTGACATGGCCCGGGCCTACTGGGCGACCGGGCCGCTCGAGGGGGAGATCCGCGAGGCGGCGCTGGTGGCACCGCGGCCGGGCGAGGTGCTGGTGCGCACGCTCTTCACCGGCATCAGCCGCGGCACCGAGGCGCTGGTCGCCACAGGCGGCGTGCCGGCGAGCCAGCACGAGAGGATGCGCTGCCCCTTCCAGGAGGGCGATTTCCCCTTCCCCGTGAAGTACGGCTACGGCGCCGTTGGACTTGTCGAGGAGGGGCCGGCGGGGCTCCTCGGGCGGCAGGTCTTCTGTCTCCATCCTCACCAGACGCGCTTCGTGGTGCCGGCCGGTTCCGTGGTGGCGCTGCCCGACGGCGTGCCGGCGGAGCGCGCGGTGCTGGCGGCCAACATGGAGACGGCCCTCAACGGGCTCTGGGACGGTGCCGTGCTGCCGGGTGACCGGGTGGCGGTGATCGGCGCCGGCGTGGTGGGCGCGCTCGTGGCGTGGCTCGCCGGGCAGATCCCGGGAACCGAGGTGGTGCTGGCTGATCTCGACCCGGCGAAAGCAAAGCTGGCGGTGGCGCTGGGCGTGGCGTTCGCACGGCCGGGGGAGGTCCCGGGCGGCAATGATCTCGTGGTGGAGGCCAGCGGCAGCGGCGAGGCCTTGGCCGGCACCCTGGCGCTGGCCGGGGACGAGGGCACGGTGCTGGCGCTGGGCTGGTATGGCGCGACGGCCCCCGCGCTGCCGCTGGGCGAGGATTTCCACGGCCGGCGGCTCAGGCTGGTGAGCTCGCAGGTGGGCATGGTGCCGGCCGCGCGGCGGGCACGCTGGAGCACGCGGCGGCGCCTGGAAAAGGCGCTGAAGCTGCTCGGCGCGCCGGTTCTGGACGTATTGATAAGCGGCGAGAGCGACTTTGCGGAGCTGCCTTCGGTGATGCGGCGGCTCGCCGGCGGCCCGGGGGGCACGCTCTGTCAGCGCATCCGTTATGATAAGGCACCATCTAGGTAGGGGACCGCGCCGTGCGGCGGTCCGTGCCCGGGGAGAGGTTGCATGTTCACCGTTCGGGTCCGCGACCATGTGATGATCGCCCACAGCTTCAAGGGCGAGCTGTTCGGGCCGGCGCAAAAGCTGCACGGCGCCACCTTCGTGGTCGACGTGGAGCTCCGGCGCGACGAGCTGGGGCCGGAGGGGGTGGTGGTCGACATCGGCCGGGCGACGGTGGCGCTGGGCGAGCTGCTGGCGCGCATCAACTACCGCAATCTCGACGAGCTGCCGGAGTTCGCCGGCAAGAACACCACCACCGAGTTCCTGGCGCACTGGATCTTCGAGGAGATGCGCAAAGTGATCGCGGCAGGCGGGCTCGGGCCGGGCGGCGCGGATCTTGTCTCCATGAAGGTCGAGATCGCCGAGAGCCACGTTGCCTGGGCGGGTTACGAGGGGGCGCTGCGATGAGCGGCGCCCGGCTGGTCTTCGCGGTGCCGGGCGATCCGCTGCAGCGCACCGGCGGCTATATCTATGATCGGCGGGTGGCAGCCGAGCTGGGCGCGCGCGGCTGGCGCGTCGAGGCGCTGCGCCTGCCCGACGGCTTCCCGCTGCCCGACGGCGCGGCCATGGTCGAGGCCGAGCGGGCCTTTGCCGGGCTCGAGCAGGGCAGCCTGGTGCTGGTCGACGGGCTCGCCTGGGGGGCCCTGCCCGAGGTCGCCGAGGCGCACGGGGCAGTGCTGCGGATCGTGGCCCTGGTGCACCATCCGCTGGCCCTGGAGGCGGGCCTGCCGCCCGGAGCCGCAGGGCATCTGCGCTCGGCCGAGCGCCGCGCGCTTGCCGTGGCGCGCCGGGTGATCGCGACCTCCGAGACCACCGCCGAGACGCTGGCGCAAGACTATGGCGTGCCGGTGGAGCGGCTGGCGGTGGCCCCGCCGGGTGTCGATGCGATGCCGGAGGCGAAGGGCTCGGGTCCCGGCCGAGCGCTGCAGATCCTGGCGGTGGGCTCGGTGATCCCGCGCAAGGATTTTACCGCCCTGGTGCGCGCCCTTGCCGGCCTGCGCCGGCTGCCCTGGAAGCTCACCATCGCCGGCAGCCTCGAGCGCTCGGAGGCGGCGGTGGCCGACCTCTTCATCACCATCGCCGAGACCGGCCTTGCCGACCGTGTCGAGCTTGCCGGCGAGCTGTCACCGCGGGCGCTGGCCGCCGCCTGGCGCGGTGCCGACCTCTTCGTCTCGGCCTCGAGCCACGAGGGGTACGGCATGGCGCTGGCCGAGGCGGTGGCGAGCGGCCTGCCGGTGGTGGCGGTGGACGGCGGCGCCGTGGGCTCGTGGCTGCCCGACGACGCTGCCATCCTGGTGCCGCCGCACCGCCCCCAGGCGCTCGAGCGGGCGCTCCTGGCGGCGCTGGAGGACGCGCCCTTGCGCCGCCGCATGCGTGAGGGCGCGCTGGCGGCGCGCGCCCGGCTGCCGAGCTGGAAGGAGACCGGCCGGCTGATCGAGCTGGCGCTGCTGCGCGCGCTCGAGGACGAGCTGGCCGAAGAACCGCCGAGCGGCGACGCGTGGTCGGCCCCCAGGTCGGCACGCGGCGAATGAGCGGGTTCGCCGCCGGCTGGCTGGCGCTGCGCGAGCCCTACGACGCAAGGGCCCGCAACGCCGGGCTGGTGCGCGCCCTAGCCCACTGGCTGGGCGAGCGGCGCGAGATCACCGTGGTCGATATGGGCAGCGGCACCGGCAGCAATCTGCGCTGGCTGGCGCCGCATCTGCCCGGCCGCCAGCTTTGGCGCCTCGTCGAGCACGACCCGGAGCTGATCGCCGCGGGGATGGGCCTGCTGCCGCGCGCGGGCGACGTCTCGTGGCGCTATGTCGAAGCCGATCTCGAGAGCCGCCTCGAGGACATCGTCGGCGAGGGCTGCGACCTCCTCGCCTGCTCGGCCCTGCTCGATCTCGTCTCGGCCGGCTGGCTCGAGCGGCTGGCGCGGGTGGCGAGCACGCACGGCATCCCCCTTCATGCCGCGCTCACCTATGATGGGCGGATCGGGCTCCAGCCGCCGCACCGGGACGACGCACGGGTGACGGACCTGGTCAACGCCCACCAGCGCACCGACAAGGGCTTCGGCCCCGCGGTGGGGCCCGACGCGGCGGGAGCCCTCGAGCAGCTGCTGGCGGGCTGCTCCGGGCGGACCTTGTGCGCGCCCAGCGACTGGCGGCTCGAGCCCGAGGACCGGGAGATCCAGGAGGCCCTGCTGGAGGGCTGGGCCGGTGCTGCCGGCGCGATGGCGCCGGGCGAGGCCGCCCTCGTCGCCTCATGGCGCGCCGAGCGGCTCGCCATGCTGCGTGCCGACCGCGGGCGCTGCCTCGTCGGTCATCGCGACCTGCTCTGGCTGCCGGGCTGAGCACTGCGCCAGCGGACGGCGCCGCAGCCGGCAGGCGAAGAGCCAGTCGCCGCCCATGGGCACCGGCTCGGTCTCGAGGCGCAGCGCCTCCTGCATGGTGTCGATCGGTGCCAGGCGAAGCGCCTCGCGGCCCGAGCCGATGATGACCGGCGCCACGCAGAGATGGAGATGATCGAGGCAGCCGGCCGCGAGGAAGCGCGACACGGTAACCCCGCCGCCCTCGATGAAGAGCCGCCGCACGCCCTGCCGGCGAAGCGCCTCCAACACCGAGGCGGGCGCCAGGCAGCCGTCTTCCCCGGCGGCGACGCCCAGCACCCGCGCGCTGCCCAAGCGGGGCTCCCCGACGCGCTTGCTGCAGCACAGGACCAGCGTCTCCGGCGGCGTCCTTTGGAAAATATGGTGATGGCCGGCCAGCCTCCGCCCGGTGTCGATCACCACGCGCATCGGCGACGGCCCCTCGACCAGCCGCACGGTGAGGCGCGGATCGTCGAGGGCCACTGTGCCGCCGCCCACCAGGACGGCGTCGGACAGGGCCCGCAGCCGATGCATGTGGACGAGGTTGGCCTCGCCGGTGACGAAGGTCGAGTGGCCACTGTCGGTGGCGATCCGGCCATCGAGGCTCTGGCCCAGATGAGCCAGGACAGCGAGCCCATCCGCGTGCGGAGCCAGGAAATCGAGATAGAGCCGGGCCAGCCGCACCTCGACCGCGCCCAGCCCGTCCAGCGACACTGTCCCGGCCGCACGGCCGCCATGGGCCACCTCGAGCAGTTGCGGCCAGAGCCGGTCGAAGGCGGTGCCGGGCTGCTGCATGGCGCTACTCGCGGATCGCCTCGATCTCGATGGTGATGGGGATGGCGTCGGCGACCCAGCCGTTCTCGACGGCATAGGTCATGCCCCAGCGGCTGCGCTCGATGACCGTGCGGGCCGAGATGCCGAGCACGTAATTGTCGTTGTAGGGATAGGTGCCGGCTTTGTTGAGGACGACCTCGAGCGTGACCGGATGGGTCTGGCCGCGCATGGTGAGATCACCGGTGACCGTCCCGGCGGTCTCGCTGCCAGGCTCGGCCCCGGTCATCACGAAGGTGATCTCGGGGTGGGCGCCGGCCGCCAGGAAGTCCTTGCTGCGCAGATGACCGTCGCGCTTGGCGTGGTTGGTGAAGACGCTGGCGGCGTCGACGGTGACGCGCAGCTCGGAGAGCGCGCGGGCCTCCTCGTCATAGACGAAGCTTCCGCCGCCCTCGAGGAACAGACCCAGCACGTCGGCATAGCCGATATGGGTGGCAGCGAAGCCCAGGTGAAAGTGCTCGGGGTCGATGGTGAAGCGGCGTGGCTCCGCCGAGGCGCCTGCGGGGGCCAGCAGGACGGCCGCCAGCCACGCCGCAGGAAGGACCTTGAAGATGCGATCGCGCACCATCGGCACAACTCCCCTGATCTTGTGAGCCTCCCGGCGCTGCTAGACCTCCGCACCGCCGGCCAGCACCGGCCTTCCGTCGAGGAAGCGTAACAGATGGCCGCTGCGCCGCGCCTTGGTCTCGAGATAGGCGCGGTTGTGCCGGTTGGCGGCGAAGCTCAGCGGCAGGCGCTCGACGATCTCCACACCGTGGCCGGCCAGGGCATCGAGCTTTTCCGGATTGTTGGTGAGGAGGCGGATCCGCGCGATGCCGAGCCTCTCCAGCATGGCTGCGGCGATGGCGAAATCGCGCTCGTCGGGATGAAAGCCCAGATGCGTGTTGGCGTCGACGGTGTCCAGGCCCTGCTCCTGCAGGCGATAGGCGCGCAGCTTGTTCACCAGCCCGATGCCGCGCCCCTCCTGGCGCAGATAGAGCAGCACGCCGTGGCCCTCCTGGGCCATCCGGGCAATGGCGCCGTCGAGCTGCTCGCCGCAGTCGCAGCGCAGCGAGCCGAAGAGATCGCCCGTGAGGCATTCGGAATGCAGCCGACACAAGGGCGCCTCGACATCCTCGGGGCGACCGACCAGCAGGGCCACATGCTCGAGCGACGAGCCGGGCGCGCGAAACGCCACCAGGCGCGCCTTGTCGGTGGCGGCGATCGGCAGCATCGCCTCGACCACGGGCTCGAGCGCCCGCGCATCGCGGCACGCCTGGCTCAGCACCGCATCGGCCCCGACCGTATGCTCCACCTCGCCGGCGCTGTCGGGCAACGACAGGATCGCCGGCAGCAGGCCCGCCCGCTTGGCAAGCTCGATGGCCGCCCGCTCGGCCTCGCTGGCGTGGTAGCAGGCGAGCCCGGTGCCGCTCGGCAACGGCCCGCGCCCCGCCAGCGCCTCGATGCAGGCCGCCGTGACCGGTCCGGCGAAGGTGATGGCGGCGCACGCGGCGCCCGGCACCGCCAGCCCGACGGCAAGGGCGCGCGGACCCGTCAGCACCAGCCGCAGGCCGGCGGGCTGCGCGGCCGCCCAGTCGCGCCAGCGTGTCCCGTCGGTGGCGTCCACCGCAGCCACCAGCACCGCCCCCTCGCGGCCGACAACGCGGCACACGCCACCGCTGCGCAGCACCCGCTCGGCGGCAGCAACCTGCGCCACGTCTCTTGTCGCTGACCCCAGTGTCTCGTTCACCGTCATCTTCCGGCTAGTACGGCCCAGAGGTTCATACGCAGCTCGCAGGCATTTGGTTCCGGCGGTGCTCGCCCCGTGACGCGAAGCATCATATAGAGCAAGCGATGGTCCGGCCGAAGGTTCGTTTCGTCACGGTGCCCGCCCAGTGACGCACGACGCCCGAAATCCGCCGCCCGACCTCCAGCGTAAGACCGGATCATGACCAGTTTCACGCCTACCTTCCTCAATGCTGCCGGTGCTGCCGCCCTTCCCGCCCTGGTCGGGCTGGCGGTAGGGTACATGGCCGGGCTGTCACCGGCAGCATCCGGCACGGCCGCGCTTGCCGGGGCGGGGGCCGTGGGCGTCGCCTTCCACCGGCGCGCCACCACCCCCTTCGGTCTCGCCAACACGATCACGACCGCGCGACTTGTGCTGGCCCTCCTTCTGCTGGCGCTGCTGGTGCCGGGCGGGACGCCGGGGCCGGATGCCTGGCTGGCGGTAAGCCTCGCCGCTCCGGCCGCCCTGCTCGACGGGGTCGACGGCTGGATCGCCCGCCGGCTCGGCCAGGAAAGCCGGTTCGGCGCCCGCCTCGACATGGAGACGGACACCGTCTTGATGATCGTCGTGTCGATGGTCCTGGCCGTCTCCGGCAAAGCGGGCCCATGGATCCTCCTGGCGGGTCTGTGGCGGCCGCTCTTCGTGATCGGCGGGCGCATGCTGCCGTGGCTCGCCCGACCGCTTCCCGAGAGCCTGCGGCGCAAGACCTGCTGCGCCCTGCCCATCCTGCTCATGACCGGCGGGCTCGCGCCGGTGGTGCCGGCCGGCTGGGCCATGTCAATGGCCGCCCTGGCGCTGGCGGCGGTGACCCTGTCCTTCGCCATGGACGGGCTCTGGCTGTGGCGCCGCCGCGGCGATGCGCCGTGAGCCGCACGGCGCGCTTGCTGCCGACGCTCGCCGCCGGGCTCGTGCTGGCCCTCGCCCTCAATCTTCCCACCTCGTTGGCCGACCTCGGCCGCATCGGCACTTGGGCGGTGCCCCTCGAGCTCGTCACGGCACTGGCGCTGTGCGCCCTCCTGCCGCGCCCCCGGCGTCTCCTGGCGGCACGGCTGCTGGCCGCACCGCTGGCCCTGCTGATCGCCTTCCGTCTCGTCGATTGGGCAGTCTGGCGAATGATGGGACGGCCGGTGACACTGGTCTTCGACGTGCCGCTGGCAGGCTCGCTGATTGCACTGAGCCGCGACAGCTTCGGCCTGCCGGCAACCGTCTTGCTCCTCCTCACTGCGGCCTTGACGGTGCTTCTCCTCTATGTGCTGACCGCGCGGTTTCTCTCGGGTCTGGCCGGGCTGGGAGTGGCACGGCCCGCCGCCCTCGCGGTGACGCTGGCGGCCGGCAGCATGGCCCTGGCCGGCATGGCCACGCCCGCTCCCGGCCGGCAGGTCGGGCTGCCGCTGGTGAGCCTCCACGGCTTTTACCAGGTGGCGGCTCAACTCGAGCGGGCGGCCGACGCCGCGGACGCCGCCCGGCGCTGGCGGCAGACCGCCGAGGCCGACCCGGCCGAGGCCATACCGCCCGACCTGCTGCTCGGCCGGCTCGACGGCGTCGACGTGCTGGTCCTGTTCGTCGAGTCCTACGGGCGCACGGCGCTGGAGCAGCCGGCCTTTGCCGGCACCATCCGCCCGCGGCTCGCGACCTGGGAACGGGCGCTGGATGCACACGGCCTGTCCGCTGCCAGCGGCTGGCTCATCTCGCCCACCGTGGGCGGCCAGTCGTGGCTCGCCCACGCGACGTTGGCAAGCGGCATCCGCACCGCCGACCAGGCGAGCTTTCGCGTCTATCTGGAGCGCGCCAGCGCCGATCTCGCGCATCTCTTCGCGCGCAGCGGCCATCGCAGCGTGTTGGCCGTGCCGGCCATCACCGAAGCCTGGCCGGAGCTGGGGCGCCTCGGCTTCGAGACGGTCTACGCCGCCCCCGATCTGGGCTATCGCGGCCCCGGCTTCGACTGGGTGACCATGCCCGACCAGTACACGCTCGCCACCCTCGAGGCGCTGGAGCGGGGCCAGTCGATGGAGCGCCGGCCACTCTTCCTGCAGGCAGCGCTGATCGGCAGCCACGCCCCCTTCACGCCCATCCCGCCGCTGGTCGAGGACTGGACCCTGATCGGCGACGGCAGCCTCTTTGCCGGCCTGCCCCGCCACGGCGGCGAGGCCCGCGAGGTCTGGCGCGACCCGGCGAGCCTCAAGCGCCACTATCTGGGGGCCCTCGACCTGGTGCTCGCGACGATCCAGGCCTACAGCACCCGCTTCGTCGACCGCCGGACCCTGCTGGTCGTGCTGGGCGATCACGAGCCCGCGCCGCTGGTGAGCGGCGCCCCGGACGAGCGTCGCGTTCCCGTCCACGTCGTCAGTGGCGATCCCGGTTTGCTGGCGCCGTTCCGCGCCTGGGGGCTGACCGCCGGCACCACGCCCGGCGCCGATGCCGCCGTCCACCCGATGGAGGCCTTCCGCGGCTTCCTCCTCGAGGCGTTCAGCGGAAGAAGCGAGCAGGAAGCATCCGCACCAGCACCCGGTCGCGGTCGCGGAAATGGTGCTTGAGCGCTGCCGCCACATGCAGCAGCACGAGGAATGCGAAGGCCCATGCGAGATTCTCGTGGATATTCGCGAAGGCCCGTTCCAGCGTGGCGTTGGGGCCCAGCGGGTGGGGCACGGCGAAAAGACCCCAGAACCGGGTCGGCAGGCCGAGCGGCGAGGTCGAGACCATGAGAAAGCCGGTGACCGGCAGGCCGATCATGAGCACGTAGAGAAGAGCGTGGCTGGCGCTGGCGGCGCGGCGCTCCCAGCGCGGCATGCCCTGCGGCCAGCCCGGCACCGGGCCACCCGCCCGCCAGGCGAGGCGCAAGAGCACCAGCAGCAGCAGCGTGAGCCCCGCCGACTTGTGGAGTTGGTACAGCTCGAAGCGCAGCATCAGGTCGGTCTCCGCCAGGCCGCTCATGTAGAAGCCCAGCGCCCACTGGCCGGCCAGCAGAGCCGCCAGCAGCCAGTGCAGCGCCTTGGCGACGGCCCCCCATTCCTCGGCGCTGTTGCGCAGCGCCACCGGCGCGCGCCTCATCCGCCGGCTCGCCGGGCAGCGATCGCAAAGCGCACCAGCACCTCGGCTGCCATCACCTCCTCGCTGGCGAACGGCCCCTGGCCCACGCCGAAGGCGTTGCGGTCGACCGGCACCAGCCCCTCGGCATGCGCCTCGTCGCCGCTCACACGGATCACCGCGTCGTGGCTGAGCGGCTGCGTGACCCCGCGCAAGGTGAGGCGCGCCTCGATGGCGTAGCGGTCGTCGCCCAGCGGCGTCACGGAGACCGTCTCGTAGGTCGCCCGGGCGAACGCACCGGCATCGAGCCCGGCCTGCGAGAGCACCTCGCCGCGCCGCGAGGGGTCGCCCAGCCGCAGGCTGGTGACGTCGACCGTGACCTCGATCGCCGCCGCCTCCGGCCGTGCCGGGTCGAACTCGATGCTGGCCTCGAACCGCTCGAAGCCGCCGGTGAGCCGGCTCGTTCCCTGGCGGGCCTCGAAGGACAGCGAGCTTGCCGCCGGATCGGGCCGCCAGCCGGCCGCCGCTGCCTGGGCGACTGCCGCCGGCAGCGCCGCGGCGGCAAAAGCAAGAGCGAAAACGGCTCGACGCATGACCATCTCCATCATGCAACTGTTGGCAGTCCGGGGGTGCCTGTGCTGAACATGACGCGCCTTGCGGAACCGCCAAGGCCCCCGTCGACAGGAGTCCCATTGAAGATCATGTCCAGTCGCGTTCGCGTCGCCGTCGACATCGGCGGAACCTTCACCGACCTTGTGCTCGACACCGGCACCGACGTCCGCACGCGCAAGGTGCTGACCACGCCGCGCGCGCCGGAACAGGCAGTCGTCAACGGCCTCGACATCCTCCTCCGGGAGGCGGGCCTCGAGGCCAGCGCCGTCGACCTGTTCGTCCATGGTACGACGCTGGCCACCAATGCGATCATCGAGCGCAAGGGTGCCAGGACCGCGCTGGTGACCACCGAGGGCTTCCGCGATGTCCTCGACATCGCCGACGAGGGCCGCTTCGACCAGTACGACATCTTCATCGAGAAGCCGAAGCATCTCGTGCCGCGTGCCCTGCGCTTCACCGTGCCCGAGCGCGTCTCGGCGGCCGGCGAGGTGCTGCTGGCGCTCGACGAGGACGCGGTGGCGGCGCTGGCGCCGAAGCTGCGGGAATCGGGGGCCGAGAGCATCGCCATCGCCTTCATCCATGCCTACGCGGCGGGCGAGCACGAGCGGCGGGCGCGCGAGATCCTGGAGGCGGCACTGCCCGGCGTGGCGATCGCCATCTCGAGCGAGGTCTGCCCCGAGATCCGCGAGTATGAGCGGACCTCGACCACCGTCGCCAACGCCTATGTGCAGCCTTTGATGGACGGCTATCTGGGCCGGCTCGAGGAGGCCCTCAAGGCCCGCGGCATGAAGGCGCCGCTCTACCTCATGACCTCGGGCGGCGGCCTCACCACGGTCGGCACGGCGCGGCGCTTTCCGATCCGTCTGGTGGAAAGCGGTCCTGCCGGCGGCGCCATGCTGGCCTCGCAGATCGCCGCAGAGCTGGGCGAGGACCGGCTCTTGAGCTTCGACATGGGCGGCACCACCGCCAAGATCTGCCTGATCCAGGACCGCAAGCCGCAGACCGCGCGGACCTTCGAGGTGGACCGCCAAGCCCGCTTCATGAAGGGCTCGGGCTTCCCCGTCCGCATCCCGGTGATCGAGATGGTCGAGATCGGTGCCGGCGGCGGCTCGATCGGCCGGGTCGACTCGCTGGGCCGCATCACCGTGGGCCCCGACAGCGCCGGCTCCGAGCCGGGCCCCGCCTGCTACGGGCGCGGCGGTGAGGATGCCGCCGTGACCGACGCCGACGTGGTGCTGGGCCGGCTCACGCCCGAAGGCTTTGCCGGCGGCCAGATGACCCTCGACGTGGCGGCCTCGCGCGCCGCGGTGGGCCGCTCGGTGGGCGAGCCTTTGGGCATGGACGAGACCACCGCCGCCTTCGGCATCTCCGAGATCATCGACGAGAACATGGCCAACGCCGCCCGCGTCCACGCGGTGGAAAGCGGCGTCAATGTCGCCGACTACGCCATGGTGGCCTTCGGCGGTGCGGCGCCGCTGCACGCCGCCCGCCTCGCCGAGAAGCTGGGCATCCGCCGCCTGGTGGTGCCGTGCAATGCCGGCGTCGGCTCGGCGGTGGGCTTCCTGGCCTCGCCGGTGGGCTACGAGGTGGTGCGCTCGCTCCACCTGACGCTGGGCAGCTTCGACGCGGCGCGCGCCAACGCGCTGCTCGACGAGATGCACGCGGAGGCCCACGAGGTGGTCCGCGAGGGCGCCAGGGACGCCCGGCTCGAGCAGAAGCGGCTGATCTACATGCGCTATGTGGGCCAGGGCCACGAGGTCGCCGTGGCGATTCCCACGCGCGAGCTCGAGCCTGCTGACGGCGCCACCCTGCGCGCGGCGTTCGAGGAGGCCTATCGCGCCCTCTTCGGCCGGGTCATCCCCGATGCCGAGGTGGAGACCCTCACCTGGGCGCTCACCTTGGCGACCAGCGTGCCCGCCCCTGCGACCGCACCCGAGGCTTCCCGCCGCGAGGCCGGCGCCCCGCGCCTGCGCCGCGAGGTCTTCGAGCCGGGCGCGCGCGCCTTTGTCGAGCTGCCGGTCTTCGCCCGCGAGGCGATGCCTCCCGGCACCGCCGTGGCCGGGCCCTGCCTGATCGAGGAGCAGACCACCACCACCTTCGTGACCGCCAGCTTCGATGCGCGCATCGACGGTGCCGGCCATCTCGTGCTCGAGCGGAAGGACTGACGTCATGAGCCTCTCGCCCATCGACCTGCAGATCATGTGGAACCGGCTGGTGGCCGTGGTCGAGGAGCAGGCCCAGGCCCTGCTGCGCACCGCCTTCAGCCCCATCGTGCGCGAGTGCGGCGACCTCTCGGCCGGCGTGTTCGACCGGCACGGCCGCATGCTGGCCCAGGCGGTCACCGGCACGCCCGGCCATGTCAACTCCATGGCCGAAAGCGTGAAGTACTTCATCGAGGCCTTCCCGCTCGAGACCATGAAGGAGGGCGACGCCTACATCACCAACGACCCGTGGAAGGGGACGGGCCACCTCAACGACTTCGTGGTGACCACCCCCGCCTTCCACAATGGCGAGCTGGTAGGCCTGTTCTCCTGCACCTCGCACCTCACCGACATCGGCGGGATCGGCTTTGGCCCGGACGGCACCGACGTTCACATGGAGGGGATCTACCTGCCCTTCCTCAAGATCGTCGACCAGGGCCGGGTAAACCGCGACATCGTCGCCATCTGCAAGGCCAACACCCGCCTGCCGGTGGAGGTCGAGGGCGACATCTACTCGCTGGTCGGCTGCAATGACGTGGGAGCGCGCCGCCTCTCGGCGATGATGGGCGAGTTCGGCCTGGCGAACCTGGACGAGCTGGCCGAGCACATCTTGGGCCAGTCGCGCAAGGCGGTGCTGGCGGAGCTCGCCAAGCTCCCCAAGGGCAGCTTCGACTACGCCATGACCATCGATGGCTACGACGAGCCGCTGGAGCTGGTGGCCAGGACCACGATCGGCGAGGACGGGGTGACCGTCGACTTCGACGGCACCTCGCCCATGGTCCGGCGTGGCATCAACGTGCCGCTCTCCTACACCACCGCCTATAGCTGCTTCGGGCTGATGTGCGCCATCGCCCCGGGCGTGCCCAACAATGCGGGCTCGCTGGGGGTGTTCGAGGTGACCGCACCGGAGGGAGCGCTGCTCAACGCGCCCTATCCGGCGGCCGTCTCCTCGCGCCACGTCATCGGCCAGATGCTGCCCGACGTGGTGTTCGGCTGCCTGCGTCAGGCGATTCCCGAGCGCTGCCCGGCCGAGGGCACGAGCTGCCTTTGGAACATGACCTTCCGCGGCCCGCGCGGGCGCGACAATGACGGGCGCTACGGCTTCGCCTTCACGATGACGAGCAATGGCGGCACCGGCGCCCGGCCCAGCAGGGACGGCCTCTCGGCCACCGCCTATCCCTCGGGCGTGAAGGGCACGCCGGTGGAGATCGTCGAGGCGCAGACGCCGCTGGTGTTCTGGCGCAAGGAGTATCGCGAGGGCAGCGGCGGCGCCGGGCGCTTCCGCGGCGGCCACGGCCAGGCCATCGAGGTCGAGCACGGCGAGGGCCTGCCCTTCGAGCTGCTGGCCGCCATGGACCGCATCCAGTTCCCGCCGCGCGGCGTGCTGGGCGGCAAGAACGGTGCGGCCGGCGCGCTCACCACCAGCAAGGGCCGCACCCTGCGCGGCAAGGGCTTCCAGATCGTCGAGGGCGGCGAGCGCCTCACCGTCCTGACGCCGGGCGGCGGCGGCTATGGCGATCCCGCCGAGCGCGACCCGTCGCTGGCTGCGAGCGACGCGGAGAACGGCCTGAGCGCCGGCGACTGAGCCTGCTTTCGAAGCCCCCGGCCGGCAGCGGCCGGGGGTGCTGGCGGACCTGCAGGAAGAGGCGAATGAGCACCGACAGACTGCGGGCCGGCGCAAGCGTCGGCCGCGGCTCGGCCCTCGAGGTCTTCCGCGTGTTCCTCGTCCTGGGCCTGACTTCCTTCGGAGGTCCCGTCGCCCATCTGGGATACTTCCGCGAGGCCTTCGTGGTCCGCCGCCGCTGGCTCAGCGAGCACGCCTACGCGGATCTCGTGGCCTTGTGCCAGTTCCTCCCCGGTCCCGCCTCCAGCCAGGTCGGCATGGCGGTGGGGCTGCTGCGCGCCGGCTATCCCGGCATGCTCGCCGCCTGGACCGCCTTCACCCTCCCCTCCGCGATCCTGCTCGTGGCCTTCGCCTACGGCGCGGGCACGCTGGAGGCTAGCGCCGGCACGGGCTGGATCCAGGGGCTCAAGGCGGCCGCCGTGGCGGTGGTCGCGCACGCGCTGCTCGGCATGGCGAGGAGCCTCGCCCCCGACAGGGAGCGCGCCACGATCGCCGTTCTGGGGATGATCGGCGCGATGCTGGTCCCCACCGCCGCGGGCCAGGTGCTCGTCATCCTGCTGGCCGGCCTCGCCGGGCTGGCCTGGCTGCGTCCCGGCACGGCCGGGCCGGCGGAGGAGGACGAGGCGCTGGCCGTGGCCGTCCGGCGCCGCACGGCTCTCCTGTTCCTTGCGGCCTTCTTCGCCCTGCTGCTGGTCCTTCCCCTGTTGGCCTCGGCAGGAGACGGGAATGCCCGGCTGTTCGACGCGTTCTACCGGGCCGGCGCGCTGGTCTTCGGCGGCGGGCACGTGGTGCTGCCGCTGCTCCAGGCGGAGGTGGTGGGGCCGGGCATGGTCGACCGCGAGGCCTTCCTCGCCGGCTACGGCGCCGCGCAGGCCGTGCCGGGACCGCTCTTCACCTTTGCCGCCTATCTGGGCACGGTGATGAACGTGCCGCCCTCGGGCATCGCGGGGGCGGCTC
Organism: Geminicoccaceae bacterium 1502E; assembly: GCA_033875255.1. Classification (GTDB taxonomy): domain Bacteria; phylum Pseudomonadota; class Alphaproteobacteria; order Geminicoccales; family Geminicoccaceae; genus Marinimicrococcus. The sequence goes on along the minus strand of JAWZSN010000002.1, from coordinate 94,205 downwards.
TGGCACTCCTTGCCATCTTCCTCCCCTCGGCCCTGCTGATTGCCGGAAGCCTGCCCTTCTGGGACCGCCTGCGCAGCGCGCCGCTCGCCCGCCGCGCCCTGGCCGGCGTGAACGCCGGCGTGGTGGGCCTGCTCGCGGCTGCTCTCTACGATCCGGTCTTCACCGAGGGGATCGTCTCGCCGCCGGCGATGGCGGTGGCCGCCGCCGCCTTCGTGGCGCTCGCCGCCTGGCAGGCGCCCGCCTGGCTGGTGGTCGTCACGGCCGGGCTCGCCGGCTTTCTCGTCCTCTAGGGCGGCCAGCGCCCGCGGAGGAGAAAGCCGGCCCGGCCCCGGGCTCAGCCGCCCTCGGCGACCACCCGCTCGTAGGCCGGCAGGGTCAGGAACTCGACGAAGTCGTCGCGCTCGACCAGCTCGAGGAAGAGCTTGGCCGCGTCGTTCCAGCGACCGCCCTTCCAGCGATTGTCGCCGACCTCCTTGGCGATCGTCTCCAGCTCCTGCTCCACCGTCTTGCGGATCAGCGCCGTGTCGACCGTGCGGCCGTCGTCGAGCTTCGCCTTGTGGCGGCGCCACTGCCAGACCTGGGCGCGGCTGATCTCGGCGGTGGCGGCGTCCTCCATGAGGTTGTGGAGCGGCACGCAGCCGATCCCGCGCAGCCAGGCCTCGGTGTAGCCGATGCCCACGTTGCAGTTCATCCGCAGACCCGCCTCGGTGATCGAGCCCTTCGGCGCGGCGATGAGCTCCTCTGCCGACACCGTCAGGTCGGCCTGCTTGCCGCTTTCCACCTGGTTGGGCTCGGGCATCACCCGGTCGAAGATCTCCTTGGCGATCGGCACCAGCCCGGGATGCGCGACCCAGGTGCCGTCATGGCCGTCATTGGCCTCGCGCTCCTTGTCCGCGCGGACCTTGGCCATGGCCTCCTCGTTCTTCTTCGGGTCGGTCTTGATGGGGATCTGGGCCGCCATGCCGCCCATGGCGAAGCAGCCGCGGCGGTGGCAGGTCTTGATCACCAGGCGGCTGTAGGCGCGCATGAACGGCACCGTCATGGTGACTTCCGCGCGGTCGGGCAGCATACGGTCCGGATGGTTCCTGAACCGCTTGATGTAGCTGAAGATATAGTCCCAGCGGCCGCAGTTGAGTCCTGCCATGTGCTCGCGCAGCTCGTAGATGATCTCGTCGAGCTCGAAGGTGGCGAGGATGGTCTCGATGAGCACGGTGGCCTTGATGGTGCCCACCGGCACGCCGAGCGCCTGCTGCGCGTGCAGGAACACGTTGTTCCACAGCCGCGCCTCGAGATGGCTCTCCATCTTGGGCAGGTAGAAATAGGGCCCCGAGCCCCGGCTCGTGAGCTCCTTGACGTTGTGGAAGAAGTAGAGGCCGAAGTCGAACAGGCCGCCGCTCATGGGCTCGCCGTCGACCAGCATGTGCTTTTCCGAGAGGTGCCAGCCGCGCGGGCGCACCAGCAGCGTCGCGGTCTCGTCCGCCAGCTTGTAGCTCTTGCCGCTCGAGGGATCGGTGAAGTCGACCTTGCGGGCGATGGCGTCCCGGAGGTTGATCTGACCCTGCACCTGGTTGGTCCACAGCGGCGTGGTCGAATCCTCGAAGTCGGCCATGTAGCACGACGCGCCCGAGTTCAGCGCGTTGATGACCATCTTGCGGTCGACCGGGCCGGTGATCTCGACGCGGCGGTTCTGGAGGTCGGCGGGGATCGGCGCCACCTTCCACTCGCCGTTGCGGATGGCCGAGGTCTCCGGCAGGAAGCCCGGCAGCTCACCGGCATCGATGCGCTTTTGCCGCTCCTCACGGGCTGCCAGGAGCCGCTTGCGCTCGTCGCGGAAGCGGCGCTCGAGATCGACGAGGAACGCCAGCGCCTCCGCACTCAGGATCGCCTCGAAGCCGGCCGCGGCCGCCCCCTTCATCTCCAGCCCCGGAACAGTCGGAAAAGCCATGGTGTCCCCTTCTTGTTGGTGCCCTCCGGGCACAGACCGGATGCGGACATAGCAGTCTCGGGCCGGCAAGGCCAATTTCCCGGCCGAAGCTGGCCGGGGTGGCTCATTGCAGCGCGCCGGGAGAATGTGTAGGTCGCCCGAGGATCTTTGAAGGGGCCATCGGCCCGCAAATGAAGGGGACAAGGATGAGAGACCGCACCCTCGCCCGCCTGGGCTCCGCCCTCCTGGCGACCCTCGCGCTCGCCGCCTGCGGCGGTGGCAGCGATGCGCCGCCGGCTGCCGCGAGCGGGGCCGCGGCCTCTGCAGCCGGTGCCACGGAAGCCTGGACGTGCGAGGATGGCCGCGTCGTGCAGACGGAATTCGACCCCGGCGGCCAGCGCGCCACCGTCACGGTCGACGGCGTGCGCCACGAGCTGCCGATCCAGCCGGCCGCCTCGGGCAGCCGCTATGCCGATGGCGCCGCCGAGTTCTGGAGCAAGGGCGGGGAGGCCATGCTGTTCGCCGGCGGGACCTCCACCACCTGCTTCGCGGAAAGCTGAGCTAGCTGCTGCGCGGCACCACGAGAGCGTCGAGGGCCACCGCCCCCTGCCCCTTCGGCAACACGCGGAAGGGGTTCACATCGACGCTCTCGATGGCCCCCGCGTTGGCCGCTGCGAAGCGCGAGAGCGCTGCCAGCGCCTTCGCCAGGGCCGCCACATCGGCCGGCTCCTGGCCGCGCGCGCCCTCGAGCAGCGCGCGGCCCCGAAGCTCGCCGATCATCGCCATGGCCTCCTCCTCGCCGAAGGGGGCGAGGCGCAGCGTGACGTCCTTCATCACCTCGACGAACACGCCGCCCAGGCCCAGCATGACCAGCGGCCCGAAGACCGGATCCACCTGCACACCCATGATCATCTCGACGCCGCCTTCCAGCATCGGCGTCACGAGGATGCCATCGAGGCGGGCCTGCGGCGCGTGCAGGGCGGCGCGCTCGACGAGCGTGCCATAGCCCAACCGAACGGCCTCCTCATCGGCGAGGTTCAGCAGCACGCCGCCGATCTCGGTCTTGTGGGCGATGTCGGGCGAGACGAGCTTCATCACGACCTTTCCGCCGCCCATGGCGCGGAACGCCTCGACCGCCTGCCCGGCCGAGCCCGCCAGCCGCTCCGCCGGCACCGGCACGCCGGCCTCGGCCAGCAGGCGCTTGGCCTCGTGCTCGCCCAAGGGTCGGCGCGGGATTTCGGCCGGCGCCGGCAGCTCCGGTGCGGGCCGCTCCTCGCGTGCGAAGGCCCGTCCGAAGCGGGCGGCGGCGGCGAAGGCCTCGACCGCATGGGAAGGATCGGGAAAGACCGGCACGCCGGCCGCCTCGAAGCGCAGCCTGAGCGCGTCGGGAACGAGGCAGGAGTGAATCAGGAGCGTCTCGGGATGGCTCCTGCGGACATTGCCGAGGGCCGCCAGCAGCGGCTCGGCAAAGACCGGCGAGCCGGCGACGCTGGAGAAGCCCACGACGATACCGTCATAGCCGCCCTCCTCGGCCATGAGCTTCAGGTTGCTCTCCACCAGGCCGAAATCGTTGAAGGCCTGCGCGGTGATGTCCACCGGATTGCGCGGGCTGGCGAAGGGCAGCGCCTCCTTCAGGCGCGCCTGGGTGGCCTCGGGCATCGGCGCCACGTCGAGGCCGGCGTCGCTGGCGGCATCCGCCATCAGGACGCCGATCCCGCCGGAGATCGAGACCAGGCCGATCCTGTCGCCCCGGGGGAAGACGCCGTGGCTGCAGATGTGCGCGATGTCCACCAGCTCCTCGGTGGTGCGGGCGCGCACCGCGCCATACTGGCGCAGCACGGCGTCGTAGGCGGCGTCGGCGCCGGCCAGCGCCGCGGTGTGCGAGCGGGCGGCCTCGGCCCCCACCTCGCTGCGCCCCACCTTCATGATCGCCACCGGCTTGCCGTTGCGGCGGGCCGTCTCCAGGGCCTCCACCAGCATCGGCCCGTCCTTGGCGCTCTCGAGATAGGCCATGATGACGCCGGTGCCCGGATCCTCCGCCAGGGCCCGCAGGCATTCGGCCACGTGCACGTCGCACTCGTTGCCGGTGGAGATGAAGTAGCGCATCCCCAGGCCCCGCTCCTTGGCGAGCCAGTAGAGATGGGTGCCGAAGGCGCCGCTCTGGCTGACGATGGAAAGGCGGCCCTTGGGCGGGAGGCCCCGGTCGAGGCTGGTGGAGAAGACCGGGTAGAACCCGTCGGTGGCGTTGAAGAGCCCCAGGCAGTTGGGTCCGACGATGCGCATGCCGTAGGCGCGCGCCACCGCTAGGAGCTCGGCCTGCCGGGCCTCGCCCTCGGGGCCCGCCTCGGCGAAGCCGGCGCTGAACACCACGCAGGCCTTCACACCGCGCTCGCCGCAGGCCCGCGCCGCGTCGATGATGAGCGCCGCCGGCACCGCCAGGATGGCGAACTCGACGCTCTCGGGGACCGCGTCGATGGAGGGCCAGGCGGGCAGGCCCTGCACCGTCTCGCGCTTGGGGTTGACCGGAAAGATCCGCCCCGCATAGCCGGCCGCCTTGAGGTAGGCGAGCGGCCGCCCGCCGATCCGGGTGGGATCGTCGGAGGCGCCGAGAATGGCGATGGAGCGGGGGCGCAGCAGCGCGTCGAGCAGGCCGGTGCCGGCCATGTTGTCCCGGATCAAGCCTCGATCTCCTTGAGCATCTGCCGGGCGATCACGAGCTGCTGGATCTGCGAGGTGCCCTCGTAGAGCCGGAACAGCCGGACGTCGCGATAGAAGCGCTCGACGCCGTAGTCGGCGATGTAGCCCGCACCGCCGTGGACCTGCACCGCCCGGTCGGCCACGCGGCCCACCATCTCCGAGCAGAAATACTTGCAGCACGACGCCTCGACGCTGACGTTCAGGCCCTCGTCGCGGCGGGTGGCGGCATCCAGCACCATGGCCCGGCCGGCATAGGCCTCGGTGCGGCTGTCGGCGAGCATCGCCTGAACGAGCTGGAACTCGCCGATGGCCTTGCCGAACTGGCGGCGCTCGGCGGCGTAGCGCACGCTGTCCTCGATGAGCCGCTCGGCCACGCCCACGCAGATGGCGGCGATGTGCAGCCGGCCGCGGTCGAGCACCTTCATGGCGGTCTTGAAGCCCTGGCCCTCGACACCGCCCAGGAGCTGGCTGGCCGGCACGCGGCAGTCCTCGAAGATCACGTCGCAGGTGTGGGTCCCGCGCTGACCCATCTTGCGGTCGGGCGGCCCCAGGTGCAGGCCCGGCGTGCCGGCCTCCACGAGAAAGGCCGAGATGCCGCGCGCCCCGGGCTCGTCGGGGTTGGTGCGCGCCATCACGGTGAAGAGCCCGGCCTGCGGGGCGTTGGTGATGAAGCGCTTGGTGCCGTTGAGCACGTAGTGATCGCCGTCGCGCCGGGCGGAGGTGCGCAGGCTCGCGGCATCCGAGCCACTCTCCGGCTCGGTGAGCGCGAACGAGCCGATGATCTCGCCCGAGGCGAGCTTCGGCAGGTATTTCGCCTTCTGCTCCTGCGTGCCGTCCAGCACGATGCCCTGCGAGCCGATGCCGTTGTTGGTGCCGATCATCGAGCGGAAGGCGGGCGAGGTGCGGCCGAGCTCGAAGGCCACCAGCACCTCCTCGCGCATGGTGAGCCCGAGCCCGCCATGCTCCTCGGGTACCGAGAGGCCGAAGAGGCCCAGCTCGCGCATCTCCTGGACGAGCTCGGGCGGTATCGCGTCCTCGTCGGCCACGCGGTGCTCGTTGGGCACCAGGCGCTCGCGCACGAAGCGCCGCACCGTGTCGATGAGCTGGTCGAGGGTCTGCTGGTCGAGGGCCATGCGGGGGTTCTCCGGAAAGGCCGCGCGCGCGGCGGCTTGCGCAAGCTACCGATGCCGGGAATGCTCGTGAACCACCGGAACCGCACAACAGGAGCAATGTCGCATGACGGAAGTGATCGCCGAGCGTCCGGCCGAGGGCGTGGCGCTGCTGCGCATCAACCGGCCCGAGGCGCGCAACGCCCTCAACATGCGGGTGCGCACCCTGCTCGCCGAGCATTTCCAGGCACTCCACGCCGACGAGACCTGCCGGGCGATCGTCGTGACCGGCGACGCGAAGGCGTTCGCCGCCGGCGCCGATCTGCGCGAGTTCGGCGAGACCACCGTGGTCGACCAGGTGCTGCACGGGACCTGGCGCCTGTGGAAGGCCGTCAAGGACTGCGAGAAGCCGGTGATCGCCGCGGTGAGCGGCTTCGCGCTGGGCGGCGGCTGCGAGCTGGCGCTTCACGCCGACATCATCGTGGCGGGCGAGAGTGCCAAGCTGGGCCAGCCGGAGGTGAAGGTGGGGATCATGCCGGGCGCCGGCGGCACCCAGCGCCTGCTGCGCGCGGTGGGCAAGTACCGCGCCATGAAGATCCTCCTGACCGGCGACATGGTGCCGGCCCGCGAGGCGCTGGAGATGGGGCTGGTGAGCGAGGTTGTGGAGGACGGTCAGGTGCTCGAGCGGGCCATGGAGCTCGCACGCAGGATCGCCGCCATGCCGCCGGTGGCTGTCATGCAGATCAAGGAGACGGTGCTGGCCGGCGAGGATGCGCCCCTCGACACCGCCTTGATGCTCGAGCGCAAGGCCTTCCAGCTGCTCTTCGCCACCGAGGACCGGAAGGAGGGCATGGCGGCGTTCTTCGAGAAGCGCCGGCCGGTCTTCAAGGGGCGCTGAGCGCCCCGGGCGAGCCGGGGAAGGAGCGGGCGATGACGCAGCAGGCAGGAGAGGATAGCCACCGCACCGTCAACCTCGCGCTCCAGGGCGGCGGCGCGCACGGCGCCTTCGCCTGGGGCGTGCTCGACCGGCTGCTGGAGGAGGAGCGGCTGGCGTTCGAGGGGATCTCGGCCACCAGCGCGGGGGCGATGAACGCTGCGGTGCTCGCCTATGGCATGGCTGCGGGCGGTCGGGCCGAGGCGCGCCGGTCGCTGGAGAAATTCTGGCGTCTGATCGCCGAGGCGGCTGCGTTCAGTCCCCTCCAGCCCTCCCCGATCGACCGGATGCTGGGCAATCACGGGCTGGACTTCTCGCCCGCCTTCCTGGCCTTCGAGCTCGGCACGCGGATGCTCTCGCCCTACCAGTTCAATCCCTGCAACATCAACCCGCTGCGCAGCGTGCTCGAGGAGGTGGTGGATTTTGCGCTGGTGCGCCGCCAGTGCCCCCTCAAGCTCTTCTTCTCGGCAACCAACGTGCGCACCGGCAAGGTGCGGATCTTCGAGAACCCCGAGATCACCGCCGACGCGGTCCTGGCCTCGGCCTGCCTGCCCTTCCTCTTCCAGGCCGTCGAGATCGACGGCGAGGCCTACTGGGACGGCGGCTACATGGGCAATCCGGCGATCTTCCCGCTGATCTACGGCTGCGAGAGCCGCGACGTCGTCATCGTCCACATCAACCCGCTCGAGCGCCCCGGCGTGCCGCGCACCGCCGAGGAGATCATGAACCGCCTCAACGAGATCAGCTTCAACTCCTCGCTGATGCGCGAGATGCGAGCGATCGCCTTCGTCACCCGGCTGATCGACGAGGGCGAGATCCAGGGCTCGCGCATGAAGCGGATGCTGATCCACGGCATCCTCTCTGACGCCGTGACGAAGAACCTCCCGGCGATGAGCAAGATGAACGCCGACTGGGGCTTCCTGACCCATCTCCGGGAACTCGGTCGCGAGCATGCGGCCGCCTGGCTCGAGGCCAGCTTCGCGCGGCTGGGCCGCGACTCCACCGTCGACGTCCGCGCCCTCTACCTCTAGGGCGCCTGCCGTGACAAACGCCTCAGCGTGACCGATGTCAGGGGGCAGCGCAGGGCCGTTGCGACAGAGCCGCGCGCAGCGCCCTGTGGCACCGCCTCAGGCGTGACGGAGCAGGAGCAGCAGGGCCGCCGCAGCGATCGCGACACCGTAAGGCAGCGGTCCGCGGCGCCGCAGGCGCCAGCTCTCGGCGGCCAGCAGGCGGCGCAGGAGCGGCCGGCCGCGCTGCTGGCGGGGGAAGGCCGGCAGGCGTCGGGCGGCCTGCTGGAGGAGCAGGTAGAGCAGGGCCAGGGCGCCGCCGGCAAGCGCCGTCATCAGGACGAGCTGCGGCACCGCGCCGGCCGGCAGGGTCATGGCGGCGGCCGGCAGCAACTTGGCGTCGCCGCCCCCCATCAGGCCACGGCTCCAGGCGAGCAGCATCACGGCGAACAGCAGGGCCGACGCCGCCGCGGTCCACACCAGGCCCTGTGGCCCGGCCTGAGCCAGCCGCAGGCCAGCCCCGAGGGCCACCAGCGCCAGCGGGACGCCGTTGGGGATGAGGCGCCAGGCGACGTCGCAAAGAGCGGCGAGCAACAGGGTGGCGGCGGCGGCCAACAGCAGCGCCTGGGACGCGAGCTCGAGCAAGGCGAGGCTCCCGGCATGCGAGGTTGATAAACCGGAGGTAGCATATCCTCCCTCGACGTCGCCGGAAATGCCGAGCTGGCGGATCGCCTGCGGCTCTTTTTCCGAGGCGCGCGGGTGCTATGCTTCGGGCCGGTCCACCGCCCCGGAGCAAGGCGCATGACGTTCTCCGTGACCCGCCGCACCCTCCTGGCCGGCACCGCCGGGTCGGCGGCCCTCTTCCTGGCGCGCGGCGCGGCCGCCGCGGAGCGGCTGGAGGTCGGCGCCCCCGAGCCGTTCTCATTCGAGAGGTTGGTGAAGCAGGCCCGCGCCCTCGCCGGCGGTCCCTACACGGCGCCGCCTAGCCCGGCCCCCGAGGTCACCGAGGCGATCGACTACGCCGCCCACGGCGCCATCCGCTTTCGCACCGCACTCGCCCCCTTCGCCGACGGCGAGGGGCACTATCCGGTGACCTTCTTCCACCTCGGCCGCTTCTTCAAGAAGACGGTGCGCATGCACCTGGTGGAGGACGGCCAGGCGCGCGAGGTGATCTACAATCCGCGCTACTTCGACATGCCGGCCGACAGCCCGGCCCACGAGCTGCCGCGCGATTCGGGCTTTGCCGGGTTCCGCTTCCAGGAGGCCGGCCAGCGGGACGACTGGCGCACCCAGGACTGGCTGGCGTTTTTGGGCGCCTCCTATTTCCGGGCCATCGGCGCCCTTGGCCAGTACGGGCTCTCGGCGCGTGGCGTGGCGGTCAATGTCGCCGGCGGGACGGGCGAGGAATTTCCCGACTTCACCGCCTTTTATATCGGCCCGGCCGACGGGCCGGAGGCGGTGCAGCCGGTCTGGGCGCTGCTCGAGGGGCCCAGCCTCACCGGCGCCTTCCACTTCGCCTGCCGCCGCGGCTTCGGCGTGATCATGGACGTCGAGGCCCGGCTCTTCGTGCGCCGCGACATCGAGCGGCTGGGCATCGCCCCCCTCACCTCGATGTTCTGGTATGGCGAGCATGGCCGCGAGCGGCTCAACGACTGGCGCCCGGAAGTCCACGACAGCGACGGGCTGGCCCTTTGGACCGGCAATGGCGAGCGCCTCTGGCGGCCTCTCGAGAACCCCCCGACCCTCTCCGTCTCGAGCTTCCTCGACACCGACCCCAAAGGCTTCGGCCTGATGCAGCGCGACCGCAATTTCGACCACTATCTGGATGGCGTGAACTACGAGCGCCGCCCGTCCTTGTGGGTTGAGCCGCTGGGCCAGTGGGGCAAGGGTGCGGTGCAGCTCGTGGAGCTTCCCACCGACGACGAGATCCACGACAACATCGTGGCGTTCTGGGTTCCGGCCGCGCCCGCCAGGGCCGGCCAGGAGCTGCGCTTCGACTACCGGCTGCACTGGCTCGACGAGCATCCCTATCCACCCGCCGAGTTGGCCCTCACCGCCGCCACCCGCCTGGGACGCGGCGGGGAGCCAGGCAACCCGCGGCCGCCCGGGCTGCACAAGTTCGTCGTGGAGTTCGAAGGTCGTCCGCTCAAGGGAATCCCCTGGGGGATCATGCCCAAGCCGGTGATCACCGCCTCGCGCGGCGAGGTCTCCTACGTCTTCGCCGAGCCGATCCCCAACACCACCCGGTGGCGCGCGCAGTGGGATCTCAGCGTCGAGGGCAGCGCTCCGGTCGAGCTGCGGCTCTACATGGAGCTGGGCGGCCGGCCGCTCACCGAGACCTGGCTCTACCAGTTCCGCCCGCCCGGCGGCTGAAGCCCGACCGCCCTGACCCTGGTCCCAGCCATCACGGCGCGCTCGCACACACCGACCAGGCCCTCAGCCCAGCACGACCAGATCGACCGGCTCGGCCACCCCCTCAATGCGGCGCCGGGCGCGCGTCTCCAGCGGTCGGGCAGGACGGTAGCCCTGTTCGGTGGCTGCGTGCAGCGTCTCCACCGGGCAAAGAGCCCGCACCAGCTCCTGCTTGGTGTGCTTCTCGAGCTTGGCGGCAAAGTTCACCGGCTCGCCGATCACCGTGTATTCGAGCCGGTCACCGTGCCCGACGGCGCCGAACAGCATCGCCCCGGTGGCCGCGGCAAGACCGATGGCAGGTGCAGGCAGGCCACGGGCGGCGCGCTCCGCCCGCCACGCCTCGCCATTCGCGAGGATCTCGTCGACGGCGCGCAATGCCTCGGCGGCGGGGCCGGCACTGCTGCTCGCCGCGCCGAAGCTCGCCATGATCCCGTCGCCCAGATATTTGTCGATACTGCCGCCGTGGCGCTGGAGGAGCGGCACCAGCAGGCCCTGCCACTCGCCCAGGAGCGCCATGGTCTCGTCCGGCGACAGTCGCGTGCTCAGCGGCGTGAACCCGCGCAGGTCGGCGAACAGCACCGCCCCTTCGCGGACCACGCCCTGGCCCGGCCGGATGCCGGCGTCGGCCATGCGGATCCGGTCGGCGACCTCGGGAGCGACGAAGCGCGAGAGCTCGCTCGCCGCCTGCTCCTCGCGCACCGCCGAGACCAGCAGCAGGCGCGCCCGGTGCAGCGCCAGCGCGATGATCAGCGAGACCATCAGCACCGAGACGATCTTGTCGAACTCGGCCCCCAGCAGGATGTCGTAGGACATCATGTAGGCGCGGTAGTCGTGGGTGATCCGGCTGCGCGGATCGAGCAGGGCGAAGCTCACCAGCACCGCCCAGCCGATCGCCGTGGCAAGCCCGGCCAAAAGCACGTAGCGGCCATCGAAGCGCAGCGCGCGCAGGGCGATCAGGATGAAGGCATACATGAAGGTCGGGGCCTTCACGTAGATCCCCGGCGGCGCCTGGTACTGGAGGTGGAAGCTCCAGATCGCCAGCATCAGCACGCCGACGTCGACCACCACCGACAGGCTGAGGAACCACGGCGAGAGCTGGCGGCGCAGCGCCAGGCGGAGCCGGAGCCCGGTGAAGAGCGCGTAGGCCGCGAGCGCCAGCGGCACCGGCTCGAACGGCACATCGGGCGGGAAGGCCTTGGGTGCCAGCCAGTAGAGGACGGCGAAGGTGGCGATGGCACTGTACTGCACCCAGCACACCAGCACCTCGCTCTGCCCTTCCTGGAGGGCGATGGCACGGCGCACCCGATCGGGAAGCTCGCCCGTGCCGGCAGGCCCCATGAGCCTGCGCAGTCGACCGCGCAGGCCGGATGGCGCTTCGACAGGACCGGCCTGGTGTCGCGTGATCTTCATCCGGCGTCCTCTCGGGCACGGCCTTTTCCGACCTTCCACCGTAGACCGCGGACGCCCCACGACCACCCCCGCACGCGGCGATCAACCGCTCTTGATGCGGATCGCCCGATCGGCGCCGGCAGGGGGCGGCCAGCGGCAAGACCGGTGGCGGCAGGGCCGCGCGGGGCGCCCGGGACACGCACTGCCCCCCGGTTTGCCGCGTCCTCCTGGCTCGCCGGCTTCCTGCCGGAAAGGCGCCTCATGCCGTCTGCCGGAAGCCTCCCGCGGCTCCTGTCGGCCGCCCGGCGTCGCGGCGGTTCCACCCGGTCGTGAACCGCTCTAGAAGTGGGGCCGCCCAACCGCCATGGAACGACGAGCTTGACCCACAGCCATCCGCGCGAGCCCGCAGCGCTGACGCCCGAGGAGATGATCGGCCGCGTGCTCTATCGCGACGAGCTGGTGCTGGTGATCGACAAGCCCGCCGGGATGCCGGTCCATGCCGGGCCGAAGGGCGGACCGAACCTCGAGCTCTATCTGGACGCGTTGCGCTTCGGTCTGCCCGAGACACCGGCGCTCGGCCACCGGCTGGACCGCGACACCAGCGGCTGCCTGGCGCTCGGCCGGCGCCGCAAGGCGCTGAGCCGGCTGGGCCGTCTGTTCATGGCCGGCCGGGTCGGCAAGACCTATTGGGCGGTGGTGAAGGGACGCCCGGAGCGCGAGGAGGGCGTGATCGACCTGCCGCTCGCCAAGCGCTCGAAGGAGCGCGGCTGGTGGATGCAGGTCGATCCCGAAGGCCGGGCGGCAGTGACCGGCTACCGGGTGCTGGGCAGCGACGGCGAGCGCAGCTGGCTCGAGCTCTACCCCAAGACCGGCCGCACCCATCAGATCCGCATCCATTGCGCGGCGGGGCTGGGCTGCCCGGTGCTGGGCGACCCGGTCTATGGCGGCGGCCCCGGGGACGGCATGCCGCTTCAGCTCCTCGCCCGCTCGATCAGCCTGCCGCTCTACGAGAAGAAGCCGCCGGTCTTCGCCGAGGCGCCGCCGCCGCCGCACATGCGACCCGCCCTACGCACCTGCGGCTGGACGCAAGCGGCCTGAAGAACGGCCGTATAAGTCCTCGGAGTTGCGCCAGTAGCGATAGAATCATTGTTCGAGGCGAAAAAAGATTGGCCCGGCCGGAACTGCATGGCAGCCACGACGCTTTTGCAAATGTCCTCCCCCTCTAAACGGGAGAGCCCCCATCCCTCCCGGGGCTCTCCCGTCTCTCTCCTCCCCCTCGCTATAGCTCGCACTACCGCTGGAGTGGCGCCGCCAGGGCGCGCCAGCCGGCGGCATGCAAGGCCTAGACGAAGAGCGGCACCTTCTCGAAACGGGTGACGTCGATCAGGCCGAAGTCGGAGATCCGCAGCTCCGGGATCACCACGAGCGCCAGCAGACTGTGCTGCATGTAGGCGTTGTTGAGGGTGCAGCCGCAGGCGCGCATCGCCTCCACCACGCCCTGCGCCTTGCGCGCCACCACCTCGGCCCGCTCGTCCGACATGAGCCCGGCGATCGGAAGCTCGACCAGCGCCAGCTCCTTTCCCTCGCTGAACACGACGACCCCGCCGCCCACCTCGCCCAGCCGGTTGGCGGCCAGCGCCATGTCCGCTTGCGAGGTTCCGACGACGATCATGTGGTGGCTGTCGTGGGCAACGGTGCTGGCGACGGCGCAGGGTGCGGTATAGCCGAAGCCGGCGACGAAGCCGCTGGTGACGCTGCCGGTGGCGCGGTGCCGCTCGACCAGGGCGATGCGGCAGACATCCTGCGCCGGATCCTGCTGCACGCATCCGTTCCTGACCGGCAGCTCGGCCTCGAGGGCGCGCGTCGGCGCCTGGTTCTCGACCACGCCGATCACCCGGCACCGCACCGCAGTGGCACCCTCGGGCGCCGCCACCGCGAAGTCGGCGCCGCTTAGCGGGCGGCCGAGCCGGACCGTGCCGCGCACCCGCTCGGGGTAGCGGTGGGCGCCGATGTCGAGGCTCAGCCGGCCGTGCTCGGCCACCACCCGCCCTTGGGCGATCACCGTCTCGATGGGCAGGGTCGGCAGATCGGAGGTGATGATGATGTCGGCGATGCGGCCCGGGGCGATGGAGCCCAGCTCGCGCTCGAGGCCGAAATGCTGGGCGGCGTTGAGGGTCGCCATCTGGATGGCGGTGACCGGCTTGAGGCCCTGCTGGATAGCGTGGCGCACCACGCGGTTCATGTGGCCGTCGTGGACCAGCGTGCCGGCATGGCTGTCGTCGGTGCACAGGATGAAGTTGCGGCTGTCGAGGCCCTGCTCGGTAATGGCCTTCACCTGCGAGGCCACGTCGTACCAGGCCGAGCCCAGCCGGAGCATCGCCCGCATGCCCTGGCGGACCCGCGCGACCGCGTCCTCCACCCGGGTGCCCTCGTGATCGTCGGCCGGGCCGCCCGCCACGTAGCCGTGGAACGCCAGACCCAGATCGGGCGAGGCGTAGTGGCCGCCCACCGTGCGCCCGGCCTGCATGGTGGCGGCGATCTCGCCCGCCATGGTGGGATCGTTGCCCGCCACGCCGGGGAAGTTCATGACCTCGCCCAGGCCGATGATGCGCGGCCAGGCCATGGCCTCGGCGACCTCCGCCTCGCCGATAGCCGCACCCGCATGCTCGAGGCCCGGCGCGCTCGGGACGCAGGAGGGCATCTGCACGAAGACATTGCCGGCCGGCAGCGCCACGGCCTCGTCGTGCATCAGCCGCACCCCCTCGAGGCCCAGCACGTTGGCGATCTCGTGCGGGTCGACGAACATCGACGTGGTGCCGTGGGGCAGCACCGCGCGCACGAACTCGGTGACCGTCACCATGCCGCTCTCGACATGCATGTGCGCGTCGCACAGGCCCGGCACGAGATAGCGGCCGCCGGCGTCGATGACCTGCGTGTCCTCGCCCACCGCATGGCCCGCATCCGGCCCGCAATAGGCGATGCGGCCGGCGGCGATGGCGATGTCGGTGGCGGGCACGATCTCGCCGGAGTGGACGTTCACCCAGCGCCCGTTGCGCACCACCAGGTCGGCGGGGCGGCGGCCGGTAGCGACGTCCACGAGAATCGTCGCCGTCTCGTGCCAGGGCTTGGGATGGGGCATGGCAGAGAGGTCCTGTCCGAAATGATCGTTCCGGCCAGTTAAGACCGCCGCGCTGCGGGCGGCAACGCTGCCGCCTCCTACCAGCGGCGGTCGGCGAGCAGCGCTTCCGTGTGCTCGATCACCGCCCGCGCCTTGCGGGCCGCCTCCTCGTCGGCACGCATGGCGTCGGTGAGCTCGGGCGCCCAGCCGTCCTGCGGCTGCCAGCCCAGGACGCGCTTGGTGCTCTCGATGTCCCAGCGCATGCCCTGGTTCTGCGACATCAGGTTCAAGACCTCGAACCGCAGCTCCTGCGGCGCATCGACTGCCAGCTCGAAGGCGCTGCACAGATCCCGGTCGGAGAGCCACATCTCCTGGCCCCATCGGTTCCAGCCCATGTGCGGCCCGGGCCGGTTGCCGGGCTCCTGCTGGCAGTAGCCGATCCGAAAGCACACCACCGAGAGCCCGTGGCGCTCGCTGAAGGAGCGGCCGATGCGCTCGCCCATCAGCTTGCTGACGCCGTAGGCGTTGACGGGTGCGGGCTCGCGGCCGGTGCCGAGCTCGCCGCCGGCAAAGCGGTGGCCGGCCATCGTCCAGTTCGAGCTGGCGAAGATCAGCCGCCCGGCCTTTTGCCGCACCGCCGCCTCGAAGACGTTGAGCACGAGGTCGACATTGCTGCGCACCACGCTGCCCCACGGCGCGTCGGGGCGCGGGTCGCCGGCCAGGTGGATGACGGCGTCGGCCTGCGCGAAGGTCTCCACCCAGCTCTCGTCCCACCGGGCCAGATCGGCCTCGATGACCGCCGGATCGCCGCCTGCGTCGCTGTCGAGGAGCCGGAGCGAGCAGTCGCCCCGGCCCTCGAAATGCGCGCGCAGCTTGCGGCCGATGGAGCCGGCCGCACCGGTGATGGCAATGGTGCGGGTCAAGCTGCCGCCTCCCTTCAGGTCACGGAGGTCAGGGCACCCTTGCCGGCGAACCACGAGGAGATGTTGTCCACCACGCACTGGCCCATCGCTTGCATGGTCTCCTCGGTGTTGCTGGCGATGTGCGGGGTCAGGACGACATTGTCGAGGGCGAGAAGCGCCTCGGGCACCTGCGGCTCGCGCTCGAACACGTCGAGGCCGGCGGCACCCAGCTCGCCGCTGGACAGCAGCTCGACCATCGCCGGCTCGTCCACCAGCCAGCCGCGGGCGATGTTGACGAACACGCCCGAAGGACCGAGCGCCTCCAGCATGTCACGGGTAACGATGTGGCCCCCGCCCTGCCCGCCGGCAGCAGCCAGGAACAGGATGTCGCAATTCTGCGCCAGCGCCAGGGCGGAGTCGCAGGCCTGGTAGGGCACGTCCACCTTGGGGAACGGGTCGTAATAGCTGATCGCCATGCCGAAGCCCTCGAGCCGGCGGGCAAGCTGCATGCCGATCCGGCCGAGGCCCAGGATGCCGGCACGCTTGCCGGAGAACTTTCGGCCCATTGCCATCCGGCCCGCGAGCCATTTGCCCGAGCGCACGAAGCGGTCGCCCTCGGCGATGCGGCGGCAGGCGGACATGCCCAGCACCACGGCGAGGTCGGCGACGTCCTCGTAGAGAACCGGCGTGATGGTAACCTTGATGCCGCGCTTGCGGGCGAGCTCGAGATCGGTGGTCTCGAGGCCCACGCCGTTGAGCGCGCAGATCTCGAGGTTGGGCAGCGCCTCGATGACCTCGGTGGGCAGGCCCGACATGCCGTGCGAGACCACGCCGCGGATCTTCCCGGCGAAGGGCGCGAGGGCCGCCGCCTTGTCGGGCGAATCCCACACCTTGTGGAGCTTGAACTCCTTCTCCAGCGCCTCGAGCACGAAGGGGCGCTGCGCGCCGATGGCGGCGATCTCGACGGTCATCGTTTCTTGTCCTCCCTGTCCCACGAGCACGTTTTCTAGAAGCTTACCGCAGCCGGGTCCAGCGGGAGATCCGGCTCCCTCGCCCGGGCCCGACGGGCGACGAGGACGCGCCGCAGAGGAATACTGTTTGGAATATTCCCAATCTGTAATTATTCTACTTATGAACATTGCGCATTTTATTTGCCCAACACTGATTGATCAGAATATAGCGGCGCCACACACCAATCACTCCGGAGCCCGCATCATGGATGAGAGCATCCTCGCCGTTCGCCAGGGAGCGCCGGCATGAGCTGTCTGCGCCTGGTGGGTGCGTCCGCGCTCGCCCGCCTGATAGCTGACTCCATCGTCACGGCCCGCTGCGAGGGAGCCGCGGCGGCCGGCGCCGTGGCGGCCCCGCGCGAGGCCACGGCGGACCCGCGGCGGCCGGCCCATGCAGTCGTGCGCGGCGGCCGCCCGCCCTACGCGCCGCCGCCGAGCCGCTCGTAGAGCGCGTCGTAGCGGCGCGCCACGGCCGGCAGGGCGAACTCCTGGAGGATGCGCTCGCGGGCGGCCATGCCGAGGCTGCGGCGCACCTCCTGCGGCATGCCGACGAACCAGCCGAGCGCTGCCGCCAGCGCCTCGGCATCGCCCGGCGGCACCACGCCACCGGTCGCCTGGAGCAGCATCTCGCAATCGCCCACGTCGGTGGCGAGGCAGGGCACGCCGCAGGCCATGGCCTCGCCCAGCACGTTGGGGAACCCTTCTCCCCAGGCCGAGCAGAGAACGGCCAGATCCAGCGAGGCGAGCAGCCGGGGCATGTCCTGGCGCTCGCCCAGCAGGGATACCCGCCCGCCAATGCCACCGGCGGCGATCGCCTCGCGCAACGCCTCGTTGGCCGGGGTCACTCCCTCCCCGGCCATCAGCAGATGGACGTCGGCGCCCTCACCGACGAGCCGGCCCAAAGCGCGAATCAACGCCAGATGAGCCTTCATCGGATGGTAGCGGGCGGCATGGCCGAGCAGGACGGTCGCCGGGGCGAGGCCGAGCTCGCTGCGCAGCGCGGCCCGTGCCTGCGGATCCGGCCGGAAGCGCTCGGTGTCGAAGCCGTTGGGGATGATCTCGACATCGCGGCTCGTATAGCCGTGGCGCTGATGCTGCCGGGCGCTGACCTGCGCATTGTAGACGGTGGCGCCGGCCAGGCGCGAAAGCGGCACGCTGGCGCGGATCACCACGCGGGTAGCCCCCTTCTCCAGCGACAGGTCGTGCAGCGAATGGCGAATGTTCCACAGCACCGCCGGGTGGCGGCCGCTCAGGCGGGAGGCCAGCAGGGCCGCGAGGTTGCCGTGATACATCCAGCCATGCACCACGTCCGGCCGCCAGCGCCGCAGCAGGGCGGCCAGGCGCAGCAGCGCCCTCGGGCTGATCTCGCCAGGTGTCAGGCCGAGATCGCAAGGATCGGCGCCGCTCGCCACGACCCGCGGCCACAGACCGCCCCCCGGGCACAAGGCCACCACCCGCTGCTGGTGAGGGGTCCCGGGAGCCTCCAGAAGCTTGGCCAGCATCATCTGCGCACCGCCGGTGACGAGGGCCGGGATGACGTGGAGGATCCTCATGACGGCGCGGCCGGCGGTGCAGCCCGGCTCTCCGCAGCGACGGCGCGGCGCCTGTGCCGCAGCGTCCGCTCCACGGCGAGTCCCCAGGACAGGCCCAGCGCAAGCCCTGCAGAGAGCAGGAACACCGGAAGCTGGATGACATTGTGGGTGAAGAAGCCGGCCACCAACGCTATCTGGGCAAACACGAAGCCCTGCCAGAACCGGCGGGCCCATGCCATGTAGAGCAGGGCCCCGAGGAGCCAGAGATAGGCCGCAAGGGCGAGAAAGCCGTTATTGACCCAGACCTCCAGATAGGTGTTGTGCGGCCCGAACGGCTGCGACCGGCTGAAGCCGGTCCCCTGGCCGAAGATGATGCTCTCGTCGATCAGCTTCAGATATTTCGGGATCAGCCCCAGACGCACGTCGTCGGTCTCGTAGACCGTCTCGTTGCCCAGCGAGAACGTCGCGAGGCGTCGCTGGGCGTTCTCGTCGTCGAACATCGTCGAGCTCGTCGTCATGGTCGAGATGGACAACGCGCCGATCCCGATCATCAGGGCCGCCACGACGGGCGCCACGACGAGCTGCTCGCCCCGGCGGCCGCGGCCGGTGAGCCAGACATAGTTCGCGAGGAAGACCGCGAACTGCAGGAGGCCGCCGCGCGAGAGGGTCGAGAACGTGGCGATGAAGCTCAGCAGGATAACCGCCAGGTCGAGCGGGTACATGCGGTCGTAGCGCACCGCCATGGCCGTCAGCATGATGATGGCGATGGCCGCCAGGTTCGGGTTCTGCTGGAAGCCGCCGGCGCGCGAGGCCATCTGCGAGAGGGTGCCGGGCCAGGCGATGTCGTAGAACACCGAGCCCAGCAGGAAGAGGAGCAGCAGGAGGATCACCGGCCGCCAGCCGATGCGCAGCAGCAGGATCGCGGCGGTCAGGCCGCCTGCCAGCATGAGGAACCGGTAGATCAGGATGAAGAGCGCCTTGCCCTCGCCGTAGCCGAGATTGGCGCCGGGCAGGATGCCGGTCATGAAGGCGAGGACGATCAGGACGGCGAACGGCACGAGCACGTGCCCGTTGTCGCGCCACATGGCGAGGCTGAAGGCCAGGCGATGGTAGCGGAAGTCCGGCACGTGCACGCGCAGGACGATCGGCAGGAGCATGACGGCAAAAAGCTCCACCGGCTTGGCGAAGAGCGGGACGTAGGGGCGCAGGGACAGGACCGCGTCGGTGACGAAGAGCCCGAGAAAGACCACCGTGTGCACGGCGAGGCAGAGATCGAGCAGCCGCGATCGGGAGGGCAGCCTGAGCGCGGCTACTCTCATGGTGCCTGCCCCCGGTCGATCACCGAAGGGGCGCCGGCCGGCTGGACCCGTGCGCCGGCGCGGCACGCGACCACCCCGCCCAGGACCCGTTCGGTGGCCTCGATCATCCTCTCGACGGCGTAGCGCTGGCGGATCCGCTCGCACGCCTCGAGGCCGAGGGCCCGGCGCCATGAGGCGGGAAGCTGCAGCAGCTGGTGGAGAGCTGCGGCGAGGGCCTCCGGATCGCCCACCGGCACCAGCCGGCCGGTGCTGCCGAGAATATCGGGAACGTCGCCCACCGGCGTCGCCACGCACGGCACGCCGCAGGCCATCGCCTCGGCCAGCGCGTTGGGGAACGCCTCCGAGCGCGACGGCAGGCAGAGGATGTCGAGCGCGTTCAGGACGTCGGCCATGTCGGCGCGCTCGCCGGTCCACAGCAGCCGGTCGCCCAGGCCCAGCCGCTGCGCCTCTTCCTCGAGCTCGCGGCGCCGGGCGGGCGGCCCGCCGCCGACGCACACGAACCTGGCATGGGAGCTGCGGGCGAGGATCCGCGCCGCGCGCAGGAAGCACGGATGGTCCTTCACCGGCACGAGCCGTCCGATCAGGCCTACCAGCGGCACATGATCGGGAATGCCCCATTCGCCGCGCACGCGGGCGCGGCCGGCAGGATCGGGCCGGAAGCTCGCCACGTCGATACCGTTGGGCACCACCGCCGCGTTGCGCGTGCGGTAGAAGCTTGCACGGTGGTCGGCCAGGCCCGCCGTCGAGTTGGCCACGAGCAGGTCTACGGACGGCGAGAGCATGGC
This sequence comes from Geminicoccaceae bacterium 1502E, assembly GCA_033875255.1. GTDB lineage: Bacteria > Pseudomonadota > Alphaproteobacteria > Geminicoccales > Geminicoccaceae > Marinimicrococcus. Next base: position 74,067 of record JAWZSN010000002.1, on the reverse strand, counting down.
GCACAGCGCATAAGGCAGCCGTCGCCGCCAGGAGAGGTCCTGCCGCGCCGCCCGAAGCCCCCAGGCCACCGGCACCGTCCGCCCGCCGCGGGCAGCGAGCCACGCCACCAGGTTGGCGGCGTGCAGGGCGCTGTAGAGGATGTCCGGGCGGTCCCGGCGCAGCTCGCGCCGAAGTAATCCCGCACTGGCCAGCCATTGCCGTCCCAGCCCGAGGCGCCCCGGCGCCGTCCGCCGGTGCAGGGCCACCAGGCGCACCCTCGGATCCGCCTCGAGACGGCCCCAATAGGGCCCGCCCGGCACCAGGGCGACGCAGCTCACCTTGTGGCCGCGCTCCGCCAGCCCCTGGGCGAGCTGGGCGAACTGGCGCTGGGCGCCACCCGCGTCGAAGGAGGGCAGGAACAGGACCAGCCTCATGACGTGCCGGCCAGTGGCGGATAGCCGTAGCGGCGCATGACCGGCAGGCACAGGCCCTCGATCAGGCGGCGCTGGCCGGCGGGCAGGAGGCGCTGCCATTCGCTGTCGGCGCGCAAGGAGAGCGTGCCGGCCATGCGCAGCCGGTTGCCGGCCATGACGTGGCCGGGCTCGAGGCTGCCACCGGCGGCCAGCGAAGCGGCGAGACCGCGCATGTCGAGCCCGGCCAGCTCGCCGACCCGGGAGAGGGTCTCGACCGGCTCGGCCACCAGGGTCTCGTAGCGCAACCGCATCGCGCGGCCCGGCGCGAGGCCGCGCGCCGTCCGCTCGGTGGCGAGGTTGGCGAGCATCCACATCAGGCCGGTGCGCAGCGCCGAGCGCTGCCGCTTGTCGGCCTGCAGCCCGGCCTGCAGGTCCTTGGCCATGCGGCGCCGCAGCGACCACGCCACCCCCCGCCCGTCGCGAACCAGGTGGAGCAGCCGCAGATCGATGCCGGGAACCCGCGCCAGCGCCGCCGCCCGGGCCGGCAGCTTGGAGGAATCGACGATGACCGGCTTGCCGGTGACGTCGCGGATCGCCGTGAACAGGTCGAGCGAGAGCCTGCCATAGGCATCCCGGTCGGCCCGGCGCGGCGGCCACGGGCGCCGGGACTCGCAGATCGCCTGCAGCGCGCGGTAGGCCGCCATCACGCCGCCGCCGGCGTCGCCCTCCCAGCGGCGCACGATCTCGCGCCATACGGGGCAGCTTTGGAGCGGCTCGCCGCAGGAGCACAGCTCGCCCGAGCGCCAGGCCGGGCCGGCCAGCCTGAAGAGCTCGCCGGCGCCCATGGCGTCGGGGTGCTGCCCGAGGATGATGTTGAGCAGGGTCGAGCCGCTGTGCCCGTAGCCGGCGATATAGACGATGCGGGGCGGCCGGCCGCGCATCAGTGGGGCCCGGCGCTGCGGCGGGCGAGGCACGCGATATAGGGTGAGGTGAGGCGGTTCGCGGGAAGCCTGACGCCCCGCCGCTGCACCCGCCAGGCCAGCGTGGTCAGCCCGCCCAGCGCCTTGCGGACGAGCCGCTTCAGCCGGGTCGAATCCCCCTGCTCGAGGGCGATCAGCCGCCAGTTGGCGAACATCCGGTAGCCGCAGCCCATCACCTCGAGCCCGGCCTTGCCGTGCGCCGCGGCGAGCTCGGCGGAATCCATCGGCACATGCGTGCGGTAGACCTTGCGGTCGACGAGGCGCTGCATCAGGCCGACGCTGCCGCGCATGTTGGGGATGGTGGTGATCATGATGCCCCCCGGCGCGAGAAAGCGGGCGCAGGCGTCGAGGCACGCCGCCGTGTCGGGGAAATGCTCGACCACCCCGAACGAGACGACCACGTCGAACTGCCCGAGCATCGCCGGCGGCGGGTCGAACAGGTCGCCGTGGACGATCGCGCCCTCGACGCCGGCGGCCTCCAGCGCCTGGCGGGCCTGCGCGCAGCCGAGCTCGGAATAGTCGAGGCCGGTCACCGCGAAGCCGAACTGCTTGTGGAAATAGGGTAGCCACCGCGAGCGCGCCGCACCCACCTCGAGCAACCGGGTGCCTGACGGCATGGTCTTGAGGGTGCTGCAGAAATAATGATGCCACGACAGATCGGTTGCATTCGCGAGCCCCTGGTCCGTGGGGTCCACGGGACGCGGCAGCTCCTTGCTGCGCGCCCAGCGTTCCGTCCAGTAGGGCTCTTCGGTCAAACGGGCTTTGGTCACGATGCACCTCCCCCCTCGGCCGGCTCGCGGCACATCCGGGCCAGCCGCCTGTGCACTACCGTCACGATCACGACCGACGACAGCGCGTAGACAAGGACGGTGGACAGCGCGATCCCGGCGACGCCGAGAAAGCGCATCAAGATCAGGTTGCCGACGATGTTGGCGACGAAGTTCATGACGCCGATCAGGCCGGTAACGCCGTTCATGGACAGCGCGTTGAGGAACCGCGAGCCCAGCACGCCGGCCAGATAGAAGGGCATCTTCATGGCGTAGATCATCTGCAGGTAGCCCACGAGAATCGTGTCCTGCCGCGTGAACTCGCCGCGCTCGAACAAGAGCCGCACGAGATCTTCCGAGTAGAGCCCCAGAGCCGCGGCCAGTGGCGTGGAGAGAGCCACCACCAGCACGACCCAGCTGAGGAAGGCCTGGCGCAGCTGGTGGCTCTTGCGGGCCGCCGCGAGCCGGGAGAGGTAGGGAAGAATGGCCACGCTCAGGGGCTGCGCGCTGAAGGCGAGGATCAGGGTGCTGATCTTGCCGGCATAGCTCAGGGACGCCACACTGCCCGGCTCGAGGGCCGCCGCCATGGTCTGGTCGACCATGGCCACGGCGCTGCCGGTGAGCGCTCCCAGCATCGTCGGCAGGTACTGGCGCACCACCGTGCGGGTCGCCTCGTCGAAGCCGTGCCAGCGCGGCAGGACCGGCAGCCCGAGCCGCCTTATCAGCGGCATGAGCAAGGCCAGCTCGAGCCCGGCGCCGCCCACCATGCCGGCCACCAGCAGGCGGGGGTCCGCCCGCCAGGCGAGAACCAGCAGCAGCACGGTGAGGAGCGGCGTCGCCAGCGGCACCAGGGCCACCAGCCCGAATCGTCGGCGGGCGTTGAGGAGCGTCGCGAAAAAGCGCACCAGCCCCTGGAGCATGATGATCGGCAGAAGCAGGTGCAGGAGCTCGAGGGTGAGGCTCCTCTTCTCGGCCGAAAAGCCCGAGCCCAGCAGGCGGACGATGGGCTCGCCGGCCGCATAGAGCAGGCCGGTCAGCGCGAGAAGCAACAGGCAGACTCCGAGGAGGGCGTTCTGGATGAGCCGGCGGGCGGCCGCCGGGCCCTGCTGGTCGGCGACGCGGATGACGCTCGGCATCAGGGCCGCGGAGAAGGCCGCGACCTGGACGCTGATCACGAAGGACGGCGCCAGCATTGCGATGAGGAAGGCGTCGAGCGCGTCGCCGGTGCCGAACCGGTGCGCCACGACCAGCTCGCGGCCGGCCGTCACCAGCTTGAGGACGAAGGTCGCAGCCGCCACCGTCGCCGCCGCCGAGAGCACATGACGGTTCAAGGCGGCATGGCGCCAGCTTGAGGCCAGACGCCCCATCCGTGCCGATGCCTGGGCGATCATGGGCGATCCACAACCTTGCGTCCCTGCGGCTCGACGGCACCCGACGTCGCCTCGGCGGCACCCGACGTCGCCTCGGCGGCACGATGGCGCCGGCACGCAGATGGCCGCTCGTCGTGAGTATCGTCATTTCTACTGCCGGTCCAAATGACCTCGGCATTTCGTAACAGTCGCGGCACGACGTCGCGAGTCGGCGATCAAGTGTACGCCCAAATAGACCAGCTAAGCATTTGGACGTGGTCCTGGCACGCCACCTGCAGGCTTCGCCGTGCCGGCCATCGCGTCATTTTCCGCCATCTCGACGCACCAGCGGTGCCTACCGGCCTTCTACCTCTTTGGGTCTACGTCTTTCTGCGCAGAAGACTCGCCCCGGAGCACCGTTCGGCGGAGCTGCCCGCCCGTCCTGCACCGGATGCGCCGTCGCCAAGCCGGAGGCCATACGTAAAGTTGAACGACCTGGGCTGGCCGGCCGTTCGCGGGTTCGCCATTGCGGCGCGCGCCGGCCCCGGTCGCAGGCGAGGGGGAGGCGATGGCTCAAGGCGGCACCGTGATCGGCGAGAAATATGCGGTCATCGGCCTCGGCTATGTCGGGCTGCCGGTGGCCGTCGGCTTCGCCCGCGCGCATGGCGAGGTGGTGGGCTTCGACATCAGCCGGCGGCGCGTCGACGAGCTGGCGCGCGGCGACGACGCGACCCGCGAGTTCGCACCCGAGGAGCTGCGCGGCCTGAGGCTGCGCTACACAAGCGATCCCGCCGCGCTCGCCGACCGCAGCTTCTTCATCGTCACCGTGCCGACCCCCATCGACGGCAACCACCAGCCGGACCTGGCGCCGCTCAGGGCCGCCTGCGCCACCATCGGCGCGGCACTCAGGCCGGGTGCGGTGGTGGTGTTCGAATCGACCGTCTATCCGGGTCTCACCGAGGAGGTCTGCGCGCCTCTCCTGGCCCGGGTCTCGGGGCTCGAGGCCGGGCGCGAGTTCGGCCTCGGCTACTCGCCCGAGCGCATCAACCCCGGCGATCGCGAGCATCGCCTCGAGAGCATCGTCAAGGTGGTCTCGGGATCCGACGGCCCGACCCTCGAGCGGGTCGTCGCCGCCTACGGCCCGGTGGTCACCGCCGGACTCCACGTGGCGCCCTCGATCAAGGTCGCCGAGGCCGCCAAGGTCATCGAGAACACCCAGCGCGACCTCAACATCGCGCTGATGAACGAGCTCGCCATCATCTTCGAGCGGCTGGGCATCCGCACCCGCGACGTGATGGACGCGGCGGCGAGCAAGTGGAACTTCCTGCCCTTCTCGCCGGGCCTGGTGGGCGGCCACTGCATCGGCGTCGATCCCTACTACCTGACCGCCAAGGCCGAGACCGTGGGCTACCACCCCGAGGTGATCCTCGCCGGCCGGCGCATCAATGACGGCATGGGAGCGTTCGTCGCCCGCAAGCTGGTCAAGCTGCTGATCGCCAGCGACGTGCCGGTGCGCCGTGCCCGGGTCGGCATTCTCGGCCTGACCTTCAAGGAGGACGTTCCCGACCTCCGCAACAGCCGCGTGCCCGACATCCTGCGCGAGCTCGGCGAGTTCGGCATCAAGGCCATCGTCCACGACCCCTTGGCCGATCCGGGCGAGGTGCAGCGGGAGTACGGGCTGGAGCTGGCGCCGCTCGACGCCTTCAGGGCGCTCGACGCGCTCGTGCTGGCAGTGCCGCACCGCGCCTACCGGCCGATGCTGGCGGAGCTTCTGCCGGCGATGCTCGACCACAAGGGCGTGGTCGTCGACGTCAAGTCCGCGCTCGATCGCGAGGCGCTGCCGCCAGGGGTGGTTTCCTGGAGCCTGTGAGCGGAACGGACCAACCAAGCGGCGGAAGGAGCGGCGCATGGCGCTGGCACACGAGGGCACGATCCTGGTAACCGGAGCCGCCGGCTTCATCGGCTACCATCTGGCGAGACGGCTGCTCGAGGACGGCTGCTCGGTCGTCGGGATCGACAATCTGAGCCCCTATTACGACGTCCGCCTGAAGCGGGCGCGGCTCGCACGGCTGGCAAAGTGGCCAGGCTTCCGCTTCACCGCCATGGACCTCGCCGACCGTGCCGCCGTCGGCGAGCTCTTCTCCGGCGCGCGGCCCGCGGCGGTGGTCAATCTCGCGGCCCAGGCCGGCGTGCGCTACAGCCTCCACAACCCGCACGCCTACATCGACAGCAACCTCGTGGGCTTCACCAACATCCTCGAGGGCTGCCGCCATCACGGCGTCGAGCATCTCGTGTTCGCCTCGACCAGCTCGGTCTACGGGCTCAACACCAGCATGCCGTTCTCGGTCCACGACAATGTCGACCATCCGCTGAGCCTCTATGCCGCCACCAAGAAGGCCAACGAGCTGATGGCGCATTCCTACAGCCATCTCTACCGCCTGCCCGTGACCGGCCTGCGCTTCTTCACCGTGTACGGGCCGTGGGGGCGGCCCGACATGGCGCTCTTCCTGTTCACCGACGCGATCCTCGGCGGGCGCCCCATCGAGCTCTTCAACAACGGCAACATGCGGCGCGACTTCACCTATGTGGACGATATCGTCGAGGGGATCCGGCGGGTGATCGACCATGTGCCGGCGCCGGACCCGCGCTTCGACGGCGCCATGCCCGATCCGGGCATCAGCAGCGCGCCCTATCGGCTCTTCAACATCGGCAACAACCGGCCGGTCGAGCTGTTGCACCTGGTGGAGGTTTTGGAGCGGGCGCTGGGCCGCGAGGCGGAGAAGCTCCATCTGCCGATGCAGGCCGGCGACGTGCCGGCGACCTGCGCCGACATCGCCGATCTGGCGAGTGTCGTGGGCTTCCGGCCGGACACGCCGATCGAGACCGGCGTGCCGCGCTTCGTGACATGGTACCTCGAGGAGTGGCTGCCGCTCCGCAAGGCCGGCGCCATGCCGGCGATGGCGACCGCGGCGGCGTCGTGACACGGCGCCCGCCCAGGAACGGATGAGCCGGCCATGCTCGAGACCACGTCCCGCTCGACCTTCCCCAGGATACGCGTCGGATGGTTCCGCGAGGCGCCGCCGCGCGCCGGCTGGCTGGGCCTCGCCGAGTTCAAGCAGTGCACCAGGACGGCGCCGCGGCTCGGCTATGTGCGCCGCCCCTTCTCCACCCTGCTGGTCGATCTCGGCCAGACGCCCGAGCAGCTCATGGCGGGCTTCAAGCCGCGCACCCGCTCCTTCGTGCGCCAGGCGGAGCGACTGGGTGCGGTGGCAGGGGTCGAGCGCGACCGCGCCTACTTCATCCGCACCTACAACGCTTTTGCGCGCCGGCGCGGCCTCGCCACGCTCGACGCCGGGCACGTGCTGGCGCGGCCGGGCCCCGCGCTGGTCACGAGGGTCGCCATCGACGGTCGCGTCCTGGCGATGCGCGGCTACCTGGTCGACCGCGAGATCGGACGCGCCCGCAACCTCGTGAGCTGCACCGCCGAGCATCCGCCGGATGACCAGGAGACCCAGCGGCTGATCGGCCTGGCCCATCGCTACCTGGTGTTCGCCGACATGCTGCGGCTGCGTGAGGAAGGGATCGCCACCTACGATTTCGGCGGCTACGCCCTCGCCACGAGCGACCCCAAGCTCGCCAACATCAACCGCTTCAAGGACAGTTTCGGCGGCAGTATCGTAAGCGAGCCCACCTACGTCTCCTGGCCGCTGCACGCCTCGCTCGCAGCGCGCGGCTGGCTCGCCCGGACGCTGCGCGGCAGCACCCCCGGCTCCCTGCGGCATGGCCTCGCCCCATGACCGCCCCCGCCTTCCTCGTCACGATCGACACCGAAGGCGACAACCAGTGGGCGCGGCCGCGCGAGATCACCACGCGCAACGTCGCCTCGTTGCCGCGCTTCCACGAGCTGTGCCGGCGCCACGGGGTGTTGCCGACCTACCTGACCAACTACGAGATGGCGACCGATCCCGCCTTCGTCGCGTTCGGCCGCGCCGTGCTGGCGGAGAGCAGCGGCGAGATCGGCATGCACCTCCATGCCTGGAACTCGCCGCCGCTGATGCCGCTGACCAGCGACGATCTCGCCGCCCATCCCCCGCTGGTCGCCTACCCGTCCGCAGTCCTGCGCGCCAAGGTGGCGTTCATGACGCGCCTGCTCGAAGACACGTTCGAGGTGGCCATGGAAAGCCACCGGGCCGGACGCTGGGCGTTTGACGGCACCTATGCCCGGGCCCTGGTCGAGCAGGGCTACCGCGCCGACTGCTCGGTGACGCCGCACATGGCCTGGCGCTACGAGGGGATGGGCCCGGGCCGCACCATCGTGGTGGACCATCGGCGCGCGCCGCACGAGCCCTACCGGGTCGATCTCGACGACGTCACGCGTCCCGGAGGCTCGCCGCTGCTCGAGGTGCCGCTCACCGTGCGGCGCAGCGACCCACAAACCCTGCGCGCCCTGCGCGACCTGCTGCCGGCAGGCTCGCTGGCAGCGCGCGGCATGGCCAAGATGGTGGCGCCGCATCGCTGGCTGCGGCCCCGCCGCGGCAACCTCGCGAGCCTTATTGCCCTGCTCGACGAGACCGCGCAAAGCGGGCTGCCTCATGCGCAATTCATCATCCACTCCTCCGAGCTGATGCCCGGCGGGAGCCCCTATTTCCCCGGACCGGACGACGTCGAGCAGCTTTTCGACGATCTCGATGCGCTCTTCGCCCATGCGCGGAGCCGCTATCGCGGCATGACCGTGGGCGGCTTCGCCCGGGCGTGGCAGGCGGGCGAGGCGCGGCGCGCGACCCCCCGGGCGAGACTGGGGGCATGAGGCGGTGAAGCCGGCGCTCCTTGCGGCCTGTGCCGCCCTCCTTGCCAGTCCCGCCGCGGGAGCGGCGCCGCCGGCCTTTCCCGGCGCCGAGGGTTTCGGTGCCGTCGCCCTGGGCGGGCGCGGCGGCGTCGTTCATCACGTCACCACGCTGGCCGATGGCGGGCCCGGCAGCCTGCGCGCCTGCGTGGAGAGCAGCGGACCGCGCGTCTGCGTCTTTGGCGTGGGCGGCACGATCGTCCTGGAGGACGAGCTGGCGGTCGAGGAGCCCTGGCTGACCATCGCCGGACAGACCGCGCCTGGCGGCGGCATCCAGCTCCGCCTTTCCGGGCAGAGCAAGCACAGCCTGCTGCGGATCAGCACCCACGACGTCATCGTCCGCCACCTGCGGCTGCGCCGCGGCGCCTCCTCGCTCGAGGCCTTTCCCAAGGGCGTGTGCTGCGGCGACACGCTGACGCTGCGCGACGCGCGGGCGGTGATCCTCGACCATCTGAGCATCGCCTACGCGACCGACGAGAATGTCGACGTCTCCAACTCGAGCGACGTCACGATCCAAAACAGCATCATCGCCTACGGGCTGCGCTTCTCGAGCTCGGCCGACACGGTGCGCGATCCCAAGCAGCACCACAGCATGGGCATTCTCGTAGGCGCCGGCTCCGACGGCGTCAGCCTGCTGGGCAACCTCCTGGCCTTCAACCTGAACCGCAACCCGCGGCTGGCCAGCGGACTCACCGACTTTCGCGGCAACCTGGTCTTCGGGGCCAGCGCCAATCCGCTGACCGCCGACGGCGACGCCAGGGCCAATGTCGTCGCCAACAGCTTCGATCCGCGCCCGCTGGGCAACTACCGCTTCGTCATCAAGGCGGACGACCGGGCCGAGATCCATGAAGCAGGCAACGAGGCGCCGGTGGCAATGCTGGCCGAGGGCAGCCGCGCCGCCGGGGAGCCCTTCCCGCTGCCCTACGAGTCAGTCCTGACTGCCGCGCAGGCGCGCTCGCGGGTACTGGAGAGCGCCGGCGCCTGGCCGCGCGACAGTCTCGATGCGACGATCGTGCAGCATGCCCGCAGCGGCAGCGGCGCGCTCGTCGACGACCCGCGAGAGGCCGGGGGCTGGCCGGTCCTCGAGAGCGGCGAGCCGTGGCCGGATCACGACCGCGACGGCATGGACGATCGCTGGGAGCGAACCAACGGCCTCTCGCCCGACGACCCGCTCGACGGCGGGCGAGCCCAAGGGACAGACGGCTACACCAATCTCGAGCGGTTCCTGAACGCCATGGCGCAGCCGCAATGAGGGCGCGTGGCAACAACGAGACGGCTCCCATGAAGGGCGCGACGCACGACAGCGGAGATCACCGATGCGATACCTCAGCCGGCTTTCGAGGAACGTCCTGTCGATCCCGGTCATCCTCCGCTTCCTGCACTCCAGGGAGATAGGAGGAGACTACGGCATCGGCGCGCGAAAGAAGCTCGGGCTGCTCGTCCGTTTCTGGCGCAATACCCGGCGCGTCGAGACCTTGAGCGATGTGCGCGAGCATATGGAGCTCGCCGCGGCCATCCTGCGCGTGCCGCGGTCGGTGAAGGGCGATGTGGTCGAGTGCGGCTGCTATGTGGGCGGCAGCTCGGTCAATCTCTCGCTCGCCTGCGCGATGGTCGGCCGCCGGCTTCTGATCTGCGACTCCTTCGAGGGCCTGCCCGAGCCGGAGGAGCATGATCGCGAGCATCTGGCGGTCCATGTCGGCCATGTCGACACCTACTACAAGGGGAGGTTCGCTGCCTCCCTCGAGCTGGTGAGATCGAATCTCGAGCGCCACGGCAGTCTCGAGGTCTGCGACTTTCGTGTGGGCTTCTTCGACAAGACCATGGCCGAGCTCGACCGCGACGTGGTGATGGCCTTCCTCGACGTCGACCTGATCGACTCCCTCAAGCCGTGCCTCCGGGGGATCTGGCCGCGCCTGGCAGAAGGATGCCGGGTCTATGTCCACGAGGCCCGCAACATCCCGCTCGTCGCGCTGTTCTTCGATGCCTCCTGGTGGCGCCAGACGCTCGGCCAGGACGCACCGGGATTCGTGGGCTCCGGCGTCGGGCTCCCGCTCGCCGTGGCAACGCACTGGGGCTCGGAGCTCGGCTATGCCCAGAAAGCCGCCGCGCCCGGTCCCGCCACAGCGGCCAGCGCCACCATCACCGCAAGCGCGGCCCGTCCGGGGGTCGAGCCATCCCCGCTCGAGCAGCCGCAGGCGGCCGGCGGTTAGATCCGTCCCCCGCCGCCGCACCCTTCAGGTCGAGGCCGGCTCCGTTCCCCGGGCCGGCACCGCGCCAGCGAGGCGGCGGCGGCCGGCGCGCAGAACGAGACGGCCCTGCAGGGCGAGGACCATTGCCCGCAGGGCCAGCCGGCCCCGCAGGGCGGGCACCGCCAGGGCGAGGGTCGCGATGGCGCGCCGGCCGCTCCACAGCCTGCCCATCAGCTCATTGTCGGGGCTGGTGCAGCTGTCGATCCAGCGCACATCGGCAAAGCGCTCGCGCAGGAGCCGGATCAGCTCGGTCTCGAGCAGCACGCCGGGGCTCAGCTTGGCGTGCTCCTCGTCGAAGGCGGGCTTGAACCAGAATGCGCCGCCATCCGGGCAGGCCGCACGGAAGTGGCAGGACATGGCCAGCCACCGTCCCTCCTGCTGGATGCCCGACAGCAGGGCCTGGCCCCGGCCGTGCAGGTCGCCCACCATGGCGCGGAAGAACCGTGCGTGGTCCTCGTTGCAGGCCAGCGCCGTGCCCTTGCGGCCCTTCCAGCCACTGGCCTCCAGCGCCAGGAAAGCGTCGATCCAGGCGGCCGGCTCCTCGCCCGCCCCGAGCACGCGAACCGCCAGCGCGCCCTGCTCCCCGAGAAGCGCGCGGCGCCGCCTGAGCTGACGCCGACGCTCGCTGCTCAGCACGCGCCGCAGATAGGCCTCCGGGTCGCCCTGCGGCTCCAAAAGCGGCCTCTCGTAGCGGCGCAGCTCGATACTGTCGCCGCCGGCGCTGTCCAGCCGCTCGCGCAGCAGCCGCGCCACCGGGCCGTCCACGGTGATGCGCGAGCACAAGACCAGGGCGGCGCCGCTGTCGTGCCTGCACCAGCCCAGCCAGGCATCGATCGCGCTGCCGGCGTGGTCGCGGTGGACCAGCGGCGTGTGCAGGAAGCTATGGGGATGCTGGAGAAGCTCCAGCACCAGGCGGGTGCCGCCGCCGAGCCTGGCCCGCTGCAGCGGGAAGAGGCCGACGAGCCGGCTTCCCCGGAAGACGAGCACGATCTGCCAGGCACGCAGCCCGCGCAGATGGCGCAAGGCCTCGAGCAGCATGCCCGGCTCGTAGAAGACGTTGCTCTCCAATGCCTCGGCGGCGAGATCCCGCCACGGCCCCGCCAGCTCCGCCAGGCTCTCCACGTCCTGCACGACGCTGATCCGGGCCTCATGGTCCTGCGAACGGGACGGCGGCATTCGCACACTCCAGACATTCATGCGGGCGGGCGCGGCCATGCCGCGTCATGCCGGAGGCGCCACGGCTTCCTCGACCAGCTCGGTCCAGCGCCCGACGACCCTGGGGAAAGCATAGCGGACCACGCTGCAACGGGCAGCCTGGCCGAACGCGCTGCGGCTGGCCGGATCGCCCATGAGCGAATCGAGGGCTGTGGCGAGAGCGCCGACATCCTCCTTTGGCACCAGCAGACCGTCGCGGCCGTCCGTGACGAGAGCCCGCGGTCCGCCCGCCGGGCAGTCGGCGGCGATCACCGGCAGGCCTGCCGCCATCGCCTCCAGCAGCGCGTTGGGAAAGCCCTCGTGACGCGAGCTCAGGACGAAGATGCCGGCTTTCTCGACCCAGGTGCCGGGCTGCGTGGTCCGGCCGGGCATGGCCACGACGCCGGCAAGGCCGAGGCTCGCCACCAGCTCTTCCAGCTCGCGGCGCTGCGGGCCCTCGCCCCAGATGACCAGCCGCCAGCCGGGATGGCCAGGCAGGCAGCGGGCAAACGCCCGGATCAGAAGGTCGAAGCCCTTGACCGGTGCCAGGTGGCCCACCGCCACCACCACCCGCTCGTCGCCCGGCGCGGGGCGTGGCGGCACGACGACGGGATTGGGAATGACCGTGCCGCGGCGGCGCACGAGCCAGCCGAAATGGCCGAGCGCGGCGTCGGTCTGGGCAACCATGCGAAAGGCACAAGGATAGGACAGGGAGCGGAGGAGCCGCCAAACGCGCGGTAGCGAGCCGCGGTCCGGATCGCCCCGCTCCGAGACGATGACCGGCAGCCCGAGCCCGGCCGCCGCGATGAGGGTGCGGACATTGGTGGCCGAGAGAAACGAGACGACGGCCTGGGCACGGCTGCGCCTGAGTGTCCGGCGCAGCGCCAGCAGCCGGCGCAGGTTCCGCCATACCGCCCGCAGCGGATCGCCCGACGGCGCCGAGACCCCGAGATAGACGACCTCGATGCGCGGGTCCGGGCGGAAATAGGAGAGGGCGAGAGCGGCGTCCATGGAGACGAGCGTGACCTGCCAGCCCCGCGCCGCCCACTCGTTGGCGATCGCCACCATGATCTTCTGGGCGCCGCCCCAGCCAAGATTGGCGATCACCATGACCACGCGCCGGCGCGCCTCGTTGCCGGTGCGGGCAAGCACCGGCAGGGACCCGGCGGCCCGCTTGGCGTGCTCCAGACAGGCGTTACCGGTCGTGCCGGTCATCCTACTTCCCCGCCGCCGGCACGGCGCGGCGAGCGGCCCGGCGCATCATCAGGCGATAGGCCGCCAGCGCCAGAGTGCCGCGCAGGCCCGGCATCGCCAGCACCAGGTGGGCTATCGCGCGGCGGCCGGCCCACAGCTTGCCGATCGCCGTGTTCTTGCCGGGGCTGGTGCAGCTGTCGACCCAGCCGACATCGCGAAACGTCCCGTGCAGCTCCCCCAGGAACGCGCTCTCCAGCATGATGGCCGGCGCGAAGCGCCGCAGATCCTCGTCATAGGCGGTCTTGAAGGCGAAGGCGCCGGTGCCCGGCGGCGCCACCCGCAGGATGCACGACATCGCGATCCACGCGCCGTTCAGCCTGGCGCCGAACAGCAGCGCCTGGCGGCGCGCGTGCAATGCCGCCAGCAGCTCGCGAAAGCCGAGTTCCCGGCCGGCGTCACAAGCCAGCGCACCACCGTCTTTGCCCTTCCAGCCGCGTCGCTCGAGCGCGAGGAAGTCCGTGGCCCATGCCGCAGGATCGTCGATCGCGGAAGGCCAGGTGAAGACGAGATCGCCGTGCGCCTCGAGGAGGCGACGCTGACGCCTCAGCTCGCGACGCCGGTCGCCGCCGAGTGCCTCGCGCAGATAGCTCTCCGCGTCGGCCCCCGGGATCATCACCGGCCGCATGTAGCGGTCGTGCTCGAGGAAGCTGCCGCCCAGGGCGGCAAGCTCGTCGCGAAGAAGGGCGGCCACGGCGCCATCGCCCGTGATCCTCGGGCAAACGACCAGTGGCGCTCCACTCCGGCTGCACCAGTCGAGCCAGGCACGCACCGCGATGGTGCCGGCCTCGCGCCGCAGCAGCGGGACGTGGAAGAAGCTCTGGCCGTGCCGGAGCAGCTCGGCCACCAGATGCAGGCCGGTGCCGGCGATCCTGCGCCAGCGCATCGGGAAGAGCCCGATGAGCGCATCCTGCCGATAGACGAGGACGATGCGCCACGCCTCGCCCGGTGGAAGCGTGCCCAGAGCGAGGAGGAGCGGATCGGGCTCGTAGAAGACGTTGCTCTCGATGGCATTGGCGGCGAGGTCATGCCACGCCTCGCGGTGCTCGAGCAGCGCCGCCGGGCTCGCCGCCACGATGATGTTCACGTCGCTCTCCGGCATGCTCGCCGCTCCCACCTCCGCCGCTCCGCCCGCGATGACCGTCACTCTGCCGCACACGTCGCCTCGGCGAGCGCCGCCGGCCGGGAGGTCGCCTGGCGTTTGTGCCGCAGCCAGGCCTGGAACATCAGGACCGTCCAGAGATGGGCATGCCAGTCGCGCGTGCCCTCCAGATGCTGGCGCCAGCGCAGACGCACCGGCGCCGCCTCGAAGAACCCCTCCTCGCGGAGCCGCGCCTCGCCCAGGAGGTCCTCGGCCCAGTCGCGCAGCGGCCCGCGCAGCCAGCCCGCCAGCGGCACGCTGAAGCCCGCCTTGGGCCGGTCGACGAGGGCGCCTGGCACATAGCGGTCGAGAACCCGGCGCAAGAGCCACTTGCTGGTGCCGTCACGCTGCTTGAGGCGCCGCGGAAGGCCCAGCGCGAGCTCCACCACCCGGTGGTCGAGAATCGGCACCCGCGCCTCGAGGGCCACCGCCATGGTCGCCCGGTCGACCTTGGTGAGCACGTCGTTGGGCAGGTAGCTGACGAGGTCGATGCGCTGCATCTGGGCCAGGAAGTCGCCGCCCGGCGCGCCGGGGCGCCACGGCACCCGCCATTCCTCGGCGCCCCGCACGATGCGCGCGGGATGCCGCCACTGCGAGCCGCGGTGACGATAGAAGGCCACGCCGTCCTCGGCCGCCAGGGTCGAGGCCCAGTGATCGAGCCGCTCGGCCGGCGGGAAGAGGCCTGACCGGCAGAGCAGGCTCCCGCCGTCGAGGCCGGGCAGCCGGCGCAGCGCTTCGGCCGCAAGCCGGCGCGCCCCGTGCGGCAGGCGGGCGAGCCGCAGCCATGCCTGCTCGGCCCGGGCGTAGCGCTCGTAGCCGGCGAACAGCTCGTCGCCGCCATCGCCGGAAAGTGCCACGGTGACGTGCCGCCGGGTCAGCGCCGCCAGCAGGCAGGTCGGAATCTGCGAGGCATCGGCAAAGGGCTCGTCGAAGACCTCGGGCAGACTAGGCACCAGCTCGAGCGCGTGTCCCGGCGCCACGTAGAGCTCGGTATGGTCGGTGCCGAGATGGGCCGCCACCGCGCGGGCATGCGGCGCCTCGTCGAAGCCGGGCTCGTCGAAGCCGATCGAGAAGGTGCGGATCGGCCGGCTGCTCTGCGCCTGCATCAACGCCGTGACGAGGGAAGAATCGATACCGCCGGAAAGAAAGCCGCCGAGCGGCACGTCGGCCACCATCCGGCGGCCGACCGCATCGCGAAGCAGCGCGTCGAGCCGCTCCACGGCCTCGGCGTCGGCGAGATCGGTGCTGTCGGGGACGACCGCCAGCGGGTCCCAGAACTGCCGCAACTGCGTCTGGCCGCGCCGGTCGATCTCGAGGAGGTGGCCCGGCGGCAGCTTGGCCGCCTGGCGGTAGATCGTGCGGGGCGCCGGCACGCAGCGATAGCGCAGATAGGTTGCCAGCACGTCGCGGTCGACCTCGGGCGTCCAGCCGGTATAGGCGTGCAGCGTCTTGAGCTCCGAGCCCACCACGACCGTGCGGCCGGCCCGCGCCCAGTAGAGCGGCTTGATGCCGAGCCGGTCGCGCACCAGGGTCATGGTCCGCGCCTCGCGGTCCCACAAGACGAAGGCGAACATCCCGATCAGCCGCTGCAGGCAGGGCTCGACACCCCACGCCGAGAGGCCCTCGACCAGCACCTCGGTGTCCGATCCGCCGCGAAACCGCCGGCCGCGCCGCTCCAGATCGCGGCGCAGCTCGGCCGCGTTGTAGATCTCGCCATTGTAGGACAGAACGAAGCGTCCGTCGCTCGACGCCATGGGCTGCGCGCCGGCCGGCGAGAGATCGACGATGGCCAGCCGCGTGTGGCCCAGCGCCACGCCGGCCTGCTCGTCGATCCAGCAGCCGCTGCCGTCGGGACCGCGATGGCGGAGGCTTGCGGTCATGGCCCCGATATGACGCAGCAGAACCTCGCGGCCCGCCCCCCCGTCGATCTCCCAGAGCCCGGCGACACCGCACATGGCTCAGACGCCAGGAGCGCGGACGGCAGCGGCCGACGGGGCGCTGTGTCGCGTGCAGGCCTCTCGAGCAGCAGGCATCCTGGCAGCTCCCTTTGGTCATGAACGATCGGACAACGGCGAGGACCTTCCAGTGCTGCGAAAGGGCGTCGCTGCCGGTCATCATGACCGCCCGCCCATCAACCGACAATATCCAACCCGTCGTAGCCGCGTCGCGGCATGCCAACAGAGCCTCGCGCCCGGCACGCACGGGCCGAAAGACGGATAAATCTACCACCAATGGTGTACGCATTATAATAACATAAACCTTTATACTCAAACACTACTCCATATTGAGACCGATTCATCACCCAGACTCGACGCGACGAACCATCGGTCAGCTTGACGCCCAGCCGATACTTGGCGAAATTACCTATCCAATAATCAACGCAGAATGTGCATCGGCCGCGGGCCGGAAGCCGGCGGCTGCACGAGGGCGGGAGGAACCGGGTTTGCCTGAGGATCGGCGCCTTGGCCGGTGCGGTGGCGGATGGCTTCGCATCCACGCGCAGCGGCATCCGGGAGACCGCCCGGCACGGATGGCGGGGCGCGCGCATCGCCTGGCGCCGTGCACGTCCCAGGCCCGGCCCCCGTGGGTCACCACTGCCGCAGTCTAGTCGATGCCCGGCCACCCCGGCGGAACAACGACCATGCAGAATCTCTTTCCCGGCGCCGACGATCGAACGGAAATGACGCTTCCGCACGAGCACTCGCCGGCGACCACGGTGCGTGACGTCCTGCTGCTCGTTCGCCGCCGCAAGTGGCTGATCATGCTCGGCACGGCGATCGGCACCAGCCTGTCGGTGGCGCTGGCCATGTCCAGCGAGCCCCAGTACACGGCGACCGCGGCGATCGTCATCGAGCCCAGCCAGGCCCCCGTCGCCGGGATGAGCTGGGGCGCGCCCAGCATCACCAGCGACATCCACATGGTGAGCACCCAGCTCGACATCATCCGCTCGCGCCAGCAGATGGCGCGTGTCCTGGACGATCTCAAGCTGCTCGAGAGGCCCGCCTTCAGGACTGCCGTCGAGGAGCAGTTCACCGACAGCGCCACCAGGATCGCCCGCCTCGTCAGCGCCGCTGCCGCGTGGTTCCCCGAGATGGTGACGCGAACGACCGCCGCCAGCGGCCTGCCGGCCATGCTGGTGAGCAGCCCTGCGGCCATGCCCGGCGAGACCGCCGCCACCGACGATGCCGGCGCCGCCATGTGGGCGCGCCAGGTGCACGAGGCGGCCATCGACACCTTCAACAAGCGGTTCGGCGCCTCGCAGGAGGCCGATTCGCGGGTCATCAGCATCCGCTTCACCGCCACCGATCCCGCTCTCGCCGCGGACATCGTCAACCGCGCCGCCGAGCTCTACGTCCAGGAACAGCTCAAGAACAAGCTCTCCGAGGTGGAGCGGATCTCGCTCTGGCTCAGCGAGCGCATCGCCGTGATGGGCGAGGAGGTCCGCAACGCCGAGGCGGCGGTCCAGTCCTACCGGGCCGAGGCCGGGCTCACCGACGAGCAGCAGGCGCGCTCCGACCAGCTGGAGCTGATGGAGCTCAACCGCGCGCTCGGCATGGCGAGGGTCGACCTGCTCGATCTCCAGTCCAAGAAGGAGACGATCGACCGGGCGCGGGGGCGCGGCGACACGCAAGCGCTGCTCGGCCTCGTCTCCTCGCCGATCCTCATCAGCCTGCGCGAGCGCGAGCTCGAGCTCGGCCGCCAGGAGGCGGAGCTGTCGAGCAGCTTCGGCAGCCGGCATCCGCGCATGCAGCTGCTCGTCGAGGAGAAGAAGCAGCTGAGCGCCAAGATCAGCCAGGAGGCGGGCCGCCTGGCCCTCGATCTCGAGCGCGAGAGAAGCCGCGCCGCCGAACAGGTGCGGCAGCTCGAGAGCCAGATCGCCGCCTACAAGGCGCAAGACTATGAGCGCGGCGGTGCAGAGGTGGGGCTCCGCCAGCTCGAGCGCCAGTCCGAGGCCAGCCGGCGGATCTACGAGCTCTTCTTGCAGCGGTTCAAGGAGATCGGCGAGCAGCAGGCGATCATCGAGCCGGACGCCCAGGTGATCTCCTATGCCAACCCGCCGGTTCGGCCGAGCTCGCTCAGCCCCAAGATCTTCTCGCTCCTCGGCTTCACCGCATCGCTCGGCGCCAGCGCGCTCTTGGCCCTGGTGGCGGAAGGGCTCGACCGGCGGGCGCGCAGCGCCCGGCAGATGGAGCGGGTCACCGGCCTTCGCGTGCTCGGCGTCGTGCCGAGACTGCGCTCGTCGCGCGCAGCCCGCCCGGATCGCTACCTTCTCGAACGGCCGATCTCCGGCTACGCCGAGGCCATGCGCTCGACCTACACGGCGCTGCGCTTCAGCGACCCCGAGGAGGCGCCCCGGACCGTCCTCGTCACCTCGGCGCTGGGCAACGAGGGCAAGACCACCTTCGCCCTGAGCCTCGCCACGGCGGCACGGCAGTGGGGGCACCGGGTCCTGCTCGTGGACGCCGATCTGCGCCATCCCTCGGTGGCGCGGGCCGCCGGTGTCCGTGTCGAGGCGGGACTGGTCGAGGTCGCCAATGGCGAGGTGCCGC
Source organism: Geminicoccaceae bacterium 1502E (assembly GCA_033875255.1). Lineage (GTDB taxonomy): Bacteria > Pseudomonadota > Alphaproteobacteria > Geminicoccales > Geminicoccaceae > Marinimicrococcus. The sequence goes on along the minus strand of JAWZSN010000002.1, from coordinate 55,350 downwards.
TGGCGGACGCCATCGTGACGACCGAGAACGGCCTCGACATTCTCGGCATCGCCGAGGCCAGCAGGAACCTCACCGGCCTGATGGGCAACCGCAAGGTCCAGGAGCTGTTCGCCAAGCTGCGCCACAGCTACGACCTCGTCGTGATCGACTCGCCGCCGGTGCTGGCGGTGACCGACGCACGCATCACCGCGGCCCAGGTCGACCGGACGATCTTCGCGGTCGGCTGGCGACAGACGCCGGTCTCGGCCGTGCGCCGGGCGCTGCAGCTGCTCCACGACTCCCGGGCCTCGATAGCCGGAGTCGTGCTGCTCCGGGTCGATGCCAGAACCTACATGTACTACGAGAGCGAGGACGGCGCGAACTACTACAGGAAGATCAAGGGTTACTATGTCGACTGAGTGACGGGCCGCCGCGGGACAGCGACGACGTCCTGCAGGCGGGCCATGAAGCTGACGCCACGGGTCCTGCGCCGTTCGTGCCGTTCGTGGCGGGTCCTCCGGCGAGACAGGCGCGCTAGCGCACCGCGCCCAGGCCTGCGGACCCCGGGAGGGTCGCGGCGGGGCTCGCGGGGGTGGCGGCGAGGGCGTCGTAGATCTCGAGCGTCGCCGCAACGACCTTGCCGAGCGAGAACTCGCGCTCCACCAGCAGCCGGCCGCGGCGCCCCATCGCCAGCCGGAGCTGGCGGTCGCCGAGCAGCCGCGCCAGGGCGGCGGTCAGCGCCGCCACGTCGCGCGGCGGCACCAGCAGGCCGTTCTCGCCATCCCGGCAGATCTCGCGGCAGCCTGGCATCGTCGTGGTGACGATCGGCCGCCCGCACGCCGCCGCCTCGATAAGGCAGCGCGGCACACCCTCGCGATAGTAGGAGGGCAGGCAGACGATGGTGCTGGCGGCATAGAGGGCCGGCATGTCGCTCTGGTGGCCGAGCCACTCGATGCTGCCTTCCTCGTGCCACGCCCGCAAGGTGGCCTCCGGCACGCTGGCACGGTTGTGCACCGGCGCGGCGCCGGCGATCACGAACCGGGCGGGGCAGCCGGCGGCCTTGAGCGCCCTGGCGGCGGCGACGAACTCGCCCACGCCCTTGGCCCACAGCAGGCGGGCCGGCAGCAGGACCATCGGCGGTCCGTCGGCGGGGGCGAGCCCGTCACCGAACTCCTGCGGCTCGACGCCGGCGCCGCGGATCAGGACGGCCTGCTCCTTGCGCACCAGACCAGCACTCACGAACTCGGCCTGGTCGTCGGGGTTCTGGAAGATCACCCGGCCGTTGCGATGGCCGAGCGCCACCTTGTAGAGGCGCCGCACGACGCCGCACAGCAGGCGCATGGCCGGCCGCTCGGCAAGGAATAGCTGGCCCAGGCCGCTCACCGCCGCGACATAGCCCTCGATCCCCAAGAGCCGGGCGAGCAGCCCGCCATAAAGGACGGGCTTGACCGTCACGCAGTGGACGATCCGCGGCCGCAGGGCGCGCAACAGCGCCGCGAGACGCAGGACCAGGCGCAGCTCGTGCCAGACATTCAGCCCGGTGCGGTCGACCGGCAGCGGGTGGAACATGATCGCGTGACGGGCGAGGAGGTCGAGCCGGCCCTCGGGGTAGGCGGCCAGATGCACCTCGTAGCCCTGCCGGCGCGCCGCGATGGCGAGCGGCAGACGGTGCGAGGCGAAGAACTCGGTGTCGTTGACGACGAAGAGCATCAAAGGCCGGCCGGTCCGCCGGGTCGCCCGGGGCATCGCAGCAGCCATCGCCCGCCTCCCCTTCCCGCCCGCGTCAGCGCTGGCTCGCCATGGCCGGGACCTTTTCCTCGGCGGGGCGCGGCACGCGCATGGCCCAGCGGAGGACCACGCCGTAGACGAACGGCACGACCACCAGGATCTCGCCGGCCAGGGCGGGAAAGGCGGTGCCCAGGAAGCCGGGCCCGGCGGCGAGCGCCAGATAGACGGGAAGCGCCCGCCGCCACGGCAGCCGGCGCCCGAGATGGTGGTGGAGATGGTCGCTGTCGGCGCTGAACGGCGAGCGGCCGGCGCGGACCCGCGTCACGATGAGCCGCAGGCAGTCGAGCACCGGCACCAGGAACCAGAGGATCGCCAGCGCCAGCGGCAGGCCAGGCTCGAGATTGTAGAGGCGGATCGAGATCAGGCCGATGACCGCGGCCAGCAGGTAGCTGCCGGAATCGCCCAGGAACAGGCGGCCGGCCATGTTGTACATGAAGACCACGACCAGGCAGACGATGAAGAACAGGAAGAACGGCAGGAGTGCCAGCGGGGCATAGCAGCCGAGGCCGTAGAGCCAGCAGATGCTCATGCCGAGCACCACGCCGTTTCTGCCGTCGGCCATGTTGACGGCGTTGAGGAAGGTGACGGCGCACAGCACCGTCATCGGCATCGCCAGCATGCCCAGCTTCCACAGACCCTGGCTTTCCATGTCGAGCTCGGTGAGCCGCAGCGCCGGCACGAAGAAGGCGACGCCGGCGAACAGCAGCCCGGCCACCGCCAGGCGCACCGCCGGCCGCAGGGTCCAGCGGTCGTCGGCATAGCCCAGCACGAGGCAGCCCAGACCGGCCACGAGGAGGGCGGTCAGGAACGGGGCGCGCTCCGGCGTGATGGAGAACTGCAGGAGGACGAGCACGGCGAGCGGGCCGGCAAGCGCCACGCCGCCCGCCAGCGGGGTCGGCGCGCCATGGACTTTCCGCGCGCCGTCGGGCCGGTCGATGACGTGAAGCCGTCGACCGATCGCCTCGGCGTACTCGCAGCACGCCACCGTGACGATGAATGTGACGATGCCGGCAAGGCCCAACATGCCTGCGTTCCTCCGAAACCCCTGTGCGGCCGGGCTTGCACGCCCGTGCCATTGATCAGGGATTTAAACAGGTCCGCGGCCGGCGTTCTGCCGACAAGAAGAAGTACTTTCGAAAGACGTAAACACGGATCGGATGTACGTCCCGGAAAAGAATTCAGCTTTGCGTTTAATACGCACTAGGGAATATTCGCGGCGAGCTTCCTCCCGGAAGTAGCCGCAAGCCGATGTCCCGGCCCTTCTCTCCAAGGGCGCCCCGCTCGACAGGGGTTGCGCGGGAGAGCACTCTTGCGTCCAATGGGTAGTAGACCATCAGCCGGATGAGCCGCCTCCCGGGCGACGGGCGCGGCGCGGGGGGATCCTCCCCTCGTCTCGCTGGTTGATCTCGAGGAGTGCCGACCAGAGCAGCCGGAGAGCCCCCGATCGATGCCGACGAGCAGCCAGGCCCCGCGTATCTACAACCTGCACCCGTTGCTGGCCGGCCCCATCGAGAGCTGGGGCCGCCACCTCGAGCGGGTGCGCGGCATGGGCTTCGACCGGGTCTACGTCAACGCGTTCTTCGCGCCGGGCGGCTCGGGCAGCATCTATGCGGTGAGCGACCCGTTCGAGCTGCATCCCGCGGTGCGCGGCGGCTCCGCCAGGCCGGCGGAGGAGCTGATCGCCGGGTTCGTGGACGAGGCGCGGCAGCAGGGTCTCGCGGTGATGACCGACCTCATCCTGCCGCACGCGGCGCAGGACGGGCGGCTGGTGGCCGAGCATCCCGCCTGGTTTCGCCGCGGCCCCGACGGCGAGCCGGCCCATCCGGTGCTCGCCAACGCGCAAGACCTCCACCATCCGCGCTACATGGCCGACCTCGCCGAGCTGGACCTTCACGATCCGGCGACGCGCGCGGCGCAGCTCGATCACTTCCTCGGCCTCGCCGGCCATTTCCTCGAGCTGGGCATCGGCGGCTTTCGCTGCAGCGCCGCCTACAAGGTCCCGCCCGGGCTGTGGCGCACCCTGATCGGCAGGCTGAAGGAGCGTCACCCCGGGGCGGTGTTCCTGGCCGCGGCCCTTGGCTGCCCGTTCGAGCAGACCCTGGCGCTGGGCGGCTGCGGCTTCGATCTGATCTTCGACAGCAGCCGCTGGTGGAACCTCCACGACCCGTGGTTCCTCGACCAGTACGAGGCGCTGCGCCGCGTCGCGCCCACGGTCTCGTTCCCCGAGGACCACAATACCGGCCGGCTCGCCGCCGAGCTGCCCGGCGCCGCCCCCGAGGCCCTGGCCCGGCTCTACCGTGCCCGCTACCTGACCGCGCTCGGCCTGGGCTCGGGCGTGCTCATGCCGATGGGCTTTGAGTATGGCTGCCGCCGCCCCCTCGATCCGGTGCACAGCAGCCCGGCCGACTGGGACGAGGAGACCCGCACGCCGCAGATCGACCTCACCGGATTCATCGCCGCCGCCAACCGGACCAAGGCCGCGACGCCCGTGCTGGGCCAGCCCGGTCCGCAACGCCGGGTGACCGCCCCCAATGGCCGCATTGTGGGGGTGCTGCGCCTCGATGCCGGCTCGCCGATGGCCGCTGCCACCGCCTCGCTCCTGCTCGTCAACGGCGATGCCGCGCAGAGCGACGGTGTGGAGCCCGGCGGCCTGCTGACCGCCATGGGCGGGCGCTTTGCCGCCATGGAAGACGTGACCCCGGCGGTCGAGCCCATCGCCTTCACCCCCGAGGAGCCGCTGACCCTGGAGCCGCTGGGGGTCCGGATCTTCACCAGCCGCGCTGTCGTGCCCAGGGGGCGGGCGCGTAACGATGCAGCCGCGCGCGCCGGCGAGAAGCGCCTCATGGAGCTTGCCGCCAACCGCGTCGCCATCGAGAAGGTGACGCCCGAGCTCGATGGCGGCCGCTTTCCGGTCAAGCGCATCGTCGGCGACATGCTGACCGTCGAGGCGGACATCTTCGCCGACGGGCACGACAAGCTGGCCGCCCGCGTCCGCTACCGGGCGCGCGACGAGCGGGAATGGCGCGAGGCGCCGATGCGCTTCGTCGACAATGACCGCTGGGCCGGCCATTTCCCGCTCACCCGCAACACCCGCTACCTCTATACGGTGGAGGCGTGGCGCGACCTCTTCGCCTCATGGCGGATCGAGCTTGCCAAGAAGCACGATGCCGGCGTGCCTATCACGCTGGAGCTGGGCGAGGGTCTGGCGCTGGTGAAGCGGACGGCGGAGCAGGCGCAGGGCGAGGACAAGGCGGCGCTCGACGCGTTGGTGGCCGAGCTCGAGCCGCGCCGCGAGGACGAGGGCTTTTTGATCGCCCGCCTGCTGGGCGAGGAGGTGCGCCGGCTCATGGCCCGCGCCGGGGTGCGCACCGACCACTCGCGCTACGGCCGGGAGCTGGAGGTGGTGGTCGACCGCACGGCGGCCGCCTTCGCTGCCTGGTACGAGCTCTTCCCACGCTCGCAGAGCGACGACCCGGCCCGCCATGGCACGTTCGACGACGTAATCCGCAAGCTACCCTATGTCCGCGACATGGGCTTCGACGTGCTCTACTTCCCGCCGATCCACCCGATCGGCCGCAAGAACCGCAAGGGCCGCAACAACAGCCTCAGGGCACAGCCGGGCGACCCCGGCTCGCCCTACGCCATCGGTGCCGAGGAGGGCGGCCACGACGCGCTTCATCCCGAGCTCGGCAGCTTCGATGATTTCGCCCGTCTCGTTGCAGCCGCTCATGATCACGGGCTCGAGATCGCCATCGACTTCGCCATCCAGTGCTCACCCGACCATCCGTGGATCGAGGAGCATCCCGAGTGGTTCGACTGGCGGGCCGACGGCTCCATCCGCTACGCCGAGAACCCTCCCAAGAAGTACGAGGACATCGTCAACGTCTCGTTCTACCGCGAGGGCGCGCTGCCGGGCCTGTGGCTGGCGCTGCGCGACGTGGTGCTGTTCTGGATCGCCCACGGCGTGAAGATCTTCCGGGTCGACAACCCGCACACCAAGCCGCTGCCGTTTTGGGAGTGGATGATCCGTGAGGTGCAGGACCGCCATCCCGAGGCCGTGTTCCTCTCCGAGGCGTTCACCCGGCCCAAGATGATGAAGCGGCTGGCCAAGGTCGGATTCACCCAGTCCTACAGCTACTTCACCTGGCGCAACGAGAAGGCCGAGCTGGTCGAGTACATGACCGAGCTCACCCAGGACGAGCCGCGCGAGCACATGCGGCCGAACTTCTTCGTCAACACGCCGGACATCAACCCGGTCTTCCTGCAGACCAGCGGCCCCGCCGGCTTCCAGATCCGCGCCACCCTGGCGGCCACCCTGTCCACGCTCTGGGGCGTCTATTCGGGCTTCGAGCTGTGCGAGGCGACGCCGGTTCCGGGCAAGGAGGATTATCTCGATTCCGAGAAATACGAGATCAAGGCCTGGGACTGGGAGCGGCCCGGCAACATCCGCGGCTTCATCACCGCGCTGAACCGCATCCGCCGCGAGAATCCGGCCTTGTGGCAGTTCGCCGACCTCGAGTTCCAGCAGGCCTGGGACGAGAACGTGCTGGTCTATACCAAGATGACCCGCTCCATGGACAATGCGGTGCTGGTGGCCGTGAACCTCGACCCGCATCGCGTCCACGGCTGCAATTTCGAGATCCCCTTGTGGCGCTTCGGCCTTGAGGACGATGCCACCATCGAGATGGAGGATCTCCTGCGCGGCAGCCGCTTCACCTGGACCGGCAAGATCCAGCATGTCTGGCTGGACCCGCGCCACCAGCCATGCGCCATATGGCGCTTCGTCCCGCCGGGCCTGCCGGGCTGACGCCCGCCGCCCCACGCCCGAGACCGATCCGGACCCACCAACGGCAGGACCGTCAGCCCATGGCCATCGACAAGGACCCGCTCTGGTACAAGGACGCCATCATCTACCAGACCCACATCAAGGCGTTCTTCGACTCCAACGACGACGGGGTGGGCGATTTCGAGGGTCTGATCCGCAAGCTCGACTACATCCAGGATCTCGGCGTCAACACCATCTGGCTGCTGCCCTTCTACCCCTCGCCGCTGCGCGACGACGGCTACGACATCCAGGACTATCGCAGCATCAACCCCGCCTACGGCTCGATGCGCGACGTCAAGCGGCTGATCCGCGAGGCGCACCGGCGCGGGCTGCGGCTGATCACCGAGCTGGTCATCAACCACACCTCCGACCAGCATGCCTGGTTCCAGCGCGCCCGGCACGCCAGGCCCGGCTCGCGCTGGCGCGACTACTATGTCTGGTCCGACACCGCGCAGAAGTACAAGGACACCCGCATCATCTTTCTCGACACCGAGGTGTCGAACTGGACCTGGGACCCGGTCGCCAAGGCCTATTACTGGCATCGCTTCTACAGCCACCAGCCCGACCTCAACTTCGACAATCCGGCGGTGGTGAAGGAGATCATCAACCTTCTGCACTACTGGATGAGCCTCGGCATCGACGGGCTGCGCCTCGACGCGATCCCCTATCTCATCGAGCGGGAGGGCACCAACTGCGAGAACCTCCCCGAGACCCACGACATCCTCAAGCGTATCCGCGCCGAGATCGACAGCCATTTCCCCGGCCGCATGCTGCTCGCCGAGGCCAACCAGTGGCCCGAGGACACGCGGCCCTATTTCGGCGACGGCGACGAATGCCACATGGCGTTCCACTTTCCCCTGATGCCGCGCATGTATCTGGCCGTGGCCCAGGAGGACCGTCACCCGATCACCGACATCATGCGCCAGACCCCGGAGATCCCCGAGAACTGCCAGTGGGCGATCTTCCTGCGGAACCACGACGAGCTGACCCTCGAGATGGTGACCGAGAACGAGCGGGAATATTTGTGGAACCGCTACGCCACCGACCGGCGCATGCGCATCAATCTGGGGATCCGCCGGCGGCTCGCTCCGCTGATGGACAATGACCGCCGCAAGATCGAGCTGATGAACTCGCTGCTGCTCTCGATGCCCGGCACGCCGGTCATCTATTACGGCGACGAGATCGGCATGGGCGAGAACATCTATCTGGGCGACCGCGACGGTGTCCGCACGCCGATGCAGTGGTCGGTGGACCGCAATGGCGGCTTCAGCCGCGCCAACCCGCAGCAGCTCTATCTGCCGGCGGTGATGGACCCGGTCTACGGCTTCCAGTCGGTGAACGTGGAGGCCCAGGCCCGCAATCCGTCCTCGCTCTTGAACTGGATGAAGGCGCTCATCGTCACGCGTCGCCAGCACCAGGCGTTCTCGCGCGGCACCTTGAACTTCACCTATCCCGGCAATCGCAAGATCCTGGCCTATACCCGCGAGACCGAGGACGAGGCGATCCTGTGCGTCGTCAACCTTTCGCGCCATGCCCAACCGGTCGAGCTCGACCTGCACGCCTGGCGTGGCCGCGTGCCGGTCGAGCTGCTCGGCCGCACCGTCTTTCCGCCGGTGAGCGACGTGCCCTACATGCTCACCCTGCCGGGGCACGGCTTCTACTGGTTCCTGCTGGCAAAGGAGGCCGAGGTGCCGAGCTGGCACGCCCCCGTTCCGGACACGCTGCCGGAGTTCACGACGCTGGTGATCCCGCAGGGCTGGCGCAGCCTCATGGAAGACCGTACCCGCCGCGAGCTGGAGCAGCGGGCCCTTCCCTCCTTCGCCCGCACCCAGCGCTGGTTCGCCGCCAAGGACGCGGCGGTGCAGGCCGTGCGCCTGGCCCGTCACGCGGTGATCGAGGGCAAGGGCGGCGACAGCTTCCTGCTGGCCGAGCTCGAGGTCGAGCTCGACGGCCGCGAGAAGCAGGCCTACCACCTCCCACTGGCGATCGGCTGGGGCGAGGAGCAGATGGCGCACGGGGCGCCGCTGCTGCCCTTCACCCTGGCCCGCGTGCGCCGCGCGCAGAAGATCGGCGCGCTCTACGACGCCACTGCCGGCGAGGGTCTCGCGCGGGCGCTGTTGGATGGCATGCGCAAGGGCAGCGTCCTGCCCGCCAGCCACGGCGAGCTGCGCTTTAGCTCCGGCGAGCGGATCGGCGGGTTCTCGCTGCCCCTGGACGCCGAGACGCGGCGGCTCGGCGTCGAGCAGAGCAACACCTCGCTGATGGTCGGCCGCGAGGTGATCGTGAAGGTCTATCGCCGCCTGCAGCCGGGCGTCCATCCCGAGATCGAGATAGCCCGCTTCCTCACCGACGTGGCGCATTTCGAGAACACGCCGCCGCTTTTGGGCTCGCTCGAGCGGATCGATGCGAGCGGCGAGCCCACGGCGCTGGCCGCCGCCTATGGCTTCGTCCTGAGCCAGGGCGACGGCTGGTCGTTCACGCTCGGCTATCTCGAGCGCGAGATCGAGACCATCGGTCTGGCGGCCACCGCCACCACCGCCGCCGAGGACGGCACGGGAACGCCCGTGCCGCCGCTGGAGACGGAGTTCTCAGTCTACCGCAACTACGCGGCAAAACTTGGCCAGCGCACCGCCGACATGCACAACGCGCTGGCCATCGAGACCGACGATCCGGCCTTCGCCCATGAGCCGGTGGACGAGGCCGATCTGGCAGTGTTGGCCGAGGGCGCCGAGCGCCAGGCCCAGGAGGCCTTCAAGGTGCTGGCGCGGGTCCTGCCGGATCTCGATGCCGAGAGTGCGTCGCTCGCGCACAAGGTCCAGGACGCGCAGGGCCAGATTCTCGAGCGGATCCGGGCCTTCGCCGGCACCGCGCTCAAGGCCTCGAAGATCCGCGTCCATGGCGACTATCATCTGGGCCAGGTGCTGGTCGCCCGCGACGATTTCTACATCCTCGACTTCGAGGGCGAGCCCGCCCGGCCGATCGCCGAGCGGCGCGCCAAGACCTCGCCCTTCAAGGACGTGGCGGGGATGCTGCGCTCCTTCGACTACGCCGCCTGGACGGTGGCCGAGCAGGTCGTCGACCGGCTGGCCGGGCGCGAGGCGCTGATCCGCCACGCCTGCCTGGTATGGCGGCGCCTGGCCTGCCGCGCCTTTTTGGACGCCTACGCGGCGGGCACTTCCGACAACCCGGCGGTGCCGGTCGACGGTGAGGCCGCGGAAGCGCTGCTCCGCCTCTTCATCATGGAAAAGGCGCTCTACGAGGTATGCTACGAGGCGGCCAACCGGCCGCGCTGGCTCAAGATCCCGCTGGGCGGGCTCGTCGAGCTGCTCGACGAGGCAACGAACGCGCATTGGTTCCGTCATGACACCGCCACCGACTAGCCCCGCCACCACAAGGCCGCATCTGCTCGACGCCGCCGAGATGCAGGCGCTCGTCCAGGGGCGGCACGGCAACCCCTTCGCCGTGCTCGGCATGCACGGCGAGGATCCGCCGGTGCTGCGCACCTTCCAGCCTGACGCCGCCCGCGTGGCGGTTCTCGACGCCACGACGGGCGAGCGGGTGGCGGAGCTCGAGCGGATCGAGCCCGCCGGCCTCTTCGCCGGCACGCTCAAAGGCCGCTCCGGCCGTTTTGCCTACCGCCTCGAGGTGGAGCATGGCGGCGACGCCCGGCTCATCGACGATCCCTACGGCTTCCCGCCGCTCCTGGGCGAGATGGACGTCCACCTGCTCGCCGAGGGGCGGCATCTGCGGATCTACGAGAAGCTCGGCGCCCATCCGCACGCGATGGAAGGCGTGGCCGGCACCTCCTTCGCCGTCTGGGCGCCCAGCGCCAGCCGGGTCAGCGTGGTGGGGCCGTTCAACGGCTGGGACGGCCGCCGCCACGTCATGCGCCGACGCGTCGAGTGCGGCGTGTGGGAGATCTTCCTGCCCGGGGTCGGCCGCGGCGAGTCCTACAAGTACGAGATCCTGGGACCGCGCGGCGAGATGCTGCCGCTCAAGGCCGACCCGGTGGCGTTGCGCGCCGAGCACCCGCCGGCCACCGCCTCGGTGGTGCACGGTCTCGCCCGCCACGACTGGGGCGACGCGGCGTGGATGGCGCGCCGGGCCGAGGCGCAGTCGCTGCACGCGCCGATCTCGGTCTACGAGTGCCACCTGGGCTCCTGGGCGCGGATCGACGGCGAGGGCGGCCGCTATCTCTCCTATCTGGAGCTGGCCGACCGGCTGGTGCCCTATCTGAAAGACCTGGGCTTCACCCATGTCGAGCTGCTGCCGGTCAGCGAGTATCCCTTCGACGGTTCGTGGGGCTACCAGCCCATCGGCCTCTTCGCGCCGACCATCCGCCACGGCACCCCCGAGGAGTTCGCGGCGTTCGTCGACCGCTGCCACGAGGCGGGGATCGGCGTGATCATCGACTGGGTGCCCGGGCATTTTCCCACCGACGCGCACGGGCTGGGCCGGTTCGACGGCACCGCCCTCTACGAGCACGAGGACCCGCGCCAGGGCTTCCACCAGGACTGGAACACCCTGATCTACAATTACGGCCGCACCGAGGTCGCGAACTTCCTGCACGCCAATGCGCTCTACTGGCTCGACCGCTTCCACATCGACGGGCTCAGGGTCGATGCCGTGGCCTCGATGCTCTATCTCGACTATTCCCGGAAAGCCGACGAGTGGGTCCCCAACCGCTTCGGCGGCAACGAGAACCTGGAGGCCGTGGACTTCCTGCGGCGTCTCAACGAGCTGGTCTTCGGCGAGCACGAGGGAGCCACCACGCTGGCCGAGGAATCGACCGCCTGGCCGTCGGTCTCGCGGCCCACCTGGCTGGGCGGCCTGGGCTTCGGCTACAAGTGGAACATGGGCTGGATGCACGACACGCTGAGCTACATCAGCAAGGACACCGTGCACCGCAAGTACCACCAGAACAACCTGACCTTCGGCCTGCTCTATGCCTTCACGGAGAACTTCGTCCTGCCGCTGAGTCACGACGAGGTGGTGCACGGCAAGGGCTCGCTCATCGGCAAGATGCCGGGCGACCGCTGGCAGCGCTTTGCCAACCTGCGCGCCTATTACGGCTTCATGTGGACCCATCCCGGCAAGAAGCTCATGTTCATGGGCGGCGAGATCGCCCAGGAGCGCGAGTGGAGCCACGATCGCGGCCTCGACTGGCATCTCCTCGACGACCCGATGCACCGCGGCGTGCAGCGGCTGATCCGCGACCTCAACGCCGTCTATCGCGGCTTTTCCGCCCTGCACGACCTCGACTGCGAGCCGCACGGCTTCGAGTGGATCGACGCCAGCGACAGCGAGCAGAGCGTCATCAGCTATCTCAGGAAGGACCGGGCCGGGAACTGGGTGGCGGTGGTCTGCAACTTCACGCCGGTGGTGCGCGAGGGCTATCGGGTGGGCCTTCCCGAAGGCGGCGCCTGGCGCGAGATCATCAACACCGACAGCGAGCATTACGGCGGCAGCGGCGTGCTCAATGCCGTGGCGTTGGAGAGCACCGGCACGAGCTGGCACGGCAGGCCGCACAGCATCGAGCTGAGACTGCCGCCGCTCGCAACGGTGGTTCTGGCGCCAGCCGGAGAATGAGCGCCCGCCGCACGTCCGGCCCCGACGCGCTGCACGAGCTCGCCGCTGCCTGCGGCATCGAGACGAGCTGGCGCCATGTCGACGGCACGGTGCACGAGGTGCCGCGCGAGACCCTGGTGGCCCTGCTCTCCGCCATGGAGATCGAGGCGGCGGGCGAGCGGGAGGCCCGCGCGTCGCTGAAGCGGCTGCGCGAGCATGGTGCCGCGGCCGGCCACCCGCCTTTGCTCCTGGCCTCGCCGGGAGAGCGGCCCAGGCTCGCCGGCGCCGAGGGCGAGGCCTTCGAGCTGCGACTGGAGGACGGCTCGACGCGAAGCGGCAGGCTCGGCCGCAACGGCGCCCTGCCCGAGCCAGTGCCGGCGGGCCGCCATGTCCTGGTGGTGGCCGGTGCAAAGGACGAGCCCTGCACGGTGGTGGCGGGACCGGCCGCCTGCCCCTCTCCCGCCGATCTCGGCGTCTCCCGTGCCTGGGGCCTCACCGCCCAGGCCTACGCGCTGCGCCGCAACAGCGATGCCGGCATGGGCGATTTCACCGCCATCGCCGAGGCTGCAACGGCCCTGGGCCGTGAAGGCGCCGATTTCCTCGGCCTCAACCCGCTGCACGCGCTTTTTCCCGCCGACCCCTCGGCTGCCAGCCCCTATGCCCCCTCCAGCCGCCGCTGGCTCAACGTGCTCTATGTCGATCCGCAGGAAGCTGCCACGTTGTGCGGCGGCGAGCCCGGCGCGGCAGCGCCGGACGATGCCGGGCTGATCGACTATCCTGCCGCGGGTCGGGCCCGGCTGGACGCGCTGGGCCGGGTCTTCGAGGCCTTCGAGCAGGGGCATCTCGCGCGCCAGAGCGCGCTCGCCCGCGAGTTCGGCGAATGGCGGCGCATGCGCGGCCCCGCCCTCGAGCACCACGCCCTCTTCGACGCGCTGCACGAGGCCGCCCTGCGCCGCTCGCCGGAGCAGTGGGCGCATGCGACGTGGCCCCGGGGCCTGCGCGGACCGGATGCCCCCGAGGCGCGGCGCTTCGCGGCGGAGAACGCCCGGCGGGTCACCTTCTTCGCGTTCCTGCAATGGCTGGCCGAGCGGCAGCTCGGCGCGGCGCAGGAGGCGGCACGGGGCTCGGGCATGCGGCTGGGCCTCTACTGCGATCTCGCGGTGGGCCTCAACCCGGCGGGCTCGATGGTCTGGAGCGAGCCGCATCTGGCCCTCCAGGGTGTCGCGGTGGGCGCTCCGCCCGACAGCTTCAGCCCCAGGGGGCAGAACTGGGGGCTGGCCCCGCTCTCGCCCACGGCGCTCGCCGCACGCGCCTGGGAGCCGCTGATGGAAGACCTGCGCGCCAGCATGCTTCATGCCGGCGCCATCCGTATCGACCATATCATCGGCTTCGACGGGCAGTTCTGGATCCCCGACGGCGCGCCGGCTTCCGAGGGCGCCTATGTGCGCCTGCCGTTCGCCACCCTGGCCCGGCTCATCGCCTTCGAGGCGCACCGCGCGGGGTGCCTGGTGATCGGCGAGGATCTCGGCACGGTGCCGCGCGGCCTGCCTTCCGCCATGCGCCGCGCCGGCATGCTCTCCTGCCGCGTGCTCTGGTTCGAGCGCAAGAACGGCGGCACCCGCCAGCCGGAGGACTACCCGGAGCTGGCGCTGGCCAGCATCTCCACCCACGACCTGCCCACCGCCCGCGGCTACTGGTCCGGGCACGACATCGCCTGGCGCGAGCGGCTGGGCCTGTTCGCCGATTCCGCCCAGCCGGCGAGGGAGCGCCGCCGCCGCGGCGGCGAGCGGCGACGGCTGGCGCGGGCCCTCGAGCGCGCCGGCATCCTGCCCGCGGACCGGCAGCCAGACGCGCTTCGGCCGCAGGCCGGGAGCACGGTGGTGGAGGGCCTGCACCGCTTCCTCGCCCGCTCGCGCTCGGCGCTGGTGGCGGTGCAGATGGAGGACCTGGCGGGGATGGAGGAGCAGGTGAACCTGCCGGGCACGGTGGACGAGCATCCCAACTGGCGCCGCCGCCTGCCGCTTCCCACCGAGGCGCTGCTGCAGACCGAGGAGGCAAGGCGGCTCCTTGCCCTCATGCGCGAGGAGAGGCCGCGCGCGGCGGGCGGAGCGGCTCAGGCAGGGAGACGGAAGAAGCCCGCGTGAGCCGCCAGCCCGCCGGCGGCGTCGAGGAGCCGGCGGGCCTCCGGCCGTCCCTCGCGGGCCAGGCGCACGCCCGCCAGCTCCAGCGCCGCAAGCGCCCGCTCCGGCCGCTTCCCGAGCTCCTGCAGCCGCCCGAGCGCCACATCGAGGCTGCGCCTTGTGCCCGGCCGCAGCGCATCGCTCCGCAACAGCCGGCGGATCTGCAGGATCGTCATGGCGAGGTCCTGGACGGCGAGGCAGGCATCGGCGGCATGCAGCGGCTGCCCGCCCGAGACCTCCGTCCAGCGCACCAGCGCCGGCAGGCGGTGCTGCAGCCGGCCCCGCCACTTCCGCAGCCGAAGCGGCGCGTCGCGTCTCCTGGCCATGGCCTGCAGCTCGCGGACCATGATGGCGGCCATCGCCTCCATCCGCCGCCGTGCGTCGGTGCGGAACACCAGCCCGTAGGCGATCAGCGCCAGCACCGGCCCCGAGACCACCGCCAGCGCCATCGCCACCGATCCGGAGAAGCCCGGCACGTGCGGCGCCACGGGCTGGAGCAGCAGCAGGAGCACCATGTTGAAGTCCATGCCGCCCAGCTTGGTCCGGCGGTGGGCCAGCGGCAGGGCGCCCAGGACAATGAAGGGCAGCATGGCCAGGACCTTGCCGGCCTCGCCACCGACATGCGGCCAGACCAGCCACTGGCAGGCGATCGCCGCCACCGCGCCGAAGAACTGGCCGATCGCGACATGCGCCATCATCAGCGCCGGGTTCTCGAAGGTCGAGAACAGCGAGATCATCACCGCCGTGCCCAGCAGCACGTAGGGGCCGACGGTCCAGCCGGTGGCCAGCCACACCCCGCCCACCACCAGCATCACGCCGGCAGCCCGCAGCAGCGCCTGCCGCGCGCCCACCCAGTCGCGGTGCGGCATCACCAGGGGCACCGCCCGCTCCTCCCCACCGTCGCCCGAAGCGGGAAGCCGGGCGCGCAGCGCCGTCGCGAGGTGGGAGAGCACGGCCTGCAGCCCCCTGCTGCCGGCAGCGAGCCCGCGGGCCTCGTGCAGCGCCGCCACGATCTCCGGCAGGCCGCCAGCGCCCTCCAGCAGGTCCGCCGCGCGCTGCAGCGCCTCGGCGAGCCGGGGCTCCGCCGGCACCGCCTGCGGGCGCCTCATCCAGAGGAGGGCGGCCACCTGGGCGGAGAGCACAGCCCGCAGCGCGCGGGCCGAGCGGTGCGAGCGCAGCGAGCCGGCGGCACTGGATTCCAGCGCAGCCTCGCTGGCCGCCAGCTCGCGCAGCATCGCGGCCAGGCGAGGCTGCGGAGCGCCCTGGCCCGCCACCATTGCGGCCATGGAACGGAGCATCTCCGCCATCAGGCGGCGCATCTGGCGCACGGCCGGATTCTCCGCCGGCCGCCCCGTGGCGGCGAGCCCCACCGCCAGCGCCACCACGACGCCGGTGAGCACGGTCATGAGCCGGTCAGCGGCCAGATGAAGAATGCCCTCGGGGCTGCCCGTGCCGAGCAGCGCCACCATGGCCGCCGAATAGCCCGCCAGGATGGTGCCGTAGGAGGCGAGGCCGCGCACGAGATTGCCCGCCCCGGCGCAAACCCCCACCCAGAGGGCGAGGCCCGCCACGAGGATCGCGGTGTCGTTGCCGGAGCCGATCATCAGCGCGAGGCCCACCGCCGTGCCCACGAGCGTCCCCGCGGCGCGAAAGAAGCTCTTCTCCACGAGCATTCCGCGCACCGGCTGGGAGACTCCCCAGACGGTCATCGCCGACCATTGCGGGTGCTCGAGGCCCATGAGCCATGCGGCGAGCAGGGCGAGGCACGCCGCCAGCGCGGTGCGCCACGCGAAGCCCAGCCGCACGGGATCGAAGCCGGCGCGGGAGAGGCGGTCCTGCAGCGCCACGTTCATGCGCGCTCCAGGCGCTGGCGCAGGATGGCGAGGCCGTCCGTCAGGGCCGCGACCTCCTCGTCGCCCAGATCGGCCAGAAGGGTCTGCTCCGCGCTTTTCAGCAGGCGCCGGATCTTCCTCACCGCCTCCTCGCCGCGGGCCGTCAGGTGGAGGCGGCGGGCGCGCCGGTCGGCCTCGTCGATGCGGCGCTCCACGAGGCCCCGGCCTTCCAGCACGTCGAGCAGCCGCACCAGGCTCGATCCGTCGATCCCCGCCAGTGCTGCCAGCTCCTTCTGGCTGATCCCGCCGCCGGCCTCCTTGAGATGGACGAGGGGCGCCCAGGTGGCGTCGGTGAGGCCCACGGCGGCGAGCTGCCGGTCGAGCGCCCGCCGCCACTGGCGGGCCACGACGACCAGCTCCATGCCGAAGCGGGCGCGGGGGGACTTGGCATCATTGGTCATGCCCACTAATTTGCATTCAAATCATTTGCACCGCGATCACGAAGACACGCCGTGGCGCCTGCCGGACGAATTGTCGGGACTCGGTGCGGATCCGGCGATAGCGGACGGCTATGAGGCTGTAGAAGGCGAAGGCGACGAGACCGAGCGCCACCGCCGCCAGCATCCATGGGCCGTGGGGCTGGCGGCGCAGGGACTCCCGCGCTGCGGCGAAGCCGTTGGCAAAGGCGGGTTAAGACGGCGTGAACGTCCCCGGCCGGCGACTGGGCCCTCGCGACCGGCTCACGGTTCTTCAACCTCTGCCGGTGCATGCTGGCGGGTAGTGGAGGAGGTGCCGCGCCAAGGCTT
The DNA here is from genome assembly GCA_033875255.1 of Geminicoccaceae bacterium 1502E. GTDB lineage: Bacteria > Pseudomonadota > Alphaproteobacteria > Geminicoccales > Geminicoccaceae > Marinimicrococcus. The sequence continues at coordinate 38,372 of JAWZSN010000002.1, read as the reverse complement.
TGCGGCGACGGAGTCCCACCCCAGCAGGATGGCAAAGGCGGGCTAAGACGACGTGAATGGCCCGGCCGAACGGCGGCGGGTCACGTCCCGGGAAGTGGTGCAGCAGCGGGTGTGCGCCGAAAAGCGCCTGGCACGCGTGGCTCGGATTCCGGGGGGATTCCGGGGACACCCACGCGATTCGACCTTTCTCGGGGCGAGCATCAGCCGCCGGCCCATACCCTCGGCGTGCAATCATCCTTTCTCCGGATTCCGGGGACACCCACCCCATTCAACCTTTCTCGGGGCGGGCATCAACCGCCGACCCAGACCGTCCCGGATTCCGGGGACACCCACCCCATTTAACCTTTCTCCCCGGATTCCGGGGACACCCACCCCATTTAACCCTTCTCGGGGCGGCCTTCCTCCGGAATCCGGGGAGACCCACCCCATTTAACCTTTCTCGGGGCGGGCATCAGCCGCCGACCCAGACCGTCGGCGTGTAATCGCACCTGGTAACATGAACGTCTGCCCAGCCGGCTACGCCGGCAGCGTGGTGTGGTATTTATTCCTTTTGTGAGCTATCCTCGCACCACCCTTCCTCCACCCTGCGAGGCAGCCATGTCCGCCACCATCGCGCCTGCCACCGATCCCGCCGCCACGCCGCACGCATCGTCCGTGACAAAGACGAACCCGAGCCCCGAGGACCAGGCCACGTTGTCCGCCCTTCTCGCGGATCTCACCCACCGGCACGCGCCCGAGGGTGCTGTCGAGGAGCACTGGGTGGAGCAGATGGCGATGGCGATGCTGCGGGCGCGCTGGGCCGATGCGCTGGAGCAGCGCGTGGTGGAGGCGGCGCTGGCGGGCGAAGCCTGCAAGGGGCTGCCGGCCTCGGTGCTGCCGCGCTGGCGCACCCGGCTGGAAAAGGACTTCCGTCAGGCCGTCCGCGAGCTCGAGGCCAGCAAGGCCGGGCGGCGCGCCGCCGCCCCCGGCTTCGCCCCGGCCATGCCTCTCACGTCCCTCGACGCCCGGATGGCGGCCTTCGAGGCCGAGCTCGCCCGCGACCCCCAGGCCGCCCTCGCCAGCCTGCTGACCGCCCCCGACCCCTTCGCCGACGACGACACGAACGAACCCGACATCTTCTTCGCCAGCCCCGCCCACCGCGGCACAAACGAACGCGCCCCACCCCCCAACCGCGCCCAGCGCCGCCGCCTCGCCGCGGCCAGCCGCGCCGCCTGACCCGGCCTCGCCGCAAACTGACAAAAGAGCAGAAAGAAAAACCCGCGCGCAGCGCCTTGCAGCCTTCCTTGCCGTGCCTGTCGCCCCAGCCATGGCAAACCCGCGGCCGGTTCACCGTTCCTTTACCTTCGCCGTGCCAGTCTCAGGGATGGTGGAGGAGGTGCCGCGCCCAGGCTTCCGCGGCGGCGGAGTCCCACCCCAGCAGGATGGCAAAGGCGGGTTAAGACGACGTGAACGTCCCGGGCCGGCGAACCGGGCCTCGCGACCGGTGCACGGTTTTTCAACCTCTGCCCGCGTATCCTGGCGGATGGTGGGAGAGGTGCGGCGCCCAGGGCTTCGCGGCGGCGGAGTCCCACCCCAGCAGGATGGCGAAGGCGGGTTAAGACAGTGTGAATGTCTCCGGCCGAACGGCAGCGGGTCGAGTCCCCGGGGCGCGGCGCAGCAGCGCGCGTGCGGCGAGAGGCTCCTGGGACCGTTGCTCTCCGACGCAGCGCCATCCGGCCTGTCGACATCGTCCACGCCACGGTATAGCATTTATTCCTTCAACAAGGTATCTTCGCCGCACCCTTCCTCCCGCCTGCGAGCCAGCCATGTCCGGCACCACCGCGCCCATCACCGATCCCGCCGCTGCGCCGCACGCATCGTCCGTGACAAAGACGAACCCGAGCCCCGAAGACCAGGCCGCCTACTCCGCCCTGGTCGCGGATCTCACGCGCGTTCACGCGCCGGAGGGGGCGGTGGAGGAACATTGGGTGGGGCAGATGGCGATGCTGCGGGAGCGGTGGGCCGATGCGCTGGAGCAGCGTGTGGTGGAGACGGCCCTGACCGGCGGGGCGTGCAAGGGACTGCCGCCGGCGGTGCTGCTGCCGCGCTGGCGGGGTCGGCTGGAGAAGGATTTTTGTCAGGCCGTGCGCCCGCTCCAGGCCGGCGAGGCCGAGCGCCGCGGCACGGCTCCGGCCATGCCCCTGGGCACCCTCGACCCGTGCATGGCGACGCTCGAGGCAGAGCTCGCCCGCGCCCCCGGCCAGCCCTCGCCGGCCTCGCCCCCTTCGCCGACGACGGCACGAACGCCGCCCCCTTCCTCGCCCACTCCGCCCACCGCGGCACGAACGAAGCCGAGCCGCCTGACCCGGTCCCCGCCGCAAACTGAAAAAAGGAAAAAAAGCCGCGCGCAGCACCTTGCACGGCTCCATTGCCACCAACCGCCCCGCGGTCTTTCCCGAACGCCCGCCCGCTCCGCCGGCAGAAGACCCTACCGGGAGCGTTCTTGCGCGTGTCCTTCGAGCCCCCTTCACCGCCCCTTCATCTCTCCTTGCTATCCTGCTGGCGTGGAACTCCGGCGCGAGGGAGGCGCGGTGGGGCGGTCCAGGGAGGAGAGGCCCGAGCGGCCATTCCGCGTCCCGGGCCGGTCCCTGCCATCAGCCGCAGCCGGATGTCGGGCAGGTCAGACGAACGCGCCCTCCTTGCGGCCGGAGTAGCGGAACACGAGGAAGACGGCGATGCCGGTGGTGAGCAGGAGCACGGTGGAAAGCGCGGCCGCCGTGCCGAACTCGCCGTCGAGCACCGAGAGGTAGATGCGCACCGGCATGGTCATGGTGCGGCCGACATAGAGGATGAGCGAGCTCGAGAGCTCGTTGATGGCGGTAACGAAGCTCATGAGCGCGCCCGCCATGATGCCCGGCAGCATGAGCGGCAGGGTGACCTTGAGGAAGGCGCGGCCGGGGGCGGCGCCCAGCGAGATCGCCGCCTCCTCGGTGCTGCCGCGGATCTGCCGGAGGATCGAGGCGCTGGAGCGCACCGCGTAGGGCAGCCGGCGGATGAACAGCATCAGGATGATGATGGTGGCGGTGCCGGTGAGCAGCAGCGGCGGGCTGTTGAAGGTCACCACGAAGCCCAGCCCCATGACGATGCCGGGCACGACGTAGGGAACCAGCAGGATGCTGTCGAGCGCCCCGGAGAGCACCCCCTCGCGGCGGCTCAGCAGGTAGCCGATCAGCGTGCCCAGCACCACGATCAGCGCCACCGCCAGCGAGGAATAGACGAAGCTGTTGGTGATGACGTGGGGCACCTCGTGGAGGATGCGCCGGTAGCTCTCGAGGCCGAAGCCCGGCTGGAACACCGGCCCGCTGGTCTTGCGGAAGGAGGTGTGGATCACCACGAGCGAGGGCAGCGAGCTCGCGAGAACGATGCCGTAGCAGAGCAGATGCGCCAGCACCGAGGCCACCGGCCCCAGGCGTCGCGGCGCCATGCGCTTGACCAGCGAGCCCTCGACATTGCGGCGGCGCACCGCCCGGCGCTGGATCGCCACCACCACCATGGACACGGTGATGAGCACGATGCTGACGGTGGAGGCCAGGCCCGGATTGCCGCCCATCTCGCTGGTGAAGAGGTTGTAGGCGGTGGTGGCCAGCACGCGGAAGTCGCCGCCGACGATGGAGGGCGTGCCGAAATCGGCGAGCGAAAGCACGAAGGCCAGGAGCGCGCCTGAGCTCACCGCCGGGAACACCAGCGGCAGGGTCACGGTGAAGAACCGCCGCCAGGCGCCTGCCCCGAGATTCTCCGCGGCCTCCTCCACCGAGGGATTGATGGCCGCCAGCGCGCTCGAGGTGAGAAGGAACACGAAGGGATAGAACTTCAGGCTGAAGACCAGGAGGATGCCGAACAGGCCGTAGATCGAGGGCAGCTCGATGCCGATCCCGGCCATGGCCTCCCTGAGCCAGCCGTTGCGGCCCAGCATCATGATCCAGGCATAGGCGCCGATGAAGGGCGGCGAGACCAGCGCCAGCACCGAGAGGGTGGCGATGAGGTCGCGGCCGCGTATCAGGTAGCGGCTGGTGAGGAAGGCCAGCGGCACGCCCAGCAGCATGGCGCCGATCATGCCGCCGATGCCGACGATGATGCTGTTGAGCAGCGCCCGCAGATAGTAGGGGTGCCCCAGCACCTTGAGGTAGTTGGCGAGAGTCGGCTCGCCGGTGCGGTTGTCGGTGAAGGAGGCGGTGAAGACGCTGAAGAGCGGCCACACCAGGAAGACCGCCACCACCGCGAAGGCGAGCGCCAGGACGCCGGTCCAGATGTCGCGCCGCCCGCGCATCAGGCGCGCGCCCCGACGAGCCTGCCGTCCGCGTCGTAGAACAGCAGCTTGCCCCGCGGCAGCACGAGGCGTACGGCGTGCCCCTCGCGGCCGAGCAGTTCCGGCGTGGGCCGCTGGATGAGCACGGCGAGGCTCGTGCCGTCAGCCAACACGGTGCGGTAGAAGGCCTCGCGTCCGGCGAAGGTGATCTTCTCGACGGTGGCCTCGAGCAAGATGCCGTCGCCCGGCGCCGCCGGGTCCACCATCACGTCCTCGGGGCGGATAGCCGCCGTGACGTTATCCAGCCCTGCCAAGGCCGGTACCTGCAGCGGCGCGCCGGCGAGGCGTACGGTGCCGCCGGCCTCTACCGCGAGCCCTGACAGAAGGTTCATCGCCCCCACGAAGGAGGCGACGAAGAGGGTCGCGGGGCGGACATAGACCTCCCAGGGGGTGCCCACCTGGTGGACCTTGCCGCCCTGCATCACGCAGATCCGGTCGGAGACCACCAGCGCCTCCTCCTGGTCGTGGGTCACGTAGACGGTGGTGATGCCCAGCGAGCGCTGCAGGTCGCGGATGTCCTCGCGCAGCTCGATCCGGAGCTTGGCGTCGAGATTGGAGAGCGGCTCGTCCATGAGCAGGATCTGCGGGCTGATGACCATGGCCCGGGCGAGGCCCACCCGCTGCTGCTGGCCGCCGGAGAGCTCGTGCGGCATGCGCTCGCCCAGCCCGCCCAGCCGCACCAGCTCGAGGGCGCGGGCCACCCGCCGGGCGATCTCGGCGCGCGGCCGCCGCCGGTTCCTCAGGCCGAAGGCGACGTTCCCGGCCACCGAGAGATGCGGAAAGATGGCGTAGTCCTGGAACACCATGCCGATGTCGCGGCGATGCGCCGGCACGCCGTCCAGCGGCCGCCCGCCGACGCTGATCTCGCCCGAGTCCTGCCGGTTGAACCCGGCGATGGTGCGCAGGAGTGTGGTCTTGCCGCAGCCCGAGGGCCCCAGGAGGGTGAAGAACTCACCCGAGCCTATGGTGAGCTCGATGTCGTCGAGGGCGCGCACGCCCGGATAGGACTTGCACAGACGGCGTAGTTCGACGAGCGCCATGCACCCCTCGTTGAAGCGGTCGATGGAAGAAGGGCGAAGCGGCGGCGCTTCTTGCACCGCCGCGCGGCGGGATCAGCGGGAGAGCAGCAGCTCGTTCCACTTCTCGAGGAACTCGTCGCGGTGGTTGGCCGCCCACACGATGTCGTAGTCCACGAGCTTGATCTCGCTCATCGGCTTGAGGTCGGCCGCGGCCTCCATGTCCTTGCGGATCGGCCGCCGGCCCAGCTCGGCCACCACGAGCTCCTGGGTCTCCTTGGAAAGCGCCCAGTCGAGGAAGGCCTTGCCGGCATCAGGATTGGGCGCGCCCTTGACCAGCGCCATGCCGTCGGCGAGCGCCGAGGTGCCGTCCTCGGGGTAGACGATGGCCACCGGCCCGCCGCCCTTCACGTAGAGATAGGCGTTGTCCTCGAGCGTGATGCCCACCGAGGCCTCGCCGTCATTGACGAAGCGCGGCACCGCCCCCGAGCTGTTGGAGAGCGCGAAGTTCTCGAAGGCCTCCTCGTAGACGCCCCAGCCCTGCTCGTCGTCGCCGTAGATCGTGAGCACCGTGCCGAGCTGGATGAAGGCCGAGCCGGACTTGTCGGCGCGGGCCGAGGAGATCTGGCCCTTGAAGCGTTCGTGGCCGAGATCCTTCCAGGTCTTCGGGTACTCCTCCGGCTTCAGCTTCTGGGTGTTCACCATCAAGACGGTGAGGATGCCGGTATAGGGGATCCAGGCGGCGTCCTTGCCCATGAAGGCGGGATCCACCTTGTCGAGCCCGGCCGGCTCGTACTTCTCCAGCAGCTCGCTGTTGGCCTCGAGAAGCTCGGCGCCGATGCTCCAGATCACGTCGGCCTGGGGATTGGCGGATTCCGCCTTCACCCGGTTGATGATGTCGCCGGAGCCGGCCTTCACCACGTCGGCCTTGAGGCCGGTGGCCTTCTCGAACTCCGGGATCAGCCGCTCGACGATCTCGGCCTTGTGGGCGGTGTAGACGCTGACCCGTCCCTCGGCCGCCATGACCGGCAAGGCCGCACCGAGCGTCATGGCGGTAGCGAGCATGAGCATGCCCGTCCTGCGCTTGATCATGATCCTCCCTGCTCCTTCGTTGGGCCGGCGCTGTCGCCGCTGCCGCAGCGAGCCTGTAGCATGCCGCCGGGGCTGGCAAGCGCGCGCCTGCCGATGCAAGCGAAGGGTGGCACCGGACATGCACGTCGAGGCGTTCAGCGAAGGCAAGGATCTGGACAGGCCCGAGCTCAACGAGGACCAGTTCCTGATCCTGCCGGGCCGGGGCTTCGCCGTGATCGACGGCGTCACCGACCGCACCGGGCACTGCTACGAGGGCCTGCTCGCAGGCCGCATGGCAGCGGGAATCGTGCAGCAGGCGGTGGCCTCGTTCCTGCTGGATCCGGCGGAACGGGCCGATCCGGCGCGGCTGGTGCGGCACGTAACGGGCGCCATCCGCGCCGCCTACGAGCGCTTCGGCATGCTCGCGACGGCCGAACAGGCGCCGGAGCGCCGGTTCGGCGCCACGCTGGCATTTTGCGCAGACCTGGGCGAGACGCTCCGCTTCGTCCTCGTGGGCGACAGCGGCCTGCGGCTGAACGGCGCCGAGACCATCGTCAACGACACCGGCCTCGATCTCGTCACCGCCAGCCTGCGCCAGGAAGCCTGGCGTGTGGTGCGCGAGGCCGGCGGCGATGGCGAGGCGTGCGCCGCGGTGGGCCGCGCCTGCGCCTTCGACGGGGCCGCGCGCCTGCTCCCGGACATGCGCCCGTGGCTGGACGAGACGGCGCTCGCTTCCCTGCTCGCGCGAACCCTCGAGCGCTGCCGGCAGCGCTTCCCCGACGTGGCCGAGGCCGATCTGCGGCTCCTGCTCGAGGGCGGCATCCGCCGTGGCCAGGTGCATTTCCAGAACAACCGCCGCAGCCTGCTCAGCTATGCGGTGCTGGACGGTTTCGAGGTGCCGATGGAGCTGGTCAGCGTGATGGAGCGGGCAAAGAGCGAGGTGGCCACAGTGGAGCTCTTCACCGACGGCTATTTCCTCCCGGGCGCCCAGCCGGCTGTGGCGGCCTGGGAGCAGGCGTTCGCAGAGGTGGAGGCGACCGATCCGGAGAAGGTCGACCGCTTTCCCTCGGTCAAGGGTACGATGGGAAGGATCCGCGCCGACGACCGGACGGTGGTGATCGTGCGTTTTTGAAGCGCTTTCCGGGCGGCTCGAGACGTCGGGTGGCTGGCGAAGCGGGAGGGAGCGCTGCGCGCAGCTTTCGTTTGCTGTTTTCTGCCAGTTGGCAGCGGTGAGCGTTCACCGGATCTTCGGCTTTTCCGGGGCTTGTGCCCGGTCGGGAGTCCGCCGCCGCATCATCGTCGGAACGCGCCCTCCCCGCCACCCGCAAGGATGACACGAGAGGAGCTGACGAAAGGTGGGCAGGCGCAGCAGTCGTCCCGTCAGCTCCACGCATGCGTGCCCGACGGCGCCGACAACTCCGAGAGAGCAAGAATACCTGCCGCGCGCAGCGCCTTGCACGGCACCGCAGCCACGACCCCGCGCCGCCCGCTACCGTCGTCAGCCAGGAGCTAGGCGCGGGTCCGGATGCGGCGGTAGCGGGCGGCGACGAGGCTGTAGAAGGCGAAGGCCACGAGGCCCAGCGCCACCGCCCCCAGGAGCCACGGCCCGTAAGGCTGCTGGCGCAGAGCGGCGAGCGCTGCCGCCAGGCCCTTGGCCTCCGAAGGGTCGGCCTGCCACGCGGCGATGATGAGAAAACCACCGACCAGCCACGCCACCACGCCGCGGGAGAGGATGCCGGCGCGGCAGATGGTGCGTATCGCCGGATGACAGGCACGCTCGTCGAGCTGACGCTCGAAGGAGGCGCGGATCGCCACCACCGCGAAGGCCACGCCCACGCCGATGACGACAGCCCCGGCAGCACCCACCAGCCATTGGCCGAAGGGCTGGCTCATCAGCATGGCGGTCCAGTCGCCACTGCCGCCACTGCCGCCTGGCCGGGCGATCATGCCGGGCAGGGCGAGGCTGCCGGCGAACAGGGCCAGCGCCATGTTGCCGAGGAAGCTGCCGGCATAGCCGGCGCGCGCCGCCAGATGGCGGCCCTCGGGGTTGCGCACCGCCATCAGCAGGCGCCAAAGCGCGTGCGCGAGGAGGCCCAGCGCCACCAGCACGAGCAGAGCCTTGCCGAAGGGCTGGCTCAGCAGCGTGCGCAGCGCGCCTTGCGTGTCGGTCGTGCCGCCGCGGCCGAGCGCCGCCAGCAGGGCGAAGGATCCCACGATGAGATAGACCAGGCCGCGGGCCCCGTAGCCGAGGCGTGCCCCCTTCTCAAGCGCTTCATGGGCCTCTTCAGGAGCTTGCACCGGCCGTTCCTTCCGGCTGTCTGCGGCCCCCGCGGGCCGGCCCCAAAGCAATCCGCAAAGCTGGGCGGCGGTTCCGCGAGAGTGGCTCGACCGCGCCGCCCGCAGCTCCGATAAGGGTGTTGGGACAAGAGGAGACATCCATGAACGCCGACGAGCTTCGCGCCCTGCAGACGCCGCTCAAGGAGCGCTATCGCGAGAATGGCGAGGCCGCCATCGTCACGCTTCGGGCGGAGGGCGAGATCGGCCAGCAGAACGTGAGCTGCAGGGTCGAGACCGGCCGCGCCATGGTCGAGGCGGGCCTGCATCCGGCAACAGGCGGGCCCGGCACCCAGGCCTGCTCCGGCGACATGCTGCTGGAAGCCCTCGCGGCCTGCGCCGGCGTCACCCTCTCGGCGGTCGCCACCGCCCTGGGAATCGAGATCCGCAGCGGCCGCGTCACGGCCGAGGGCGATCTCGACTTTCGCGGCACGCTGGGTGTGGCGAAGGACGCGCTGGTGGGCTTTCGCGAGGTCCGCCTCGCCTTCCGGCTCGATACCGAGGCCGACGCCGAGCAGCTCACCACGCTTCTCAAGCTCACCGAACGCTACTGCGTCGTTCTCCAGACCCTGCGCACCCCGCCCACCTTGAGCGCCCGCCTCGTGCGCGAAGGGCAGAGCTAGCGCAGCCGGGCGCCGGGACCACCGCCGCACGCCGCGCTAAGGCCGTCACCATCCGTCGCGCCCTCTGACGCCGGCCGGTGCGGCGTGCACCGGCCGGCGTCGCGTGGCGGCGGCAGAGGGCGCGCTCAGGCGGCCCGGCGGGCGATCTGACGGCGCAGCGCGGCGAGCAGCGCCTCCACCTCCTCCTCGGCCACATCCCAGCGGCAGACGAAGCGGGCGAGGTCGCGGCGGCGGCGGAAGAAGAGGATCTCCTCGGCCTCGAGCCCGTCGAGGACCTCGGGGGCCGCCTCGACGAACAGCATGTTGACCTCGACCGGTGCGGCCAGGCGCAGGCCCGGCAGCGCCTCGATGCCGGTGGCAAGACGTGCTGCCGCCTCGTTGGCGCGGCCGGCGAGCCGCAGCCACAGCCCGCCCTCGATCGCCGCCAGGAGCTGGGCCGAGGCGAAGCGCATCTTGGAGAGCACATGCCCGGCGCGGCGGATCTGGTAGCGCAGCGGCTCCACCAGATCCTCCTTGAACACGACGATGGCGTCCGCCGTCAGGCCGCCATTCTTGGTGGCGCCGAAGGAGAGGATATCGACGCCGGCCTTCCAGGTGAGCTCGGCCGGCGAGCAGCGCAGATGCGCCAGCGCGTTGGCGAAGCGCGCCCCGTCCATGTGCATGTGGAGACCGTGCAGCCGGGCGATGGCGCCCAGCTCGCGCACCTCGTCGAGCCGGTAGACGGCGCCCCGGTCGGTCGCCTGGACGATGTTGAGGGCGGCGGGCTGGCTCCTGTGCGCCTGGCCCTTGCCCGCATTCTCGAGCGCCTCCTCGAGCGCGGCCGGATCGATCCGGCCATGCTCGCCCGCCACCAGATGGAGCTTGGCGCCGCCGCTCATGAAGCCGGCGGCGTTGCATTCCGAGGTCTCGATATGGGCCTCGCGGCTGCAGTAGATCGAGCCCCAGGAGGGCGTGACGCCGGCCAGCGCCAGGGCATTGGCGGCGGTGCCGGTGGCCACCGGAAAGACGTGCACCTTGTGCTCGAAGAGCTCGCCCATGCGCTCCTGGAGCCGCTCGGTGAGCGGATCGCCGCCATAGCCGGCGGCGGTGCCGTGGTTGGCGGCGGCGAGCGCTGCCAGGATCTCCGGGGCCGCGGCCCCGGTATTGTCGCTGCGGAAATCGACGGTGCTGCCGGACATGGCGCTGCTCAGGCCTCCCAGGGCGTGCCCAGATGGAACAGGCAGTCGCCGCGCTCGCACCGGCTGGGCCAGCGCTTGCACAAGACCATGCCGTCGCGCTGGAAGCGGAACAGGGTGGGCTCGCGCCAGGGCGTGTCGGGGAAGTGCACCGCGCCCGCCGGCTGGCCGGCCGTCACCTGGTCGCCCAGATCGACGAAGGGCTCGAAGACGCCGCCATCGGGCGCATAGACGTAATAGTCGCTGCCCCTGACCGAGAGCAGCTTGGTCTCGGGCGGCGTCTCGTCGGCCGCCTCCGGCAGCACCCCCATGCGACCCAGCGCCCGGCGCACGCCGCCCTCGGCCACCTCGATGGAGTGGAGCGAGAGCGTGCCGGCGCCGCCGAGCTCGGTGCCGAGATAGAGCACGTTCTGGCGCGCCGCCGCGGAGGAGAGCGTGCGGTCCTCGCCCTGGGGCGAGTCGGTGATGTAGCCGTAGGGCGCGCCGAACGCCTTCAAGAGCCCGATCGCCCGCTCCATCTCGCGCGGGTCCTCGAGCTTGCGGCTAAGCGTGCTGGGAATGTACATCAGCGAGCTGCCGCCCGAGTGCAGGTCGATGCAGTAGTCGCTGTCGGCCAGCAGGACGTTCTCGATATAGTACGCGATCTGCGCGGTGATGCCGCCATCGGGATCGCCGGGGAAGGAGCGGTTGAGGTTGCCGCCGTCGATCGGCGAGGTGCGGGTCGAGGCCATCACCGCCGGGAAGTTGGCGGCCGAGAGGATGACGATCCGGCCGCGCACCCGCTCGGGCGTCAGCTCGCGCACGAGCTTCATCAGCGCCAGCTGGCCGTCCCACTCGTCGCCGTGATTGCCGGCGACGCACAGCACCCGCGGGCCCTCGCCGTTCTTGATGCAAGTGATCGGGATCGGCAGCCAGCCATAGGCGGAGCGGTGCACCGAGTGCGGCACCCGCACGAAGCCGGTCTGCTTGCCGTCCTTGTTGAAATCCACCTCGGCGGAGAGGCGGCTCGCTCTGGTCATGGTCCCCTGGGTCCTTCTTGCGCTGTTTGCGGCTGGACGAGATGGCAGGCTGCCTTGTGCCCCGGCGCCACCTCGCGCAAGGGCGGGTCGACGGCACGGCATTCGGCGACGGCGAACGGGCAGCGCGTATGGAAGTGGCACCCGCTGGGCGGGTTGATCGGGCTCGGCACCTCGCCTTGGAGGATCACCCGCTCGCGGCCGGCGCCGGGACGCGGCACCGGGATCGCCGAGAGCAGGGCGCGCGTGTAGGGATGCAGCGGCCTCGCATAGAGCTCGGCCTTGTCGGCGATCTCGACGATCCGCCCCAGATACATCACCGCCACGCGGGTCGAGATGTGCTTCACCACCCCGAGATCATGGGCGATGAACAGATAGGTCAGCCCCAGCTCCTCCTGCAAGTCCTGCAGGAGGTTGACGATCTGCGCCTGGATCGAGACGTCGAGCGCCGAGACCGGCTCGTCGCACACGATGAAGCGCGGGTTCAAGGCCAAAGCGCGGGCGATGCCGATGCGCTGGCGCTGGCCGCCCGAGAACTCGTGCGGGTAGCGATCGGCATGGTAGGAGGCGAGCCCCACCAGCTCGAGCAGCTCGCGCACCCTGGCATGAAGCTCCGGCCCCCATCTGCGGCCGTGGATGAGCAGCGGCTCGGCCACCGTCTCGAGCACGGTCTTGCGCGGGTTCAGGGCCCCGTACGGGTCCTGGAAGATGATCTGCATCTTGCCGCGCAAGGCGCGCAGCTTCGCCTCGTCGAGGGCCAGCACGTCCTGTCCGTCGAACCGCACGCTGCCGGACGTGGGCTCGAGCAGCCGCAGGACCAGCCGGCCGGTGGTCGACTTGCCGCTGCCGCTCTCGCCCACCAGGCCCAGCGTCTCGCCCTCGTTCAGCTCGAAGCTGACCCCGTCGACGGCGCGCACGCTGCCCACCTGGCGGCTCAGGAACATGCCGGCAGTGATGGGGAAATGCTTGACCAGGCTGTCGACGCGAAGGATCTCGCGCGGCTCCTTCACTGTTGCCGCCGGCGCGGCTGCGGCACTCATGCTGCCGGCTCCGTGGCGCGGGTCAGGTCGTGGCGGTAGCCGGTGAGGCGGATGCAGGCCGCCTTGTGGTCCGGCACGACGTCGATCATCGGCGGCTCGGCCTCGGCGCAGGCCGGCCGCGCATGCTCGCAGCGCGCCGCGAAGCGGCAGCCGGGCGGCAGCGCGAACGGGCTCGGCACGGTCCCCTTGATGGTGCGCAGCCGGGCGCCCTCGTGGTCGAGATGCGGGATGCTGCGCAGCAGGCCTTGCGTATAGGGATGGCTGGGCCGCTCGAAGAGCTCGCCCACCGGGGCCGTCTCCACCGCACGGCCGCAATACATCACCATGACCTTGTGGGCGAACTCGGCAACCACGCCCAGATTGTGGGTGATCATGATGACCGCCATGCGGAACTCCTCCTGCAGCTCGCGCAGGAGGTCGAGGATCTGCGCCTGGATGGTGACGTCGAGCGCCGTGGTCGGCTCGTCGGCCAGCAGGAGCTTGGGGTTGCAGGCCAGCGCCATGGCGATCATCACCCGCTGCCGCATGCCGCCGGACATCTGGTGCGGGTACTGGTCGAGACGCTCCGCCGGCGCGGCGATGCCGACCTTGTCGAGCAGCTCGACCGCCCGGTCGCGGGCGGCCCGCTTGCCGACCCCCTCATGCTCGATGATTCCCTCGAGGAGCTGGTCGCCGACCGTGAAGACCGGGTTCAGCGAGGTCATCGGCTCCTGGAAGATCATCGCCATGCGGCCGCCGCGCAGGCGGCGCATCTCGCGCTCGGGCAGCTCCAGCAGGTTCCTCCCCTCGAAGCGGATCTCGCCGCCGGCGATGCGGCCGGGCGGGTTGGGCACGAGGCCCATGATCGAGAGGGCGGTGACGCTCTTGCCCGAGCCGCTCTCGCCGACGATGCCGATGACCTCGCCCTCGTTCAGCTCGAAGCTCACATCGTCGACGGCGGCGAACTGGCCGTCCTCGGTCTTGAAGACCGTCTTGAGGTTGCGCACGCTCAGCAGCGGCTCGCTCATCGTCTCTCCTCTCAGCCCTGCTGCACCTTGAGCCGCGGATCAAGCACGTCGCGCAGGCCGTCGCCCAGAAGGTTGAGGCCCATGACGGTCATCGCCAGGGCAATCCCCGGGATCGCGGTGATCCACGGCGCCTCGCGGATATACTGCCGTCCCTCGGCGATGATGTTGCCCCAGGTCGGCGTCGGCGGCTGGGCGCCCAGGCCCAAAAAGCTCAGCACCGCCTCGGAGAGCACCGAATAGGCGAAGATGAAGGTGAGCTGGACGATCAGCGGCGCCATGCAGTTGGGCAGGATGTGGTGCCAGATGATGCGCCAGTGGGTGGCCCCCATGGCGCGCGCCGCCTCGACATACTCCATCTCGCGGACCACCAGCACCGAGGCTCGCACGATGCGCGCGGTGCGCGGCGTGTAGACCGCGGCGAGGGCGATCACCGCGTTGAGCGAGCCGGGGCCGAGTGCGGCGGTGATGCCGATGGCAAGGAGGATCACCGGGAACGCCATGAAGGCGTCGGTGATGCGCATCAAGAGATTGTCGAGGCTCCTGAAATAGCCGGCGAGCGCGCCCACCAGCGTGCCGAACACGGCGTTCAGGATCACCACGCCCAGCCCGATCATCAGCGACAGGCGGGCCCCGTAGAGCACGCGGCTCCATTGGCTGCGGCCGAAATTGTCGGTGCCGAAGAGCCATTCGGCGCCGGGCGGCTCGAAGCGGGTGCGGATCGAGATCTTGAGGGGATCGGAGGGCGCCAGGACGTCGGCGAAGATCGCCGCCAGGCTCACGATCAGGAGCAGGATGGCGCCGGTCAGGAACATGCGGTGGCGCAGCAGGCGCCGCACCACGGGGCTCTGCCAGCGCGACCGCCGCTGCGGGGCGGGGTCGGCCAGCGCCACGGCGGTCGAGCCGCCGACGATCTCATTTGCCATTGCGGTACCGCACGCGCGGGTCGAAGTAGGCGTAGAGCACGTCGACCACCAGGTTGAGCAGGAGCAGCATCGCCGCCACCAGGAGCAGGCCGCCCTGGATCACCGGATAATCGCGCCGCAGGATCGCCGATCCCAGCAGCGAGCCGATGCCGGGCACCGAGAAGATGGTCTCGATGACCACCGAGCCCGAGAGCAGCAGGCTGAAGATGATGCCGATGACCGTGACCACCGGGATCATCACGTTCTTGAGCGCGTGCTTGCCCACCACCTTGCTCTCGGACAGGCCCTTGGCCCGGGCGGTGCGGATATAGTCCTGGCGCAGCACCTCCAGCATGGTCGAGCGGGTGATGCGCGCCAAAAGGCCCATCTGCAGCATCGCGAGCGACACCGCGGGCAGCGTCGCTGCCTGCAGCCAGCCCCAGACATCCTCGCGGAAATCGACATAGCCGCCGGTCGGCAGCCAGCCCAGATGCACGCTGAAGAGCACGATCAGCATCAGCCCGAGCCAGAAGTTGGGCAGGCTCACGCCGATCAGCGCGATGGTCATCACCAGCTGGTCGACCCAGCTGTTCTGGCGCAAGGCGGCGATGATCCCGGCCACGATGCTCACCAGCAGCGTCATGACGAGGGCGTAGACGGCGATCGAGATCGAGACCGGCAGGCGCTCGAGGGTCACCTCCAGCACGTCGCGGCCGAGCAGGAAGGAGGTGCCCAGATCACCTTGGAGAAGATTGCCGTACCAATGCAGAAGCTGCATGTGGAAGGGCTGGTCGAGCCCGAGCTGCACCCGCACCCGCTCCACCTCGTCCGGCGTCGCCTGCAGGCCGGCCACCATGATGGCGGGATCGCCCGGCACCAGCTGCATCAGCGAGAAGGAGATCAGCGTCACGAGGAAGATGACGGGAATGGAGCTCAGCAGGCGCTGAACGATGTAACGGCCCATTCAATCTGTGCTTCGACTGGAGTGGGAGACGGGAGCGGCGAGGGTGCGCCGCCCGCGAGGCGGGCGGCGCCGGATGCCGGAAGAGCTCAGGACTCCTTGTCCATCCAGACATTGTACATGCGCGGAATGCGGAACGGCACGAAGTTGTGGACGTTGGCCCGCACCGCCTGGTTCTTGGTGAGCCAGCCGAAGGGCAGCGAGATGCCGTGCTCCATGACCCGGTGCTGGGCCCGGGCGAAGGCCTCGGCGCGCTCCTCGAAGCTCGGCAGGCTCAGCATGTCGGAATAGGCCTTGTCGAACACCTCGTCGGTGCTCTCGAGGTCGGTCGTGTAGATTGGCCGCGGCTTGGCAAGGAACTTGAAGACCGCGAGATAGCCCAGCGAGCTGTTGGTCCCCCAGCCGGTGAAGTGGTAGTTCCACGCGTCCTTCTGCTTGTCGCGCGTGGCGATGGTTGCCGGCCAGTCCTGGACCTCGAGGCGGACATTCATGCCGATGTCCTTGAGCTGCTCGGCCATGACCAGAGCAGCGTTGTACATCGTCGTGTAGTCCTTGTTGGTGAGGAGCACGAGCTCCTCGCCCTTGTAGCCGGCCTCCTTCAGGAGCTCCTTGGCCTTCTCCGGGTCCTTGAGGTTGAAGAACTCCTTGCCCTTGTCGGAATAGACCTTCCGGTTGGGCTGCTGGAAGCCGAAATTGGTGTTGTAGGCGCCGTCGGTCGCGACCTCCATGATCTCGTCCATGTCCAGCGCCGTGGCGATGGCGCGGCGGACGAGCGGGTTGTCGGTGGGTGCCTTCTCGAAGTTCGGCGTGGCGATGTGGATCCAGAAATTCTCGTAGGGAACGATCTTGATCTTCTCGTTCTCCTGGAGCCGCGGCACGCTGCTTTGCGGCACGTCCTCGACCGCGTCGAGCTCGCCGGTCTCCAGCCCGGCCACCCGGGCGCCCGGCTCGGTCACGATGCGGAACGTCACGGTGTCGAGGCAGGCCGTCTTGTAGCCGCCGAACCCGGTGCGCTCCTCATAGGCCTCGTTGGGCTTGTAGTCCTCGAAACGCTTCACCTTGACGTGGCTGTCGGCGATGAACTCGACGAACTGGAACGGTCCGGTGCCGACCGGCTCCATCTTGAGGAAGTCGGCCTGAGCGACCTCCTCGGGCACGATCACGATCGGCACGCTGAAGGAGCTCAGATCCTCGAGGAAGGTCGGCTGCGAGGCCTTCATCTTGACCACGAAGGTGCTCGCGTCGGGCGCCTCCCAGCTCGCCACGTTGCCGAGGATGGCGCGCTCGATGCCCACCTTGTTGTAGCGGTCGAAGGACGCCGCGACGTCCTTCGACGTCATTGTCTTTCCGTTGTGAAACTTGATCCCGTCGCGCAGCTTGAAGGTATGGGTGAGGCCGTCATCGCTGGTCTCGACCGATTCCGCCAGCTCGAGGATCGGGTTGTTGTCCTCGTCGCGGGTCATCAGCGATTCGAAGACGTGCATCGCGATGTTGCGGGTCGAGATGGTCGAGGAGGAGTGCATGTCGAGGCTGTTGACCTTGGCCTCCTGGCCGAAGACCAGATCGCCTCCCTTGACCGGACATTCGAAGGCAGCTTTTGCCTCGCCCGCGGTCAGCGCGGTGACGGCGAGCAGCGCCCCCGCCAGTGTCAGCGCCACCCCACCCAGTGATTTGCGGCTCATGCTAGCCCCCCTGTCATTGTTTTTTCGAAGCCTGAGACGATGACGATCCCGGTGCCTTCCTGTCAACGCCCTCCCCAGACCGGCGTGCGCCAGTCGGCATGCTGGGCGGTGCGCCCGCAGACCAGATCGAAATAGGCGTTCTGCAGGGCCCGGGTGAGCGGCCCGGGCGCGCCGGCGCCGACCGCCTGGCGCGCCACCGAGATCACCGGCAGCACCTCCTGGCCGGACCCGCAAAGGAACGCCTCCTCGGCGAGCAGCAGCTCGGTACGGTCGACCCGCCGCTCGATCACCTCGAGGCCGAGCTGGTCGCGGGCCAGCGCGATGATGGTCTCGCGGGTGATGCTCTCGAGGATGTCGCTGCCCGTGTCCGGTGTCACGAGCCGCCCGTCGCGCACGAGAAAGAGGCACGCGCCCGAGCCTTCGGACAGCTTGCCGTCGGCGGTGAGCATCAAGACGCCGTCATAGCCGGCGGCCCGCGCCTCGAGCTCGGCGGCACGGTTGTTGATGTAGTTGGCGGTGCACTTGACCCTTGGCGGCAGGGCGTTGTCGGCGATGCGCTGCCAGGAGGAGATGCCGACATGGATGCCGGTCTCGATCCGCGCCGAGGGCGGCCGCTTGACGGCCCCCGCCACGAGACCGACCGGACCGGTGCCGGCCAGCTCGTCGTCGCCCTCGATATAGGCGATCATGCGGAAATGCGTGTTCTCGCGCAGCTCGTTGGCGCGGGCCAGCTCGATCATCGCCCGCTCGAGCTCGTCCATCTCGAAGACCGTGTCGAGCCGGAGCGCCCGCATGCCGAAGCGCAGCCGCTCGAGATGCTCGCGCAGCCGGAAGATCCAGAGCTCGCCGCTCTCCTCGTTCCAGTAGCCGCGCAGGCCCTCGAACACTCCGGCGCCATATTTAACGGCGCCGGAGAAGGCATGCACCTGCGCCTGCTCGTAAGGCACGATGCAGCCGTTGTGATACATCCACGCGCAAGTGGACATCAGCCGCTGCCTCCCCTTTGTCGTTTAAGCTTTGCGGCTGGATGGACCCTAGCGGACCCGCGGCCGGCTGCAACCCCCTAATCGCCGGCGTTGCGCCTGCGCTGGCGGCGCCACCAGCGCGCGGCGCACTCGCCAGGTCCCTCTCCTCCTTCTCTCCCGGCACGAGGCGGCACCGGCACTGGCCCGACCCTATCGGCCGACGGCGTAGGCCTGCATCAGTCGCGGCGTGGCGGCGGCCCTGAGCAGCTCGCCGTCGCGGGCGGCGGCGCAAAGCCGGCCGATCGACCATTGCGCCTGGATCGTCCCGAGATGGCCGCGGCGCACCAGCTCGCGCAAGGTCTCCTTGGGGAAGCCCGCCTCGATCTGAAGATGGCCCGGCTTGCTGGCACGCGGCCAGAACGAGCCTGGAAAATGCTCGCTGTGGAACAGTGGCGCGTCGATCGCCTCCTGCAGGTTCAGGCCGTGATGCAGGTGGCGAAGCAGGAAGATCGGCTGCCACTGGTCCTGCTGGTCGCCGCCGGGCGTGCCGAAGGCCATGTAGGGCCGCCCGCCGCGCAGCAGGAGCGAGGGCGAGAGGGTAGTGCGCGGCCGCTTGCCCGGCGCCAGCGACGAGGGAGCCCCCTCCTCCAGACGGAACATCTGGGCCCGCGAGCCGAGCGCGAAGCCCAGCTCGGGGATCACCGGGCTCGACTGCAGCCAGCCGCCGGAGGGGGTCGCCGAGACCATATTGCCCCAGCGGTCGATGACGTCGACATGGCAGGTGTCGCCGCGGACCTCGCCCTTCGAGCGCTGCTCGGCCAGGTGCGCCATGGTGGGCTCGCCCGCCCCTTCCGCGGTTCCGGCAGCGGCCGGGGCCGAGCGCGCCAGGCCGACCTGCCGCTCGAAGCCGGGCACGTGGCCTGGCCGCAGCTCCAGCGAGGCGGTCTCGCCCACGAGGCGCCGGCGCGCGTCGTTGTAGTCCTTCGAGAGCAGCATGCCCATCGGCACGTCGACAAAGTCCGGATCGCCGTAATAGGCCTCGCGGTCGGCGAAGGCGAGCTTGAGGCACTCGGTGACGGTGTGCACGAAGTCCGGCCCGTTGGGGTCCATGGCGGCGAGATCGAAGCCCTCGAGCAGCGCCATCGTCTGCAGGAAGGCCGGCCCCTGCCCCCAGGGGCCGGTCTTGCAGAGCGTGTGGCCGTGATAGTCGAGGGTCAGCGGCGCTTCCCACGACGCGCTCCAGCCCGCCATGTCGTCGCCCGTGAGAAGGCCGCGATGCGCCCGCCCCGAGACGTCCATCACCTCCTGCGTGCGGCAGAACCGGTCGACCGCCTCGGCCACGAAGCCGCGATACCAGGCGGTACGGGCCGCCTCGATCTGCGCCTCGCGCCCGCCGCCGGCAGCCTCGGCCTCCCCGAGAAGCCGCTCCCAGGTCTCGGCCAGCACGGGATTGCGGAACAGCGCGTGGGGTGCGGGCGCGTCCCCGTCCTCGAGCCAGGTGGCGGCCGAGCTCGGCCAGTGCGCGAGAAACATCGCGCGCACGCCCGCGATCGTCTCGGCCACCCGCGGCAGCAGCGGATGACCGTCCCGGGCATAGGCGATGGCCGGCTCGAGCACGTCGCGAAGCCGCATCGTGCCGTGATCGCGCAGCATCAGCAGCCAGGCATCGAAAGCGCCCGGCACGGTGGCTGCAAGAAGGCCGGTGCCCGGGATCATGTCGAGCCCGAGATCGCGGAACGCCTCGATGGAGGCCGCCCGGGGCGCGGGTCCCTGGCCGCACAGCACCTCCACCCGGTCGCTTGCGGCGCTGTAGACGATGGCCGGCATGTCGCCGCCCGGACCGTTGAGATGCGGCTCCACCACCTGCAGGGTAAAGCCTGCCGCCACCGCCGCATCGAAGGCGTTGCCGCCCCGCTCGAGCATCCCCATGGCGACCGCCGAGGCAATCCAGTGGGTGGTGGCGACCACGCCGAAGGTGCCCTTGATCTCCGGCCGGGTGGTAAAGCGGGTCATCGTGAAGCTGCTTTCCTGATGGTCGTGAATGGCGGCGAGATGGTCATCGAGCGGCAGGCACGGGCGCCGGCGGGGCCCGTCACGCGGCGGGTCCGCCTCCGGCGCCAAGCGGCGATGCCCCGTCGATCACCGAGCAGATGTGCAAGCGCAGGCTTTCCATCACCGCTTCCTCCTCGCCGCCGCGCAGCGCCGCCAGGATCGAGCGATGGCGGGAGGCCGCCTCCATCGGCGTGCGCCGCCGCTCCGGCCGGGTGATGGCGTGACGGTGGATCAGCAAGAAGCAGCGCTCGAGAATGGGCTCCAGCGCCGGCAGTCCGGCCTCGCGAAAGAGCGTCAGGTGAAAGGTGCGGTCGGCCTCGGTCATCGCGTAGAGGTCCTCGTGCCGGGCCAGCTCCTCCATGCGCTCGATCTGCGTTGCGAGATCCTCCAGCAAGGAAGGCGTCAGGCTCGGCAGGGCGCGCCTCGCCGCCTGGACCTCGATGCGGCAGCGCAGGGCCACCAGCTCTTCCGCCTCGGCACTCGAGGTGCGCGACACGAAGGTGCCGCGATAGCCGGCCCGCTGCACCAGGCCGTCCTCCTGCAACCGGAACAGCGCCTCGCGCACCGGCCCCTGGCTGCAGCCCACCGCCGCTGCCAGCTGCAACTCGACCAGGGGCTCGCCCGCAGGCAGCCGGCCCAGCACGATCAGTCGGCGGAGCTGTCCGTAGACGGCGCTCCCCTTGGCCCCCTGCGGCAGCCGCACCTCCGCCAGCCATGGCGGCGAAGCGGCGGGCACGGTGGCTGCGACGCGGCTTGCCAACACTCTGTCTCCATGAATTATCAATAATGATGATCGGCCCGCGGCACTATGGCAACCGCGAAATGGCGGCGAGGAGCGCTGGCGATCTGCGCTCCGGCCCGGGGATCAGGCGCGTGCCCGCCGCGCCTTGCGGATTGCCGCGGCCAGCTCGTCGGGGCCCGGCAGCTCGGCTACGATTCCGGGTTGGCCGGGAGGGGGCAGCAGCCTTAGGTCGCGCTGAGGCGCTGGCGCGCGACGGGCGAGCTCGACGCCGCTCGCCTGCTCCGGCTGCACGATGTCGGGCAGCGCCAGGTCGATCCCCTGATCCGGTCCCGCGGCCGCCGCAACAGGTCCGCTTTCCGCGCCGGCCGACCGCCCGTCGGGCTGCGCGGCGGCGAGCGGCAGCAGGATGAGCACGGTCGTGCCCCGCCCCGGCTCGGTCTCGATGGCGACCTCGCCACCGCTCAGCCGGGCGAAGCCATAGACCATCGGCAGGCCCAGGCCCGAGCCCTTGCCCGCCTCCTTGGTCGTGAAGAAGGGCTCGAACGCCCGCTCGCGGACTTCCTGCGACATCCCCGTGCCGGTGTCGGCGACGCTCACGAAGAGACGCCCCGCCCGCCCGCGCTCGATCCCGGTCGCGATCGTCAGGACGCCGCCATGGGGCATTGCATCCCGCGCGTTCAAGACGAGGTTGAGCAGCGCGCCTTCCAGCAACGCGCGGTCCGCGAGAGCGGACGGCAGACCTTCGGGCAGCTCGGTGCGCAGCGCGACCGGCGCGCCAATGGTCCGGCGGAGCAGCGAGATCATGCCGCGGACCAGCGTGTTGAGGTCCAGCCGCTGCTGCGTCAGCGGCCGGCGCCGCCCGAAGGTCAGCAGCTTGTCGGTGAGATCGGCGCCGCGCTCGGCCGCCTCCTGGACCATCAGGGCCAGGGCCCGCAGGCGTGGATCGGCGATCTCCGCCGCCAGCACCTCGGCATTGCCGAGAATGACCGTCAGGAGGTTGTTGAAATCGTGCGCCACGCCGCCGGTGAGCTGGCCCACCGCCTTCATCTTCTGCGCCTCGTGGAGACGCTGCTCGAGATCGCGCCGCTGGGTGATGTCGCGGCCTACCCCCACCGCCTCGAGCGGCCGCCCGACGGCGTCCTGCACCAGCCGCAGCCGCACCTCCAGCCAGGCATGGCGGCCGTCCTTGCGGGCCATGCGGTAGGTCAGCGTGTGCTGCAGGCCGCGCCGTCCCGCGAGAAAGGCACCGAGCTCGGCCACCATCTCCTCGCGATCCTCCGGATGGACGTGATCGGCCAGCCGCCGCCCCAAAATCTCGGCCGGCTCGTAGCCCATGATCTCGCGGCAGGCCGGCGACACGTAGAGGCACACGCCGTCGAGGCTGAGCCTGCCGATCATGTCGGTGGCATTCTCGGCGAGCAGGCGGTAGCGCTGCTCGCTCTCCTTCAGCTCCGCCTCGCCCCGCTTGCGGCTGGTGATGTCGCGGCCGTGCAGGGTGAGATAGGGCCTGCCGCCGATCGAGAACGGGCTCAAGGCGAGCTCGAGCGGAAAGCGCGAGCCGTCGGCACGCATGGCCTGGATCTCGACGCGCTGCCGGACCAGGCGACCGCCGCCGCGCCGGAGCAGGCGGGCGATGCGGCGTTGGTGCCGCCGCCGGTCCTCCGGCGGCACGGCCAGCTCCACGATCGCGCGACGGGCCGCCTCCTCACGCCGGTAGCCGAACATCCGCTCGGCGGCGGCATTCCACTCGAGCACCCGTCCGTCGGTGCCCACGGTAGCGATGGCGTCCAGCGCCGCCTCGAGGATGGCGGCCTTGCGGGCCTCGGCGCGCTCCTGGACGCGGCGCAGCAGGCACACCAGGATCAGGCTCAGGGCGCAGGCGGCAAGGCCGACGCCCACCAGGCGCCAGGTCGAGCGCTCGAGCGGTGCCGCATACTCCTCGAGAGGGATCGCCACGTGAGCCGACCATCCGGTGCCCTGCGAGCGGCGAAAGGCCGTGACGAAAGGCTCGCCGGCGGTGTCGACAGTCTCGTAGACGCCCTCGCGGGCGTCCGCGAGGGCCGCCAGGGCCGGCTCGTCGGCCGCCTCGCCGATGCTCGCGGGCGTCTCGGGCGCCGCGACGATCCGGCCGGCCGCGTCGACCAGGAGCACCCGCCACGAGGGGGCCAGGCCGGGCTGCAGCATGGAGGAAGCGATGACATCCGCATCCACGGTCGCCGTCAGGACGTAGCGGACCTCGCCGTCGCGCAGCACGGGCACCTTGACGCTGAAGCGCGGCTGGCCGGAGGGCGAATGCTGTCGCGGATCCGCCAGGTCGCCGACGACCGGCCGGCCGGTCGCCAAAACGCGTGCGAAGCCTTTCGGGTCGACGACCGGCGGCAGCGGCCTGCCGGGCGCGTGCCGCATGTTGACGATCTGCTGCCCGTCGAGGCCGGCCAGGATGACGTTGGCCCACGCCGGCAGCTCCTCGCGAAAATGCGCCACGGTACGGCGAAACCGCGCCAGGTCCGGGGTCGGGCCATCGAGAGCGGGCGTGCGCGCCAGAACCTGGAGCAGCTCCACCTGGGCCAGAAGGTCGCGCTCCACGGAGCCGAGCATCGTGCCCGCCCGGTCGACCGCCTCGATCCGCATCGAGGCCTGCTGCTGGCGCAGCGAAAGAATCGTCAGCCCCGCCACGAGACCGAGCAGAGGCAGCAGGGCCGCCAGGGTCAGCAGCAGGAACTGCCGCCGCCATAACACCGGGGCCAGTCGCTCGCGACCGGCGCGGAGCAGCCCTCTCCGCTTCCCGCGGCGCCTCATGATCGGCAGGGTCGAAGGGTCGTGGACAAGGCGGCGGCCATTTGCGGGCAGCGGCACCGATCCCGCCGCTGGAATCGCAGCTACAACGAAAAATCAGCTTGATCAACTGACGGTTTCAAAACCCTACGACAACTGTCGCGCTGCTGCACCCCAGCCACGTCGGCAGGCGGCGGCCCCGCCTTGCCGGCCAGCGCCCCGCCTGCCATCGTTCGCGGCCCGTCCCGCCTGGAGCGCCCGCCGATGTCGCCTGTGCTGCGCGGCGGCCTGCTGGTCGTCGGCTCCTCCGCCTGCGTCGCCCTCGATACCATCGTGGCGCGCGTGGTGATGGAGGAGATCAACCCCTTCGTGCTGGTCTTCTTCCGCAACGCCTTCGGGCTGCTCTTCATGCTGCCCTGGCTGCTGCGGGTCGGCACGCGCGGCCTGGCGACGCACAAGCCGGCGATCCATGTCCTGCGCGCGCTCGCCAAGATCGTGGCCTTTATCGCCTTCTTCTGGGGCCTGACGCGCATCCCGGTGGCCGATGCCACCGCCATCGTCTTCGCGACGCCGCTGTTCGCCGCCGCCGGTGCCGCGCTCTGGCTGGGCGAGAGCCTGCGGGGCGGCAGGCTCTCGGCGATCCTGCTGGGTTTTTTGGGCGTGCTGGTGATCGTGCGGCCGGGGCTGCAGGTGCTGGATGCCGCAGCGCTGGCCTGCGTCGCCGCCGCCCTGGGGCACGCGCTGGTCGGCCTGTGCGTCAAGTATCTCTCGCGCCATGATCCGCCCAACACGATCATCGCCTTGAACCTGCTGCTCTCGGTGCCGCTCGCGCTGCTCGTGGCCCTCCCCTTCTGGACCACGCCCGACGCCTCCATGCTGCTGCTGATGGCGCTGCAGGGCCTGCTCGGGCTGGGCTCGCAGCTTTTCATCACCCGCGCCATGCGGCTGGCCGACGCCTCCGTCATGATGCCGGTCGACTTCGTCCGGCTGCCGATGGTGGCGGCCTTGGCCTTCGCCGCCTTCGGCGAGCTTTCCGACGCCTGGACCTGGGCAGGCGCCGCCATCATCTTCTGCGCCACCGTCCTCCTCCTGCGCGCCGGCGCCACGCGCGCGCTCGCCGGGCCAGGGCCGCAGGAACGCTAGACCGGCGCCAGCGCCTCCGGCGCGCTGCGCGCGGCTGTCTTTCTGCTTTTCTCCTCAGTGCAGACAGTGCCAAATGCAGCACATGCCGATATGTCCCGCGGGATGCCGGCCCTCAGGGAAGAGCCATTCCCTGGCAGGTCGGCGAGGCCACCGCGGGTCCATGATTTCTTTCATTCACGGAAGGCGCAGAAATGACAGGAGGTACTCTCGGCCGCCTCGTCCGGGTCGACCTTCGTGACATATGGCTGAGTGAGGCTGCCGATTTCACACCCTGGCTGGCACGCGAGGACAATCTGGCGGTCCTCGCCGACACGCTCGGCCTCGAGCTCGAGCTCGAGGCGCAGGAAAGGGCGGTGGGGCCATTTCGAGCGGACATACTGTGCAGGGATGTCGGCTCGAGCACGTGGGTGCTGGTCGAAAACCAGCTCGAGCGAACGGACCACGCACACCTTGGCCAGCTGCTGACCTACGCCTCGGGCCTGGAGGCGGTGACCATTGTCTGGATCGCCGGCAAGTTCACCGAGGAGCACCGCGCCACGCTCGACTGGCTGAACAGGATCACCGACGAGAGCATTCGCTTCTTCGGGCTTGAGGTGGAGCTCTGGCGCATCGGCGAGTCACCTGCCGCGCCGAAGTTCAACGTGATCTCCAAACCGAACGACTGGTCTCGTTCCGTCGCCCACGCAGCGCGCGCCATCGACGATTCGGATCTATCCGAGACCCGTGCGGCGCAGCGCGCCTACTGGACCGCATTCCATTCGGTGCTCGACAGAACAGGCGGGCGCATCTCGGGGAATCGCAAGGCGCAAGCGCAGTCGTGGATGGCCTATTCGGTCGGGCGCAGCGGCTTCAGCGTCAACGCGGCCATGCTTCGACCACGACGGCAGATCCGCGCGGAATTGTACATCACCGGCAGGAACGCCAAGGTGTTCTTCCACATGTTGAAGGAGCAGGAGAAGGAGATATCGGCAGAGCTGGGGTATTCCCTGGAGTGGGAAGAGCTGCCCGCAGGCCGCGACTGCCGGGTGTCGGTGTATTTGGAGGATGTGGACACGAGCGATCAGGCCGATTGGGAGCGCCAGCACGCGTGGCTCGCCGGACGCCTCACCGAGTTGCACCGCGTCCTTTCCCATCGGGTTCGCCAGCTCGATTCCCGCTCCTCCGCAGCCGAGGACAGAGAAGGATCGACACCCTTCGAGGCCCTCCGCCTCCAGCCCTCCCCCGCACGCTGAGATGCCAGACGAGTCGCGGCGCCGCATCAGCGCAGATGCAGCTGGGAGGGCACTGCCGATGGCCTGCCGGTCAACCGCCGCCGCAAACGCCTTCGCTCTGCAGCCACTCACCTCCCGATCCGCATCATAGCCTTCCATTCAGGCAGCGCACCGGGGCAGGAGGCCGGGGCGTCGAGCGGCAATGGCGCCGTTGAGAGCACCTACATCCGTGCCCACCGGTCGTCGTGCGGGGAATTGGCGCCAGGAACCAGGCGATCAGGATCTCGCGGGGCGGCCGGCCTCCCCGAGCGGCCGCTCGCGCTCCGCCTGACGCCAGGCGACACCGCCGACGTCCATGTTGTGGTGCGGGGCGGACAGAGGCCGCATTACCAAGAATCCTGGCCGCCAAGGCAATCTTCGGGCCAGCCGACAGTCAAGCCATGCTCCCGTCCACCCGGGTCACGTCAAGCGCGGCGGGCGAGTGGGGAGGAAGCCCGGGCCGGCGCTGAAGGCATCCGAGCGGCTGGCCTCGGGCCTGCTGGTCCCCGCGTTCGGCTACAATAATGACACCGACGTCGACCAGCGGCACCGGCTGGTCCGGCGCCGGAAGGTGACGCATGCAGCCGCGCACGACGGGGCGCAACAACGCAGGCGGTTGAACGGCACCGACTTCGACAGCCGGGCCGGGGCCGACAGCGCCTGTCGCAGTGCCGCCAACGAGCGGGCGATCATCCAGGCGGGGCGCCGTTAGGGGCCACTTTCGCAAGCCGAAGCGCCGGCCCATACCCCGGCCCCGCCGGCGCGCCTGAAGATCGGGATGATCAATTTCGCTTTTAGAGCGGGATGAGCCTGGCTCGGAGTGTGGCCGGCGTTCATCAGGCAGTTTGCGCCTTCGCCGGCGGCGACCTGTCGAGCAGGCTGCCAATGCAGGCGGCCACCGTCCCGGCGGTACGCTGCCCGGCCTTGCGGAGCAGGTGCCCCGGCTCGGCCCCGGGGCTGCAGGGCGGCAAGTATAGACGAGCCCGGCAGAAGCGCGCTCGCCGGGGCCCGGCTGCGCAGCTTCGTCATGCTGGTCCTGGCCCCCGCGAAAGCGCTGCTGTCGAGCATCGGTGAACACCAGCCGCCGCGGGGTCGGCTCGGCGCGGTCACGGATCCGGCGCGCGCCCGGCACCACGCCGCTCCCGCTCCGCGGCCACCAGCGTTTTTTTCAAGCCCAGCGGTACCTCGTGCACGAAGACCCACACCCTGCGGCAGTCGACGCGCAGCCAGCGGCCAGCCAGCTCGCTCAACCTGCCGCGCAGCCTGAAGGGCGTGGTCAAGCGTTTCACCAGCCAGGCGGCATGCCGTCGCGGATCTTGACGGGCGTGTGCCCGTCCGTCCTGCCTGGCGCCAGCCAGCCGGCCTTCCGTCACAGCCGCGCCCGCTTCGACACGATCGAGGGCGCTGCTCGGGGCGGCGCCGATTCTCCGGATGCTCTCCGTCGCATCCGGCCGCGCCACCGCCGCTGGCCCCCTCTCACCCTGTCCCGAGATTGAATCAGATCTCACGCATCATGGGCGTCCCTGCCGATCCGGCCGCAAGTCATTCCGCTCTGACATGCGCCGCCTGATCCTGCTCGACGCCCGACACGCGGCCATATGAGGGGCGAGACCGGACGAAGCGCAGGGCCAATGCCGAAAAGCGTGGCGATCGAAAGCGTCCGAGCCCCGTCAGACTGCCGCAAGGGCGGGAAGAGCGCGTGGATCGGACCGTCTCATCGAAAAGCGATGAAGACATCCTCCCTCGGGCCACGCCACCGATCGAGGAGCGAGCAGAGTGGTCGTGCCGCGCCGTGAAGGCGGTGCCATGCAGGCGGATGACCTCTGTAGCGCGGCGCCACGACGGCCGTTCATCTCCGACCCTCTCAGGCGAAGCGCCCCCAGAGCAGCCAGCCGGAGCCTGCGCGCCACCTCTCGCGCGGCAGCCCAGGTCGCCAGCGGACCCGGTCCGGCCGGGCCATGCTCCGGGTTCCCGCGCACGCCAAAATGCCCGATCTCCCGGCCGCCTCACCCGAGAGGAGCCCTGACGTGCCGGATAGCCGGCCGACCTCCCTTCAAGCGAAAGCGACTTTAGGGCCCGTTCGCCTTCTCCGCGCCCCTGCTGGCGTGGGCGTTCCACCGCGGGATCGCTGGCGGCTCCACCTCCCCCGCCATCCGCGAGAAGGCGCGAGGAGCCGTGGGGCAAGGCCAACACCGCCCCATCGCCCCGCTGCCGCCAGGCTGACACGGCCAGGAATGGCCGGCGACACGCAGGAGCTTGCGGCGCGATGCTCTCGCACGCCGGTCTATGACAACGGCGTTCGGCAAAGGTCTCGGACGTCATCGCGCCCCGGCCGACCTACCGGAGGCAGCTCCGGCGCGCTGGCCGCCGGAAGGGACCGCACCCACGACACGGCAAAGAGACCCCCGTCCCCAGCCGTTCACCGCATCTCCACCTCTTGCCGCCATCCGGCCGGCGAGGAAGTCCCGCCGCCCGCCCCTAGCGGGTCCGCCTTGCCCACCGTGCGCGCCGATCCGCCGGGAGCCGCTGAGAAATGGCGAGGCCGTCCAGGCCCGGCTGCGCCGCCAGACTGACACAGTGAGAAAAGCCTGGCCGCGCGCAGCGCCCGCGGAGCGGATCCCCGTTTTAGTGCACGCCCCGCCCGATCTTGCATGGGAACAGGAGACCAGGCAGGACCGGCAGGATCTCGCGCCCCGCATCCTGCCGCACCCTTTCCTGCCGACCGCCCCCGCGAGGTCCGGGCGGCGCGACGATCCGGCTCTTTGCCGTGTCGGGTACGGCTGTCCGGCGGGCGGTTGATGCAGGGGTGCGGAGCCGATAAGAGGAACATCACAACCGGACGAAGCCTCGGGATCAGGGAGAGGTCATGGGCATCACGAGAAGGCTGCTGGCGGCAGTGCCGCTGGTGCTGTGCGGCTGGGCGCTCGCGGGAGCGGCGATGGCTGCCGACAAGGATGTGACGATCGTCCTGCCGGAGGAGCCGGACATCGTCGATCCGTGCCATGCCAGCCGCTCCAACATCGGCCGGATCGTCAAGCAGAACGTGGCGGAGACGCTGACCGAGATCGATCCTGTCGACGGCAGCGTCACCCCGCGTCTCGCCACCTCCTGGGAGCAGGTCGACGAGAGGACCTGGCGGTTCGAGCTGCGCCAGGGCGTGAAGTTCCACGACGGCAGCGACCTCGACGCCCAGGCGGCCGTCGAGTCGATCAACCGCACGCTCTCCGAGAAGCTCGACTGCGAGATCCGCGTCAAGTTCTTTGGGCCGATCAAGCTCACCGCCACGGCCGTGGGTCCGCACACGCTCGAGGTGCAGACCGCCGAGCCCTCGCCGATCATGCCCACCATGATGGGCACCATGACCATCCAGTCGCCGAAGGCGCCGGCGGACAGCCTGACCCGCGAGCCGATCGGCACCGGTCCCTACGTCTTCAAGAGCTGGCAGCCCGGCCAGAACGTCGTGCTCGAGCGGTTCGACGGCTATTGGGGCGAGCAGCCGGAGGCCGAGAAGGCCACCTATATCTGGCGCTCCGAGTCGGCCGTGCGCGCCGCCATGGTGGCCACCGGCGAGGCCGATATCGCCCCCAGCATCTCGGTCCAGGACGCGAGCGACCCCGAGACCGACTTCAGCTATTTCGACAGCGAGACCACGGCGATGCGGATCGACGTGACCCGCGCGCCGCTCGACGACCTGCGGCTCCGCAAGGCCGTCAATCTCGCCATCGACCGCAGCGCCTTCATCGGCACGATCTTGAGCAAGGACGTCGTACCGGCGACCCAGCTCGTGGTGCCGGGGATCAACGGCCACAATCCCGAGCTGGTGGTCTGGCCCTACGACCCCGAGCAGGCCCGCAAGCTGATCGCCGAGGCGAAGGCGGACGGCGTCCCGGTCGACAAGGAGATCGTGCTGATCGGCCGGCGCGGCATTCATGCGGGCGTCACCGAGGTCATGGAGGCGATCCACGCCATGCTCCAGGACGTCGGCCTCAACGTGAAGCTGCAGATGGTCGAGGTCGCCGAGTGGGTCGACATCTACACCAAGCCCTATGCCGAGGACCGGCCGCCCACCCTTTTCCATACCATGCACGACAACAATAACGGCGACGCCGTCTTCACGGTGTTCTTCAAGTATCACTCCGGCGGCGCCCAGTCGGTGCTGGCCGACGAGAAGCTCGACGGGCTGGTGGAGAAGGCCACCTACGCCACCGGCGAGGAGCGCCGCCGGCTCTGGCAGCAGGCCTTCGCCCGGATCAACGACGAGCTGGTGGCCGACGTGCCGCTGTTCCACATGGTGGGCTATACCCGCGTCTCCCCGCGCGTGAACTTCACGCCCTCGATCTCCACCAACAGCGAGATCCAGCTCCAGACCATCACCTTCAACGAGTGACCTCCGCCACGCGGCGTCTTCCGGCCTGCATCATGCCGGAGATCCGTTAAGGAACCGTTGACGCCCCGCCCCGGCCGCGCGGCCGGGGCGGCCCCTTCTCCAGCCTGGCGTTCCGATCCCCCATGGGCAGCTTCATCGCGCGGCGGTCCCTGCAGAGCCTGGTGGCGCTCGCCGGGCTGATCGTCCTCGTCTTCTTCGCGGCGCGCCTCACCGGCAGCCCGGCCGACCTCTACCTCCCCATCGACGCCTCGGTGGAGGCGCGCCAGGAGTTCAACGAGAAGCACGGCTTCAACGACCCGCTCACCGAGCAGTTCGGCCGCTTTCTGGCCGATCTCGCGCGCTTCGACCTGGGTCACTCCATCAGGAAGGACCGCCCCGCGCTCGAAGTGGTGCTCGAGGCCATCCCCACCACCCTGGCGCTCGCCGCCGTCACCATGACACTGGCCGTGGCCGGCGCCATCCTCGTGGGCTCGCTCGCCGCGCGGCGCCCGGGCGGCGCGGTGGACCGGCTGGGGAGCACGCTCTCGCTCGCCGCCGCCAGCGCGCCCGATTTCTGGGTGGCGATCAGCGCCATCCTGCTCTTCGCCGTGGCGCTGGGCTGGCTGCCGACCTCGGGCATGGGGACCTTCTGGCACTGGATCATGCCGGTGGGCGTGCTGCTCATCCGCCCCTTCGGCATCCTGGTCCAGGTGGTGCGCGGCTCGATGCTGGGCGCGCTCGCCGCCCCCTACGTCAAGACCGCCCGCGCCAAGGGCATCGGCGAGCGCGCCGTGGTCTTCGTTCACGCCCTCAGGAACGGGCTTCTCCCGGTCATCACCGTGGCCGGCGACCAGGCTGCCGGCATCGTCAACGGGGCCGTGATTGTCGAGACCATCTTCGGCTGGCCCGGCATCGGCAAGCTCATGATCGACAGCATCATCCAGCGCGACTTCGCGGTGATCCAGGCCTCCATCCTGGTGACCGCCGCCATCATCTTCGCCATGAACATCGTGATCGACCTCGCCTACGGCCTGCTCGATCCGCGCGTTCGGCACGCCTGATGGCGAGCGCCTCGCTCCCCGGCGCCGCACGCGGCCTCGGCGCCCGCCGCTGGCTCGCCATGCTGGCCCGCGACCCGCTGGCCTGCCTTGCCGCGCTCTTTCTCCTGCTGCTGGTGGCAGCGGCGCTGCTCGGCCCCGCCCTGATCCCCGAGAGCGCCGGCCGCATGAACCTGCGCCTGCGCAACGCTCCGCCCTTCGAGCTCGCCAACGGCTGGCTCTACGTGCTGGGCGCCGACACGCTGGGCCGCTCCATGCTGGCAAGGCTCATCGAGGCCAGCCGCAGCACGCTCATGGTGGCCTCCGCCGCGGTGGCGCTCTCCTTTCTCATCGGCGGCACGCTGGGCGTGCTGGCGGGCTACGCGCGCGGCTGGGGCGCCACGCTCATCCTGCGCATGGCCGACGTGCTCATGAGCTTCCCCTCGCTGCTGCTGGCCGTCGTGGTGCTCTACACGTTCAGTCCCAGCATCGCGAACATCGTCGTGGTCCTCGCCGTCACGCGCCTGCCGGTCTACATCCGCACCGCCCGCGCCGAGATCCTGGAGCTGCGCGAGCGCATGTTCGTGAGCGCCGCCCGCGTCATGGGGGCAGGCCCTGTGCGCACGGCACTCCGCCACGTCGTCCCTTTCGTCCTGCCGACGCTCCTGACCCTCGCCGCCGTCGACTTCGCCTACGTGATGCTCGCCGAATCGGCGCTGAGCTTCCTCGGCATCGGCATCCAGCCCCCCGACGTCACCTGGGGCCTCATGGTGGCGCAGGGGCGCGGCTATCTCGCCAGCGCCTGGTGGCTTGCCTTCTTCCCGGGCCTCTTCATCATGCTCACCACCCTCTCGCTCAATCTCCTGGCCTCCTGGCTGCGGGTGGCCGCCGACCCGCAGCAGCGCTGGCGCCTCGAGCCCGGCGGCAAGGCCGGAGACGCGCCGTGAGCGGCCACCTCCTCGAGGTCAACGACCTCGCCATCAGCTTCGGCACGGTGGGCGGCGGCGTGCAGGCGGTGGACGGGATCTCCTTCCACCTCGACCGCGGCGAGACCCTGGCCATCCTGGGCGAGAGCGGCTCGGGCAAAAGCGTCTCGGCCTCGGCCATCATGGCGATCCTCGACTGCCCGCCGGGCCGCATCGCCCGCGGCTCGATCCTCTTCGAGGGCCGCGATCTTCTCTCGCTCTCCGAGAGCGAGCGCCGCCGCCTCAACGGCGAGCGCATCGCCATGATCTTCCAGGACACGCTGGCGCACCTGAACCCGGTCTACAGCGTCGGCTGGCAGATCGCCGAGACCCTCGAGGCACATAAACGCATGGCCGCCCGCGAGGCCCGCGCCAAGGCCGTCCGCCTCATGGAGAGCGTCGGCATCCCCGAGCCCGCCCGCCGCGCGAACGACTACCCCCACCAGTTCTCCGGCGGCCAGCGCCAGCGCCTCATGATCGCCATGGCCATGGCGCTCGAGCCCGCGCTGCTGGTGGCCGACGAGCCCACCACCGCCCTCGATGTCACCGTCCAGGCCCAGATCCTCGACCTTCTGCGCGAGGCCCGCGACCGCACCGGCATGGGCATGCTGCTCATCACGCATGATCTTGGCGTCGTGGCCGACATCGCCGACCGCGTGGCCGTCATGTACCAGGGCAGGATCGTCGAGACCGGTCCCGTCCGCGAGGTCCTGGGCAACCCGCAGCACGGCTACACGCAGCGCCTTTTGTCGGCCGTCCCCGGCCGCGAGCCCCCGCCGCCCCGCGCGCCGGTGGCGGACCTCCCCGTCTTCGAGGCCCGCAACCTGACAAAGCACTTCCCGATCACCGGGGGCCTGTTCCGCCGCGCCACCGGCGAGGTGGTCAGGGCGGTGGACGGCGTCAGCCTCACCCTCCACCGCGGCGAGACCCTGGGCGTCGTCGGCGAGAGCGGCTCGGGAAAGAGCACGCTCGCCCGCATGCTCCTGCGCCTCGAGGAGCCCACCTCCGGCGCCATCCTCTTCGAGGGAAAGGACGTCTCGAGCCTCGGCGGCCCCGGACTCCTGTCGTTCCGCCGCCGCGTCCAGGTGGTCTTCCAGGACCCCTTCGCCTCCCTCGACCCCCGCATGCGCGTGGCCGAGCTCATCGCCGAGCCCTGGACCATCCACAAGGACGTCCTCCCCCGCCCCCGCTGGAACGCCCGCATCGCCGAGCTTTTGTCCCTCGTCGGCCTCCAGCCGGAGCACGCCGCCCGCTACCCCCACCAGTTCTCCGGCGGCCAGCGCCAGCGCATCGCCATCGCCCGCGCCCTTGCCCTCGAACCCGAAATCATCATCTGCGATGAAGCCGTCTCCGCCCTCGACGTCTCCATCCAGGCCCAGATCCTGGCTCTCCTGGACGACCTCCAGCGCGCCATGGGCCTGGCCTACCTCTTCATCGCCCACGACCTCCCCGTCGTCCGCCAGATCGCCGACCGCGTCGCCGTCATGCAGCGCGGCAGGATCGTCGAGCAGGGTCCCTGCGAGGAGGTCTTCGAGCGCCCGCAGCACCCCTACACGCGGGCGCTACTCGCAGCGAGCCCGGTGCCGGACCCGGACGCGCAGGCGGCGCGGCGCAAGGCGCGGAGGGAGCTTGCCGGCGCGTGAGGCGGTGCTGGAGCCTTCGGCGCGCTGCGCGCGGCCTTTTTTCTTTGCGTCCATGGGGCGTCGGCACCCAACGCGGCTGTAGCCCTTCTAAAGCAGCACGGTGTCGAGCACGGAGGTCGACTTTCCACGACTAGGATTGACAGCTACCCGAATAAGATGGGAACAAAGATGCGCTTACGCTCCATTCGTCTCCAAAATTTCAAATGCGTCGAAGATGATGAACTTCCCGTGAGTGATCCCACCATCCTCATCGGCCCCAATGGATCTGGAAAATCCACTTTTCTGATGGCCCTTCGCGCCTTCTTCGGAAATAGCAGCATCTTGCCTCAAGATTCTTATTTCGGCCGCGATCATTCGCGCCAGATTCGCATTGCACTATCGTTCTCAGAATTGACACAAGATGAACGCGAATTTTTCAGCGATTATGTACGAGATGATATGCTATCTATCACCCGTGTCTTTATAAATCCATCATCTGGAGCTTCAGGAAGATTCTACGGCCAACGTCGTGCGAACGTTGATTTCATGTTAGTACGCAGCGCCAAGAGTGCGGCAGATAAGAAAATTGCCTATGAGGAGCTTGCTAAGAAATATACAGATCTGCCCCAGTGGCGATCTCAACAGGCCGCACTTGACGCACTTTATGCATGGGAACAGTCTCACCCCAGCGAATGTTCTTGGATTGAAGACGACGGACAATTCTTTGGTTTCTCAGGTGTTGGTAAAGGCAATTTATCTAAATTTGTTAACTTCCTCTATATACCAGCTGTACACGATGCAAGCGACGAGGCCGAAGAAGGAAAGAATACCGCCATAACAAAGCTTGTTGACATATTTGCCCGCAGTGTCCTCGACAATGACCCGCACATCCTAGAATTGAAACGGACCTTTCTTGAAAACTATCGGAAAGCTGTTGACCCTTCGCGGCTGGACGGTATCGCAACATTATCTCAGGACCTAACCAAACGCCTTCTCAATTTCTATCCAGGCATCGACGTCGACGTTCAGTGGCAAGATATTGAAAACGCCCCCACACCAGATTTAAAAGCTGATGTACTGCTGAAAGAACAAAAGTTCTCTATGCGCGTGGGAGCCGCGGGCCATGGGCTCCAGCGAGCGTTTATTATATCAATACTTCAACACTTAACATCATCTATGTATAATTTTAAATCAAGATCAATGAACGTCCTATCTGCGAAAAATCATCCTGCACCCGAAAGAGATACTAAATGTTTCAACGTTATAATAGGAATTGAAGAACCAGAACTTTATCAACACATGACCATCCAGCGTCACTTCTCCCGCGTATTATTCGATCTTGCAAAGAAAAATTTATCGCAAGCCACCGTATCCTATCAAGTAATCCTTACGACACACTCTCCCGCATTCGTAGATGTAAAGCAATTCAGCCATATCCGGCGCGTAAGGAAACGTTACACGGTTCCGGCCGGCATACCGTACGCGTCGGTCGTCGTGCCGGATGAGGAAGATATAGCAACTGCGCTCAGCAAAGCTACACATATATACGGTGACGTGAATAGTAAAAATAGCTTCTCTACGCTCGTACCGAAGCTTCACATCGTAGACGCTGATCTAAGTGAAGGCTTCTTCTCTGAAGCCGTCATACTCGTTGAAGGAGCTGAAGACAAAGCTATACTTGAAGCGGCAGCAGAGACACTAGAGGAAAACTTATCCGCCCGCGATATCTGCATCTTGCCCGCCAACGGCAAGAATAATCTAGATAAACTTCTTGTTATTTTTCGAGGATTAAATATATTCACCTACGTAGTTTGGGATGGAGATGCCAATCTGGCTTCGAAGAATAATGCCCAGACTGACAACGCACGCAAGTGGAATAAGGGACTACTACAACTTAACAACGCTCGTGAAGAAGATTGGCCAAATCGCGTTGAGAGCACCTTTGCAGTTTTTGAGGAAACGTTCTCTCGAACTGTGGAAAAGGAAATCGGAGCGACATTATACCGAGAACTTATAGAAAAAATAAAGAGGTCTTACGGCTATCAAAAAGACCGAGAAGTCACAAAAAATCCACTTTTGCTTGCAGAACTACTTCAAGAGGCGGCCACTAAGGGGAAGCGCTCACTATCTGCGGAGAAAATTGTAAAGCTAGTGGTCGAAACTGCTATGACGCGTCGAGTCGCTCGGGAAGGTCCTCGGTAGTCAAATCCTCCCGAGCACCCGCCCCGAGAGGAGTTGCGGCCCCTCGATCCGCCGACCACCTTGCCCCACCCGCCAGCGTCTTCACCGCATCTTCACCTTTCCCCGTCACCCTGCTGGCGTGGGACTCCGTCGCCGCAAAGCCCTTGGGGGGCGCCTCTCCCACCATGCGCGAGAATAGCCGAACGATCCTTCAAGAACGGTGAAGCCCCCTGGCCCCGGCACCGACGCATGACCGACAGAATCAGAGAAAGCAGCCGCGCAGCGCCTGCGGAGCGGTGAGGTGGCGCCGCTCGTATCTTCGCAGCGCGCCCGCCCTGCTTCAGTCCCGGCCGATCACCTTTCAGCCGGGCAAGGTGCCGGCGGGCAGCGGCAGAGGCCCGGTACGCAGCGCCTCGCAAGCCGGCAGCAAACAGGAACCCCGCCAGCGGAAGGGGACGAGAGTAACGGCGCGCAGCGCCCGCGCAGCGGCTCCTTCCTCAGGCGGGGAGCTGCGGGGACACATCACCTATTTCA
This sequence comes from Geminicoccaceae bacterium 1502E, assembly GCA_033875255.1. Taxonomy (GTDB): domain Bacteria; phylum Pseudomonadota; class Alphaproteobacteria; order Geminicoccales; family Geminicoccaceae; genus Marinimicrococcus. The sequence goes on along the minus strand of JAWZSN010000002.1, from coordinate 1,568 downwards.
GGCGACCACCCCGGGCGTCCCGCGAGGTCACGGCAACAAGATAATCGGTGGACACGTCAGCCGGACCGCCAGCACGACGTCGCTCAGATGCCGTTCCTTTCCCCTTCCACCCGGCCCGTGCCTCCAGTCGCCCATCTCACGCGACCTAGGGAGAAAGGCCGTCAGGGATCCTCCCACAGCATCCACCGGGCAGCCGCCCCGGCGGGAAGTGCAGCCGCCGTATCCACCGACCACCTTCCCCCGCCCGCCAGCGCCTTCACCGCGTCTTCACCTTTCCCGTCACCCTGCTGGCGTAGGACTCTCCACCACCCCCTGGCCCCCGGCCGCACCTCTCCCAGCAGCCGCGAGAATACCGCAGGGACTCTTGAAGAAGGATGCCCCCTGCCCCACGCCGGCACGGTCGCCAGACCGGCAGAACCGCACCCGGAAAGCCGTGAGGACCCGCTCCGCCATCGGCCGCATCGCCAGCGCCTTCACGCCAGCCGAATGGGCCAACTGCTTCAGGGCCTGCGGCTATGCTCCGGACCGATGGGATTGCGCTCCAACCCGTCCCCTGCATCCTGTTCGGGCAGGGCTCCACCGCCGTGGTGCCCTGCGGCCGCGCCTCTCCCACCATCCGCGAAGATGCCACGGCAAAGGTTGAGGAAACGTGAACCGATCGTGCCGACCTGCCACCAGACCCCGTTCACGCTCTCTTAACCCGGCTCCAACATCCTGCTGGCGTGGGACTCTGCCGCCGCGCGAACTTGGGAGCCGCACGTCTCCCACCATCCGCGAGAATGCCACGGCGAAGGTTGAAGAAACGTGAACCGATCGTGGCGACCTGCCACCAGACCCCGTTCACGCTCTCTTAACCCGGCTCCAACATCCTGCTGGCGTGGGACTCTGCCGCCGCGCGAACCTGGGAGCCGCACGTCTCCCACCATCCGCGAGGATTCCACGGCAAAGGTTGAGGAAACGTGAACCGATCGTGCCGACCTGCCACCAGACCCCGTTCACGCTCTCTTAACCCGGCTCCAACATCCTGCTGGCGTGGGACTCTGCCGCCGCGAGAACCTGGGAGCCGCACGTCTCCCACCATCCGCGAGAATCCCACGGCAAAGGTTGAAGAAACGTGAACCGGCCGTGGCGACCTGCCACCAGACTCCGTTCACGGTCTCTTAACCCGGCTCCAACATCCTGCTGGCGTGGGACTCTGCCGCCGCGAGAACCTGGGAGCCGCACGTCTCCCACCATCCGCGATGGATGCCACGGCAAAGGTTGAGGAAACGTGAACCGATCGTGGCGACCTGCCACCAGACCCCGTTCACGCTCTCTTAACCCGGCTCCAACATCCTGCTGGCGTGGGACTCTGCCGCCGCGCGAACCTGGGAGCCGCACGTCTCCCACCATCCGCGAGAATGCCACGGCGAAGGTTGAAGAAACGTGAACCGGCCGTGGCGACCTGCCACCAGGTCCCGTTCACGGTCTCTTAACCCGGCTCCAACATCCTGCTGGGGTGGGACTCCGCCGCCGCGAAGCCCTTGGGCGCGGCACCTGATCCACCATCCGGCAGAATGGCCGAACGA
>JAWZSN010000019.1:0-127688 GCA_033875255.1 Geminicoccaceae bacterium 1502E | reverse complement strand
GAAAAACTCGGCCGCCGCCTGCGCCGCCGCAAGCCGGGGCCGAAGGGGCAAGGCGAGGCGGCGTGAGCACGGCACAGGCCGGTGCAGCGGGGGCAACCCGCTTGTGCGGGTCTCGCTTCTGTCCGGCTGGGGCTGGCACAGGGCGGAAGGCGCGCTACGCTGCCGGGAGAGCGGGAGCAGGGTGAGGCGGGGGGAATCGAGTGATGTGTCCCCGTAATTCCCCGACGGCGCCCGCATCCTGAAGACCAAGGGCAGCGAGACTACCCTCTGGCTCGGCGCCGAGCTCGAGATCCTGCCCTCGGGCAGCACCATCAAGCACGTCCACGCCGACGTGCGCGTGGTGGGCCAGCTCGGGGCCGGCGGGACGAAGGAGTGGCTGCACCGCGACCACCTGGCCTCGGTGAGGCTGATCACCGATGAGGCCGGCGTGCGCGTCCAGCGCTCGCACTACCTCCCCTACGGCGACCGCTCGGGGGCACTCACCGTGAGCGAGGCCGGCGGGCCGGCCCAGCCCGAAAGCAAGGGCTATATCGGCGAGCGCGACGATCCCGACACCGGCCTGCTCTATCTCAACGCCCGCTACATGGACCCGCAGCTCAGCCGCTTCATCCAGCCGGACTGGTGGGATCCGACCATCCCCGGCGTGGGGACCAACCGGTATGCCTATGCCGACAACGACCCGGCCAACAGGAGCGATCCGAGCGGGCACATTGTACAGGGCGTCGCCGCAGTGGCCGCCATTGGTCTTGGAGCTCTGGGACTTGCTACCATTGGCCACGCCTGGAATGGCACGGAAGCTGGCAAGGATGCGCAAGACCGCCTAGAAGACATGCTCGGCGGGTTGTTCGGGGGGCGGCCTGCGTCAGTGCCGGCGGACACCGGCTTCGGCATTGATGGTTCGACCCTCGAACAAGGCCCGCCCGGGCCTGTCGATCCGGCGATCAGCGGCGACACGTTCCTGTCGGAATCGCCTCTCGGTCTTGAGACGAAGGAGGACGAGGATGACAATAAACTGGACGGGACGCTTCCTGATACAATCCCGGCGACAGCTGGCGTTGAAGAACTTGAGAAAGCCGCGGAGATGGTTAAAAGAAGCATTGAGCAGCGAGAAATCGAACAGAGACTATATGGAGGAAGAGATCCAGTAAGTGATAGAGGTCATCTCCAACGCATTCAAAATGAACGGCAGCTACTATATAGAATAAACGACGCAATACGTAACAGAAGTAGGTGATCGGAATGGGCCAATCAAGGGAAGATGTACTCTTGAAATGCCTCCTTAACGGTGAGGAATGCAGCCCGGATACGATAGACGAATTTGTTTCTGCCTTGAGAGGTGGCTACCCGTTGCGAGCCGTGGAGAAGCTTGTTGAATCGCCGAACCGCACGGCTCATAGCGTTGGGCTTTACATTATCAAAGAACTTTCTTCCCATGCCCTTCCTCTTAAAGAACTTGTGATCGATCTTGGAAAAAACGGATATGGTTACGATAAATTTATTTTTGCAGAGTTTTGCATTGCGACAAGACTACAGGATTATCGGCTGCCGAAAATATTCGTAAAGTTTTTGAATGACTTCGACTTGATACTCAGGGCGAAGGCAGTAATGTGGGCAATATCATCGAATGATGAGGATTTCTCCAAATTAACGGAATGTATGGACACTTCTTCTGGAGTTCAAAAGAAACACAAGGATAAATTATATCATGTACAACAAGAAAGAAAAGAAAGAGCGTTTGGCATCGCAAAAGAAATACGTCAATACAAACTCAAAAAAGATTTTGTGTGTATTATAGAAAGTCTAAAAGAACGTTATCCAAGAGAAGATGAAATTACATTTGAATATCTGCTTATTTACAAGAATAAAATTTTACAGTAACGATGTTTCCTGACACACTCCGCTTCTCGCTTTCAGGTTCAGGCTGTGATGCTGTCGTCCGGCGGCGCCTCCGTGGCTGACGCGGCGGGCCAGACGTCGAGGTCGCCGTGCATCTCGGCAGTGCTCGCGTACCATCTCAAGACCGGCAGCGCCTCTGGCAGACGCACCGCCTCCAGCCGCTCCGAGGGAAAATCCGGGCACACCCGCCTGATTTGACCAGTCCCCCCAGCCTGTCGCGGCTTTCGACAAGACAGCGGGGCTGCAAGTTTCCGGGCCCCGACACATGCTCGCTTGAACGGCCGTATCCGGGGCCGCAGAGGTTACAGGTGCGGGGTGTCCCCGGGTATAACCGAACGGGGTGGCGGACATGATCCACCCGTTCAGCACGCCCCGACCGCCGCGCGTCCCCGTGCCCCCGCACCCTCAACCGGCCGCCAGTCCGCCTGCAGCAGCCGCCACGGCGCCGCCCCGCCGGGCTCGAGCACCATGCTCGCGGCAAACCCTGCCGTGGCTCCCCTGCCGGTGGTGACGTCGAGCTCCACCGCGTAGCGCCGCCAGCCGAGCCCGCGCCCCGCACCCGGCCTGCCGGCTTCTTCGGCCAGGAGCGGCCGCAGCGCCGGATCGACCGCCCCGGGTGCGATGCCGTCCTCCAGCGACCACACGGTGACATGCGGCGCCAGGGCGGCCGCCGGCCCCGCCACCCGGGCAAGATCCTTCGTCGTCCGGAACGGCAGCCTGCCGGCCGCGCGCGCCGCCGCGCGGTGGCGCAGGATTGCCTCCGCCGCGGCCTCTCCCGCCCCGCCGGGCAGCACCGCCCGGGCCAGTGCCCGCACCAGCGCCGGCCGCCCCTCGTTCAGATCCACCCGCCCGGCCAGATCCTGCACCCGCACCGCCACCACCGCGCCGGTGAGCCGGCACACCCGCACGCTCCCGTCCACCGGAACCACTGACAAAAGCGCCTCCCGCCCCAAGCCCGGCGCATGAAGCGCCGCCACCACCACCTCCAGCGCCGAGGCCGTCACCAGCTTCGCCTCGCGCTGCAGCACGACATGGCCGATCATCCGCGCGTGGTTGGCGGCAGTCGTGGAGAAACCGGGATACAGGCTCGTGAGCAGACCCAGGGCGGCAAGCACGGTGATCAGCGCGAAACCGCGGGTGCGCCTCCGCGCGGCCTGCGACGGCCGACTGTCTGGCCCCTGTCCCCAAACGGCCAACCCCGCGTAGATCATACCCGGCACCGTGCCCCGCCGCTGTGGACCCCGCTCCGGCCTCTTCCGACCGGCAGTCATCGTCCGTGCGCGAGGCCGCTCAGTCCAGGTCGCGGGGCCGCACGAAGCGGTCGAGGCGGAAGCGGCCTGGCCCGGCCTCGCGCCAGCCGTCGCCGGCGAAGGTCAGCCGGGCCAGCGCTGCCGTCGGGAATTTTTCCTCCATCCGCGCGAGCTCGTCGGCCTCACCCTCGCCAGTCAGCCGCAGGGCGAGACTGGCCATGCCGGGATTGTGGCCGACAAGCAGGAGGCGGCGTACTGCCGGATCCTGCCGGCGGACGATCTCGAGGAGCCGTCCGGGGGTCGCCAGATAGAGCGAGCGCAGCTCCTTTAGGGGCGGGTCCTGGCGCAGGGTCTCGACCGCGAGCTGCCAGGTGCGGCGGGCCCGGCAGGCGCTGGAGCAGAGCACGAGGTCCGGCACCAGGCCGTTCTTGCGGAGGAACCTGCCCATGACCGCTGCAGCCCGCTCGCCGCGCGGCGTCAGGTCCCGGTCGTGGTCGCCGGTCCGGGGCTCGTCCCAGCGCGACTTGGCGTGGCGCAAAAGCAACAGCTCGTGCATGCTCTCTTCCTGGCGATCCCTTGCGGCGCCCGGCATGACAGGCGCGCGCCGCATTTGTAACATGGCTGCAGAGTAGCGGCCGCAATATCGCCCGCGGCACGTCCACAGTGGACGACGGGCAACAAGCGAGGGGCCATGACGGCAGCATTCGAGAGGGCGGGCACGCCCGTGTCGTTCGCCTCGGGCGAGACCGCCGCCCCGACACCGGCGCGGCCGGCCGAAGGCGCCTCGATGCACGGCCCCGACCATTTCATCAACCGCGAGCTTTCCTGGCTGGCCTTCAACGGGCGGGTCCTGGAAGAAGCGCACAACACCAACCACCCGCTGCTCGAGCGCCTGCGCTTCCTGTCGATCTCGGCGAGCAATCTCGACGAGTTCTACATGGTCCGCGTGGCCGGCCTGAAGGGGCTGGTGGCAGCCGGCGTCAACAGCGTCAGCGCCGACGGCATGACGCCGGCCCGGCAGCTCGCCGCGATCAACCAGCGGGTGGCGCAGGTCATGCAGGTGCAGCAGAGCTGCTGGCACACACTGACCGGGCTCCTGCGCGAGACGGACTTCGCGGTGCTCGACGTCGAGGAGCTGAGCGCCGACGATCTCCAGGCCATCGAGGACCGTTTCCTCGAGCAGGCCCTGGCCGTCCTGACGCCGATCGCCATCGACCCCACCCATCCCTTCCCCTTCATCCCCAATCGCGGCATGGGCGTGGTGATGGAGCTCGAGCGGCCGAGCGGCGAGATGCTGGTGGGCCTGGTCCTGCTGCCCTCGCAGCTCGAGCGCTTCATGCGCCTGCCGGGCGACCGGGCACGCTTCGTGCGCATGGAGCAGCTCATCCACCGCTTCGTGCACCTGCTGTTCCCCGGCTTCGTGGTGCGCAGCGAGGGCTATTTCCGGATCCTGCGCGACAGCGACATCGAGATCGAGGAGGAGGCCGAGGATCTGGTGCGCCTCTTCGAGGTGCTCTTGAAAAGGCGCCGGCGCGGCAGCGTCATCCGCATGACCATCGACCACAGCATGCCGGAAAGCCTGCGGCAGTTCCTGATCGACCAGCTCCATGTGGCGCCCGAGGACGTGTTCCACGTCGACGGTATCCTCGGGCTCTCGGAGACCAGTCAGCTGATCAGCGGCGACCGGCGCGATCTCCTCTTCCCGTCCTACACGCCGCGCTTTCCCGAGCGGATCAAGGACTTCGACGGCGACTGCTTCGCCGCCATCCGCTACAAGGACTTCGTCGTCCACCACCCCTACGAGAGCTTCGACGTCGTCGTGCAGTTCCTGCGCCAGGCGGCGAGGGATCCGGCGGTGGTGGCGATCAAGCAGACCCTCTACCGGACCAGCGAGAACAGCCCCATCGTGGCGGCGCTCATCGAGGCGGCCGAGGCGGGCAAGTCGGTGACCGCGCTCATCGAGCTCAAGGCGCGCTTCGACGAGGAGCTCAACATCCGCTGGGCGCGCAACCTGGAGCGGGCCGGCGTCCAGGTGGTCTACGGCTTCATCGAGCTCAAGACCCACGCCAAGATCTCGATGGTGGTGCGCCGCGAGCAGGGCGGGCTCCGGAGCTACGTGCATTTCGGCACCGGCAACTACCACCCGATCACCGCGCGGATCTATACCGACCTCTCGTTCTTCACCTGCGATCCGGCGCTGGCCCGGGATGCCGCGCGCTCCTTCAACTTCATGACCGGCTACGCCCGCCCGAGCAATCTCGAGAAGCTGGCCATCGCGCCGGTCGATCTGCGCGAGACGCTGGTGGGGCTGATCGACGCCGAGATGGATCACGCCAGGGCCGGCCGCAAGGGCCACATATGGGCCAAGCTCAACTCGCTGGTCGACGAGCAGATCATCGAGAAGCTCTACGAGGCCTCCTCGGCCGGGGTAAAGATCGAGCTCGTCATCCGCGGCATCTGCTGCCTGCGGCCCGGCGTGCCGGGCCTCTCCGAGAACATCCGGGTGAAAAGCATCGTCGGCCGCTTCCTCGAGCACTCCCGGGTGGTGTGCTTCGGCGCCGGGCACGCCTTGCCCAGCCGCCACGCCAAGGTCTTCATCTCCTCGGCCGACTGGATGCAGCGCAATCTCTCGCGGCGCGTCGAGCTCCTCATCCCGATCGAGAACGAGACGGTCCACCAGCAGATCCTCAACCAGGTGATGATCGCAAACCTCAAGGATCTCACGAACAGCTGGACGCTGGAGCGCGACGGCAGCTACAAGCGCCTCCGCTTCGACAAGGACTCTTTCTCGGCGCATCGCTACTTCATGACCAATCCCAGTCTCTCCGGGCGCGGCAGTGCCCTTCGCAAGCGCAGCGTGGCCCAGCTCCAGCTGATGCGCTCGTCCAGCGACACGGCGGCCGAGTGAATCCCGCCGGCCGCAGCGAAGCCGGGCGCGCGCCCGACGGCGGCCCCGTGGCGGTCGTCGACCTGGGCTCCAACTCGATCCGCCTCGTGGTCTACGACGCGCTCTCGCGGGCACCGGTGAGCCGCTTCAACGAGAAGAAGCTGTGCGCTCTTGGGCGTGTGGTGGCGGAGACCGGACGGCTCGGCAGCGAGGGCAGCAGCTGCGCCATGGCGAGCCTGCGCCGCTTCGTGGGCATCGCCCGAAGCATGGGCTGCGGGACGGTCGACATCATCGCCACCGCCGCAGTGCGCGCCGCCGAGGACGGCGACGAGTTCGCGGCGGTGGCGCAGGCGGCGCTGGGCGAGCCGGTGACCGTGCTGAGCGGGCCCGAGGAGGCGCGGCTCGGGGCGCTCGGCGTGGCGTGCGGCTTTGCCGCCCCCGATGGTCTCAGCGGCGATCTGGGCGGCGGCAGCGTCGAGTTCGCCAACGTGCCGAACCCCGAGGACAGCGCGCGCGTGAGCCTGCCGGTGGGCGCGTTGACGCTTAGCGCCGCCATGAGCGCGGACCGCAAGGCGGCGACGCGCATGGTCGACACGGCGCTGGAAGCCCAGCCGTGGCTGCGCGACGCCTGCCGCGGGCGGACCTTCTACGTGGTGGGCGGCAGCTGGCGGGCGCTGGCGCGGGCACGGATGGCGATGCTCGACGCGCCGCTGCGGGCGGTGCACGGCTACGAGCTCACCCCGCGCGAGGCCGAGACCCTCGGCCGCACGATCGCCGGGCGCATGCCCGCCGATCTCGCCGCCATCCCGGGCGTGCCCAAGCGGCGCGTCGAGATGATGCCGGCGGCGGCGCTGCTGCTCGAGCGCGTGACCCGCCTGCTCAGGCCGGCTCGGGTGGTGTTCTCGGCGACCGGCCTGCGGGAGGGGCGCCTCTACGAGCGGCTTTCAGCGACGGAACGGGCGGTCGATCCGCTGATCGCCGGTGCTGCCGAGCTCGGCGGCGCCACCAATCGCCTGCCGGGCATTGGCGAGGCGATGCAGCGCTGGACGGACGGGATCGTCGCCGACGAGACGCCGGCGCTGCGCCGGCTGCGCCACGCCGCCTGCCTGCTCTCCGACAGTGCCTGGCGCGAGCATCCCGACAGCCGGGCCCGCGAGGCGTTCTTCCGGCTGGCGCAGTACCCGTTCTTGGGGATGACGCAGCGCGAGCGGGTACTCCTCGCCTTCATGATCTTCGTCCGCTACCAGGGCCGCCGCAAGGACCCGGCGGTGCGCCGGCTGCTGACCATGCTCGACGAGCCGGCCAAGCTCGCCGGCGAGGTGGTGGGCGAAGCACTCGACCTGGGCTATCGCCTGTCCGGCGGTGTGCCGGCGATTCTCGACGCCTGCCGGCTGCGGCGCGATGGCGGCGAGCTGCTGCTGGAGACGGGCCATCCCGCCGTCGATCCCCAGGACGACTCGCTGGGCGGGCGTCTCAGGCTGCTGGGCGCGGCGGTCGGTGCCGAGCGGGTGCGCGCGGTCGGCATCTGAGCGCACCGACGGCGGCATCACCCGTCGCGAGACGGGTCACACCGGGCGGCCGAGCCGCTCCGCCAGCTGCGCCCGGGTCTTGGGCTCCATCGCCACCTTGAGGCGCAGGCAGCCCTCCTCCTCCTCGCGACCGAGCACCTCGCAGCGCTCATGCAGCCAGGCGAGCAGCGCCCCGTCCTCGTAGGGGACCTCGACCTCGACGATCTCGTGGGTCTCCAAAAGGCGCCGGTCGACGAGCTGCAGGAGCTCGTCGAGGCCGCTGCCCCGAACCGCCGAAGCCAGCACCACGTCGGGCCGCCGCGTGGCCTCCTCGCGACAGGCCGCGAGCTCCTCCTCGCCCAGGAGGTCGGTCTTGTTCCACACCTCGACCAGCCGCTCGTGCCGCCTCGCCTCGTCGATCCCCAGCTCGTCCAGCACGGCCCGGACGTCGGCCGCCTGGGCATCGCTCTCCGGGTGCGCGATGTCGCGGACATGAAGGATCAGGTCGGCCGCCAGCACCTCCTCGAGGGTGGCGCGGAAGGCTGCCACCAGCGTCGTCGGCAGGTCGCTGATGAAGCCCACGGTGTCGGAGAGGATGGCCTTTAGGCCCGACTCCAGACGGATCAGGCGCATGGTCGGGTCGAGGGTGGCGAAGAGCTTGTCCTCGGCCTCGACGCCGGCACCGGTCAGGCGGTTGAAGAGGGTCGACTTGCCGGCATTGGTGTAGCCGACCAGCGCCACGATCCGGTAGGGCACGCGGTCGCGGGCGGTACGGTGCAGCGTCCGGGTGCGGCGGACCTCCTCGAGCTCCTGCTTGAGCCGGGTGATGCGCTCGGTGATCCGGCGCCGGTCGAGCTCGAGCTGGCTCTCGCCCGGACCGCCCAGGAAGCCGTAGCCGCCGCGCTGCCGCTCGAGATGGGTCCACGAGCGCACCAGCCGGGAGCGCTGGTAGCTGAGTGCCGCCAGCTCCACCTGGAGCACGCCCTCGCGGGTCCGCGCCCGCTCGCCGAAGATCTCGAGGATGAGCCCGGTGCGGTCGATGACCTTGGTCTTCCAGGCGCGCTCGAGATTGCGCTGCTGCACCGGGCTCAGCGCGGCGTCGATCACGACGAGGCCGACCCCGGCCTCCTCGAGCCGCTCCTTGATCTCCTCGACCTTGCCGGTCCCCATGAGGGTGGCCGGCACGACCCGCCGGAGCGGGACGACCTCGCTGCCGGCGATGTCGAGCTCGATCGCCCGGGCGAGGCCGTTGGCCTCCTCGAGGCGGGCCTGAGGATCGCGGGCGGAGTCGCCCGGCTGCGGCAGGACCGGGTGCAGCACCCAGGCCCGGTCGCTGCCGGCCGCCCTGTCCTCGTGCGCGGACGGATCGCTCAACTAGAACGCACCGCCGCCCTGCGGCGCCTGCTCCTCGGCCGGCGGCTCGTACAGGCGCACTGCGGCAGAAGGCATAACGGTCGATACGGCATGCTTGTAGACGAGCTGCACGTGACCGTCGCGACGAAGGAGAAGGCAGAAATTGTCGAAGGAGCCGATGACTCCCTGCAGCTTCACGCCATTGATGAGGAAGATCGTGACCGGAACCTTGTTCTTGCGGACGTGATTGAGGAAGACGTCCTGCAGGTTCTGTTGTTTTTCGGCCGGCATTCCGCTGGTCCTTCTTGGTGATTCAGCGATCGGGCGAACCCGGACCCCACACCCACGCAACCATGATGATGGTTGCATGGCATGGGGAGCGAGTGGCAAAAAATTCGGTCGCCGGTAGAAAGGCCGGCGCCGTTGCCGAGGCGGGATGTAACGGGACCCGCTCGGCGCCACAAGCGACAAAAGTTCGCGCCCCTGCCGCTGCCTCGCCGGACGTGTCGCCGGCTCTCGTCAAGCGGCTGTGGCCATGCCCTCGGCCTCGGCATAAAGCTCGGCCAGGCGGCGGGTCACGCTGCCGGGATGACCGTTCGCCACAGGCGTACCGTCGATCGCGGTAACCGGCAGGACCAGCGAGGTGGTGCTGGTCAGGAAGGCCTCGCGGGCGGCCTTCGCCTCCTCGAGGGTGAAGGCCCGCTCGACCACCTCGATTCCTTCGCGCTTCGCCAGCTCGATCACGACCGAGCGGGTGATGCCGCCCAGGATCTCGCGGCCCAGCGGACGGGTCACGAGGCGACCTTCAGCGTCGACGATCCAGGCATTCGAGCTGGAGCCCTCGGTGACGCGGCCCTGCTCGTCGAGCAGCCACGCCTCGCGGCAGCCGGCCTTGGCCGCCTGCTGCTTGGCCAGGATGTTGGGCAGCAGGCTGATCGACTTGATGTGGCAGTTGGCCCAGCGCTCGTCCGGCAGCGAGATCACCCCAACGCCCTTCTCGAGCTCGGCGCCCGAGGGAAACTTGGCAGCGCGCACGGTGATCACCAGGCTCGGCCGCATGCTGGCGCCGAAGGCGTGATTGCGGGGAGCGGTGCCGCGGCTCACCTGGAGATAGATCACCGCGTCGGGAAGGGCGTTGCGGCGCCAGGTCTCCTCCATCACCAGCGCCAGCGCGCGGCGCGACATCGGCATCGGCATGCCCATCGCGTCGAGTGAGCGCTCGAGCCGGTCGAGATGGCGCTCGAGGTCGCAAAAGCGGCCATGCACCACCTTGCAGACCTCGTAGATTCCGTCGGCGAACTGATAGCCGCGATCCTCGATCGCGACTGCAGGCGTGTCGATCGAGACATACCTGCCGTTGACATAGGCGATGCGCGCCATGAACCCTCCCGCTCCGCCGCACCGGGCGGCCGCTTGCATCAAAAATAATCGAGACGGACAGCGAAGAGCTGCTCGACCTTCTTCACCGCCTCGCTGCGCGCCGCCACCACCACCCGGTCGCGGGCCTTGACCACCGTGTCGCCGCGCGGCGTGATCACCTTGCCCTCGCGGACGATGGCGCCGACCATCAGACCCGGCGTGCGCACCTCCCGCAGCGGCTTGCCGACCAGCGGCGATGTCTCCAGCGCCTCCGCCTCGAAGATCTCGGCTACACCGTTGCGGATGGTATGCACCGCCTTGATCCGACCGCGCCGCACATGCTGCAGGATGCCCGAGATCGTGGTGTCGCGCGGGTTGACGGCGACGTCGATGCCGATCGAGCGGATCAGCCCGTCATAGGCGCTGTTGTTGACCAGCGCCATGGCGCGGCCGCAGCCATGCTGCTTGGCCAGCAGCGCCGTCATGATGTTGACCTCGTCGTCGTTGGTGACCGTCACGATCGACTCGGCCGTGGCGATGCCCGCTTCCTCGAGGATCTCGCTGTCGCGGGCGTCACCCAGCAGGACCACGGTGCGCTTGAGGCGGTCGGCAATGAAAGCGGCGCGCTGCGGGTTGGTCTCGACCAGCTTGAGGCTCAGGCCCGGATGACGGCGCTCAAGCTCGCCCGCCAGGAAAAGGCCGATATTGCCGCCGCCGGCGATCACCACCCGCTCGCTGATCCGCTCCTCGCGGCCGAAGGCCGGCAGGGCACGGCCGATATGGGCCGTGTCGACGACGAAATAGACCTCGTCGTCGACGAGGATCTGGTCGTCGCCGTCCGGCACGAAGAAGCTGTCGTTACGCGAGATCCCTACACACACCAGGTGCAGGTCGGGGAAGAGGTAGGTCAGCTGGCGCAGCGGGGTGTCGATGATCGGTGTGTCGGGCGTCGCACGTACCGCCACCATGCGCACCCGGTCCTCGGCGAACGGCACCACGGCGAGCGCGCCCGGCACGTCGAGGCGGAGTGCTATGGCCTTGGCGACCTCGACCTCGGGGGAGATCACCACGTCGATGGGGATGTGGTCGCGGCGGAACAGGTCCTGCCAGCGGCCCTCGAGATAGTCCTGCTGGCGGATGCGGGCGATCCGCGTCGGCACGGTGAAAAGGCTGTGGGCGATCTGGCAGGCCACCATGTTGACCTCGTCGACATGCGTCACGGCGATCAGCATGTCGGCATCCTCGGCGCCCGCCCGCTCCAGTGTCGAGGGATGCGAGGCGAAGCCGACGACGGCCTGGATGTCGAGGCTGTCGCCGATCTTCTGCACGAGATCCGGGCGCTGGTCGATGATGGTGACGTCGTTGGCGCCGGCCGCCAGATAACGGGCGATGTTGAAGCCGACCTGCCCGGCCCCGGCGATGATGACCTTCATGGCGGGAACGTCCTGGAGACGGCTCGATCAGTCGTCGCTGTTGAGGCCGAGGGTCTTGAGCTTGCGGTGCAAGGCCGAGCGCTCCATGCCGACGAAGTTGGCGGTGCGCGAGATGTTGCCGCCGAAGCGGGCGAGCTGCGCCTGGAGATAGGTCCGCTCGAAATGCTCGCGGGCCTCGCGCAGCGGCATCGCCACCAGCTCGCCGTTGGCGGCCGGGTCCATGGAGGCGGCAGCGCTGTTGGTGAGCTCCGGCGGCAGGTCGTCGACCTCGATGGCCCGGCCGGGCTCGCCCTGCGTCATGATGAGCATCCACTCCACGCAGTTGCGGAGCTGGCGCACGTCGCCCGGCCATTCGGCGGTCTGCAGCACCGCCATGGCGTCGTCGCTCACCGGACGGCGGGGCAGGCCGCTGCTGGCGACCGCGAGATCCATGAAATGGGCCACCAGTTCGGGGATGTCGGTGCGCCGCTCGCCCAACGGAGGCATGAGCACCGGCACCACGTTGAGGCGGTAGTAGAGGTCCTCGCGGAAGCGGCCGGCGTTCATCTCGGCGCGCAGGTCGCGGTTGGTGGTGGCGATCACCCGGACGTCGACCTCGACCCGGGCATCGCCGCCCAGCCGGCTGAAACGCTGCTCCTGGAGCACGCGAATGATCTTGCCCTGGGTCTCGAGGGGCATGTCCGCCACCTCGTCCAGCAGCAGCGTGCCGCCATCGGCCCGCTCGAAACAGCCGACGACCCGTCCCTGCTCGGTGCCGGACCAGCCGGGCTCGCAGCCGAACAGCTCGAGATCGACCCGGTCGGGGCCGAGCACCGCGGCGTTGAGCACGATGAAGGGTGCGGAGCTGCGCCGCGAATGGGCATGGAGCAGCCGGGCGCAGACCTCCTTGCCGGAGCCCGGCGGGCCGCTCACCAGCACCCGGGAGTTGGTCGGCGCCACGCGGTCGACGAGCTGGCGGACCCGGCCCATCGCCTGGGAGCTGCCAATCAGCTCGACGCCACCGCCGATCCGGGTCTTGAGCTCCTCGTTCTCGCGTCGCAGCCTGCTCGATTCCATGGCATGCTCGAGGGCGAGCAGCAGGCGATCCGACTTGAACGGCTTCTCGATGAAGTCGTAGGCACCTTTCTTGATGGCGGCGACCGCCGTCTCGATGGTGCCGTGACCGCTGAACATGATGACCGGAACGTGCGGGTGGTCGGCCTTGATGCGCTCGAGAATCTGCACCCCGTCGAGGCGGCTGCCTTCCAGCCAGATGTCGAGCAGGACCAGGCCCGGCAGCCGCCGGTCGACCTCGCGCAGAGCCTCGTCGCTGCTGGCCGCCTGGCGCGGCCGGTAGCCCTCGTCCTCGAGGATCGCGGCAACCACCTCGCGGATGGCCGCCTCGTCGTCAACGATCAATACGTCCTTGCTCATCCAGCCGTCCGCACCGCGCCCCTAAGCCCGAATCCATCCGCGAGCTTGCCGGCGCCGACCTGCGCGCTCGCGCTCATGCCGCCCCGCGGGCAGGGAAGGTCAGCCGCACCAGCGCGCCGCCTCCCTGACCGTCCAGCAAGTCGACCTTGCCGCTATGTTCCTCCATGATCTTCCGGACGATGGCAAGCCCCAACCCTGTTCCCTTGGCCCGGGTCGTGGCGTAGGGCTCGAGAAGCCGCGCCCGGTCACCGGCGGGAAAGCCGGGCCCGCTGTCCTCGACCTCGACGATCACCGCCTCGCCGTCGCGGCGCCCGCGCACGATCACCCGCCCCGCAGCCGCCTGCCCCTCCGCCCCGCCGGCCGGCTGCTCGGCGATCGCGTTGGCGGCATTCTGCAGCAGGTTGGTGAGCACCTGACCGACCTTCTCAGCGTCGGCCTCGAGACGCAACGGGTCGCGCTCGGGGCTCTCGATGGTGAAGCTCACCGATGGCCAGGCGGTCTGCTGGAGAAGGACGGCGTGGCGGATCATCTCCGCCATCGGCTCGCTTTTGAGCACCGCCGCCGGCATCCGCGCAAAGGCCGAGAACTCGGTCACCAGCCGTCCGATCGCGTCGACCTGGCGCACGATGGTGTCGACCGAGCGGGCGAAGCCGTCCTGGTCCTCCTCGGCAATCTGCGCGCGAAAGCGACGGTTGAGCCGCTCGGCCGACAGGCGGATCGGGGTGAGCGGGTTCTTGATCTCGTGGGCGATGCGCCGCGCCACCTCGGCCCAGGCGGCCTGCCGCTGGGCGCTCAAAAGATCGGAGATGTCGTCGAAGGTCACCACGTAGCCGGCGATGGCGTCGCCCTCGGCCTGTGCCGCCAGACGCACCAGGAGCGTGCGCTGGATGCCGTCGCGACGCACCTCGAGCTGCTCCTCGACGGCCTCGCCGGGGCGGCTCTCGAGCCGCTCGAAGAGCGGCGCGATCTCCGGCAGGATGCCCGTCACCGCGTGCCCTTCCATCTCGCTTTCGCCGTGCAGGAGCAGCAGCTCGACAGCAGCGCGGTTGTGCAGCATCACCCGGCGCTGCCCGTCGAGGCTCAGCACCCCGGCAGTGACGCCGGCCAGCACCGCCTCGGTGAAGCGCCGCCGCTGGTCGAGCTGGCTGTTGGCGGCGACCAGCTCGCGCCGCTGGCTCTCGAGCTGACTGGTCATCCGGTTGAAGGCGCGGCTCAAGGTGGTGATCTCGTCCTCGCCGCCGGTCTCGGGCACCCGCGCCATGAGATCGCCGCCGCGCACCTGCTCGGCGGCGCGGATCAGCCGGCTGATCGGCATGGCGAGCTGGTCGGCGAAGTTGAGGCCGACCCAGACCGAGGCGAAGAGCAGCAGCAGTGCCACGACGATGAAGATCAGCGAGGAGGTGATCTGGATGCCCGAGCGCTCGCTCTCGAGCCGGCGATATTCCGAGACCACCTGCTGGGTGCGCTCCATGAAGGTGAGCACGCGGGGCTCGATGAAGCGACCGACAAAGAGATAGATCTCGCCGAAGCTCTCGAGCCTCAGGAGCGCGCGCACCCGGTCGTCGCTCTCGCTGGTGAGCGTCACGACCTCGCCCACATAGGCCCGGTCCAGCGCGTCCTTGGGGATCTGCTCGACCTCCAGCGAGAAGCCGAGGCCGGAATGGGCGAGCACCCGGCCGGTGCCGTCGAAGACAATGGCCTCGGTCAGCGCCCTGAGCGCCGCCTGGGCCACCACGAACTGGCGCAGATAGTTGGCGTTCTCGAGGAGGGCCGGGCCCTCGCGGTTGAGATCGGCGGCCATAGCCAGCGCGTCGGCGCGGATGACCTCCTTGTGCTCGACCAGATAGGCCTCGGCGACCGCAAGCGAGTTGTCCAGCGCGGTCCTGACCCGCTCGCTGAACCACGCCTCGAGGCCGGAGCTCAGGAACAGGACCGAGAAGATCGCAACAAGGATGGCCGGCGTCACCGCGACGACGCTGAAGAGTGCTACCAGGCGCGAATGGAGCCGCGAGCCGGCCGAGCCCTGGCGCCGCTCCAGCATCAGCCGGACGATCCGCCGGGTGACCACCACGCCCAGCGCCAGCAGCAGCACCAGGTCGAGATTGAGGAGGATCAGCACCACCTGCACGCTCGCCCAGGGCGGGGCCCAGGTGATGATGCCGTAGGTGGCGATGCTGAGGATGACCGCGCAGACGGTGAGCAGCAGTGCCAGACGCCGCTCGACGTCGAAGCGGCGCGCCGCGGCCTTCAGGCCCGGCAGCGCGGAGTTTACCGAGGAAAGCACGCGCGACGCTCTCAGAAACGGGCCCGATCGATGCGAGAAGGGCGGATCATGGACCGCGCGCCAGCTGGATGTCCAGCTCGCGGATCTTCTTCCTCAGCGTGTTCCGGTTGAGACCGAGCATGTCTGCGGCCCTGAGCTGGTTGCCACGCGTCGCCGCGAGTACCCGTGCGATGAGCGGCCGCTCCACCTCCCGCAGGATCCGCTCGTGCAGGTTCTGCAGGGGCATGGCGGCGTCCTGGGCCCTCAGATAGCGCTCGACCTGCCGCTCGACCACGTCGGCGATGCTGTCCCCGGCTTCCGGCTGCGGCGCTGCGCCCGGCTCCTGTGGCACGCCTTCCCGGGGCTGGCCGAGCTCGACCTCGATCACCGGCTCGTCGATGGTCTCCTCGGCATAGAGCACCGCCAGGCGCCGCACGAGGTTCTCCAGCTCGCGGACATTGCCTGGCCAGCCATGCGCCTTCAGCCGGACCATGGCCTCCGGCGTCAGGGTCTTCATGGGCAGCCCCTCGGCGTGGGCGCTGGCGAAGAAGTGCTGGGCCAGGGCCGGCACGTCCTCGAGGCGCTCGCGAAGCGCCGGCAGGCGGATCGGCACGACGTTGAGGCGGTAGTAGAGATCCTCGCGGAACTGCCCCTGCCCCACCATCAGCCGCAGGTCGCGGTGGCTGGCAGCGACGATCCGCAAATTGGTGCGGATCGGGTGCAGGCCGCCCACCGGGATGAACTCGCCTTGCTGGAGGACACGCAGCAACCGGGTCTGCGCCTCCAGCGGCATGTCGCCGATCTCGTCGAGGAACAGGGTGCCGCCATCGGCCTGCTCGAATCGCCCGATGCGCCGCGCTGCCGCCCCGGTGAACGCTCCCTTCTCGTGGCCGAACAGCTCGCTCTCGATGAGCTCGCGGGGGATCGCCGCCATGTTGACGGCGACGAACGGCCCGTCGCGGCGCTTGCCGAAATCATGCAGGGCGCGAGCCACCAGCTCCTTGCCGGTGCCCGATTCGCCCGTAACCAGCACGGTGAGATCGGTGCCGGTGAGGCGGGCGATGATCCGGTAGATCTCCTGCATGGCCGGCGAGCGGCCGATGATCGGGAGCTGCTCCTCGCCCGGCAGGGTCTCGACCGGCGCCGAGCGCTGCCGGCGCCGGCTCAAGGAGCGCTGCACCGCCCCGACCAGGCTCGCGATGTCGAAGGGTTTGGGCAGATAGTCGAAGGCACCGCGCTCGGTTGCCCGCACCGCCGTGAGCAGCGTGTTCTGCGCGCTCATCACGATGATCGGCAGGTCGGGCCGCAGGCTGCGGATGCGGGGCAGCAGGTCGAGACTGTTCTCGTCGGGCAACATCACGTCGGTGACGACCACGTCACCGATGCCGTCGGCGATCCAGCGCCACAGGCCGCTCGCCACGCTGGTGGCCCGGACCCGGTAGCCCTGGCGCTCCAGCGCCCGGGTCACCACCGTGCGGATGCCGGCATCGTCCTCGGCGATCAGCACCGTCTCGCCGCTCATCGCACGCCGCTCCCGTCCTGTCGCGCCGAGCGCTCGGCCGCCGGCAGCCGCACCCGGAAAATCGCCCCGGGATGGCCCGGCGCGTAGGCGATCATGCCGCCATGGTCGCCCACGATCTTGGCGGCGAGCGGCAGGCCCAGGCCGCTGCCGCGCGCCTTGGTGGTGACGAACGGCTCGAAGAGATCCTCGAGCAGCCCGTCGCGCACGCCGGGCCCGTTGTCGCGCACCTCGACAGTGATGGGCAGCTCGAGCCGCTGCCTGGTGCTCGGCAGGCTCACCCGCAGACCGTGCTGGTACTGGGTTGCCAGGGTCACCACCCCGCCTCTGGCCGGCGCCGCCTCGGCGGCGTTCTTGACGAGATTCAAGAAGAGCTGGATCAGCCGGTCGCGGTCGCCCTCGACCTCCGGCAGCGAGGGATCGTAGAGCTCGACGATGCGGTGGTGGCGGGCAAAGCCGTTCTCGGCGATCCGCCGGACATGCTCCAGCACCTGGTGGATGTTGACCGATTGACGGCGGATGGCGGCACCCTCGGCGAACTCCTCCATGCGGTCGATCAGCCCGACGATGCGGTCGGCCTCGTCGCAGATCAGCCGCGCCAGGGCCCGGTCCTCGGGATCCTCGACGCAAGGCTCGAGAAGCTGGGCCGCCCCGCGGATGCCCGAGAGCGGGTTCTTGACCTCGTGCGCCAGGGTCGCGGCCAGCGCTGCCACCGATCGCGCGGTGCCGCGCTGGGCCAGGTGTGCGTCGAGGCGGCGGGCCACCGAGCAGGGCTGGAGCACCAGCAGCACCGCTCCCGGCGTCTCGGCGACCGGCGCCAGGTGGCAGTCCACCTGGAGCACGTCACCGCGGGCCAGCGCCAGCTCGACGACATAGTCGGAGATCGAGCTTCCGCTCGCCTGCACCTGCGCCACGAGACCGACGAGGGTGGCGTGCGGGGACAGCAGCTCCTCCAGCGTCCGCCCCTGGAGTGTCCGTCGCCCGGCCGAGAAGAGCTGCTCGGCCGCCGGGTTGACGTAGCAGAGCCGGTGCGCCGCATCGAGATGCAGGACCGCGCTCGGCAGGTTGGCGAGCAGGAGCTCGGCGGAAGGCGGCGCCGTCGGGCGCTCCTCGCGGGTGTACGGGCCAGACGCGGCGTCAGTAGGAATGACCAGATGCCTACTCCATGGGCACGAGATGAGGGCTGCACAGGAACCGGGCATTGATAGCACGAAGTTGCGGTGCAGCAAGCCCCGCGCCTATGGTCGCGCCCGTCTCGCGGAGGGCTGGTCTTGAGGAAGGAGCTTGCATGCGTTGCGTGGCGCTGATCGTGGCGGCGGGTCGCGGCGAGCGGCTTGGCGGGAGTCTGCCCAAGCAGTTCCTTCCCCTGCTCGGGCGGCCGATGCTGCGGCGCACGGTCGAGAGGTTCCTCGGTCATCCTTCGGTGGACGCGGTGCGGGTGGTCATCGACAGGGACCACGAGGAGCTCTATCGCACGGCCACGGCCGGGCTCGCGCTGCTCGAGCCGGTAGCGGGCGGCGCCAGCCGGCAGGCGAGCGTCCTTCTCGGGCTCGAGAGCCTCGTGGAGCTGGCGCCCGAGCAGGTGCTCATTCACGACGCCGCCCGCCCGCTGGCAAGCGCTGCCCTGGTCGAGCGGGTCACGACGACGCTCGAGACCGCAGATGCGGTCCTGCCCGCCTTGCCGGTGGTGGATACCCTCAAGCGTGCCGAGGGAGCCCGTACGACCGGCGACGTGCCGCGCGACGGGCTGTGGCGTGCCCAGACGCCGCAGGGCTTCCGCTTCGCCGCCATCCTAGCGGCGCACCGCGCGCAGGCTGGGAGCGTTTTCACCGACGATGCGGCGGTGGCGGCGGCCGAGGGCATCGAGGTGCGGCTGGTCGAGGGCGAGGAGGACAACATGAAGATCACCCACCCGGCCGACCTGGCGCGGGCCGAGCGGCTGCTGGGCGGCGGCCAGCGTCGCTGGCGTACCGGCCAGGGCTTCGACGTTCACCGTCTGGTCGAGAATCGTCCGCTGATCCTGGCCGGCGTGCAGATCCCGTTCGAGCGCGGCCTTTCCGGCCATTCGGATGCCGACGTGGTGCTCCACGCGGTCACCGACGCCATCTTGGGGGCCATTGCCGCCGGCGACATCGGCCAGCACTTCCCACCCAGCGACCCGCGCTGGAAGGACGCCGATTCGGCCCAGTTCCTCCAGCATGCGGTGAGCCTCGCAGGCGGGGCCGGCGGGGCGCTGGAGAATGTCGACGTGACCATCCTGTGCGAGCGCCCCAAGATCGGCCCGCACCGCGACGCCATGCGCGAGCGGCTGGCGGCGATCCTGGGCCTGCCGGTGGACCGTGTCGGCATCAAGGCCACCACCACCGAGCAGCTGGGCTTCACCGGCCGCGGCGAGGGCATCGCCGCCCAGGCGGTGGCCACCCTCTCCTTCGCGGCGTAGCGCCCCCTTTTGGAGTGACGCGATGTTCCCGCAGCCCTGCCTCGACGCCGCCCGCCGCCTGCTGGATGCCTGCGAGGCGCGCGGCATACGCCTCGTCACCGCCGAATCCTGCACTGGCGGTCTCATCGCCGGCTGCCTGACCGAGCATGCCGGCTCGTCGTCCGTCGTCGATCGCGGCTGGGTGGTCTACGACAACGACGCCAAGCGGGAGCTGCTGGGCGTGCGTGCGGCGAGCCTCGAGGCCGAGGGGGCGGTCAGCGAGCGGGTGGCCCGGGAGATGGCCGAAGGCGCGCTGGCGCGCTCGGGCTGCGGCCTCGCTCTGGCGGTCACCGGCGTAGCGGGTCCCGGCGGCGGCAGCGAGGCCAAGCCGGTGGGCCTCGTCCATCTCGCAGCCGCCGTGCCGGGCCTCGTTCTCCATGCGCGGCGGGTGTTCCCCGGCGATCGCGGCGCGGTACGGCTCGCTACGGTGGAGACGGCGCTCCTTCTGGGATTGCGGGCTCTCGAGGAGCGGCCGGCCACCGCCTGAGGAGTTCCGCCAGCCGCCTGCAAAGCCACGCCCGTCCCCGCGGCGTGGCGAGTGCCGAAGGCGCCGAGGTAGCGAGCTCGACGGCTTCCAGCAGGCGGTCGCGCCGTGCCTCGTCGTCGAGGCGGCGCCTCCAGAGCCGGCAGGCGCGCCGCCCCAGCCAGGTGGGCCGCACGGGCGGCGTCGGCCCGCCCAGCAGCGCATGCGCCGTCACGGCGTGGAACCACAGCGCCCCGCCCATTCCGTGCCGGCCCATCCGCCGGCCGATCGCCGCCCAGTCGATCGCCTGGCCGAATCGCCGCTCGAGGAGCAGCAGGTCGAGCGCGTCACGCAGAAAGATCTCGCCGCGCCAGTAGAGGCCGTGGGGAAGCTGGGCGTGGACGATGCTGTGCAGCACCAGATGGGTCGGGCTCGGCAGCAGGCACCGGCTGCCGCTTTCGGTTCGCACGGCACGGGCGTCGCGGCGCAACTCGGCCGTGCCGAGGAGACGGCGGCACCGTGCGGCGACCGGGGCGCGGTGCAGCTCGACGGCGAGCGGCGCGCCGTCGCGCAGCAGCGCAGGCAGATGGTGGTGCCCGGCGCCGTCCCCCGGCTCGAGCGCGCCATAGCCGATCCGCCGCAGGCACGCTGCCGCCAGGCCGATCCGCTCCGGCTCGATCAGCAGATCGAGGTCGCTCGCGAGACGCGGGGTGGTAGCCTCGTGCAGCGCCTCGGCGAGATAGGCGGCACCCTTGAGGAGGAGCGGCACGATCCCGGCGGCGTTCAGCGCCGCCACCAGCTCCTCGAGCTGCGCCCGGGCGGACCGGTCGCGCTCGGCGGCAAGCAGCAGCACCGCCTCGGCGAGCCGGGCGATGTCGGGCGGCAGGCTCCGTGCCAGGTCCGGCTCGAGCAGCCGCGCTGCCATCGCCGGCAGCACGAGATGATCGCCCGCAAGGGTGATCATCTCGTGCCAGTCGACGCCCACCGGCAGGCTCCCGCCGCCGCGCCCCGCCTCGCCGAGCAGCCCGGCGACGAGGAAGAGGGCGGGCGGACTTGCGGGCTCCCGTCCAGTGGTCTCCATCAGGCTTCCCCCGACCCGCGCGGTGTCGGCGCTACACTAGCCCGGACCGCGACGTCCCGGGGGGCCCCGCCGCACCGGCGGTCCCCGGCGGGGCGGCGGCCCGCGACGCGGCCCGCCATGGCGGGAGCGCGCCATCGCCTTGGGCGAGGTCAACAGGATCATGGCCAGCGGCGCGCTCGCCCCGGCATAGCCGGCGATCTTGCGGATCGCCTCGCGGCGCGTCTCGCTTCCGTCCTCGCTTTCCCGACCGGTTACCGGATCCTCGCTCATCGCGTCCTCCGCTCTCAGAGCCCGTTGACCAGGGCGACACCCTCCGCGAGCGTCCGGTAGCGGCCCGTGAAGGCCGGCACCGTCTCGAGGAGGCTCAGCAGGCGCTGCAGGAGCGGCCGCTCGCGCGACAGCCAGCAGCGCCCTTCCACCAGCGCTGCCAGGGCCTGGCCGGGGTTCAGCCGGTCCAGCCCGGGCGTGCCGGACGGATCGAGATGCGGCACCAGCAGGGCGCGCAGCGGTGGCGGCTCCTGCGCAGCGTGTCGGGTGAGATCGAGAAAGCGCCGCCGCCCCTCCGCGAAGGGCAACGTCGCCACCGGCTTCATGCCGGGGAAGAGCCCGCGCAGGATCGGCCAGCTGCCCTCTCTGGCCGAGAGCGCGAGCGGTACCGGCGCCACCTCGCCGCGCCCCGCGTCGATGGGGGCGATGTCGTCGCTGAGGAAGCGCCAGCCCGCGGCTACCAGGCCTGCTGCCAGCGTGCTCTTGCCGCCGCCGCTGGGAGCCGGCAGGAGGACGGCGCCGCGCGCGTCGGCGACGGCCCCGGCGTGGACCACCGCCATCCATCGGGCGGCCGGCCAGGCGCGGTCGATCAGGGCGTCGATCAGCAGGCCCAAAGCGTGGTCGGGGTCCTCGCTGGCCGCAAGCGCCTGCCCGTCGGCCCACAGGACCAGCCGGCGCCCGTCGGGGGCGAGCCGCAGGCGGTGCGCCGGCGATGCCGCGCCGGGCATCCGCAAGGGCGCGAAGAGTGCCTGGACCATGGGGTCGAGGTCGGGGTCGTCACAGGCGATGGCGACGGGAACGCCGCCCAGCGCATGGAGGCGTCCGCAGGTGGCGGCCGGAGGGTCGGCGGCGCGTGGCGGGAGGGCGCCGCGGGTGCGGCCGAGGGCCAGCTCACGACCGATGCGGCGGGCGAAGCGGCGGCCGGCGGCGCCCCGGGCGCGCCAGAGACCGGCGGCGCGGGCGTCGAGGAGCGCCATCCCCTCGCCTGCCGGATCGACCAGCAGCGTGCTTCCCGCAAAGGGAAGCTCCATGATGGCGCAGCCCGCCTTTGTTCCACCCGCCGGCCCCGTCCGCACGTCCGCCTCCGCAAAACCAGAGCGTTCTGCGAAGCTAGGTCGACCCTCGTGAGACGATCAAGGAGCAGAAAGGGTCGTCATCCGAAGGGCTTAGGGACGGTGCGGTGAGCAGTTTGCAGGTTTTCCACCTGCAGGCGATCGGGTCAGCCGCCGGAGCCGGCCGGGGCCGGGGCGGCATCGACCATCTCGCGGCCGTCGAGCCCGTAGAGCTGGCGCGCACGCTCCTCGAAGGCGCCCACCATGCGCGTCACCGCCTCGTTGAACAGGAGGCCGATCAGGTTCTGGAGGATCTTCGAGCGGAACTCGAAGTCGACATAGAAGTCGAGGATGCAACCACCGTCGGGCGCCGGCTCGAAGCGCCAGTGGTTGTTGAGGTAGCGGAACGGGCCGTTGATGTATTCCACGTCGATCCCGCTCTTGGGGATTACGTGGACCTTGGAGCCGAACCGCTCGCGGAAGACCTTGAAGGCCACCACGAGGTCCGCATAGAAGGTATCGCCTTCCCGTCTGGTGATCCGGGCCGCCTTGCACCAGGGCAGGAACTCGGGATAGCGCTCGACCTGGGCCACCAGCTCGTAGAGCTGCTCGGGGCGGTAGGGCAGATGGCGCTTCTCGGCGTGCGTCGGCATGGCTCAGGCGAGGCCCACCGGGGCCGCCTTCGCGAGCTGCGCCTCGCGCGCCGCCCGGAGCCGGGCAAAGTCGTCGCCGGCGTGGTGCGAGGAGCGGGTCAGCGGCGAGGCCGAGACCATGAGGAAGCCCTTTGCCCGGGCCATGCGGGCATATCCCTCGAATTCCTCGGGCGTCACGAACCGCTCGACCTTGTGGTGACGCGGGGTCGGCTGGAGATACTGGCCCATGGTGACGAAATCGATCTCGGCCGAGCGCATGTCGTCCAGAACCTGGTAGACCTCGCGCTTCTCCTCGCCGAGCCCCACCATGATGCCGGACTTGGTGAAGACGCCCGGGTCCAGCTCCTTGACCCGCTGGAGCAGGCGCAGCGAGTGGAAATAGCGGGCACCGGGCCGCACCGTCCGGTAGAGCCGCGGTACCGTCTCGAGATTGTGGTTGTAGACGTCGGGCCGCGCCTCGACGATCGCCTCCACACCGCCGGGCTTCCTGAGGAAGTCGGGGGTGAGGATCTCGATGGTGGTCTCGGGCGCGCTCTTCCTGATCTCCTCGATGCAGCGCACGAACTGCGAGGCCCCGCCGTCGGGCAGGTCGTCGCGGTCGACCGAGGTGATCACCACGTGCCGGAGGCCCATCTCGCCCACCGCCTCGGCGAGATGCGCAGGCTCCTTCGGGTCCACCGCCCGCGGCACGCCGGTCTTGACGTTGCAGAAGGCGCAGGCGCGCGTGCAGGTATCGCCCAGAATCATCACTGTGGCGTGCTTCTGGGTCCAGCACTCCCCGATATTCGGGCAGGCCGCCTCCTCGCACACGGTGTGCAGGTTCTTCTCGCGCATCAGCCGCCGGGTGGCGTGAAAGCCCTCGGAGGTCGGTGCCTTGACGCGGATCCACGCCGGCTTGCGCTGGACCCGACCACGATCGACTACGGTCACGGTGCTCATGGCCCCAGAAGTGATCGGCGTCGTCTTCCCCGTCAAGGGCCGCTGCCGCAGGGGGCCGGGCCTGACGAAGATGACATCACGCGCAGCGATTGATAGGTTGACGATCGGCCATTGACGAGGGCGCCATGCGAACCATTCAGGCGAACGGCGGGGGGTCTGCGCAGCGGTGGCAGCGTAGCGCGTGGCAGGTGGGCGCGGTAGCGGTCGGCGCGGGGCTTGCCGGATGGGCCATCGGCTTCCTGCAGGCAGCTCAGGAGTGGCTCTTCCTTGGCGCAGGGCTGACGGCGGCGGCTGTGGTGGCCATCATCGCGGTCTGCGCCGTCTACATGGTCGCGCTCCTCTCGGCAGCAAAGGCGTCGCGGCGCCTGGACCGCACGATCGAAGCCTCGCTTCGCGGTACGCAGGCATCGCTGGAGCGCGCCGGCCGGCTCGCCCGGGCCGAGGAGATCTTCGCCAGCGACCCAGAAGGCCGGACCATCGACCCGCAACGCGAGCCGGAGCTCTTCCGGCTCTATCTCTTCCATACCGGCCGGATCGACGCCAGCGGCCTCGCCTCCCACTCCGACCGCGAGGCCGCCCTCGAGCGTCTGGCCGATGATGCCGACCGGATCCGCGAGCTGTTCGCGCAGCAGGACCTGCTGTCGACGGCCGACGCGGACGCGGCGACACAGCAGCAACGCATCGAGGAGATCAGCCGCTCGCTCGCCGGCGTGACGCACCAAAGAGGGCAGCCGGGCTGAGCGGATGGAGCGGTCCTTCGTCCGCTCCTGGGAGTTGCGCGCCTACCGGATCCGCCCGGCCGCGACGATCGCCTCCGGCTACCGAGGACGGGAGGCCGCTCTCAAGGCACTGCAGGACGAGATGGTCTTCAATCTCGGCCACTGTCAGGGGGAGCTGGCTGCGCTGCGGAGCGAGCGCAAAGGGCTTCGACCCGTCTGGAAGGACACCTCGGTCGGCGTTGGCGGCGCCTGTTTGTCCGCCGCAGGCCTCCTCGGCCTGTTCGGCGGCCCGGTTACCGGAGCCTTGGCGATAGCAGGAGCCGCCGCCACGGCGGCGGGCTTCCCGCTCGCCGTGGTCGGCGGCAAGTGGAGCCTCGACGGGATCCGCCAGCGAAGGAGTCTGCACCTCAGGGCCGAGGACCTCGAGAGAGAGGTCCGCCAGCTGGAGGCGGCGATCGCACGGGTCAAGGAGGCGGAGGCGCTCTCGAGGGCCTTCGCTCCCGGCCCCTGATCCGCTCTCCGCCACCTCCTGCCGCGACCTCAGAAATGGATGGCCCTGCCGTAGGCGTCGAGCACCGCCTCGTGCATCATCTCGGAGAGGGTCGGGTGCGGGAAGACCGTGTGCATGAGGTCGAGCTCGGTGGCCTCCATGGTCCGGGCGATGGTGTAGCCCTGGATCAGCTCGGTGACCTCGGCCCCGATCATGTGGGCGCCCAGGAGCTCGCCGGTCCTCGCGTCGAACACCGTCTTCACCATGCCCTCGGGGTCGCCCAGGGCGATGGCCTTGCCGTTGCCGATGAACGGGAATTTTCCGACCTTCACCTCGTGGCCGGCCTCGCGGGCGGCCTTCTCGGTGAGACCGACGCTTGCCACCTGCGGGGTGCAGTAGGTGCAGCCGGGGATCTTGGTGACGTCCAGCGGGTGCAGGCCCTTCACGCCGGCGATCTTCTCGACGCAGAGCACGCCCTCGTGGCTGGCCTTGTGGGCGAGCCAGGGAGCGCCCACCAGATCGCCGATGGCATAGACGCCGGGCTCGCCGGTGCGGCACCACTCGTCCACCACCACATGGGCACGCTCGACCTTCACCTTGGTGCCCTCGAGGCCGAGATCCTCGGTGTTGCCGACGATGCCCACCGCCATGATCACCCGGTCGAAGGTGAGCTTTTCCGTCTTCCCGCCGGCCTCGATGGTGGCGGTGACGCTGTCCTTGCCTCGCTCGAGCGCCTTGACCTGGGCGTTGGTGCGGATCTTGATGCCGCGCTTCTCGAACTGCTTGTGGGCGAAGGCCGAGACGTCCTCGTCCTCGACGGGCAGCACCCGCGGCAGGACCTCCACCACGGTGACCTCCGCACCCAGCGAGCGGTAGAAGCTCGCGAACTCGATGCCGATGGCGCCGGAGCCCACCACGAGGAGCGACTTGGGCATGGTCTCGGGGACCATCGCCTCCCGGTAGCTCCAGACCAGCTTGCCGTCGCTCTCGAGGCCGGGCAGCTGGCGGGCGCGGGCACCGGTGGCGAGGATGATGTGCCTGGCCTTGAGGGTCTCGGAGCCGCCCTTGGTCAGGGCCACCTCCAGCGTCTCCTTGCCGGCAAGCTTGCCTGCCCCGTCGAAGACCGTGACCTTGTTCTTCTTCAACAGGCCCTGCACGCCGCGGCTGAGCTGGCCCGCCACCTTGCGCGAGCGCTTGACCACGGCATCCAGATCGAAGCTCGCCTTCTCGACCGTGAGGCCGAACGACTTGGCATGCTGCAGATGGTCGAAGATCTCGGCGGAGCGCAGCAGCGCCTTGGTCGGGATGCAGCCCCAGTTCAGGCAGATCCCGCCCAGATGCTCGCGCTCGACCAGGGCCGTCCTCATGCCGAGCTGGGCCGCCCGGATCGCCGCCACATAGCCGCCGGGTCCCCCGCCGACCACCACCAGGTCGAACGTCTGCGCCATCACCCTCTCCCCGCTGTCCGGCCCGGACCGGCCGCCTCGTGCGCAAGGCCGTGTCCGATCGGGCCGGGCTTGTCAACAAGGCAGCGCCGGGCGCCCCTCGGGTTCGTCCGTGCCGCGGCCTCGCGCCCGCACAACCGCCCTGCAAGCGTTGCACGCGGCCGCCGCCCGCCGCAATCCCCTCACGCACCATGCCGCAGGGGGGGCTTCATCCGCGCATCCAAGCCTCTGCGCGCACACTGAAAAGCGCGGCTGTCGGGTTCGTTTCTGCACCGACACCGCCAAGGGTGCGTCCGCGATGCGATGGCAGCACGCCCCTCGGCCAATCCACATGAACCACGCTCCCGGGAGCGCTCGGGTTCGTTTCTGCACGCATCCGGCGAGCCCCCTGCGATCATGCCGGAGACTACGGCCCGCCTCGCTCGGGTTCGTCTTGTCCGCTGCCGTGGCCGATGCTCTGTCTGCGGCCCGATCTTGGACGGAAGGTGAATCCTATCCTACAACCGGGAGCGGCGCCAGCCGGCGATGGAGCCGCGGGGAGCGTGGCACGTTCCTCAGCTACGAATGTTTAACGAGATGCATTCAACATAGCGTTGGCGATCGTGAAGAGGATCTTCGTCCCGCATGCGCGAAAAATCCGAGCCCATGGCCGGAAAACCCCCGAACGGCCTGAACTTTCACACGGTTTTCGCCTGCGCGCCCACGCAGCTCATGATCATGGATCGCCGGCTGGTCATCGTTTACGCCAACGAGGCCTATCTGCGGACGACCATGCGCACGCTCTCGGACATCCAGGGTCGCTACGTGTTCGACGCGTTTCCGGAATCCCCGGAGCGCATGGCTCTCTTCAAGGCCGCCTTCGAACGTGCGCTGGCGGGAGAGGAGAACGTTTTGCGGACCGAGCCGTTCTCCGTGCCGGCGCCAGGAGAGGAGGGCGGCGTGCGCGAGATCGTCTGGACATGCACGCATGTGCCCATCGCGGATGACCAAGGCGAGATCGCCTTCGTCCTCCAGAACGCCATCGACGTGACGGCGGAGCACGCTCTCCATCGCCACAACGAGATGCTGATGCAAGAGCTCAATCACCGGGTCAAGAACTGCCTGGCGACCGCCCAGGTAATCGCCCAGCGATCGCTCATCGAGAGCAAGACGATGGCCGAGGCGCGCGACGATTTCGTTGCGCGGCTGCACGCGATGGCCGCCATTCACGATCTTCTCGTTGCGAAGAACTGGTCCGGGGCCGAGCTTTCCGCTGTCTTGCGCCAGACGCTCGAGCCGTTCAGCGGCGAGAGCCCTGCGCGACGCGGCATTACCCTGCAAGGGCCGCCCGTGCCGCTTACCGTGAAGCAGGCCCAGACCCTCTCGATGGCGATCCACGAGCTTGCCACCAACGCCAGCAAATACGGGGCGCTCTCGCGCCCGGCCGGGTCCATCGACATCGCCTGGTCGCATGATCCTGCCGCCAATGGCGCGTTCGCGCTGTCGTGGAAGGAAAGGAGCGGCCCGCAGGTGAGGTCGCCGGGGAAAAAGGGTTTCGGCACGATCATGCTCACCGGCGTGCTGGCCCAGGAGATCCGCGGCACGATCGTCCTGGACTATCCGCCGGACGGCGTGATCTGCCGGATGGAGGGCAGGATCGGCCCGTGACAACCGTCCCGCACCACCCGGCGATGGCGCCATCCCGGAGGAGCCCGATCGACAAGGGCGGCGGATGGCGATAGCCGGGACCGCCGCCGCGCCGGCCGTCAGGATTCCGGCGGGTCAGTCGTCAGGTGGGGTGGAGCCGGGAACGGGTTTGCCGGCGTCGTCGATCAGGAGTCCGTCGGCGGTCACCACGACATGGGGCCCCTGCTCCACCGCGTCCTCGCTCTCGGGATCGCCGCGGTAGAGCCGCACGCTGTTGCCCGGGTTCTCCGGGTCCGACCAGTGCCAGCCCCGCCCCGACTTCAGCGGCCGGCCCTGCCAGCTTGCCGGCATCCCCGACGGACGACGGGTACCGTTGAAAAACTCTTCGTCGCTGTCGTCGTCCATGACCCGTTCCCCCTTCGCGTTCCACCGCGTCCTTCGCAGCGGCGCCCCCTTATGCCGCCATGCCGGGCGGTGTGACAGGGGCAGATCGGCGAAGAGACCGCCCACCAGCGGCCGCAAGCGAGCAGATCGCCAGGAATGCGCCGGCCCCGCCGTTTTGACGCTTGGTCGTCCACGTTCCCGTCATTGACAACGCCGCTTCGGCTGGATGGTTCTCGACAAGACGGAAAATCGGAAGCCCCGCTGCCTCGGGGCGCGCCACGGCTCGACATCCGGCCGCGCGTTCCACCGGCTACCTCGGCCAGCGGGGTCGGGCTCGAGCCGCGCCAGTCGCGGATGCGGGCCGCGGATGCCGCAGGGGATAAGCTGGTAGCATGGAGGCATGGGCGCGCCGCCAGAACAGCGCAGCCCGCCGCCCGCAGGCTGGTCGCGCAGCGACCACACGACCTCCCCCTTGCGTCGCTTCCCTATGTGGGCAACGAAAGCCGGTCCGCCGGGCGACAAGGTCAACGGGGCGCGGGAGAAGCGCTGCTCGCCCGCCCTTCTCCTGCCGACAGTGCCGGCTCAGGGTTCGCGCAGCCCGGCCAGCCGCTGCTCCAGCGCCTCGATGACCCAGGCGTCGGCGGGTGCCAGGCGGTCTGCCGCGTCCATGGCGCGCGCCAGCTCCAGCGCCTTGCGGAAATGGCGCTCGGCATCAGCCTGCGGACCGCTGGCGGCCGCGAGATCGGCGAGCTTCCAGTGCGCCACCACGAGATCCCGCTGCCAGACGGCATTCTCGGGGGCGGCCGCCGCGAGTCGCGCCGCGATGGCCCGGCTCTCCTCGTAGGCGGCGAGCGCGCCCGCCGCGTCGCCCTGCACCCGGCGGACATCGCCGAGCCTTCCCCAGCCGATCGAGAGATCGCGCTGCCAGACCGCATTGCCCGGATCGGCCGAGGCCAGCCGGGCGGCGATGGCGTGGCCACGCTCGTAGGCCTTGCCCGCGGCGGCGAGGTCGCCCTGCGCCATACGCACGTCG
This sequence comes from Geminicoccaceae bacterium 1502E, assembly GCA_033875255.1. Lineage (GTDB taxonomy): Bacteria > Pseudomonadota > Alphaproteobacteria > Geminicoccales > Geminicoccaceae > Marinimicrococcus. The sequence goes on along the minus strand of JAWZSN010000019.1, from coordinate 98,176 downwards.
CCCAGCCGGTCCCAGCTGACGGCGAGATCGCGCTGGCGCTCCGCGTTGTCTGGGTCGGCGGCGGCCAGTCGGGCGGCGATGGACCGGCCCTGCTCGTAGGCATCGAGCGCCGCCGCCAGGTCGCCCTGCGCCCGCCGCACGTCGCCCAGCCGGTCCCAGATCACCGAGAGCTCGCGCTTCCATACCGCGCTCGCTGGATCGCCCTCGACGAGACGTGCGACGATGACCCGGCCCGCCTCGTAGGCCTCGGCCGCCGCGGCGAGGTCGCCCCGCGCCATGCGCATGTCGCCGATGTGGCTCCATGTCGTCGACAGGTCGTTCTGCCAAAGGGCATTGCCCGGATCCGCGGCAGCCAGGCCGGCCACGATCGCCCGGGCCTCCTCGTGGGCCTCGAGCGCCGCGTCGACGGCACCCTGCGCCGCCCGCACGCTGCCCAGCATGTTCCAGCTCACGGAGAGGTCGCGCTGCCAGTCGGTATTGTCGGGATCGGCGGCGGACAGCTTCGCGGCAATCTCCTTTCCCTCGCCATAGGCGGCAAGTGCTGCGGCGAGGTCGCCCTCGGCCATCCGCACCGCGCCCAGCCGCGAGAAGGCCAGCGCCAGATCGCGCTGCCAGCGCGTGTTGGCCGCGTCGGCGGCGGCAAGGCCGGCCGAGATCCTGCGGGCCTCGGTGTAGGCCTCGCCCGAGGCGGCGAGATTGCCCTGCGCCATCCGCACATCGCCCAGCCGCAGCCAGCTCACGGAGAGGTCGCGCTGCCAGGCGGCATTGCCCGGATCGGCGGCGGCGAGCCTCTCGGCGATCGCCCGCCCGTGCTCGTGCGCCTGGAGCGCCGCGGCCAGATCGCCCTTGGCCGTCCGCGCCTCGCCCAGCCGGTCCCAGGCCACCGCGAGGTCGCGCTGCCGATCGCCATTGTCCGGCTCGGCGGCAGCGAGGGCAGCGCGGATCGCCAGAATCTGCTCCAGGAGATCCAGCGCCCCCGCCAGATCGCCCTCGGCCATGCCAACCTCCGCCAGCCGCTCGAGCACGACCGAGAGATCGCGCTGCCGGCTGGCATCGTCCGGCGCCAGTGCCGCCAGTGCGGCATGGACCGTGCGGGCCTGCCGGTAGGCCTCGCGGGCGCCCGCCAGATCGCCCCGGGCGCGGCGCACGTCGCCCAGCCGCTCGAGGCTGACCGCCAGATCGTGCTGGCGTCCGGCCTCCTCGGGCGCCTCGGCGGCGCGCCGTTCGGCGATCGTGCGAGCGCTCGCGTAGGCCGCGAGCGCGCCTGCGAGGTCCCCCCGGATGACCAGCACGTCGCCCTGCTCGTCGAGCGCGGCCATCCTGTCGCGGGCGCTGCCGCTCGCCGCCGCGGCCTCGACCGCGCGCCCGGCGGCCTGTGCCGAGCGGTCGAGATCGCCGGCCTGGCGTTCGAGCCGGGCCAGCAGGATCCATGCCCAGACATCGGCCGGATCGAGCCCGGCAGCCCGGCGATAGGCGGCCAGCGCCTGCGCCGTGTCGCGGCCGAAGGCCAGGGCGCCGAGGCGGCGGAACTCCTCCGCCGCCTCCAGCCGCAGCGCGTCGGCCCGCTCCTGCGCGCCCGCCGCCTGCGCCGCCTTCGCCTCTGCCGCCGCGAGAGTCAGCGCCTCGACCGGGTGACTGTCGCCGCCGGCGAAGCTCGCGAGCGCCTCCGCGGCTTGCCCGTGGCCGGCGTCCGGCCCCGTGCGGGTGCGCAGCGCCTCCAGCGCCTCTTCCCGGGCCGCTAGCAGCCGGTCCTTGAGCGCCGCCTCGAGGCGCAGCGCCTCGATTTGCTGCCAGGCCACCCTCCGGGCCTCCTCGAGCCGCTGCTCGAAGGCCGCCTCGACCGCCGCCACCGCCGCCTCGTGGCGGGCGGTGCGCCAGAGATCGTGGCCGACGAGACCTGCTCCCAGGACCAGCGCCACGAGGGCGGCGGCACCGAGACCGCGCACCACCAGGATCCGGTTGCGGTCGCCGGTGGCAAGGACGCTGTCGCGGACGCTGCCGCCTATGCCGACGGCGCGCGCGCCGGGGCCTTCCGCCCCTCGCCCGGCCCCGCCCATGCCGGTCCTGCCCTCAGACCATCAAGCCGACCACCGGCAGCAGCCGGTGCCAGTTCTCGCCGAGCCAGCCGACGGCGTTCCTCACATGCGGCACCAGCTTGTCGACATGCTCGGCGAAGCCACTGGCATCCTTGGCGTATTTGAGCGCGCGCTCCAGCGCTCCGCCGATCTCGTCGCGGTCGGGCTCTGGCCGTGCCGCCTCGTCCTCGGCATCGGCCAGGGCGCGGCCGATCTTGCCGGCGTCGGCACCGGGAAGGCTGCCCAGGATGGCGCGGATCGCCGCCATCTCGCCGGCGATGTCGACGGAAGAGGCCGGCGGCAGCGTGACCTTGGTGTAGCTGGTGGCGACGCGGTTGCCGTCGCCGGTGACGATGCTCGAGCCGACGACATTGCCGCCGACCTGCACGGACCGCTCCCCCGCCATGCCCGCCTCCCCTTGAGCTTTATGCGAGAATGGAGAGGATGCGGGAGCGGGGCAGTGGCGTCAAACCGAAGGTTTCGGCGCGCGCCCCGCGCAACTGGCGCCGGATTGCTTGCTCGCCAGGACCACTTTTCAGGACCAAGGCAGGGAGACGGTGACGTCTCCCGGGGTTCTTGATCGGCCGCCGGTTGGAACCGGCCGGTGAGCGATGCGCAGGATGCTGCCGCCTCGCCCGTCCTGCGAAGAGCTTGGGCTCTGCCGCTCTGCGCTCCACGCTCCGGACGATTCCCGCCGGCAAGGGAGCGCAGGCCTGTGCCGCTCCCCCGGAGCTTTCCGGGCCGGGCAAGTCACCAGCTCGGGGCTCGCGATTTGCCGCTAGCGCTCGCAATGCGCTGCTCGAGGGTCTCGATCATCCAGGCATCGGCCGGCGCGAGCCGGTTGCTGGCCGACAGGTCCCGGGCGATGGCCAGCGCCGCCTCGAAGTGCCCGGCGGCATCGGCGCCGGCCTTCTTGGCGACGGAGAGATCACCGAGCTTCCAGTGAGCGACGATGAGGTCACGCTGCCACTTGGCGTTGCCAGAATCCCTGGCGACGAGGCTGGTGCGGATCGCCCGCGTCCGGCCGGCGGCCTTCAGCGCGGCATCGAGGTCGCCCTGCGCCGCCCGCACATCGGCCAGCCGTTCCCAGCTGATGGACAGGTCGCGCTGCCACCTGGCGTTATCCGGGTCGGCAGCGGCCAGCCTGCCGGTGATCGCCCGCCCCCGCTCGGCGGCGTCCTGCGCCCCCACCAGATCGCCCTGTGCCATCCGCAGCTCGGTCAGCCGTTCCCAGCTCACCGACAGGTCGCGCTGCCACTCCGCATTGCCCGGGTCGATCCGCGCCAGCCTGGCGGCAATAGCCCGCGCCTGCTCGTAGAGCTCCAGGGCGCCTCCAAGGTCGCGCTGCGCCATCCGGATGTCGCCCAGCTTGTTGCAGCTCACCTCCAGGTCGCGCTGCCAGTTGGTATTGTCCGGGTCAGCCGACACCAGCCTGCCGGCAATTGCCCGCGCCTGCCCGTAGGCCTCCAGCGCCCCCGGGAGGTCGGCCAGTGCCCGTCTTGCGTCGCCGAGCTTGTTCCAGCCCACCGAGAGATCGCGCTGCCATCGCGCATTGTCAGGGTCCCCGGCCGCCAGGGTCCTGCGGATCGCCTGCGCCTGCTCGCCGGCTTCGATCGCTCCCGCGTGATCGCCCTGCGCCCGCTGCACCCCGGCCAGCCTCTCCAGACTCACCGACACGTCGCGCTGCCACTGCATATTGCCCGGATCGGTCTGGACCAGGCTGGCGGCGATCGCCAGCGCCTCCTCATGAGCCTTCAACGCCCCGGACAGATCGCCCTGCGCGCGGCGGACATCGCCCAGCTTGTTCCAGCTCACCGACAGGTCGCGCTGCCACAGCGCATTCCCCGGCTCCGCGGCAACGAGCGTGGCGCGGATCGCCTTTGCCTCCCCGGCAGCCTTCAGGGCGTCCCCCAAGGCGCCCTGGGCCATCCGGACGTCACCCAGCCGCTCGCAGCTCACCGACAACTGACGTTGCCACAAGACCTCGAACGGCTCGCCCTCGACCAGCCGCCGGGCAATCACCTCCGCCCGCTCGTGGGCCTCGAGCGCTCCCGCAAGATCGCCCGTCGCCCGCCGAAGGTCGCCCAAGCGGTTCCAGCTCACCGACAGCTCGTGCTGCCAGCTCGCGTTCTTTGGATCGGCGACGGCCTGCTGGTCGGCGATCACCCGCGCCTGCTCGGCGGCCTCCAGCGCGCCCTTGAGATCGCCCTGCGCCCGCCGGGCCTCGCCCAGCTCGCCGGTTGCCGCCGTCGCGTTGCGGGCATTGCCGGTGCGCCCGGCGATGTCGGCGGCGCGGGTGGCGGCGTCCGTGGATTTCGCGAGATGACCCGCCTGGCGCTCGAGCCGGGCGAGAAAGACCCATGTCCAGGCATCGTCCGCATCGAGCTCGGCCGCCTTGCCGAAGGCGGCGCGGGCGCGTCCGGTGTCGTGGCGGGCGGCCAGCGCGCCCAGGTGACGAGCGGCCTCGGCGGCTTCCTGCTCGGCCGCCTGCGCCGCCCCGCGATGCCGCGCAGCAGTCTGCGCCGCCTCGGCAAGCCGGCTCTCGAAGACGTCCTCCGCCCGGTCCAGCTCGCCTCGCCCTGCGGCGGCCAGGGCGTGCCCGAGCTCCGGCGCGGCATCCGGCCTCGCCGCATGCTCGGCCAGCGTCAGGAGGGCGCGGTTGGCGGTACGCCCGATCTCGGCATCGGCCATCCGCTGCCGGCCGGAACGCGATGCACGGCCTCGCGCGCGGACCCGCAGCGCCTCCAGGGCCTGCTCGAGCTCGGCACGAAGATCACCGGGGAGACGCTTGAGCGCCGCCCGCGGCACGCCCTCGAACGGCTCGCAACCGACGGCGGCGGCGCCGCGCTCCTCCGTCACAGGGGGCTGCCGGCCCGCGGCATCCCGGCCCAGCCAGCGCCGCAAGACCGCAAGCATACCCGCCGCCTCAGACCGGCGCCGCGGCCGGCCCGCCACCAGCCGGCACTGAATGCCCACCCGTCATCACGCCTCCGTCCTCTCGGAGCAGGAGCGCGGATGATGGGTCCGTAAAGCCGCCAGGTCAAAGGGGGCGCGGGGGAGCGCTGCTCCCCCGCTCTGCTCTTCGGTCCGCGCTGCTAGAGCAGGAGGCCCATCGGGTCCTCGACGAGCTTCTTGAACTCGCCGAGGAACTCGGCGCCCAAAGCGCCGTCGACCACGCGGTGGTCGATGGAGAGGGTGACGGACATGACGGTGGCGATGGCGAGCGCGTCGTTCTTCACGACCGGGCGCTTCTCGCCGGCGCCGATGGCGAGGATGCAGGACTGGGGCGGGTTGATGACCGCCTGGAAGTCGCGGATGCCGTACATGCCGAGATTGGAGATGGAGAAGCCGCCGCCCTGGTACTCCTCGGGCTTGAGCTTGCCCTCGCGGGCGCGCGCGGCGAGGTCCTTCATCTCCCTGGAGATGGTGGAGAGGCCCTTCTGGTCGGCCTGGCGGATGATCGGGGTGATCAGCCCGCCCTCGATGGCGACCGCCACCGAGACGTCCACGTCCTTGTAGACGAAGACCTTGTCGCCGCCCCACGACGCGTTGCAGCCGGGCTTGCGGCGCAGCGCCACGGCCACCGCCTTGATGATGAAGTCGTTGACCGAGAGCTTGTAGTCGGCATCGGGGCGGCTGTTGAGCTGGCTGCGCATGGCGAGCAAAGCGTCGAGCTCGCAGTCCACCGTGAGGTAGAAGTGCGGGATCTGCTGCTTCGCCTCGGTGAGCCGGCGGGCGATCACCTTGCGCATGCTGGAGAGCTGGACCACCTCGTGCGGCGCGGCCGGCGCCTCGATGGGGCCAGCGGGGGCGATCGGTGCTGCGGCAGCGGCAGGCGGCTGCTTCGCCTCGGCAGCAGCAGGTGCCGCCTTGCCGGCGCCGGCCTCGAGCGCCTTCTCGATGTCGGCCTTGACGATCCGGCCGTGCGGGCCGCTGCCCGCGAGCCCGGCCAGGTCGAGCCCGGCCTGCTCGGCCATGCGGCGGGCGAGCGGGCTCGCGAACACCCGGCCGTCCTGGCCGTTGCCGCGGGCCGGCGGGGTGATCCCGGTGCTGGGCGTGGCGGCGGAAGCGGCGGCAGGAGCCGGCTGCGGCTTGTCCTCGCGGGCCTCGGCCTTGGGTGCCTCCGCCCTGGGCGCCTCGCGCGCGGCCTCGCCGTCACCGGCCTTGTCGAGCGCTGCGGCGTCCTCGCCCTCTTCCAGCAGCAGGGCGATGGTGGCGTTGACCGCCACCCCCTCGGTGCCGGCCGGCACGAGGATCTTGCCGAGCTTCCCCTCGTCGACCGCCTCGACCTCCATGGTGGCCTTGTCGGTCTCGATCTCGGCGATCACGTCGCCGGGGTTGACCTCGTCGCCCTCGTTCTTGAGCCAGCGCGCGAGATTGCCTTCGGTCATCGTCGGCGACAACGCCGGCATCAGGATCTTGATGGGCATGCCCTTGCTCCTCCCCGCTGGCTTACTTGCGGTAGCAGGCGGTCTTTGCCGCCTCGACGATGTCCTCGACCTGCGGCAGCGCCATCTTCTCGAGATTGGCGGCGTAGGGCAGCGGGACGTCCTTGCCGGCGACCCGCGCAACCGGCGCGTCGAGCCAGTCGAAGGCCTGCTCCATCATCACCGCGGCGAGCTCGGAGCCCACCCCGGCGACCGGCCAGCCCTCCTCGACCGAGACCAGGCGGTTGGTCTTCCTCACCGATTCCACGATGGTCTCGGTATCCAGCGGGCGCAGCGTGCGCAGGTCGATGACCTCGGCCTCGATCCCCTGCTCGGCCAGCACGGCGGCGGCCTCGAGCGCACGGGCCACCATCAGCGAGTAGCCGGTGATGGTGACATGCCTGCCCTCGCGGACGATCTTCGCCTTGCCGATCGGCACCACGAAGTCGTCGAGCCTGGGGACCTCGAAGCTCTGCCCGTAGAGCATCTCGTTCTCGAGGAAGATCACCGGGTTGGGATCGCGGATGGCGGCCTTGAGGAGACCCTTGGCGTCGGCGGCGCTGTAGGGCGCCACGACCTTGAGGCCCGGGCAGTGCATGTACCAGGAGGCATAGTCCTGGCTGTGCTGGGCGGCCACCCGGGAGGCAGCGCCGTTGGGCCCGCGAAAGACGATCGAGCAGCCGAGCTCGCCGCCCGCCATGTAGAGGGTCTTGGCGGCCGAGTTGATGATCTGGTCCATCGCCTGCATGGCGAAGTTCCAGGTCATGAACTCGACGATGGGCCGCAGCCCGGCCATGCCGGCGCCGACACCGAGGCCGGCAAAGCCGTGCTCGGTGATCGGCGTGTCGATGACCCGCCGCTCGCCGAACTCGTCGAGCAGGCCCTGGCTGACCTTGTAGGCGCCCTGGTACTGCGCGACCTCCTCGCCCATCAAGAAGACGGTGTCGTCGCGGCGCATCTCCTCGGCCATGGCGTCGCGCAGCGCCTCGCGCACCGTCATCCGCACCATCTCGGTGCCCTCGGGCACCTCGGGCTCGGGCGGTGCCGGGGTCGTTGCGGGGAAGGCCCCGCCAGCCGCCTCCTTGCCGCCCTCGGGCTGCTTCGCCTCGGCCTTGGGCGCCTCGACCGGCTCGGGCCGGCGCGCAGGCGCCTCGGCCGCGGCGCCGTCGAGGGCGGCCGCATCCTCGTCCTCGCCCAGGAGCAGGGCGATGGGCGTGTTGACCTGCACGCCCTCGCTGCCCTCGGGCACGAGGATTCGGCCGAGGGTTCCCTCGTCGACCGCCTCCACCTCCATGGTGGCCTTGTCGGTCTCGATCTCGGCGATCACGTCGCCAGCCGCCACCTTCTCGCCTTCCTTCTTGACCCAGCGCGCGAGGTTGCCCTCGGTCATGGTCGGCGAGAGCGCCGGCATCAGGATCTCCGTGGGCATCGGGATCTCCCTGTCTTCGCCGCGGCCGGCCCGCACGCAATGGGCCGCGGCAGGGCCGTCAGGGCCCTGCAATCGTTGAATCTCAGGCTTCTACGAGGACGTCCGTCCACAGCTCCGCGGCATCGGGCTCCGGGCTGTCCTGGGAGAACCGGGCGGCGTCGTTGACGATGCCGCGGACCTCCTTGTCGAGCTCCTTGAGCTGCTCCTCGGTGGCCGCCTCGCCCTCGATCATGCGCCGCTTGAGCTGCTCGATCGGGTCGTGCTTCTCGCGCATCTCCTGGACCTCCTCCTTGGTCCGGTACTTGGCCGGGTCGGACATGGAGTGGCCGCGATAGCGGTAGGTCATGGCCTCGAGGATGACCGGGCCCTTGCCGGCGCGGATCTCGCCGGTGATCTCCTTGGCCTTCTCGAGCACCGCCACCACGTCCATGCCGTCGACCTGGTGGCCGGGGATGCCGTAGGCGTGGCCGCGCTCGCACAGGGCCGGGCCGGCGGCGGCGCGCTGCACCGAGGTACCCATGCCGTAGCGGTTGTTCTCGATCACATAGAGGACCGGAAGCTGCCACAGCGAGGCCATGTTGAAGGACTCGTAGACCTGGCCCTGGTTGACCGCGCCGTCGCCCATATAGGCCACGCACAGCCCGCCATCGCCGCGATATTTGTGGGCAAAGGCGATGCCGCTGCCGAGCGGCACCTGGGCCCCCACGATCCCGTGCCCGCCGTAGAACTTCTTGTCCCGGGCGAACATGTGCATCGAGCCGCCCTTGCCCTTGGAGTAGCCGGTGGCGCGGCCGGTGAGCTCGGCCATCACCCGGCGCGGCTCCATCCCGCAGACCAGCATGTGGCCGTGGTCACGGTAGCCGGTGATCACCGAATCGGCTTCGGTCAGGGCATGCTGGATGCCGACCGCGACCGCTTCCTGGCCGATGTAAAGGTGGCAGAAGCCACCGATCAGCCCCATGCCGTAGAGCTGACCCGCCTTCTCCTCGAAACGGCGGATCATCAGCATCTCGCGGTAGAGGTCGAGCAGCTTCTCTCTGGAAGGCAGCGCCTGCTGCCCGCCGGATCCGCCCTTGTCCGCTCCGCGGGCCTTGCTGCCCGAACGCGTGGCGGTGCTCATCGGTGCACTACCCTCCCAATGAAATCTTCGGTGCGCGCCCCGGGCGCAGGCGGCGGCCGGGACACCCCCGCCCCATGCCCGTACCACGAGATTGCGTGTCTTTACAGGCAGGAAGGCGGTCCGGCCAGCGGTGCCGCCGTGTCCCAGCCCTGCTTCACGGTGCAGCCTGGGGCGCGATCGGAGGCGCCGGCGGTGGCCCGCCCTCGGGTAGGACCACGACCTCGCCCTCGCTCATATAGCCCATCTTGCGCAGCTGCTCCTCGAGCAGATCGGGGTCGATCCGGTCGGGCTGCAGCGCCTCGACCCGCGCCTCGAGCCGAAGGCGCTCGTCGACGAGACGCTCGTGCTCGACCTTGACCGCCTCGATCTCGCGCTCGACGTCGAGCCAGGCCAGCAGCCCGCGCTCGCCGTGCACGGCATGGAAGCCGAAATAGAAGAGCAGCAGCAAGGAGAGCACCAACAGCCAGTGCTGGCGCAAGAAGCGTCGCAAGCCGTCCGGCATCTGCCGCTCTCCCAGGGGCGTCGTCCTGCTCAGCCGCGCGCGAGGGCGGAGCGTCCGGCATAGCGCGCGGCGATGCCCAGCTCCTCCTCGATGCGCAGGAGCTGATTGTACTTCGCCAGCCGGTCCGAGCGCGAGAGCGAGCCGGTCTTGATCTGGCCGCAATTGGTGGCGACCGCCAGATCGGCGATGGTGGCGTCCTCGGTCTCGCCCGAGCGATGCGACATCACCGCCGAATAGCCGGCGCTGATCGCCAGGCCCACCGCGTCCATGGTCTCGCTGAGCGTGCCGATCTGGTTGACCTTGACGAGGATGGCGTTGGCCACGCCCTTCTCGATGCCCTCGGCGAGGATCGCGGCGTTGGTGACGAACAGGTCGTCGCCCACCAGCTGCACGCGCTCGCCCAGCCGGTCGGTCAGGAGCTTCCAGCCCTCCCAGTCGCCCTCGGCCATGCCGTCCTCGATCGAGACGATCGGGAAGCGGTCGCAAAGATCCTCGAGGAAGTCGACCATGCCGGCGGCGTCGAGCGACTTGCCCTCGCCGGCCATCTCGTAGCGGCCGTCCTTGAAGAACTCGCTGGCGGCGCAGTCCAGCGCGAAGACGACGTCCTCGCCGAGCTCGTAGCCGGCCGCCGCCACCGCCTTCTCGAGGAACGAGAGGGCCTCCTCGGCACTGGCGAGGTTGGGGGCAAAGCCGCCCTCGTCGCCCACATTGGTGTTGTGGCCGGCGTCCTTGAGGCTCTTTTTCAGGGCGTGGAAGATCTCCGCCCCCATGCGCAGCGCGTCGGCGAAGCTCTCGGCGCCGACCGGCATCACCATGAACTCCTGGATGTCGATCGGGTTGTCGGCATGCGCGCCGCCATTGATGACGTTCATCATCGGTACCGGCAGGACCCGCGCGGCCGCACCCCCGACATAGCGGTAGAGCGGCAGGCCGGTGGCCTGGGCCGCGGCCTTGGCCACCGCGAGGCTGGTGCCCAAAATGGCGTTGGCGCCCAGGCGCTCCTTGGTCTCGGTGCCATCGAGGGCGATGAGCGCCTCGTCGATCGCCGCCTGTGCCAGAGCGCTGCGGCCGAGAAGGGCGTCGGTGATCTCGCCGTTGACCGCCTCGACGGCCTTGCTCACGCCCTTGCCCAGATAGCGGTCCTTGTCGCCGTCGCGCCGCTCGATCGCCTCGCGCACGCCGGTCGAGGCACCCGAGGGCACCGCGGCGCGGCCGAAGGCGCCGCCGGCGAGGCGGACGTCGACCTCGACGGTCGGGTTGCCGCGGCTGTCGAGAATCTCGCGCCCACGGATCGAGACGATATCGGTCTCAGCCATTCCTGCTTCTCTCCCCCAATCGTCCTTAGAGCCGCGGCAGCGGGCGCGCCTTGGCAAGCTCGTCGAAGGCCTTGAGATCGGCCAGCACCTCGCGCAGGCGGGCGAGTGGCACCATGTTGGGCCCGTCGCTCAGCGCCCGCTCCGGCGCATCGTGGGTCTCCATGAACACGGCTGCAACGCCCAACGACACGGCGGCCCGCGCCAGCACCGGCACGAACTCGCGCTGCCCGCCGCTGGTGCCGCCCTGCCCGCCCGGCTGCTGCACCGAATGGGTGGCGTCGAACACGACCGGCCAGCCTGTGTCCTCGAGATAGCGCAGGCCGCGCAGGTCGGTTACCAGCGTGTTGTAGCCGAACGACGCGCCGCGCTCGGTCACCAGCACCTTCTCGCAGCCGAACGCCTCGAGCTTGGCGGTCACCTGCGCCATGTCCCAGGGGGCCAGGAACTGGCCCTTCTTGACGTTGACGGCGCAGCCGGTCGCGGCCGCCGCGTGGAGCAGATCGCTCTGCCGGCACAGGAAGGCGGGGATCTGCAGCACGTCGACCGCCTCGGCAGCCGGCGCGCACTGGGCCGCGTCATGGACGTCGGTGAGCACCGGGCAGCCCAGCGTCTCGCGGATCTCCGCCAGGATCGCCAGCCCCTCGGCGAGGCCGACGCCGCGTGCGCTCGACGCGCTGGTGCGGTTGGCCTTGTCGAACGAGCTTTTGAAGATGAACGGGATCGCGAGCTCGCCGGCGATCGCCTGCACCGCCCGGGCCATCTCCAGCGCGTGCTGGCGGCTCTCGATGGCGCAGGGGCCGGCGATCAGCGTGAAGGGGCGGCTTTGGGCGATCTCCAGAGAGCCGACCTGGACGCTGCGGGAGGTTTTCTCGGTCACACCAGCCTCGACTGCTCGAGCGCCGCCTTGATGAAGGCGGCGAACAAAGGATGCGGGTTCAAGGGCTGCGACTTCAGCTCGGGGTGAAACTGCACCCCCATGAACCAGGGATGGCCGGGCAGCTCGACGATCTCGGGAAGCTGGCCGTCCGGCGACATGCCGGAGAAGCGCAGGCCGACCTTCTCGAGCTCGTCCTTGTAGTTGATGTTGACCTCGTAGCGGTGGCGGTGGCGCTCGCTGATCTCGTTGGCACCATAGACCTTCTCGGCGAGACTGCCCTCGGCGATGGCGCAGGGATAGGCGCCGAGCCGCATGGTGCCGCCGAGATCGGCCTCCGCGGAGCGCCGCTCCACGACACCCTTGCGCTCCCACTCGGTGAGCAGGCCGACAATCGGGTCGGGGCACGGGCCGAACTCGGTCGAGCTCGCCCCCTCGATCCCCGCGAGGTTGCGGGCGGCCTCGACACAGGCGAGCTGCATACCGAAGCAGATCCCCAGGAAGGGAAGCTGCTTTTCCCGGGCGAAGGTCACCGCGTCGATCTTGCCGGCATGGCCGCGCTCGCCGAAGCCGCCGGGAACCAGGATCGCGTTGACGTCCTGGACGGCCTCGCTGGCCTCGCCGCGTCGGAACGCGTCGGCATCGATCCAGCGCAGGTTGACCCGGACATTGTTGGCGATGCCGCCGTGATTGAGGGCCTCGTTCAGCGACTTGTAAGCGTCGGCCATGCCCGTGTACTTGCCGACCACCGCCACCGTGACCTCGCCCTCGGGCCGCCGCAGCCGCTCGTTGAGCTTCTTCCAGGCGGCCAGATCGGGGGTCTCGTCGGCCGGCAGGTTCAGCGCCTTGAGGAGCTGCGTGTCGAGCCCCTCGTGATGGTAGCTGATCGGCACCTCGTAGATCGAGCGCACGTCGAGGGCGGGAATAACCGCCTCCTCGCGGACGCTGCACTGCAGCGCGATCTTGCGCCTCGCGTCCGGCTCGATCGGCCGCTCGGAGCGGCAAAGGAGAATGTCGGGCTGGATGCCGATGCCCCGGAGGGCGGCCACCGAATGCTGCGTGGGCTTGGTCTTCAGCTCCTGGGCCGAGGCGATGTAGGGCACCAGGGTGACGTGCAGGTAGGCGCACTGGCCGCGCTCGAGCTCGTTGCCGAGCTGGCGGATCGCCTCGAGGAACGGCAGGCCCTCGATGTCGCCCACCGTGCCGCCGATCTCGCAGATGACGATGTCGGCGTCGTCGGTATCGCCGAGGACGAATTCCTTGATGGCGTTGGTGACGTGCGGGATCACCTGGACGGTCCCGCCCAGATAGTCGCCGCGCCGCTCGCGGGTCAGCACGCTCCAGTAGATCCGGCCGGCCGAGACGCTGTCGGTGGACCGCGCCGGCACGCCGGTGAAGCGCTCGTAGTGGCCCAGATCGAGGTCGGTCTCGGCGCCGTCGTCGGTGACGTACACCTCGCCATGCTGATACGGCGACATGGTGCCGGGATCGACATTGAGATAGGGGTCGAGCTTGCGCAGGCGGACACGGTAGCCGCGCAGCTGGAGGAGCGAGCCCAGCGCCGCCGCGGCAAGGCCCTTGCCGAGCGAGGAGACGACGCCGCCTGTGATGAAGACGTAGCGTGGCATCGGTGAGATCAGTCTCGTCTGGCCGCGACCACGAGCAGGAGCGCGGCGCGGACCAGGTTCCGGCCGTCGTTCCTCTCCCGGGGATCGGGCATCGGTGCTACTGCGCGAGAGGCGCGCTGGGCGTCGCCGGCTGCGCCGGCGCGGTGCCGGCCGGCGCCTCGCTCGCGGGGCGCGCTGGCAGATCGAGGATCGAGGGCGCCTTGCTGTAGTTGCCGGCGAGGATCGCCAGCAGCAGGCTCGTCGCCATGAAACCGCCGGCCAGGACGGCGGTGCTGCGGGTCAGGAGATTGGCCGAGCCGCGGCCGCTCATCAGCCCCCCGAAGGTGCCGCCGCCGCCGCCACCGCCGCCGAGGCCCAGCCCGCCGCCTTCGCTGCGCTGCACGAGCACCACGCCGACCAGCGCCGTCGCCAGCACGATATGAACGAGAAGTACGATCGTCTGCATCCGTCGATCCGTCGCTTGCCCCGGCCGCCAACCGCCGGCGCCTTTCCCTCAGGCGCCACCGCCAGCCTGGTAGATGCTCCAAAAGCCGGCGGCGTCCAGGCTGGCGCCGCCGACCAGCGCGCCGTCGACATCCGGCAGCGCCATGATGTCGGCGGCGTTGCCGGGCTTCACCGAGCCGCCATAGAGGAGCGGCACGTCCTGCGCGGCGGGCAGCCGGCCTACCAGCTCGCGCCGCAGGAAGGCGTGCGTGCCGGCAATGTCCTCGAGGCTCGGGGTGCGCCCGGTGCCGATCGCCCAGACCGGCTCGTAGGCGAGCACCAGCAGCGCCGGATCGACCGTCTCGGCCAGTCCCTCGTGGATCTGCCGGCGCAGCCGCGCCTCGCGCTCGCCGGCCTGCCACTCCGCCTCGGTCTCGCCGACGCACAGCACCACGAGAAGCCCCTCGCCCTGCGCCGCCAGCACCTTGCGGCGGATCAGCGCATCGTCCTCGCCGAGCCCGTGCCGGCGCTCGGAATGGCCGACCAGCACCGCAGTGCCGCCGGCGTCCTTGACCATCGAGGCGCTGATGCTGCCGGTGAAGGCACCGCCCGCCTCGGGGTGGCAGTCCTGGGCGCCCGCCAGGATCCGCGAGCCTTCCAGCCGCCGCGCCACGTCGCGCAGCACGGTGGCCGGCGGGAACACGCCCAGCGTGCCGGTCGGCCGCACGGCCCGCTCGGCCAGCGAGCCGGCCAGCGCCAGGCTGTCGGCGCGAAGCCCGTGCATCTTCCAATTGCCGAATACGACCGGCCGCGCGAGACCCATCTGCCCGTCCGCTCCAATGAAGTTCGCGGGCTTGCTATCACACCGCCCCGGCGGTTTCCAGCACCGCAGGCGGCGACGCGACGCCTCGCCCGGGTTCCGGGTTGCGACGCGGATGGCGCAACCCTATCTTGCCGCCGTCCGCGGCGCCCGCCGGCTGCGCCCTATTTTCCGAGGCTTACCGATGCTCGATGCAATGCGCAAGCAGGCCACCGGATGGGTGGTCAAGATCTTTTTGGGCCTGCTCATCCTGAGCTTTGCGGTATGGGGCATCGGCGACATCTTCCGTGGCGGCCCGCCGAGCCGGACGGTGGCCGAGCTGGCCGGCCTCGAGGTGCCGGCCGAGGAGCTCCAGCGCGAGGCCGACAACTCCTTCCGCCGCCTCCAGGGCCAGCTCGGGCAGGGCCTCGAGCGCAACCCGGCGATCATGGAAGGCCTGCTGCGCCAGGCTCTCGAGGCCAGCATCGCGCGCCGCCTGATCGATGCCCAGGCAGCCGGGATGGATCTCGCCGTGGACGACGAGACGGTAGCCCGCGCGATCCACGGGCAGCAGGTGTTCCAGACCGGCGGGCGCTTCGACCGCAGCCGCTTCGAGATGTTCCTGCGCCAGGCCGGCATCGGCGAGGCTTCCTATGTGGAGCAGACCCGCGGCGACCTGATGCGCCAGCGCCTGGTCGACGCGGTCACCGGCGCGGTGGCGGCGTCCGAGAGCGAGGCGCGCGAGCTGGTAGCGTGGCGCGAGGAGCAGCGGCGCGGCCGCGCGCTGGTGGTGGCGGCGGCGGAGATGGAGGTCGAGGCCCCCGACGAGGCCGCGCTCGAGACCTATCTCGAGGCGCATGAAGCCGCCTACCAGGCGCCCGAATATCGCAGCGTCGAGCTCGCCCTCCTCGGCCCTGCCGATCTCGGCGAGGAGATCGAGATCGGCGCGGCGGCGGTGGCCGAGGCCTATGAGAGCCGCAAGGACGCCTACCGGACGCCCGAGCAGCGCCGGGCCGTCCAGCTCCTGGCCGCCGATGAGGCGACGATCCGCGAGGCGGCCCGGCGTCTCGCCGAGGGCCAGAGCTTCGCCGAGGTGGCCGAGGCAATGGAGGGCGTGAGCACCTCCGAGCTGGGCCCGGTACGTCAGGGACAGCTTCCCGACGTGCTCGACAAGGCGTTGTTCGCGCTGGACGAGGGTGCCGTGGGCGAGCCGCTCGAGACGGCCTTCGGCTGGCATCTGCTGCGCGTCGCCGCGATCACGCCCGAGCAGGTCCGGCCGCTTGCCGAGGTCCGCGACGAGCTGGCCGCCGAGCTCAAGCTGCACGAGGCCATCAACCGGCTGCCCGACGCCGCCAACGCCATGGACGACGCGATCGCCGGCGGTGGCACGATCGAGGACGCCGCCGCCCAGGCCGGCGCGCGCTTCGTCCGGCTCGACGCCGTCGACCGTACCGGCCTCGACGCGGCCGGCCGGCCGGTGGACGGCGTGGCTCTCGACGAGGAGATGCTGCGCGAGATCTTCCAGGCCGGGAAGGACCAGCCCTCGCTCCTGCTGCAGACCGCCGACGACCGCTTCTACGTCTTCAACGTCACGCGCATCGACGCGGCCCGCCCGCGCCGCCTCGAGGAGGTCCGCGAGGAGGTCGCCCAGGCATGGCGCGAGGACCGGCAGATGGGCCTTGCCCGCGACGCGGCCGCCGATCTGCTGGAAAAGGCGCGCCAGGGGACGAGCCTCGACGAGCTGGCGGAAGCGCAGCCGGCCGCCTCGCTGCGCGCCATCGAGCCCGTCACCCGCGACGCCAGCGGCTTCGACCGGCTGCTCAGCCCCGCCGCGGTGCAGGCCCTCTTCGCCACGCCGCCTGGAGCGCTCGCCGACGAGCCGGTCGAGGTTCCCGACGGTGCCGCGATCATCGCCACGACGGAGATCATCGAGGCCGCGCCGGATGCCGAGATCGCCCAGACCGTGGAGGCGCTGCGCCAGCAGATGCGCGGCGACGTGCTGGTGGCCTGGCAGCAGGCCCTGCGCGACCGGTTCCCGGTCGAGATCGACCAGCGTGCCCTCGATTCCGTCATCCAGTCGGTGAGTCAGTGACCATGGACGCCAAGCCCGACCGCCAGAGCTTTTTCGCGACCTACGAGGCAGGGCGGCCGCAGGTGGTCTGGACCACGCTGGTAGCCGACCTCGAGACACCGGTCTCGGCCTTCCTCAAGCTCGCCGAGGGCCGTCCCTACAGCTTCCTCCTGGAAAGCGTCGAGGGCGGCGCCGTGCGCGGCCGCTATTCGATCATCGGCCTCAAGCCCGACCTGATCTGGCGCTGCTTCGGCGAGCGCGCCGAGGTGAACCGGCGCGCCCTGGTCGAGCGTGACGCGTTCGCTGCCTGCGACGCGCCGAGCCTCGAGAGCCTGCGGGCGCTCCTCGAGGAATCGCGGATCGAGATGCCCGAGGGGCTGCCGCCGCCGGCCGCCGGCCTGTTCGGCTTCATGGCCTACGACATGGTGCGGCTGATGGAGCGCCTGCCGGCCGACAATCCCGACCGGCTGGGCCTGCCCGACTCGGTCTTCATGCGCCCGACCATCGTCGCCGTGTTCGACAATATCGCCGACAGCGTGACGCTGGTGACGCCGGTCTGGCCATCGCGGGATCTCGGGGCGGAGCGGGCCCACGACCTGGCGCTCGAGCGGCTGGCCGACGCGGTGGCCGATTTCGACCGCGGCATGCGCCACGACCCGCCGCGCGCCTCGAAGGTGACGATCGAGCCGCAGGCGAACGTCACCAAGGCCGAGTTCATGGCCATGGTCGAGAAGGCCAAGGCCTACATCGCCGCCGGCGACGCCTTCCAGGTGGTACCCTCGCAGCGCTTTGCCGTGCCCTTCGACCTGCCGCCGCTCTCGCTCTACCGGGCGCTGCGCCGGCTCAACCCCTCGCCCTTCCTGTTCTGCGTCGATCTCGACGGCTTCACCCTCGTGGGCTCCTCGCCGGAGATCCTGGTGCGGCTCAGGGACGGCAAGGTCACCATCCGGCCGCTCGCGGGGACCCGCCCGCGCGGCGCCACGCGGGCCGAGGACGAGGCCCTGGCGGCCGAGCTGCTGGCCGACCCCAAGGAGATCGCCGAGCATCTCATGCTGCTCGACCTGGGCAGGAACGACGTGGGGCGCGTGGCCGAGGTCGGCAGCGTCACGGTCACCGAGAAGATGGTGATCGAGCGCTACAGCCACGTCATGCACATCAGCTCCAACGTCGAGGGCCGCCTGCGCGACGGATTCGACGCGCTCGACGCGCTGATGGCGGGCTTTCCCGCCGGCACCGTCTCGGGCGCTCCCAAGGTGCGCGCCATGGAGATCATCGAGGAGCTCGAGCCCGAGCGGCGCGGCTTCTACGCCGGCACGATCGGCTATTTCGCCGCCGACGGCTCGATGGACACCTGCATCGGCCTGAGGACCGCGCTGGTGAAGGACGGCGTGATGTACGCCCAGTCCGGCGGCGGCGTGGTCTATGACAGCGATCCCGAGGCCGAGTACCAGGAGAGCATCAACAAGGCCCGCGCCCTGATGCGGGCTGCCGAGGAGGCCGTGCGCTTCGCCAGCCGCAGCCGCTGAAGCGGCAGGAGGCAACAGCCGGGACACCGGGAAGGCCGCGGGCAGTCGCGCGAGCGCTGCGCGCGGCCTTCATTCTTCCTGCTTATTGTCAGCTGGCGGCGGTGAGCGTTCACCGGAGCGTCGTCTCTGCGGGAAATCCTGACCGGGTGCGAAGCCGCCTCGCCCGCACTACCTGGGCCATCCCCGGGAGTGACATGCGCAGAAGGGTCGAAGAACGGCGGGCAGGTGCAGGAGAGCAGGCATGAGCTTCATGGCCTGCGTGCCGCGCGTCGCTGCCAACCCCGAAAGGCAAAAAAACCGGCCGCGCGCAGCGCCTTGCGCGGCACCGTCGCCACGAAACGTCAGCTTCCCCGTGTCCATGGCCGGGGCGGAGCGTCCGTCTGCAGTGGGGCGTTTCCGGCGAGCGGACGAAGGAATGCACGCGGGCGCCCTCGTTCCCGTTCAGCGGCGGGCGTCGGCGCGGGCGTTGAGCAGGCAGCCGGCGGCACCGTCGCCGCAGCGCCTGATCTCGATCATCTCGCTG
The DNA here is from genome assembly GCA_033875255.1 of Geminicoccaceae bacterium 1502E. Lineage (GTDB taxonomy): Bacteria > Pseudomonadota > Alphaproteobacteria > Geminicoccales > Geminicoccaceae > Marinimicrococcus. The sequence continues at coordinate 79,463 of JAWZSN010000019.1, read as the reverse complement.
GCGCTGACCAGCCGGATGCCGCGGCGCCGTGCTTCCGGCAGCCAGCTCTCCAAGACCTTCATGGTGGCCGGATAAGGGTGGCCGATGGCCACCGCGGTGCCGTTGCGGCGCGCCAGCCGCTCGGCCCGCGCCAGCTGCGCGCTGATCGCCCCCGCCTCGGCCTCGTTGTCGAGAAAGACGTCGCGGTTGGTGTGCGGGATACCGAAGACCGCGGCGGTGGCGCCGGCCACCGAGGCCGGGGTGGTCATGCTGTCGACGAACAGCAGCTTTGCCCGCCGCAGCTCGTCCATGACGACGCGCATCGGCGCGGCCTCGGCGGTGAGCCTGCTGCCCATGTGGTTGTTCGCGCCGACGGCATCGGGCACCCGACCGATGGCCCAGGTGATCCGCCGCCGCAGCTCCTCCTCGCCGAGCGAGGTCAAAAGGGCGTTGGGCCCCGGATCGGCATTGCCCTGCGGCTCCATCGCCAGATGGAGAAAGATCTCGTGGCCGTTGGCCCGCGCCTCGGCGGTGAGCTCGGGCAGATGCTCCGCATAGGGCAGGAACGCCAGGGTCACCGGTGCCGGCAGCCGCACCGCGCGGCGCGCCCAGCCCTGCGCGACGCCGACATCGTCGATGATGATGGCCACGGCGGCCGAGGCCGGGGCCGGGGGTACCGCCGGACGCAGCGCCGGCCCCTCGGGCCGGGCCGCCGGCAGACGCGGGAGCGCGGCCGGAGCGGGCAGCGTCGGCAGGCCGGCGGTCTGCACGGACCCCGTGGCGGGCGGCGGGAGGGAGGGCGGCGGCTCGGCTGGCGCCGCCACCCGCGGCGTCGGCTGGGGTGGCGGCGCCGCGGGAGCCGGCGGCGGGGCCTCGCGCTCGTCGCGCTGGAGATCCGCGATGCGCGCCGGTGATGGCGGGCGGGCGGCCGGGGCCGCAGGCATCGGCGCGCTGTAGCTGGCACGCGCCGCCGGCGCCTCGGGCCGGCGCTCGCCCCTGTCGAGCCAGAGCACCAGGACGAGCCCGGCCAGGGCCACGAGGCTGATGTCACGCAGGCCGAACGGCAGGCGGCGGGCGAGCCCCGCCAGGCGTTGCCACGAGGAGCCCCTGCGGTGGTGCCGGCGCCTTGCCGGGGCACGCGCCGGGCGCTTGGCCGTACGGCGTGCGATGGGCTTGGCGGCGACCTTCTTGCGCGCCATCGATCCTCCGTCTAGGCGTGAGCGGACCACCCGGCCGGGGCGCGCGGCGACCGCGGTGCTGCGCCCTTGACGAAGCGTGCCCCCACGGCTTTCCTGACCTGCGCGGCGCCTGCCGGCGGCGCCGGGAGCGGACCTTTCATGCTGCTACTCATCGACAATTACGACAGTTTCACCTGGAACCTCTACCACTATCTGAGCGAGCTCGGGGCGGTGGTGAAGGTCGTCCGCAACGACGAGATCACGGTCGAGGAGGCGCTCGGCTGGCAGCCCGAGGCGATCTGCATCTCGCCCGGCCCGTGCGATCCCGACCGCGCCGGCATCAGCCTTCCCCTGGTCCGCGCCGCCGCCGGGCGATGCCCCGTGCTGGGCGTGTGTCTCGGCCACCAGGCGATCGCCCAGGCCTTCGGCGGCGAGGTGACGCGCGCGCCGCTGCCGATGCACGGCAAGATGGGCCGCGTCACCCATGACGGGACCGGCGTCTTCGCCGGCCTGCCCTCGCCCTTCGAGGCCACCCGCTACCATTCGCTGGCCGCCGTCGAGGCCGTGCTGCCCGAGGATCTCGTGGTCAATGCGCGGACCGAGGACGGCGTGATCATGGGCCTGCGACACCGGCGCCTGCCGATCCACGGCGTGCAGTTCCACCCCGAGAGCATCGCCACGCAGCACGGCCATCGCCTGCTCGGCAACTTTCTCGAGCTGGCGCGCCCCGGAGTGGCTGCATGAGCGCCGAGCTGCAGCGTTTTCGCACTCTTCTCAACAAGGTCGCCGAGGCCCGGCCGCTGGAGATGGCAGAAGCCCGCGAGGCCTTCGCGACGATGATGGCGGGCGACGCCACACCGGCCCAGATGGCGGGCTTCTTGATGGCGCTCCGGGTGCGCGGCGAGACCATCGACGAGATCGCCGCCGGGGCCGCCGTGCTGCGCGAGCGCATGGTGCGGGTCAAGGCGCCGGCCGGCGCCATCGACACCTGCGGGACCGGCGGCGACGGGGCCGGCACCTACAATATCTCGACCGCCGCGGCGCTCGTGGTCGCCGGTTGTGGCGTGCCCGTCGCCAAGCACGGCAACCGCAGCCTGTCGTCGCGCTCCGGCTCCTCCGACGTGCTGGGCGAGCTCGGCGTCGACATCGATGCCGAGCTGCCGCTGATCGAGGAGGCCATCGCCGAGGCCGGCATCGGCTTCATGATGGCGCCGCGCCACCATGGCGCCATGCGCCACGTCGCCGGCCCCAGGGTCGAGCTGGGCACCCGCACCATCTTCAACCTGCTGGGCCCGCTGGCCAACCCCGCCGGGGTCAGGCGCCAGCTCATGGGCGTCTTCGCCGCCCGCTGGGCCGAGCCGCTGGCCGAGGTGCTGGGCCGGCTCGGGGCCGAAAAGGCGTGGGTCGTTCACGGCAGCGACGGGCTCGACGAGCTGTCGACGACCGGTCCCAGCCTCGTGGCCGAGTGGCACGAGGGCAAGGTGCGCAGCTTCGAGGTGACGCCCGAGGATGCGGGCCTGCCGCGTGCCACCCTGGCCGATCTCAAGGGCGGCGATCCGGCCCACAATGCCGAGGCGATCCGCGCCGTCCTCAACGGCGTGCGAGGTCCCTTCCGCGACGCCGTGCTGTTCTCGGCGGCCGGCGCCCTGATCGTGGCCGGACGGGCCGCTTCGCTCGAGGAGGGCGCGGCCCTGGCGGCCGAGTCTATCGACCAGGAGCGCGCGCTCGCCGCCCTCGAGCGCCTCGTGCGCATCACCAACCGCAAAGAGTAAGCCCTTGAGCGACGTCCTCGCCCGGATCTGCGCTACCAAGCGCGAGCATGTGGCGGCCCGCAAGGCCGCCTGCCCGCCGAGCCGGCTCGAGGCGGAGGCGAAGGCGGCCTCGGCCCCTCGCAGCTTCGCCGCCGCCCTTGCCCGCAGCGACGAGGCCGGCCGCCCGGCCCTGATCGCCGAGATCAAGAAGGCCTCACCCAGCAAGGGCCTGATCCGCGCCGACTTCGACCCGCCCACGCTGGCCCGGGCCTATGCGGCAGGCGGTGCGAGCTGCCTTTCCGTGCTGACCGACGCGCCCTGGTTCCAGGGCGCCGACGAGTATCTGGTGGCTGCGCGCGCTGCCGTCGATCTTCCCTGCCTTCGCAAGGACTTCATGATCGACCCTTACCAGGTGCTCGAAGCCCGGGCGCTGGGCGCGGACTGCATCCTGCTGATCATGGCGGCCCTCGAGGACGGGCAGGCCGCAGACCTCGCGGACCAGGCGAGGGAGCTCGGCATGGACGTCCTGGTGGAGGTCCATGACGGCCCCGAGCTGGACCGCGCGCTCCGCCTCGACAGCCCGCTCATCGGCATCAACAACCGCAATCTCAAGACCCTGAAGGTCGATATCGCCACCACGGTCGAGCTGGCGCCGAGAGTGCCGGCAGACCGCCTGCTGGTGGCCGAGAGCGGGCTCTACGGCCATGGCGACCTCCTGCGCATGCGCGAGGTCGGCGCCCGCGCGTTCCTCGTCGGCGAGTCGCTGATGCGCCAGCCTGACGTCGCCGCCGCCACCCGCGCGCTCCTGGGCCTGGAGGCGGCGGCATGAGCGGGCTCACCCATTTCGACGCCGAGGGCAACGCGGTGATGGTCGACGTCTCGGCCAAGGACGTCACCGTGCGCAGCGCCACGGCCACGGGACGGGTGCTGATGCGCAAGGAGACGGCGCAAAAGATCGCCGAGCGCGGCTTCAAGAAGGGCGACGTGCTCTCGGTGGCGCAGTTGGCCGGCATCATGGGCGCCAAGCGCACCCCCGATCTGATCCCGCTGTGCCACCCGCTGCCGCTGGAATCGGTCAAGGTCGAGCTGGCGCTGCTCGAGGAGGAGGCTGGGGTCGAGATCACCGCCACCTGCCGGCTTACCGGGCGCACCGGCGTGGAGATGGAGGCGCTGACCGCGGTGACGGTGGCCGCCCTTACCGTCTACGACATGTGCAAGGCGGTCGACCGTGGCATGCGGATCAGCGAGATCCGGCTGGTCCACAAGAGCGGCGGCCGCTCCGGCGAGTACCGCGCCGACAGAGCGCCGGGCGGCGGCTGAGCATGCTCGCGGTCGCCGAGGCGCGCGCGCGCATCCTCGAGGCGCTGAGCCCGGGCCCGGGCGAATGGCTGCCCCTGCCCGAGGCGCTCGACCGCGTGCTGGCGGCCGATCTCGTGGCACGCCGCAGCCAGCCCCCCTGCGCCGTCTCGGCCATGGACGGCTATGCCGTGCGCTCCGGCGAGACGCAGGCGCCCGAGCGCTGGTTCGGCGTGGTGGGCGAATCGCGCGCCGGCGGGCCGCCGCCGCCACCGGTGGGCGCCGGCCAGGCGGTGCGCATCTTCACCGGCGCGCCGCTGCCCGAGGGCGCCGACGCCATCGCCATCCAGGAGAACGCCCGGCGCGAGGGCAGCCGCGTCCGCTTCCTGCGCGCCTGCACGGTCGGCGAGTTCGTCCGCCCGGCCGGCCTGGATTTCTCGGAAGGCTGGACCGGTCTCGCTGCAGGCACGCTGCTGGGCCCGCTCGAGCTGGGCCTTGCCGGGGCGATGGGGCACGGCTGGCTCGCGGTGCGGCGCCGGCCGCGGGTGGCCATCCTCGCCACCGGCGACGAGCTGGTGCGGCCGGGCGAGCCGGTGCCGCCGGCCGGGATCGTCAGCTCCAACAGCACGGCGCTGGCGGCCCTGGTCCGCCGCTGGGGCGGCGAGCCGGTCGATCTGGGCATCGCCGCCGACCATCCGGACGCCCTGGCCGACGCGCTTGCCCAGGCACGCGGCGCCGATCTCCTGCTCACCACCGGCGGCGCATCGGTCGGCGAGTACGACCTGCTGCGGCCGGCGCTGGGCGAGGCCGGCATGGAGCTCGACTTCTGGAAGATCGCCATGCGGCCGGGCAAGCCGCTGATCTTCGGCAAGGTCATGGGCGTGCCACTGCTGGGCCTTCCCGGCAATCCGGTGTCGGCTGCGGTCTGCGCCGTGGTGTTCCTGCGTCCGGTGCTGCAACGGCTCCTCGGCCGGCCGACCGGCCTGCCGCTCGAGACCGCGCCGCTGGCGGCCCCGCTGCAGGCCAACGACGAGCGCGAGGAGTATATGCGCGCCACCATCGAGCAAGGTCCCTCGGGTCCGGTTCTGCGGCCCGCCTCGCGCCAGGACAGCTCGATGTTCGCAACCCTGGCGCGTGCCGATGCTCTGGTGGTGCGGCCGCCCCATGCTCCCGCGGCGGCCGCCGGCGAGATCGTCTCCTGGGTACCGCTGGCACGCGTCCTGCGCGCTTCCTGAGCGCCGAATCGCACGTCGGACCGCCACCACGGCACCGACACGCCGCCAACACGTCGTTGACCGGCGACAAGAACTTAATTAGAACATTTTCTCCATCCGTCGCCCTTCCGCCTCCGGCCGGGGAGTCCAGGCGTGCTCACGCAGCGCCAGCTTCAACTGTTGCGGTTCATCCACGAGTTCGTGGAGCGCAACGGCGTGCCGCCATCCTTCGACGAGATGCGCAAGGCGCTGAGGCTCAAGTCCAAGTCGGGCATCCACCGGCTCATCTCGGGGCTCGAGGAGCGCGGCCACATCCGCCGCCTTGCCTACCGGGCGCGCGCCATCGAGGTGGTCCGCCCGCCGGCCCCCGAGCCCGAGCCGGCAAGCCGCCGGGCCGCTGCGGCGCGGCTCCCCTCCTCCAACATCGTGCGCCCCGAGTTCGGCGCGGTGCGCCGCTCGCCGACGCTGATCGGCGCCACCGGCCATGTCGACCTGCCGGTCTACGGCCGGATCGCCGCCGGCACGCCGATCGAGGCTCTGGCCGAGACCAGCACCACCATCGACGTGCCGGCGATGCTGGTCGGCGACGGCGAGCACTACGTGCTCCAGGTGGTCGGCGACTCGATGATCGAGGCCGGTATCCACGACGAGGATTTCGTCATCATCAAGCGCGCCGACACCGCCGAGAACGGCGAGATCGTCGTGGCCCTGATCGACGAGCGCGAGGTCACCTTGAAGCGGCTGCGGCGGCGTGGCGCCTCCATCGCCCTGGAGGCCGCCAATCCCGACTACGAGACCCGCATCTTCGGCCCCCACCAGGTGAAGGTGCAGGGCCGGCTGATCGGCCTGCTGCGCCGCTACTGAGCCCGTGCCCGGGCAGGCGCGTGCGGCGCCGCCCCTCTAGGCCGTTGCGCCGGCCGCGACGAGCGGCAGGATACGCTCCGGCGCGTCGGTGATGATGGCGTCGGCGCCGGCCTCCAAAAGCTCCCTCGCGCGTTCCGCCTCGTTGACCGTGTAGAGCAGGACCGGAACGCCCTGCTCCTTGAGCAGGCGCAGCCCGCCCGGCTCGAGGCAGCGGTGCGAGGGATGAAGCGTGGTGCAGCCCAGATCCTGCATCGCCTGCGCCCAGTCTTGCGGCAGGGCCTCCACCAGAAGGCCGCGGGGAAAGCGCGGGGCGCTGCGCTGCAAGGCGGCCAGCGAGGCCCGCCTGAAGCTCGAGAAGAGCAGCACCGGCCCGTCCTTCGGCCACAGCCGCGCGAGCATCTCCCCGGCCACCAGGGCGGTCTCCTCCTCGCGGCCCGGGCAGGGCTTGATCTCGACATTCACCGCCATGCCCAGCTCGAGCAGGAGGGCCACCAGCGCCTCCAGCGAGAGCAGCGGCTCGCCGCGAAAGGCCTCGCCGAACCAGCTGCCGGCATCCAGGGCGGCGAGCTCCTCCCAGCTCTTCGCCGCCGCCGGTCCGCTGCCGCTGGTGGTCCGCTCCAGGGTCTCGTCGTGCAGCAGGAAGGGCACGCCGTCGCGGCTGAGCTTGACGTCGATCTCGACCCAGCGCGCCCCCAGCGCATGCGCCTTCCTGATCGAGACCATCGTGTTCTCGGGCGCGTGGAGCGCGGCACCGCGATGGCCCACCACCGGCGCCAGCCCCGGGAGCGCCGGCACCCTGCCCGGCCGCCAGGCTTTCCAGGCGCTGCTCGTCATCGCCGTCCTCTCCCTCTAGGTGACGCGGCCCGGGGGCGCTAAGCTCCTTGCGCGCGGCGCGCTCTCAGGGCGGCAGCGCACGCTAGGCAATTGCGGAAATACCATGTCGCCCTTCGCCGTCCCCGCGCGCCCGCCATACACCGACCTCGAGCGCGACGCACCGGCATGAGCGAGCCCGCTGCCACGCTCTCGGGCACCATCGAGCGTATCGTCTACCACAACCCCGAGAACGGCTACACGGTGGTACGGCTGCGCGCCGAGGGCTCCGACGAGCCGGCGACGCTGGTCGGCAACCTCCCGCCGGTCCATCCGGGCGAGGTGCTGCGGGCCCGGGGCGCGTGGCGGCAGGATCCCGCCTGGGGTCGCCAGTTCGCCGCCATGGAGGTCGACGTGCTGCCGCCGAGCAGCCCGGAGGCGCTGGCCGGCTACCTGGCCTCGGGCGTCGTCCAGGGGCTCGGCCCCGAGCTCGCCAAGCGGCTTGCCGGGCATTTCGGCACGGCCCTGCCGCACATCCTCGAGCGCGAGCCGCACCGGCTGCGCGAGGTCGGCGGCATCGGCCCCAAGCTCGCCACACGGATCGGCGAGGCCTGGCAGCAGGAGCGCTCGATCCGCGACATCCTGCTGTTCCTCCACGCCAACGGCGTCGGCCTCGCCCGCGCCCGGCAGATCCTCGCCGCCTGGGGCAGCCGCGCGGTGGCGCGGGTGACCGCCGATCCCTACGCGCTGGCCCGCGAGGTGCGCGGCATCGGATTCCTCACCGCCGACGCCCTGGCGCGCCGGGTCGGCATCGCCCTGGATGCCCCGGTGCGCCTCGTGGCGGCGCTCGAGCAGGCCTTGCGGGATGCCGCCGAGGACGGTCACAGCGCCCTGCCCCGCGAGAGCCTGCTGGAAGCGGCCGGCGATCTCCTGGAGCTTCCCGAGGAGGCCATGGCGGCACCGCTCGACGCGGCGCTCGCCCAGGAGCTGCTCGACGAGGCGAGCTTCGCAGGACGCCGCTGGGTCCAGCTTCCCTCGCTCGCCCATGCCGAGCAGGCCATCGCCGAGGATGTCGAGCGGCTGGTGCGCGGCCTGCCCGCCTGGGACGGCGAGGCGGCCGGCGACGCGGTGCCGCGGGCCGAGCGCTCGCTGGACGTCGAGCTGGCCCCGACCCAGCGCGAGGCGGTGCTCCAGGCCCTGCGCAGCAAGCTCCTGGTCATTACCGGCGGGCCCGGCACCGGCAAGACGACGCTGGTCCGCGCGATCCTTGCCGCCTTGCCGGAGAAGAACCTGCGCCTCGCGCTGGCAGCACCCACCGGCCGCGCCGCCAAGCGTCTCGCAGAGAGCACCGGGCGCGAGGCCAAAACGCTGCACCGCCTGCTCGAGGCCGACCCCGGCCGCGGCTTTCGGCGCAATGCCGAGCGGCCGCTGGAGCTCGACCTTCTCGTGGTCGACGAGATGTCGATGGTCGATCTCGCCCTCATGGAGGGGTTGCTGCAGGCCCTTCCCGACGAGGCCTCGCTGCTCATGGTGGGCGACGTCGACCAGCTCCCCTCGGTGGGACCGGGCCAGGTGCTGGCCGATCTCATCGCCTCGGCGGTGGTCCCGGTGGTGCGCCTGACCGAGATCTTCCGGCAGGCGGCGACCAGCGCCATCGTGCGCAACGCCCACCGGATCAACGAGGGTCTGCTGCCCAGCTTCGAGCGGCCCGAGGGCGAGCTCGCCGATTGCTACGGGATTCGCGCCGAGCTGCCCGAGGATGCCGCCGCCAAGGTGGTCGAGCTGGTGGCCGAGCGGATTCCCGAGCGCTTCGGCCTCGATCCGTTCGCCGAGGTCCAGGTCCTGTGCCCGACCAACCGCGGGCCGGTCGGCACCCGCGAGCTCAACCAGCGCCTCCAGGCCCGGCTCAACCCCGACCCGCCCGACAGCATCGAGCGCCGCTTCCTCCGCTTTTGCATCGGCGACAAGGTGATGCAGGTGGAGAACGATTACGAGCGCGACGTCTATAACGGCGATATCGGCCGGGTCACCGGCCTCGACCGCCAGGGCCAGACCCTGGCCGTCACCTTCGACGGCCGCGAGGTGGTCTACGCCTTCAACGATCTCGACCAGCTCGCCATGGCCTATGCCGTGACGGTACACAAGGCGCAGGGGTCGGAATATCCGGCGGTCGTCGTCGTGCTGATGCGCCAGCACGGCCGCATGCTGCGCCGCCGCCTGCTCTACACGGCGCTCACCCGTGCCCGGCGCCTGGCCGTGCTGGTGGCCGAGCCGCTGGCGCTCGAGCGCGCCGTGCGCGATCTCGGCGAGCAGCCGCGCCTGACCCTCCTGCGCCACCGCCTCCTCGAAAGGAACGCCTCTTGATGACCGACCGCGACCTCGCCCTCAGGCTCGCCGCCGCCTCCGACGTGATCCGCGCCGCCGGCAGGCGGGCCGCCGCCCTCTCCGGCGACAGGGAGAAGCTGGGCGTCGAGAACAAGGGGCTGCAGGACCTCGTGAGCGTGGCCGACAAGAAAGCCGAGGCGCTGATCCGCGAGAGGCTGGGCGCCCTCTTCCCCGGCGACGGCTTTCTCGGCGAGGAGGAAGGCGGCGAGATCAGCGAGCGCATGTGGGTCATCGACCCCATCGACGGCACCGCCAACTTCGTGCGCGGCATCCCCTACTGGTGCAGCGTGATCGCCTATGTCGTCGAGGGCCGCACCGAGCTTGCCCTCACCTACGACGCCGTCCACGACCAGCTCTTCACCGCCCGCCGCGGCCACGGCGCGTTCCGCGACGGCAGGCCGATCCGCGCCAGCGCCGTTGCCGGCGGCGAGGAAGCCTGCATCGGCCTGAGCTACACCTACAAGACCCCGCCCGCCATCTACGGCGAGCTGGTCTCGAACCTCCTGGCCGAGAAGGTCGACCACCGCCGCCTCGGCTCCAGCGCGCTCACCCTCTGCCACGTCGCCGACGGCCGCCTCGACGGCCTCGTCTGCCCGAGCTGCAGCTCCTGGGACGTCATCGCCGGCCTGCTCACCGTCGAGGAAGCCGGCGGCCGCGCCACCGACTACACCGACGGCGCCACCCTCCTCGACCGCCGCGCCGTCGCCGCCGCCGCCCCGGGCATCGCCCCCCTCGTCGAGCGCGCCAGCGGCATCGCCATGGCAAGGCGCTAAAGGGCAAAGCCGCTCCGCGGGCGCTGCGCGCGGCTTTACCTTTCGTTTTCTGTCAGTCTGCGGCGATGCTTGGGGACGGGCATCGCCGCCTGGAGCTCAGACGGCGAACCCCGAGACGGTGGCGAGGCATCGCTACACCGCCCTTATTCCTGCGCCGCCGCCCGCTGCCGGTTCAGCTCGAGCAGCCGCCGCAAGACCTCCTCCTCGTCGAGATCGGCCGGCCAGCCATAGGCAGCGGCAACCGCCTCGTCGAGAGCACGGTGGGCATTGTCCAGCCATGCCGGGCGCTGGTTGTAGAGATTGGTGAGTGTCCGCTTGCGCAGTTCCTTCGCCGCCGCCTCGTCGACGGGCAGAATCCGGTCGGGATATCCCGGAACCACCTCGGGAACGCGCACCACCAGATCGGTCGGATTGAGCCACGCCTCGCGCCACTCGTTCAGCCGACGGGCGGCGTCGGCGATCCGCCGGGCGCGGGGGTCGTTCCGGTAGTCCGCGCTCGAGATGTTCGGTGTCAGCCCTTCGGGAAAGGGGAAGGTCTCGAAGGTCGTGGAGGGCGTATAGCGCGGGCGATCCTCCAGACTCGTCCCGAGTCGCAATGCCCACATCTCGTGAATGCGGGATTGAAGGATGCCGAACGTCGTGTCGTCAGAGCGCGCGATGACGATCAGCTGGCTGTCGGGAACAACCATGGGTGCATGCCATGCGAACAGCCGATGCTTGGCAACGCGAGGTGTGACAGCGGCACGTTCGCAACCTTCCAGAGCACGCCACATCTCAGGCCGCGGGCGCTCATGACGCCACCAAGCCTTCGCATAGCCTTTCGCCTGCCGAGCCACACGAGCGGGGCGAACATGAGACGAGGCGTAGCGGTACGGCTCCTCGAAGAAGGCAGCTTCTGTCTCGTTCATCTCCCAGCCAAAGTCGATGATCCACATGTCCCGAGGACGACGCGTCACGTCCAGACCGTTGGCCCAAGGGCGCAGAACGTCGGCGTTGTACCTTCCGTTCGGGTTGGCCGGCATCCGCAACCACGGTCGCGCAAGATCGCCGGGGATATCGAAGGCGCCTCCCTTCGTGTCGCCCATGAAGGCGATCCCACCGTTCTCCGGCAGTCGACTTGCCTTCGTAAGGTCTACGCCTCGTCCGGCACGGCGTGCCGTCAGGTCGCTATATATCTCCTCGACCTCTTCGCCGTTCAGCCGTGCACCGGAGCAAGGCATCCCCGCCTTCGTCGTGAAAGCCACCAGCGAGACCCGCACGCTGGCGCCGTCCACCACCCAGGCCTCATCGGCCCAAGCTTCGTAGAGGCGCTGCGTCGTGGCGATGCGGTCGAGCACCTTGCGGTTCGCGCCGCCCCGGATCGAGTTGGTGGCGACCATACCGACGGCGCCAGCACCACCTACCTCGACCTGCTCTCCGGCCTTGGCGAACCAGTAGCAGACCAGATCGGCCTCGGCGGGAACGCGTCCCCGGAACGTGGCAAACATCCTGTCCACATACGAATCGCCAAGCCCGTCGCGCAGGAGCTTTCCGCCAAGAAAGGGCGGGTTTCCCACGATGGCCTCGGCAACCGGCCAGTCGGCATCGCTGCCGTCCACATCGAAGAGCGCATCCCGGCAGGCGATCGTGTCGAGGGGCCGCAGGATCGGGTTCTTCGACACGGAGAAGCCGTGGCGCTGCATCCACTGGATCTCGCCGATCCATACCGAGACGCGGGCGAGTTCTGCAGCATAGGGATTGATCTCGATCCCGAGGAGCTGCTCGGGTCCGACGCCGGGAAACTCGCGTGGCAGACCCAGCGCCTCGGCCTCGATCATGGCCTGAAGCTCCAGATCCTTCAGCGTCTGCAGGGCAAGATAGAGAAAGTTCCCTGAGCCGCAGGCCGGATCCAGGACTTTGAATGTGCGCAGCCGCTCAAGAAAGCCCCGGAACAGCGTGTCGGCTCTGTTCCGTTCCCTCGTGATAGTACGGCTGTTCCGGGTGAGCGCAGCTTTCATGCTGCCGGTGGCCTTCGCGTGCTCCATCCGGGACGTCGGGATGGGAAGCAGCTGTGCCTCCTTCGTGAGCTTTTCCGACGCATCTGCAGCAGCCTTCGCGCGGGACATGGCGTCAGCGATCTTCGCGCGCACCGCCTCCCATTCGGCGCGCAACGGGCGCGCGATCACCGGCTCGATGATCTGCATGATCTTCTCGCGGTCGGTGTAATGGGCGCCGAGCTGGCTGCGCTTGTCGGGGTCGAGGCCGCGCTCGAAGAGGGTGCCCATCACCGAGGGATCGATCTCCGACCAGTCCATGGCCGCGGCATCGAGGGCGAGCTCGATCTCGGGCCTGGAGAGCACAAGCGCCAGATCGTCGTCGAAGAGCCCGCCGTTGAACCACGCGATGGTCTCGAAGCCGACCATCCCGCCCGTCCGCATGGCGTCGAAGAGCTGGCGCGCCATCGGCTCGAACTGCGCCGGCTGCCGCTTCGCCGCCTCCAGCATGCGGGTGAACATCGTGCCGGGCAGCAGCCCGATATCCTCGGCGAACATGCAAAAGATCAGGCGATTGATGAAATGGGCCACCATGTCGGGAGCATGGCCCTTGGCGCGCAGATCCCGGGCGAGCGCCGCGAACTTGCCAGCGGCGATCTCCGTCACCGTGCGGCGCGTCAGCCCGGGCCGCAGGCGCTCGGGCTCGGAAAAGGCCCACTTGAGGAGCCTGAGCTTCGTCGGCTCGCGGAGATCCTCCAGCGTGAGATCGTGCCGGTGCGATACCGCGTTTGTCCAGTTGGTGACGATCCGGAAATGGTCGAGATTGCAGACGATCAGCAGCGGCGGGTTCTCCAGCGCCAGCGCATAACGCTTGAGCTGGTCGAGCGCGTCGTCGAGGCTTTTCTTCTTCCCCTTGTATTCCCAGCCGAAATGCCCGCGTTTCCAGACGTCGGCCCAACCCTCGCCGCCCGTGGTCATCGTGGCGCCTTTCTCGAAACAGAACCACTCCCCGCCGGGGTCTGCCTCGCCCGGGGTCGGCTCGCCGAGCAGACGGCAGAGATCGATGAAATGCTCCTGCGCCGCCTGACTCTCGTTGAGCGAGGCGTTCTTCCACTTGGCGATGAACTGTTCCGGCGTCATGACCCTGATCTATCGGCGGTTTGGAATAGCCGCATCGTGCCGGCCAGAAAGCGTCGCCGCAATCCACGCTGCGCCGATGACCGCAGCGCCCGAATGACGACGGAGCGTGCAAACCGCCTGACCGACGTCATGCTCGGCGCCTCTCCCACCATCAGCGAGAATGCCCGAACAGCCACTGAAGAACGGTAAAGCCGTCCGCACCCGGCATCATCCCCAACCGACAGAATCAAGAAAGACCAGCCGCGCAGCGCTTTGCACGGCGACACCGCTCCCGCAGCCACGCCATTCGCCCGATTTGGCATTTTATCCTATCCCGTGTTATCCTTGCGCGCTCCTTTCCCGCACGAGGGCTCATGCGCACCACCGAACCCGCCGGTCACGGTCCGGAATCCGCGCATCCGGTCTCTTTCGACCCCGAGGGCTTTGCGTTACTGCGCGGCATCGATGGGCCCGATGGCGCATTCGGAACAAGCGGGCGGGCGCCAGGCCGGCACGCGGGCGATGCTCCTTCCGGTGGCACGAACGAACCCGGGCGCGCTTCAGGCGTCGGTACCGGCGATGCAGGCATTTGCAGCGGCAAAGACGAACCCGAGCGCTCACGCGCTGGCACCGTGAGACCCGCTGTCGGGAATGGCGCGAACGGACCCGGGAGCCGCCCGGCCGCAGCGTCCGTGACGAGCGGCACGAACGAGCCCGAGGGCGCCTCGGCCAGTCGCACCGGTCATACCGGTATCGACAGCGGCACAGACGAACCCGAGCCTTCCTGCGGCGGCCGGACGAGGCCCGCTGCCGGGAACAGCACGAACGAACCCGGGAGCCGCCCGGCCGCAGCGTCCGTGACGAGCGGCACGAACGAGCCCGAGGGCGCCTCGGCCAGTCGCACCGGCCATGCCGGCATCGACAGCGGCACAGACGAACCCGAGCCTTCTTGCGGCGGCCGGACGAGGCCCGCTGCCGGGAACGGCACGAACGAACCCGGGAGCCGCCCGGCCGCAGCGTCCGTGACGAGCGGCACGAACGAGCCCGAGGGCGCCTCGGCCAGTCGCACCGGTCATACCGGCATCGACAGCGGCACAGACGAACCCGAGCCTTCCTGCGGCGGCCGGACGAGGCCCGCTGTCGGGAACGGCGCGAACGGACCCGGGAGCCGCCCGGCCGCAGCGTCGGTGACGAGCGGCACGAACGAGCCCGAGGGCGCCTCGGCCAGTCGCACCGGTCATACCGGTATCGACAGCGGCACAGACGAACCCGAGCCTTCCTGCGGCGGCCGGACGAGGCCCGCTGCCGGGAACAGCACGAACGAACCCGGGAGCCGCCCGGCCGCAGCGTCCGTGACGAACGGCAAAAACGAGCCCGAGGGCGCCTCGGCCAGTCGCACCGGTCATGCCGGCATCGACAACAGCACAGACGAACCCGAGTCTCGGCGGGGCTTCATTCAATCACTGGAACGGCGCCAAAATCCCCTGCCCCTCCCGGCATCCGGGGAGAGGCCGGATCGAACTTGTGGCGCGCCCAGCGTCGCGATCTCACCCCGCCGCGGCGCGGGCCTCCGGCGTCACGCCTGCATAGATCCCGGCGAGCTGCCGGATGCGGTTGATCATCGAGTAGAGGCCGTTGGAGCGGCCGGGGGTGAGGAAGTTCTTGAGGCCGATCTCTTCCAGCACGGTGGGCGGGTTGGCGAGGATCTCCTCGGCCGTGCGGCCGTCATAGAGGCGGAGCAGCAGGGCAATGAGCCCCTTGACGATGATGGCGTCGCTGTCGGCGGCGAGGTGGATGCGGCCGGCCTTCTCGTCGAGCTCGGCCACCATCCAGACCTGGCTCTGGCAGCCGCGGACCCTGTTGCCCTCGGTCTTGTGGCGCTCGTCGAGCGGCGCCAGGCGCTTGCCCAGGTCGATGATATACTCGATCCGGTCGCGCGGGTCCTCGAGCAGCTCGAAGTCCTCCTTGAGCGCGCGCTGGGTGTCGGCGATCGTCGCGTCCTCTGCCATGGGCTCCGGCCTGTGCTTGTCCTGCGGCAAAGATGGGGCCTGGAGGTGCCCGGATCAATCCGTGCGGAGCCGCAGCGGGCTTGCCTCCGGCCAGCCGGTCGGGGCAAAGAGGCGGCTGCCCTTGCAACGGATCGAGGATCCCGCTCATGCGCATTACCGGCACGGCCACCGCCCTGGTCATGCTCTGCCTTGCTGCCGGCGCCCTGCCGGCGATGCCGGCGGCGGCCCAGCAGGCCACGGCCTCGCAGGACGGCGTCACCATGCTGCAGCTCAGCGAATCGGCGCGCCGCGAGGTGACGCCCGATCTCCTGACGGTGGTCCTCGGCCATCGCGCCGAGGCATCCGAGGTCGCCAAGGCCCAGGAGGAGGTCAATACGCGCATCGCCCGCGTCCGTGACGCGGTGGCCGGCAAGGAGGCGATCCGCCTCGCCACCGGCGGCTACAACACCTGGATGGAGCGCCGCGAGGACGAGACCAGCCGCTGGGTCGCCCGGCAGACGATCCGGCTCGAGAGCAAGGATTCCGGCCTCCTGCTGGAGACCGTGGGCGGCCTGCAGCAAGAGGGGCTCGCGGTCGAGGGGATGCACTGGAGCCTCACCGCCGAGCGCCGCCGCGAGCTGGAGCGCGAGCTGATCGACGAGGCGCTCGAGGCCTTGCGCTCGACCGCCGGCAAGGCGGCGGCCTCGATGGGCATGAGCGTCCAGGGCTGGTCGGGCATCGCTTTGGGCCAGAGCGGCGGCGGCCACTTCCCGCCGCCCATGCCGCGCATGGCGGCCATGAAGGCGGAGGCCGCGCCGGTGGCCGAGCCTGGCACGACGGTGGTCGAGGTCAGCGTCTCCGGCGAGGCCCGCCTGCGCTAGACTGGTCGCGGCCGAGGCCCTGCGCCGCCGCCCGGCGGATCGTGGGGCCGTGGCCGGGGCATGACGACGGAGCCGCGCAAGGCGCTGCGCGCGGCCGTTTCCCCTTTCTTCCGCCGGTAGGCCGGGAGCACGCGCCTCGGCCGCCGGACCGGCAGGTGCCGCACCCTTCGGCCGGTGAGGGTTCCCGACGGTCGGGACCCGCTCCGTCATGCCAGCCGCCCGTCTCGCTCATGGCGGGCGGCGGCGGGCCGGGCTATTCTCGATGGCTGGTGCGATCTGCAGCCCAAAGGGAGGCTTCCATGCCGGTCGACGTCAAATACACCACCCAAGCCACTGCCACGGGCGGCCGCGACGGCCGGGCCAAGACCGAGGACGGCTCGCTCGACGTCAAGCTCGCCACGCCCAAGGAGCTGGGCGGCGGCGGCGGGCCCGGCAACAATCCCGAGCAGCTCTTTGCCGCCGGCTACGCGGCCTGCTTCCTGGGGGCCATGAAGCATGTGGCCTCGCAGGGCGGCCCCAAGGTGCCCGAGGACACCACGGTGACCGCCCAGGTGGGCATCGGCCCGCGCTCGGAGGGCGGCTTCGGCATCGATGTGGGCCTCGACATCTCTCTGCCCGGCATGGACCGCGCCGAGGCCGAGAAGCTGGTCGAGAAGGCCCACCAGGTCTGCCCCTACTCCAACGCCACCCGCAACAACGTCCCGGTGCGCCTGCGCGTCGTCTGATCGTCTGCCGCTTGCGGCCCGGCGTTGCGGACGCCGGGCCGGCGGCTCACGCCAGGCGCACCGAGACCCCGCCCAGAGCGCCGTGATCGGCCGCCACCTCCTGGCCCGGCTCGACGGGCAGCGGCGCCATGCAGGTCCCGGTGGTGATCACCTGGCCCGCGCCGAGCGTGATGCCGAGACCGGAAAGCTCGTTGGCGAGCCAGGTCAGGGCCACCCGCGGGTCGCCCAGCACGTTGGCGCCGATTCCCTCGCGGTCGGGCTGGCCGGTGCAGCGCGCCACCACCCGATGCCGCGCCAGATCCAGATCGCGCCAGCCCTCCGGGGCGGCGGGGCCCAGCACGAAGTGATGCGCGCACGCATTGTCGGCGATGAGCTGCGCTGCCCCGGCACCGACGAAATCCTCGAAGCGGGAGTCGGGCAGCTCGATCGCCGGGTGCAGCGTGCCGACCGCCGCCAGCACCTCCTCCACGCCGTAGGGCTCGAAGCGCGGCTCGAGATCGCGCGCCATGCGGAAGGCCAGCTCCGGCTCGGCCACCCGCATCAGGCTGTGCCCCAAGGCCAGGCTGCCGCCGTCCGGCACGACGCGCTCGGCCAGCAGCCGCCCGGCGAGCGGCCCGTCGACCCCGATATGCGCCTGCCCCTCCTTGCTGGTGGCGGCGATCTTCCAGCCGAACGGCGGCACCGCGCTGCGCTCCTCGAGCAGCGCCTGCACCGCATAGCCCTCGCCGCGCGTGCGCGGCCGGATCTCCTCGGGCAACGCTTCCAGCCGCGTGCCGGCATTCCAGTGCCGCCACAACAGATCCGCCGCCTCGCGCACCGCCGCCTGGCTCAGCATGCCTGTCACTCCCTCCGGGCCGATCGGTTCGCTTTACGACGAAAGGCCGACTCGAGAAAGCCGGTGGCACCGGTCGATGACGGCAGCGTCGGGCAAGGCATGGCGCGCAGCCGACCGTCTGCCGGAGTGAGCCAGCCTCGGGCCTGCCGGAACGCTGCCATGGCAGGACAGGACCAGGAGACAGGAGGGCCTGTCGAGCGACCTCCGGTCCGCCTCCGCCATGTGAGCGGGCGCCGTGGAGAAGCCCCCAACGGCGCCGCCGCGCCTCAGGGGGTCGCGGCGCGGCGCTGCGGGCCCTGCGGCGGCTCGCTGCTGTCCTGCATGAGGAGGCCGATGATGGGCAGCAGGTCGCGCTGGTTCACGGTGAGCTGGCCCGCCTCGTCCAGCGCGAAGACATAGTCGAGCCTGCCGCCCCCGGCCGGCTGGCCGAAGGCGCGCAGCACGGCGAAGATGCCCCTGGCATCCTCGCTGCCGCCGAACTCGGCCTCGAGCGCCTCGATACCCTCGAGCGAGAGGCTCGCCTGCATCACCGCCCCCAGCGCCGCATCGGCAGCACCCCTCACCTGGCCCCGGCCCGCCAGGCTGGCACCCGGACGGGCAAGCCGGAGATCGCGCAGCTCGAAGGCAGTGCCGGCGGCGATGACCTGCTGGAGGAGCTGCTGGCCGATGGCGGCAGCGCTCGCCTTCGCCCCGGGCCCTGCCTCGATCATCATCAGCTCGCCGATGCTCTCGATGAGGGCCTCGCCCGGGGCGTCGCGAAGCGCCAGGGAGACCTTGATATCGCCCAGAACCTCCCCCGCCTTGCGGATCCCGGCCATCTCGTAGTCCAGAACGACCCCGCCCGGCTCCTCGCCGGCGCCGCCGCGCATGGCGAGGCCCAGCCGGTCGACACTGCCACCCGGCTGGCCGGGGCCCGTCGCCGTCAGGTCGTGAAGGGTGAGGGCGAAGGCGCCGCCCGCCAGCACCTCGCGGGAGAGCATGGCGAGCACCGCGTCGCGGATCTCTGCCCGCTCTTCCGCCGGCAACTCGCCCCATCCCCCGGCCGTGGCCAAATCGCGCATCGTGGCCGCCTGTCTCTGCCAGTCCGCCATGAAGCCGGTCTTCAGGCCGGTGGCCCGCCCGACGGCCTCCAGCCGGCCGACCCGCGCCATGCCGCGCCCCTCGCCGGAGAGCTCCAGCCCTTCGAGGCTCATCCGCTGGTCGACGGCGACCAGCTCGTCACCCTCGGGCTTCTGCTCCGAGGCGGTCACCAGCCTGGCAACGGTGAGCAGCGCGCCGCCCGCCGCCTTCTCGAGCACCGCGCCTTCGCAGCGCTGCTCATGGCGAAGGAAGAGCCGCCTTGCGATGTCGTAGAGCGCGCTATTGTCCTGCGTGGCGCAGCTCAGGGCAAAATCCTGTCCTGCCGCCTCGCCGTGGCCCCGGAACGTAAAAACAGGATTGTCCCAACGCACCTCGAACAGCCCGTCGCCGAGGTCGCGGATGCGGGTCTCGTAGGCCGGGATCGTCAAGGTGACGTTCTCGTGGACCGGCCATGCCAGGCCGGGCGCGGTGCCGACATAAGCACCTTCGAGCTCGGGATCCTCCTCCACCGTCACCTTGCCCGAGACCTCGAGCGCCTCGCCGTGGATCCCGGCCAGGGCGGCGATGTCGGCCTCGCCCGCCTCCCGCAGGCGCTCGGCGGTGGCGGGGTCGGCATGAACCGGGGCGGCGCCGAGGAGCAGGCCCGCCGTCAGCAGGGCGAGGAGGTGCTGGGCGCGCGGTTGCTCAATTCTCATGGTCGCATGTCCTGCAGGAAGCAATTTCTAGGCGGAAAAATCTCCTGCAGTTCAAGCGCACCTGCCTCATGCCGTCCACCTCGAAGCCGCGCCGCTGCGCGCAGGATGCTACGGCCTGGGCCTGTTGCTCCGGCTGCGCCGCCGCCAGCTCATGAAAAAAGCGGCGAGCGGCCCTTCACGCTTACCCGGTGGAGCAGGCGCGCCATCGGGTCGTCGGGGCTGTCGACCGGGGCGAGCGGGGTTGCCGCGTGCAGCGTACAGCTCGTGTCCCACACGGCGATGTCGCCGGGCCCGTAGTCGAGCTCGCGCACATAGCGCTCCTGCGTGGCGTGCGCCTTGAGCTCGTTCAACAGATCGATCGCCTCGTCGTCGGGCATGCCGACGATGCCGAAGGAGCTTCCCGAGACGCCGTACAGCGCCTTGCGCCCGGCGACCGGATGCGGCCGGACGAGACGGTGGAAGACGTTCCTGACCTGCTTCTTCTGCTCGTCGGTGAGCTTGGAGGCGGAGCCCGTCGAGTTCTCGTCGAGATCGTCGCGATTGCCGTAGTGGTGCAGCACCACCAGCCCGTCGATCCTCCTCTTCATCGCGTCCGCAAGCTCGTCATAGGCGGCGTACATGTCGGCCACCCGCGTGGCGCCGCCCTTTCTGGGCGTCTTGAGCGCGTAGACGATGGTGGCGGCACCCGGAGGGTCCTCGAAAGCCATGTCGGTGTGCCAGTAGTTGGCCCCGTCATAGATGCCCCACTGCTTGCCGTCGGTGACGATGTTGGAGAGCTTGAGGACGGCGCTGTGGCCCTCGACGTGGAAGTGGGTGAGGATGTGCGGGACCGGCGTGCCGAACCGGCTGGCCAGCCGCAGGAGCGCCGCCGGGTCCGCCTTCTGCCCGCGCAGGCGGATCACGCCATGGGCATGCGAGGCCCCCACCAGCCGCCGCCAGTCCTCCTGGCCCGTCTCGCGGGTCATGTCGAAGCCGCTGATCTCGGCCCCGAAGGAGCCTTCCCACAATGGACGCACCTCGAGCGCCATGGACGCCGCCTCCCCTGTTCCCTGACCGTTTGCGAGGCTCAGTCTAGGCGGCGCCGTGGCGGACGCAAGGCCGTGCCCCGGACGCCACCGCTGCGCCCGCCGCACTGCCGCTTTGCCAAACCCCCATCGCCCGCTAGATAGACGCGGCTGGAGCAGAGACATCCGGCGACTGGTCACCACACGGGCGACGCAAGCGATGCGGCTATCGGACGGAAACGGGCATGCAACGAGGGTCGATCGGACCCGGCGCCGCCTGGTGGCGGGGCTCGCCGCCGTGGCGCTGGCGCCCTCCGGCGCTCTAGGCCAGGCGCTCGAGACGCTGCCGATCCCCGAAGGCCCGAGGCTGCCGGTCGGTGACCCGCTGGCGCGCACCGTGCTGGGCACGCCCGAGGCGCTGCGCGCCGAGCTTCCCGCGTTCGACCTCGACAGCAATCTGCGCGCCGGCCGGGTGCGGATCTTCCCCGACCGCAAGGTGCCCGAGGTTTTCTGGTATGCCGAGGGCCTCGAATATCTGCTGGCCGAGCAGCCGGGTCCCGCACCGCTGGTCTTCGTGATCGGCGGCACCGGCTCCAGCGCCCACGGCGACGGCATGATCCTGCTGATGCGCGGCCTCTATGCCGCGGGTATGCACGTCGTCTCGATCGCCTCGCCGACCTTCCCGGGCTTCATCGTCTCCGCCTCCGAGACCAGCGTGCCGGGCCGCCTGCCCGAGGACGCGGAGGATCTCTACCGGGCGATGATGGCGGTGCTCTCCGATATCGGCCCGCTGCTGCCGGTCACCGGCTTCCGGCTCGCCGGCTACAGCCTGGGCGGCGCGCACGCGGCCTTCCTGGCCAAGCTCGATGCCCAGGAGCGCGCCTTCAATTTCGAGAAGGTGCTGCTGATCAACCCGCCGGTCGACCTGCTGCGCTCGGTGCGGATCCTGGACGCGATGTTCGACCGCCACCTGCGCGACGACCCGCAGCGCGTGGCGCTCTTCATCGAGCGGCTGATGAACGAGCTGGGCGAGCTCTATCTGGAGAGCGGGCAGGCGGCGTTCGACGGCGACTTCCTCTATCGGGCCTATGCCCGCCTGCCACCCGACGACGACCGGCTGGAGACCCTGATAGGCCTCTATTTCCGGCTGCTCGCCAACGACATGTCGTTCACTGCCGACGTCATGACCGGCGGCGGCTACATCGTGCCGCGGGGCCGCGAGCCGGGCTTCACCTCCTCGCTGACGCCCTATCTCACCCGCGGCCTGTCGCGCTCGTTCGAGGACTATTTCGAGGAGCTCTACTTCCCCTTCTACAAGGCCCGCGACCCGGACTTCGACCAGCAGGAGGCGCTGGCCGAGCTGCGGCTCGCCCATGTCGAGCCGTTCCTGCGCCAGGCCCGGCACCTGGGCGTGTTCACCAACCGAGACGACATCATCCTGGCGCCGGGCGACCTCGACTGGCTGCAGCGGGTGATGGGCCCGCGCCTGCGGGTCTTCGAGCATGGCGGCCATCTGGGCAATTTCCAGGAGCGCGCCTTCGTCGACGCGCTCGCCGCCTTCTTCGGCGCCTGAGGAGCAAGCAGAGGCATGCGCTTTCCCGCCACGACGGCCCTGGCCGCCCTGACCCTCTCCGCCTGCGCCGGCACCACCCCGCTCGAGGCGCCGTCCGCACCCCTCTACCCGATTGCCGTCTACGATCCGTTCGAGCCGGTCAACCGTAGCATCTACCGGTTCAATGCATCCTTCGACCGCTACATCTTCCTGCCGGTGGTGCGCGGCTACGAGTGGCTGCTGCCCGACCCGGTCGAGCGCCGCGTCTCCTCGTTCTTCTCGAACCTGGGCGAGATCAGGAACGCCGCCAACGGCCTCCTGCAGGCACGTCCCGAGGTGGCGAGCCGGGCGACGATCCGCTTTGCGGTGAACTCGACGCTGGGCCTGCTCGGGCTCTTCGACGTGGCCGGGGCGATGGGCGTGGAGCAGCAGCGCGAGGATTTCGGGCAGACCCTGGGGCGCTGGGGGGTGAGCGGCGGCCCCTACATCGTCCTGCCGATCCTGGGCCCGTCGAACCTGCGCGACACCACCGGCACGGTGGTCGACCGGGGCGTCATGACGCAGCTGCCGCCCTGGGACGTCGTGATCGACGAGGTCTACGTCAATCCCGCGGTCTACGGCCTCGAGGCGGTCGACGAGCGGCACCTCAACCCGTTCCGCTACTACGGCACCGGCTCGCCGTTCGAGTACGAGTATGTGCGCTACCTCTACACGAAAAAACGCCAGTTCGACGTGAAGAGGTAGCGCCGCGAGCGGGCGCTCAGGCGCCCGCTCCCTCCCCGGCCGTCCGGCGATGCCGCCGGCCGATCATGCCGAGCCGCCGGCACACCACGTAGAAGACCGGCGTGAAGAGCAGGCCGAAGAGCGTCACGCCGAGCATCCCGGAGAAGACCGCGGTGCCCAGCGCCTGGCGGTTCTCCGCACCGGCTCCCTGGGCGATCAGCAGCGGCACGACGCCCAGGATGAAGGCCAGCGAGGTCATGAGGATCGGCCGGAGCCGGGTTCGCGCCGCCTCGACCGCCGCGGCGAACCGGCTGTGCCCCTCGTTCTCGGCCTGCCGGGCGAACTCGACGATCAAGATCGCGTTCTTGGCGGCGAGACCGACCAGCACCACGAAGCCGATCTGCACCAGCACGTTGATGTCCATGCCGCGCATCTGCACGCCGGTGACGCCGGCGAGCAGGCACATCGGCACGATCAGGATGACCGCCAGCGGCAGGAGCCAGCTCTCGTACTGGGCGGCCAGCAGCAGGAAGACGAACACCACCGCGGCGCCGAACACCAGCAGGCCGGTGTTGCCCTGCTGCTTCTCCTGATAGGAGAGATCGGTCCACTCGTAGGCGAAGCCGTCGGGCAGCACCTCCCCGGCCAGCCGCTCCATGATGGCCAGCGCCTCGCCCGAGGACACGCCCGGCACCGTCGAGCCCTGCACCTCGGCCGCCGGGTAGAGGTTGAAGTGCGGCACGCGGTAGGGCCCCGTCCGTGTCTCGAACGTGGTGACCGAGCCCAGCGGCACCATCCGCCCCTCCTCGTTGCGGGTCTCGAGGTCGGCGATGTCCTTGACCTCGCGGCGCCAGCCGCCGTCGGCCTGGGCCGTCACCCGGTAGGTGCGCCCGAGATAGCTGAAGTCGTTGACGTAGGCCGAGCCCAGATAGACCTGGAGCGTGTCGAAGATCGACTGCACCGGCACGCCCAGCATCTCCGCCTTCACCCGGTCGATGTCGGCATAGACCTTGGGACTGCGGGTGTTGAAGAGGGTGAAGACGCCGGTCAGCGCCGGCTCCTTGCTGGCCGCAGCGGCCAGCGCCTGGGTCGCCTGCTCGAGCGCCTCGAGGCCGCGGCCGCGGCGGTCCTCGACCATCATCTTGAAGCCGCCGCCGGTGCCGATGCCCTGGACGGGCGGCGGCGGGATCACCATCACGAAGGCCTGCTCGATGGCGAACAGCCGCTGCTGGAGCTGGCCCAGGATTCCCTCCAGGGTGAGCCCCGCCTCGATGCGCTCGGAGAACGGATCGAGCGTGATGAAGACCGCGCCGGCATTGGGCGCCGGCGTGAAGGTGGCGCCGTCGAAGCCGGCGAAGGCCACTGCGTGGGCCACGCCCTCGACTTCGAGGATCTGGCGCGTCGCCTCGCGCACCACCGCGTCGGTGCGCTGGAGCGTGGCGCCGGCCGGGAGCTGCAGCACGCCGATGGCGTAACCCTGGTCCTGCGACGGGATGAAACCCTCGGGTGTGCGCTCGAACTGCCAGGCAGTGACGCCGATGAGCCCGCCATAGACCAGCAGCACCAGGACCGACACCCGCACCAGCCGCCCGGTGAGCCAGGCATAGCCGTTGGCAAGCCCGTCGAAGGCGCGGTTGAAGCCGCGGAAGAAGAAGCGCACCGGCGCACCCAGCCGCGAGGGCCGCGCGTTCTCGTCGTGCGGCTTGAGGAGAAGCGCGCACAAGGCCGGCGAGAGCGTCAGCGAGACCACCGCCGAGATGATGGTCGCGGCGGCGATGGTGATCGCGAACTGGCGGAAGAACTGTCCCTGGATGCCGGAGACCATGGCCGCCGGGATGAACACTGCGGAGAGCACCAGGGCGATCGCCACCAGCGCGCCGCCCACCTCGTCCATGGTGCGATGCGCCGCCTCGCGCGGCGCCAGCCCCTGGCGGAGGTTGCGCTCGACATTCTCGACCACGACGATGGCGTCGTCGACCACGATGCCGATTGCCAGCACGAGGCCGAACAGCGAGAGGGTGTTAAGGCTGAACCCGGCCGCCGCCATGATGGCGAAGGTGCCGATCAGCGAGACCGGGATCGCCAGGATCGGAATGATCGCGGCGCGCCAGGACTGCAGGAACAGCACCACGACGAGCACCACCAGCACCACCGCCTCGTAGATCGTCGTCTCGACCTCCTCCACCGACTGGGCGATGAAGCGGGTCGTGTCGTAGGCGATGTCGTGCTGCATGCCGGCCGGAAACTCGGCCGCCAGCTCGTCCATGGTGGCGCGGATGGCGGCCGCCGTCTCCAGAGCGTTCGAGCCGGGCCGCTGGAACACGCCCATCGTCACCGACTCGCGCCCGTCGATATAGGAGTTGGAGAGATAGTCCTGGGCGCCCAGCTCGACCCGGGCGATGTCGCGCAGCCGGGTAACCCGCCCGTCAGCTGCCGTCTTGACGATGATCTGCTCGAACGCCTTGGCGTCGGGCAGCCGGCCCAGCGTCTCGATGTTGAGCGCGAAGGCGCCCGGATCGACCACCGGCTCCTGGTTGAGCACGCCCGAGGCCACGTTGACGTTCTGCGCGCGCACCGCCGCCACCACGTCCCCGGTGGTCAGCTCCAGTGCGGCCATGCGGTCGGGATCGAGCCACAAGCGCATCGAATAGTCGCGCGCGCCGAAGACCTGCACCTGGCCCACGCCCTCGAGCCGGGCCAGCACGTCCTCGATGTGCAGGGTCGCGTAGTTGGAGATGTAGAGCTGGTCGAGGCTGCCGTCGGGCGAGCTCAGGTTGATCGCCATCAGGAAGTCGGGGGAGTTCTTGGCGGTCTGCACCCCCTGCCGGCGGACTTCCTCGGGCAGGCGCGCCTCGGCGATCGCCACCCGGTTCTGGACCAGCACCTGAGCGGCGTCGAGGTCGGTGCCCAGGGCGAAGGTCACGGTGATCGACACGCTGCCGTCGCCGGTCGACTGGGAGAGCATGTAGAGCATGCCCTCCACACCGTTGATCTCCTGCTCCAACGGCGAGGCGATGGTCTCCGCCGCCACCTCCGCCGAGGCGCCGGGATAGCGCGCGCTCACCACGATGGTAGGCGGTGCCACCTCGGGATATTGCGCCACCGGAAGCTGGAAATAGGCGAACCCGCCCAAAAGCGTGATGAGGATCGAGACGACCGTCGCGAAGATCGGCCGATCGACGAAGAAATGGGCAAAGCGCATCGGGACCTTCCGCCGCTCAGCCGGCCTGCTCGGGCAGGGTGATCTCACCCGGCTTGGGGGTGACCTTCGCTCCCGGCCGGGCGCGGATCAGTCCGTCGATGACGATGCGGTCGTCGGCCCCGAGGCCCTTGCGGACGATCCGCAGGCCGAACACCCGCGGCCCCGGCTTCACGATCCTTGGCGTCACGGTGCCGTCCTCGCCCACCGCCATCACGATGCGCCGGTCCTGGTCGGTGCCAATCGCGGCGTCGGGAACCAGGAGCGCGTCGTATTCCGGCGAGCCGGGGATGCGGATCGTACCGAACTGGCCGGGCAGGATCAGATGGTCGGGATTGTCGAGCAAGGCGCGCGCCCGCACTGTCCCGGTGCCCTGGTCGACCACGTTGTCGACGAAGTTCATCGCGCCGTCGCGCGGCCAGCCCTCCTCGTCGGACAGCCTGACCTGGACGGGGGTCGCCTGGTCGCGGGTCGACGGCAGCGCGCCTGCCTGCACCGCGCGCTGGTAGGCGAGGAAGTCCTGCTCGCTCATGTCGAAGACGAAGTGGATCGGGTCGAGCGAGACGATGGTGGTGAGCAGGCTCTCGGGGCTGACCAGGTTCCCGACATCGGCCCGGCGGCTGGAGATGCGGCCGGCCACCGGTGCCCGGACCTCGGTGAACTCGAGCTCGAGCCGTGCCTGGCGGAGCTGGGCGCGGGCGGCGTCGAGGGCCGCGGCGGCGCCGCGCGCCTCGGCCTGGCGCTGGTCGAGCGTGGCGCGCGAGACCGCCGAGCTGTCGACGAGCTTGCTGGCGCGGTCGAGGTCGAGCTGGGCCAGCTTGAGCCGCGCCTCGGCGCTCTCCACCTGGGCCTCGGTCTGTGCCACCGCCGCCTCGAAGGGACGCTGGTCGATGACGAACAGGAGCTGCCCCTTCTCGACCAGCGCGCCGTCCTCGAAATGGACGGCGTCGAGATAGCCCGAGACGCGGGCCCGCACCTGGACACTCTCGACCGCCTCGAAACGGCCGGTGAACTCGTCCCACTCCATCAGCCGCTTGACCAGCGGGGTGGCCACCGTGACCGGCGGCGGAGGCGGCGCCTCGCGCGCGGCCTGGGCGCTGCCGTCGGCACCGCCCTCGCCGCATCCGGCCAGGAGCAGGAGCCCGGCAAGAAGCATCGTCCCGCGCCGGACCGCCGTGCCCCACGCCCGTTCCATCGCCACCATCCTCATTCGCGTCTCCAAGCTCGGCACCCGTGGCAAATGAGCGTCGATCGCGTTCGGGTCAAGCGCTGTTATTGTGCAGCGCAGCATGCGCGGAGGGCATGACAAACCTGCAAGGCTGCGGCACAGTTCGGTCCGATAAAGCAATCAGGGGGGAACAACCATGCGGGCCAATCGCCTCGCCAGCCTTGCACTGGGCAGCGTCCTCGCGGTCACCATGGCCGCCGGCGCGCAGGCCGAGCCGATCAAGCTGATCGGCGCCAGCCAGTTCGACGAGAACCACGCCTTCACCAAGACGATGCGCAAGTTCGAGGAGCTGGTGAAGGCGTGCTACTCGGAGCCGGTCGAGTTCCAGATGCACCTCAACAGCGAGCTGGGCCTCGAGAAGGACTATTTCGCCTACATGAACCAGGGCATCTCGGTGGACTATGCGGTGGTCTCGCCGGCCCACATGTCGACCTTCTCCAAGATGGCCCCGCTCATGGACATGCCGTTCCTGTTCAGGGACGAGGACCACTGGCGCAAGGTCATCGACGCCGACGCCCTGAAGCCGGTCGCCGATGACATCCTCAAGAAGGCGGACGTCAGGATCATCGGCTATGCGGGCGGCGGCACCCGCAACGTCTTCGCCAACATCCCGGTGAGCAACATGGAGGAGCTCAAGGACCTGCCGATCCGCATGCAGGGCGCGCCGATCTGGACCCGCGTGTTCACCGCGCTGGGTGCTGCCCCCACGGTGATCGCCTACAACGAGGTCTATAACGCCATCCAGACCGGCGTGATCAAGGCGGCCGAGAACGAGGCGGCCGGCGTGGAGCAGATGAAGTTCTACGAGGTCGGCCCCCATCTCTCGCTCACCAAGCACGCCATCACGGTCCGCCCCCTGGCGTTCTCCAACAAGACCTACCAGCGCCTGCCCGAGAAGCTGCAAAAGTGCATCGACGAGGCCGGCGTCGAGGCCGGCAAGGTCGGGCGCGAGATCGAGAGCAGCCAGGACAGCCAGAAGCTCAAGGCGCTCGAGGACAAGGGCCTGCTCGAGACCGTCGAGTTCACCGAGCGCGACAAGATGCTCGAGCTCGCCCAGCCGGTGATGAAGGCCTATGCCGAGGAGCTCGGCGCCGGCGACGTGCTCGACAGGATCAACGCCATCGAGTGACCGCCCTTTCGGCGGCAGCACTCCTCGCAACCGGCGGCGCGGCCCGGGTGGCCCGCCGCCGGTCGGTCGTCTGACAAGGGGCCGGCCATTTCATGAAGAAGCTGCTCGACCTCTATTACCGGCTGCTGCGCTTCGCCATCACCCTGTCCATGGCGGTGCTGTGCATCCCGGTCACCATGCAGATCATGGCACGCTACTTCGACTTCGTGCCCCGCTACATCTGGACCGAGGAGATCGCGCGCTTCTGCTTCGTCTGGGTCATCATGCTGGGGGCGATGATCGCGGTGCGCGACGGGACCCACTTCGACCTCGA
Source organism: Geminicoccaceae bacterium 1502E (assembly GCA_033875255.1). Classification (GTDB taxonomy): domain Bacteria; phylum Pseudomonadota; class Alphaproteobacteria; order Geminicoccales; family Geminicoccaceae; genus Marinimicrococcus. The sequence continues at coordinate 50,769 of JAWZSN010000019.1, read as the reverse complement.
CGTCCTGCCGCACGGCCGCAGCCCGCGCGTGGAGGGCGCCATCCGCCTGTTCGCCCATGCCGGCATGCTCGTGGTGGCGCTGATCTTCGTTCACTATGGCTGGCAGTTCGTCGAGTTCGGCTGGTACCAGACCTCCGAGATCTTCGAGCTCCCAATGACCTACATCTTCATCGCCTGGCCGCTGACCGGCGTCACCTGGCTGGCCTTTTTGGGCGAGAAGGTCGTCGAGGACGTCAGGCTGCTGCGCGGCCATGCGCTGCCCACCGCAGGGGACATGCCATGACGGCCGGCATGGTGGCGGCGATCCTCTTCGGCACGTTCCTCACCCTGATCATTCTGAGGATCCCCGTGGCCTTCGCCCTGGCGCTGGCCTGCATCCCCGTGTTCTTCATCGAGCCGCGCCTGACGCCGATCCTGCTCTTGCAGGAGATGTTCAAGTCCTACAACTCGTTCGTCCTGCTGGCGGTGCCGTTCTTCCTGCTGGCCGCCAACCTGATGAATGCCGCCGGCATCACCGACCGGCTGATCCGCTTCGCACGAAGTCTCGTGGGCCACCTGCCGGGCGGGCTCGGCCACATCAACGTCGTGGTCTCGATGTTTTTCGCCGGTATCTCCGGCTCCTCCACGGCCGATGCCGCCGGCATCGGCTCGCTGCTCATCCCGCAGATGAAGAAGGAAGGCTTCTCTGCGAGCTTCGCGGTGGCGGTGACCGCCTGCTCGAGCGTGATGGGGGTCATCATCCCGCCCTCGATCCTCATGGTGGTGTGGGGCGGCCTGATGTCGGTCTCGATCGGCGGCCTGTTCCTCGCCGGCGTGATACCCGGCGTCCTGATCGGCCTCTCGCAGATGCTGATCGTCTACATCTACGCGAAGAAATACGACTACCCGCTCTACCCGCGCAGCACCATGGTCGAGCTCGCCGTCTCCTTCGGCAGCGCCTCGCTGGCGCTGATGACGCCGATCATCATCGTGGGCGGCATCGTCGGCGGCTTCTTCACCCCCACCGAGGCCTCGCTGATCGCGGTGATCTACTCGCTGCTGCTGGGCATGCTGGTCTACCGGACGGTAGGCTTCGCCAAGCTCTCGGCGGTGCTCTACGACACCGGCCGGTTCGCCGCGATCGCCCTTTTCTGCATCGGAACGGCCAGCGCCTTCGGCTGGCTGCTGGCCTATTTCAAGATTCCCGCGCTGCTGATCGCCGGCGTCGAATCGCTGGGCCTCGGGGTCACCGGCATGGGCCTTCTGGTAGCCGTCTCCTTCCTCGTGATCGGCTGCTTCATCGACGCCATCCCGGCCATCATTATCCTGGGCACGGTGCTCTTCCCGGTGACCCAGCATGTGGGCATGCATCCCATCCACTACGCGATCATCGGCGTGGTGAGCCTGGGCTTCGGCCTCGTGACCCCGCCCTACGGGCTCTGCCTGCTGATCTCCTGCGCGGTGGGCGAGATCCGCGTGGTCGACGCCTTCAAGGATGTCTGCATCATCCTCGCGCCGATGCTCTGCATCCTCGGGCTGATCATCTTCATCCCCGAGCTCGTCCTTTATCTGCCGCGGCTTCTCATGCCGCAGTTCGTCAACTGAGCAAGCGCCCGCCTAGATCCGCCCCATGAGCAGCAGGACAAGCACGATGATAAGGAGCAGGCCGAGGCCGCCGCTGGGATAGTAGCCCCAGCCGGTACTGTGGGGCCAGGTCGGCAGCGCGCCGATCAGGAGAAGGACGAGAATGATGAGCAGGATCGTGCCGACACTCATGGGGATGTCCCTTCCGCCAGCCTCGCGCGCACCGGCGCGTCCGACACCATAACCGACGATGTGGGAAAAGGATCCCTGCATCTCGATGTTCACCCGTCGCCCGCCGCCAGCTCGAGCATGCGGTCGCGGTCCGGCCGCGGCGGCCGCTTTCTCCCCGCCCCGCGCCGGCTCTTGTAGGTATGGAAAGCCACCACGAGCCACGTGCCGTGGAAGAGAAAGCCGGCGAGAATGACGAGCTGGCCGGGCACCGGCCCCATCCGGGCCCGCTCCCAGACCTCGTCGAGCAGACTGATGGGCGTCGGGTGGATCAGGATCTTGGCGAGGTAGGCGGCGACCTGGATGGCGAAGATCCAGCCATAGTTGCGCCGCAGCCGGCGCCCGGCCGCCTCCAGCATGGTGATGTGCAGGCTGGGCGCGCGGTAGTCGCCATAGAGGACCTCGTTCCAGCCGTTCTCCGTGCGCACGCCGTCGCCGCGCAGCATCGGCCCGAAGAAATGCACCTCGAGCACGTGGGCGCGCATCCTCCAGAAGTCGAAGAACCGGTAGCGGCGTGCCTCGATAAAGAGGAACACCGCCACCAGCAGCCCCACCAGGGCCAGCGGCAGCGGCGACGCCTCGGCGCTGGAGAAGGTGAGCGAGAGGGCGATGCCGGTGGTGACCACGGCCCAGTTGGTGGTGGCATCCAGGCGCGTACGCCAGATGGTGCTGCGGTAGAGCTCGCCGCGGTAGAGGTGCGAGAGCGCGCCGATCTCGGCCGGGCCGAAGCCGGCCTCGCCGCTGGCCCATTCGTGCTTCGCCATGACCGCCTCCCTGCCACACGGCCGGCCGCGCGCCGGCGCCGAAGGCGGCATTCTAGCAAAGGATGCCCGTCGGCTGCGGCTCTCATCCGCCGCCGCGAGGAACCTTGCGCGCGCTTGTCCGTCTGCTTGGGGAGCGCCCCTTGCCCGGGGTCGCGCCACGAGAGGAGGACAAAGAGGAATGCGTCTCATCGCACGGCTGAAAGGCCTCGTCCGCGGCCGGAAGCTGCCCAGCCCCTCGCGCCGCGACTATTACGCCACGCCGGAGCTGGGGCTCGACGGCCACCGCTGTCCCGAGCGGCGGCTCGCCGGGTGGGAGGCGCTGGCCCGCCATGCCAGAGACCGCACAGTGCTCGATCTGGGCTGTGCCGAGGGGCTGATGCTGCGCCGCCTGCTGCGCGCGGGCGCGCGCCGCGGCCATGGGCTCGACAACAGCGCCCATCGCATCGCCTCCGCCCGCCGGGTGTGTGCCCTGGAGCCCGCCCGTTTCGACGTGATGGAGCTGAACCGGCCCGGCCAGCTCGATGCCGCCCCGTTCCTGGAGCCGTCCTACGATTGCGTGCTGATGCTGGGCGTCTACCAGCATCTTCTCGAGCGGTCGCGCGACACGGCGCTGGTGAAGGCGCTCGCCCGGTGCCGCGAGATCTTCGCCTTCCGGGTCCCGCGCCGGCGTCTCCATGACGCGCCACGCGTCATCCGCGAGCAAGGCTTCGAGCTCGTCGAGGAGCTCGATCCGCAAGGTGCCGAGCAGCTCCTGATCTACCGCCGCCGTGGGCCCGCCCTTCCTGCCGCTGCCTGACGGCGGCGCGGCATGCGGACCGGCACTGGTGCCGGCTCGTCGTGATCGGGCCGTGCAAGGCGCTGCGCGCGGCTTTCGTTGTTCGCTTCTGTCTGCGGACGGCGTTGGGGTTCAGCGGATCCGCATCCTCGCCGGGCAGGTGCGGGAGCCGTGTGGCGAGCCCCATCCCCTGCCGACCGAACGCCGCCAGCCCCGAGAAATGGAAAGCCGGCCGCGCGCAGCACCTTGCACGGCCCCGCCCTCGCCGACCCCGGATCCCCCTACTACTCGGCAGCGGCCGCTGGCAGGGCCTCGAAGAGCACGCTGCGGGTCTGCGGGTCGATGATCAGGCAACGGTCGTGGAAGCGCAGCAGCGACGGGTTGTGGGCGATGCTCACCAGCGTCACGCCGGGCAGGCGCTCGCGCAGCTGCCCGTAGATCGCGGCCTCGGTCTCCCGGTCCAGTGCGGAGCTCGCCTCGTCGAGGAACAGCCAGTCGGGCCGGTAGAGAAAGGCGCGGGCGAAGGCCACACGCTGCTGCTCGCCCGGCGATAGCGCCAGCGACCAGTTGGCGGTCTCCTCGAGCCGGTCGACCAGCCCCGGCAGCCGGCACGCCAGCAACGCGGTGCGGAACGCCTCGCGATCATAGGCCTCGGGGTGCTCCGGGTAGCTCAGCACCTCCTCGAGCGTGCCGATCGGCAGATAGGGCTTTTGCGGCAGGAACAGGACGCGCGCGCCCTCGGGCACCCCGATGCGCCCGTGCCCGAAGGGCCACAAGCCGGCCAGCGTGCGAAAGAGCGTGGTCTTGCCCGAGCCGGACGGCCCCTGGATCACCACCGCCTCGCCCTTGGCGATGGCCAGCGTTGCATGCTCGATCAGCGGCGTCCCGCCCGGCACCCGAACCTCGACATCCTCCAGCCGCAGCTCCGGCCCGGCGTGGCGGACGACCTCGAAGGGCCGCTCGGCCTCGGCGCGACGCCTGGTCTCGGCCATGGTGCCGGCGAAGCTGGTGAGACGGTCAACCGTGGCCTTCCAGCTCGCAAGCTCGGCGAAGCTGTCGATGAACCAGGAGAGAGAGCCCTGGACCTGGGCGAAGGCGCCGGCGGTCTGGGTGAGCACGCCCAGCATGATCTCGCCGGCGAAAAAGCGCGGCGCCTGGACGATGATGGGAAAGATGGAGGCCGCCTGGCCATAGAACACCGTGATCCAGGTAAGCCGCTTGGTGACCCGCATGTAATCCCACCAGGTGGCAAAGATCCGCCCGAAGGCGCCGCGCAGACGCTGCTGCTCGTCCGCCTCGCCGCCATAGAGCGCGATGCTCTCGGCGTTCTCGCGGATCCGCACCATACGATAGCGGAAGTCGGCATTGTACCGCTCGAGGTCGAAATTGATTCCCACCAGGCGCCGGCCGATCAGCCAGGTGAGCCACGAGCCGGCAATGGCATAGAGCAGCGCCACCCATACCATGTAGCCGGGCACCGGAACCCCGCCCATGAGCGGCAGCACGAGGCTCCCCGAGAGACCCCAGAGCACGTAGACGAAGGTGCCCAGGGTCAGCAGCTCGCTCACTAGCCCGAGGCCGATGGTCAGCGTCTGCAGGCTGAACAGGCCGATATCCTGCTCGATGCGCTGCTCGGGATTGTCGGCGCCGTGGTTGACCAGCTCCATGCGGTAGTAGGTCCGCTCGTCGAGCCAGTCGCGGAAATAGACCTCCGTCAGCCAGCGCCGCCAGCGGATGGTGAGGTACTGCCGCAGCCACACCCGGTAGACGGCCACCACGATATAGACGAGAACCAGGCCGCTGAACGAGAAGAAGAACGCCTCGAAGCTCTCGACGGAGAAGATGAGCTTCCAGAAGGCAGCGGCGTCCTTCTCCTGGAGCGCGTCGAAGAAGGCGCGGTTCCACTCATTGAGCAGTTTGGCCATCCAGACCAGAAAGATGCTCATCGCGACGAGGAGCGCCAGCACGCCGCGGGCGAACCAGCGCTCCTCGGAGAACCAGTAGGGCCTGGTCAGCGTCCAGACCTTGCGGAGAAAGCCGCGCCCTGCGGCTATGCGGGTGACAAGGTCGTCGATCATGAGGGGGGATCCGGCCGGTGGCACGGCGCCGGAAGATACGCTCCGCCCGCCCCGAGGCGAGTGAAATTTTCTGCAGGAAACGCTGCCGTCCGCTCAGCCAGCCATGGCGCGCAGCGCATCCTCGAGAATGACTGCGGCCGCATAGTGGTCGAGGAGCTGGCCCTTTTTGGGGCGCGGCAGCCTGCCCTCCTCGATGGCGAAGGACACGGCCGAGCTGGTCAGCCGCTCGTCCTGCAGCAGCAGCGGCAGGCGCAGCGCCTTGCCGAGATTGCGCGCCCAGTCGCGCGTGCGCTGGGCGGCCGGGCCCTCGCTGTCATCCATGTTGAGGGGCAGGCCGAGCACCAGCCCGACTGCCTCGCGCTCCTTCACGAGGCCGGCCAGCCGCCCGCAGTCCCGCGCCCACTTGTCGCGCTGCAGCGTCAGGAGCGGCGTCACCAGACGACGCTCGACATCGGTGCCGGCGACGCCGATGCGCCGCTGGCTCATGTCGAGGCCGAGCAGCGAGCCCCTGGGCGGAAGAAGGTCACGAAAGTCGCAAGGCCGGTCGAGCACGGGCAAGCTGGTCTGGTCCGGGTCTGGAGGAAGGCGCCGGCCGGAGCGTAGAGCGGTTCCGGTCGCGCTGGAACCTCGGCAGCGGACACGAGCGCTCCGCGCGGTCAGCATGCCCCGGCCAGCCCCCTCGCCCGCCGGCCGGTGCTGGTGCACCATGCGCGCCTATCGCGGCGGGATGAGGAGAGAGTCATGGAACAATCGGTCGAGGAGCGGGTGGCCGAGTGGGACCGTCGGTTCGGCAGCGAGGATTATCTCTTCGGCACCGAGCCGAACGCCTTTTTGGTGCGCCAGGCAGACCGGCTGCGGCCCGGCATGAAGGTGCTGGCGGTAGCCGACGGCGAGGGGCGCAACGGCGTGTGGCTGGCGGGGCGCGGCCTCGACGTGCTCTCGGTCGAGGCCTCCTCGGTGGCGCTGGAGAAGGCGCAACGGCTCGCCCATGATCGTGGCGTCAACCTCGCGACAGAGCAGGCCGACATCCTCTCGTGGGACTGGGGCCGGGAGCGGTTCGACGCCATCGCGGCGATCTTCATCCAGTTCGCCCGGCCCCGCGAGCGTGCCCGGCTCTTCGGGCTGATGCAGGACGCGCTGAGGCCCGGCGGTCTGCTCTTGCTGCAGGGCTACCGCCCCGAGCAGGTCGGCCGCGGCACCGGCGGCCCACCCTTCGCCGAGAACATGTACACCGAGCCGATGCTGCGCGAGGCCTTCGCGGCGCTGGAGATCCTCGAGCTGCAATCCTGCGAGGCGGACATCCGCGAGGGCACCGGCCATGCCGGCATGTCGGCACTGATCGACCTGGTGGCGAGGAAGCCGGCGAGCTGAGCCCGCCGCCTCCCGCCGGCAGGAGGACGGCTCAGCGCAGCAGCAGGACCGGTACGCGGCAGGAGCGCAGCATCGCCGTGGTGGTGCTGCCGATGATCAGGTTGCGGATGCGCGAGTGGCCGTAGGCGCCCATCACGAGGAGATCGATGCCACCGGTCTCGACCTCGTGGGCGATGACCTTGTCGGGATCGCCCGCCACGATGCGGGCATCGACCGCAAAGCCGCCGCGCAGCAGCTCGGTTGCCGCCTCGTCGAGCCGCTCACGCGTCTGCGCGTCCTCGCGGCCGACCGTCAAGAGGCGGCATTCCAGCCCCTTGAGAAGCTTCTGAGCGGCGACGTAGGCAACCGCCTTCCTGGCGCTGGGGCCGCCGTCGAACGCGATGAGCAGGCGTCCGATCGGGCGGAAGGCGCGCGAGGCCACGAGGATCGGGCGGTGACTTGCGCGGGCCACCCGCTCGAGGTTCGAGCCCAGATGCAGGCTGGCAAAGTCGGCACCCTCGCCACGCTTGCCGATCACTACGAGCTCGGAGCGCTGGTCGAGCTCGGCGATGGTCTCGACGAGAGCGCCGTGGCGCTGGGTCAGGGCGACGTCCTCGATGCCGGCCTCGCGCAGCCGCCTTGCGGCTTCCTCGAGCACCAGCTTGCCCTTGCGCTGGCCGAGGCGGGCGCGCGTCTCCTCGAGCTCGGTGAGCTGGCGCAGCAGCTCCTCGCCGGCATCGATGCCCAGGGCGCCGCTCAGATCGCTCAGCGAGGCCCGCTCGCGGTGATGGTCGAGGACGTGCAGCACCTCGACCCCGACGCCCATGCGGGCGGCCGCCCAGGCGGCATGGTCACAGACGCTCGCGGCGTAGAGCGAGCCGTCGGTGCAGGCCAGGATGCGCCCCATGTTCCGCTCCTCAGTGCTGGGTGACGCGGTCGAAGGCGTCGGGCCGGTCGAAGGCGGCGAGCCTGTCGACCAGCGTGGCGCTCGCCTCGTTGAGACCGACCAGCTCCACCTCGGTACCCTGACGTCGCAGCTTGAGGACCACCTTGTCCAGTGCCGCCACCGCCGAGATGTCCCAGAAATGGGCGGCGGTCAGATCGATGCGGACCTTCTCGACGGCTTCCTTGAAGTCGAACGAGGCGGCAAACCGGTCGGCCGAGGCGAAGAACACCTGGCCCACCACCCGGTAGACCCGCAGCCCGTCCGCGACCAGCTCCGAGCGCACCCGCATCAGGCCCGAGACCTTGAAGGCGAAGAACACGCCGCTCATCAGCACGCCGGCAAAGACACCCTTGGCCAGGTCGTGGGTGAGGACCACCACCACGACGGTGGTGAGCATCACCATGCTCGAGCTTTTGGGATGGGTCTTGAGGTCGCGCAGCGAGGACCAGCTGAAGGTGCCGATCGACACCATGATCATCACCGCCACGAGCGCCGCCATGGGGATCTGCCGGACCCACTCGTCGAGCACGAGAATGAGGAAGAGGAGGAAGCTGCCGGCCCATAGGGCCGAGAGCCGGCCACGGCCGCCCGACTTCACGTTGATGACCGACTGGCCGATCATCGCACAGCCGGCCATGCCGCCGAAAAGGCCCGCCACGATGTTGGCGGAGCCCTGGCCGACGCACTCGCGGCTCTTGTCGCTGCCGGTGTCGGTGAGGTCGTCGATGATGCTGGCGGTCATCATCGATTCCAGCAGGCCGACCACGGCCAGCGTCAGCGCATAGGGAAAGATGATCTGCAGCGTCTCGAGGGTGAGCGGCACCGTCGGCAGGAAGAAGGCGGGCAGCTCGGAGGGCAGCTCGCCCATGTCGCCCACCGTGCGCAGCTCCATGCCGGTCGCCAGCGCGAGGCCGGTGATCACCAGGATGCAGATCAGCGGCGAGGGCACGGCAGTCGTCAGGCGCGGCAGCAGGTAGATGATGGCAAGGCCCAGCGCCACCAGCGCGTAGGTCTCGACGCCCACGCCGATCAGCTCGGGGAGCTGCGCCATGAAGATCAGGATCGCCAGGGCGTTGACGAACCCGGTCATCACCGAGCGCGATACGAAGCGCATCAGCGAGCCAAGCTTGAGCAGGCCGAATCCTATCTGCAGAAAGCCGGTGAGCAGCGTGGCCGCCAGCAGATAGTCGAGGCCGTAGTCGCGCACGAGATCGACCATGACCAGCGCCATGGCACCGGTAGCTGCCGAGATCATGCCCGGCCGGCCGCCGGTGAAGGCGATCACCACCGCGATGCAGAACGACGCGTAGAGGCCGACCTTGGGGTCGACCCCGGCGATGATGGAAAAGGCGATCGCCTCGGGGATCAGGGCCAGGGCGACCACGGTGCCGGCGAGCAGATCACCGCGCACATTGCCGAACCATTCGGCGCGCAGACGGGAAAGCGACATGAAGCGGGCAGAGCTCCGACGTCGCCTCGCAACGCGCCGCGACGTTTGGATGGTCGGGGGGACGGAGGAGAGACGGCCGTGCGGCCGTCCGCAAGTGCTATGCTGCAGTGCAGCAAGGGGCTGCTTCTTACAGGCTTTTGCCGTCCCGGGCAACCCGAGGGAGCCATGCGCGCGGCGCAGGGCGGCTCGCGGGCGGCCTGCAGCGGGGCGCGCTGCGGCCTTGACCCACCGGCGCAACGCCTGTTCGATCGGCGCCGTTGTTGCAGGAGCGGCGGGCGCCGCCATGGAGGGCAGGCAAGGTGGTCGAGGGCAAGGACAGGCGGACGGTGTTCATCGACGGCGAGGCCGGCACGACCGGCCTCGGGATCCGCGAGCGGCTGGCCTCGCTCGCGGACGTCGAGGTCCGCAGCATCGATCCCGCACGCCGCAAGGACGCCGAGGCGCGTCGCGCGATGATGGCAGAGGTCGATCTCGTGGTGTTGTGCCTGCCCGACGATGCCGCCCGCGAGGCGGTCGCCATGGTGGACGCCATGGGCGAGGCAGGCCCCAAAGTGCTCGATGCGAGCACCGCGCACCGCGTGGCGTCCGGCTGGATCTACGGCTTCCCCGAGCTCTCGGCCGAGCAGGCGGCGGCGGTCGCCACCTCCAGGAGGGTCGCCAATCCCGGCTGCTATCCGACCGGTGCCGTGGCCCTGCTGCGCCCGCTGGTCGATGCCGGCCTGATGCCGGCCGACTACCCCGTGGCGATCCATGCGGTCAGCGGCTACAGCGGCGGCGGCCGGCAGATGATCGAGAGGTTCGAGGGCGGCAAGGCGGCCGCTTTCGAGCTCTACGGCCTGAGCCTCGAGCACAAGCACATTCCCGAGACCCAGCTCTATGCCGGTCTCGAGCGGCGGCCGATCTTCGTCCCCTCGGTGGGCAGCTTCCGCCAAGGCATGCTGGTGACGGTGGGCCTGCATCTCGACCTGCTGCCCGGCAAGCCGTCGGCACGCGATCTCGAGGCCGCGCTCGAGGCCCGCTACCGCGGCTGCGAGCTGGTGCGCGTGGTGCCCTGCGCCGGTGATGGCGGGAAGATCGAGCCCGAGGCCCTCAACGGCACCGACCGCCTCGAGCTTCGCGTGTTCGCCAACGAGGAGCGCGGCCATGCGCTGCTGGTGGCCCGCCTCGACAATCTCGGCAAGGGCGCCTCGGGTGCTGCCGTCCAGAATATCGGCCTGATGCTGGGCCTCACGGGCTGAGACGCCGCCAGACCGGCCAGGGCGGCGCCAGGGCCATGAGCCACACCGCGAGAACCGGGACCAGATAGGTCACGAGCATGTCCTGATGAGCCCAGGGCGGCAGCTCGACCCGGCCCGATGCCTCGCGCAGGCCGAGGATCAGCAGCGCCCCCAGCGACAGGCGGAGGCCGAGCCTGAAGAGGGTGAGATCACGGCGGTGGTGGCCCTCGACAGCGCCGGCCACCAGCCGCTGCGCCTCGCCGGCCTCGAGCCGGAAGAACTCGCGACGACGGTTGACCCGGTGGCGGGCCAGCAGCCGGTGCACCCGTCGCTCGACCTTCCCCCGGTCGGTTACCTCCACCGCATAGTGCAGACGGAACGGGGTGGGCACACCGCTTACCTGCGACAGCTCGCGCACCCGCAGCCGCGGATCGCGCCCGGTCATCCCGATCTTCACCAGGCCGGGCATGGCGGCGTTGGTCATGACATAGACATGGCCGCCCTGCGGCTGTCTGCCGCCGCCCCTCCGCCGTCGCTGCACCGCTGCCATGGCCGCCCGGGGCCTCCTTGCCCACACGCGCCGAGATTGCAAACCGCCGGCAATCCCGTAAAGGGTGAACTCACCCGGTCAAAGCACGGTTTTCAAGGGATGAATCGGTCCAGACGGAGCACAGGCCGACGAAGCCGGGCGCCAGCGCCCCCGGCGCCGCGCGCCGTGACGCTGCCAAAGCTGCTCCTCCTGCCGCTCACCATCCTCCTGGGACTCGCCTTCGCGCGGTTCCCGCTGCCTGCCTCCCTGGCCTTGTGCGGCTGTGCCAGCATCGCGCACGGGGCCCTGGCGCGCCGCGCCCAGAGCAGCGCCCTCAAGGCGCTGGAGGACAGCGTGCGCTTCGCCGTCTTCTGTACAGCGCCCACTGCGCTGTCGCTGGTCTATGCGATCAATGACGGGCTGCCCGGCCTCGGCCTGCTGGCAGAGCTGCTGCCAGGCGCCGGCCTGCGTCATGGAGTGGCCGCCCTGCTCGCCCCCGGCGGCTGGCTCCATCTGGCGCTGTCCTGGTGCCTCCCTGCCTTCTTCATGGGCTGCGGCCTGGCACGGCGGTGGCTGGCCCAGCCCGCGGGCAAGGCCCGTGCGGGCCGCGCGCTGGGCGTCGGCGGTGGCGGTATGCTCTCATGGAGCCTTTGCTATACCGTCGCCTCCTTCGGCATGTGGTTCGCCGGCTGACGGCAGGCCCAAAACGCAAGACGCCGGCTCGGGCTGTTCTCCCTCACCGGCGTCCCGCTTGCCCGAACAATGGTCGCAGTGCTACCCGCCGCCCGACCAGGCGAGCCCGGTCTCGTTTGGAGGAGAATGCGCTCGGGCGCCTTGCAACCAGCGCGATGATGTCCGCAGCTGCCTCGCACTGTCGACTGCCGAGGCGCCACCCGGCGGCCGCCCGAAGGACCCTGTTGCAATTTTGCCGCAAAAACGGGAGGCACCTGTGTCGCCAGCGCAAGCCGCCCGCCTCGGCTGGCTCAGGTTGTCAAGGCACCTGCCCGAGTGTAGCTTCCGCCCCGGCTTTTCCGGGCTCTCGAGGGCCCGTGTTCAACATTCAAGGGATCGTCATGTCGCTCGATAAGGCCACCGTCGCGCGCATCGCGACGCTCGCGCGCATCGAGGTGCCCGAGGACCAGCTCGAGCCCCTCGCCCGGGAGCTCTCCGGCATCCTCGGCTGGATCGAGCAGCTGGGCGAGGTCGACACGAGCGCCGTCGAGCCGATGCGCTCGGTCATGGACATCCGCCAGGACTGGCGCCCGGACACCGTCGACGCCGGCGACTGCCAGGCCGACATTCTCAAGAACGCTCCCAAGGCGCATGACGGCTTCTTCGTCGTGCCGAAGGTGGTCGAATGACGAGCGATCTCACCCGCCTCACGCTGAAGGCCGCCCGCGACGGCCTGGCCCGCAAGGACTTCTCGGCCGGCGAGCTGACCCGGGCGCATCTGGCCGCCATGGAAAAGGCGCGTGGCCTCAACGCCTTCATCACCGAGACCCCCGAGAAGGCGGTAGCGATGGCCGAGGCCGCCGACCGGCGTCTCGGTACCGGCGAGGGTGGCCTGCTCGAGGGCCTGCCGGTCGCCATCAAGGACCTGTTCTGCACCCAAGGCATCGCCACAACCGCCGCCTCGCACATTCTCGACGGCTTCGTGCCGCCCTACGAGTCGACGGTGACGGCCAGGCTCTGGGCGCAGGGCGCGGTGTGCCTCGGCAAGACCAATCTCGACGAGTTCGCCATGGGCTCGTCCAACATCACCAGCCATCACGGGCCGGTGGGCAATCCCTGGACCCGCACGGGCGACAGCAGCCAGCTCGTGCCCGGCGGCTCCTCGGGCGGCTCGGCGGCGGCGGTGGCGGGCCGTATGGCGCTGGCTGCCACCGGCACCGACACCGGCGGCTCGATCCGCCAGCCCGCCTCGTTCTGCGGCATTGCCGGGATCAAGCCGACCTATGGGCGCTGCTCGCGCTGGGGCACGGTGGCCTTCGCCTCCTCGCTCGACCAGGCGGGCGCCTTCGCCCGGACGGTGGAGGACTGCGCGCTCTTCCTGCAGGCCATGGCCGGGCACGATCCCAAGGACAGCACCTCGGCCGATCTTGCCGTTCCGGACTGGTCGGGCCGGCTCTCGGGCCGGGTGAAGGGGCTGCGGATCGGGCTGCCCAAGGAGTACCGGGTCGAGGGCATGCCCTCCGAGATCGAGCGGCTATGGCAGCAGGGTGCGGACTGGCTCAAGGCCGAAGGTGCCGAGGTCGTCGAGATCTCGCTTCCGCACACGAAATACGCCTTGCCGACCTACTACATCATCGCGCCGGCCGAGGCGTCCTCCAACCTCGCGCGCTATGACGGCATGCGCTTCGGCCTGCGGGTCGAGGGAAAGAACCTCGCCGAGACCTACATGAAGACCCGCGGCCTGGGCTTCGGCGACGAGGTGCGGCGGCGCATCCTCATCGGCACCTACGTGCTCTCGGCCGGCTACTACGACGCCTACTACCTCAAGGCCCAGAAGGTCCGCCGGCGGATCGCCGAGGACTTCACGTCGGCCTTCAAGGAGGTCGACGCGATCCTCACGCCGACCGCCCCCTCGGCGGCGTTCCGGATCGGCGAGAAGATGGACGACCCGGTGGCGATGTATCTCAACGACGTCTTCACGGTCCCTTCGAGCCTCGCGGGTCTTCCCGGCATGTCGGTTCCCGCCGGTCTCTCGGCCGACGGGCTGCCGCTGGGCCTGCAGGTGATCGGCCGGGCGTGGGACGAGCAGACGGTGCTCGACGTCTCCCGCGCCATCGAGGATGCCGCCGGCTTCGCCACCCTCCCCTACGGCCTGGAGGCCTGAGCCGATGGGCTACACGATCAAGGGTGCCACCGGCGACTGGGAGATCGTCGTCGGCCTCGAGGTGCACGCCCAGGTCATGAGCAGCTCCAAGCTGTTCTCGGGCGCCTCGACCCGCTACGGCGGCACCCCCAACAGCCAGGTCTCGACCGTCGATGCCGGCATGCCGGGCATGCTGCCGGTGGTGAATGAGCGCTGCGTCGAGCAGGCGGTGCGCACCGGGCTGGGCCTCAAGGCGCAGATCAACCGGCTCTCGGTGTTCGAGCGCAAGAACTACTTCTATCCGGACCTGCCGCAGGGCTACCAGATCAGCCAGTACGAGCACCCGATCGTGGGCAAGGGCGTGCTGGTGATCGACATGCCGGACGGCTCGACCCGCGAGATCGGCATCACCCGTCTCCATCTCGAGCAGGACGCCGGCAAGTCGGTGCACGACCAGCGCGACGACGAGACGCTGATCGACCTCAACCGCTCCGGCGTGGCGCTCATGGAGATCGTCTCCGAGCCCGACATCAGGACTCCCGACGAGGCCGTCCTCTACATGAGGAAGCTGCGCTCGATCCTGCGCTATCTGGGGACATGCGACGGCAACATGGAGGAAGGCTCGCTGCGCTGCGACGCCAATGTCTCGGTGCGCCGGGTGGGCGACACCGCGTTCGGCACGCGCTGCGAGATCAAGAACGTCAACTCCATGCGCTTCGTGGCGCGGGCCATCGAGTACGAGGCCAAGCGCCAGGTCGAGCTCCTCGAGAACGGCGAGAAGGTGGTCCAGGAGACGCGCCTGTTCGATTCCGCCCGCGGCGAGACCCGCTCGATGCGCGGCAAGGAGGAGGCGCACGACTACCGCTACTTCCCCGACCCCGACCTGCTGCCGCTGGAGCTCGAGGAGGGCTTCATCGAGAGGATCCGCGCCGAGCTGCCGGAGCTTCCCGACGAGAAGAAGGCGCGCTTCATCGAGGCCTACGGCCTCTCCGCCTACGACGCTGGGGTACTCGTGGCCGAGCGGGCGACCGCCGCCTATTTCGAGGAGGTCGCGGGCAGCAGCGACGCCAAGCTCGCCGCCAACTGGGTGGTCAACGAGCTGTTCGGCCTCCTGGCCAAAGCGGGCGTGGGCATCGAGGAGAGCCCGGTGAGCGCCGCGAACCTCGCGGCCCTCATCCGCCTCATCGGCGACGGCACCATCTCGGGACGGATCGCCAAGGACGTCTTCGCGATCATGTTCGAGACCGGCGAGGCACCAGCGAAGATCGTCGAGGAGCGCGGGCTCAGGCAGGTCACCGACAGCTCGTCCATCGAGCCGATCGTCGACAAGCTCATCGCCGACAATCCCGGGCAGGTGGAGACCTGGCGCAAGAACCCGAAGGTCTCGGGCTGGTTCGTGGGCCAGGTGATGAAGGCCACCGGCGGCAAGGCCAATCCCGGCATGGTCAACGAGGTCGTGGCGAGGAAGCTCGCCGCGCTGGGCTGACCGCGTTGCTGGAGGTCTATGTCGACGCGGATGCCTGCCCGGTAAAGGACGAGGTGTACCGCGTCGCCGGCCGCTACCAGCTCAAGGTGTTCGTCGTCTCGAATGGCTGGATGCGCATCCCCGAGACGCCGCTGATCGAGCGGGTGGTGGTGACCGAGGGACTGGATCGCGCCGACGACTGGATCGCCGAGCGGTCCGGCCCCGGCGACGTGGTCATCACCGCCGACGTGCCGCTGGCCGACCGTTGCGTGAAGGCCGGTGCCAGGGTGATCGCCCCCAACGGCCGGCCCTTCACCCCCGACTCGATCGGCGCCGATCTCGCCATGCGCAACCTCATGACCGAGCTGCGCGAGACCGGCGAGATCCGCAGCGGCGGCCGCCCCTTCTCGAAGCAGGACCGCTCGCGCTTCCTGCAGACCCTCGACACCGCCATCCAGGCGATCCGCCGCACCGGACGCTGAGGCAGGAAACCTCGGCGCGCATCGCGCTGTTGAGGCCTTGGCGCCATGCGGCGCTTCCGACCCACCTCGAAGCGGTGTCGAGGCGATGCAGCAGACAGATCACGACGCGGAGCGCAGCCGGATCCGGCACCGCGTGCACGAGCTCGCTCCCTGGTTCCACAATCTCGATCTCAAGGGGGTGCCGACGGCCCCCGACCATTTCCTGGGCGACTATCCCCGCTTCAAGTGGCAGCGCTTTGCCCATGCCGTGCCCGCGGACCTGAGCGGCAGAAGCGTCCTCGACATCGGCTGCAACGCCGGCTTCTACGCCATGGAGATGAAGCGGCGCGGGGCCGAGCGCGTACTCGGGGTGGACGACAGCGAGGCGTATCTCGAGCAGGCGCGCTTCGCCACGCGGACCGCCGGGCTCGACGTGGAGTTCCGCCGGCTCTCCGTCTACGACGTGGCAAGCATTGGCGAGCGGTTCGACCTCGTGATCTTCATGGGCGTGCTCTACCACCTGCGCCACCCGCTCCTGGCGCTCGACCTGATCCACGAGCACGTCGCCCGCGACCTGCTCCTTTTCCAGTCGATGCAGCGGGGAAGCCGCAGCGTCAGCCCGATCGAGGCGGACTACCGCCTCGATGACGAGGCTCCCTTCGAGCACCCCGACTTCCCCGTCATGCACTTCGTCGAGCAGTGCTATGCCGGTGATCCCACCAATTGGTGGATCCCCAACCGCGCGGCGGTCGAGGCGATGCTGCGAAGCGCCGGGTTCGTGATCGTCGAGCACCCCGAGGAAGAGGTCTATCTCTGTCGCCGCCGGCCGCCTGGCGCGGCCGTGCGCTAGCCGCACCAGCCGGAAGAAAATCCGCTGACCGACGCTCCCCGGTGCGTCGTCCCGCCGCACATGAACGTGTGCGGCGAGCCCGGTGCTTGGTACCAACAGCGGCTGCACAGCCACTCGGGGAAGGCAGAAAAGATGAAGCTGCGCAACGTGGCGGCGCCCGCATGCGTCGCCCTTTTCTCGATCGTGCTCGCCGGTACCGCCGGCGCCGAGGATGCGGCGCTGATCGAGCGTGGCCGCTATCTGGCGACCATCATGGATTGCGGCGGCTGCCACACACCGGGAGCGCTCAAGGGCGAGCCGGACACGGCTCGCGCCCTGGCCGGCTCCGACATCGGCTTCGAGATCCCGGGATTGGGCATCTTCTACCCGCCCAACCTCACGGCCGACGAGGCCACCGGCCTCGGCGCGTGGAGCAAGGAGGACATCGTCGCCGCCCTGCGCGACGGCGTCCGGCCTGACGGGCGCGAGCTGGCGCCGGCCATGCCGTGGCGCGCCTACGGCAATGCCAGCGACGACGATCTGGACGCGCTCGCGACCTATCTTCGAGCCCTGCGGCCGGTGGAGAACCGCGTGCCGGTTCCGGTAGGCCCCTCGGAAAAGGCCAGTGCCCCCTATCTGACGGTCAGGTTTCCGGGCTGAAGCCGGCGCCTCAGTCGCGGGTGCCGTCGAGGGTGGCGAGCCACGCCAGGAGATTGTCGATGTCGCGCGGCTCGAAGCGGAACACGGGCATGGCCTCGTGGCCGGTGACGATACCCTCGGCGAGCGCCTCGGCGAGACTCTCCAGCGGGTAGAGGCTGCGCAGCTCGCGGAACGGCACCGCCTCGGGCAGCGGGCTTTCGTCGGTGGGCCCGGTGGCGTGGCAGCGGCCACAATACTGCTCGGCGAGACGCTGCCCCTGAGCCGGATCGGGCTGCTCCGGCCTGCCGGAGGCGGCTGCCGGCAGCGCTGTGGCCTGGGCGGCCAGCAGCAGCGCCAGCAGAGGGGCGATAACGCGCTGGCGGACGCGATGGTTGGTGCCTTGCATCTCTCTCCTCCCGATCGGCGGCCGCCTGCTTGCGGGCGCCACCGCTCTACCAACGCCCGGCCCCGCGGTCGAGATGCCGCAAGGCGGGCGTACCTCGTGGCAGGGCGCCGTGTCGTGATAGGTTGCACAAAGGTTGCCCATTCGCGTCGGCAGCCGCGTCCACCTCGAGCGCCGGATCCGCCTTGCACGCCATCGTCCCGCATCACGTCGAGCAGCATGCCGAGGCGGCCTCCGCCTTGTGGACGCTGCGCCACGCCGCCACCGACCAGCCGCACTGCGCGATCCACCATCTGTTACGGGTAGAGGAGCGTCTGGAGGCACATCTCGGCGTCGTCAGGGCGGGCGGCGGGGACGGGCTCGCCGCCGCCTGCGAGCGCCTCGAGCAGCGCGGTGGCCCCGGCGAACTCTTCGTGGCGGCCCTGCTGGCGCTCGAGGCGGGTGACCGGGCGCTCCTCGACGAGCTGGTCGAGCTCGCCCGCCTGCAGCCCGAGACCCAGGCAGGCCTTCTGGGCGCGCTGGGCTGGACCGCTCCCCGGCACCTTGCCCCGTTCCTGCGGCCGTGGCTGGCCGGCGACGGGTTCTCCCGCTGCCTCGGCCTCGCCGCCTGCTCGGCGCACCGCAGCGACGCCGGAGCAGCGTTGGGCCGGCTGGTGGAAGACCCCGAGTCCGCGGTGCGTGGCCGGGCGCTGCGCCTCGCCGGCGAGCTGGGGCGCGCCGATCTGTGTGCCGCCGCCGCCGCTGCCGCCGACGAGAGCCATGGCCCGGCCGCCTTGTGGGGCGCCTGGGCAGCGGCCTTGCTGGGGGATCCGGCAGCCGGCCTTCCGGTGCTCGAACAAGCGGCCGAGAACGAGCCGGACGGCGGGCCGGCGCTCGACGCGGCGGTTCGCGCGGCACGGCGGGAGACCGCCCGCGCCTGGATCCGCGGGCTGGGCGAGGATCCCGGCCGCGGTCGGCTCATGGTGCGCGCATTGGGCATCCTGGGGGATCCGGCAGGCGTGCCCTGGCTGCTCGGCCGCATGGCCGATCCCGAGCTCGCGCGGGTCGCCGGCGAGAGCTTCGCCTTGCTGACCGGTGTCGATCTCGCCCATGACGATCTTGCCGCCGACACACCCCCTGACCTCGCCCTCGAGCCGGAGGCCGAGCTCGCGACTGACGGCCTCCCGGCGGATCCCGATGCTGGCCTCCCCTGGCCCGACCCGGAGCTGGTGCGCGACTGGTGGGAGCGACGTGGCGGCATGCTTACCCGCGGCAGCCGCTACATCCTCGGCCGGCCGGTCGACACGGAGGGCTGCGAGGCTGCATGGAGCCAGGGCTTGCAACGCCAACGGCGCGCCGCCGCCTACGAGCTGGCGCTGATGCGGCCGGATGCAAAGCTCCGCAACTGGCGCGCCCGTCTGCTGCCACGGGGCAACGGCTAAGCGGACCGCGGACAGGCGGGACGATGCGGCGACGTTATGGAGATGTCTTGGGGATCAGCGCCGGACCGGATGGCCCGGCGGGGAGAGGAGGTGCATCGGAGAGCTTGGTGGAGCCGATGGGAGTCGAACCCACGACCTCTTGAATGCCATTCAAGCGCTCTCCCAACTGAGCTACGGCCCCACCGGGATGCGGGCGGATATTTAGAGGGTTCACCGCCTGCTGGCAAGCTGCCGATGACAGTTATGGGGCAGGAAATCGACCCGCCCGGGCATTGCGGCAAAAGAGCTACGGCCTGATTCCGCCCGGCCCGCCCCCGGCAACAGTCACCAAAGGAACGACCGAACGCAAAAAGCCGCGGCCCATGCTGAACCGCGGTCACCGGGGGCCAGAGGCCCCGCATCGAAGAAGAGGTGCATCGGAGAGCTTGGTGGAGCCGATGGGAGTCGAACCCACGACCTCTTGAATGCCATTCAAGCGCTCTCCCAACTGAGCTACGGCCCCACCGGGATGCGGGCGGATCTCTAGGAAGTTCACCGCCCGCTGGCAAGAGGTTTTTTCTAGCGATCCTCGTGGTCGCCGATGTCGCTGTCGATGACCTCGCTCATGTCCTCGTCGTCGCCGAGATCGGCGGGATCCTCGATGAGCGCGCGCTCCTCGTCGGCGTCGTCCTCGTCGTCGCCGGCGTCATCGGTCTCGACATCCTCGACCTCGTCCTCGACCTCGGTCTCGTCCTCCTCGACCTCGACCTCGACCTCTTCCTCGACCTCGTCCTCGACCTCGGGCTTCTTCGCCACCGCGGCCGCGGTGGCGCGGGTGCTCGTGCGCGAGCGGCGGGCACGGCCGGCCGTCTCGAGGTCCACCACGGCCCCGCAGGCCGGGCAGGCAACGGGCGATCGCCCGAAATCGTAGAAGCGCGCACTGCACGCCTGGCAGGTGCGTTTGGTGCCCCATTCCGGCTTGGCCACGCGCGTGTCTCCCAATAGGGTCCAGTATGGCGTTGGGCGAAGGCAATTGCCATGATCGCCCCCACCTGTCAAAAGCAAAGCGCGCCGCCTTTCCGGGCCTTTTTCGTGACGTCCGCGATGCGGCCCGAGGCCACGCTCGGTTCCCAGGAGACGGGTCTTTTCATGCAGCTTCGAGCTTCGCCGCACGATGCGCTCTCGGGCGCCGTCGCGCTCCCCGGCGACAAGTCGATTTCCCATCGCTCCTTGATGTTTGCCGCCCTGGCGGTGGGCGAGAGCCGGATCACGGGCCTGCTCGAGGGCGAGGACGTGTTGAGCACCGCCTCGGCCCTGCGCCGGATGGGCGTGCCGATCGAGCGGCACGCCGATGGCACCTGGGTGGTCCAGGGTGTGGGCGTGGGCGGCCTTGCCGAGCCCGACGAGCCGCTCGACCTCGGCAATGCCGGCACCGGCGCGAGGCTGCTCATGGGCCTGTTGGCAGGACACCCTTTCACCAGCTTCATGACCGGCGACGCCTCGCTTCGCGCCCGGCCGATGCGCCGGGTGATCGAGCCGTTGCGGCAGATGGGCGCAACGTTCCTGGCCCGCAGCGGCGAGCGCCTGCCGCTGGCCGTCACCGGCCGCGCCGATCTGCTGCCGCTCGCCTGGGAGAGCGGCGTCGCCTCCGCCCAGGTGAAGTCGGCGATCCTGCTGGCGGGGTTGCACACACCAGGCCTCACCACGGTGGTCGAGCCCCTGCCCTCGCGCGATCATACCGAGAGGATGCTCGCCGGCATGGGCGCGCGGGTGACCCGCGAGGCTCTTTCCGGCGGGCGCGTGCGCATCGGCATCGAGGGCCAGCCCGAGCTGCGCCCGCAATCCTTCCGGGTTCCGGGCGACCCCTCCTCGGCGGCCTTCCCCGCCGTTGCCGCGGCGATCACCCCGGGCGCGGTCGTTCGCCTCGAGGGCGTCGGGCTCAACCCGCTGCGCACCGGCCTCTATACGACGCTCGCCGAGATGGGTGCCGATATCGCGGTCGAGAATCGCCGCGAGGAAGCGGGCGAGGAGATCGGCGACATCACCGTGCGCGGCTCGGATCTCGTGGGTGTCGAGGTGCCGCCCGGCCGTGCACCCAGCATGATCGACGAGTATCCGGTGCTGGCGGTGGCCGCCGCCTTCGCGCGCGGCCGCACGGTGATGCGCGGGTTGGGCGAGCTCCGGGTCAAGGAAAGCGACCGGCTGAGCCTGATGGCCGAGGGGCTTGCCGCCTGCGGCGTCGATGTCACGGTCGAGGGCGACGACCTGATCGTCGACGGCGGCCGCCCGCCGGCCGGCGGGGCGCTCATCGACGCGCATCTCGACCACCGAATCGCCATGAGCTTCCTCGTGCTGGGCGGCCGTGCCGCAGCGCCGGTCACGGTCCAGGGTGCCGAGACCATCGAGACAAGCTTTCCGGGCTTCGCCTCGCTGATGACCGGGCTCGGCGCGCGGATCGGCGCGGTGGCCTCGTGAGCGGGCCGCTGATGATCGCCGTCGATGGCCCGGCGGCGTCCGGCAAGAGCACCGTGGCGCGCCGCCTCGCCGCCCATTTCGACCTGGCCTTTCTCGATACCGGCCTTCTTTACCGGGCAGTAGCCCGGCGGATGATCGACCGGCATCTCGACCCGGGCGATCCGCTGGCGGCCGCAAGCGAGGCCGAGGCGCTGGTGCCCGCGGACGTCGACGAGCACCGGCTGCGCGGGGAGGGTGTAGGCCAAGGCGCCTCGAAGGTGGCGGTGGTGCCGGCGGTCCGCGCCGCCCTCCTGCCCTTCCAGCGGCGTATCGCCACGAGCGGCCGCGGCGCCGTGCTGGCGGGCCGCGACGTCGGCACCGTCATCTGCCCCGATGCCACCTGCAAGCTCTACGTCACCGCCTCGGTCGCCGAGCGCGCGCGACGGCGTTTCGAGGAGTTGCGAGGGCGTGGCGAGACGCCTATATACGAGCGCGTTCTGGAGGAGCTCATTGAGCGTGACCGGCGTGATCAGGCGAGGTCGGTCGCGCCGCTGCGCATTGCCGACGACGCCTTGACGCTGGACACGACCCGGCTCGACGCCGACGCCTCCTTCGCCGAGGCGGTGCGGCTGGTCAGTGGACAGCTCTCCGGGCAGGTCGACGCCGCCGGACGGCCGCAGGCCCGGCCACGGACCGATTGAGGCCTTTGTCTATAACCCTAACCCCGTCCGGCCATCCACCGGGCGGGCTGCTGGAGCAAGAATGACCGAAAGCACCGTTGCCACCGACTTCAAGGCGTCGCGCGACGAGTTCGCCGCGATGCTCGACGAGCAGTTCGGCTCGTCCAGCCGCCTCGAAGGCACGGTCGTCAAGGGTCGCGTCGTCGCCATCGACGACGAGGTGGCGGTCGTCGACGTCGGGCTGAAGTCCGAGGGTCGCGTCCCGCTCAAGGAGTTCGCCGCGCCGGGGCAGGCCCCCGAGGTCAAGATCGGCGACTCCGTCGAGGTCTATGTCGAGCGGTTCGAGAACCGCAGCGGCGAGGCCGTTCTCTCGCGCGACAAGGCGCGCCGCGAGGAGAGCTGGAACCGCCTCGAGAAGGCTTTCAACGACCAGGCCAAGGTCGAGGGCCACATCTTCGGCCGGGTCAAGGGCGGCTTTGCCGTCGATCTGGGCGGTGCGGTGGCGTTCCTGCCGGGCAGCCAGGTCGACATTCGCCCCGTGCGCGACGTCGGCCACCTGGTGAACAAGCAGGAGCCCTTCCTGATCCTCAAGATGGACCGTCGCCGCGGCAATATTGTCGTGTCGCGCCGTGCCGTCCTCGAGGAGAGCCGCGCCGAGCAGCGCAACGAGCTGCTGGCCAGCCTGCAGGAAGGCCAGATCCTCGAGGGCGTGGTCAAGAACATCACCGACTACGGTGCGTTCGTCGACCTCGGCGGCCTCGACGGCCTGCTGCACGTCACCGACATCTCCTGGCGCCGGGTCAACCACCCGAGCGACGTGCTGGGCGTCGGCCAGACCGTCAACGTGCAGGTCATCCGCTTCAACCGCGAGACCCAGCGCATCAGCCTCGGCATGAAGCAGCTCGAGGCGGATCCCTGGGAGGGCGTCGAGCTCAAGTACCCGAACGGCGCCAAGTTCAAGGGTCGCGTCACCAACATCACCGACTACGGCGCCTTCGTGGAGCTGGAGCCGGGTGTCGAGGGTCTGGTCCACGTCTCCGAGATGAGCTGGACCAAGAAGAACATCCACCCCGGCAAGATCGTCTCGACCAGCCAGGAGGTCGAGGTGATGGTGCTGGAGGTCGATCCCGACAAGCGCCGCATCTCGCTCGGTCTCAAGCAGTGCCTCGAGAACCCCTGGGAGCGCTTCGTCGAGTCGCATCCCGCGGGTGCGGAGGTCGAGGGCGAGATCAAGAACATCACCGAGTTCGGTCTGTTCATCGGCATCGACGCCGAGATCGACGGCATGGTCCATCTCTCCGACCTCGACTGGAACATGTCGGGCGAGGAGGCGGTCAAGCAGTACAGCAAGGGCGACACGCTCCGTGCCGTGGTGCTGGACGTCGACGTCGACAAGGAGCGGATCTCGCTGGGCGTCAAGCAGCTCTCCAGCGACCCGTTCAAGGAGGCCGTCTCGGGCCTCAAGCGCGGCGACCGCGTCACCTGCGTGATCAAGGAGATCACCCCGGGCGGCATCGAGGTCGAGACCGCGACGGGTGCGACCGGCTTCATCCGCAAGGCCGAGCTGGCTCGCGACCGCGACGCCCAGCGGCCGGAGCGGTTCGCCGCCGGCGAGAAGCTCGATGCCAAGGTCATCAACCTCGACGCCATGAACCGGCGCCTCTCCCTCTCGATCAAGGCTCTCGAGATCGAGGACGAGAAGCAGGCCATGGCCGACTACGGCTCGACCGACAGCGGCGCCAGCCTGGGCGACATCCTGGGTGCGGCGCTGCGGCAGAAGCAGCAGGAGGACAAGCGCGAGGACTCCACCGAGGAGTGATCGGCGCCTGAGACTGCGAAGCTACCGACCGGCCGGGCCCTCGCCCGGCCGGTTTTCTTTTTGCGGCGGCCACTTGCAGGGCCTGCCGTTCCTTGACGCTCGATCGGCCTCTCTGGCAGTCTCCTGCGGTCCAAGCGCGGCCGGGCATCCTGCCACGGCCGCGCCGGCCCCCGCGCATGGTGACCGGCACATGACGAAGTCTGACCTCATCAAGCGGCTGGCGGCTGCCAACCCGCATCTGTACCAACGCGACGTCGAGCGCATTGTGGCGACGGTCTTCGAGGAGATCAGCGCTGCCCTGGAGCGCGGCGACCGGGTCGAGCTGCGCGGCTTCGGGGCCTTCTCGGTGCGGCCGCGCTCCGCCCGGGTCGGCCGCAACCCGCGCACCGGCCGCGAGGTCGAGGTGCCCGACAAGGTCGTCCCTTATTTCAAGACCGGCAAGGAGTTGCGCGAGCGG
This sequence comes from Geminicoccaceae bacterium 1502E, assembly GCA_033875255.1. Classification (GTDB taxonomy): domain Bacteria; phylum Pseudomonadota; class Alphaproteobacteria; order Geminicoccales; family Geminicoccaceae; genus Marinimicrococcus. The sequence goes on along the minus strand of JAWZSN010000019.1, from coordinate 26,447 downwards.
CTCAACGAGTCCTGAAGCCGGCCGCCTCGGAACGGAAAACATGCTCAAGATCATCCGCCTTCTTCTGGCCGTCGCGGCAGCGGTGGCGATCATCCTGTTCGCCGTGGCCAACCGCCAGCCGGTCGATGTGAGCTTCTGGCCCACGCCGTTCGTCACCGACATGCCGCTTTGGGGCGTCTTCGTGATCGGCCTGCTGGTGGGCGTGCTGGTTGGCGGCGTCGCCTCCTGGCTGGCCGGCTGGAAGTCGCGCCGCGAGGGGCGCCAGGCCCGTCGCCGGGTCGTGGCCCTCGAGGCGCGCGAGCAGCTGCGCCGCGAGGAGCAGGCGCGGGCCGAGGCCCAGGAGGTCCGTCAGCGGCGCGAGCGCACCGCCCTTGCCCACACCGGAAGCTGAGCTCATGAGCCCTGCCGACCGCGCCCGGATCGCGCGCACGCCCCGCCTGTTCGATGCCGCCGCCGTGGCCGCCGCCCTGCCCTACGGGCCGCTCGTGGACCGGCTGGGCGAGGCCTTCCGCAAGGGCGCCCACGCGCCTGTGCGCCACCATCACGGGATCGAGCGGCCCGGCGCCGTCGACGCCACCTTGATGCTGATGCCGGCGTGGATCCCGGGGGAGGCCACCGGCGTCAAGCTGGTCCATGTCTGCCCCGGCAACGAGAAGCTGGGCCTGCCCAGCGTGCCGGGCCTCTATGTGCTCTATGACGGGCCGACAGGGATGCCGCAGGCGGTCCTCGACGGCACCGAGCTCACCGTCCGGCGCACCGCCTGCGCCTCGGCCCTGGCGGCCCGCCATCTCGCCCGCGCCGACGCCTCGCGGCTGCTCATGGTGGGTGCCGGAGCACTTTCGGCCCATCTCGTCCGCGCCCACGCCTCGGTCCGGCCGATCCAGCGTGTGACCATCTGGAACCGCACCGCCGGGCGGGCCGAAGCGGTTGCCGACCAGCTCCGCGGCGAGGGTTTCGAGGTCGAGCTGGCGGGCGATCTCGAAACGGCGGTCGGCAAGGCCGACATCGTCTCCTGCTGCACCATGAGCAGCGAGCCGGTGCTCCACGGCGCCTGGCTGCGCCCCGGCACCCACGTCGACCTGGTGGGCGCCTTCAAGCCGGTCATGCGCGAGAGCGACGACGAGGTGATGCGCCGCGGCACGGTCTTTGTCGACACGTTCGAGGGCGCCATGGCCGAGGCCGGCGACATCCTCCTGGCCATCGAGTCCGGCGCCCTGACCCGCGAGAAGCTCGCCGCCGATCTGGCCCTGCTGTGCCGCGGCGAGCATCCCGGCCGGCGCAGCGAGGAGGAGATCACCGTCTTCAAGTCCTGCGGCACCGCGCTCGAGGATCTGGCGGCAGCACGCATGGTGGCCGAGAGCGCGCCTTGAGGATCATCATCGTGGGCGCCGGGCTGATGGGCCTGGCCACCGCCTGGGCGCTCGTCCGGGCCGGTCATCGCCCGGTGCTCTACGAGCGCGGGCCGGCGCCCAACCCCCTGGCCTCGTCCTTCGACCGTCACCGCGTCATCCGCTACGGCTACGGCCCGATGCACTTCTATGCGGTGATGGTGCGCGAGGCGTTCGAGGCCTGGGACGAGCTCTGGGGCGATCTGGGCGAGCGCCACTATGTGGAAGCCGGCCAGCTCGCCACCGGGCCCGCCGACGATCCGTGGCTGGCGGCCTCGCGCCGCTCGCTGGAGATGCTGGGCGAGCCGGTCGAGGAGCTTTGCGGCGCCGCTCTCGCCGCCCGCTTCCCGATGATCGAGCCGGAGCGCACACCGCACGCCTGGTTCACGCCCCATGCCGGCGCCTTGCTGGCCGACCGGATCGTGACGGGCCTTACCCGTCATCTGGTCGAGAAGGGCGTCGCCATCGAGGGCAATCGCGAGGTGGTGGGGCTCGACCAGGAGCGCGGCATCGTCCGCTTCGCCGACGGGAGCCACGACCAGGGCGATAGGGTGCTGGTAAGCGCCGGCGTGTGGATCGGACGGCTGCTGCCGGAGCTTGCCCCCCGCCTGCGCCCGTCGCGCCAGGTGGTGGTCTATGTCGACCCGCCCGCCGACCTCGACCCGGCCTGGCGGCAGGGTCCGGTGCTCACCGACGTCGACAGCCGTGCCGGCAGCATCTTCTACACGCTTCCCGCAGTAGCCGGCGCCGGGCTCAAGTTCGGCGATCACCGCTTCACGCTGGGCGGCGATCCCGACGAAGACCGTACGCCACGACCCGACGAGGTCGCCGAGGTGATGGCGCTGGCCGGCCGTCGGCTGCGCGCGCCCGAGCGCTACCGCGTCGCCGAGGCCAAGAGCTGCTTTTACACGGTAACCGAGGACGAACGGTTCGTGGGCGAGCTGCAGGGACGGACACTGGTCTTGAGCGCCTGCTCGGGCCACGGCTTCAAGTTCGGCGCGGCGATCGGGCGGCGCACCGCCAAAGCACTGACCGGCGATCTCGATATCGCGGCCTTCCGCACATGGCTGGCCGCGAAAGGCTGAGCCGCGCCGCGTTTCTTTGGCAAGCGCCGTCGGCTCTGATATAAGCCGCGCCGCATCCGCCATGATCGATCCAACAGGCAGGCGTACCGTGACCTTCGCCAACCCGATCTTCTGCGCCGTCGACCGCCCCGACGTCACCGGTGCGGCAAGCCTCGCCCGCTCGCTGGACGGGCTCGTCGGCGGCATCAAGCTGGGCCTCGAGTTCGTCACCGCCAACGGCCCCGACGGGGTGCGCAAGGTGGCGGCAGCGGGCCTGCCGATCTTCCTCGACCTCAAGTTCCACGACATTCCCAACACGGTGGCCGGCGCGGTGCGCTCGTCGATGGATCTGGGCACCGCCATGCTGACGCTGCACGCCAGCGGTGGCCCGGCCATGATGCGCGCCGCGGCAGAGGCCGCCGGCACAGCCGAGAAGCGACCTTGGGTCCTGGCGGTGACCGTGCTGACCAGCCTTGATGGCGCGGATCTCCAAGCTACCGGCGTCACGGGCGACCCGCTGGAGCAGGCCGTGCGCCTCGCCTGCCTCGCTGCCGAGTGCGGCCTCGACGGCGCGGTCTGCTCGCCCCGCGAGATCGCTGCCATCCGCGCCGCCTGCGGCCCCGACTTCAAGCTGGTGGTGCCGGGCATCCGCCCGGCGGGCACCGCGGCGGGCGATCAAAAGCGGGTGATGACGCCGGCCGAGGCGCTCGACGCCGGTGCCGACGTGCTGGTGATCGGGCGGCCGATCACCGAGGCTGACGATCCAAGGGCAGCCGCCGCCGCCATCGCCGCCGGGATCGGAGCCTGAAGGTGGACGGCCACCAGGAGGCGAGGCCGGCGGTCAAGGTCTGCGGGCTCACCCAGGCCGAGCGGATCGACGAGGCCTGCGCGCTCGGCGCCAGCTATGTGGGCTTCGTGTTCTTCCCGCCCTCGCCGCGGGCGCTGACGCCCGAGCAGGCGGCCGTGCTCGCCGAGGCGGTGAAGCCGCCGGTAAAGATGGTCGGCGTCTTCGTCGATGCCGCCGACGAATGGATCGACCACGTCCTCTCCTGGGTGCCGCTCGACGTGCTCCAGCTGCACGGCCACGAGTCGCCCGAGCGGGTGCGTGCGCTCGCCACCCGGACCGGCTGCCGGGTGATGAAGGCGCTCAGGATCGAGGAGAAAGCCGACCTCGAGAGCATCGCGCCTTATGCCGAGGCCGCCGACATGCTGCTGTTCGACGCCAAGCCGCCGCGCGACGCCGGCTGGCCCGGCGGCCACGGGCTGCCGTTCGACTGGACGCTCCTGCAGGGGCTCCGGCTGCCGGTGCCCTGGGCGCTGGCGGGCGGGCTGACCGCCGGGAACCTGGAGGCGGCAGTACGGCTGGTGCGGCCGCCGCTGGTCGACGTCAGCTCCGGCATCGAGGAGCGGCCGGGGATCAAGGACCCGGCGAAGCTGCAGGCATTCCTGAAGGAGGCGGCGCGCCTGCGGGCAGCCGACGTCGCCGGAGAAGGGGCGAACCCATGAGCAAGCCTAACTCGCTGCGCACCGGGCCGGACGAGCACGGACATTTCGGCATTCATGGCGGCCGCTACGTCGCCGAGACCCTGATGCCGCTGATCCTCGAGCTCGAGGAGGCCTGGGAGGCCGCGAAGAAGGATCCCTCCTTCAAGGCCGAGTTCGACCACTGGCTCAAGGACTATGTCGGCCGCCCCTCGCCGCTCTATCTCGCCGAGCGGCTGACCAAGCAGCTGGGCGGGGCGAAGATCTACTTCAAGCGCGACGAGCTCAACCACACCGGCGCGCACAAGATCAACAACACCGTTGGCCAGATCCTGCTCGCCAAGCGGATGGGTAAGACCCGCATCATCGCCGAGACGGGCGCAGGCCAGCACGGCGTGGCTACCGCCACGGTGTGCGCGCGGCTGGGCCTCGAGTGCGTGGTCTACATGGGCGCCCTCGACATCGAGCGGCAGCAGCCCAACGTCTTCCGCATGCGGCTGCTGGGTGCGGAGGTGCGCGCCGTGCACTCCGGCTCGCGCTCGCTCAAGGACTCGATGAACGAGGCGCTGCGCGACTGGGTGACCAACGTGCGCGACACCTTCTACCTGATCGGCACGGTGGCGGGCCCGCATCCCTACCCGGCGATGGTCCGCGACTTCCAGGCGGTGATCGGCAACGAGGCGCGCGAGCAGATCCTGGAGAAGGAGGGGCGCCTGCCCGACGCCCTGGTGGCGGCGGTTGGAGGCGGCTCCAACGCCATGGGGCTTTTCCATCCGTTCCTCGACGACGAGGGCGTGCGGCTGGTGGCGGTGGAGGCCGCCGGCGACGGGGTCGAGACAGGACGCCACGCGGCAGCCATGACCGCCGGCACACCCGGCGTGCTGCACGGCTCGCGCTCCTACCTGATGCAGGACGAGGACGGCCAGGTGCTCGAGGCCCACTCGATCTCGGCCGGCCTCGACTATCCCGGAATCGGGCCGGAGCATTCCTGGCTCAAGGACATCGGCCGCATGGAGGTGGCCTCGGCCACCGACCGCGAGGCGCTGGACGCGTTCCAGCTGTGCTCGCGGCTCGAGGGCATCCTGCCGGCGCTGGAGCCCAGCCACGCGCTGGCGCATGTGACGAGGCTCGCGCCCGAGATGGGCAGGGACAAGATCCTGATCATGAATCTGTGCGGTCGCGGCGACAAGGACATCTTCACGGTGGCGAAGGCCATGGGGGTCGAGATATGAGCGGCCGGATCGACGCGCGCTTCAAGGCGCTCAGGGAGGAAGGCCGCGCCGGTCTCGTCACCTTCCTGTGCGCCGGCGACCCGGACATCCCGACCTTCGAGACGATCCTGGCAGGCCTGCCGCAGGCGGGCGCCGATCTCATCGAGATCGGCATGCCGTTCAGCGATCCGATGGCCGACGGGCCGGCCATCCAGGCGGGCAATCTGCGCGCGCTCAAGAACGGCATCTCGGTCGCGAGGACGCTCGACATCGTACGCCGCTTCCGCGCCACCGACCCGGCCACGCCGATCATCCTGATGGGTTACTACAACCCGATCCATCACTATGGCCGGCACGGCTTTCTCGACGATGCCAAGGAGGCCGGTGTCGACGGCCTGATCATCGTCGACCTGCCGCCGGAGGAGGACGAGGAGCTCTGCCTCCCGGCCCTCGAGCGCGGCCTCAACTTCATTCGCCTGGCCACACCGACAACGGACGCCAAACGCCTGCCCGCCGTGCTCGCGAACACCTCGGGCTTCCTCTACTACGTCTCGCTCACCGGCATCACCGGCGTGAAGTCGGTGGCAGCCGGTGAGGTCGGCGAGGCGGTGGCCCGCCTTCGCGCCGCGACCGACCTGCCGATCGCCGTGGGCTTCGGCATCCGCGAGCCCGAACAGGCGGCCGCCATCGCCCGCCACGCCGACGCCGCCGTCGTGGGCTCGGCGCTGGTAAGCGAGCTGGCCTCGCGTCTCGACGAGGAGGGTCGGCCGCAGCCGGGCCTCGTCGAGGCGGTGCTCGGCAAGGTTCAGGCCCTGGCCCAGGGCGTGCGGGGAGCGCGCCGCAAGTGAACTGGCTCAGCAACTACGTTCGTCCGCGGATCCGTGCGCTCGTCGGCCAGAGCAAGCCCGAGGTGCCGGAGAATCTGTGGCATCAGTGCGCGTCGTGCGAGCGGATGGTGTTCCACCGCGACCTCGAGGCCAACCAGCAGGTCTGCCCGCGCTGCGACCACCATCTGCGGGTCGGCCCCGACTACCGCTTCCGCTCGCTCCTGGACGAGGGCTGGACGCGGATCGAGATGCCCAAGGCGCCCGCCGATCCGCTGAAGTTCCGCGATCTCAAGCGCTATGGCGACAGGCTCAAGGAAGCCCAGGCGCGCACCAAGGTGCAAGACGCGCTGGAGGCCGCCAGCGGCGCCATCGACGGCATGCCGACGGTGCTCGCCGTCATGAACTTCGAGTTCATGGCCGGCTCCATGGGCGCGGCGCTGGGCGAGGGCTTCGTCACCGCGGCACGCCACGCGGTGGCCGAGAAGGCCGCCTTCATCGTGGTCACCTCCTCGGGCGGTGCGCGGATGCAGGAGGGCGCCATCTCGCTCATGCAGATGGCGCGCACCACCATCGCCGTCGAGGAGGTGAAGGAGGCGGGGCTTCCTTATATCGTCATCCTCACCGATCCCACGACCGGCGGCGTCACCGCCTCCTTCGCCATGGTGGGCGACGTCCACATCGCCGAGCCGGGCGCGGTCATCGGCTTTGCCGGAGCGCGGGTGATCGAGCAGACCATCCGCGAGAAGCTGCCCGAGGGCTTCCAGCGCGCGGAATATCTGCGCGACCACGGCATGGTCGACATGGTGGTGCACCGCTTCGAGATGCGGGCGACCCTGGCACGCCTGCTGGGCCTGCTGCTGCGGCCGACGCCGGTGGCCGCCGAGCCCCCAGCCAATCCCCCGCCCGCCGAGGCCGAGGCGGCCGAGGAGCCGGTCCTGGCCGAGAAGGCGCCGCATGACGAGCCCCAGCAGTGATCTGATCCTCGCGCGGCTGCACGAGCTTCATCCCAAGAAGATCGACCTGTCCCTGGCGCGGATCGAAAACCTCCTCGCCCGTCTGGACAACCCGGAGAAGCGGCTGCCGCCGGTGGTGCACATTGCCGGCACCAACGGCAAGGGCAGCACGCTGGCCATGCTGGACGCCATGCTCACGGCGGCCGGCCGGCGCGTGCATCGCTACATCTCGCCCCATCTGGTGCGCTTCAACGAGCGCATCCTGCTGGGCGGCGCGCCCATCGCGGAGGAGCGGCTGGCCGCCGTGCTCGACGAGTGCGAGCGCGCCAATGGCGGCGAGCCGATCACCTTCTTCGAGATCACCACGGCGGCGGCGTTCCTGGCCTTCGCCCGCGACCAGGCCGACTGCGTGCTGCTCGAGACGGGCCTGGGCGGCCGGCTCGACGCCACCAACCTGATCGAGCGCCCCCTGCTCACCCTGATCTCGCCGGTCTCGATGGATCACGAGGCGTTCCTGGGTGACAGCCTCGCCGCGATCGCCGCCGAGAAGGCCGGAATCCTCAAGCCGGGGGTGCCGGCGGTGATCGGTCCGCAGCAGCCGGCGGCCCGCCAGGTGATCGCGGAGCGCGCCGCCCTGCTGAACGCCCCGCTCTTTCTGCACGGCCGCGACTGGGAGGCCGTCATCGAGGACGGCCGGCTGGTGGTGCGCGACGGTGACGAGCGCCTCGAGCTGCCGCCGCCTGCCCTGCCGGGCGTGCACCAGATCGAGAATGCCGGCCTCGCCACCATCGCCGCACGCCGGCTGGGCGATCTGGCCCCTTCCCTCGACGCCATCGCCCAGGGCCTCGCGCAGGCGAGCTGGCCGGGCCGCCTCCAGCGCCTGACCAGCGGGCCGCTGGTGGGCCTGCTGCAGCCCGGCAGCGAGCTGCGCCTCGACGGCGGCCACAACCCCGCGGCCGGCTCGGTGCTGGCGCAGAGCCTGCCGGCGATTGCCGCAGGCCGTCCGGTGCATCTCGTGGTGGGCATGCTCGGCACCAAGGACATCGGCAACTTCCTGGCACCGCTGGCGGGGCTGGCGGCGAGCCTGCAGACGGTGGCGGTACCCGACGAGCCGGCAAGCCGCGATCCGGCCGAGGCCGCGCGCGAGGCTGCATCTCTGGGCGTTGACGCGGCGCCGGCCGTCTCCGTGCAGGCGGCGCTTGAGCGGATCGCATGCGAGCATCCCGGCCCCTCGCTGGTACTGATCTGCGGCTCGCTCTACCTGGCGGGCCACGTGCTGCGCGAGAACGGCTGAAAGGGGAGCCGGATCAGAAGCGGGCGCCGCTGATCCGGTGCCCGACGAGGCGCGCATCCTCGCCCTGGCAGCTCTGCGAGGCCTGCTCGAGCTCCAGCGTGGTGTGGGCGATGCCGAAACGGTCGGCGAGCAGCGCCTTGATGCGCTGCTTGACCGCTTCGCCCTCGAAGGCGGCGCTGTTCCCGACCACGACATGCGCCTCGAGCGCCGTGTGCTGCTCGTCGATGGCCCAGACATGCACATGATGCAGGTCGGCCACGCCGTCCACGTCCCGCAGGGCGCTGATCACCGCGTCAAGATCGATCTCCGCTGGCGTGCCCAGCATCAGCAGACGGATGGCGCCGCCGATCTCGGTGAAGGACTGCCACAGAATGTAGGCGGCAATCATCAGGGTGACGAGCGGATCGACCAGGTTCCAGCCCCACAGGATGATGAGCGTGCCGGCGACGATGACGCCGATCGAGCCCAGCGCGTCGGCGACGTTGTGGAGAAAGGCGGCGCGGATGTTCATGCTCTGCCTCGAGAGCGCCCATGTCAGCGCTGCCGTCACGAGATCGACGGCAAGCGCCACGCCGGCGATCACCACCACGAGCCAGCCCTCCACCGGCTGCGGGTCGAGGAAGCGGAGCACCGCCTCCCAGACCAGATAAAGGCCGATCACGATCAGCGTCGTGTAGTTGACCAGGGCCGCCACGATCTCGGCCCGCACATAACCGAAGGTCATGGCGTGGTCGGAAGGGCGCCGGGCGATCCTGCGCGCAGCGAAGGCGATGACGAGCGACATCGCATCGCTCAGATTGTGGATGGCGTCGGCAATCAGCGAGAGGCTGCCCGAGACGATGCCGCCGACGATCTGGACCACCGTCAGCAGGAGATTGACCAGCACCGCGCCCAGCACCCGCCGGTCGCCGGCCTCTGCGGCATGATGGTGATGATGGCCGGTCATGGACTCACGCTCTCTTCCGGCTGACACGCCGGCCGCCCGTCCGCGCAATCATGGATTGGTGGAATATACTCGTAGAGCGATGCTGCCGCGCACCGCCCCGAACGCGACCGCGACCGCGACCGCGACCGCGACCGCGACTTCCGATGCCTCCCGCAGGCGCCTTCAAGAAGGCCCGAGACATGATCGAGGTGCAGTTCCAGCCTGCCGACGCAGATCGCTCGGCGCTGATGAAGATCGCCCGCGCACGCGTCGCCGCCGCCTCCGGCGCCAGCTTCAGGCTCGGTGTCGCCAACGCGCTCGCATGGGCGCCGCTGGGCATGGCCGTGATCGCTTTCGCGAACCTCTATGGCCAGGACGGAATTAGCGTGCTGCAGCTCAATCTCATCGCCGGCCTGACTGCCACCTGGGCGCGCGGAACCCTGGCGGTGTCGCTCTACCAGCGACGGCTGCTGGCCGATGCGGCGCTGCCCCACGGCGGCCGCTTCTTCGGGCAGCAGACGCTCAGGGCGGACGAGGACGGGCTCAAGACGAGCTCGCCGAGCGTCGACAGCTTCTACAGGTGGACGGCCTTCACCAGTGTCGCCGAGGACAAGGCGCGGCTCTTCCTGTTTCTCGACGTCGCCGAGGCGATCGTCGTGCCCAAGGCGGCCCTCGCCTCGGCCGAGCGGGTGCAGGCTCTCAAGAGCCGGATCGAGAGCCGGATCGCGGCGGCGCGCAGCGCCTGACCGCACGCAAGCCATGCCTACTCGCTGCAGCTGTGACCGAAGGCCGCCAGGCCCTCCTCGAGATAGTCGCCCAAAAGCGGCATGCCGAGCAGATACTGGGCGGTCCGGGCATTATGGCCGCGGCGCGCCTCGGCGCGGGCGTCGGCCCATTCCTCCACCGTGTAGGTGCCGCGGCCCAGCCATGCCAAGGCCACCAGCGTCACCTGCTCGTCGACGTTGAGATCGCCGATGAAGGTCACCAGCTCGCTGTAGGTCGCGTCGTCGCCAGTATCCTCCAGCACGTCGATCATCGCCTCATCGGCCGGATTCCCGCCATTGTCGCTGCCCGCCGGCTCGGCCGGCTCCACCTTCGCGTCGAAGGCGCGTGCCCGCATGATGACGTAGCACACCTTGTCGATGTCGATGCCCAGCTCCGCCATGCTTACCTCCCTTGAAGCCGTCTCGGCGGGCCTTTGGAAGGCAGCCGCCCCCAAGTGAACCATAGTGGACGCCCGCGGTTGCACCAGCCGTTCTGCTGCGGCTTTCACACAACGGATGCGCACTTTCCCGCAGCACATCGTGCCAACCCCCGCTTTCGCGATGAAGGCGGACAGACGACGCGCTACAGTGCCGCCACATCATGGCCCCGAACGTGCCACATCATGACCCCGGACGTGATCGAGTCGATGACCAAGCCGCAACGTTTCCTCAACCGCGTGATCGTGTTTCTGGTTCTTGCGGCGCTCGTCGTCGGCGCCATGTTCCCGGTCGTGTGGACGGCCTTCCTCCACAACGTGTTCCTCAACGGCCTGATCCTGGCCGTCCTGCTCACCGGTATCGTCTACAATCTGCGCCGCATCATCCGGCTGCGCACCGAGATCGGCTGGATCGAGACGGTCCAGACGATGGGCACCGGCACCACCCTCAAGAACCCGCCGCGCCTGCTGGGCCCTGTGGCCCAGGTGCTGGGCGAGCAGCACCGGCGCGGGCGGATGCTCTCCGCTCCCTCGCTGCGCCATCTGCTCGACGGGATCAGCGCCCGGCTCGACGAGAGCCGCGACATCGCCCGCTACGAGACCGGCCTGCTGATCTTCCTGGGCCTCCTCGGCACCTTTTGGGGCTTGCTGCAGGCGATCAACGCCATCGGCGGGGTGATCGGCGGACTGACCATCGGCGGCGGCGACTTCGTCACCCTCTTCAACGAGATGAAAGCCGGCCTGTCGCGCCCGCTGGGCGGCATGGGCACGGCCTTCAGCTCCTCGCTGTTCGGCCTTGCCGGCTCGCTCATCCTGGGCTTTCTCGACCTCCAGGCTACCCAGGCGCAGAACAGCTTCTACAACGATCTCGAGGACTGGCTGACCGGGCTCACGAGGCACGCGGTCGCCGATGCCGGCCTGCCCGAGATCGGCAGCGGCGGGCCGCCGATCCCGGTCTACGTCCAGGCGCTGCTCCAGCAGACGGCCGAGAATCTCGACCGTTTGCAGGGGGCGATGGCGAGCTCGGAGGACACCCAGCGCCATCTCCACCACAGCCTCCACGAGCTCAACGACCGGCTCAGCATGCTCGGCGACCGGCTGATGCGCGAGCAGGAGATGCTGGGCCGGCTTATCGACGGCCAGCAGGTCATCGCCGACCATCTGGCGCGGCCGGCTGCCGTGCTCGACGAGGCGACCCGCAACCATATCCGCAATACCGACGTGCAGATCGCCCGGCTGGCGGAGGACATGGCGCGCGGCCGCACCGAGATGGCCCGTGAGATCAAGAGCGAGATCAAGCTGGTGGCCCGCACCATCGCCATCGCCGCGGGCGACCCGCAGCTCGTGAGGGACTGAGCCCCATGGCCCGCTCCCGCCGCGAGGCGCGGCATGTCGACATCTGGCCGGGCTTCGTCGACGCCCTCTCCACCCTCCTCCTCTCGATCATCTTCCTTCTGGTCGTGTTCGTGCTCGGCCAGTTCTTCATGGGCCAGATGCTGCAGGGCCGCGACGAGGCCATGACCCGCCTCGAGCGCATGGTTCACGATCTGCGCCAGCAGCTCCAGCTCGAGCAGGACAGCAACGACGAGCTCAAGCTCAGCGTCGGCCGGCTCTCCACCGACCTGCAGGGCGCCATGGCCGACCGGGACGACCTGCGTACCCGGCTCTCCGACAGCGAGGCCTCGCGGGCCGAGCTCGACGTCCGGCTGCAGCAGGCGACCGGCCAACGCCTGTCGCTGGAGCGGACCCTCGAGGAGATGCGGCTGAGCCAGAGCGATCTCGAGCGCCAGGCGGCGGCCACCCGCGAGGAGCTGGAAGCGGCACGACAGAGCATGGCCGCCGACAAGGAGGCGATCGAGCTGCAGCTGGCCGAGCTCGTTCAGCTACGCCGCGACATCGAGGCGCTGCGCGAGGTCCGCACCGACCTCGAGAGCCAGGTGGCCGCGCTGGGCAGTCAGCTCCAGACAACCGAGGCGGAGCGCCGCGCCCTGCTCGACCAGCTGGGCCAGGCCCGCGACCAGGGCCGGACACTCGAGGCCGAGCTCGAGCAGAGCCGCGAGAAGACGATGCTCGTGCAAAAGGAGGTCGAGGAGAAGGCGCTGCGCATCGAGGAGCTGCTGGCGAGCAGCGCCGAGCTCGAGCAGGCACGCTCCGGCGAGGCCGAGGCGCGCAGCGAGGCGGAAGCGCGCCTCGAGCAGCTGCGCCGCCAGCTCACCCTGCTCACCGGACAGCTGACCCGGCTCGAGAGCGTGCTGGGCGACAAGCAGGACGAGATCACCCGGCAGAACACCACCATCGCCGAGCTTGGCCGCCGACTCAACCTGGCGCTCGCCACCAAGGTCGAGGAGCTGACCCAGTACCGCTCGGAATTCTTCGGCAAGGTGCGGGCCCTGCTGGGCGAGCGGGAGAACGTCCGCGTGGTGGGCGACCGGTTCGTCTTCCAGTCGGAGGTGCTGTTCGCCTCGGGCGAGGCCGAGATCGGTCCGGGCGGGCGCGAGCGGCTGGCCAAGCTGGCCGCCGCCTTCAAGGAGATCATCGCGGAGATCCCCGACGAGCTGCCCTGGGTGCTGCAGGTCGACGGCCATACCGACCGCCGGCCGATCAGCACGCCGCGCTTCCCCTCGAACTGGGAGCTTTCGACCGCGCGGGCCATCTCGGTGGCCGAGTTCCTGATCTCGCAGGGCATCCCCCCGGACCGGGTGGCGGCACGTGGCTTCGCCCAGTTCCAGCCGCTGGACGATGGCGACAGCGAGGAGGCGTTCCGCCGCAACCGGCGGATCGAGATCAAGCTCACCACCCGCTGAGCGCCTGCGGGGGCAGCCCACCGCCGCACGGTTGTACTCTGCGGCTCGAGGCGCAAGAGTAGGGGTAACGGGACCATGCGGATCGGCCGGGACGGGACGACCGCGACGCCGGGTCGGGGACAGGCAGGCATGACGGACGAGCAGACGGGCGCCGCGCCGCGCCGCAAGAGAGGCAGGATAGGGCGGGTGGCACTCGTCACCCTGCCCCTGCTGCTGGCCGCAGGGGCGGTCTGGTATCACACCGGCCGGATGGGCACGATCGAGGCGCGGCTCGACCGGGCCATCGATGCCGCGGGCCTGCCGGCGGCGCGGGTTCCTGGCGTGACCGGGCAGATCGACCGGCTGGACCGGCTGGGCGGCGAGCTGGAGGCGCTGCGGGCTCTTCCCGCCGAGCTGGCACGGGCCAACGCGCTCAACGATCTCCTGAGCAAGGAGCTTGCATCGACCCGCGTCGCCCTGAGCGACGTGCGGGCCGACCGGGCGACCGTCTCGCAACGGGCGAGCACGGTGGAGCGGCGCATCGCCGAGCTGGTGCGCGAGCGCGACGAGGCAGCCGCCCGGCAGGCGGCGCTGGCCACGCGGGCCGACGAGCTGCGCCGCGAGGGCGAGCGGCTTGCCGCTGCACTGGCCGGCAAGGAACGGGCGCTCGAGGCGACACAGGCGGCGCTCGGCGAGGAGCGCGCGACGCTCCAGGCGCGGTTGGACGAGCGGGCCGCGACGGCGGCCGAAAAGCTCGCCGCCGCCGAGCAGCGCATCGCGGAGAGCGGACAGATGCAGCGGCGGCTCGAGGGCGAGCTCGCGGCGGCGCTTGGCGAGCGCGACCGGCTGGCCGCAACAGCGGAGCGGCTGCAGCAGGAGGCCGCGCTGGCCCGCGGCGCCGGCGAGCAGGCCGAGGCCCGGAGCGGCGCGCTGGAGGAGGCACGGGCTCGCCTCGAGGCGGATCTCGATCAGGCGCTGCGCCGCCGCGACGCACTGACGGCCGAGCTCGCGGCGCTGGAGCGCGAGGCCACCAGCCTCGGCGGCAGGCTCGAGGCGGCGCTGAAGGAGCGCGAGACGCTCGCCGGGCGGGTGGCGGCGCTGGAACGCCAGGTCACGGAGCTCGCCGGCGAGCGCGACGGTCTGGCGGCTTCCCTCTCGCTGCTGCGCGACGAGGCGGCCCGGCGCGAGGAGAAGCTGGCCGAGGCCGAGCGGGCGCTGGCCGACCGGCCGGCGCGGGCCGAGCTGCAGCAGATGGGCGAGCGTCTGGCCGCCGCCGAGACCGAGCTGGCTGCCGCCAGCGAGGCGCTTGCGGCGCGGAGCACCGAGAGCGAGGAGCTGGGGCGTGCCCTGGCCGCGGCGCGCGCCGAGGCAGACGGCCTGCGGGCGGAGCTGGTACGGGCCGAGCAGCAGGCCGACAGCCTGGCGGCGGCCCGCGAGGCGGCCGCTGCGCTCGAGGCGCGGCTGGCTGCCGCCGAGACGGCGCGCGGCGCGACCGAAGCGGCGCTGCAGGCCGCGGAAGCCCGCGCGACCGGCCTGGCAACCGAGCTCGCCGCCGCGAAGGCGTCCGGCGAGGAGGCGCTGGCCCGGGCCCGGGAGACGGCCCGCCGCGCCGAGGCGCAGGCCGGGGAAAGCAGTGCGCGGGTCGTGGCGCTGGAGTCGGAGCTGGCGGCAGCGCGCGACGCGAGCCAGCAGGCGGTGCGCGAGCGCGAGGCGGCCGAGGCCCAGCTGCAGGACACGGCGGGCACCATCAAGAGCCTCGAGGCGGAGCTGGCCGAGGCTCGCGAGATCGCGCGGCAGACCCTGGCGCAGGCCGTGGACGAGCGCGAGGCGGCCGAGGGACGGGCAAGGCAAGCAGTGGCTCGGGCCGAGGCGCTGGAGTCGGAGCTGGCCGCGCTCGAGACCGGGCGGTCTGAGCTGGCAGAGCGGGTGGTAGGGCTCGCGAGCGAGCTGCAGGCGGCGCGGGAAGAGGCAGCCGCGCAGGCAGCTATCCTCGCCCAGCGCGAGCAGATCGTGGCCGATCTCAAATGGGCGTTGGACGAGACCGTGGCCCAGTCCGGGCCGGAGGACGATCCGCGCCTCATCCGGCTGCGCGCCCAGCTGGCCGGCAGCATGGCGCCGCAGCGCCCGCTGCTCGAGGCGGCGGCCCGCGAGGTCCGCGAGCGGCGGGCGGCAGCGTTGGCGGCCTTCAAGGCGAGCCTGCCGGGACCCGAGGACCAAAAGCTGATCGACGGCTCGCGGATCCGCCTCGAGCCCGGCCTGCTGTTCGAGCTGGGCCAGGCGCAACTCGGCGAGGAGGGCCGGGCCATGCTCTCGGCACTGGCGATCCGCCTCAAGGGCGCGGTCGCCAGCCTGCCGCCGCAGCTCGACTGGGCGCTCCGGATCGAAGGCCATACCGACGACCTGCCCATCAGCACCACCCGCTTTCGCTCCAACTGGGAGCTGGCGGCGGCGCGGGCGGCGGCGGTGGCCCAGCATCTGGCCGGCCAGGGCCTGCCGCGCGACCGGCTGGTGGTGGCGAGCTTCGCCGACACGCGGCCGGCCGTGGAGGGCTTCGACGAAGAGGCCCGGCGCCACAATCGCCGCATCGAGATCCGCCTGACAACCCGCTGACGGCGTCGTGATGCCCCGCCACGGCGGCCGGCGCGTATGAAGCAGCGGGCTTACTCGCGCAGGACGGGACCATGGCAGGCATCACTGACGCGCAGCGGCCGGCACCCCTGGACGGGCTCGACGCCTGGGCCGCCCTGCCGCCGGTGGGCGATTTCGGGCGGCTCGCCGATCCTGCGGCCTATACGAGGCTGACGGAGGGCTGGGTGCTGGGCGTGGCCGATGTGGTGCGCTCGACCGAGGCGATCGCCGCGGGCCGTTACAAGGCGGTCAACACGGTCGGGGCCTCGGTGATCGCGGCCCTTGCCAACGCCCTCGGCGGCCGCCCCTTCCCGTTCGTCTTCGGAGGCGACGGCGCGAGCTTCGCCGTGCCCGGCAGTCATGCAGGTTTGGCGCGCGACACCCTCGCCGCCACGGCCGCGTGGGCGCGCGACGAGCTGGACCTCGAGCTCCGGGCTGCCCTGATCCCCGTCGCCGCGGTGCGCGAGCAGGGGCTCGAGGTGCGGGTGGCCCGCTTCGCCGCCTCGTCGAACCTCGCCTTCGCGATGTTCGACGGCGGCGGCCTCGCCTGGGCCGAGCGTGCGCTCAAGCGCGGCGCTTTCGCGGTGCCGCCGGCGTCGCCCGGCTCGCGGCCGGACCTGACCGGCCTGTCGTGCCGGTTCGAGGAGATCGCCGCACGGCGCGGCGTCATCCTCTCGCTCATCGTGACGCCGGAAGCGGGCGGCGATACGAGTGGCTTCAGCCGCCTGGTCGAGGAGATCCTGTTGCTGGCCGACGAGGGTGCGGCAAGCCCGGTGCCCGAGAACGGTCTCCGCGCGGTCTGGCCGCCCGCTGGCTTCGAGCTGGAGGTCCGCGCCCAGCGCCGGGGCTGGCCCCTGCCGCTGGCCCGCCTGCGGACGGGCCTCTACAGCCTGCTGGCCTGGCTGCTCTTCAAGACGGGCCTTCCCCTGGGCGGCTTCGATCCGACCCGCTATCGCCACGAGCTGGCTCAAAACACCGACTTTCGGAAGTTCGACGACGGGCTGCGCATGACGCTCGACTGCACGCCGTCGCTGGCCGGGCGGATCGAGACGCTGCTCGCCCGGGCCGAAGCGGCGGGCGTGGCGCGCTGCGGAACGCACCGCCAGACCGCCGCCCTGATGACCTGCTTCGTGCCGGCGCCGGCGCGAAGCGACCATGTCCACTTCATCGACGGGGCCGCCGGCGGCTATGCGGCGGCGGCCACCGCCCTCAAGCGGACAGCGGCCTGATCAGGCCGCCTCCTCGAGCTGGAACTGCAGCGTGGCGAGCCGCGCATAGAGGCCGTCGCGGGCGATCAGGTCCTCGTGGCGGCCCTGGTCGATCACCCGGCCCTCCTCCATCACCACGATGCGCTGGGCGTTGCGCACGGTGGCGAGGCGGTGCGCGATGACCAGACAGGTGCGCTCGCGCCGCAGCTGCTCGAGGGCCTCTTGCACCAGCCGCTCGTTCTCGGCGTCGAGCGCGCTGGTCGCCTCGTCGAGCAGCAGCAGCTCGGGATCGCGCAGCAGCGCCCGGGCGATCGCCACCCGCTGGCGCTGGCCCCCGGAAAGCCGCACCCCCTTCTCGCCGAGAAATGTCGAGAAACCCTGCGGCAGGTCCTCGATGAAGCCGCGGGCGGCGGCCGCCCCGGCAGCGGCCACGACCTCGGCGTCGGCGGCCCCGCGGCGCCCGTAGCGGATGTTCTCCATGGCGTCGGCCGAGAAGATCACCGGCTCCTGCGGGACCAGGCCCAGCCGCGCACGCAGCTCCTGCGGATCGAGCTCGCGCAGGTCGACGCCGTCGAACAGCACACGGCCGGCCTGCGGATCATAAAAGCGCATGAGGAGCTGGAAGACGCTCGACTTGCCGGCGCCCGAGGGGCCCACCAGGGCCACCGTCTCGCCTGCCGCCACCTCGAGGTCGAAGTCGCGCAGCACCGGCCGCCCGGGCTCGCTCGGATAGGCGAAGGAGACGCCCTCGAAACGGATCGTGCCGCGGCCGCGCGGGCCGAGGCTGCGGGGCCTGGCCGGCGCGGTGACGACCGGCTGCGTGTCGAGCAGCTCGAACATCCGCTCGGCGGCACCGGCGGCGCGCTGGAGGTCGCTGGTGATGTCGCTGAGCCCGCCCACGGCGCTGGCCACCACGCTGGCGTAGAAGACGAAGGAGGCGAGCTGCCCGGCACTGATGCGGCCCGCCAGCACGTCGTAGCCGCCGATCCACAAGACGGCGACGATGGCCGCGAAGACCAGCGCGATGACCATGGCGCCCATGCCGGCACGGGCCAGCGCATAGCGTCTGGCGGCGGCGAAGGCGGTCTCGGCGGCGCTGGCGAAGCGGGCGGTCTCGTGGTCCTCCTGGGTGAAGGACTGCACGGTGCGCACCGCGTTCAAGCTCTCCTCGGCAGCACCGCTGACCTGCGCCACGGCATCCTGGGCGGCACGCGAATGACGGCGCACCCGGCGACCGATGACCACCAGCGGCACCACGACCAGCGGCACCACCACAAGGATCAGCCCGGTGAGCTTGGGGTTGGTGACGGCGAGCAGGACCAGGCCGCCCACCAGCAGCAGGATGTTGCGCAGCGCCTGGGTGACGCTCGAGCCGATCACCGCCTGGATGACGCTGGTGTCCGTGGTAAGCCGCGAGAGAACCTCGCCGGTGCGGGTCACCTCGAAGAAGCCGGGCGAGAGGCGCACCACATGCGCGTAAAGGTCGCGGCGCAGGTCGGCCACCACCCGCTCGCCGAGCCAGGTCACCAGATAGGAGCGGAAGAAGGTGGCGGTGGCCAGCGCCAGCACCACGAGGACGACCGCCTCGAGCGCATGGTCGAGCGCCCCCTCGCGCCCGGCGCCAAAGCCTTTGTCGACCAGGAAGCGCAGCCCTATGCCCAGCGACAGCACGGAAGCGGCGGCCACCGTCAGCGCCACCACGGTGCCCAGCACCCGCCAGCGATAAGGGCGCAGATAGTGCCACAGGCGGCGGAGCTGGCTCATGTCGCGGCCGGAGTCGCGCCTCGAGCCGGCGCCGGCGAGCGAACGTGCTGCACCCTCCATCGGGAGCTCGACCTCTCTAGATTGACGGCGGCGGAGGGCACACGGCAGGCTGACGGGCGGCCTCCGGCGCGCAAGACGACGGAAAGCGGCGGCACCGGCTTGCATCCGGCGCGGACGCTGGCTATATACCGGCGGCCCGTCGCGGAGGAAAGAGCAGTGAAGTCCGAGATTCATCCCGATTACCACGAGATCAACGTGGTCATGACCGACGGGAGCACGTTCACGACCCGCTCCACCTGGGGCAAGGCCGGCGACACGATGACCCTCGACGTCGACCCGAAGTCGCATCCGGCGTGGACCGGCGGTCAGGCGCGTGTCTCCGAGCGCGGCCAGGTCGAGAAGTTCAACCGTCGCTTCCAGAACTTCCGGCGCAAGTCGTAAGCGCAGGCCCCAGGAGATCACCTTATGAAGATCCGCAACTCGCTCAAGGCCGCCAAGGCGCGCCACAAGGATTGCCGCGTCGTGCGCCGCAAGGGCCGCGTCTACGTGATCAACAAGACCAACCCGCGCTTCAAGGCCCGCCAGGGCTGAAGCTTGACAGGCCGCCTCGCGGCGGCCGACGGGCTTGCGTGAGGAAAAGGCGGGCCGCCTTCGGGTGCCCCGCCTTTTTGTCGTTCGTGTGCCGGCCGTGAGCACCGCTCCGGCACGGCCCGTTGACCCGCCGCGCCGGGCCTTCCATCCTCGGCGCCGAGGCCCCCTGCCAGCGGAGGCATGCCCATGCTGATGCCCGAACCCGATCGCGACTCGCTCGCCAAGCGCCAGCGGATCGTCGAGGCGCTGCGCGCCATCGTGCCCGGCGAGGGGGTTATCGCCAGCCAGGACGAATTGCGCGCCTACGAGTGCGACGGGCTCTCGGCCTACCGCGCCGTGCCGATGGCGGTGGTGCTGCCGTCCACGACCGGCCAGGTCGCCGAGATCCTCAAGCTCTGCAACGAGGAGCGCATCAAGGTGGTGCCGCGCGGTGCCGGCACCTCGCTCTCCGGCGGCGCCCTGCCGCTCGAGGACGGGATCGTGCTGGGGCTGGGCAAGTTCAACCGCATCCTCGAGATCGACTACGAGAACCGCACGGTGACGGCCCAGCCGGGGGTGACCAATCTCGGCATCACCAAGGCCGTGGAGGACGCCGGCTTCTACTATGCTCCCGACCCCTCCTCGCAGATTGCCTGCTCGATCGGCGGCAACGTCGCCGAGAACTCGGGCGGGGTGCACTGCCTGAAATACGGGCTCACCACCAACAACCTGCTGGGCGTCGAGATGGTGCTGCCCAACGGCGACATCCTGCGCCTGGGGGGCAAGCATCTCGATTCCGAAGCCTACGACCTCCTGGGCATCATGACCGGGTCGGAGGGGCTCCTGGGCGTGGTCACCGAGGTCACGGTGCGGATTCTGCCCAAGCCCGAGACGGCGCGCGCCGTGCTCGTGGGCTTTCCCTCCAACGAGCAGGGCGGCGACTGCGTTGCCTCGATCATCGCCGCCGGCATCATCCCGGGCGGGCTCGAGATGATGGACCGCCCGGCGATCCACGCCGCCGAGGCGTTTTGCGCGCCCGGCTACCCGATGGACGTCGAGGCGCTGCTGATCTGCGAGCTCGACGGGCCGGCCGCCGAGGTCGACCATCTGATCGAGACCGTCACCTCCATCGCCCGCCAGCACGGGGCCACCTTCGTCAAGGCGTCGGAGAGCGAGGAGGAGCGCCAGAAGTTCTGGCTCGGCCGCAAGGCCGCCTTCCCCGCGGTGGGCCGCATCTCGCCCGACTATTACTGCATGGACGGTACCATCCCCCGCGCCCAGCTCTCCCATGTGCTGCGCCGCATGCAGGAGATGAGCGAGGAGTTCGGGCTCAGGGTCGCCAACGTCTTCCACGCCGGCGACGGCAACCTCCACCCGCTGATCCTCTTCGACGCCAACAAGCCCGGCGAGCTGGAGCGGGCCGAGGAGTTCGGCTCGGCAATCCTGCGCCTGTGCGTCGAGGTGGGCGGGGTGCTCACCGGCGAGCACGGGGTCGGCGTGGAGAAGCGCGACCTCATGCCCGAGATGTTCACCGAGGACGACCTCAACCAGCAGCAGCGCCTCAAATGCGCCTTCGATCCCGCCCAGATCCTCAACCCGGGCAAGGTCTTCCCCCGCCTGCACCGCTGCGCCGAGCTCGGCCGCATGCACATCCACCGCGGGCAGATCCCCTTCCCCGACCTGCCGCGCTTCTGAGGCGCGCTCCCCGGGCCGGCGCCGGCAGCGCGACGCCGAGGCGAACCTTCGCGTCGCCCCGGCGTTAGCCTCGTGGGGCCACGACTGTCGTGCCCCGCACCCGGGGACCAGAGGATGAAGCTCCAGGCAACGGCCAGCGCACCCGCCGATCACGCCGAGGCCGCCATCCACGACGACTTCCGCAAGGCGGTGCTGGCCGGCCTCGCCGCCCGCCCGAGGACCATTCCCGCAAAATTTCTCTACGACGCCGAGGGCTCGCGGCTGTTCGACGCCATCACCCGGCTCGACGAGTACTATCCGACCCGCACCGAGCGCGGCATTCTCGAGGCCTGCGCCCCCGAGATCGCCCGTCTCGCCGGCCCCGGGGCGGTGCTGGTCGAGTTCGGCAGCGGCTCCAGCACCAAGATCCGCCTGCTGCTCGACGCCCTCGAGGAGCCCGCCGCCTATCTGCCGATCGACATCAGCGGCGAGCATCTGCTGGGAGCCTGCCGCGCGCTCGCCCGCGACTATCCTGCGCTCACCGTCCAGCCGGTAGTGGGCGACTTCACCCGCAGCCTCCCTTTGCCCCCGCTCGATCGCGGCCGTCACGTGCTCGGCTTCTTTCCCGGCTCCACCATCGGCAACTTCACGCCCGAGGAGGCCGGCCGGTTCCTCGAGCAGGCGGCGCTGACCCTGGGTCCCGGGGCCTCCTTCGTGCTGGGCGTCGACCTCGTGAAGCCGGTGCGCATGCTGCGCGCCGCCTACGACGACGCCGAAGGGGTCACCGCCGCCTTCAACCTCAACCTGCTGCGCCGCATCAACCGCGAGCTGGGCGGGACCTTCGATCTCGCCCGCTTCGCCCACAAGATCGTCTGGAACGAGGCTTTGGACCGGATCGAGATGCACCTCGAAAGCCTCGCCGACCAGACCGTGGGCGTCGCCGGCAGATCTTTCGCCTTCAGGGCCGGCGAGACCATCCATACCGAGAGCTCGTACAAGTACCGCCTCGACGCCTTCACCAGCCTGGCCTTCAGCGCCGGCTGGCGCCCGCTGGCCCACTGGACCGACGAGCAGGCGCTGTTCAGCGTGCATTTCCTGCGACGCGACTGACGGGCGGGCACGCGGGCTGCTGGCGCAGGCGCTGCGCGCGGCTTTTTCTCCTCCTTTTCCGTCAGGCGGAAGCGGCTAGGGCGCGCTGGCGGCGTCGCTGGGCGCGGTTGAGGCCGGCGAGCGGAAGACCGTCGGGTTCGGCTTTGCCTTCCTCGCCACGCATGGCGAGGAGCCGGGCCATGACGCGCTCCGTGTCGGCCGCCGCCGCGGCCTCGACCTCCGCAAGCTGGGCCGCCATGTCGGTTCTCGGGTTCGTCTTTTCCGCTCCGGCCGGCCGACGCTGCGCCTTGGCCGCCGCCAGCTCGCGGGCCGCGTGCTCGTGGTCCCGCTGGAGCCGCGCCCGGTAGCGCAGCACCGTGGCCGGCGACGGCAGCCGGGCCTCGCGCACCGCCGCGGCCCCCTCCAGCGCCGCCTCCAGCACCCGAAGCTCCAGCGCGTTCAGGCGCTCGGTCCGCATCATGCAGATCGCCATCTGCCGCACCCAGTACGTCTCCACCTCGTCGGCCGGGCGATGGCGAGCGCCAAGACTGTCGAGCAGCCCGCGAAAATGCGCCTCCTCTGCCGGCTCCAGAGCCAGCGTCTCCGAGAAAAGCCCGTGCCTCAGCCCGTTCCTGGCACTCGTGGCCTTTCCCCCGGGCGTGACCGGGCCGCGCGACAGCGCGCCGTTGGCACGCGAGGCATCCGTCTGGGCTACGGTGGGAGCTTGCGGCATGGCGACCTCGCAGGATGAGGAACAGATTGCAGGGTAATAGCGGAAAAAAGGAAAAAATACCAGCTCCGCAGGAACCCGGACGTCAGCCGGAGCAAAGGTGCCGGGCAAGGTGCTGCGCGCGCCCGGGCTTCCTTCAGGGTCGTTCCCGGCCACGCGGCGCGGCGTTGCCGGTTGCTGACGCGGCCCCTCTGCGTGCAGGCGCGACGGGAGCGAGCCTGTCGGTTCCTGCGTCCCTCGACGACCCGCGGAGGAAAAACCGGCCGCGCGCAGCGCCTTGCGCGGCAGCGACGGCGCGGCCGGGCCATCGTCGAGGGATACGCAAGCCGCGCCTATTCCTCCTGCTCGTCGCCGAAGACCAGCGGCAGGGCGTGGCGGAAGTCGCGACCGGCCGTGGCGCCGGACTTCTCGTCGAGAAACGCTGCCAGCAGCTCGGCCAGGCGCGCCACCCGCGCCTGCGGCAGACCGGTCTCCTGGGCGATCCAGGTGACCCCGCTCTCGCCGCCGAAATGGCCGATCGCCCCGGTGCCGACGTCGCCGCCGATCTGCGCCAGGGCGTGCTCGTCGGGCCGGCTGGCGTCGAGCATGGCCATGGCGCCGGGGATGGGCCTCACGATCTCCTCGAGCCGCTGGCTGCCCAGACCGGCCTCGGCGATGGCGAGCAGCCGGCCGCTCACCTCGCGGACGGTGGTGACCGAAAGGCCGGTCTGGCGGGCGGCGTCGGCGATGAAGACGTCGATCACGGCGGTGCTCTCCTCTTGCGTGCGCTGCGGGCCGCATGGAGCGGCCGGCCTAGTGCAGGAACGGCCGCCTGCGGGGCGCGGTTTCGGCGTGCCTCGCAGACCTGCCGTGCCCGACGGGGCGACAAGTCCAGCCGTGCAGCATAGGATCGCTTCTCCCGCTGCGCGAAGAAGAAACGAAGGAGGTGCGCCGATGAGCCAGGGCACGATCTTTCTGGGCCTGGCCGAAGAGCCCCAGCTCCTCCATCTGGCGCTGGCCAACCGCCACGGGCTGGTGGCGGGAGCGACCGGCACCGGCAAGACGGTGACGCTCCAGGTGATGGCGGAAGGCTTCTCGCGGGCCGGGGTGCCGGTGTTCTGCGCCGACGTGAAGGGCGATCTTTCCGGCGTCGGGGTGGCCGGGGGCGGCCATGCGGGGATCGAGAAGCGCGCTGCCCGGCTGGGCCTCGAGAGCTTCGCCTACGAGGCGGCGCCGGCGGTGTTCTGGGATCTCTTCGGCGAGCAGGGCCATCCCGCCAGGGCCACCGTGGCGGAGATGGGGCCGCTGCTGCTCGCGCGCCTGCTGGAGCTCAACGACACCCAGGAAGGTGTCCTCAACATTGCCTTCAAGATCGCCGACGAGGAGGGGCTGCTGCTGCTCGACCTCAAGGACCTGCAAGCGATGCTGCAGCTCCTGGGCGAGCGGGCCTCCGAGCTTACCACCCTCTACGGCAATGTCAGCAGGGCCTCGGTCGGCGCCATCCAGCGCCGCCTGCTGACCCTCGAGCAGCAGGGGGCCGAGCATCTCTTCGGCGAGCCGGCGCTCGACCTCGACGATCTCCTGCTCACGACGCCGGACGGGCGCGGCGCGGTCAATGTGCTGATGGCGCAAAAGCTGATGCAGGCGCCACGGCTCTACGCGACCTTCCTTCTCTGGCTGCTCTCCGAGCTGTTCGAGGAGCTTCCCGAGGTGGGCGATGAGCCCAGGCCCAAGCTGGTGTTCTTCTTCGACGAGGCACATCTTCTGTTCCGTGACGCGCCCAAGGCGCTTGTCGAGAAGGTCGAGCAGGTGGTGCGGCTGATCCGCTCCAAGGGGGTGGGCGTCTATCTCGTCACCCAGAACCCGGCCGACATCCCGCCCGCGGTGCTGGGCCAGCTCGGCAACCGGGTGCAGCACGCGCTGCGCGCCTTCACACCGGTCGAGCAACGTGGCGTGCGGGCGGCAGCCGAGACCTTCCGGCCCAATCCCGCGTTCGACACCGGCGAGGCGATCACGCAGCTTGGCGTCGGCGAGGCGCTGGTCTCGGTGCTGGAGCCGGGCGGCGTGCCGTCGATGGTCCAGCGCACGCTGATCGCCCCGCCGCGCTCCAGGCTCGGCCCGCCAACGCCCGAGGAGCGGGCGCGGATCCGCGCCGCGAGCCCGCTGGGCGACCGCTACACCGAGCTGGTGGACCGCGAATCGGCCTACGAGCTGCTCACCGGCCGGGCCACCACCGTGCCGGCCCGGGCCGAGCCGCACTCGCCCTGGGGTGCCGGGCCGGTGCCACGGCACGAGGAGGCGGACCCGTGGGGGACCGGCGGACGGCCGGCCGAGACCCGCTCGCGGCGGATCGGCGGGGGACAGCACGCCCGGCCGCCAGCGCCGCGCATGGAGCGGCAGAAGCCGGCCGGGGGCGGCGGCTGGGGCGGCGTGGTGGCCGACATCCTCTCCGGCGGCGGCGGCCGTCGCCAAGGGGTCGGCGAGGCGCTCACCAAGTCGGTGGTGCGCAGCATCGGCAGCCAGGTCGGCCGCAGCATCGCCCGCGGCATCCTGGGCTCGATCCTCAAGCGCTGAGGCGGCAGCGGCGACCGGCCGGCGTCACGGCGCGCCGCCGGTGCGGATCACCACGAGCCGGTCGGCGCCCGATTCCGGCAGCCACACCTCGCCCGCCCGGCCGAGGATCTGGCGCACCTGGGCGTGAGGCCGGCTGCCGGGATGGCTCGCCGTGAAGCGCTCGGTGGCCGGATCGAAGGACAGCACCGCGTTGGCGCCGAAATCGCTCACCCAGACGATGTCGCGCTCGTCGACCCAGACCGCGTAGGCGCTGGGGTCCGGGCCGGGCAGCTTCCACGAGGTCCAGGCGCCCGTCGCGGGAACGTAGCGGCTGAGCTGGCCGGCGTTCCACTCCGAGATCCACAGCGCGCCCTTGGAGTCCGACCACACGCGCCGCGCGCCCTGCTCCGGGGTCGGCGGCTCTACCAGCGTGGCCTCGCCGGTGGCGGTATCGATCCGCGCGAGGTAGCTGCCGGCCAGCGAGACATACCAGATCCCGCCGTCCGGGGTTGCGGTGATCCCGTAGGGCCCGCGGCCCTTCGGGGCATCGAACACCCGCATGGCGCCGCTGCGCGGATCGAGGCTGCCGTAGATACCGCCCTGGCCGGTGAACCACAGGACGCCGTTGCCGTCGAAGGCGGCGGTGTTGAGGTTGGCACGGCCGGCCCCCTCCGGCAGCTTCCAGACCTCGACCGCCTCGCTTTGCGGGTCGAACCGCACGATGGCGTTCTGGCCGCCGTCGGTGATCCACGCCGCCCCGTCGGGTCCCTGGATCACCCCGTGCGGCGCCGAGCCTTGGCCCAGCGCCACCTGGCGGACCTCGCCGCTGGCAGGATCGAGGATGCCCAGCGCCCCCTGACGCTGGGCGGTGTACCAGACCCGGCCGTCGGGTGCCGGCGCCACGTCGTGCGGCCTGGAACCGGAGGGGACCGGGAAGACCCGCGTCTCCGCCTGCTGCGCGGTGCCGGGCGTCGCCAGCGTCAGGCCGGCGACCGCTGCCACAGCCAAGATCCATGCGTGCATGCGCCCCTCCCTTCCTCACCGCCCCATCCTCGCCCCGGGCGGCCGGGAACGCATCACAACTCTGCGGGAGCGGGCCGCGGGCGGCGGGTGGCGGGTGGCGG
>JAWZSN010000018.1:0-128131 GCA_033875255.1 Geminicoccaceae bacterium 1502E | reverse complement strand
TCTCGCCAAGGACTGGGAAACCTCCACCGCCAGCGCCGAAGGCTGGATGATGGTCGCCCACATCCGCCTCACCACGCGCCGCCTCGCAAGGTATTGCCACGCCTCATAGAGTTTTGAGTCGGGCTCTAAAAACCAATGGCAAGGCCGGACATTGTATCCATACCATGCTGCGGGATCCATACCATGCTGCGGGAAGGGACCTACGCCATCCCGGTCCGATCATCCGAGCGCCGCGACGTCGACCTGCCCGGGTGGCTCGCCTGGTACAACGAACGAAGACCACATGGCAGCCTCGCCCGCCGATGCCCAGATCAGGCCCTTGCCGGAACACCCTGATTAGAACTCACAACCAGCAAGATGCGGAAAAGGCTGCCTTTTGAGGCGAAGCGGGGACGCGCGGGGCTGATGATCGCAGCGAGGGTCTGTTCAGCTACGTGAGCTGCGAGGCACATGTTCCGGCGCGCCATCCGCTGCAGGCGATCCGACCCATCGTGGGCAAGGTGCTCGAGGCGCTGTCGGGGAAGGCCGAGGCCTTCATGCGCGGGACGGCCGACCCTTGGTGGAGCAGCTGAGCTGCAACCTGCTGTTCCGCCGATTCGTCGGGCTGTCAACGGACGCCGCCATCGTTTTCGCGTTAGAATGAAACTCCACCCGGGGTCTCCTGTCTGGGGCTGACGTGTTCGGCGAGAATCCGCTTTCCTCAGACAGCCCGGGTGGCCAATCACCCCACCTCATATGGACAACGTCGCTGGACGCTACACCTAGACCACCCAGCCCGATGCCCGGCGGTTCCGCAAAGGCTCTGGCAAGAAAGCCCGACTTGTGGCGTATGCGCCATCTGCTGATGGCAGCCTGTTAGGCCGGGTCCGGCTATGGCACAATCCGCTCTCTTCTAGGGCCGGCCCATTCTGGATGGGCCGGCCCGACCTTGGAAGACTCGCTCGTCATGCCATCGGCAGGCTCAGCGGCGTGAGCTCGTCGGCCGTGCGGCCGCGATAATCGCGGGTCTTGCAGGTGGCCATCATCCGCTTCTGCGCCTCGGTGAGCCGCTCGCCGGCGGCCCGGTGGTCCAGCGTCGTGACCCGGCCGTCGGCAACGACCTTGCGGCCCGCGACGTAGACGTCCTTCACCGCCCGGTCGGCGGCGTGGAAGATCAGCGAGCGCAGAGGGTCACGGGCCGGCATCATGTCGGGGTGATGCAGATCGGCCAGCACGATGTCGGCCCTGGCGTCGGGCGCCAGGCGGCCGATGTCGTCGCGCATCAGGGCCTTTGCTCCGCCGACGGTGGCCGCATCGAAGATCATGCCGGTCGAGACGTCGTTGAGATCGCGCGAGGCGATCCGGGCATAGGTTCCCGCCTTGCGGATTTCCTCGAGCATGTTGTGCGGCGTCGTGTCGGTGCCGATCCCCATGTTCACCCCGGCGCGCACATACTCGCCGAAGCTTTCCAGGAGGAGGCCGTAGCGGGCGAAGGGGGTAGGGCAGTGTGCTACCGAGCAGCCGCTCTCGGCCATGAGCCGCAGGTCCGTTTTGGTCCACCAGCGGATCCAGGAATGGGTGTCCAGGTAGATCGCGTGGCCCAGAATGGTGGACGGCCCGAGCAGGCCCAGATCGTGAGCGTGCTGGATGGGCGTGCGGCCGTGCCGCCGGATCATCTCGTGGAACTCGCACACGCTCTGGCTGATATGGAGCGTGTAGGGGACGTTCCGCTCTTTGGCCGCATCGAGACTGTCACGCAGCAGCTCGTCGCTGCAGTTCTCGATCTGCATGGGCGAGACGACCCCCGACAGCCGGCCGGACGGGTCCTTGTCCAGCCCGTCGATGAACGCCAACGCTGCCTCCATGCCCTTGCGGCCGCGCGTCTCGTCCCAGTCGAAGCCGAGCTCGTGATCGTTCTGGAGCTTCCAGCGGGCCGAGGCGAAGCCCGGTGCCAGGAAGCCCCGGATGCCGCTCCTGACGAAGATATCGCTCCAGCCGTCATAGATCGGGGAGATATCGCACAAGGACGTCACGCCGCTCTTCAAGAGCTCGCACAAGGCCACCTCGACGGCGGCGAGCCTGAGCTCCGGGTCCGAGGTGTCGAACGCCTGCGAGCGCTCGAAGAGGCCCGTCATGTAAAGATTGGGGACGCCGTGCTCTTCGCGGATGCCGCGATAGGCGGGCTCGTGGCCGGGATGGGAGTGGATATCGACCAGCCCCGGCATGACCAGGAGCCCGCTGCCGTCGACCGTCTCGTCGGCCACTCCCTGAAAACCGGGGCCGACATGGAGGATGCGATCGCCGGAAAACGCGACATCGCTGTTCTTCTGGTAGACATGGCGCTGCTGCGCGGCATCCCAGGCGATCACCCAGGCGGCATTCCTGATCAGCGTCGTCATGAGGCAAGTCCCTTGTCCGCGGGTAGGGCTGTGAATGGGGTGGCCGCCCGCACGTGGCAGGCGGCGAAATGGCCGGGCCGCGCCTCGACCATGGCCGGCGCCTCGACACGGCAGCGCGCCTCGGCGAGCGGGCAACGGGTATGGAAGCGGCAGCCGGAAGGCGGGCGCATGGGGCTCGGGACCTCGCCGCTCAGGACCTCCTTCTCGGCGCGCCTCTCTGGATCGGGGACCGGCACGGCGTCGAGCAGCGCCTCGGTGTAGGGATGGATCGGCGAGGTGAAGAGGCTGTCGCGCGGGGCCAGCTCGACGATGCTCCCCAGATACATCACCGCCACCCGATGGCTGATGTGCTGCACCACCGCCAGATCGTGGGCGATGAAGAGATAGGCGAGACCGAGCTCGGCCTGCAGGTCCATCATGAGGTTGATGACCTGGGCCTGCACCGAGACGTCGAGGGCGGAGACCGGCTCGTCGGCGACGATGATGCCGGGGTTGAGCGCCAACGCCCTGGCGATGCCGAGACGCTGCCGCTGCCCGCCCGAGAACTGGTGGGCGTAGTTGTGCATCTGCGAGGCGCGCAGGCCGACCCGGTCGAAGAGCTCGGCCACGCGCTGCTCGAGAGCCGGGCCGCGGGCCTTCTCGAAGTTCTCGAGTGGCTCGCCGACAATCTCCCCTGCCCTGAGGCGCGGGTTGAGGGAAGCATAGGGGTCCTGGAAGACGAACTGGATCTCGCGGCGGAACCCCCGCATGGCTTCCCTGGAGATCTGCGACAAATCGGTGCCGTCGTAGCGGATCGAGCCCTCGCTGGGCTCGATCAGCCGGACGATCATCCGGGCCAGGGTGGACTTGCCGCAGCCGGATTCGCCGACCACGCCCAGAGTCTCGCGCGGTGCCAGGGTGAACGAGACGCCGTCGACGGCGTGGACGTGCCCCTGCACCCGCCCGAACAGCCCCTTGCGCACCGGAAAGCGCTTGGCGAGATCGCGGACCTCGAGGAGGGGGGCCGCCGGCGATGCCGCGGCCTGCGGGGAATGCTCAGCCATGGACATTCTCGATTCCGAGCTCGGGTACCCGATCGGCGTGCCAGCAGGCGGCCAGATGGCCCGGCTCGCCGGCCTGGAGTGGCGGGTCGGCGCGCCGGCAGCGGTCGTCGGCCAGCGGGCAGCGGGGGGCAAAGCGGCAGCCGGGGATCTCGCGGTCGAGGGCGGGAACCATCCCCTTGATCTCGACCAGCCGGCCGCGGGGCGCGGTGCCGCTCCGGTCGACGCGCGGCACCGAGCCCAGGAGGCCGGCGGTATAGGGATGCCGCGGACGGGTGAAGAGCGCGCCGACCGGCGCCTCCTCGACCTTGCGGCCGGCATACATCACCACCACCCGGTCGGCGACCTCGGCGATCACGCCCAGATCATGGGTGATCAGCACGATGCCGGAGTCGAACTCCTCGCGCAAAGCCAGCATCAGCCGGAGGATCTGCGCCTGGATGGTGACGTCGAGAGCGGTGGTCGGCTCGTCGGCGAGCAGCACCGCCGGCCGGCAGGCGAGCGCCATGGCGATCATCACCCGCTGCCGCATGCCGCCCGAGAGCTGGTGCGGATATTCGCGCGCCCGGCGCTCGGCCTCGGGGATCCGCACCCGCTGCAAGAGCTCGACCGCCCTGGCCTCGGCCTCGCGGCGGCCGAGGCCCTGATGCAGGACCAGAGGCTCGGCGATCTGCCGGCCGATGCGCATGACCGGGTCGAGCGAGGTCATCGGCTCCTGGAAGACCATCGAGATCCGGTTGCCGCGGATCTTGCGCATGGCCTCCTCGGGCAGGCCGACCAGCTCCTGGCCGTCGAGGCGCGCGCTGCCCTCGACGAGGCCCGGCGGCGAGGGAACGAGGCCCATCACCGAGAGCGCGGTGACACTCTTGCCGCAGCCGGATTCGCCGACCACGCCCAGGATCTCGCCGCGGCCCAGGCTCCAGCTCACGCCGTCGACGGCACGGATCGTCGCGTCCGGTGTGCGGAAGGTGACCCGCAACCGGTCGACCTCGAGAACCGTGCCCTTCTCGCCACGGCGGGACGCGGGTGGCGAGGCGGCGGGCCGGGAAAGGTTCACTGCCATGGGCTCCTCACAAGCGTCGCGCGAAGCGCGGGTCGAGCATGTCGCGCAGCCCGTCGCCCACGAGGTTGATGGCGAGCACGGTGATCGCCAGGACGATGCCCGGTGCCAGGATGATCCATGGCGCCAGCATGAAGTAGGCGCGCCCCTCGGCCATGATGTTGCCCCAGCTCGGCACTTCCGGCGGGGTGCCGGCGCCGAGGAAGGAGAGCAGCGATTCGATCAGGATCGCGGCCGCGCAGATATAGGTCGCCTGGACGATCAGCGGGGCCAGGGTGTTGGGCAGGATGTGGCGGATCATGATCTTGCCGGTCCGGCTGCCGACGACCACGGCCGCCTCCACATAGGCCTGCTCGCGGACCGACAGGACCACGCTGCGCACGAGGCGGACGACGCGCGGCACCTCGACCACGGTGATGGCAAAGACGACCGTCATGATGCTCGCCTGGGCGATCGCCATGAGGGCGATGGCGAGCAGGATGGCGGGGATCGACATGAGGCCGTCCATCACCCGCATGAGAAGGGCGTCGGCCAGACGGTTGTAGCCGGCGATCAGGCCGATCAGGAGGCCGACCGTGGTGGCGAAGACCGCCACCACGAGGCCGACGATCAGCGAGACCCGGCCGCCATGGATCGTCCGACTCCACAGATCCCGGCCGATCGCGTCGGTACCCAGGAGATGGTCGGCCGAGGGCGGCCGCAGCCGGGCCAGAGGGTCGATCAGCAGCGGGTCCCAGGCGGTCAGCGCCGGGGCCGCCAGGGTGGCGACCAGGATCAGCAGCAGGATCAGCCCGCCGATGACCACGGTCGGATGACGCCGGAGCTGCTGCAGGCGGCCACGCCGCGGCGGCACCGGGGCCTCGTCCTCTCTCGCTCCAGCAAGGGCGTCGAGCATGGTGGCTCCTCTCAGTACCGGATCCGCGGATCGATCACGACGTAAAGCAGATCGACAGCGAGATTCACGAAGACGTAGACCAGCGAGAACAACAGCAGCACGCCCTGGATGACCGGGTAGTCGCGATGCAGGATCGCATCGACCACCAGCCGCCCCAGCCCCGGGATGGCGAAGACACTCTCGGTGACGACCACGCCGCCCAGAAGCAGGGCCACGCCCACACCGATGATGGTGACGATCGGTACCGCCGAGTTGGGCAGCGCATGATCGAACAGGAGCTGCCGCGCCGGCAGGCCCTTGGCACGGGCGGTGCGGATGTGGTCCTGCGAGAGCACCTCGAGCATGCTGGCCCGGGTGATCCGCGCGATCAGCGCCATGAAGCTCATGCCCAGCGCCAGGCTGGGGAGGACGAGGTGGCTCAGGAACGGCCCGATCCCGTCCGCCAGCGGCCGATAACCCTGGATCGGCAAAATCTGCAGCTTGACCGCGAAGATGTAGATGAAGATGTAGCCGACCACGAACACCGGAAAGGAGAAGCCCAGAACGGCGAAGCTCATGACCGCCCGGTCGATGAAGGTGCCGGCCTTCCAGGCGGCGAGGACACCGAGCGGGACCGCGAGAAGCACGGTCACCAGGGTGGTGGCGATGGTGAGCGCCACGGTCGGCTCGACGCGCTGCAGGAAGAGGTGGCCGACGGGCAGGTTGGAGAAGATCGAGGTGCCGAGATCGCCCCTCAGCACGTTGCCGACCCAGAGCAAAAACTGCTCGTGAAACGGCAGGTCGAGCCCCAGCTTGGCGCGGATGGCGAGGATCTGCTCGGGCGTCGCCTGGTCGCCGGCGATCACCGCCGCCGGATCGCCGGGCGCTATGTGCAGGATCGAGAAGACGACCAGTGCCACTATGGCGAGAACGGGGATGGTCGCAAGAAGGCGGCGGAGGATGTACGCGAACATGGCGGCGGCAATCTTCTTCTCTTTGGGCCGGCTCGCATCGGGCCGGCCGGAGGGTCTCCGGCCGCGCTCAGCGTCGCGGCCGGAGACCGGGGGTCAGGACTTCTTCTCGATGTTCCAGTAGAAGAGCACCGGCCCCGGAATGACGCCCGACAGCTCCTTGCGGTAGATGATCGCCGGCCGGTACTGCCCGAGGGGAACGTAGGTGACGTTGTCCAGGTGAACCCGCTGCAGCTCGTCGATGAGCTCCTTGCGCTTGTCGCTGTCGGTCTCGAGGGCCCACTGCTGGTTGAGCTTCTGGACCCGCTCGTCGCACGACCAGCCGTAGCCGGCCTGCTCGCAGTTCTTCACGAAGTTGTGGATCAGCGGGTTGGCGATGCCGGTCACCGTCGCATTGGTGATGAAGGTGTTCCAGCCACCCTCGTCGATCGGGGCCTTCGAGGCGCGGCGCTGGACGAGCGTCGACCAGTCCATTGCCTGGACGTCGACGTCGAGCCCCATCCGCCGAAGCGTCTGGACGCCCATCAGAGCAGCCGGATGCAGCGTCGGGTTGTCGGCCGGGTCCATGAGCACAACCCGATGACCGGCATAGCCGGCATCGGCCAGCAGCTTCTTGGCGCGCTCGACGTCGAGCGTCATCAGGGCCTCCGAGCCCGCGCTCGATTCGGCCGTGCCGCCGCAGCCGTAGACCGCCGGGCAGGTCTGGTAGCGCCGGGCGTCCCCGATGACACCCGCCATGTACTCCTCCTGGCTGGTGCCCCAGAGCAACGCCTGCCGCGCCTCCTTCTTGTCGAAGGGCGGATTGAGATGATTGAGGGGCATGAAGAGCTGGTAGCCTTGCGGGTCGTTGGGCCGGACGACCACGTCCGGATTGCTCTCGACCAGCGCCAGGAGATCGGTCGGCGGCGATTCGTGCAGATCGATCTCGCCGCTGGCGATGGCCTGGACGGCTACCCCGGCGTCCGGCATGTAGATCGACTCGACCCGATCCACATGGACGACCTTGCCGCCGGCCGCCTTGCTGGCCGGCTCGGCACGCGGCTTGTAGTCCTCGAACTTCTCGTAGACGACCTTGCTGCCGGGGATCCATTCGTCGGCCACGAAGCGGAACGGACCGGAGCCGATCACCTCGGAGATCTGCTCGTTCGGGTCGGTCTCCGCCAGCCGCTTGGGCATCATGAAGGGGACGTTGCTGTCGATCTTGCCCAGCGCGTCGAGAACGAAGCCGACCGGCTGGGTGAGCGTGAGCTCGAAGCTTTGGTCGTCGAGGGCCTCGAGCGACTCCGTGAAGCTCATCAGCGCCTGGCCCATGCCGTCCCTGGCGGCCCAGCGCCTGAGCGAGGCGACGCAGTCCTCGGCGGTCACCGGCGCGCCGTCGTGCCACTTCAGGCCATCGCGCAGCGTGAAGGTGTAGACCAGCCGGTCGTCGCTGACCGTCCAGTCCTCGACCATTTGCGGTTTGGGCTCGTTGTTCTCGTCGAGCGCGAACAGCGTGTCCCAGACCATGTAGGCATGGTTGCGGGTGATGTAGGCGGTGGTCCAGATCGGATCGAGAACCTTGAGGTTGCCGATGGGGATCGAGCGGATCACCGTCCCCTCGGCTCTGGCCTCGGCGGCCAGGCCACCTGCGGCAAGAGCAACCAGTGCCGCGGCACAGAGCAGCCTTCGTGCGCTTCTCATTATTGTCCTCCCTGCATGCGTGCGCCGCGACA
Source organism: Geminicoccaceae bacterium 1502E (assembly GCA_033875255.1). Classification (GTDB taxonomy): domain Bacteria; phylum Pseudomonadota; class Alphaproteobacteria; order Geminicoccales; family Geminicoccaceae; genus Marinimicrococcus. The sequence continues at coordinate 120,096 of JAWZSN010000018.1, read as the reverse complement.
AGCGGGCACAGGATCGTACGACCTCGTCCGATACGGGCCCGGGCCGTACGAATGTCACCTTTTCGGGATGCGCGACGCCTTCCACCCCGCCGGTGGCACGATGTCCGGGCGGCTGGCGAACATGCGCGCCCATGCGCGCTCGGCGATCTCCTGTGCCTCGGCCACGACCCGCTCCTCGTCCAGGGTCAGCACCTCGCCGTCGCGCATGAGCCACTGCCCGTCCACCATAACCGACTCGACATCGCGCCCCTGGCCCTGGTGGACGAAGGTGGAGACCGGTCGCAGATGCGGGACGAGATGGGCCCGTTCCAGGTCGACCATGATCAGGTCGGCTTTCTTGCCGGGCTCGAGCGAGCCGCCCTCGGGCACGCCCATGAGCTTGTAGCCGTTGACCGTGGCCCAGCGCAGGGCGTCCTCGGGTCGGGGCTGGCGGCCGTCGGCGCGGCGCACCCGTTCCATGAACATGGCGGTGCGGATCACCTCGACCATGTCCTCGGCCATATTGTCGGTGCCGAGCCCGATCGTGCAGCCGCCGGCCTCGAGCTCGGCGATCCTGGGGCTCAGGCCGCGTCGCGCGGCGATGGCCGAGTTGAAGGAGACGCCGGCATGGGCCTCGCCCAGCAGATGCTCCTCGTGCGGCACCATGCAGCGGCAATGGGCGCAGATCAGCCGGTCGTTGAGAAAGCCGACATCGGCCAGATACTCGGTGGGCTTGCGGCCGCGCACCTCCTCGACCGCAGCGACCTCGCCCCAGAGCTGGTTGAGGTGGATGGTCGAGACGCAGTCCAGCCGCACCTGCAGCGCCCGCAGGCGGCGCAGCAGGTCCGGCGAGCACATGTCGGGCGCCCAGGCGGCGACGCCGACATTGATCCGCCCGTCGCGCGCGCCGTGCCAGGCGCGGTGCAGCGCCTCGATGCGCCTGATGCCGCGCTCGCCCAGGCTGTCGTCCTGCTCGAAGCCGCCGGGCTCGCCGACGCCGCCCTTGGCCCGGTCCCAGGCGCGCTCGCAGAACAGGAAGCGCAGCCCGGTATCGGCCAGGGCCTCGACATAGCCGGCGATGCCGCTGCCGTCCTCGAGCACCGCGGTGGTGCCGCTGCGGATTGCCTCGAGCGCGGCCAGCCGCACCATCGCGACCCGCTCCTCGGAGGTGAGGTCGGGCAGCGGGATCGGAGCGAGCCCGCTGGTGAAGGGCGGCTTGTTGGGCGGCGAGAGGTCTTCGTAGATGCCCCTCGCCAGAACGAGCGTGAAGTGGGTGTGGATGTTGGCGAAGCCGGGCATCACCGCCTTGCCGGTTCCGTCGATCACTTCGGCCGCTGGAAAGCGCGACACGATCGCCTCGCTCGGTCCCACCGCGGCGATCCGGTCGCCCTCGATGGCGATTGCTCCCGGGTGATAAAGCCGTTCCTCGGCGTCGACGGTGACCACCGTCGCGTTGCTGATGACCATTGTCATCGATAGCCTCCCGTCCCGCCTTGCTCTGGCAGGCAGCCAAATTTTTTTCTTGGATAGCAAAGACCTCAAAGTTCTTCAACAATGCAAAAATGAAAATAATCAGTTTCTTATATTACAATTCTTTTGGAGAACGGCTGCGTATCGAGCCGAGAATTCCGAAATTTCTAGTGTACAATCTTATACTGACCGCCCCCAAAAGGAGACTGCGACCGATCCTCGCGGGTCCCGACATCTGCGGGATGCCAAAACCCCGATCCGCAGCGCGATCCGGCTACGTGCCCACCCCGATCCGGTGCTGCGCGCCTGACGCCGGCATCTCGGCAGCAAAATGACAGGCGACGAGTTGGCCGTCGCTGCCCCGCTGCAGGGACGGTGCTTTCTTGCGGCAGAGGGCTTCGGCCATCGGACAGCGTGGGTGGAAGGGGCAGCCGTCGGGAGGATCGATCGGGCTTGGCGGCTCGCCTCGCAGCTGGATGCGCGGCGGCCCGTTGCGCCGGACCGTCGGCACCGCCGAGAGCAGCGCCCTGGTATAGGGATGGCGCGGACTCGAGAAGATCTCCCGGCGCGAGCCCTGCTCGACGATCCGCCCGAGATACATCACCGCCAGCTCGTCGCACATGTGCTGGACGACGCCCAGATCGTGGCTGATGAAGAGATAGGTAAGCCCGAATTCCTTCTGCAGCCGCCGCAGAAGATTGAGGATCTGGGCCTGGATGGCGACATCGAGGGCCGAGACCGGCTCGTCCAGGACCAGGAGATCCGGCCGGCTCGCCAGCGCCCGGGCAATCGCGATCCGCTGGCGCTGGCCGCCGGAGAACTGGTGCGGAAAGAGCGCGTGCTGCTCGGGCCGCAGGCCTACCGTGGCCAGCATCTCGGCCACGATTGCGTCGCGCCGCTCGGGCGCCTCGATATCCATGAGATCGAGCGGCTCGCGCACGATCGCCCCGGCGCGCAGGCGCGGGTTGAGCGAGGCGTAGGGATCCTGGAAGACGATCTGGAAGCGCCGCCGCAGGCGGCGCAGCGCCTCGCCCTGCAGCGTCGCCAGGTCGCTGCCGTCGAGGCGGACCGACCCGCCAGTGATGCGGTTCAGGCGCATGACTGCCAGCGCCGTGGTCGACTTGCCCGAGCCGCTCTCGCCGACGATGCCGAAGGTGGTGCCGCGGCGGACGTTGAAGCTTACCCCGTCGACCGCGCGAAGGCTGGTGCGCCCGCCATGGCGCCCCGCCGCTACGGGAAAGTGGACGCGCAGGTCGTCGACGCGCAGGAGGGGCTCGGCCGGGCTCACGACACGACCTCCATCGACTGCGCCGCGCGCTCGTTGAGAAGGCAGGCGACGCGATGATCCTCGGTGACCTGGCTCAGCGCCGGCCGGCGCTCGCGGCACGCCGGCATGGCGTAGCGGCACCGCTCGGCGAAGGCGCAGCCATGGCCCAGCTCCCAGAGCGGCGGCACCACGCCGGGAATCTCCTCGAGCGGCGGCGGGTCGTCGTCGACCGTCTCGAGAATGTGGGGCACGCAGGCGATGAGCCCACGGGTATAGGGATGCCGGGGGTCGTCGAGGATCGCCTCCACCGGGCCTTCCTCGACCACGCGGCCGGCATACATCACGGCCACCCGGTCGGCGGTCTGGGCGATGGCGCCGATATCGTGGGTGATGAGGATCATGGAGGTGCCAGTCTTCTCGCGGACCTCGCGCAACAGGTCGAAGATCTGCGCCTGTACGGTGACATCGAGCGCCGTGGTCGGCTCGTCGGCGATGATGATCTCGGGCTTGCAGGCCAGGGCTATGGCGATCATCACCCGCTGGCGCATGCCGCCGGAAAGCTGGTGCGGGTAGTCGTCGACGCGTCGCTCGGGTGCGGGAATGCCCACCGCGCGCAGCATCTCGACGGCATGCCGGGCGGCCTCCCTGCGCCCCAGACCCATGTGCAGGCGCACCGTCTCGGCGATCTGCTCGCCCACGGTATAGACCGGGTTGAGGGAGGTCATCGGCTCCTGGAAGATCATGGTGATCGCGTTGCCGCGGATCTGCCGCATCTCTTCGGCGGGCAGGCCCAGCAGGTCGCGGCCGCGGAAGTGAACCCGCCCGCCGGCGACCCGGCCGGGCGGGACCGGGAAGAGGCGCATCACGGCCAGGGCCGTCATGCTCTTGCCGCAACCCGATTCGCCAATGATCCCCAACGTCTCGCCGGCGCCGAGCGTGAGATTGATCCGGTCGAGCACGCGTGCCGGTCCATGGCGGGTCTGGAACTCGACGGAAAGATCCTCGATCACGAGGAGAGGTTCGGGGGTCACGCTCATCGTTCCCGCAGTCTCGGATTGAGGGCGTCGTTGAGACCGTCGCCGACCAGGCTCACCGCCAGCACGGTCAGGCAGATCGCGAGCCCGGGGAAGGCCACGGCCCACCAGCTGTCGAGGAAGTACTCGCGCGAGGCGCCGATCATCATGCCCCAGGAGAACACGTTGGGGTCGGAGAGGCCCAGGAAGCTCAGGCCGGCCTCGAACAGGATCGCCACGCCGATCGCCAGGGTCGCCGCCACGACCAGCGGCGGCAGCGCGTTGGGCAGGATGACCATCCACATGATGCGCCGGTCGGTGCCGCCGATGGTCCGGCAGGCGGCCACGTACTCGAGCTGCCTGATCCGCAGGAACTCGCCGCGCGTCAGCCGCGCCGCCGGCGGCCAGCTCACGATCCCGATCGCCACCGCCACGGTCACGAGGCTGGGCGAGAACAGGGTCACCAGCACCATGGCGAAGAGCAGGGTCGGCAGGACCTGGAAGAACTCGGTCACGCGCATCAGCAGATCGTCGGTGCGGCCGCCGAAATAGCCGGCGATGGCCCCGACCGTGATGCCGATGAGGACGGTGATGGCCGCCGCCGACGCGCCCACGGCCAAGGTCGGGGCGCCGCCGTGAATGATGCCGGCCAGGATGTCGCGCCCCAGATAATCGGTGCCGAGCCACAGCCCCGGCTCCTCGAGGGGCGGCGTCATCGGCGCCCAGACGAGCTCGAACGGATCGACCGGGTAGATGAACGGCCCGAGCAGCGTCATCAGGAGGATCAGGCAGAGAACACCCAGCCCGGCGACGGCTGCATGATTCCTGAGAAACATGCGCCAGGCTTCGCGAACGGGGCTCTGCACCCGGTCGGTCATGGTCACGTTGCTTGCGGGACTAGCCACGGCCGCCCTCCAGCCGGATGCGGGGATCGACGATGCGATAGCAAAGATCGGTCAGGATATTGGCGACGATCACCAGGAGCGTGGAGAAGAACAGGATCCCCAGAATGGTCGGGTAGTCGCGCCGCAGGATCGAATCGAACGCCAGCCGCCCCAGGCCCGGCCAGTTGAAGACGGTCTCGGTCAGCACCGCGCCCGAAAGAAGCTGGCCGAACTGAAGTCCCGCGATCGTTACAATGGGCAGGACCGCGTTTCTCAGCGCATGCTTGTAGACCACCAGGCGCTCGTTCAGCCCCTTGGCGCGGGCGGTGCGGATGTAATCGGCGCCCAGCACCTCGAGCATGCTGGCCCGCGCCAGGCGGCTATACTGTGCCACGTAGACGATGGCGAGAGTGGCCGCCGGCAAGACCAGGTGATGAAGGATGTCGGCGAGACGGGCGAAGAAGCCGCCCTCGATCATGGTGCTGGTCATGTTCGCCACGGGAAAGATCGGCAGGACCGAGGCGAAGAGGATGATGAGGATCAATCCGGTCCAAAAGATCGGCAGCGAATAGCCGGCGAGGGCGAGAATGGTGGTGAGGTGGCTGACGAGGCCGTTGGGCCGCCGCGCCGCCGCGACACCGAGCACCACGCCCGCGAGGATCGCCACGACCAGCGAGGTCAGCACCAGCAGCACCGTCGCTCCGACCCGCTCGAGGATGAGCTGGGTTACCGACGTGTTGAAGTAGTAGGAGTGGCCGAGATCCCCCTGCACGGCCTTGCCCAGATAGAGAAGAAGCTGCTCGTGCAGGGGCCGGTCGAGCCCGTAGCTCGCACGGATCGCGTCCAGGATCTCCTGGGTCGCGCCGCCCATCTCCCCGACGATCATCTCGGCCGGGTCGCCGGGGGCCATGTGCACGAGAAGAAAATTGAGGATCAGCACGGCGGCAAGAAGAACCAGACCGTAGACCGTCCGTCGGGCAAGGAAGCCGAGCAGGGGCATTCAAACACTCCGATGTTGCCGAGATCAGCCTGGACGGCTCGACTCAACGGTCGAGATAGACCTCGTCCATCGGCGACATCACGCCCCAGATCGTCGTCGGGGGATTCTTCACATCCGCGCGGTAGGCGGTGTGGTAGGGAACCACGTTGATGAAGCTGATCGGCGCATCCTCCACCACGATCTTCTGGAACTCTGCGTAAAGCTCCTTGCGGCGCGTGGGATCCGCTTCCTGACCTGCCGCGTTGAGCAGCTCGTCGACCTTCGGATTGCAGTAGCTCTGGGTGTTCGACCAGATGACGCCCTTGGTGATATTGTCGCACAGATAGGTGCGGTGGACGCCGATCACCGGATCGCCCCAGTTGAACACGATGTCCATGGTCACATCGAACTCGTGGTTGGCGACCCGCTGCGCCCAGGTCGGGAAGTCCGGCGAGGCGCGCAGCGTGAGCTGGATGCCGATCTTCTTGAGCTGAGCCTTGAGATACTCGGCCGTGTTCTTGCGCTGCTCGGGATCGCTCGGCTCGCCGTCGATGGTGAGTTCCAGCCCGTCGCCGTAGCCCGCCTCCTCGAGCAGCGCCCTGGCCTTGTCGAGATCCACCCCATAGGGCTCGACATCACCGTTGTAGAACGGGCTGCCGGGGGCGATCGGTCCGGTTGCCGGCTGCGAGATGCCCCGCTGCAGCACCTTGACGATGAAGTCGCGATCAATCGCATAGGAGATCGCCTGCCGGACCCGCTTGTCCTGCAGCGCCGGGTGCTTCGTGTTGTAGGCGAGCCAGACCAGCGGGCCGAAAGCGGCATAGCCGCGATCGGTCACTTCGAGGGCCGGGTCCTTCTGCAACCGCTGGATGTCGCGGACCGTGGTGAGGAACGGCCGCATGTCGATCTCGCCGCCCTGCAGGGCGATCACGATCGAGCTCTCGTCCTTGAAGATCCGGTTGACGATCCGGTCGAGATAGGGGCGGCCCTCGATGAAGAAATCGGGATTGCGCTCGACCACGATGTGCTTGTCGGGCACGAACTCGACCAGCCGGAAGGGCCCCGAGCCCACCACGTCGGCGCTGTTGCGGGGATGGGACTTGAGATCCTGGCCGTCGCCGTAGATGTGCTTGGGCATGATCGGCGCCAGGGCCGGCGACAGGCTCAGCAGCAGCGCCGGGTGCGGCCGCGAGAGGCGGATGACGGCCGTGTGCGGGTCCGGCGTGTCGACCGCCTCGACGGCGCCGAACTTGGCCTTGAAGGGGTGGTTCTCCTTGTTCACCATGATCGAGAACGCGACGTCCTCGGAGGTGATCGGCGTGCCGTCGTGGAAGGTGGCGTTCTCGACGAGATGGAGCGTCAGCGCCAGACCGTCATCGCTCCACGTCCAGCTTTTGGCGAGATAGGGCTGCGGGTTCCAGTCGGCGTCGAAGCGCAGCGGGCTGGCGAACAGCTGTGCTCCGGGTGTGGCGGTGGCAACGCCGGACTGGACGGCCGGATTGAGATGGCGCGGAACATTGCTGGTACCGAGCACGAGCGTGCCGCCGCTTTTCGCTTCCGCTGCGACGGCCGGTCCGCCCTGCAGCAGCAGTGCCATGGCCGAGCCGGCGATGAGCATTGCCCGGCGCGTGATGCTGGGGCGCATGAAAGACCTCCCTTTAGATTTGCGTACAGCCACGGCGCCGCCCCTCGATCGAGGAGACGTCGACCGGCTGCCAAGCAGCGGCGTGTGTTTCAACAAACTTGTGCGGAACGTTTAAGCCGGTGTAGGGCCAGCTTCGCCCCTTCAATGGGTCCAGCCGTCGCTGCAAGTGCTGCCACGGGCGCACCGGCCTTCGTCGGCGACGGGGCGCCCGAAACATGGCCGATCGATCAGCGGTCGAGATAGACCTCGTCCATCGGTGACATGGCTCCCCAGATCGTCGTCGGAGGGTTCTTCACATCCGCCCGGTAGGCGGTGTGGTAGGGGACCACATTGATGAAGGTGATCGGCGCATCCTCCACCACGATCTTCTGGAACTCTGCGTAAAGCTCCTTGCGCCGCGCAGGATCGGTTTCCTGACCTGCCGCGTCGAGCAGCTCGTCGACCTTCGGATTGCAGTAGCTCTGGGTGTTCGACCAGATGACGCCCTTGGTGATATTGTCGCACAGATAGGTGCGGTGGACGCCGATCACCGGATCGCCCCAGTTGAACACGAGGTCCATGCTCACATCGAACTCGTGGCTGGAGACCCGTCGCGCCCAGGTGGGAAAGTCAGGCGAGGCCCGCACATTGAGATCGATGCCGACCTTGCGGAGCTGTGCCTTCAGATACTCGGCCACATTCTTGCGCTGCTCCGCCGCCCCCGGCGCATAATCGATCGTCAGCTCCAGGCCGTCGCCATAGCCGGCTTCCGCAAGGAGCGCCCTGGCCTTGTCGAGATCGACGGCGTAGGGCTCGAGCGCATCGCTGTAGAACGGGCTCCCGGGAACAATGGGGCCGGTCGCCGGCCGCGACACGCCGCGGTGCAGGGCCCTGACGATGAAGTCGCGGTCGATCGCGTAGGCGATCGCCTGGCGGACACGCCGGTCCTGCAGCACCGGGTGTTGCGTGTTGAAGGCCAGCCAGACCAGCGGGCCGATGCCGCCATAGCCGCGATCGGTCACCTCGATGGCGGGGTCCTCGCGCAGCCGCTCGATGTCGCGGACCGTGGTGAGATAGGGTCTCAGGTCGATCTCGCCGCCCTGCATGGCGATCACCAGCGAGCTCTCGTCCTTGAAGATCCGGTTGACGATCCGGTCGAGATAGGGGCGGCCCTCGATGAAGAAATCGGGATTGCGCTCGAGCACGACATGCTTGTCGGGCACGAACTCGACCAGCCGGAAGGGTCCCGAGCCCACCACGTCGGCGCTGTTGCGGGGGTGGGACTTGAGATCCTGGCCGTCGCCGTAGATGTGCTTGGGCATGATCGGCGCAAGAGCCGGCGACAGGCTCAGCAGCAGCGCCGGATGCGGCCGCGAGAGGCGGATGATGGCCGTGTGCGGGTCCGGCGTGTCGATGGCCTCGACCGTGCCGAACTTGGCCTTGAAGGGATGATGCTCCCTGTTCGCCAGGATCGAGAACGCGACGTCCTCGGAGGTGATCGGCGTGCCGTCGTGGAAGGTGGCGTTCTCGACGAGATGGAGCGTCAGCGCCAGACCGTCATCGCTCCACGCCCAGCTTTTGGCGAGATAGGGCTGCGGGTTCCAGTCGGCGTCGAAGCGCAGCGGGCTGGCGAACAGCTGTGCTCCGGGTGTGGCGGTGGCAACGCCGGACTGGACGGCCGGATTGAGATGGCGCGGAACCTCGGTCGTGCCGACGACGAGGACACCGCCTTTCTCGGGTCCTGCAGCGTGGCCGGCTTCCGCCAGTGGCAGCAAGGCCATGACGGCGCCGGCGACAAGAACGCTGCGACGCGCAGCTTCGACAAGCTTCACCTCAAATGCCTCCCTGCTTCTTTTCTTCCGATTTGATCGTGCAGCTGGACGACGGCACCTGACAGGTCCGTCCACAGCCATGACGGATCGAGATCCATCGTTCTGTTCAGCGATCCTCGGGGACCGGGACGTGCGTCGCGCCCCGGCAGCCGGTCCCCGGTCGCACGCCCCCCGCCGTTCCTCTCTCAGGCCCGGTGGACGGTCTCTCCGTCGATGATCGTCTCGAGCACGCGGATGTCCTTGAGGCCGGCCGGATCCTCGAGCGGGTTGCGGTCGAGGATGACCAGGTCGGCCCGCTTGCCCGGCTCGATGGAGCCGATCTCATCCTCGAGGAAGACCTGCCAGGCGGCGTCGATGGTATGGGCGCGCAGCGCCTGGAGCACGCTTATCCTCTGCTCGGGCCCCAGCACCTCGCCACTGGCGGTCAGCCGGTTGACGGCCGCCCACATCAACGGCAGCGGCCGCATGGGGGTCACCGGCGTGTCGTTGTGCACGGTGTAGCGGATGCCGCGGGCCGTGGCGGAGGCGGCCGGGCTGATCCGCGCCGCGCGCTCGGGGCCCATGAAGACGTCACGGTGGCGATCGCCCCAGACATAGACGTGGTAGCTGAAGAAGCTCACCGTCACGCCCAGCTCCTTCATCAGGTCGAGCTGGTCCTCGCGCAGCATCTGCCCGTGGATGATGGTGTGCCGATGATCCTCGCGCGGGAACGCCTCCTGGGCCAGCCGGAAGCCGTGCAGCACGTCGTCGGCGGCGGCGTCGCCGTTGGCGTGGATGTGGATCTGGTGGCCGGCGCGATGCAGCACGTCGATCCGGCGGGCGAGATCGTCGCGGTCGTAGATCGGATAGCCGCGATACTCGGCATCGCCGCGGCAGGGCGTGTGGTAGGGCCGGAACAGATAGCCGGTGAAAGCCTGGATGGAGCCGTCGGAGAAGAGCTTGCGGGCACCGAGGCGCAGCCGCCCCTCGGGCCTGGTCGCGACGGTGAAGGCGCCGCTCGCCAGCTCGGGCTCGAGCCCCGCGTCGGGCAGGGCCACGAGGCGGAGCTTGAGACGCCCCTCGCGCTCGGCGCGCTCGAACTGCTGCAGCAGGTTCTTGTCGGCCCAGGCGTTCTGCGCGGTGGTGACACCCTGCGCCGCATATTCCCGGGTTGCGTGCTCGAGGCCGGCCGTGAAGGCCTCGCCTCGCGAGTTGTCGACCGCGTCCTTGATCGGCCCCATGGCCGCCGGCTCCTCGAGCAGCCCGGTGGGCTCGCCGGTGGCCTCGTCCTTCTCGATGTGGCCGCCGGGCGGCTGCGGCGTGTCGCGGTCGATACCGGCAAAGGCCAGTGCCGCACTGTTGGCGACACCGACATGGCCCGAGGCGTGGACGACGAAGATCGGATGCGCGCTCGAGACGGCGTCGAGCTCCTGGCGGGTGGGAAAGCGACGCTCCTCCACCATGCTCTGATCGAAGAAGGCGCCGATCACCCATTCGCCCTCGGCGGTCGCAGCGGCGCGCTCGCGGAGGCGCCCGAAGACATCGGCGAGGCGCCGGCAGTCGCCGACGGGCGGGCTCGAGAGATCGACCCGGTAAAGCGCGTACATGCCCGAGAGCGGAAAATGGCCATGCGGGTCGATGAAGCCGGGCAGAAGGGCGCGTCCGGCAAGATCGATCTCCCGGGTGGCCGGGCCGCGATGCGCTTCCATGTCGGCCATGCTGCCCACGGCCAGGATCTGCCCGCCGGCTATCGCGACAGCCTCGGGCATCGAGTTTTCCGCATCGAGGGAAAGGATCGGCCCGTTGTGGTAGATCGCTTCTGCCGCTTCCATTTTACCTTCTTCTTTCTCGAGGAGAATGTTGTTCCGGCCGTGAGCTGGCTCGACCCGGATCGTCAAAGTAGGCTGGCGGTTGTAGTTTCGCTGCCCTGATCACGCCGTTCATCGCGACGTCCCTTCATCCTTAGGGACCGCGTCACCACGGCCGGTAGTACCAGTTCCATCCCTCCCATGGAGCCACGCCGCCTGCGGCGTGCGGGAGCAGGCGGCACGCCCACCCGCCAGATCGCCTTGCTGCGCCTGGACGGTGGTGGCCGCGATGAGGCGGAAGACGTCCTCGGCCGAGCAGCCCCTCGACAGATCGTTGGCCGGCTGCGCCAGGCCCTGGAGGATGGGGCCCACGGCCTTGGCCTTGCCGAGGCGCTCGGCGAGCTTGTAGCCGATATTGCCGGCCTCGAGATCGGGGAAGATGAGCACGTTGGCCCGTCCTGCCACCGGCGAATCCGGCGCCTTGCGCCTGCCGATCTCGGGAATGATGCTGGCGTCGAGCTGGACGTCCCCCTCGACGGCAATCCCGGGGCGCAGCTCGCGCACCAGCCGGGTTGCCGTGGTCACCTTGTCGACGAAGGGATGACGGGCGCTGCCGCCGGTCGAGAAGGAGAGCATGGCGACCCGCGGCTCGAGGCCCAGCAGGGCCCGGGCACTGTCGGCCGAGGCGATGGCGATCTGCGCCAGTTCGTCCGCCGACGGATCGACCACGAGGCCGCAATCGGCGAAGACCATGGCCCCCTTCAGGTGATCGTGGTGCTGCTCGCACAGCATCATGATGAAGAAGCTCGACACCAGGCGATAGCGCGGGTGCATCCCGATGACCTGGATGGCAGCGCGCACCGTCTCGGCGGTGCTGTGGACGGCACCGGCCACCGACCCGGCGGCACGGCCGAGACGGACCATCATCGCCGCATGGTGGAGCGGCTGCAGCATGGCCTGCCTGGCGGCCTCGAGGTCCACGCCCTTGTGGCGGCGCAGCGCATGATATGTCCGGGCGAACTCGGGAAGATCGGGCGAGGCGGCCGGGTCCACCACCTCGATGGGCAGACCGCCGAAGCCGCCGTCGCGCAGCAGCGCGCGAACCACGTCGGCACGACCGATCAGCGTGACCGCCGCCACGCCTTCGCGTTGCGCACGAGCGGCCCCCTCCACCACCCGCGCGTCCGTGCCCTCGGCCAGCACCACGCGGCGAGGATCGTTGCGGGCGCGTTCCAAAAGCTCGTCGAACGGTCTCATCGCCGTCTTGTCCATTCGTGCATCAGGCGCCGGCGGCAGTTCTCCGGGCCCTGGTGCGGAAAGGAGAGCACAGCTATGCCGCTGCGGTAGGGCCAGTTCGCGCAAATCGATTGGCACAGGGAGGCCGTCCTGGGATAGAAGCCACGCGTCCGGGGATGAGCATTCAGGGACAGACCACCAAAATCGGAAGTTGCCAGATGGCCCCTCGTGTGGATCGCGCCCTGTGGGATCGCCTGTTCGCCCGCACCGCCGATTCCGGCTGGCCGCTTCAGGCCCGCGTGCGCGAGATGGTGATGGCTGCGATCAGCGAGGGCTGGCTCCTCACCGAGCCGCCCCTTCCCTCGACCCGTGAGCTCGCCGAGCAACTGGGCATCGCCCGCAACACGGTGCTGCTCGCCTACCAGCAGCTCGTCGACGACGGCGTTCTCGAATCGCGCGAGCGCAGCGGCTATTTCGTCCGCGACAGCCACCCGGTGCGGCGTCCGCCGCAAAGGAGCGCGCCCTCCCCTTTGACGAACGAGCCGGCCTGGGAGAACCGCCTGGCGATACGCCCGTCACGCCAGCGCAACATCACCAAGCCGCAAGACTGGCTGAGCTATTCCTACCCGTTCGTCTACGGCCAGCTCGATCCGTCGCTGTTCCCCACCAACGACTGGCGGGACTGCGTGCGCCAGGCGCTCAGCGTGCTCGAGATCCGCGGCTGGGCCTCCGACCTGATCGACGGCGACGATCCCGAGCTGGTCGAGCAGATCCGCACCCGGCTGCTGCCCCGTCGCGGCATCTGGGCCACGACCGACGAGATCATGGTGACCCTCGGCGCGCAGCAGGCGCTCTACCTGCTGGCCGAGCTCCTGGTCGCCCCGGACATGGTCGTGGGCATCGAGGATCCGGGCTACCCGGACATGCGCAACATCCTGGCGCTGCGCCGGGCACAGGTGCGCCCGTTGGCGATCGACGAGGCGGGCATCGTGCCGGATGCGATTCCCGCCGACTGCCGTGCCGTGTTCGTCACACCCGACCGGCAATGCCCGACTGGCGCCAGCCTGCCGCTCGAGCGGCGGCGTCGGCTGGTCGAGCTCGCCGAGACGCGCGACTTCCTGATTTTCGAGGATGATTACGGCAGCAACTTCGCCACGACCGAAGGAGCGCTGCCGTCCCTCAAGAGCCTCGACCGCAGCGGCCGGGTTCTCTATGTGGGCAGCCTGTCCAAGACCCTGGCCCCGGGCCTCCGCTTCGGCTACATCGCGGCCGCACCCGGGATCATCCGGGAGGCCCGGGCCCTGCGGCGCCTGATGATGCGCCACGCGCCGGCGAACAACCAGCGAGCCTTGGCCCTCTTTTTGGCGCTGGGCCATTTCGACCGGCTGCTGCGCAGGATTACCGCGACCTTTGCCGAGCGCATGGAGGTTCTCCACGAGGCCCTGGCAAGGCACCTGCCCGAGTTCACCCATGACCACGGCATCACAGGCTCGAGCCTGTGGCTGGGCGGGCCAGAGGGGCTGGACGGCCAGGCGCTCGCGCGACATGCCCGCGACGCCGGCATCCTGATCGAGTCGGGCGACGTCTTCTTCATGAGCGCCGTCCCGCCGCAGCAGAACATCAGGCTCGGCATCGCGGCCATCGCGACCGAGCGGATCGAGCCGGGCATCGGCGCCCTGGCACAGGTCGCCCGCAGGCTCGCACTGCGTCCCCCGGGCGAGACGACAGGCGTGCGCCGTCCTTCGACGGCTGCCCCGTCGCCTCGCCTGGTGCCCGGCTAGCCCGCGGCGGAGGGCTGGGGGCGCATGTCGGCGGGATCGATCCCGGCGACGCTCACGGGCTTCTTCATGGCGTCGCGCCGGAACGGCTCGCCCAGCTCCTGGTTCAAGATCACCTCGATGAAGGTGGTGACGCCGCGGGACTGCTCCTCGCAGGCTGTCTTCAGCGCGTCGGTGAGCTCCTGCTGGGTGGCTGCCTGCACGCCCTTGAAGCCGCAAGCCTCGGCCACCCTCGCGTAGCTCATGTTGCGGTTGAGCTCGGTGCCGACGAAATTGTTGTCGAACCAGAGCGTGGTATTGCGCTTCTCGGCACCCCACTGGTAGTTGCGGAAGATCACCATCGTGACAGCGGGCCACTCCTCGCGGCCGATGGAGCTCATCTCGTTCATCGAGATGCCGAAGGCCCCGTCGCCGGCAAAGCCCACCACCGGCACGTCGGGGCAGCCGATCTTGGCGCCGATGATGGCGGGAAAGCCGTAGCCGCACGGCCCGAACATGCCCGGCGCCAGGTATTTGCGGCCCTGCTCGAAGCTCGGATAGGCGTTACCGATGGCGCAGTTATTGCCGATGTCGGTGGAGATGATGGCCTCTGCCGGCAAGCCCGCCTGGATCGCCCGCCAGGCCTGCCGCGGCGACATGCGCTCGGCATCGCGCCGGCGCGCCTCCTCGTTCCAGCTGGTGCCCGGATCGTCTTCCTCATGATCGAGCGAGGACAAAAGCTGCAGCCAGGCCGAGCGGGTCCGGTGAACCAGCGCCTTGCGCTCCTCGCGACCCTGGTCGCCGGCCGTGTCCGCCATCTGCTCGAGGATCTGCCGGGCCACCTGACGGGCATCGCCGCAGATACCCACGGTAATCTTCTTGGTCAGGCCGATCCGGTCGGGATTGATGTCGACCTGGATGATCTTGGCCTCCGTCGGCCAATAGTCGATTCCATAGCCCGGCAGGGTCGAGAAGGGGTTGAGCCGGGTCCCCAGCGCCAGCACGACGTCGGCCTTGGCGATGAGCTCCATCGCCGCCTTGGAGCCGTTGTAGCCCAAGGGGCCCACCGCCAGCGGATGGCTGCCGGGGAAGGCGTCGTTGTGCTGGTAGCCGCAGCAGACCGGCGCGTCGAGGCGCTCGGCCAGCGCCACCGACTCGGGGATCGCGTTGCCGATCACCACGCCGCCGCCATTGAGGATGACCGGGAACTTCGCCTCCGAGAGAAGCCGCGCCGCCTCGGCGATGGCGGCCCTGCCGCCTGAAGGGCGCTCGAGCTTCACGATCTGCGGCAGCTCGACGTCGATGACCTGGGTCCAAAAATCGCGCGGGACGTTGATCTGGGCGGGCGCACAGCCGCGCCACGCCTTCTCGATCACCCGGTTGAGGACCTCGGGGATCCGTGCCGGATCGCGCACCTCCTCCTGGTAGCAGACCATGTCCTCGAAGAGGGCCATCTGCGGCACTTCCTGAAAGCCACCCTGGCCCATCGTCCGGTTCGCCGCCTGCGGCGTCACCAGGAGCATCGGCGTGTGGTTCCAGTAGGCCGTCTTCACCGCCGTGACGAAGCCGGTCACACCCGGGCCGTTCTGGGCGATGGCCATGGCCATCTTGCCGGTGGCGCGGCTGTAGCCGTCACAGATCAGGCCCGCATTGGTCTCGTGGGCGCAGTCCCAAAAGGCGATCCCCGCCTTCGGGAACAGGTCGGAGACGGGCATCATGGCCGAGCCGATGATCCCGAAGGCATGCTCGATGCCGTGCATCTGAAGAACCTTAACGAAGGCTTCTTCCGTGGTCATTCTCATCGAAGCAGTCCTTTTGATGTTCTCTTGCTTGCCCGTCGGGAGCCTGTCGGCCGTCAAAGGAACTCGTCCTTCAGGTAGAACCACCGGTACATCGCACGCTGGCCGATCCGCCGGAACGGCGTCAACACGCCATGGCCCGGCAGCGGCGAGGCGAAGATCGGAAGGTCCGGCACCTGCTCCCTGCCGGCCACCAGCTGGGCCATGCGCCGGCCGGCCTGCGCCGAGTACATCACCCCGTTCCCGCCATAACCCATCGCATAATAGACGGTCTGCTGGGGATCGGGCCTGAAGATGCGGGGCATCATGTCGTGACTGACGTCCACCCAGCCCCACCAGGAATAGTCGATCTGGATGCCGCGCAGCACCGGGAACTTCCGGTACATCCCCTGGACGAGCACCTCGAGGTGCCGCGGGTTGGAAGCGTCCGCGCCGGTGATGGCGCTGCGGCTGCCGATCTGCAGGCGGCCATCGGGCAAAAAGCGGTAGTAGAAGCGCAAGGTGCGCGTATCGGTGAGCGGGATGGCGGTCCGGAAGTTGCAGGCCTCGCGCTCACTGGCGGTCAGCGGACGGGTGACGATCGAGTTCGACAGCACCGGCATCAGCCGGTACCGGGTCAGCGGATGGAGGCCGGGCGAGGTATAGCCGCCGGTCGCGAAGCAGACCGCCCGCGCCCGGACGGTGCCGCCTGGCGTCCTCAGAAGATGAACGCCGCCGCGGTTCTCGCAGCCCAGAACCGGGCTCGCCGGATGGACCGTCGCGCCGAGCCTGCGCGCCATGGAGAGATAGCCGAAGGCGAGCCTGGCGGCGTGCACGCCCATGCCGTCCGGCTCGAGCGCGGCGCCGACCGCCTCCTCGTCGCGCACGAAGTCGCTATGGACCTCCTCGCGGCCCAGCATGCGGGTGCGGTAGCCGAACACCTCGTTGAGAAGCCGTGTCTCGGCCTCGAGCGTCGGCAGCACCTTGTGGCGGTGCGCAATATAGAGATGGCCGCCGTCCTGCGGCTCGCAGTCGATATCGAGCGAGCCCACGAGGTCGCGGAAGGCATCGAAGGCATCCGCGATCTCGGCATGCAGCCTTTTCGCGACATCGACCCCCCAGCGGGTGATCCATTGCGATCTCTTGAGCCGCCCGGCCGAGATCTGGGCCTGGCCGCCGTTGCGGGTGCTGCACCCCCACGCCACGCCGTTCGCCTCGAGGACGGTGGCCTTGATTCCGTGCTCCCTCGCCAGATGGATGGCGCAGGAAAGGCCGGTATAGCCCGAGCCGACGACGGCCACGTCGACATCCATGTCGCCCGTCACGGGCCCGTCGTCCGGCGGCGGCGGGCCGGCCGTGCCGATCCAGTAGGTGGGCGCATAGTCACAATCGCGGCCGGGATCGCGGGCGACCACCGGGTCGTAGCTCGGGTCGTACGGCGTCTTCGGCCGGTCGACCACGACAGCCTGATAGTTCATCTAACGAGCCCCCAGGGATCCTCGCTGTCCGGTCTCAGGCTTTCAAAAGCGGCCGGTTCTTCCGGAAGGCCTGCTTCTTGACGATCTTGCCGTCGCGCAGGGTGAAGAGGTCGCAGCCCTCCGCCTCGACGCGGGTCCCGTCCCCGTTGGTGCCGGAGAAGGTCCATTCCGAGACGGCGCGGTCGCCATGGACGAAGTGGCCGTGATGATCCCAGCGGGCGTCCGGCATGGCCTGCCAGACACCGGAGAAGGCGGCGGCGATCGCCGCCTTGCCCTCTATTCGCGTGCCGTGCGCCTCGGCCCCGCCCACGGTATTGAACACGCAATCCTCGTCGAAGAACGCCATCACCGCGTCGACATCGTGCCTGTTGAAGGCATCGAAAAGCTCGGCGAGGTCGGCCGTCGACATCTGCTCCTTCGTCATTTCTTGAAAATCCTCCCGCAGGTTTATGGTCTTTTTCAGCGCGCGGAGCGCCCCGGGAGGCAATGCCCGGTCCCTTGCCCCGGCCATGAGTAGGCAATTAAACGCTTTTGCCTTATATCCAGCTGCAACGTTGAATAAGGCCAGTTGCAGGGAGCGCAGGACAGAGGAATGGGGCCACCGGCATCCGAGACGATTTTTTTCCTTGACCCTACGAGCCGCCTCGGCCTCCAGGCGCAGATCCGCGAGACGGTCGTCTCGGCGGTGCTGTCGTGCCGGCTCGCGCCGGGCGCGCCCCTGCCCTCCACGCGCAAGCTCGCCCGGTACCTCAACATCTCCCGCATCACGGTGAGCCTCGCCTACCAGGAGCTGGTGTCCCAGGGCTATCTGGAGGTCGCCGATCGCAGCGCTTACCGGGTCGCCGGCAACCCGCCGGTCAGCAGCCTGAAGACCGACAGCCGCTTCGAGGACGAGGAGGTCGTGGACTGGCGCGCCAAGCTCCGCGCCAAATTCTCGATCGCCAAGGCGATCCACAAGCCCCTCGACTGGCGCCGCTACCCCTACCCGTTCCTCTACGGGCAGATGGACCCGTCGCTGTTCGATCTGGCGGCATGGCGGGATTGCGCGCGCCGCGCCCTGGCACGCGAGGATTTCGAGCAGATGGCCGGCGACTTCGCGGCCGCCGACGACCTGCAGCTGGTCAACTATATCTGCTCGCGCATCCTGCCCAGCCGCGGGATCAAGGCGCAGCCGGACGAGATCCTGGTGACCGTCGGCGCGCAGAACGCGTTGTGGATCCTCATCCAGCTTCTTCTCAAGCGCGGCGCGCGGGCGGCGTGCGAGAATCCCTGCCATCCCGACCTCAGCGCCGCCCTGCGGCTCAGCAGCGCGCACGTGACCGCCGTCGATGTCGACGAGGGAGGACTGCCGCCCGAGCTGCTTCCCGGGCAGCTCGACGCGGTGTTCGTGACCCCCAGCCATCACGCACCCACGGCAGCCACCATGCCGATGGAGCGCCGGCTGGCGCTGCTGGAGGCGGCGCGACGCCGCGACTTCATCATCGTCGAGGACGATTACGAGTTCGAGATGAGCTTCCTGGCGCCGCCCTCACCGGCCCTCAAGTCGCTCGACCGCAGCGGCCGGGTTCTCTACGTGGGCAGCTTCTCCAAGTCGCTCTTTCCGGGGCTCCGCCTGGGCTATCTGGTGGCCCCGGTGCCTGTCATCCGCCAGGCGCGCGCCCTCAGGGCGCTGATGCTGCGCCACCCTCCCGGCCATCTGCAGCGCACGGCCGCCTATTTCCTCGCACTCGGCCACCACGATACGCTGATCCGCCGGATGCGCGTGGAATACGAGAAGCGGCATGTGCTGATGGCCGAGGCGCTGCGCCGGGAGGGTCTGACGATCGCGGGAGCGTCCGACTTCGGCGGCACCTCGTTCTGGATCGAGGGACCCCAGGACCTCGACGCCGACGCTCTCGGCCATGAGCTTCGCGAGGACGGCGTCCTGATCGAATCGGGCTCGCCCTTCTTCCCCTCGGATGACGGGCCGTGCCGGTTCTTCCGCATGGCCTACTCGTCCATACCCGCCAGCCGCATCGCCGCCGGGGTGGCGCTCACGGCCGCGCGCATCCACGGCCGGGCTTCCTTCCCCGCCAAAGGATGAGCGGATCTTTCGCGGGCCCGGCTCTCCGCCTCGCCGCTCAGTCTTCCTCGAGGCCTTCGGCGATGCCTGGGTCCATCGAGACATGCAGGACGCGCAGGACGATCACGCCGGAAGGCGACGGGCGATAGAAGAGCACATGCCGCGCGCTGCCCCGGCGGCGGGCGAAGAGGCCGAGCGCCACGCTGCGCACCCCCTGGCCCAGCTCCGGGCGCGGCCGCGAGCCCGTGGTCTGCGGCTCGTTGCCGATCCGCTCGAGCGCCAGCTTGAGGAGAAGGCGGTACGCGTCCGCCTGACGCTCGCCGAACCGGTCAACGGTGTAGGCGAAGATCGACCGCAGATCCCCCCGCGCGCGGGGTGTCAGCCGATAGGTCATCAGGGCGCGGCTTGCCGCCGCTCTTCCATGACCTCGTCGAACAGCGCGTCTACCGTCACGTCGAGGAGCTCGCCGCGCTCGGCCTCGGCGACCGCCAACTGGACCTCCTCGCGCAGGCGCGCCAGCCGGGCCTCGTGGAGCTCGCGCTCGCGCCGCGCCAGCTCGAGCCCGCGCCGGACGATCTCGCTGGCGTTGCGGGCCCGCCCGGCCTGGAGCTCCTCCTCGATGAAGGCCGCCTGCTGATCGGTGAGCGTGAAGTTGAGGGTGCGGGCCATGCGTCCTCCATGGCAGGTTCTGCCATGAACATAGCGCGTGACGACCCGCGCTGCCATGACCTGCCGCGTGCGGCGGAGCTCAGCCGAGCCGTGCCGCGACGGCTGCCGCGGCACGGACCAGCGCTGCCCCGAGCCGCGGCAGCGCCTCCTCGGGCATCCGCTGGGCGGGTCCGGAGATGCTGAGCGCTGCGGCGGGCCAGCTCGCCGGGATCATCACCGCCACGCAATGCGCGCCCAGCTCGTTCTCCTCGAGATCGAGGACGTAGCCCCGCTCGGCCGCCTGGGCCAGGTCGCGCGCCAGAGCCGCCCGGCTGGTCAGGGTCCTGGGGGTCCGCTTGACGAGCCGGCGGGGTAGCCCCTCGAGCCGCCTGGCCGGAGCGCGAGCCGCCATGATGGCCTTGCCGAGGCTCGTGGAATGGAGCGGATCCCGTGTGCCGGGCGCTGCTTCCATGCGCAGCGAGCGGGTGCTGCCGATCATTGCCAGATAGACGATCTCGGGGCCGTCGGCGATGCCGAGATTGACGGTCTCGTTGTAGCGGAGCTGGAGGCGCTGCATCTCGGGCAGGGCCGCCTCCTTGAGCGCGTCGATCGCCGCGGCGGGCGCGGGCATGGACGCCACGCGGGGGCCGGCCGTGTAGGCCGCACCGTCCTCGGCGGCAGCCACGAGCCCGCTCGAGCGCAGCGTGTAGAGGTAACGAAAGGCCGTGGTCTTGGGCAGTGCGGTGCGCTCGGCCAGCTCGGAAAGGCTCATGGGCCGCCCCTCGCTGACCAGCACGTCGAGAAGCTGCAGGGCCTTGCGCACCGGCTGCACGACATAGCGGGGATCGAGGCTCAACGTCCGTCTCCCGCGGCGCCGGCGGGCCCTGGCGGCGCGCGCTCAGCCATAGTCGATACGCGGGTCGATATAGGCGTAGAGCACATCGACCAGCAGGTTGATCACCACATAGACCGCCAGGATCACGAGGATGCAGCCCTGGATCAGGGGATAGTCGCGGGTGCTGATGGCCTGGATGAGCAGCCGCCCCAGCCCGGGATAGGTGAAGACCGCCTCGGTGACGACAGCCCCGCCGATGAAATTGGCCATCATCAGCCCGACCACGGTCACGAAGGGCAGCATCGCGTTGCGCAGCACGTGCCGGCCGACGACGTCGCGCTCGCGCAGGCCCTTGGAGCGGGCGGTGCGGACATAGTCGGCCTTGAGCTCGCCGACCAGCGAGGCCCGCAGGAACCGTGCGAAGATGCCCGAGACGTAGACTCCCAGGGTGAGCGCCGGCAGCAGCATGTTGGCCAGCATGTCGAGCGGCGATTCCCAGAACGGCACGTGGGCCGAGGCCGAGGGCAGCCAGCGCAGCTGCACGGCAAAGAGCAGGATCAGCAGGATGCCGAGCCAGAAGGTCGGCACGCCCAGCGCCAGGGCACTCCAGCCGCTGAGCGCGCGGTCGAGCCACGAGCCGGGGAAGAGCGCGCTGAGCAGGGCTACCGGAACGCCGATCACGAGGCCGATCACGATCGACGCCAGACCGAGCTGGAGGGTCGCCGGGAAGCGCTGGGCGATGAGATCCAAAACCGGCTCCCGGCTGTGGATCGACAGGCCGAGATCGCCCTGCAGGGCGCCGGTCAGCCACGACCAGTACTGGGCGATGACAGGGCGATCGAGGCCCAGCCGCTCGACCGCCGCCTGGATCTGCTCGGCGCTGGCATTCTCGCCGACGATCATGCCGACCGGCCCGCCCGGCACCGCGAAGATCATCGCCCAGACGCCGAGCGAGGCGATCAGTAGCACCGGCAGGAGCTGCAGCAGGCGCCGCAGGATGAAGCCCGTCATGTGCCCTCCTCCTCGAGCCCCGTCTCCTCGGCGGCTCCATGGCGATCCTCGAGCACGGTCGCCAGCCTTCGCCCGAGCGTGTCGAGGGAGAGAATGGTGAGCGTCAGCACGATACCCGGCAGGACGGCATAGTAGGGCGCCTCGTAGAGATAGGATTTGCCGGTGCGCAGCATCTCGCCCCAGCTCGGCGTCGGCGGCGGGATGCCCACGCCCAGAAAGGCCAGCGCCGCCTCGAGCAGGATCGCCACCGAGGAGAGCACCACGACCTGGACCAGGATCGGGCTCCAGGCGTTGGGCAGCACGGTGCGGAACATGCTGTAGCCGGGCGAGCCGCCAAACGCCTCGACGGCAGTGACGAAGTCACGCTTGCGCAGCGACAGGACCTGGGCCCGGGTGATCCGTGCGAAGCTTGGAATGCCGGTGATGCCGACGGCGACCAGTGCTGCCATCTGGCTGCGGCCCAGCACCGCGATCAGCGCCATGGCGAAGAGGATGTTGGGAAGCGCCATCAAGACGTCGACCAGGCGCATGAGCACCGCGTCGCGCCAGCCGCCGAAGAAGCCGGCGGCGAGGCCGATGGGGATGCCGGCGAGGGCGGCGATGCTCACCGCCCCCACGGCGGTCAGCAGGGATGTCCGGGCCCCCTCGATGACCCGCGCCATGATGTCCCGGCCGAGCTCGTCGGTACCGAACCAGTGCTCGGCCGAGGGTCCCTCGAGCACCATCAGCAGGTCCTGCTCGAGCGGGTCGATCGGCAGGAAGCGGACGAAGGCGGCCAGCAGGGCGACCGTCGCCAGGAACAGCATGCCGACCAGCGCGCCCTTGCTCTCGAGAACGCGCCGGAAGGTGGCGAGCGTGTGCTGCATGGTCATGCTCATGGCGCCGCGGCGCGGAGTTGGCCGCCCTGCTCGGCCCCGAGGGGACCCGCATGATGGCAGGCGCAGCGCGTCGGCAGGCCGGGACGGGCCTCGAACGCCGGCGCCTCGCTGGCGCATCGCCCGGTCGCCTTGAAGCAGCGCGGATGAAAGACGCAGCCCGGCGGCGGCGAGGCGGGGTTGGGGATCTCGCCCTGCAGGGCGATGCGGCGGCGGGAGCCGCGTGCTGCCGGATCGGGCACCGGAACCGCCGACAGCAGGGACTGGGTATAGGGGTGGAGCGGCGTCCCGTAGAGGCCGGCCCGCGTGCTCTCCTCGACGATCCGGCCCAGATACATCACGGCCACCCGGTCCGAGATATGGCGGACCACGGAGAGATCGTGGGCGATGAAGAGATAGGCCAGACCGAGCTCGCGCTGGAGATCTTGAAGGAGATTGACGATCTGCGCCTGGATCGAGACGTCGAGGGCGGCCACCGGCTCGTCGAGGATGAGCAGCCGCGGCTGCAGCGCCAGGGCGCGGGCGATTCCGATGCGCTGCTTCTGGCCTCCCGAGAACTCGTGCGGGTAGCGGCCGGTGAAGCTCGGCGACAGGCCCACCATGTCGAGAAGCTCGGCGATCCGCCTGGCACCGCCCATCTCCTCGTAGAGGCCATGGATGCGCAGCGGCTCGGCCACGATGTCGCCCACCGTCAGAACCGGGTTGAGCGAGGCGAACGGGTCCTGGAAGACATACTGCATCTGCCGGCGCACCTGGCGCAGGGCACTGCCGGCAAGGCCGGTGATCTCCCGCCCGTCGAAGCGCACGCTGCCGCCGGTGGCCTTGATCAGCCCCATGACGGCCCGGCCGGTCGTGGTCTTGCCGCAGCCCGATTCGCCGACGAGGCCCAGGGTCTCGCCGGGCCGCACGGTGAGGCTCACCCCGTCGACCGCCCGCACATGGCCCACCGTGCGGCGCAGCAGCCCGGCCTTGACGGGAAAGTGGACCTTGAGGCCCTCGACGCTCAGCAGCGGCTCGCCGGCCGGCGCGCTCCTCGCCGCGCCGGCCGGCACCGCTGGTGCCCGCGCCGGGGCCGCCATCTCCTCGACGAAGTGGCAGGCCGAGCTGTGGCCGCCGGCGACGGGCCGCAGCGCCGGCTCCTCGGCAGCGCAGCGCGGCCGCTGCCGGCCGAGCGCGCAGCGCGGATGGAAGGTGCAACCGCGCGGCAGTCGCGCGGGCACCGGCGGCTGCCCGGGGATAGGCGCCAGCCGGGTCTCGTCGGTATCGATGCGCGGCAGGCTGCGCAGCAGGGCTGCGGTGTAGGGGTGGCGCGGCCGGCGGAAGATGTCCTCCACCGGCCCGCTCTCCACGATGCGGCCGCCATACATGACGGCCACCCGGTGCGCCATCTCGGCGACCACGCCCAGATCGTGGGTGATCAGGATGACGGCAGCACCGGTCTCGGCCTGGCGCCGGGCGAGCAGGGCCAGCACCTGGGCCTGGACGGTGACGTCCAGCGCCGTGGTCGGCTCGTCGGCGATGATGAGCCGCGGCTGGCCGGCCATGGCCATGGCGATGACGCCCCGCTGGCGCATCCCCCCGGAGAACTGGTGGGGATACTGCACGGCGCGCCCCGCCGGATCGGCGATGTCGACCTCGCCCAGAAGCTCGACCGCCCGCTCGGGCGCACGGTGGCGCTCGAGCCGGCCGTGCGCCACCTGGCCCTCGGTGAGCTGCCGGCCGATCGGCAGGAGCGGGTTCAGGCTGGTGGTCGGGTCCTGGAAGATCAGCCCGACATCGCGGCCGCGCATCTGCCGCAAGGTCTCGGCATCGGCGCTGGTCACCTCGACCCCGCCAAGCCGCACCGTCCCCTCGACCCTCGCCGTTCTCGGCAGGAGGCCGGAGATGGCCAGCGAGGTGACACTCTTGCCGGAGCCCGACTCGCCCACCAGCCCCAGCACCTCGCCGGGCCACAGATCGAGGTCGATGCCGCGAAGGGCGGGCACCGGCCGGCCGGAGCCGTGGAAGGTGACGCCCAGCGAGCGCACCGAGAGAACCGGCTCAGCCATCGGCACCTCGGCCATCACGCCGGCGGCCCGGGCGGAAGTGCTCCGGCCCGCGCATCAGTCGGCGAAGCCGATCGTGCGGGCCACCAGCATATTGTCGATGTCGAGGGTGAACCCGCCGACCTTCTCGCTCGCGACGATCAGACCGATATCGTAGGTGTTGGTCGGGATGGCGAAGGCGGATTCCACCAGCACCTGGTTGAGATGGTCGTAGGCGGCCCGGACCTCGTCCGGCGAGAAGGTGTTGTTGACCCGCGCGATTGCCTCGACATAGGCGGGATGCGGATGCGGCTCGCCGAAGACCGGGTTGTTCTGGGTGCGGTAGATGCTGTTCGTGGCGACCCGGGTCGGGAACTTCTGGATGTTGCCGATGGCGGCGAACACCGCGGCGAACTTCCCGTTGAGCATGGCGTCGACGAACTCCGCCCCCTCCCTGATGTCGAGCTCGACATCGATGCCGGCCTTGGCCAGGGTTCCCTGGGCCACCTGGCTGATGGTGACCAGGCTCTCGTCGCCGCCGTTCACCAGGAGCTTCCAATCGCTCATTTCCGCCGCCGACAGGCCCGAGGCGTCGAGGAGCTCGCGCGCCTTGTCGAGATCGAAGGCGTACTTCTCGTTGTAGCTCGGATCGGCGGCGGGGCTGGCCGGCGCCCAGGGCAGCGCCGTCACCTGGCCGAGACCGCCATAGCCCACCTTGAGGATGCCGGCACGGGGCATCAGGTGGTTGAAGGCCTGGCGGAACTTCTCGTTGCGAAACGGGCCCTGGGTGCTGTTGATGCGGAACACCTGGACCAGCGGCCCGGGCCCGCGGACGAGCTGGTAGCCGGCATCCTTCAGGCGCACGGCGCTGCGCGCGGTGCCGCCATAGACCAAGTCGACCGCGCCGGACTCGAGGGCCGCGCTGGCCGCCGCGTCCTCGCTGAAGATCGTGAGCACCACCTCCTCGGTAGCCGGCTGGCTATCGCGCCAGTAGTCCGGATTGGCCTTCAGGCGGATCTCCTGGCCGACCTTGCGCTCGGCCAGCAGGTAGGCGCCGGTGCCGGCCGGGCTGGTATCGACGCTGTCCATCGCCGCCGGGTCGATCACCGAGAGGAACTGCAGGAGGTCGGTGATCTGCCGGTCCGGTGCGGAGGCCTTGAAGTTCAGCCTGATCGTACGCTCGTCGACGATCTCCCAGCCGTCCACGAACGACATCGTGGCGAAGACGTTCTTGCCCCTTTGGGGATCGGCCGCCTTCTCCAGGGTGGCCGCCACCGCCCGGGCGTCGAGCGGCGCGCCGCTGTGGAACTTCACGTCGTCGCGCAGGGTGACGGTCACCGAGCGGTTCTCGGGCCCGATCTCCCAGGAGGTGGCGAGGCTGGGTACCGCCTCGCCCTCGGGGGTGTACTCGATCAGGCTGTCGTAGAAGTTCTTGATGACCGGAAAATTGACCGTGAGGAAGGACTGGGGATCGAAGCTGTTCACGTCCGCCAGGATGGCGACCCGCAGCTTGCCGCCTTCGGGTTCGGCCGCCGAGGCGCCGGCGGGGCTGCACAGCATCGTCGCTGCCATCAGCAGCGAGCCCAACAGCCTGGCAGGGCGCATCAAACCGTTTCTCATTTGATTGCTGCCTTCGTTGCGCGACCCGAGGGTCGACGGTTGCCGGTTCACGTCGGTCACGAGCTGGCCCCGCGCCAGTCGGCGACGGGGTCGAGCGGGTAGATCGGCCGTGGGAGGCGCTTCCAGGGGAGGCCGTGGACGTCCGACTGGCCGGGCCCGCTGGTGTCGACGCGGATCATCCGCGAGGCCAGCGAGGCGAAGAACTGGAAGTTCGAGGCGGTCTTCAAGATGGCCATCTTGTAATCGGCAGGCTCGATCCCGAAGGCCCGGTAGACGTGGGGCATGTTGCCGGCGACGCCGCGCAGCTCGCTGATCAGCAGCGTCACGGGGCCGACCTCGAAGACCACCGTGCGCCCCATGTCGACCTCGCGCTGGTGATGGTCCGCGACCTCGACCATGCCGCCGCCGATGCGCCGTACCGTGCCGGTGACCTCGAGCGGCTCGAAGAAGCCCGTGGTCTGACCGCCGACCGGCAGGGTGACCACGGCCCCTTCGCCCGCCTCGACCAGCCGGGCGACCGTCTTCGGGGCGATCATGGGCACAAGGGCGGTGCTCTTGATGCCGAGGCGGAGAATCGCCTCGAGGATGAGGTTGCTGTCGCCCGCCGCACCGCCGAACACGGTATCGCCGGTATCGCTCAGCAGGACGAGGCCGGCCTCGGCCTCGTCGGCCATCCGCACCGCCACGTCGACCGGCACGGCTTCCTTCTTCTGGAAGACCTCGCGCAGCGACCAGGCCAGCTCGGCGGACTCGTCGGCCAGCCGCTCGGCGAGCTCCCGGTCGCCGTCGACCACTGCCACGGTAGCCCAGCCGCCCTCGGCAACGTCGAGCCATGGCTGCATCGGGAAGTTGGCGACGTGCAGCACGCGCGGATCCTGCTGCTCCCAGCCGCGCGCCTGGTCGAACCAGGTCTTCATCGGCGCCTGCGAGGTCAGGAACTGCTCCTGGTGCGACAGCAGCGGCAGCTTGCGCCAGGCCATGACCGGCCGCACCTCGCCGGTGCAGATGCGCAGCAGGAGCTGGGCGCCGATCTTGCCGGTGTCGAAGGGGTCGTGGGGCTGGGTGCGGTGGGCGACGATGGCGGTGCTCAGCTCGACCATCTTGCGCGTCACGTTGGCATGATGGTCGAGGCACAGCACGATCGGCACGTCGGGGCCGAGGATCGAGCGGCAGAGCTCGAGCTGGGCACCCTCGACATCGTCCATGCCCTCGGCCGAGCAGGCGCCGTGAAGCTGCAGTGCCAGGCCGTCGATCCGCCCGGCAGCCGCGAGGCCGTCGCGGATCTTCGCCTCGAAGAACTCGCGAGCCTCGGTGCTGATACGCCCACCGGCGGTGGCGAAGCCGCGAATGATCGGCACCGACTCCACGTCCAGCCCGCTCTCCTCGACCGCCTCGAGATAGCCGCCGATCTGGCCGACCCCGTGAAGCTTCTCGAAGATCTGGGCTCCCTCGAACAGCCCGAACGACTCGTAGTCGCGAAGCGTCGTCAGCTCCGGATTGAAGTCGTTGGTTTCCTGCGCGATGTGGATGACAGCGAGCCGCATGGACGCCCCCCTCGGGCTTGTTCGTGATTTCTGGAAGAAGGCGCCGCTAGCCGGGCCGGCGGGGCAACGGCCCGCGCCGGCCCGGCTAGCGGGTGCCGCGGTCAGATTGCCGCCGCGGCCTGGGTCACCGCTTCCAGGGTCTCGTCGACGATCGCATCGTCATGGGCCGCCGACATGAACCAGGCGCCGCGTTCCAGCACGCGCACCCGGCGCTTCAAGAGCTCGCCGCAGAAGCGCACGTAGCGCGCGCGGTCCATGCGCATCAGGTCGCGATAGTCGCGGGCGGGCTCGGTCAGGCCGAAGGCGACGTGGAAGATCTGCGGGAAGCCCGTGACGGTGGCGGGGATGCCGGCGCCGGCGAGGGCTGCGGCGATCCCGTCCATGAGCCGCCGGCCGCGCCGCTCGATGGTCTCGTGCACCTTGCCGTCGGCCAGCGCGCGCAAGGTGGCGAGGGTTGCCGCCATGCTGACCGGGTGGGAATTGTAGGTGCCGCCATGGAGCGCCCCGCCGGCCACGAAGAGGTCGAGAAGCTCGGCTTTCCCGGCGATGGCCGCCACGGGAAAGCCGTTGGCGACCGCCTTGGCGAAGATCGCGAGGTCGGGCGTCACCCCGAGACGCTGCTGCGCCCCGCCGGGTCCCACCCGAAAGCCGGTGATCACCTCGTCGAAGATCAGCACCGTGCCGGCGCGCGAGCAGGCGGCGCGCACACCTTCAAGATAGCCGTCGGCCGGGAAGATGGCGCCCGAGTTGCACATGGCGGGCTCCATGATGACCGCCGCCACGTCGCCTTGCGCAAGGCGCGCCTCGAGGAGTGCCAGGTCGTTCCAGGTCAGGACCTCGACATTGCCCCAGGCGGTCGCATCCTGCCCGGCGCTGCCCGGCAGCCGGTTGGGACGCGCCCGATCACCTGCCGTCTCGGGCGTAGCCGCGACCGAGACCAGCACATTGTCGAACCAGCCGTGATAGTGGCCTTCGAACTTGACGATGGTGCTGCGTCCGGTGGCGGCCCTCGCAAGACGCAGCGCCGCCTGCGCCGCCTCCGAGCCGGAGCCGGCGAAGCGCAGCTTCTCGGCGCACGGCACCATGGCGCAGAACAGCTCGGCAGCCTCGGCCTCCACCCGGCTCTGGCCGCCGAAGAGGATGCCGTGATCGAGCTGCTCGACGGCCGCCTTGCGGACCGACTCGGGGTTGTGGCCGAGGATCATCGGCCCCATGCCGAGATAGTAGTCGATCAGCCGGTTGCCATCGACGTCGAACAGGCAGGCGCCTTCGGCACGCTCGAACACCAGCGGGTGAGGCGCCATGCCGATGCGGAAATTGCTGGACACGCCGCCCGGCATGAACCGGCCGGCCGCTGCGATGAGCCGCCGAGACTCCTCGAAGCTCGCCAGAGGCGCAGCCTCGGCGTGGATCGGGCCGGAAACGGGCTTGTTGGACACGTTGTCTCCCTGACGCCATGAGCTGACCCGATCCATCGGACGGCACGGCGCGGGACAACCTCCAACGCTACCGGCCTCCTGATGTGCAGGACCAGGGTCTTGTATTGCCTGCGCACAGGGTAGGGAGTCCGCCTCGTCCGGACAACGAAAAGCAGGTTTCGCTGAATGAAACGTTCTCTCACCGGGAATCTGCAGGAAAGGCGGCGGGATCCATGATCGGCGGCGACCGCCGCCGGCACATGAGCCGGCTATACTGACGGTCCGTGCGGGCTTTTCTCTGCGAGTTGCACAACCGCCTGAAGAAACACGGATAATCACCTTCTCACCCGCGTTGACTCGACCATGCCGATGTGCAATTTTTCACTGTCGCCTTGAAGTCGAATTTTCCACAGGAACACGGGCGAAATGACAACATCAATCAACTCTGAAATATACTCCCTTAGATTTATTGCATTTTTCTTTATTGCCGATATTGCAATTTCATTTTTGTATATTGCCAACATAGCTTTGGGCGATCGCTTCACCCGGATGTTTGACCTTGACGGCGAGGCAAATTTTCCGGCGTGGTATTCCTCGACGCAACTCTTTGTCGTCGCCGCCCTGCTGGGCCTCTTCGCCTTTCATCATTTCTCGTTGCGTCACGTGCGATCCTGGCCTCCTGCGGGCTTGGCCATGTTTTTCGTCCTCCTTTCAGCGGATGAAACCGCCCAGTTTCACGAATGGGCAGGAAGCATCAGCGATGCCCTGCTTACCAGCGGCACGCGCGAGACCCTCCTCGACCGGATGGGCACCTGGATGTTCGTCATCGGCCTCCCCGGAGTGGCCCTGGCTTTTCTTCTCCTGCACTCGGCCCGCTTCTATTTCCGGCCGGCGCCGGGTGCGCTGGTGAAGTTTCTCGTGGGCATGGCGATTCTCGCGGCCGGCGCGGTCGGCGTGGAGGGTCTGGACAATTTCCTCGCCGGCACGGCGGCCGCCACGGCGCAGGTCTTCGTCGAGGAGACCCTCGAGATGGTCGGCGTGACGATCATGCTGTGGGGCACCCTCGACCTGCTCCAGGCTTACGGCCTCCGCATCGGCTTCGACCGTACGGGACCTCCCTGACCGTGCGATCCTCCATCACCCCCTCGGCCATCCCGGCGGCGATGCCACGCCGCGACGACGTCGCCCGCCTTGCGCCACAGCGCCCGCGCGGTGGCCATGCTCCCCCGGAGCGGCATCACGAAGCGCCGCTTGCCGTCGACGATCGTGACCGGCCCGGCAGCGCACAGCGTGTGCAGCCCGTCCGGCCAGGGTCCCTCGGGGTCCGGTGACAGCCGGATGGCCGCCTCCTCGACGAAGCGGGTCGGCGTCAGCTCGAGCACGCGGTTGACCACGACCGCCCCGCCATAGGTGGCGGTGCAGTCCTGCGCCGGCCGCCAGAGCGCGCCATCGGCCGCGAACAGCGGCCCGGCCGGCCGGCTGTTGCGCAGATCGTGACGCACCGGATTGCCGGGATGCGGCTTCCAGCCCGAGAAGAGATCCTCGCTGAAGAACAAGAACAGCTTGGCCTCGGGCTCGTCGTCCTGGTTCGCGCAGAAAAGCCAGAAGCGCTCGCCGTCGTGATGCACCGTCCCGTCGACGGCGGCGAAATCCTCGAGAAGGACCGGCCCTTCCGCCCAGCAGGAGGGAAACGGGTCGGCGCGGAACAGCTGAGCGCGCCGCGCGTGGAACATCTCGGGCAGGCAGTAGAGCTCGCCGCCATGTCGAAGGAGAAAGGGATAGGAGAGGTGCCAAGGCCGCTCGAGGACAGTCGCCGGCGGCGCGCCGGAGCCGGTGTCGAGGGCGACGATCTTGCCGCGCCCCTCGCGGAACAGGAACAGCTCGGCCAGAACGGTCGGGCAGGCGCCGCGCTCGTCCGGAACGACCATCGGGTCCGCAACGAAGCCGCCCGGCGGCGGCGCGAGCCACCGCACCCGCTGCCGCGGCAGCTCGCCGGCGGCAAGGAGGAACGCCACGGGAGCATCCACGATCCCGATGGCCCACTGGTCCTCGAAGAACCGCCATGTGGCCCTGCCGGCGAGCGCGCGGAGCTCGCCCAGGCGCCGGCGCCACGCCGGCGGCGGCAGCGCCGGCCGCCGCGACACCGCGATGGCGGGACCGGAGGGGAAGGCATGTTCCCGACCCACGGCGCGCGCCGGCCAGGTGGCCACCGTTTCCAGCAGGGCCGTCCGCGCCTCATGCCAGCGCCAAGACGCGAGCCTCAGCGATGCCTCCTCGAGAATGCGGCCGTGCCCGTCGGGAGCGATGGCGATCAGCCGGACCACCACGCTGGTGCGGCCACGGCTGACCGCCCCCGCCCCCAGATGGTCGGGCCCCAGACCGTCCTCGTCGCGGATCGCGAGAACGGTCGTGGTCGTGCCGGCAGGAGGAGAATCACCCAGATCGAGCACCAGCTCGGCCCCGTCCGGGGCCGCAGCGTCGGTCAGCCCGGCGACCTCGCCCAGCGCGGCGAGCGCCTGCCGCTGCCAGGCCTGCCGATGGCCGGCTGCACGCACTGCCACCCGCGGTGGCCGCCAAGCCAGGGGGGCGTTCACAACCGGGTCCGACACTCCCGCCGCCCTTCTGTCTTCATCGCGGCCCGGCTGCGCCAGGACCCGGAACGTGGCACGGCACCTCCCGCCCGCCTCTCGCGCAGGAACTCCGTGTAGAGCTCGAGTCGTGCCGCCGCGATCGAGTCCCAGTCGAACGCCTGCGCCCGCTGCCAGGCCGCATGCTGCAGCCGGCCGAGCAGGGTCCTGTCGTGAAACAGGCGCTCAAGGGCCTGCTCGATGGCGGCGGCATCCCGCGGCGGCACGATAAGACCGTCCACCTCGTGGGTGACGATGTCGCGAGGCCCGTCCGTCGACGTGGTGACAGGCGCCAGCCCGCAGGCCATCGCTTCCAAGAGGCCGAGCCCGAATCCTTCGGCCAGCGTGGGGAAAAGCTTTACCGCGCAACCCCGCAGGAGGCGGGGAAGCTCCAGCCGGTCGAAGCGCGGCACCACCTCGATCCGCTGGCGCACGTCGGCGTCGAAGTCGCCCAGAACCCGCTCGGGCGGACAGCCGGTGCCGAGAAAGAGCATCTGCGCACCGGGATGCCGCCGCAGGAACCGGTTCAGCGCCTCCGCACCGTATCTTGTACCCTTGCGCGGGAGGTAGCTGGCGATCTGCGCCACACGGAATGCCTGCCCGCCCCCCGCCTGGGCAGGCGGAGCGAGTCCGAGCATTGCCCTGGGCAGACCGTTGGGCACCACATGCGCCCGCACCGGGTCGATGCCGAGATCAGCCACGGCAAAATCCCGCTCGGTCCTGTTCAAGAAGAGCGCGAGGTCGGCGACCCGCAACGAGCGCGCCGAGGCCCGCAGCTTGAGTGTCCCGCGGTAGAGACGGTATTTCCACGACAAGGGCGGCCCTTCGCGCACGGCGCTCTCCACGTCAGCGCGGTGCAGCATGTGCTCGATCCCGTGGCTGTGGGTCACTAGGAGCGGTCTGGTGCGCCCGCCGTTGAGCCTCCCATAAAGCCAGGCATCGCAGGTCGACGCGTCGATGACGTCGTGGCCGCGAAGATGGCGCGAGAAATAGACGGCACAGAACAGCGGGAAAAGCGGATCGGCCAGCCGGAAGCCGTTGCTTGCCAGGACGGCTCGCACGCGCGGGAGCCGATTGAACATCCCTTGC
Source organism: Geminicoccaceae bacterium 1502E (assembly GCA_033875255.1). Classification (GTDB taxonomy): domain Bacteria; phylum Pseudomonadota; class Alphaproteobacteria; order Geminicoccales; family Geminicoccaceae; genus Marinimicrococcus. Next base: position 87,259 of record JAWZSN010000018.1, on the reverse strand, counting down.
AGCGTCTCCATGGACACCAGCGACACCTCATGGCCGCGCCTTTGGTATGCCTCGGCGAGATTGAGGACGACCCCGGCGCCGCCCGAGTTGACGTCGAGCCTGTCGTGCAGAGCCAATGCTATGCGCATCGCACCAACCCTTTCCGTCACTCTTCGAAATGGCGGCGAAGACGAACGATATCCGCGCGGTTGAGGAACGGCCTGGGCAGGCCGAGCCCGAGCGAGAAGGCGATGCCGAGCAGCAGGGTCAGCACCCGGACGAAAGCGCCCAGAGCCATGGCGGCGGCGGCACCGATCGCGCCGAAGGACGGCACCAGGAGCGCCAGGCCGAGGGCCACGGCGGCAAAGCAGAGGGTCTGCGACATCGACACGTAGCCCGGCCGGTCGCAGGCGTAGAAGAGTTGGCTCATGGTCTGGGCGATACAGGTGAGCCCCGACTCGACGACCAGCACGCTGAAGATGAGGCCCGCCGCCGCGAACGGCTCGCCGTAGAACAGCGTCACCACCTCGCGCCCGAACACGAACGACAGGAGGATGATGCCCAGCACCGCGTGCAGCATGAAGCGGAAGGCATGATCATGAAGCGACTTCACGGCTTGCCGGGGCCGGCCCGCCATCTTGGGGAACACCACGGAGTTCACCACGGTGTGCAGCACCAGCATGATGCGTGCCATGCTGTTGGCCACCACGTAGAGGCCCAACACCTCCGGCGACAGCACGGCGATCAGCACGAGCCGGTCGAGATAGCCGCTCACGCCCAGGAGGATGTCGGCCACCGCGCCGCGCGCCGAATAGGCCCCCAGCTGCCGCAGCCAGTGGCCCAGGCGGTCGCTGGACAGCCGCCATGCCGCCCGGGCGTGCCAGCCCATCCAGAGGGCGGTGGCGGCTACCGATCCGATCAGTGCCAGGGCGCTGCCTTCCACCGTGACGCCGGTGGTCGCCCACATGACCAGCAAGCCCAGCAAATAGAGCAGCGGCGCCAGGACCGAGGCGAGATTGAAGGCGGAGAACAGGTCGAGGGCTACCAGCACCTGCCGCATCAGCAGATGAAGGACATAGGGGACGGTCGCGAGGATGCAGATCCAGGCGAGCTGCACGGCTTCCGGCGGATAGCCCCGCATCATCAGGGGCATGGCAACAGCGCCCGCCGCCACGCCCAGGAACGACAGCAGCATCCCCAGGATGCCGGCGGCCGCGGTGATGCTGCCGCTTGCCGCCGGCGTTCCGCGGATGTGGTAGATGATGCCGGCGGGAACCCCGACGAAGCACACCGTGACGAGCATCTGCGGCCACAAGGTGGCGGCGGCGAAGACGCCCCTGCCCTCCGGGCCCAGCAGCCGGCCCGTGATGACGCCGGTGGCGATGGTCAGCAGGAGCACCAGGCCCTGGGTCGCGACCGTCTGGAGGGCCGCGAAGATTCCGTTGTCCGCCCGCAGGAGGCGACGCAGCAGGCGGAGCGCTTCCCGCCTCGGGCCGGCCGCGGCAGGGACAAGCGGCGGCTGGTCTGCAGCAATCGGCGGCGCCTCGCGGGGAAAGGTCACGACAGCGCGTCCGCCAGGCCGCGTGACGCGGCGTGGGGAACGGCCGCCTCGTAGACCCGGGCCACGGCATCACAGAACATGCCCGGGGCGAACCGCCGGCGCGCCGCGGCGGCAGCTTTCTTTCCCAGCTCCCGGCGCAGGTCGGGCGAGCCGAGCAGAGGCGCCAATGCTGCCGCCAGCGCTGCCGGATCCCCCGGCGGCACGATCGACCCGCCCAGCCCGTCACCGATCACCTCGGGGATGCCGCCGGCCCGCGAGCCCACCACCGGCCGGCCCAGCGCCATCGCCTCGGCCAGCGCCATCCCGAACGATTCGTAGGCCACCGACGTCTGCACCACGACATCCATGGCGGCCAACCAGGGGGCCACGTCGGCCTGGAAGCCGACGAGCCGGACCCGCCCTTGCAGCGGCGGCGCCGCGGCCTGCCGCGCCAGCTCGCGAGCATAGCCCTGCTTGTCGCGAAGGGCGGCGGTGCCGACCAGCCAGAACCGCGCGGTGGGAAATCGCCCGGCAAGCAAGGCCGCGGCCTCGAGCAGGACGTGCTGCGCCTTGCGCGGCTCGAGCATGCCGAAGATACCGACATGAGGGCCGGGTCCGGCGTTCTGCAGGGGCTCGGGCACCATGAAGGGCTCGCCCGCCGTCAGAAAGCGCGCGTCGATGCCGTTGTGCACGACCTGCGTGCGCGCCGCATCGGCACCCAGCGCCTGCGCCAGCGCACGGGCCGCCTGCGACACGCAAAGCACGGCCGCAGCGTGCCCGACGACCGCACGCATGGCGGCCGCGTAGAGCGGTCGCGCCGGCAGGGTCTCGTGCACGTGCAGGATCATCGGAATGCCGAGCGCGCGTGACGCACGCCGTGCATAGAGCGCAGTGACGGGGTGATGGACGTGGATCAGGTCGATGCCGTGCTGGCGGCAATGCCGTTCCACCGAGCGGGCGCCACGCAGCCAGGCGAGCGGGTAGTGGCCCAGCACCAGCGGATTGGCGCTGATGCGCATCCGGTCGAAGGGAGACGGCGCCATCTCCAGGCAGCGCCCGCGGGCCGCACGGGCCAGCGCACCCTCCGGCGGGCAGGCCAGCACCGCATCCCAGCCATGCGCCTGCAGCCCGCCCGCCAAGGTGAGCATGATCCGCTCGACACCTCCGAGAAAGCCCACGCGGCTCACCATGAGCACGCGCCTGCGAGGAGGCGGGGGAGTGGTCGTCATGCCACCTCGCGATAGACCGCAGCGACCCGCGAGACCGCCAGGGAGACCGGGAAGCGTGCTGCCGCGTAGGACCGGCAGGCGCTCGCGTCGGGCAGGCGCCGCGTGCCGCGCAGCGCCGCCACCAGGCCGGCGGCGATGTCGGCGGCCTCGGCGGACTGCAGCAGGAGCTCGGCCGACAGGGGTGCGACGACCTCTGGCAGGCCTCCCACCGGCGTCACCAGCGCCGGCGTCCCGGCCGCGAGCGATTCGGCGGCGACCAGTCCGAAGCCCTCCAGCGCCACGGTGGGAACGACACTCAGATCGGCGGCGCCATAGAGAAGCGCGAGCCGCTCGTCGGGTACGAAGCCGAGGAAGCGGACATGCCGCTCCAGTCCCGCCTCGCGGACACGGCGCTCGAGCTCGGCGCCCAGCGCACCCTTGCCGGCAATGCAGAGCAGGATGTCGGGCACCGCGCGCACCACCTCGGCCATGGCGGCAACCAGCCGCTCCAGCCCCATCCGGCGCGACAGGCGCCGCACCGTCAGCACGATCGGCCGGTCTCCCGGCAGGCCGAGCATGCGCCGGGCGTCCGCCCGCGGTGGCATGCGCGCGAACCGCGCGAGATCGACGTGGCCGGGAACGAGCCGCACGCGCTCCGCGTCGACGCCGAACGTGCGCACCACCAGATCGCCGAACGCCCTGGAGAGCACGATAACCCGCGCTGCCCGCCGGTAGACCGCGCCCTCCACCCGATGCTTGGCGGCCACCACCAAGGGCCCCTCGCCTTCCTGCCGGGCCTCGAGCGACCACGGCCCGTGGAAATGAGCCACCAGCGGCAGCGGGCATCGCACCCGGCCGCCCAGCGCCAATGCCGCATGAAGTGCGAAATGGACGGCCACCAGATCGAACGTGCCGCCCTGGAGGACATCGCGGATGACCTGCCGTGCCGCCGCATAGCGCCGCGGCAGGATCGTCGGCCGTGGCGCAAAGCTGTGCACGCGCGCCCCGCTCCAGACCCCGGCATCGGTCGGGCCTTCGACGACCGCCTCCGTGTCCACCCCGGCCTCGGGAAGCAGACGGACGAGATCCGTGAACACCCGGTCCAGTCCGCCGGCACCGGGCGCCTGCCCCCAGCGCATGCCGAGCTGCAGCGCATGCAGGCGTGATGCGTGCCGGCCCCCGAGGCTGGCCACCGCGCTCGGCTGCTCGTCGATCATCGCGCTCATGACCACCTGATACCCTGCCCGCCGAACGGCACCTCGGATCCAGGCTCCGGCCGCGAGGCCCGCTGCCATGCCGCAATGGAAGCCAGTGCCAGGCCGATACACAGCCACATGCCGAACCCGGACTCGCCGATCAGAACCCTGCCGAACGGCAACTGCGCCAGATTGGCGGCAGCGGCCGCCCGGTAGAGATGGAGGAACGGCCCGGAGCCGGCGCCCGAGGCCGACCACATCGCGAGGAAGCCAGCCGCGACCGCCGTCAGAAAAACCGTACCCCCGAACACGCCGAAAGCCTGAAAAGGCTCGGTCAGGCCCGCATCGACGACGGCCCCGTGCCGGCCGTCCAGACGACGCGTCGCGCCGGCAATGGCCAGCCCGTCCCCCAAGACAAGATTGTCGGCTTCCGTGAAGAACCGCCCATACTCACGCAGCCGCTCCTCGGCACTCCGGTCGCTGGCGAGGCGTGTCAGGGTGTCGAAGCGCGCGCCCAGCGTCCGGTTGATCTCGGGTGCCGAGGCCAAGAGGCCCGTGGCAAGAAGCAGCGCCACGGCCATGAGCGCGATCCGGAGCTTGTGGGTGGCCGATCCGGTGAGCGCCAGGACAATGAGGCCGACCATCAGGCCGCCCCATCCCGCCCGGTACTGAGTCAATGCCAGCGCCAGGCTCATCAGCAGCAGCAGGGGCAGCGCCACGGCCGTCCGCTGGCCGATGCCCACGATGATGGCCAGGGTCAGCATGCCCGCGAACGATGCCGGCGCGTTCATCGTGCCGAACACCCGAACCTCGAACGGCCTCGGCTGGCCGATGGAGTTCAGGCCCAGCTCCGCGACATTGATCATCCATTCGCGATCCCACGCGGCAGGCGCCACGAACTGCGCGACTGCATAAACCGCCATGGCCGCTCCGGCGACCAGCAGGCCGTCGACGAGGACGCGGTGGAACTGCGGCTGCAGGTCGGCGTGGCGAAGCAGATAGACGGCAAGGAGCGGCCCCACCGACCAGCGCAGCACGTCGACCGCGCCTGAGAGGATCCGCCCGTCGAAGGCTGCCAGGGAGAACCCGTAAGCCACGCATGCCAACATGACGACGAATGGCGTCACGAAGCGCGGCCGGTCGCGCAGGGCATAGGGCAGGAAGGATGCCGCAGCCACGAGGCACGCCAGATAGGGCGCCAGCTGCAGCGGGTTGGCCGGATCCCAGCCGGCCTGGAGGTCGGTCAGCCGGCGGATCAGCGGCGTGGCGCAGAACAGCCAGAGGCAAAGTCCCAAAAACCACGGGGAACGTTTGGCGTAGAGATAGATCGCGGCTGCCAGCGCCGTGGCCGGATAGAGGCCCCGGTTCCATGATCCGGCCCCGGCCGCGAACAGGATGACCGGCAGCAGCAGCGCGACACCGGCCGCAAGCGCTGCCCCCGGCGACAGCAGGCCGTCCGGATCGGCATGCCATCGCGCGGGTCTCCGGGGATCGGCCGGGGTCATCGCCTTAGCCACGCAGGAACGGCAGGAACAGGCCGTGCGGTCGGCTGCCGTAGGGCGCGTAGCCGGACCTGCCGGGATCCGCCGCGTTCAGGACGGCGCCGACCAGCGGCAGGCCGGCTTCGTGGAAGGTCGCCACGGTCGCGGCCACGCGGTCGCGCGGGGTGGTGGCAGCGCGCACGACGAGCAGCGTCGCGTCGACCATGCGGCCGACCAGCAGCGCGTCGGAGACTGCAGCCACCGGCGGCGTGTCCACGATCACATGGTCGTAGCCGGTTGCCAGTGCCGCAAGAAGCCTGCCGAACCGTTCCGGCACGAGCAGGTCATGCGGCGCATGGACCTCGTCTTCGGCGGGCAGGATGTGCACGGTCGAGACGCGGTCCCCGATAATGGCCTCGGCGAGAGCGGTACGCCCTTCGAGCACCCCGATGATCCCCCCGGCCGGCCGCCAGTCGCGGCCGAGCCGCGCCAGCGACCGGCGTCTAAGATCGCCTTCGACGAGCAGCACCCGATGGCCGGACAACGAGAGGCTGCGTGCCAGGGCGAGGGCCACGCTGGTCTTGCCTTCCCCGGTCAGGGAGGAGGTGACTGCGAGCCGGCGGGGCAGGCTTTCGCCGCGCAAGGTCAAGGTGGTGCGAAGCGTGCGGAGCGACTCCGCCGCCGCCGACTCGGGCACGGCGACCACCCGGTCGGGCAACGCCATGCCGCTGCCGAACAGGCGCGACACGCCCGGCACCGCAACCACGCGCCGTAGACCGGTTGCAGCCTCCACCTCATGGAGGCTCTCCAGCCCCTTTCGCCGACGATCGAAAAGCAGCGACAGGCCGACGGCGCTCCCGGTCGCCATCGTCAGGGTGACGGCGAGCATGAGCGGCTTGTTCGGGAACGCGGGGGTCCGCGGCACCGAGGCCAGGGAGGCGAGCTGCGCGTCGGGCTGTTGGATGCCCACCTGGGTCGCCACCTGCTTTTGGCGGCTCAAGAGGCTTTCATAGAGCGCGCGGGTGGCGTTGGCCTCACGCTCGAGATCGCGGGCGCCTGCCTCGTCGCGCTCCATCTGCGCCATGCGCCCCTCGAGCTCGGCGACGATGCGGCGCAGCTCGGCCTCGCGCTCGCGCGCGATCTCCGCCTCGCCTTCCAGACTGCGCAGGATCTTCTCCTGCTGGACAGCGATCATCGCCCGGATGTCGCGCACCTCGGCCCGCATGGCGGCCAGCGCCGGATGGCGGTCGCCCAGCGAGCCCGAGGCCTCGGCGAGGCGCCTTCGGGCAATCAGCTCCTGCTCGCGCAGCCGGGCGATGGCGTCGGAGGTGACGACCTCGGTGAAGGAATCGCCGCCCGCAGCATTGACCGCCTGCCTCAGCCGGGCTTCGCGCTGGGCAAGATCGGCTCGGGCCATGGCAAGCTCGCCGTTGATGTCGCCCAGCTGCTGCTGGGTGATCGAGGTGCCGCCCGGAGCCAGCAGATGGTGCCGCTCGCGATAGGCCTGGACGGCGGACTCCGCCCGCCGCAGCCGCTGCGCCAGCTCGGCCACCTCGCGGTCGAGCCAGTGGGTGGCGCTGACCAGCGCCTGGTCCTTGGACCGGCGCTGCGCCTCGATGTAGAGCTCGGCATGGCGGTTCGCGATCCGCGCCGCGAGCTCCGGATCGGCAGCCTCGAACGAGACGGTGATGACGTAGGAGCGGCCGTCATTGAACACCGTCAGGCGGTCGCCATAGCTCGCGACCGCCGCATGAAAGCGCTCCGCCGCGCTGATCGGCGGCGGCGGCAGCGGCTCCAGCCCGGCCAGGGCACCCCTCACATGATCCGCGAGACCTGCCACGGCTTCCTTGAGCCTGTCGGGAAGCGAGGGGCCCGGGATGAAGTCCGGCCGCTCGTCAAGCCGCAGGTCCCGCACCACCTGACGTATCAGCCCGTCGCTGTTCAGGATCTCCACCTCGCTGCGCGCCACGCTGGTATCCAGCGCGTTGGCGGCGTTGGATACCACGGCGCTCAGCTCGGAAAACTGGATCTGCCGGGTGGCGAGCGCCAGCATCGCCGAGGCGCGGAAGCTCGGCTCGAGGCTGAAGATCATGACGCCGCCCGCGCCCATGGCGGCCACGATCCACAAGGTGATGAACAGCCAGTAGCGGCGCAGCGAGGCCAGGATGGCGCCCAGCGACGGCTCGTCGGCAGGCGATCCGAGAGCGCCATGGAACGGCGGGAAGGCTGGTCCGGGAGAGCCGCCGCCGATCGGGGCGGGGTCGGGCGGCAACGGCGCCGATGCCCGCGGCAGCAACGGCGGGGCCGCCATCACGCCTCCCTCCCCAGGCCCGGTGGCATCGTCCGCACGCGCCGTTTCCCGAGCCAGACCGGTGTCATCGGCTCACTCCGCCGCCAGCGCCGGCACCGCACCGGCCTGTTCGGGCAGCGGGACGGACCGGCGATAAGCGCGGTGCGAGGCGGCGACGAGCTCTCGAAGGCGGTGCCGGAACAGGGTCGCGTCGAACTGCTCGGCGTGCCGGCGGATCCTCATGGCGTCGAACCGCTCCGGCTCGAAGCCCTCCAGCGCCCCGGCGAGGCTCTCGGCGGTCTGCTGCCCGAAGAACATGCCGGTCACCCCCGGCACCACCGTCTCGAGCGCACCGCCGCCGGCAAAGGCGATCACCGGCTTGCCGCTGGCCATGGCCTCGAGCGGCGTGATCCCGAAATCCTCCTCCGAGGGAAGGATGAACGCGGCGCATCGCGCGTAGAGCCTGCGCATCTGCACGTCGTCGACGCGGCCGACGAACTCGACCGTCGGGCCGGCGAGCCGCCGCAGGGTGGCGAGCTCGCGGCCGTCGCCGGCCACCACCAGCCTCGCCCCGAGCCGGGTGCAGGCCTCGACCACGATGTCGGGCCGTTTCCAGCCGACCAGACGCATGAGCATCAGGAAATAGCCGTCATGCTCTGCCGTCGCGTCGAAGCGCCCGACATCCACCGGCGGCCACAGCACCGTGCTCGAGCGCCGGTAATGCTTGGCGATGCGCTGCTGCACCGCCCTGCTGGAAGCCAGCCAGAAATCGGTGCGGCTGGCGCTCGTCATGTCCCACTGGCGTAGCCCCTTGAGCATCGGCCGCAAGGCCGCCCTCAGGCCGCCGGAGAGCGCCTCGCGGCGCGCGTAGGTCGCGTAGTCCCAGACGAATCGGGGTGGGGAATGGCAGTAGGTGATCTGGCAGGTTTTCTCGCCGGTGAGCGCGCCATGGCAGAAGCCGCTGGAGCTTGCGAGCAGGACGTCGAAGCCGGTGAAGTCGAAGGTCTCGAACGCCAGCGGCAGCAGCGGCAGCAGCTTGCGCGGGTCGCGTCGCAGATAGGGCACCTGCTGCAGCCAGGAGGTGCGGATGTCCCACGACCGGTAGTGCGGGGGCATGTGCTCGAGATCGGCCACGGCGACGAAGACCGGAGCCTCCGGAAAGGTGCTCTTGAACTCGTCCAGGACGCGCTCGGCACCGCCATACTGCGTCAGATAGTCGTGAACCAGCCCGATGCGCATCGCCCCCTCCACCATCGCCCCGGACGAGACGCCGCCGCCGGCGGCGGACCGCAGGCGGAGCGGCACGGGGTGCAACCCGGGCTAACGAGCCTGCGGGTGCATGAAGCCACAAACGAATGTCCTGAGAATTATCTGCAGATCGAAAATAAGTGACCAATGATTGATATAATATATATCATGTTCAATACGTTTCTCCATTTTGTCAATTGTATCTGTTTCTCCGCGCAAACCGTTAATCTGAGCCCACCCCGTAATACCAGGCACGACACGACATCTTATGTAGTATTTTTTTATTATGCGATTATATAGCTCGTCATGCGGCAAGGCATGCGGCCTAGGTCCAACCAGGCTCATCTCGCCCACGAGCACGTTGATCAGCTGCGGCAGCTCGTCGAGGCTGGTGTGCCGCAGGAACCGTCCGAGCGGCGTGATCCGCTCGTCATGGCGAGTGACCTGCCGGGTCTGGACCGCATCCGGGCCATCGCAATGCTCGGCATGCATCGTCCTGAACTTGTAGATCGTGATGATCTCGTGATTGAAACCGGCTCTTTTCTGCCGGTAGAACACCGGCCCTCTGCTCGTCGACTTTATCAGGGCGGCGATCAGCAGAAGGACCGGCGAAAGGACAATCAAACCTGCTGCTGCGAGTATTCGATCCAGCATGGTCTTCGCGACGTAGGACCAGCCGTCGATCGGCCGTTCCAGCAACGGCACAAAAATCTGCTCCTTCGCGGCGCCGGGCATGTTGGCGGGAAGCTGCGGCACCCACGCGACCTCGACGGCGAAATGGCTGAGGCGCTCGACCACCGATGCCAGCTCCGGCGCCAGGCGCTCCGTGGCGAGCAGCACCCGGTCGACCTCCCAAGCGGCGAGCCGCCTTTCCAGCGTGTCGAGCGCGCTGCTGCCGGCGGGCGCGCCTTCGGTGAGCCCGAGCGTCATCTTGACCTGGGCATGGGGGTCCTGCCGCAGAAGACCCTCGATGCATTGCGCAACCGTCTCGGAGGGGCCGATCACCGCCAGCCGGTAGCGGATGGCGTTCAGGCTTCCCCGGGTCAGCTTCACCCACAGCCCGAGACGGCAGAGAACGAGGCCCGCAGCGCCGGCGACCAGCCAGTAGCCGACCCAAAGCCGCGAGGCCTCGTGCGCCGAATGTCCAACGTAGAGAGTCCCCACGACCGCGCCGAGGGTGACGAGCCATCCCAGGAGCAGGCGCGGCAGCTGGCGCCGCAGCTCGACCAGGTTCTGCAGGCGGTAGACACGGCAAAGCGGCAGGATGTTGGCGGCAAGGAGAGCGCCGATGCACAGGCTCACCAGGATGACATCGGGCACCTGACCCCGGTCGAAACGGAACCATGCCGCGAGCAGGCCCGTCGTCGCGATCACGAGAATGTCGGTTGCCCGGATCGCCGTCACCAGGATCAGCCTGATGCTGCTGATCGAGAGACGGGATCCGCGGCTCAGGTGCGGTGCGAGAAGCCCGGCACCGAAACTCATCGACCTTTCCGGCAGCGGGTGCTGCGGAACACGAAGCGTTCGGGCCGGAGCGACGGGACTCGACAATGGCGCGAGCTGTGGGCTGATCTCGTCATCTTCTGTTACGACGCCGTCTCGCATCGATGGATGCATGCTCGGGTTTCATCGCCCGCTCATCGGCCTGGCTTTTCATCAAGCCACACTCCAGAATTTACTTTCCGCTGCTGTGCAAGCACATGCGTCCATTCGATGATCGAGGGTCTTCGCTACGATTTTGAACTTGTTGCCCTACCTAGAGCACGCCCACCTTGATCGGAAGTCCTCAAGAAGTTGTCGTGCATAGGTGTTAGGAATAGATCTTTTAAAGCTTTCAAGCTCTATCTTAATCAATCAAAAGATAGGAATTCTTTAACCTTTAATGCGATCGAAACGGCAAATAACGATACCTGCTCGCGAGCCAGGTGCCGGGTGCGCGCCGGGGCCGGTGCACGAAGTCCGCCTTGCCCGAAAGGCACCGCGTCAGAGATGGGATTGCCCGGGCGAGCGGCCGGCGCGTTTCAGCGGCGAGGCGTGAGGCTCGTCACGCGCCCTCGGGCCGGCATGCCTGCACCTCGCTTCGAGGGATCAGCTCGACGACGGTGATCTGGTCGCTGACGGAGAGGGGAATGGCTGCGATACCGTTGGCGTCGCGGTGGGTGGCGACCGGCTCCAGCGAGAAGGAAGGCCGGAGCACGCGGGCCTCCCTGATGGGGCTGGAGAGCTGCAAGGTCAGCTGACGCGGCGCAGGCTCGATGTCGCGCAACGAGCCGTCCGGGGCCTCCTCGACACTGGCCACGCCCTGCCAGATCACGAGGTAGAACCTGCCGTCGCGCTTCTGGAACAGCGCGCGCTGGATGTCGGCGAGATCGCCCGACAGGCTGTAGTCGAGCGTGCCGGGCCCGAACGCCGGCCCCGGATCTCCGAACAGGGCGATGAAGTTCTTCACCGCGACATATTGGAGTCTCCGGCTGCCGTCATCGTTGAGCAGGCCGAAATCCTCGTCATCGTTGTTGATGAGCTGATATATATAATATCTTGGCACGCCCTGCTTGAGATGCATGAGGAATTGCCGCGGCAGATATTTTGCGGCGGCACGCTCCGTCACGGCGGGAAAGCCCCTTGCGGGGCGCGACATCCGGTAGCCGTTCTCACTGACCCACAGCGGCCTGTCGCCCGCCAGGGCTCTGTAGCGCTGCAGCGCCTCGGGCAGGCTGATGCCCCAGCCGCCGGCCAGCGCCTGCTCCGGGTGGAGGCCGCTATAGTTGTGGAGGTTGCCGGCATCCATGCTCGCCGAGGCGTCGTCGCAGACCTCGGCCACCTCGCCAGGGGCATCCCTGGTGTTGGCGAAGGAGGGTCCGAGCACCGTCAGCCCGGCGGTGGCCGGGTCCGCCTTGTAGGCCTCGTGCATGATACGAGAGAAGTCGCAGATGGATTCCTGCCAGTCCTCGCGACCAGCGATGTCGTGCTCGTTGGGCGGCTCGACCGCCTCGACGACCGGTGTCCCGACACCCATGGCATTGAGCGACTTCACATAGGCGATATGGCCGTGGTTCCAGTTCGCAAGCAGGACGCGCACGCCCTGCTGCGCCAGATCGACGAAGCGCTGCTTGGTCGGCGTGTCGTGATGATCACCCGGATTGTCACGAATGTGGCGCACGCCGAGCTCGACGAGGCGTGGACGGATCAGCTCGGCGAAGCGGTCGACATAGACCGTGCCGTGATAGTTCAGATGGGTGTTGACGCCGATCATGTCGGCCGCGCTGTCAGCCATCGCGGCCCGCTCCGGAGCAGCCGCCGCCGGGCCGGGGACAGCCACGCACAGCAGGCCCGATACCGCCATCACGGCACCAGCGACGCGCAATCCGGTCCCGCGCCCGTCGTTCCTTCCCGGCCCACTTCTATCGCAAACGGTGATCATGAGCCCATCCGCTCTACCATAACGCTAGATCGCGCCGAACATAGAACCATCCTGACTCTTGTCCAGATTCCGCTGGCGGGCCCCCTTCCCGTCCCCGGCGCGACTGGCCGGGATGACGGCTAGCGATATCTTCGGGCGCCGCGCCGGCGTCGGCAACAAGCTCGGGACGAGCAGGCGGACCATCGTCGCACCGCTCTGCCTCGCCCCCGCCGGCTGCAGGGGGCTCGCCCTTCAGGCACAGACCAGCCGGATGCGCATGGACTTTGGCAAGCGGCGCCGGCTCATGGCCGGAGCGTTGCGCTCACGGCCACAAGAACCGTACCCGGGCCGTACGGCCGGGAAGAGATGAGAGGGGAGTCCGAGATCGGGGGACGCGCGACACGACGCCGCCGGGCAGGAGACGTTACCGGGCGCCGCGCCGACCGCGGATAGAAGCGGATGGGAAGTTTGCCCCGGCCGCCCTGCCTGTTGCTACATGCCGGCCGGCCGCGGCAGATCCGGCGCCTGGTCGAGCAGACGCCGCCAGGCGCTCTCGGCCGCGCGCTGCGCATCGCCGACGACCTCGGCCTGGTCCATGGTCAGGACGCGGCCCTCGCGCATGATGAACTCGCCCGCCACCATGACCGATTCGATGCAGGCGGGCGTGCCGCAATGCACGAGGTTGGAGGGGAGGTTGATGATCGGCCGCAGCGACGGATCGTTCAGGTCGATGATGGTCAGATCGGCCAGCTTGCCCTGCTCGATCGAGCCCAGCTCGGCGAGGCGGCCGACCGACTGCGCGGCGTTGCGGGTGGCACCGTCGAGAAGCGCCTGGGGCTGGGGCCGCACGCCGCCGCCGAACGCGCCGCGATGGACGATGATGCCCAACCGCATCGCCTGGAACATGTCCTCCGACATGTTGTCGGTGCCGAGCGCGATGTTGATGCCGCGCTCGATGATGCGGTCGGCCCGGACCTTGTGCGGCCCGCGCCGCGAGGAGCTGGCCGGGCAGTGCGCCATCTGCACGCCGCGCTCGGCCAGGAGGTCGATGTCGGATTCGCTGCAGAAGGTCCAGTGCGCGCCTACCACGTCGGGGGCGAGCCAGTCGTGACGATCGAGATATTCGGCGGGCGTGGCGTTCTCGGCGCGACGGAGCTGCTCGACCTCGCCGCGGCCCTGGGCAAGGTGCACGGTACGGGTCAGACCGTGGCGGCGCGCCAGCCCGTTGAGCTCGCCCAGCATCCAGGGCGAGCAATTGTCGGGGGCATGGGCCGAGATCTGCACCTGCACGCGCCCGTCCCTGGCGCCGTGCCAGGTCTCGATCAGCGCCCGGGCGCGGTCGAGGAAGGTCTCGCCCCAGGCCCGGTCATAGCGGTAGACCCCGTGACGGATCTCGAGGGTGCGGGCGTCCGCACAGCTTTCCGAGAGCCACAGCCGCAGACCGCTGTCGGCCATCGCTTCGGCATACTCGACCACATGTCGGAACGGATCGACGAGCCCGCTGCAGCCCGAGCGGATCGCCTCGAGACAGCCGAGCCGGGCCATGGCCGCCCGCTCGCCCGGCGTCATGACGAAGCTGATCGGCGTCATGAAGCCGTAGATGGCATCGCCACTCATGTCCTCGACGGTGCCACGCAGCACGTTGAGGAGTGTGTGGGTATGGGCGTTGATAAAGCCCGGCAGCACCGCGCGGCCCTTCAGGGAAAGACGCTCCCAGTCGGGGTGGAGGCGGCGCAGCTCCTCGCTGGTGCCGACTGCCGCGATCCGGCCGCCGGCGATCGCTATTGCCCCGTCCTCGATGATCCGGCGGGTGGCGTCGCAGGTGACGATGGTGGCGCGCTCGAGCACCAGGTTCATCGGGTCGGTTCCTCGTTCATCGTCCGGAAGGTGTGAGTGCGGCCATGAGCTCGCGCACGGGCATGGCAGGGTCGGGGGCGAGCAGGAGCTCGACGGCCTCCGCCGTCCTCGCAGCAAGCGGGCTCGCTGCCAGGCAGTCGGCGAGCTTTCGCCGCCGCTCGGCCAGGGTGAAGGGCTCGGCGCGGACGCCGCGCTGATACCGCCGCAGCCTCTCCAGACGCCGCCCGTCCTGCAGCTCGATCCGGACCAGGGCGGGCTCGCCCGAGAGGGTCGGGTCGGCCAGCGGCGAGTCCGTATCGGCCACCCGCATGGTGATCCGCGCCATGAGCGGGCGAAGCTCGGTGCGCGCCACGGCGGGCGGCGTGAAGTCGGCGAGGCGCAGGCCGCCGCCCGCCAGGCCGGCAGCGAGCGCGTAGGGCAGGCTGAAGCGCGCCTGCATGGGATCGGCCGGATCGGCAAAAGGCAGATTGTCGAAGCTGGTGCGGCGCAGCTCGACCGTGACCGCGGCGATCTCGCCGGCCGCAAGATCGTGCAGGCGCGCGAGGTCGAGCAGCGCGTCGAGCGCCGCGTGGGCGCTTGCACAGCAGGGATGGAGCTTGGGCTTGAGCCCGTGGGTCACGATCGCGGGCGGGCCGCCGGCGCGCACCGCCGCCAGCCCGGCCAGGGCTTGCTCGATGCCCTCCGGCGAGCCGCCGAACAGGGCGACGAAACCCCAGGGGCCGGCCAGCGGCTCGGGCGTCGTGTCGAGCCCATCGGAAGCGAGGAAGGCCGCGATGAGCCCAGCCCGGGCGGCCAGCCCGGCATGCGCGGCCTTGAGCCCGAAGCCGAACTGCTGCTTGGAGCCGGAGGCGAGGCTGGTGGCGATCGAGAGGGCCGAGAGGCAGTGCTTGGAATCCAGCCGCATGAGTCGCGCCACGGCCGCCGCCGCAGCGATCGCGCCGATCGTCGAGGTCGCATGCCAGCCGCGCCGGTAATGCTCGATCGACACCGCCTCGCCCACGAACCGGGCCACCTCCAGCCCGATCAGATAGACGTCGACGAGATCGGCCAGCGTTGCGTCCCTCTCCTCGGCGAGCGCCAGCAACGGCGGCACCAGGACCGCCGAGGCATGCCCGAACATCGGCCCGAAATTGTCGTCCAGATCGAGCGCATGGGCGGCCGTGCCGTTGACCATGGCGGCCGCCGCCGCCGGCAGCCGCCGGGTGCTTCCCAAAACGCTGCACGGCCCCTCGCCCGAGCGTTCCTCGGCGCGCCGCACGATGCCGCTTACCCGGTCACCGTGCCCGGCGAGGGCGCAGCCGAGACAATCGCCGATCGCCTCGAGCGCGAGCTCTGCCGCCGGGCCCGTGGCGAGCGACGCCCCGTCCGCCACGAACGCGGCGAGCGCAGGCGATGGTCCGTTGCCCGTCATGGCCGCTCCCCCTTCGGCACGAAGCTGCTTGCCTGCTTGGTAAATCGTTTGCTTAACATGCCCGGCAGAAGGCGCTAGGCAAGCATAAAGTCGATGGTCAGGGAGACCGCACATGGCTCACCGGTGCATGACCGGCCCGTTCTGCTGCGCGCCGCCCGAGCGGCGCAGGGAGCCCGATCGTCGAGATCTCCCGCAGCCTCGCGGCACCATCTTGACGATCAACCATGCAGGACAATCGAACCATGAACGCTGACAAGGCGCAGATCCTCGCCTGGATCGACGAGGAGCGCGACGCGCTGCTGGGCTTCTTCTCCGAGTTCCTGCAGGCGGCCTCGCCCAACCCCCCGGGCGACACGCGCGCCGCCGTGGCGGTGATGGAGCGCTGGCTCGAGGAGCGCGGGATCGGCTACCGCCTGGTAGCGCCGCAGGAGACCATGCCCAACCTGGTGGCCAGCTTCGAGGGCGCGCTGCCGGGCCGGCATCTCGTCCTCAACGGCCATGTCGACGTGTTTCCGGCGGCGCCGGCCGAGCCGGGTGGCCGTGATCCGTTCAGCGGCGCCATCGAGGACGGCAGGATCTACGGACGCGGTGCTGCCGACATGAAATGCGGCACCAGCGCCGCCATGATCACCTTCGGGCTGCTCCACCGCCTGCGCGACCGGCTCAAGGGCCGGCTCACCCTCACCGCGGTATCCGACGAGGAGACCGGCGGCCGCTGGGGCACCCGCCATCTCGTCGAGACGATGCCCGAGGAGGTCCTGGGCGACTGCTGCCTGAACGGCGAGCCCAGCGGCATCGAGACCGTGCGCTTCGCCGACAAGGGAACGCTGCGGCTGACCTTCGAGGCGCGCACCAAGGGCGGGCACGGCGCCTACCCGCACCTGAGCCCCAGCGCCACGAAGATCATCTGCGCCCTGGCGCAGGAGCTGCTGGTGCTCGAGGAGATCGAGCCCGAGCTGCCCGCGGCCATCGCCGAGATGCTGGCGCGCCCCGAGGTCATCGCCGCCACCGACAAAAGCCTGGGTGAGGGTGCTGCCGCCATCGTGCCGCGCGTGACCGTCAATATCGGCGTGCTGCAGGGCGGCCTCAAGGTCAACGTGCTGCCCGACGCCTGCCAGATGCAGGCCGACATCCGCATGCCGCCGGGCATGACCAAGGAGCGGATCCTGCGCGAGATCGAGCCGATCCTCGCCCGCTACCCCGAAGTCTCGATGAGCGAGCACGTCTACCACAGCTACCCCTCGAGCGCCTGCGACCCGCAAAGCGAGATGGTCGGCATCATCCAGGACAACGTGGAGGCCCTGCAGGGCTTTCGTCCGGTGCCGATCGTCAGCCTCGGCGGCTCGGATGCCCGCTACTGGCGCTGGAAGGGGGTCGAGGCCTATCTCTACGGGCCTTCGCCCAGGACCATGGGACAGCGCGACGAGCATGTGACGGTCGAGGAGTTCTTCCACATCGTCCGCACCCATGCGCTGTCCGCCTACGACTATCTCCAGGCGTCATGAGCGCCGCGGCCAGCGGGCCGGGGCCAGGGGAGTGCCGTTCCTGAAGAGCTGCGCCAGCGGGCTGCCACGGCCGAGCCAGTAGGCGAGCTCGGCCGGCTCGTCGACGTCCCAAAGGGCAAGATCGGCGCGTCTGCCCGGCGCGATCGTGCCGATCTCGTCCTGCAGGCCCAGGGCTTTGGCGGCATTCACCGTGAAGCCGGCCAGCGCCTCCCCGGCGGTCATGCCGAAGAGGCTGCAGGCCATGTTCATCATGAGCAGCGGCGAGGTCGTGGGCGAGCTGCCGGGATTGCAGTTGGTGGCGAGCGCCATCGCCACCCCGGCCTCGCGAAGCTTGTCGACCGGCGGCTTGTGGGGGTCGCGCAGCGTGTAGTTGGCGCCCGGCAGCAGCGTCGCCACGGTGCCCGCCTCGGCCATCGCCGCGATGCCCGCTGCCGAGACGCATTCGAGATGATCGGCGGAGAGCCCCCGGAAGCCTGCCACCGCCGCAGCACCGCCGGCATCGGCGTACTGGTCGGCATGCGCCTTGACGGGTCTGCCGAGCTGCTGCGCCTTGCGAAAGACACGGGCCATCTGCGCCGCATTGAACGCCACCCGCTCGATCGCCCCGTCGACCGCGTCGACCAGGCCCTGCGCAACGGCTTCCGGCAGCAGTTCCTCGCAGACCAGATCGACATAGGCGTCCGCCCTGCCGGCATATTCCGGAGCGAGCCCGTGCATCCCCAGATAAGAGGTCACGACGCGGACCGGGCGCAGCTCGCCCAGCCGACGCGCGACGCGAAGCTGCCGCAGCTCGGTGGCGCGCTCGAGCCCGTAGCCGGACTTGATCTCGACCGTGGTCACGCCCTCCGCCAGCAGCTCGTCGAGGCGGGGCAGTGCGCTCGCCAGGAGCTCGGCCCCGCTGGCGGCGCGGGTCGCCCGTACGGTCGAGGGAATGCCGCCGCCGGCCGCCAGGATGGCCGCCCGATCGGCGCCTTCCAGCCGCATCGCGAAATCCCGGGCGCGGTTGCCGGCGAAGACGAGGTGGGTGTGGCAGTCGACCAGGCCGGGTGTCAGCCAGCCCCCGCGGCAGTCCACGACCTCGCGGGCGCGCCGCTCCGGCGGCCCGTCGAGCTCGGCCGCCACTCCCGCCCACGCGATGCGGCCGTCGGCGATGCCGAGGCAGGCCATGTCCTCGAGCGCGCCCCAAGGCCGCCCGGTCGCCGTCATGGTGGCAATCCGGGCATTGACGAGCAGTCGGTCGAAACGCATCCACCCTCCCCTTTCCTTGTCTCCGCCAAGCCTGCAGCTCGTCCGTTGACAGCGGCAGACATTCTGCGACAGGGTGAGTATATCGATTTACCTCGCCAGGAACGATGCCCCTCGAGGGGGTCGGCCGCGGGAAAGAAGCTACGGGAGGCAGAACGATCGTCACGTCATCCAGCGTGATCCGTCGGCCGGGGGTCTTCCTGCGCCGCGACCCGGGACAGGGCCGAGCACCCGTGCTCGTCGAGATCCCGCGAAGCGGCAGCGAGTATCCGCGCGCCTTCCAGAGCCCCGCACCCTTCGACGCGGTGCACCGCTCCATCTCGATGTATGTCGAGGAGCTCTGGGAGGGATGCGTGGAGGCCGGCGCCACCTGGCTCTTCGCCTGCTTTCCCAACGCCTGGATCGACGCCAACCGCAACGAGCTGGACATTGATCCGGATCTCCTCGCCGGCCCGTGGCCCGGCGAGCTGCGCCCCACGGAGAAGTCGCGGCTGGGCATCGGCCTGATCCACCGCGTATGCGGCACCGGCGACGTCCCGCTGCACGGGCGCCGGCTGGGGCCCGAGGAGGTGCGCGAGCGCCTCGACGGCTACTACTGGCCCTACCACCGCGAGGTGGCGGCGATCCTCGAGTTGCGGCGGCGCGAGTTCGGCGTCGCCTACCATGTGAGCTGCCACAGCATGGCCTCGGTGGGAGGAGCCGCCACGCTGGACCGCGGCACCCGCCGCTCCGACTTCGACATCGGCGACGGGCACGGGAAGACCTGCGAGCCGGAGGCCGTGGCGCTGGTGGCCGAGACCCTCCGCGGCTTCGGCCACGAGGTGACGGTCAACAGGCACTATGCGGGCGCCGAGTGCATCCACAAGCATGCGCGGCCGTCCCACGGCATCCACAGCATGCAGATCGAGATCAACCGCGGCCTCTACATGGACGAGGACCGCTTCGTCCGCCGGCCGGTCTTCGCCGAGCTGCAGCAGCAGCTCCGGGCGGTGAGCGCGGCCCTGGCCGCCCATGCCCGCGAGAAGGCTGCGAGCGGGGGGACTGCATGATGGACCTCCGGAAGCATCTTTTGGGCCGCATCGAGCAGGACCGCGACATGCTCGTGCGGTTCCTCTCGGAGTTCGTGGCCGTTCCCTCGCCCAACCCGCCCGGCGACACGCGCGCGGTGGCCGGGTTCGTGCGGGACCACCTGGCACGCCACGGCCACGAGGCCGAGATCGTCGCCCCGCAGCCCTCCATGCCCAACATCCTCTGCTCTCTCGATACCGGCAGGCCCGGACCGCATTTGGTGCTCAACGGCCATCTCGACGTGTTTCCGGCGGGCGAGGAGACGCTGTGGAGCCGGCCGCCCTGGTCGGGTGACGTCGAGGACGGCCGGATCTGGGGACGCGGCGTCGCCGACATGAAGTGCGGCACCGCCGCCTCCATCCAGACCTTCATCTACCTGGCCGAGATCCTGCCCAGCCTGTGCGGCCGGCTCACCCTCACGGCCGTCTCCGACGAGGAGACCGGCGGTGCGTGGGGCACGCGCTGGCTGCTGGAGAACATGAAGGACCGGCTGGACGCCGACTGCGTGCTCAACGGCGAGCCCAGCAATCCCGCCGCGATCCGCTTCGCCGAGAAGGGCACGCTGCGCCTGACCTTCGAGATCGCCACGCCCGGCGCCCACGGAGCCTACACGCACCTGAGCCGGAACGCCGTGCGCGAGGCGGCCCGGCTCATCGCGGCGCTGGATGCGCTCGAGGCCATCGAGCCGGCCATTCCGCAAGAGATCGCCGTGCATCTGGCGCGCCCCGAGGTGCGGGCGCGGATGGACGAGGTGATGGGCGAGGGTGCCGCCGAGGTGGCGACCCGCGTGACGGTGAGCATCGGCACCATCCATGGCGGCCTCAAGGTCAACATGCTGCCCGGCAACTGCCGCTTCGAGGCGGACATCCGCCTGCCGCCGGGGGTCGAGCGGGGCCAGGTGCTGGGCGCCATCGAGACCATCCTCGAGGACTTTCCCGAGGCCCGGATGTCGGTGCAGGAGGCGGCCAGCAACCCCTCCTCGATGAGCGATCCGTCGCACCCGATGGTGGAGATCCTGCGCGAGAGCGCGCTTGTCGTGCGCGGCCGGGAGCCGGTGCCGATCCCCAGCCTCGGCGCCACCGACTGCAAGTTCTTCCGCTACCACGGCATTCCCTCGTTCATCTACGGCCCGCCGCCCACCAACATGAGCCGGCCCGACGAGAACGTGAGCATCGCCGACTGGCTCGACGTGCTGCGCGTCCACGCGCTCGCCGCCGCCGGCTATCTCGCGGCCCCCTCTGCATGAAGGCACGAGCATGACCTTCTCGATCGTCGCCCGCTGCGCCGCCACCGGCATGATCGGCTGCGCGGTGACCACCTCCTCGATCTCCGTGGGCTCGCGCTGCAGCCACGCCCGTGCCGGCCTCGGCGCCGCCCTCACCCAGCATCGCACCGACCCGCGGCTGGGGCCGCAGGCCCTCGACCTGCTGGCCGGGGGCGCGGATCCCGAGACGGCCTTGCAGACCATCGCACGGAGTGCCCCGGGGATCGACTATCGCCAGCTGGCGCTGATCGACAAGGAGGGGCGTACGGCCTGTTTCCATGGTGCCGCCATCGCCTCGACCCACGGCCACGCCACCACGGAGGGAGCCCTGGCGCTGGGCAACATCCTGCGCTCGGACGAGGTCCCCGAGGCGATGATCGCCGGCTTCGGAGCACGACCCGAGGAGCCGCTGGCCGAGCGGCTGCTCATGGCGCTGGAGGCCGGCGAGAAGGCAGGCGGCGAGTGGAGGCAGCTCAAGTCGGCGGCGCTGCTGGTGGTCCACGAGACGAGCTTTCCGCTGGTCGACCTGCGCGAGGACTTCGATGCGCAGCCGCTCGTCAAGCTGCGCTTCCTCTGGGAGCTCTATCGCCCCCAGGCCCAGCCCTATCTCGACCGGGCGCTGCGGCCCGAGAGCATGCCCGGCGTCGCATGATCCGGCGTCGCAAACAGCGCCCGAGAATGCTGCTGAACACCACAAGGGAGGCAACAAGAATGAAGCAGTTGGCCCGTCTGATCTGCGGTGCGGCCATGTTCACCATGGTGGCAGGGCAGCCGGCTCTCGCCGAGGGCGAGCTGGTGGCGACCCTGAATACCAGCCCCAACAATCTCTATCCCGGCAAGATGACGGTGGGCGAGGAGTATAATATCGCCGTCCTCGTCTATAACGGCCTGCTCCGCATCACCCCGGATCTGGAGTTCGAAGGCGATCTCGCAGAGCGCTGGGAGACGAACGAGGACGCCACCGTCTGGACCTTCCATCTCCGTCGGGGGGTGAAGTTTCACCACGGCAAGGATCTCACCGCCGAGGACGTCCTCTACAGCTTCAAGCTGATCGCCGATCCGGATACCGCGTCGCGCGCCAAGTCCCACGTGGATCTGGTCGAGACGATGGAGAAGATCGACGACCACACCGTCCGCTTCACGCTCAAGGAGGCCTATGCGGGCTTCGCCGAGCTGATGATCGAGCGGCAGCTCAAGATCGTGCCGAGCGATCGGTCGTTCGAGGAGATCCTCGACAAGCCGATCGGCACCGGCCCGTTCCGCTTCGTCTCCTACACGCCGGGCGACCGCCTGGTCCTCGAGAAGTTCGAGGACTATCACGAGGAGGGCCAGCCGAAGCTCGATCGCGTCGTCCTGCGGATCATGCCGGAGGATGCGGCCAAGATCGCAGCGCTGCGTGCCGGCGACGTGGATCTGCTGTGGAACGTGCCGCTGGAGGCCATCGAGCAGCTCGAGGACGTCAAGGACATCGTCGTCGACGAGAAGGCAACGGCCACCTGGGACGGCATCGTCCTCAACAATGCCACGCGCCCGTTCAACGACGTCCGCGTCCGCCGGGCGGTGCTCAAGGCGATCGACAAGAAGCAGCTGGCACAGTTCGCGGTGTTCGGGCACGGCTCGCCGACCCACTCGCCGATCCCGCCCAACCACTCGTTCTTCAACAAGGACATCGGCTTCGAGCCCGATCCCGAGGAGGCCAAGCGGCTGCTCGCCGAGGCCGGCTATCCCGACGGCTTCAAGATGACGATCCACGCGCCGGTCGGCAGGCCGACCCGCGAGCGCGCCGCCGTGGCCCTCCAGCAGATGCTCAAGCCGGTCGGCATCGACGCGCAGGTCGAGCGGGTCCCCTACAACCGCTACGGTGCCACGGTCAGCGGCAAGGTGCCGTTCTACATGGACGGCTATTTCGCCCGGCCTACCCTGGACACCTCGACCTTCCCCTGGTTCCACAGCACCGGCTCCTGGAACCAGCGGATGTGGCACTACGAGAGCGCCCGGATGGACGAGATTCTCGACGAGGCGCGCCGCACCACCGACAAGGGCCGGCTCGCCGAGCTCTATGACGAGTACCAGGAGATCATGGTGGAGGAAGTGCCGGGTATCATCATGTACTCGATGAACTTTGCCACGGCCTACTCCGACCGGCTCGAGGGCTACACGACCCATCCCTATCTGTGGATGGACCTGCGTAAGGCGCACTTCGCCCAGTGACATCGCATCCGCCGGCCGGTCTTTCCGGCCGGCGGCTCGCGGCCCTTTTGTGAAGGGGGCAGGCCATGGTCGCCTACCTGCTGCGCCGGCTGGTCTACATCGCGCTCATCGTCCTCGTGATGTCGATCCTGATCTTCTGGGCGACCCAGATCATGCCGGGCAACGTCGCCTACATGATCCTGGGCGACTTCGCTCCGCTCGACCAGATCGCCCTGCTCGAGGAGCAGCTCGGCCTCAACGATCCCATCACCGTCCAGTATTTCCGCTGGGCGTCCGGGCTTCTCGAAGGCGATCTCGGCCAGTCGCTCATCATGCAGCGGCCGATAGCGCCCTTGCTCGGCGACGCCCTGGCCAACTCGGCGCTGCTCGCCGGCATCTCGATCGTGCTGGTGGCGCTGCTCGGCATCTGGCTCGGCATCTTCACCGCGGTCAATCATGGCAGGCCGGCCGACCATGTCGCCTCGATCGTGACCTACGTGGTCCTGGCCGTGCCGGAATTCTTCTGGTGCATCGTCGCGATCATGCTGTTCGCCGGCTATCTGGGCTGGCTGCCGGCAACCGGCTACGCGCCCCTGGCGGACGGTCTCGGGGTCTGGGCCAGCCATCTCGTGCTGCCGGTCCTCACGCTGGTATTCGGCCTCATCGCGCATGTCTCGAGGCTCACCCGCTCAAGCATGCTCGAGGTGCTGCAAAGCCGCTACGTGCTGGCCGCGCGGGCCAAGGGGCTGCCCGAGCGGCATGTGATCCGGCGCCACGCTTTGCCCAACGCGCTGCTGCCGACAATCACGGTCCTGGCGATCGACGTGGGCGTCTTGATGGGCGGCATCGTCGTGGTCGAGACCGTCTTTTCCTATCCCGGGCTGGGACGCCTGCTCATCTTCGGCATCCAGCAGATGGACATTCCACTCATCCAGGCCTGCATGGTCGTGGTGACGCTCGTCTACGCGTTCGCCAATCTGGTAGCCGACCTGCTCTATGCCTGGTTCAACCCGAGGATTCGCTATGGCGGCGCAGTCGGCACCTGATCTCCGTCGCGCGCGGCGGCCCATGCCGGCTCCCATGGTCTGGGGCGGCGGCATGCTCGTGCTGGTCGTCCTGGTGGCCGTGTTCGGCCCCGCGCTCTCACCCCATGCCTTCGATGCCATGGACATCACCCAGCGCCTGCAGCCACCGAGCGCCGCGCATCTGCTGGGAACCGACGAGTTCGGCCGCGACGTGCTCAGCCGGATGCTGGTCGGCACGCGGCTCTCCTTGCTCATGGGCCTGGGCGCCACCTGCATCAGCCTGGCCATCGGCGTGCCGCTCGGCCTGCTCGCCGGCTACTATCGCGGCCTGGTCGACGAGACGGTCATGCGCGCGATGGACGTCATGATCTCGGTGCCGCCGATCATGCTGGGCCTGCTGATCCTGGCTGTCACCACGCCCACCATCTGGAAGAGCGCTCTTGCGGTCGGCATCATCTACGTCCCGATCATGGTGCGCCTGACGCGCAGCGTGACCCTCGAGCTGGCCTCGGCCGAGTTCATCGAGGCGGCCCGCGGCCGGGGCGATCGCGGCGCCTTCATCCTGTTCGCCGAGATTCTTCCCAATGCCTGGCCGTCGATCATCGTCGAGGCGGCCCTGCGCATCACCTTCGCCATCCTTCTCGCAGCGGCCCTGAGCTTTCTCGGTCTGGGGGTCCAGCCGCCCGCCGCCGACTGGGGCCTGATGATCGCCGAGGCGCGGCCGTTCCTCTACGAGGCGCCGTGGATCGCGCTGGCGCCCGGCCTGATGCTGGTGTTCACGGTGGTGGCGATCAACCTCGTCGGGGACGGGCTGCGCGAGTCGCTCGACCCACGCCTGCGGAGGCAAACGTCATGACCGGCTCGCCCGCGCTGGAGGTCCGCGATCTCTCGATCAACTACGGAAGCGGTCCAGCCCCGATCCGCGCCCTGCGCTCGGTCGACCTGCTGATCCGGCCTGGCCAGGCCGTGGGCGTGGTCGGCGAGTCGGGCTCGGGCAAGAGCACCCTGGCCATGGCGGTCATGGGGCTTCTTCCGGGCGCCGCCTCGCTCGGCGGCGGGACGGTCAGGATCGGCGGGACCGATCTCTACGCCATGCCGCCCGACGAGCGGCGCGAGCTGCGCGGCAGCAAGATCAGCATGGTGTTCCAGGACCCTTTCACCTCGCTCAACCCGGCCATTCCCATCGGCCGGCAGGTCGCCGAGCCGCTGGTCTTCCACAAGCAGCTGGCTCCGGCAGCAGCGTTGCGCGAGGCCGAGGCGCTGCTGGCCGAGGTCGGCATCCATCAGCCTGCCCGGGTCGCCACCGCCTATCCGCACCAGCTCTCGGGCGGCATGAAGCAGCGCGCGATGATCGCGACGGCCCTGGCCTGCGATCCCGATCTGCTGGTTCTCGACGAGCCCACCACGGCGCTCGACGTTACCGTCGAGGCGCAGATCATCGACATGCTCGAGGGGCTGCGCGAGCGCCGGGGCATGGCGATCATGTTCATCAGCCACAATCTCGGCGTGATCGCCCGGGCGGTCGACGAGGTGTGTGTCCTCTATGCCGGCGAGGTCGTCGAGCACGGCCCCAAGGAGACCGTCCTGCACCGGCCGGGCCATCCCTACACCAAGGGACTGCTGGCCTCGATCCCGCGCATCGCCGAGCGCGAGCGCCGGCTCGAGCCCATTCCCGGCCGGCTGCCGGACCTGGGCGCGGTCGGCCGCGGCTGCATCTTCGCCGCACGCTGCCCGTGGATGGTCGAACGTTGCCGGCGGGAGCCGCAGCCGCTCGTGCCCGTCGAGGCCGGCAGCGCCCGCTGCTGGCGCACCGACGAGATCCGCGACCGACCCTGGTCGGTTCCCGACACCACCCCGGCAGCACGCATCGCCACCGACAGGATCGTCGCCGACGGCGCGGTGGTGGTGGAGGCCCGGGACATCGTCAAGCGGTTCGGGCTCGGCCTGCGGCTCGAGCGGGTCGCTGCCGGTGCGGCAGGCGGCCTGCCGTTCCGCCTGAAGCGGGACGCGGTGCGCGCCGTCGACGGCGTCTCGCTCACCGTGCGGGCCGGCGAGACCGTCGGCCTGGTGGGCGAGTCCGGCTGCGGCAAGTCGACGCTCGGCCGCTGCCTGGTGCGCCTGATCGATCCTTCCGGCGGCGCCGTCGAGATCGCCGGCAGCGATCTTTTGCGCGCCGGCGGCAGCCGCCGCCGCGAGCTCGCGCGCACCGCCCAGATGATCTTCCAGAACCCCGATTCCTCGCTCAACCCGCGGCGCACGATCGCCCAGGCGCTGGGCCGCTCGCTGAAGCTCGCCGAGCCGTCCCCGGCCGCGGCGACGCGCGCGCGCATCGCCGAGCTCCTCGAGATGGTGCAGCTCCCGGCGTCCTACGCCGCCCGTTATCCGCACGAGCTCAGCGGCGGCGAGAAGCAGCGGGTCGGCATCGCCCGGGCGCTCGCCACCAGGCCGCGCTTCATCGTCTGCGACGAGGCCGTCTCCGCCCTCGATGTCTCGGTGCAGGCCTCGATCCTCAATCTTCTGGCCGGGCTCCAGCGCGAGCTCGGGATCGGCTATCTGTTCATCTCGCACGATCTTTCCGTCGTGGCGCACATCGCGCACCGGATCTGCGTGATGTATCGCGGTGCCATCATCGAGAGCGGGCCCACCGACCAGGTCCTCGAGCCGCCCTATCACCCCTATACCGAGGCGCTGCTTTCGGCCGTCCCCAAGCTCGACCCGGCAGCCGGCGCCGGCCAGAGGATCCGTCTCTCGGGAGCGGTCGATGCGCTCACCGACGCAGGTGCCGGCTGCCGCTTCGCCGACCGCTGCCCGCGCTCGCTGGGGGCCGCATGCAGCACGGCGGCACCGCCCTTGCGCGATGCGGGCGCAGGGCACACCCTCGCCTGCCATCTGCCGATGGACGAGCTGGCGGCACGGGCGCCGATCTTCCCGCGCACCGACAGTCCGCTAGCGGCGAGAGGCGAGCTCGTCTGAAGACCCGGCCGCCGGCACGCTCGACCCGCGGATCCGAAGCTCCAGGGGGGCCAGCACCCGGTCGACGAAGCCGTCTTTGCGCTTCTCGACCAGGTCGATGAGATCGTTGGCGGCGATGGCCCCCATCTCGGCGAACGGCGAGCGGACCGCCGTGAGGGGCGGCTCCGACATCTCGGCCGGGGCTCCGTCGCTCAGCGAGACCAGCGCCAGGTCCGCGGGCACGGCGAGCCCTGCCTGCCGCGCGGCGGCGAGAACGCCGGACGCCACGATCGGATTGAGCGCCACGACGGCCTCGGGCGGCCGGTCGAGCGCCGCGAACGCGCGGCCCGTCGCATCACGCGCCATGGCGAAGCTGAAATCGGTCTCGACGACCAGCTTCGGGTCGGGCTCGATACCGGCCTGGCCGAGCAGGCGCCGCCAGGCTGCCAGCCGCTCGATGCTGGTATAGTGGTCCAGCGGGCCGAGCACCAAGCCGATCCGCCGATGGCCCAGAGCCAGCAGGTGCTCGAGGGCCAGGACGGTGCCGGCATCGTAGTCCACCCGCAGCGACGGCCGCCCGTGCGGATCGATCCGGTTGACCAGGAGATAGCGGGCGCCGAACGTCACCAGATCGTCGAACAACTCGCGATCGACCAGCGTACAGACGACAAAGCCGTCCACACGGTTGCCGAGAATCATGCGCCGGTAGAGGGCCCGGTCGAGTTTCGTCGTGTCGACATGGGCGATCAGGGTGGTGTAGCCGCGCTCGACCGCCGCCTTCTCGACGCCGCCGATGATCTCGAGAAAGATCGGGTTGTCCAGCTCGGGCACGATGACGCCCAGGGAGAAGGACCGCGATGTCCGCAGCCCCCGCGCATGGACATTGGGCACGTAGCCCAGATGCTCGACCGCCTCGAGGATCCTGGCGCGGGTCTCCTCGCGGATACTGAGCCGTGGATCGGCGACCAGCACGCGCGAGACGGTGGACCTGGCCACCCCGGCGCGGCTCGCGACGTCGGCGAGTGTCGGCACATGATCTTCGGCAGGTTTCATCGGATCTCTTCAACGTCCGTTCGAGAAAAAGGTCGATCTGAATATCCAGCGCAGCATCGCCTCACTATCGGCGCTGGAGCCTCGGCCGCGCAACAGAGGTGACGGCCGGGGCCCTACCGCCATCGGCATAGTGGCCGCCCAGGGACCCCATGACCGGGATTCGGGAATAGGCGGGTCCGCCGCGAAACTGTCACGGTCCTCCGCTACTCCGGCGCCGCCCCCGGGGCCGTATTCGCAGCAAGGACCTGCCTCTCATGATTCCCAGGATGACCCGCCGTGCCGCGCTGTCGGGCCTCGCGGCCCTGCCGATCGTCTCGCAGATCCGGCTGGCGCACGGTCAGGAGCGGCCGCATCTGGTGGTGGCTACCGCCGACAACCCGCCGACCATCGAGCCCGGCCGCGAGCTCTCCAATGTCGGCACCCGGATCACCTACTCGATCTTCGACACGCTGATCCAGCGCGACTTTCTGGGTGAGCCGGGCGGCGGCGGTGCCGGGCTGAAGCCGGGCCTCGCAACCTCGTGGAAGCGGCTGGGGGATGACGCGCTCGAGCTCGAGCTCCGCAAAGGTGTGAGCTTCCACAACGGCGCGCTGTTCACTGCCCAAGACGTGGCCTTCACCTTCTCGGCCGAGCGGCTATCCGGCCCCGATGCCCGGGTTCCCGAGGGCCGCGCCTATTTCGCGGTGATCGACCGTGTCGACATCGTGAACGAGCACAAGGTGGTGATCCGCACCAAGGGGCCCGATGCGCTCCTCGAGCAGCGCCTCGCCTCCTGGGCGTCGTGGATCGTCAACGAGGAAGACTGGCGCGCCAAGGCCGGCGACGGCCTGCCGCGCGATCCGGTCGGCACCGGCCCCTACCGGCTGGTCGAGCTGCGCGACGGCGACCATATCCGCCTGGAGGCGAACGATTCCTACTGGGGCGAGCGGCCGACCGCGTCGACGGTGACCTTCAAGGTGGTGCCCGAGGTCGCGGCCCGGGTGGCCGGTCTGGTCTCCGGCGAGTTCGACATCATCGTCAACGTCCCGCCGGACCAGATCCCGGTGCTCGAGCGCTACGAGAATGTCGAGGCACGCAGTGTCGTCCTCGCGAACAGCCATGTGCTTGTCTACAACACGCTCCACCCGGTCCTGCAGGACAAGCGTGTGCGTCAGGCGCTCAACCTGGCCATCGACCGCAACCTGCTCAACGAGGCCCTTTGGGGCGGCAAAGCGGTGGTGCCCAACAGCCACCAGTACCCTGAGTTCGGCTACATGTACGGGCCGGACCGCAACGGCCTCGCCTACGACCCGGAAAGGGCCAGGCAGCTGCTCGCCGAGGCCGGATATGCGGGCGAGCCGGTGATCTACCGGACCCACGCCACCTACTACGTCAATGCCCTGCCGGCGGCCCAGGCGCTGATCGAGATGTGGCGGGCGGTGGGCATCAACGCCCAGCTCGAGGTGATCGAGCAGTTCCCCGCCGACGACACGAAAATGATCCGCAACTGGTCGAACTCGACCCGCTACCCCGATCCGCTGGGTGCCTTGTGGATCGCCTGGGGCGAGGCCGGATCGGCGCAGCGCAGCAAGAGCAGCGGCACCTGGGCCGGCCCCGCCACCGACCGCTTCAACGCGCTCGGCCGGGAGCTCTCCCGCACCGTCGACCCCGACCACCGCTTTGCGCTGGGCCAGCAGATGCTCGACATCTGGGAAGACGACGCGCCGGGCACGATCCTCTACCAGCCGCTCGAGACCTATGGCGTCCGCAAGGGCCTGCTCTGGCAGCCCTATACCTTCTACTACATGGATCTGCGCGGCGAGAACCTGCAGTTCCCCGGTCAGGGCTGACCCCCTTGGCCCGGATTCCCTTCCCCTCACGAAGGGCGGACCCGGTGCTCGAGATCGCCGGGCTTTCCGTCGGCATCGACACCGGGCGCGGCGAGCGGCTTCTCGTCGAGGAGGTCGATCTTGCGATCAACGCCGGCGAGACCCTCGGTCTCGTCGGCGAGTCCGGCTGCGGCAAGTCGATGACCTGCCTTGCCGTGATGGGCCTGCTGCCGCGCCAGGCACGGATCACGGGCGGCCGTATCCGCGTGGCCGGGCGGCGGCTCGACGGGCTCGGCGACCGCGAGCTTTGCGGGGTGCGCGGCCGCGAGCTGGCGATGGTCTTCCAGGACCCGATGTCCTCGCTCAACCCGGTCCTGCGGATCGGCGCGCAGCTGGCCGAGAACCTGCGGCTGCACCAGGGGCTCGACCGCACGGCGGCGCGCCGCGAGGCGGTACGGCTGCTCGAGCGGGTCGGCATCCCCGAGCCGGCGGCGCGGCTGCGCGCCTTCCCGCACGAGCTCTCGGGCGGCATGTGCCAGCGGGTGATGATCGCCATGGCGATCGCCTGCAGGCCGCGCCTCCTGATCGCCGACGAGCCCACCACCGCGCTGGACGTCACCATCCAGGCGCAGATCCTCGATCTTCTGGTGGAGCTGCAGGAGGAGACCGGCATGGCGCTGCTCCTCGTGACCCACGATCTGGGCGTGGTCGCCGAGACCTGCGACCGGGTGGCGGTGATGTATGCCGGGCGGGTCGTCGAGACCGCCCCGGCAGAAGGCCTGTTCGCGGCTCCCGCGCATCCCTACACCGCCGGCCTTCTGGGCTCCCTGCCCCGCGCCGACCGGCGGGCCGAGCAGCTCGTGCCCATCGCCGGCCAGGTGCCCGAGCCCGGCGCCCGCCCACAGGGCTGCGCCTACGCGCCGCGCTGCAGCCATGCCGGCCGGGCCTGCGGCGAGCGTCCGCCGTCGCGCCCGGTGACGCGCGACCACGCCGCTTCCTGCCACCGCCCCCTGCTGCGCGACCCGCTCCCGGCGGTCGCCTGATGCTTCGCACGAGCGCCCTCACCCGGCACTTCAGCCAGCGCCGGCACCCATTCGCATCCCCCCGTGTCGCCAAGGCGGTGGATGGCGTCGATCTCGCGATAGACTCCGGCGAGGCGCTCGCCCTTGTGGGCGAGTCGGGCTGCGGCAAATCCACGGTTGGCCGGCTGACGCTGGGCCTTCTCCCGCCGACCTCGGGACGGATCCTGTTCGACGGCGCCCACATCACCGGCCTTCGCGGCAGGGCCACGGCGCGGCTGCGCCGCGAGGCACAGATGGTGTTCCAGGACCCGGCCGGAGCCCTCGACCCGCGCTTGACCATCGCCGCGCAGATCGAGGAGCCGCTGCTCATCCACAAGATCGGCGACGCCCGCGAGCGTGCCCGGCGGGTGGAGGAGATGGTGGCCGCGGTAGGCCTCGGCCCGTCCCACGGCCGGCGCTTTCCCCACGAGCTTTCCGGCGGTCAGCAGCAGCGCGCGGTGATCGCCCGGGCGCTGGTGCTCGAGCCGCGCTTTTTGGTGTGCGACGAGGCGGTGGCGGCGCTCGACGTCTCGGTCCAGGCGCAGATCCTCAACCTCCTGGCCGAGCTGCGCGCCGGGCGCGGCCTCACCTTCCTCTTCATCAGCCACGATCTGGCGGTGGTCCGTCAGGTCGCCGACCGGGTCGCGGTGATGTATCTCGGCCGGATCGTCGAGGAGGCGCCGGTCGAGGCGCTCTTCGAGGCGCCCCGCCATCCCTACACGCAAGCGCTGCTGGCAGCCGTGCCGCGCCCCGACCCTTCGCGCAAGGGCAGGCCCCGCACGCTGCTCCGGGGCGACCCGCCGAGCCCCTTCGACCCGCCTTCGGGCTGCCGCTTCAGGACCCGCTGCCCGCACGCCCGGCCGGCCTGCGCCGAGGCCGCGCCAGCACTGGACGGCGGCGCCGACGGCCACAAGGTGGCGTGCCACTTCTGGAAGGACCTGGCCGCATGAGCCTCGCAACACCGGTGATCGTCCAGGTCTCGGACATCCATCTCTCGCGCAGCCACGCCTGGTTCATCGACAATTGGCGGGTCTTTCTGGACGAGATGGACGAGCTGCAGCCCGATCTCGTCATCCTCACCGGCGATGTCAGCTTCAATGGTCCCGACGCGCCCGAGGATCTGGCCTTCGCCGCCGAGGAGATCGCCCGGCTGCCGGGCGAGGTGCTGGTCCTGCCCGGCAATCACGACATCGGCGAGCCGGCCGCCTGCCTGCGGCTCGACCAGCCGGTCGACGAGCAGCGCCTCGCCCGCTGGCGTGCGCTGTTCGGCCCCGATTGGTGGTGCCGGGACGTGGCCGGCTGGCGGCTGGTGGGCCTCGACAGCGAGCTTTTGGGCAGCGGCCTCGCCGCCGAGGACGAGCAGTGGGGCTTTCTCGAGACCGCACTGGCGGACGGGAGCAGCCCCGTTGCCCTCTTCCTCCACCGCCCGCTGTTCCTCGCCGCACCCGACGAGCCCACCACGCCCAGCAACGTGCCGCTGGCTCCCCGTCTCAGGCTGCTCGGGCTTTTGGAGCAGGGCGACGTCCGCCTCGTGGCCTCGGGTCACCTGCACGAATATCGCAGCACCCGGCATGAAGGCGCCGCCATCGTCTGGGCGCCGGGCACCAGCTTCGTCAATCCCGGCAAGGCGCGCCCCGGGCGCCGCGGCATCCGCCGCTCCGGCTACCTGATCCACGATCTCTCCGGCAGAAGGCCGCGCCACCGCTTCGTCCAGCCCGGGCTCTTCGCCAATATCGACCTCAGCAACTTCACCGCCCGCACCGGTACCACGATCAAGCTGCCGCCCCGGCCCCTGGCCCGGCAGGACGATCGTCCCGCCGCGGCCGGCCTCCGCCTTGCAGGAACGCTCCGATGAGCAACGCGCTGGTTCTGGTTCTCGACGGGCTGCGGCCCGACATGCTCCGCCCCGACCTTCTGCCCAATCTCTGCACGCTCATCGACGAGGGCACGCGCTGGCGCCAGGCCCGCACGGTCTTCCCCAGCATGACCCGGGTATGCACGTCGAGCCTCGCCAGCGGCGCGCCCCCCGCCGTTCACGGCATCACCCACAACAAGCTCCTCGACCCCGAGCTCGGCACCGTCGACACGAGCAGCCGTGCGGATCTCGGGCGGATCGAGGCGGTCCGGCCGCTGCTCGACGCCACCACGCTGGGCGAGGCGCTCGCCGCCGCCGGCCGCCGCTTCGCCGTCGTCCACACCGGCTCGCCGGGCGCCACCCACCTGGTCAATCACAAGGTGGCGGAGCATCCCGGCCACTGGACCTGGTCGGCGCACGGGCCGGAGGCCTGCTCGAGCGCCGAGTTGCACGAGGCCATCGCCCGGCAGTTCGGGCCCACGCCCGAAGCCGGCCTGCCCAACCACGCACGGCTCGCCTTCGCCACCGACATCCTCCTCGAGCGGGTCCTCGAGCCCGAGGCGGCCGAGCTGGCGCTGGTCTGGTTCAACGAGCCCGACACCAGCTATCACTACAAGGGTCTGCGCTCGCTCGAGGTGGTGGAGGTGCTGGCCACCCTCGACCGGCAGATCGGGCGGATCCTCGCCTGGTGGCGCCGGGCTGACATCCGCGAGCGCTGGACCATCGCCGTGCTCTCCGACCACGGCCACGTGCTGACCGGGGAGCAGATCGACCTGCCGGCGGCTTTTGCCGAGGCAGGTCTCGATCCGGACGGCCAGGGCGGGTTCGATCTCGTGCCGGGCGGCACCAGCGGCCATTTGCGCCTGCGCGATCTTGACCCGGCACGACTGGCGGAGATCGCCCACTGGCTCATGCTCCAGCCCTGGTGCGGCCATGTCCTGGTGCGCGACGATCTCGCCCGCCAGGTGCCCGGCGCCCTGCCGCTCGGCGCCGTGACCGCGGGACATCCCCGCGCCAGCGACCTGCACTTCACCCTGCGCGGCGGTGAGGAGGATCTGGCGAGCGGCGCCGGCGCCGCCTTCTTCACCGGCGGGGTCCCCTCGGGCGGCGGCATGCATGGCGGGCTGCACCCGCGCGAGCTCGCCAACGTCATCGCCCTTGCCGGCCCCGGCATCCGCACCGGCCGGCTCGAGGAGCGCCCGGCCGGGCTGATCGACGTGGCGCCGAGCCTGCTCGGGATCCTGGGGGTGGACCGCCCGGCCAGCATGACGGGACGGGTGCTGCAGGAAGCCTTCAGCGCGGCCGGCGAGCCGCCCGAGACGATCCTCACGACCCACGAGGCCGCGCACGGCAGCTACCGCCAGTCGGTTCGCATCGCCACCATCGGCAGCGCTGCCTATGTCGACGCGGCGCATCTGGCGCCAGCGGGAGACTGAGGCTGGTGCCCTTCTCCCTCATCCTCCTCAAGCTGGGACGCGGCGTGCTCACCTTGCTGCTGGCGGTGAGCTTCGTCTTTCTGGCGCTCCGCCTGTCGGGCGATCCGGCCGAGCTGCTCGCCGGCAGCGAGGCGCCGCCGGAAGTGGTCGAGCAGTACCGCACCAGGCTCGGTCTCGACCAGCCGATCCCGGTCCAGTACGCGGCCTATCTGGGCGGCTTGCTCCAGGGCGATTTCGGGGCCTCCTTCCGCGACGGCAGGCCGGCGCTGGAGGTGGTCATGGAGCGCGTGCCCAAGACCCTGTGGCTTGCCACCGTCGCCTATGCGGGCGGCGCGCTGCTCGGCATTCTCCTGGGCATGGCCGCGGCCCTGGCCCACGGCACGCTGCTCGACCGCGGCCTGATGAGCGTGGCGGTGCTCGGCTACAGCATGCCCAACTTCTTTCTGGGCGTGCTGCTGATCTATCTCTTCGCCATGGTGCTGCAGGTGCTGCCCAGCTCGGGCTCCAGCTCGCCTTGGCACATCCTGTTGCCGGCGCTCACCTTGGGCACCGCCTTTGCCGGCCAGCTCGCCCGCTTCACCCGCTCGGCGATGCTCGAGGTTCTGGGACGAACCTACATGCGCACCGCCGCCGCCAAGGGGGTCCAGGCGCCGCGCCGGCTGTGGCGGCACGCCTTGCCCAACGCGCTGATCCCGGTGGTCACCATCATGGGCCTCAAGCTCGGCAGCATCCTCGCCTGGGCGGTGGTCACCGAGAGCGTCTTCGCCTGGCCCGGCGTCGCCCGGCTGCTGACCAGCGCCGTGGCCCAGCGCGACCTGCCGGTAGTCCAGACCATTATCCTGCTCACGGTCCTCGTCATGGTCGTCGTCAACGTCACCGTCGACATTCTCTATGGCTGGCTCGATCCGCGGATCGCCAGCGAGCGCAGCCGCATGGCTTCCAGCTGATGGCCGCCTCCTCTCCCCCCAGCGCTGTTCCGGCGCCCCGCCGCCTCATCCCCTCGCTGGGCGGGCTGCACCGCCTGCCATGGCTCACCGGCCTCGCCGGTCTGTGGCTGCTGCTGGTGCTCGTGGTGGCCGTGGCGGCACCGCTTCTCGCCCCCTACCCGCCGGACCAGCAGAGCCTGCTGGCCCGCTTCAAGCCGCCCTTCTTCCTGGACGGCGCCGAGCCGCGCTTTCTTCTCGGCACCGACGAGCTGGGCCGCGACCTTCTCACCCGGCTCGCCTACGGGATCCGCACCAGCATCCTCGTGGCGTTCGCCGGTACCGCCATCGGGGCGGCCGTCGGCATCGTCCTGGGCTTCCTGACGGCGCATTTCCGCGGCGCCTTCGAGGAAGCCGTGATGATGCTGGTCGACGTCCAGGCGGCATTGCCCTTCTTCATCTTCGCGCTGGCGGCCCTGGCCTTCTTCGGCGGCGGTTTTTGGATCTTCGTGATCATCGTCGGGCTGCACGGCTGGGAGGTCTATGCCCGGCTCACCCGCGGCCTCGTGCTCTCGGCCCAGAGCCACGGCTACATCCAGGCGGTGCGCTCGCTGGGCGCGGGCCCGCTGCGGGTCCACCTGCGCCACGTCCTGCCCAATATCGCAAGCGCCCTGCTGGTCCAGCTCACGCTGAGCTTTCCCGACATCATCCTGCTCGAGACCTCGCTCTCCTTCCTCGGGCTGGGCATCCAGCCGCCCCGCGCCAGCCTCGGCCTGATGCTGGGCACCGGCCGCGACTACCTGCTCATCGCCTGGTGGGTGGCGATCCTGCCGGGCCTCGCCATCACCCTGACGACGCTGGCCATGAGCCTCCTGGGCGACTGGCTGCGCGACCGGCTCGACCCCACCTTGCGCCGCTCGGAGGGCTGAGCGGCAACCGGCGCGCCGGCGGCCGGAAACGGCACCGCCCCCTGCCATGGCTGGGGGCGGCCGACGTCGATCCGGTATCGAGAGCAGCCCGGCCCTACTGGCCGGCGTCGTAGCGCTTCCTGCCCTCCTGCACGGCCTCGTAAAGCTCGCGCGAGCGGCCGGGCAGCGAGGCCAGCAGATCCTCGTGCACATTGCCGACCTTCTGCGCCCAGGCCGCGCGCTCCTCGTCCGAGAGGGGCACGATGACACCGCCGGCCTCGGTGAAGCGCTGCATCTGCAGTGCCTCGTCCTCGTCCTGGCGCCGCCGCATCTCCTCGGTCGAGGGCATCGCCGACTTGAGAAGATCCTGGATCCGGGGCGGCAGCGTCTCGTAGAAGCTGCGGTTCACGAAGAACACCTGCTCATGATGATACTGCCGGGTCATCACGTAGCGCTTGGCGAAGTGGGCCGCAGGCG
The DNA here is from genome assembly GCA_033875255.1 of Geminicoccaceae bacterium 1502E. Taxonomy (GTDB): domain Bacteria; phylum Pseudomonadota; class Alphaproteobacteria; order Geminicoccales; family Geminicoccaceae; genus Marinimicrococcus. Next base: position 50,879 of record JAWZSN010000018.1, on the reverse strand, counting down.
TCGTGACGAAGAAGGTCAGCGGCAGGTCCCCGCCCTCGACCATGCCCTGCTCGAGACCCGTGAAGAAGTCCGGCAGCGAGAGCTGGACGCCATTGACGTCGAGCTTCTCCCAAAAGGCGCGGGCGGACGCCGCCGGGGGCATGCGAAAGCGCCTGCCCTCGACCTCCTCTGGGGTGTCGCAGATCTCCTTGCAGAAGACGTTCGACCAGCCGGCATCGCCGAGCCCGATGATGACCAGCCCGTTCTCCCGGTAGATGTCCTCGAGCACCGGGCGGGCCACATTGTCGATCGCCCAGCGGCGCTGCGCGTCGTTGTCCCAGAGATAGGGCATCGACATCACGGCGCTCGGCGGCACCGAGACGGCGGCACCGGCAAGGCCGGTCGTGCCGATCTCGAGACGCCCGCGCATGACCTGCTGGGTCATCTCCTGGTCGTTGCCGACGAACTGGTACTCGAGCCTGTAGTCCGGCCCCGCCTGCGCGTTGAAGTTGTCGATGAAGGTGCGGATGATGCCCTCCATCATCGAATCGGGACGCAGCGATCCGGCGATGCGGATGCTCTCGGCCGACTGGGCGGCACCGGTCAGCGCGACCGACAAGGCGAGCCCTGCGAAAAGCTTGCGAAGCAATGTAGTCCTCCCTGCGATATCCGGAGCCGGCGAGCTCAGCCTCTCGTCCGGGAAAGGGGCCGCGTCTGCGGCCCCCTGCTCTCCCCGGATCGCCCGTCTCGCTCAGCGCACGAAGAAGAAGACGATGGCCGGCCAGTAGGTGGTGATCAGCAGTGGCACCAGCATCACCAGGACCATCGGCAAGGCACCCCGCACGATGGTCACGAAGCTTTCCTTGAAGACCCCCATGGCGACGAAGAGGTTCAGCCCCACCGGCGGCGTGATGTAGCCGATCTCCAGGTTCATGGTGGTGATGACGCCGACATGCACCGGATCGTAGCCCTGCGCCGTCATGAGCGGCAAAAGCAGCGGCGAGAGGATCAGGATGGCCGAGCCCACATCCATGAAGAAGCCGGCGATGAGCAGCACGACGTTGAGCGTCATGCCTGCAGCCAGCGGCGTGTCGATCCACTGCCCGAGCCAGCCGACCATGGCCCGCGGCACGCCCTCATAGTCGAGGATCGTGTTGAAGCTGCCGGCGAGCGCCAGGAGCGGCAGCAGGGTGCCGAACAGCTTTACCGTCTCGCCGAGCATCTCCTTGAGATCACCCGGCGAGATGTCGCGATAGTAGAAACCTTCGACGACGAGGGCATAGACCAGCGACACGACCGCCGCCTCGGTCGCCGTGAAGAACCCCGAATAGATGCCGCCCAGCAGGATGACCGGGAGCAGCAAGGCAGGGCCGCCGCGCCCCACGGCAACCGCGAAGCGTCGCGCCGAGAAGCTGCCGCGTGCGCTGACCGGGGCTACCTTGATGCAGTAGAGAGCAAGTGCCAGGGTCAGCAGCAGCCCCGGGCCGATGCCGCCCATGAACAGCTTCACGATCGAGGTGTCGGTGATGATGCCGTAAAGCATCATCGGGATGGAGGGCGGGATCAGGATGCCGAGCGTGCCGGCGGAGCACAGGAGACCCAGCGTGAACGGCTTCGAGTAGCCCTCGCGCAGGAGCGCCGGATACATGATCGAGCCGATCGCCGCCAGGGTCACGATCGAGGAGCCGGAGATCGCCGCGAAGCTGGCACAGGCGAGGATCGTCGCCACCGCAAGACCGCCGCGGATGCCCGCCGTCATCTCCACCATGATGTTGATGAGCCGCTGGGCGATCTCGCCGCGGCTCATGATGTTCCCGGCCAGGATGAACATCGGGATCGGCAGCAGGACGTCTCGGTCGATGGTGAACCAGAAATCCTGGATCAGGAACTCGATGGACGAGCTCCTCGCCACGAATTGATGGATGGCGGCGACGGCAACGGCGAGCACCAGCACCATGGGCTGGCGCAGCAGGAGAAGCGCGAAGCTCCCCAATCCGATCGCGACACCGGTCATAGCTCGGAGCTCGCTTGCACGGGCCGCAGTGCCGGGCGCAGGACGAAGAGGAGATATTTGAGCCCGGCGATGGCGAAGGCTGCCGGGAGCATGGTCTGCACGGTCCAGATCGGGATCGGCAGGGTCATGCTGTACTCGCCGATCTCATAGGTTCCCCGCACGAAGAGCAGGGAGGCCACGGCGAGGCCCAGGCAGATGGCAGCCGACAGAAGATCGCCCAGCCGTGTCACCAGCGGATCGAGACGGGCGGGAACGAGCTTGTCGAGAATGGTCGGCCGCAGATGTCCGCCCTGCGAGACGACGTAGGAAAAGCCGAGGACGCCGGCCACCGCCATGCAGTAGACGGCGATGCGCTGCGCCCCGAAGATGCCGAAGCCGAACAGCTCGCGGCCGACAATGTCCGCGAAGAGTGCCGCGGTGCCGGCGATGAAGGCCGCAAAGCACAAGAAGGTTTCCAGGCGGGTTATGGCGCCGTAGAGGACCGCGAGGATGCCCCCCGCGGCCCCGGCATTGCCCGCCTCAGCGGCTGTCTGCATAGCGCTGCTTGCCATCCATCACGGCATCGAAGAGATCGCGCGAACGGCCGGGAAGCGTCTCGACCAGGCTCTCGTGACCCGCCACGACCTTCTCGGCCCATGCCGCCCGCTGCTCGTCGGTCAGGGGAACGATGGTGCCGCCCTCGGCCTCGAAGGCCAGGGCCCGCTTCTTCCAGTCCTCCTCCTGGCGGCTCCGCATATCCTCCGTCGCCGGCATGGCATCGTGCAGGAGCGCCTGGATGTCCTCGGGCAGACCTTCGAAGAAGCGCCGGTTCACGAAGAACACCTGGTCGTGATGATAATTCTGCGTCAGCACATAGTTCGTGGCGAACTTGGCGGCCGGCGTCGTCACATAGAAGGTGAAGGGCAGGTCACCCCCTTCGACCATGCCCTGCTCCAGGCCCGTGAAGAAATCAGGCAGGGCGAGCTGGACACCGTTTACCCCCATATTGTCCCAGAACAGCTTGGCGCTTGCTGCCGGCGGCAGGCGGAACCGCCTGCCCTCGAGCTCCTCCGGCGTGTTGCAGCTCGTCTTGCAGAAGACGTTCGACCAGCCGGTGTCGCCAAGGCCGATGATGGTCAGGCCGCGCTCCTCGTAGATCTCCTCGAGGACCGGTCGGGCGGCATTGTCGGTGACCCAGCGCCGCTCGGCGTCGCTCGACCAGAGATAGGGGATGGAGAGCACGCTTCCCTCGGGAACCGACACCGCGGCACCGGCCAGCGAGGTCGACCCGATCTCCAGACGCCCGCGCACGACCTGCTGCGTCAGCTCCTGGTCGGAGCCGACGAACTGGAACTCCATGCGGTAGCCGTCGTTGGCCCCCTCGTTGAACTTCTCGATGAAGGTGTTGATGATGCCTTCCATCACCGAGCCGGGCTGGGCCGCCGCCGCGATGCGGATGCGTTCTTGGGCCTGCGCAGCGCTCGCGAGCGCCAACGAGACGGCGAGAATGCCAAGCGTCTTTCTCATGCCTTTATCCCTGTTCTGGCAATGAGTTGAGCGTCTGCGCCGCGAGTTGCCCGGCCATGGACGCGACAGTCGTCATCTCGGGCCACAGGGGCGCGAGGCGCTCCAGCAGGGCCGAGAACAGCGTGTATTTGCGCTCCAGATATTCGGCGAGCAGGTCGCTGCGCGGTTCGGTGACGAGAGGCTCGGCGCTCAGCCAGCCGGCCCCCAGCTCCGACAGCGGCCCGCCCAGAAGGTGGCGGGCACCGACCAGGCCCAGCCCGGCCAGACCGGCATGCGCGGTGGCGTTGCGCCGGACCGGGCGCTGCAGAGCGGTGGCGAGCAGCGTCGCGAACTGCCCGTCGCCCGCGAGCCCGCCGCCAAGGGCCACCGGACCGGGCTCGTTACCCATGAGCGCGTGGCTCATGCGGGCGGCAAAGGCCAGGCCCTCCTGTGCCGCGCTCATGGCCTCGGTGGCGCCGTCGCCGGCCTTCAGGCCCACGAGCGCGCCGCTTGCATGCGGCGTCGTCACGGGCGCGCGCTCGCCGGAACGCTCGAGAAACGGCAGCATGAGGAGGCCTGACGGCGCGAACCCGGCCGCCCTGCCCTGCCCCAGCAGATCATGGACATGCCGCAGCACGGTGGCGCCGTTGAGCGCCGGCAGGATGCGCAGATACTCACCCTCTTCCACGAAGGGCAGCAGCATGGCCCCCGGCGGCTCCTCCCGCACCTGGGCGAGATCGTCCAGGTGACGCATGTGAATGGCGCTGGTACCGAAGAGCGAGGCGCGCGCTAGCCCGGGATGGACCCCCACACCCAGGCCGATCGCCGAAGCCTGGGCGTCACCGGGCCCCAGAAGAACGGGAAGCCCTGCCGGCAGGCCGGTGGCGCGGGCGGCCGCGGCGGCAAGCGGGGCGGCGCAGGCGCGCATGGGCACCACCTGCGGCAGCAGGCTGGCGACCGGCGGCAGGCCAAGGCTTTCCGCCACGCCCTCGCATAGCTCCTGCCGGCGCCAGTCGCCCCAGCTCGGCAGCACCGCGGAAGGCTCGGTGAGGAGCTCGCCGGTGAGTGTATAGAGCAGCCATTCCTTGCAGCGCAGCGCCGTTCCCAGCGCCGCGAGGCGCTCGGGCTCGTGCCGGGCGAGCCACAGAAGTTGAAGGGGCTGCGAGGCCGCCGTCGGCTGCGACAAGGTGATCTGCCGGAGCCGTGCAAGCGTCCCCTGCGCCTCGAGCTCCGGCAGGAGCCCGTTGGCGCGCCCGTCGAGCCAGGTCAGCGCCGGGCCCAGCGGGCGGCCGTCCTGGCCGACCGGCCACAGCCCGTCCCCCTGCCCCGTCAGCACAAGCACCCGCAGCCGCATGTCCTCGAGCCGGGCGCCGAGCCGAGCCAGCAGCAGGAACGCCGCCCGGCGCGTCTCCTCCATATCCTGCTCGACCCGCGGCCCGCTGCGAACCAGCGCCTCGTTGGGCATCTCCTCCATTGCCAGGACCCGGCCATCCAGCGAGAAGGCCGCGGCCTTTACCGCTGTGGTCCCGGAATCGAGGCACAGGAGAGCGTCGGTCATGAACCCCGTCGCGGCTGCTGGCCGTAGGTGGCGAACTTCTCGATGACGCGGGCGACCTCCTCGCCGTCCAGCACCGGCGGCTCGCCGTGCGGCAGGCAGAGAAGATATTGCTGCGCCAGCTCCTCCACCGTCACGGCGAGCGACAGGGCCCGTGCCATGGATCTGTGGCCGGCGATCACCCCGTGATGGGCCAGAAGGCATGCCCTGCGGCCTTCCAGGGCCTGCAGGGCCGCATCGGCCAGCTCCTGGGTGCCGAAGGTGGCGTAGGGCGCGCAGCGGATGTCGGGCCCGCCGGCAGCAGCGATCATGTAGTGGATCGCCGGGATGTCCCGGCCCATGATCGCCAGCGCCGTCGCATGAACCGAATGAGTGTGGACGATGGCGTCCAGATCCGGCCGCGCTGCGAGAATGTCGCGATGAAAGCGCCACTCGCTGGACGGCAGGATGTCGCCCGCGGAGCTGCCCTCCCAGTCGAGCTGGACGACATGCTCGGGGCGCAGGGCATCGTAGGCGATGCCCGTGGGCGAGATCAGCAGCCCGCTGCCGTGACGCACGCTGACATTGCCGGAGGTGCCGCGGCTGATCCCGAGCCGGTTCATGGCCCGGCACACCTCGATCAGCTCCTCGCGGAGCCGGAGCTCGCTCGCTTCCATGGTCAGGTGCACGGGTGGAGGGGGGCCTGTCGGTTCACGAAGCGCGCGACCTCCTCCGCCGCCATGACGGCCGCCTTGCGGATCGTGTAGCGCGAAGCGCCCGCGATGTGCGGCGACAGGGTGACGTTGGGCAGCTCGAGAAGCGGCCAGCCCGGCGGCGGGGGCTCGAACGCGAAGGTGTCGAGAGCGGCGCCGGCAAGCTGCCCCGAGACGAGCGCCTCATGAAGCGCGTCATAGTCGACCAGCGGCCCGCGCGCCGTGTTGACGAAATAGGCGCCCTTCTTCATGGCGGCGAACTGCGCCGCGCCGATCATGCCGCGCGTCTCCTGGGTGACGCGCGGATGCAGGGTGACGATGTCGGCCTCGCGCAGGACGGTGTCGAGGTCGGCCATGACGACCCCGTCGTCGAGATCCTCGCGCGAGAGCTGCTTGTAGGGATCGTTGACGAGGATGCGGCAGCCGAACGGCTTGAGCATCCTGACCACACGGGTGCCGACATGGCCGTAGCCGATGACGCCCACGGTGAGCTCGCACAGCTCCGGTCCGGTGATGTCGCGATGATAGAGATCGCCGCGATACTCGCCCCGCGCCAGGGCGATGTGGCCGCGAATGAGGTTGCGGGTCTCGGCGAGCATCGAGGCGATCGTGAACTCGGCCACCGCGGAAGCGTTGCGGCCGGGAGTGTTCACCACCTGCACGCCGTGATCGGCGGCTGCCTTCATGTCGATGTTGATGGGCCCGCCGCGCGACACCGCGATCAGCTTGAGCCTCGGCGCCCGCTCGAAGGTCTCGCGGGTGACCGGCGCCAGATGATTGACGAGGATCTCGGTGCGCGAGATGAACTCGAAGAACTGCTCGGGCCGCCCCACGAACTCCTGCACGGAAAGCTCGGGGTCGACCTTGGTGATGTTGCGCTCGATCGGCCAGCCGAGCGTCATCGTCTCGATGGCGAGGGGACGATCCGCAAAACGCTCCTGCAACGCCTCGACGAAATAGGAAGGCTGCATGAAGCCGTCACCGATGATGCCGACGGCGAGAGGTTCGTTGCTGCTGGCGCTGTCCATCGATCGCATCCTGCCTTTGCCCGTTGACGAGCTCGCGCCGCGCCCGGTCGGACACGGCTTGTGGTTCGGTTACATGCCGGTGAGGTTGACAGGGCATGCCGACATGACGGGCAGGGCCGCCTTGCCGGCGCGCCGCCTCATGCCTGGGGTCCGGCCGGCGCGGGAAAATGGGGCCGCAATGCCGCGGCCGCGAAGACGCCCTTGCTCGTCACCACGCCCGAGACGAGCCCGGGAGGGGTGATGTCGAAGGCCGGGTACCAGCCGCGGACCAATGGCGAGGCCGTCCTCACCCCGAGACAATGCAGGCTCTCCTCCGGATCGCGGTCCTCCATGGGCACGTCGGAGGGAGCCTGCGCCCGGACGTCCGGCGCCTGTACCATGGCGAAATAGGGTATCTCGAAGGCGCGGGCCGCGAGGGCGAGCTGCAGCGTTCCCACCTTGTTGATCACATGGCCCGAGAGGGTCACGCGATCGGCCGCCGTCATGAAGCGGCTGACCAGGCCACGATCCATGGCGTGGGCGCCCATATTGTCGGTGATGACGGTAACGTCGATTCCCATCTCGGCGACGCTGTGCGCGGTGAGCCGCGCGCCCTGGAGATAGGGCCGCGTCTCGGTGCACATCACCGAGACGCGCCTGCCGGCGCGGAGCACGGCGGCAAGGGTCTCGATGATCGTGGCCTCTGCCCAGCAGTGGGTGAGAACCACGTCGCCATCCTCGAGAACCGAGGCACCGTGCTGGCCCAGCGCACGGCCCCGCGCCCGGTTGGCCTCCCACAGGCTCTCCATCGCCTGCTGCATGCCGGCAGCGAAGTCGGCGTCGCGCACCGCCCGCGCCTCGGCCTCGGCCAGCATGGCCGCCACCGCCCGGGCGATGAGATTGTTGGTGCCGCGGGTCGCGACCAGGCGCTGGCCCGCCTGGCGCATGATCTCGAGACGGCGCTCGGCGTCGCCGTGCCGGGCAGCCTCACGCGCCGCCAGAACCATGCCGGCGCTCGCCGCGTAGAACGGCCCGCCACTCTGGGTCACCATCTCCTCGATGGCCCGCGCCACGTCCTCGCAGGTGCGGCAGTCGACGAACTGCTTTTCGAAAGGGAAAACGCGCCGGTCGAGAATACGGACCAGCCCCTCCTCGAGAAGGACGCTTTCGCGCAGGAGCGTCGGCAGGGTGACCGGGGCGTCGGACATGGGATCGTACCGCGGAAGGAGCCGGCAAACGGGGCAAGCCCCGGGCTTCCGTCTGCTCGTGGCGGTCCCGCTGGGAGACCGCGTCGCGGCGCTTCGAAGCCGGTTCGGATTATGATATCAAAATTTTCAGTTTCAATAGTGTTTTTGCGCAGCTACTCCTGCGGCGTCCGGGCCTCCCGGTGATCCTGGTCACGCTCGCAGCGCCAGGTCTGGGCCTCGGCATATTTCGAACGCAGATAATCCATGAGCCCCTCGAAGGCCTCCTCGCCGGCGCGCTGGTTGCGGGCATGGACGGCGAGCAGGATGCTGCGGTGATAGGCGGTGACGGTCTTCCGCTCGCGAAACTTGAAGACCACCATGTTGGCTGGCGGCATCAGGGCCTCGAGCAGGAAATGCATCGAGAAGGCGAGCACACCGTTGCCGGTGGCATCGGCCAGTGCCCGATGGAAGCCGACGTCCGCGGCGCAGAAATCGGTGTCCGGCAGCGACGGGTCCTCCATCAGCAGCAGCTGCTTTTCCAGCGCCGCCAGATCGTCGTTCGTCCGCCGCTGCATCGCATGCCGAAGGCAGATCATGCCGAACTCGTGACGAACCTCGGCGATGTCGACGAGCGAGAACGAGCCCAGGCTGCCCAGCAGCGCGAGCACGCCCGACAGGCCTTCGCGGGCCTGCTCGAGGTTGGGGCGATTGACGAAGACACCGCCGCCAGGGCCGCGCTTGGAGCGGATGAGATACTGGGCTGCCAGACGCTTGAGCGCCTCGCGGATCGTCGGCCGCGAGACGTTGAACATCGCCGCGAGCTCGTGCTCGGTGGGCAGGCGCTCGTCGATCTTGAGCTCGCCGGCGAGGATGCTCGCGCGAATGCTGTCGGCGATCTGCCGTGTCATGCCGCCTGCCACGGGATCGGAGATCGGCTCGATCTTCCGGGATTCCCCGGCTTCCTCGCTCATCGGGGCTCCTTTCTCCCTCCTGACTGGATCCCGCACCGGCTCATTTGCCTGACATATTGTCCATCTTAATTCTATTATGATATTGAAATTTTCATTCGCCGTCTCCCCCAGCCTCCCGAGCCAGAGCGTCCATGACCGCATCCGTGCCCAGCCGAGCCTATGCCGAGCTCAACGAAATGTCGCTCGCAGCCTACATTGCCGAGACCGCAGAGCTGCAGGCATTCTTCGCCGGCGGGGATGACAGGCTAGAGATCACGGAGATCGGCGACGGCAACCTGAACCTCGTCTTCCATGTGCGCCGGGGCCGGCGCGCCCTGGCCATCAAGCAGGCCCTCCCCTATGCGCGGGTGTCCGGCGGCAGTCGCACGCTCACCCGCGAGCGGATCCATTTCGAGAAGCTGGCGCTCGAGCAGGCCGCCCGGCGGACTCCCGAGCACGTGCCCGCCATCCATCACTTCAACGACGAGCTGTCGCTGCTCTGCCTCGAGTTCCTCGAGCCGCACATCATCATGCGCAAGGGCATGATGGCGGGCACCGTCTACCCGCACTTCGCCGAGCACATGGCCCGCTTCCTCGCGGAGGGCTTCTTCGCGACCTCGGACCTGGCGCTGAAGGCTGCGGAGAAGCGGCTGATGGCAGCCCGCTTCTCCCGCAATACCGAGCTGTGCGAGATCACCGAGCGCCTGATCTTCACCGAGCCTTACACCGATTCGCCGCATAATCGCTGGACCAGCCCGGCGCTCGACGAGGCCGTCGCGGCGATCCGCGCCGATACCGCCCTGAAGCTCGCCGTCTCGCGCCTCAAGCTGCGCTTCATGACATGCAGCGAGGCCCTCCTTCATGGCGATCTGCACACCGGCTCGATCATGCTCACCGAGACGGACACGCGGGTGATCGACCCGGAGTTCGCGGTGTTCGGACCCATGGGCTTCGACATCGGCGTGCTCGTCGGCAACCTGCTCCTGAGCTTCTTCGCCCAGTACGCCTACGAGCGCGAGCCCGACGAAAGGCACGCCTACCGGCAATGGATCCTGGCGACGATCGAGGCGCTGTGGGACGGCTTCGCCGCGAGGTTCGCCGAGTTGTGGCTGAAGGAGCAAACGGGCGACGCTTTCCCGGCGTCGCTGTTCGACACGAGGGACGCGAGGGCCGGGCTCGAGGACGAATGCCGCCTTTGTCTGGAGCGGGTCCTGGCCGACACCATGGGCTTTGCCGGAGCCGAGATGATCCGGCGCGTCACCGGCCGCGCCCAGAACATCGACCTCGAATCCATTGCCGATCCCGCGAGGAAGGGCCACAGCGAAGGCTTGGCCCTCGAGCTCGCGCGTCACATGGTGACTGCGGGCGGCGGCATTGGTTCCATGAAGGAGCTGACATCGCTCGCCCACCGGGTCGTGCGCCCAAGGTAGCCCCTGCCCCACCGGGCGACAGGGCCGCGCGGAGCGCTGCGTGCGGCCTTCACGTTCCGTTTTCTGTGAGTTCGCGGCGGTGATGGTTCGCCCGGCCGCCCTCAAGGCCGCAGGCTGCTCCGTCCGCAGCAGGTGATCAGGGCCGGTCGAGAGCCGGTCTAGCTGGCCGCATCGCTTTCGATTCGTGAGTTAGCGACCGGGCGGAGGCGGGGCGGCACCGGAGGCGGTGACGGCCAGAGCCGCATGCCGGTCTCGATGAGCTCGACCCGGGCGTCGGGATATACCGCGGTGGCCATCTCCAGATCGCGGCTCAAGCGCGGCTTGAAGTGCTTGAGGGCCTTGGTGTTGGCGCCGAACTGCGTGTGCAGCGCCTCCCACGAGATCGTCTTGGGTCCCTCGAGGCTGTGCAGGCGATAGGCCAGCCAGAGATAGAGATCGAGCGGCATGCAGGTGTCGGCAAGAAGGCGGATCGCGTTCTCGCAGATCGGCACGGGGTGCTGCGTGAGCGCCTCGTAGAAACCCTCGCTCAGCTCGGCGACGGTGGCGCCGTTCTCGGCGAAGGGGCGAAACGAGCCACGGACGATGCTGTCCTGCCAGCGGCTCTCGCCCTCCTTGCCGAGATAGCGGAACCGCAGCACGCAGTTCTCGATCCGCTCGGCCTGGTCGGCGACCACCTTGTAGTTCGTCCCGCAGTCGCGCACGCCCATGGTCAGCAGCCACTGGCGCATCGACCGGCCGAGCTCGACGAAGCGGCTGCGCGTCTTGAGAGCCTCGCTCTGGAGGAACAGCAGCATGAGCCGGGCTTTAGGGCCATAAGGCACGCCGCGATAGGCGCCGTCGGAATCGCGAAGCGGATGAACTTCGAGGCTGGCATTGGCGTTGGCCCGAAGCCACACCTCGTCGGGCTTGGTAGCCCGATGCGGCAGCACGGTCAGGCACATGCCGGGATGCGTGTAGGCGGTATCGTTCTGTTCTTCGCCCAGAAAGGCGGCAGCCAGATCGACGATACGCCGCTCTGTCTTGCTCCGGGCTTTGCCGAGAGCGCTGTCGCGGCCCTCGAACAGCAGCAGCTGGTGGATTTCCGCCATGACAGCTCCGTGCGGCTTGCCAAGGTGTTAAATCATCCCCAGCAGAATGTCGATTCGTGAGTTAGCGACCGGAATGCTATTTGTAGAGTTTTGATAAAGCTATTTGCATCCTTCTTTATGCCGGTCGCTAACTCACGGGGGATGGTCGCTAACTCACGGAGAATGGTCGCCAGGTCACGGGGGATAACCGGCGCTCGGCGCCCGCGGTCGCTAACTCACGAACGAAAGCTGGGGATAACTAGCCTCTGCGAAGATATGTCGACTGTGGCGCCGTCGCCACGGGCGGCACGCCCGGGCGCGGCTGGAAGAACCGCGCCTACCGGCCGGGCACGGCGCCGCCTGCCCTCCCCCGGCGTGTCGCCGAGACAGGACGGCGGCTGTGCCGGTTGCCGCGTGCATATAATACCATAGCATAGCGTATTGTACGTGAGCGTATCGCATCGCACGGTATGGCATGCCATGCCGTGCGATGGCTCTATTGTTGCTCCTTATCGAGTCGCTCGATCTCTGCTTCGACGGCCGGCACGAGAGCGTTCATGATGAACTCGTGGGCGCTGATCCGGGTCGTCTGGCGGATGAAGTCGAGCTTGAGCTTGAGCGGCTCGGGCAGGCGCAGGTTGAACATCTTCGTGACGTCTGCGCGAACGCCGGGCGCGTCCCACGGGCGCTCGCCCCTCCCCTTCCCTCCCTTCGCCGGCCGAACGGTGGGTTTGGGTGCCTGCTCGCGAGGCTTTGGGCCGGAACCCGCCGGCGCGGACTCGGGAGCCGGCGAGCGGGTGGGTTTCTCGGCGGCGGCGATGAAGTCGTCGGGGTCGAGGCGCGGCGGGCGCGAGCGCAGGTTAGCCACCGAAAATCTCCCCGTAGAGGCGGTTGATCTCGGCGATCGCCTTGGCATCCCGGTCGGTGATCTCGCCTACCGTGGCGCCTTCCCGGGCGGCCTTGCGAAAGGCGATGCGGTCGCGGATCACCGATTGGGCGATAGCAAGATTCTCATACTCGGCCAGGGCGGCGCGGGCATCGTCGGCCTCCTTCACCGAAGGATTGGAGGAGGCGCGGTTGAGCACCGCGAAGGCACGAAGCCGCTCGTTGATGGCGCTCGCCTGCTCGACAAGCGTGTTCATCTGGTCGAGGGTCCAGACGTCGAACTGCGAGGCCTGGATCGGAATGTAGAGGAGATCCGAGACCGTCATCCCGGCCCGCAGCTCCACGCTGTCGCGTCCGCCGGCATCGATAATGATGTCATCGTACTTGGCCGCCATGGCGCGGATGTCGGCGCCCAGGGTCTTGCCGAACTTTTGGACGCAGGCGACGCGCGGCGCCCTTCCCTCCTCGTCACGCACCGCGCACCACGAGCTGGCGCTGCCCTGCCGGTCGGTGTCGACCAGGAGCACTTCCTTGCCGGCAGCCGTGCGAAGCGCTGCTAGATGAATCGAGAGGGTCGTCTTGCCGGTTCCCCCCTTCTCTCCTCCGATCAGAATTATCATACCATATCATCCTGTACCGTGCCGTCTGAAGCCATACGCGATCATAAGCTGCGATCCGGAGTGGTGGAATTCCATCATGCTCGGCATGATACCGTATGGGCCGATACTGTTGCGCCGAAGCGACTGCCAGGCGATCCGCGTCATGAAATCATCCGATATGATACCGTGGCATGTGTGATGATGCCTCCGAGCCGGTGCGGGGAGGCGCGCTCAATCCAAGCGATATCGTTGTGTGTGCGATGAGATGATACCATGTCATATGGTAATATTGGCATGTAAAACACTGACATGGCGACGTTTTTCGGGAAGGAGCGGGACGCCGGCTTGGCCGGTATCGCGGCCGGACGGGTTGGCGGCGCCGCCGAGGGTTCGCCGGACAGACGCGACCTGCATGCCTGATAGAGGCGGGGGAGGGGCGCGAGGCCTGAACGTTCTTGTGCCCCTTGCGGACTGGCGCGGCAGTGCCCGCCTGCCTCGTGGCGTCATCACCGGCGCCGCTGCCTTCGCGCGGGTCTCCGGCCCGGCGGGTCTCGCGCGAGCTCTGAGCCACCTGCACGATCCTTCAAGACCAGCACGCGGGTCCTCCCGGGAGGGCAGGGCAGTCGCCACCGGTGAGTCGTCCGGGCGGGTCTGTCGCGCCCTTCAAACGATCGGGGCGCCTCATGAGAGCCGAGCGTCTTGACAAGGAGCGGCCGTGGGTGTTCGTTCGGTATACCGAATGCATCGAGCCGGCATAACCGCACGAGAACGCGTTGGATCACACCCTGGACAAGCCCCCCCAGGTCGCTGCCGAAGCGACCGCGACCGAACGCGCCTACGCGGCCTTGCTGGGCTGGATAGAGCGTCGCGAGATCGGCTCCGGCTCCGTCCTCGACGAGCGACGGCTGGCCGAGGCCATCAACGTCTCGCGCACGCCGCTGCGCACTGCGCTCAGCCGTCTACAGGGGGAGGGGTTCATCGTCCGCCTCTCCAACGGCGCCATGGTGGTCCGCGACATAGGCTCCGGCGAGGTGCTGGAGCTTCTCTTCGTGCGGCGGCTGCTCGAGCCGGAAGCCGCCTCACTGGCAGCGGGGCGCATTCCGGCCGATGCGCTGGATTCGCTGCGGACCCGACTGACCGGCGTCAATGACGGCGATTCGCCCGCATCGGTCTGGCTTGCCGGCGACGAGGTCCACGATCTGGTGGCGAACCATTGCGGCAACCGCTCGCTCGGCCGCCTCATCCAAGACGCACGCCGGCGCATCCGCATGTCGAGCATCGAGCGCGTACCCGGCCGCGACAATCATGCGGTGGGCGAGCATCTGGCCATCGTCGATGCGCTCAAGGCGGGCGACGAGGAGGCTGCGCGGCAGGCGATGACCAGGCATCTCGACAATATTCGTGACGGGTTTCTGTCAGCCTTCGGCGTCGGAGCGGCACATGTCGGCGGGTGATCGCAGCCCCGGCTCGCTGCAGCCGGTGCCGTTGACCCGCGAGGCCTTCGCCCCCTTCGGCGCGGTGGTCGAGCATGCGGGGGAGGGGAGGCGTCACCATGTGACGGAGGCCTTCGAGCGCTCGCCGGAAGCCGCCAGCCCCAGCTTGTGGATCTCGCGGCTGGCAACGGCGAGCAGGTTCCCCGTCACGGCGCGTATCCTGGAGCGGCACCCCTATTCGGCTCAGACCTTCATCCCGCTGTCGCCGCTGCGTTCCCTCATCGTCGTGTGCCACCCGGATCCGCGAGGCGCGCCCGATCTGTCGACGTTGCAGGCGTTCCTTGCCGGTCCGGGCCAGGGTGTGAGCTACGCCCGCAACGTCTGGCACCACTGCCTGACCGTCTTCGATGCACCCGCACAGTTCGCCGTGATCATGAGCCTCACCGGCCGCGGCGACGACGACATCTTCCTCGACCTCGAGCAGCCTGTGGTGATCGAGGCGCCGCAAGCGTGGAGGACCGATCCGTGACACCCGAGCCAGCACCGCATCTCGTCCGCGACTTCGTCGGCTACGGGCGCCGGCCGCCGCACCCGCGCTGGCCCGGCGGCGCGCGCCTCGCCTTGAACATCTGCGTCAACTACGAGGAGGGCTCCGAGCCTTCCGTTCCCGATGGCGACCGGTTCAGCGAGACCGGCCTCACCGAAGGCGGCGGTGGCTTCGAGGGGCGCGATCTCGCTGCCGAATCGATGTTCGAGTATGGCAGCAGGGTAGGGTTCTGGCGGGTGCTGCGCCTGCTGCGCGAGCGCGGCATGACGGCGACGATCTTCGGGTGTGCCCTGGCGCTGGAGCGCAACCTCGAGGTCTGCGCCGCGATCCGCGAGGAAGGCCTCGATGTCTGTGCCCATGGCTGGCGCTGGGAGCGACATCAGCTCCTCTCGGAGGAGGAAGAGCGCGAGCGTATCCGCCGCACCGTCGCGAGCATCGCGGCGACGACCGGCAGCCGTCCGCTCGGCTGGTACTGCCGCTATGGACCCGGCATCAACACCAGACGCCTCGTCGTCGAGGAAGGCGGCTTCCTCTACGACTCCGATGCCTACAACGAAGAGCTTCCCTACTGGACGACGGTCTCCGGACGGCCGCATCTGATCGTACCCTACGGCCTCGTCAACAACGATGCGAAGTTCATTCGCGGCGGCATGGCGACGGGCAACGATTTCTTCGAATATCTTCGTGACAGCTTCGACATGCTTTATCGCGAGGGAGCGACAGCGCCGAAGATGATGTCTGTCGGGCTGCATCTGCGCCTCGTCGGGCACCCCGGACGCGCTGCCGGCCTCGAGCGTTTCCTCGACCATGTGGCCACGCACGAGGACGTGTGGGTGTGCCAGCGCTCGGCGATCGCCCGCCACTGGATCGCCCACCATCCCCCTTCGGCGTGATTGCATCGAGGCGGCCGACGCCGTCGCGATCCGTCCCGACCGCGCGAGAAGAAAAACCCACATACCGTCGATCAGAGGAGAACATCATGCTGCAGAGGATTCGCCGGGGCGCCGGCCTCGTCTTGCTGGCGGGCGCGCTCGTCGCCGCACCCGCCATGGCCCAGGAAGCCGACCATCCGGCCGACCAGCCCCTCGTCGTCGGCACCGACTTCGGCGTCGCTCCCTGGATGATCCGCGGCGCATCGGGTGCCGAAGGATTCGGCGCCGACCTGATTCGCGAGATCGGCAAGCGGCTCGGGCGTCCCGATGTCGAGATCGTCGACATCAATTTCTCGGGCCTGTTCGCCGCCCTTTTCGCCAAGCGGATCGAGTTCACGGTCAACCCGCTGAACATCACCGCCGAGCGCGCCGAGCGCATGCTCTACACGGAACCCTTCTTCGCCACCGGCAACGGCTTCCTCGTCAGGCAGGATGCCGAGATGAAGGGCTTCGAGGATCTCGAGGGCAAGTCGATCGCGGTCAACCGGGGCACCATCTCCGACACCTGGGCCACCGCCAACGCCGAGAAGTACGGTTTCGAGGTGCAGCGCTACGAGGCGTTCCCCGACACCGTCCAGGCCGTCATCACCAACCGCGCCTTCGCCGCCCTGAACGAGATTCCCACGGCCGTCTACGCGGCGAGCCGCAACAAGTCGATCAAGGTCGGCTTCAATGACTTCAACGGCCGCAACTTCGGCTATGCCTTCCGTCACGAGAGCACCGACTACCGCAACAAGGTGGAAGAGGTGATCGAGTGCCTCAAGCTCGACGGCACCATGCGCGAGCTTTACGAGAAGTGGTACGGCTCGGCCCCGGACGCGAGCTCCAGCACCAACGCCGTCTATTTCGGCTATGGCGCGCCGGGCTTCAACGGCTTCGAGCCGACCGCCCACCTTCCCCAGTGCAAATGAGCTGACGACAGCACCGGTCCGCGCCCGGGCGCGGGCCGGTTGCGATGCAAGCGCGGGCAGGTCCGATGGAACGCATCATCGACAACTACTTCAACGCCGCTGTCCTGGCAGACGCGTTCCCGCAGGTTCTGCAAGGTTTCCAGGTCACCGTCCTCGTCTCCCTGCTCGTCATCCTCGTGGGCATCGGCAGCGGCCTGCTGCTCGCCGTCCTCCGGTGCATGGACCTCAGGGCGGTCAATGCCGCCATCGTCGCCTATGTCGACGTCTTCCGGACACTGCCGCAGCTCGTCATCATCATCTTCGTCTATTTCGGTCTGCCTTATGCCGGCCTGTCGCTGTCGCCCTTCGCGACGACGGTGATAGCCCTCGGCGCCGTCCTCTCGGCCTTCGCCACCGAGATCTTCTACTCGTCCATCATGGCCTTGCCACGCGGCCAGTGGGATGCCGCCAAGGCATTGGGCTTCGGCTATCTGCGCACCCTCTTCTCGATCATCCTGCCGCAGGCCGTGCGCCTTGCCATTCCCCTGCTCACCAACCGCGCCATCGCCATCACCAAGGGAACGGCGCTGGGCACCGCGGTGGCCCTGCCCGAGACGCTGGGCCAGGCCCAGAGCATCATGGCCATCGTGGCAAATCCCTCGCCGCTCACCCTGGCCGCGGCCTTCTATCTCACCTTCTTCATTCCGCTCGTGGTGGCCAGCCGCTGGATCGAGCACCGTTTCGGCCGCGGGCGCTGAGGGCAGACGATGGACCTCTTTCTCGACAATTTCGCGAACATCGACTCGCTGCTGCAGATCTATCCCCTTCTCCTCCAGGGGCTGGAGCTGACGGTCATGATCGCGGCCGTGACGCTGCCGCTGGCCATCCTCGTGGGGCTGGCACTTGCCGTCCTCTACAGCTTCGAGATCCGCTGGCTGCGGATAGCGCTTCTGGTCTATATCGACCTGCTGCGCTCGTTCCCGGTTCTGGTGCTGCTCATCCTCATCTTCTACAGCCTGCCGTTCCTGGGCCTGAACCTGAGCGGCTTCGCGGCGGTCTCGCTGGCGATCGTGCTCAACAACTCGGGCTATTACGGGGAGATCTTCCGCGCGGGCATCCTCTCGGTGCCGGGTGGCCAGAAGGAGGCGGCCCATGCCCTCGGCTTCGGCCCCCTCCGGACGATCTTCCACATCATCCTGCCGCAGGCCATCCGCAATGTCCTGGCCCCGCTGGCCAGCAACTCCCTCGAGCTGGTCAAGACCACCTCGATCGCCGCGCTGGTGGCGCTTCCCGAGCTGCTCCGCTCGGCGCGGGTGGCCCAGGAGCAGACCTACAACCCCACGCCGCTGACCGCGGCCGCCGTGATCTTCTTCGTCCTGCTGTGGCCGTTCGCCCGCTGGGTGGCCCGGCTAGAGCGCCGTGCCCTGGCGGGACGCTGAGGAGACCGACGATGACGACCCTCATCACCGGCGGTACCGGTTTCGTCGGCCTTGCCCTCGCCGAGGCGCTGCTGCGGCGGGGCGAGGGTGTGGTGCTCATGGGCATCTCGCCGGCCCCCTCGCAGCTGATCGACCGTGCCGAGCTCGCCAGCCTCGCGACGGTGATCGGCGACGTGACCGACCCGGCCGCCGTTCGCGACATCATCGCCGGCCATGGCGTCAGCCGTCTCGTCCACGCTGCCGCGGTGACCCCCAACGCGGAGCGGGAGCAGCGCGAGGCGGCGCGGATCATCAACGTCAATGCCGGCGGCACCGCCCAGGTGGTGGGCGAGGCGCTGCGCCACTCGCAGGTGGCGCGAATCATCGTCCTGAGCTCCGTCGCCATCTACGGCTTTGCCCCGCCGGGCCCGCAAGGCGACTATGACGAGCGCCTGTCGCACCCGGCGCCGAGCTCGCTCTACGGCATCTCCAAGCTGGCGGCCGAGCAGACCGCGCTGCGGCTAGCCGAGCTTGCCGGTCGCGACGTGCAGATTGTCCGGCTCGGCCCGGTATTCGGCCCCTGGGAACATGCCACGGGCCTGCGCGACAATCTGAGCCCGCATTGTCAGGTGCTCGCAGCGGCCCAGGCGGGCAGGGAGGTGGTCCTGCCCCGGCCGATGGCGGCGGACTGGATCTATTCCCGCGATGCCGCCGCGGTGCTGGCAGCGCTCACCCTGCAGCCGCGGTCGCGCGAGGCCGTCTGCAATCTCGGTGGCGGGCGGACCAGCGATCTGCCGGCCTGGTGCCAGGCGATCGAGCGCCATGATCCGTCCTTGCGCTGGCGCGTCGCGGGTCCGGGCGAGGAGCCGACGATCACCTACACTTTGCCGCAGGACCGGGCGCCGCTGGCGATCGGGCGCATCCGTGCCGAGATCGGCGGCTTCGCGCCGCGCACGCTCGTCGAGGCCGCCGCCGACACCGTGGCGTTCCTGGCCGAACAAGACCATCCATGACCGGAAAGGCTGCCTCATGAAGCGTCTGGAGGGGAAGGCGGTGCTCGTTACCGGGGCATCCTCGGGGATCGGGCGGGCCATCGCGCTGCGGTTCGCCAGGGAAGGCGCCCGCCTCGTCCTGGCCGACATCACCGAAGAGGTGCGCGAGGGCGGCACGCCGACCCACGTTCTGCTCGGCCAGGCCGGCCATGCCTGCCATTTCGTCCGCACGGACATTGCGCAGGAGGACGAGGCAAGGCTGGCTGTCGAGGCGACGGTCGGCCATTTCGGACGCATCGACGTTCTCGTCAATGATGCTGCCATCGGCATCGGCACGCCGCTGCACGAGACCAGCCTCGAGGACTGGAGCCGCGCCATCGCGGTCAATCTCACAGGCACGTTCCTGATGGCCCGCGCGGCCGTGCGCCAGATGCTGACGCAGGAGCCGGTCGCCGAGGCGCGCGGGCGCATCGTCAACATCTCCTCCCAGCACGGCATGATCGCCTGCCCGGAAGACATTGCCTACGGCACGTCGAAGGCCGGCGTCGTCTATATGACGCGGCAGATCGCCGTCGATTATGCGGCGCACGGCATCGTCTGCAACGCGGTGGCGCCAGGCAAGATCCTCACCGGCAAGACCGGCCGGGCGATCGAGCCGCGCTGGCTCGACTATTCCCGTGCGCGCACGCCGATGCCGCGCCTCGGGCGGCCCGACGACGTGGCGAGCGCCGCCGTCTTCCTCGCCAGCGACGAGGCGAGCTTCATCACAGGAGAGAACCTCCTCGTCGATGGCGGCTGGATGGCCGGCTGATCTTGAGAGACCAGGAGCATCCGATGAACGAACGGCTCGCGAGCGCCAAGGCCGGCACTGCCATGATCGAGATGATCGGGGTCAGCAAGTATTTCGGCGACTTCCAGGTGCTCAAGAATATCACCTTCCGTGTCGATGCCGGCGAGCGCATCGTCGTCTGCGGCCCGTCCGGCTCGGGCAAGTCGACCATGATCCGCTGCATCAACCGGCTGGAGGAACACCAGAGCGGGCGCATCGTCGTCGACGGTATCGATCTCGGCGCCCGGACACGCAACACCGACGCCATCCGCCGCGAGGTCGGCATGGTCTTCCAGCAGTTCAACCTGTTCCCGCATCTGACCGTTCTGCAAAATCTGATGATCGCGCCGCTCAAGATCCGCAAGACGCCCAAAAAGGAGGCGGAGGAGACGGCGCGGATGTTTCTCGAGCGGGTGCGCATCCCCGACAAGGCCGACAAATATCCGGGCCAGCTCTCGGGCGGGCAGCAGCAGCGCGTCGCCATCGCCCGGGCGCTGTGCATGAAGCCGCGGGTAATGCTGTTCGACGAGCCTACCTCGGCCCTCGATCCCGAGATGATCAAGGAAGTGCTCGACGTCATGGTCGAGCTGGCCAACGAGGGCATGACGATGGTTTGCGTCACCCACGAGATGGGCTTTGCCCGTACCGTCGCCGACCGGGTCGTCTTCATGGATGCGGGCGAGATCGTCGAGGAGGCGCCGCCGGAAGAGTTCTTCGAGAGCCCGCGCGGCGAGAGGACGCGCGCTTTTCTGGGGCAGATCCTCCACCGGTGAGGCCCCGCGCCGTTGACCGTGCCGGACCGGTCCCGTCTCCCCGACGGGGCGGAGCAGGGGGCATGGAGCCTTCCCGCGGCCATATTCCGTCCGGCACGCTCGCGGGCTCGGCCAGCCGCGCCCTCAGCTCTTCGGTCTTTCCCGCCCGCTCTCAGTCCCTGCCGGACGGCACCTCGAAGGGTCGCGGGTCGAGGAAGCGGCGGACGACGTTGGCGGTGATCTGCGAGACATTGTTGCGATAGCCGTTATGGGACAGGCTGCCCGCCCAGGATGAGGCAGAAATAGAGCTCGCCGAGATAGGGCTGCCCGGGCTTCGAGTAGAGCTCGTTGCGAGCGAGATGGATGTACTGGCCTCTCGACCATTCCGCGCTACCTGTCGGGAGGGGCCAGTTCGCGAGCCCCGCTCGGCTGCCTCGTCCTCGTGTCACGAGCCGAGGGGAGGGGCGGTGGTGAAATCCCGGGTCGGCGGCTCGTGCTTTTCGTCTCGAGACGGGAGGTAGCCAGGCCGATTGTTACCGGATGCATCGACCGACGCCGCAGCGAACGGTGAAGGCGTTGCCTCTCCGCGTCGGCACAGGGCGCCGGCGCATCTGATCCGTCTTCGGATATCCCGTGCCGAGCGGTCTGGCGCCCCGGCGGGTGCCAAGAGACGGAGGTGCTCGTGCGCGCACGTGTAAATATATGATACCATATCATATCTATTGAACGCTCGACGACAGCGTCCCCTTCGCCGCCCTTTGAGGACGGTATCGACAGCCGTGGGACGCTGACGAGCAGCGTTCGTACCGTCGGACAGTTCCCATCGCGGAGTTGCATGACCACGCGGGCCGGCTCTCCGAGCTCGGGGGGATCGCGGCCGCTGCGCACCGCCGCTCGTCTCGAGCCCCTGATCGCCGTCCCGGCATGGCTGCATCGTCGCAGGGTTTGATATCCCGGACAGTGAAACAAAAATCTTGTCAGGTGAGACGAAATCGGTTTTCGTTGGCTCATGCCTGATCGACCCAAAAAGCAGCCGGGCCAGCAAAGCGGCCTTCAAACCCTGGACAGGGCCTTTGCCGTGCTCAGTTCGGTGGCAAGCCGTGCCAATGCCGGCGCGAAGCTCGCCGAGGTGGCGGAGGACTGCGGCCTGAACCGTGCCACGACGCACCGGCTGTTGCAGGCGCTCGTCGTCAACGGGCTTCTCGAGCGGGATCGAAATGGCTCCCGTTATTTCGTCGGTTTCAAGCTCGTCCATCTCTCCGAGCTGGCATTGAGACGTTTCGGGTTGGAGGCGGCCACGCTCGCCGCGCGCCGCAGAATCGCCGAGGCGACGGGAGACACGGTGTTTTTGACGACGCGCATGGGCACACGCATGGTCTGCTCTGCGCGCAGCGAGGGAAGCTTTCCGGTGAAGGTTCTCACGCTGGACGTGGGAGCGATGCGCCCATTGGGCGTCGGGGCGGGCGGCCTCGCTATTCTGGCCTTCCTCGACGATGTCGAGATGAACCGGATCGTCGGCGTGGTCTCCGACCAGTATCCGGCCTTCAATCTCGACGCGGCGCGGGTCGTTCAGCTCTGCCGCGAAGCACGGGCGCGCGGCTACAGCATCGACGCGGATACGGTTCTTCACGGCGTTACTGGCGTGGGGGCGCCCTTGCGCTCAGCGGACGGCGCGGTGGTGGCGTCCCTCAGCGTCGCGGCGGTCAGCCAGCGCATGACCGACGAGCGGATCCAAAGCATCGGAAAAATGCTGCAGGACGAAGCCCGGAACCTCAGCCAAGAGCTCGAGATGATGGCAGCAGGCTCGGGGAGGGCAGTCGACGCAGACAAGAGCTGAGTCTGCTCGGTCGTGCGGGATGCCGCCGAGCCGCGAGGTCCGTCGACCGCTCTTACGTTCGCACAGGGAGGATAACAGATGATAAAGCCGGTTCTTTCGGCGGTTTCGGCCTTGGCCCTTTTGGCTTCACCCGCCATGGCGGGCGAGGTCTGGGACATGTCCTACGCTTGGCCGGATTCGAACTTCCACGTTCAAAACGGGCACGAGTTCGCAAAGCGCGTTGCCGCGGCGACCGACGGCGAGGTCGAGATCGTCATCCACTCGGGCGGCGCTCTCGGTCTGAAGGGGCCGGAGGCGATGGCGGCCGTGCGCGACGGGATCGTGCCGATCGCCGAATATTCCCTGGAGCAGCAGAACGGCGAGGTTCCCTTCACGAGCCTCGCGGCGATGCCCGGCCTGGCGATGGGCTACGAGGAGACGCGCGTCCTCGTGGAGGTCATTCGGCCGAAGATCCAGGAAATCCTGGGCAACTACAATCAGAAGCTGCTCTACATCGTTCCCTGGCCCGGCCAGGGCGTCTACACGAAGGTGCCGCTCAACAGCCTCGCCGACCTCGGCGGGTACAAGCTGCGTGCGGCCAATGCGCGGGCCGTGGAGTTCTTCGAGGCGCTCGGCGCGGCGCCGGTGCTCCTGCCCTGGGCGGAAGTCGTCCCCTCGCTGGCATCCGGCGTCATCAACGGTGTCTCAACGTCGTCCTCCTCTGGCGTCGACGGGAAGTTCTGGGAGTTTCTCAGCGACTACAGCCGCTTCGACTGGGCCAATCCGCTTTCCGTCGTGACGGTCAACCTCGATTCCTGGAACGAGCTTTCTGCGGAGAGCCAGGCTGCGATCGAGGCCATCGCCAAGGAGCTCGAGCCCAGCTTCTGGGAGGTGTCGGTCAAGGAGGACGAGCGGAACCTCGAGCTCCTCTCGGCGAATGGCATCAACGTCTCGACGCTGCCGGCATCGCTTCGCAAGGAGATTGCCGAAGCCTCCGAGGCCATCTGGGCCGAATTCGCCGAGCAGGCCGGCGAGGACGCAAGGAAGGCCATCGCCGACTATCGCGAGAAAGTCGGCAAGTGACCAGGAGGCCCGCACCCCTGGTGACGGCGCGGGAGCTGCCCTGGTTCCTCAGGGCGGTGGAGAGGCTGGTGGCGATGTCAGGCGTGCTGGCAGCGGTGTGTCTGCTGGCGCTGTTGCTCTTGATGCTTGGCGAGCTGGGGAGCCGAAATCTCTTCGGCAGATCGCTCCATGTGTCATGGGAGATCAGTGCCTATGGCATGGCCGCCATCGTGTTCATGGCCGCGGGCTCGGCACTTCAGTACGGCGTCCATGTCCGCGTCACCATCCTCTCTGAGTGGCTGGGCCCGCACGGGTCGCGGGTTCTCGACGGGCTCGTCAGCGCGTTGGGCCTAGCGGTTGCGGGGCTGCTCGCGGTGGTGATGACCCGCCTTGCGTGGGGCTCCTACGCGGGCGGCGTGATGTCCTGGAGCGGCTTTGGGATACCGCTCTATCTGCCGCAGGCGCTGGCGGCGTTCGGCGCGAACGTGTTCGCCCTGCAGCTCGTCGCGCGCCTCGTCCGCATCTTCATGAATCTCGCGCCGGACGCACATGCATCCACCGAGCAGCTCGGGCTTGAGGGGCAGGCGGAATGATCGGACCCGGTCTCGTCGTCGCAGTCCTGCTCTTGGGGATCCTCTTCACCGGTCTTTGGGTGAGCCTCTCGCTGTTCTCGGTCAGCATCGTCGCGCTGTCGATCTTCAAGAGCCTCCCGATCGAGCGCATCCTTTCACAGAATGTCTGGAACACGCTGACGAGCCCTGAGCTTCTTTCCCTGCCTCTGTTCATTCTGATGGCCGAGGTTCTGTTCCTGACGCGGATCTCGGACCAGTTGATGCGCGGCCTGACGCCGTGGGCGGCGATGCTCCCGGGGCGCCTCGCGCACATCAACGTGCTGGCCTGCACGATCTTCGCGACAGTGTCGGGGTCGTCGGCGGCGACCACGATGACGATTGGGCGGATCACGCTGGTCGAGCTCGGCGCGCGCGGCTACGACCGGTCGCTGATCGCCGGCACGCTGGCCGGGGCGGGTACCCTCGGCTTTCTGATCCCGCCCTCGATCGTGATGATCATCTACGCGGTGCTGGCAGACGTCTCCCTTCTGCGCCTGTTCCTTGCCGGGATCATCCCGGGCTTTCTGATCGCCCTCGGCTTCATGGCATTCACCGGCGCGAGGGCGGTCATGCGGCCTGAACTGCTGCCGGCGGAGGCGCGCACCTACTCCTGGCGCGAACGGTTCGCAGCGCTGCTTCATCTGGCGCCGGTGACGCTGCTGATGCTGAGCGTGCTCGGCTCGATGTATGGTGGCATCGCCAGTCCGACCGAGGCGGCGGCGATGGGCGTCCTCGGCTCGCTCCTGATTGCGGCCTTGTCCGGCTCGTTCAGCATCGCCAATGTCTGCGCCGCCTTCCTGCGGGCGTCGCGAACGACGAGCATGCTCGGGCTGATCGTCGTGGGCGCCAGCTTTCTCGCGCTCGGAATGGGTTATCTGGGCATCCCGAGGGCCGTCGCATCGGCCATCGGAGGGCTCGATCTCAGCCCCATGGCGCTCGTCGCGACGCTGGTCGTCTTCTATCTGGTCCTCGGGATGTTTCTCGAGGGCATGGCCTCGCTGGTCCTGACGCTTCCGATCACCCTGCCGTTGATCACCCAGGCCGGGTTTGATCCGATCTGGTTCGGCGTCTTCGTCGTCATCACCATCGAGATGGCGCAGATCACGCCGCCCGTCGGGTTCAACCTGTTCATCATCCAGTCGCTCACGAAGCAGAGCATCGGGCGGATCGCCCGTGATGCTCTCCCCTTTCTCCTCATCATGATCGTCGCGGCGTTCGTTCTCGCGCTCGTACCGGATCTGGCGCTGTGGCTTCCCGACGTCGTAATGACTGCTCTTAGGTAAAGAAAAGATGCAATCCGCACGCATTGGAGTCGATATCGGGGGGACGTTCACCGATGTCGCCCTCGAGATTGGCCAAGACCGATACACCACCAAGGTCCTGACGACGCATGATGGCCCCGAGAAGGGGGTGTTGGAAGGTCTCGAGAGAGTCGTGAGGACCGCGGGCATCGAGCTCGCCCAGGTCGGCCTCATCATCCACGGGACGACCCTCGCGACCAACGCGCTGATCGAGCGCAAGGGCGCGAAGGCGGCCTTGGTGACCACTGAGGGTTTCCGTGACGTCCTGCAGATCCGCGGGGAGGACCGGTACGAGCAGTATGATCTCTCGATCGAGCTTCCGACGCCGCTGATCCCGCGGCGAATGCGCTTCACCGTTCCCGAGCGCATCGACGCCAAGGGCGGCGTCCGGCACCCGATCGACCGCGATGCGGTAACGGAGCTTGGGCGGCGCCTTGCCGAGGAAGCAGTCGAGGCCGTCGCGGTCGGGTTCCTGCACAGCTACGTGAACCCCGAGCACGAGGAGATCGCGGGCGAGATCCTCGCCAGGAGCCTCCCGGGGGTCGCCATCAGCCTCTCGAGCGAGGTGGCGCCCGAGATGCGGGAATACGACCGCTTCTCCACCGCGGCGGCGAATGCCTACGTGCAGCCGCTGATGGCCAGGTATCTCGATCGCCTGGAGCGGCGCCTCGCAGAGCTGGATTTTGCCTGCCCGCTCCTGCTGATGCTGTCGGGCGGCGGCCTGACGACGGTGGAGACCGCCAAGCGGTTTCCGGTAAGGCTTGTGGAATCAGGTCCGGCCGGAGGAGCGGCATTCGCCGCCGATATCGCGGTGTCCTGCGGGCTCGACGGTATCTTGTCGTTCGACATGGGTGGCACCACCGCGAAGCTTTGCCTGATCGACGACGGCAAGCCGCATCGCAGCCGCGATTTCGAGGTCGATCGCGTGTGGCGCTTCCGGAAGGGCTCGGGCCTTCCGCTGCGGATCCCGGTGATCGAGATGGTCGAGATCGGCGCCGGGGGCGGCAGCGTCGCTACGGTGGACGCGCTCGGCCGCATCACCGTCGGTCCCGAAAGCGCGGGCTCCGATCCCGGGCCGGCCTGCTACGCCCGCGGTGGGTCGATGGCAACGGTCACCGATGCCGATCTGGTGACCGGGCGGCTCGATCCTGAGAACTTCGCCGGCGGCCGGATGCGGCTCGACGGTGAAGCCTCGGCAGAGGCGCTCGAGCGCCATGTCGGGAGGAAGCTGGACCTTGGCGCGGCGCATGCGGCCCTGTCCGTGACGGAGATGGTCGAGGAGAACATGTCCTCCGCCGCGCGCGTGCATGCCGTGGAGCGCGGTGTCGACCTTTCGGGCCGTGCGATGATCGCCTTCGGCGGCGCCGCGCCGATCCATGCGGTCCGCATGGCCGACAAGCTCGGTATCGATCGGGTCATCATCCCGAAGGGCGCGGGCGTGGGCTCGGCGATCGGATTTCTCCGCGCTCCGGTCTCCTACGAAGTCGTACGCAGCATGCATCAGACCGTCGATGCGCTCGATACCGCGCTGGCCCTCGACGTCATGGCGCGCAGCGAGGCGGAGGCGCGTGACATCGTGCGGTCGGCCGCCCCCTCCGGTCCGTTGTCCGTGGAGCGCAAGGTATCGATGCGCTACGTCGGCCAAGGGCACGAGATCGAGGTCACGATCCCGGACGATGCGATCGGCGACGGTCTTGCAGCCCGGCTCACTGAGGCGTTCGAGACAGCGTATCGCTCCTTCTACGACAGGCTCGTTCCCGAAGGAACGATCGAATGCCTGGCCTGGTCGGTCACGGTCCAGTCCGAGCCGGTCCGTTCGGCGACCGCCGCTGCGCCGGCGAACGGCGGCGCCGCACTCGAGGCCGCCGGCAGGCGCAGTGTCATCGACCCGGCGACCGGGGAAGCCGTCGAGTGCCCGGTTTTCGAGCGGTGCACCCTTGGGCTCGGCGACCATATCGACGGGCCGGCCATCATCGTCGAGGACGAGACGTCGATATATCTCCCGGCAGATTTCCACGCCAGCGTCGGTCCGCTCGAAATTATCGACTGCACAAGAAAGGACGCGCAGCGATGAGCGCAATCACGACGATCCGGCACCAGATCATGTGGAATCGCCTGATCGCAATCGTCGAAGAGCAGGCCAGGACCATGGTGCGCGCCGCGTTCAGCCCTGCTGTGCGCGAGGGCGGGGATCTCTCGGCCGGCGTCTTCGACCGGCAGGGACGCATGCTCGCCCAGGCGGTAACGGGCACGCCGGGGCATGTGAACACCATGGCCACCGCGGTCGGGCACTTCCTCGACAGGTTCCCGGCCGATGGCATGAACGCCGGGGATGTCTACATCACGAACGACCCCTGGCTGGCCTCCGGCCATCTTCATGACGTCACGATCGTGACGCCCGCCTTCCACAAGGGGCGGGTCGTCGGCCTGTTCGCCGCGACCGTTCACATCGTCGACGTCGGGGGCCGCGGCATGGGTCCCGACGCCAATGACGTCTACGAGGAAGGCATCCTCATCCCGATCATGCATCTGGCGCGCAGGGAGAAGATCAACGAGGATCTGCTGACCGTCCTGCTCGCCAACAGCCGCGAGCCGTTCCAGGTCCGCGGGGACATTCTCGCCATCATGGCGGCGGGCCATGACGGGGCGCGCCGCCTGGCCGCCACGCTCGAGGAGTTCGGGGTCGACGATCTGGCGGCCCTGTCCGACGTCATCGTCACGCAGACCCGAAAGGCCACGTTGGAGGCGCTCTCGAAGCTGAGACGCGGCTGCTTCGAGAACGTGATGACAATCGACGGCTACGACGAGCCGGTGGTGCTGAGGGCTGCGCTGACCGTCACCGACGACGGCGTCACGGTCGACTATGAGGGCACGTCGCCACAAAGCGCGCGGGGGATCAACGTTCCCGCCACCTACACAGCTGCCTACTCCACCTATGGGCTGATGTGCGCGGCGGCTCCGCAGATTCCCAACAACTACGGATCGATGAGCTGCTTTAAGGTGACCGCGCCGGCAGGATCGATCCTGAACGCCCAGCGGCCGGCGCCGGTCTCGGCGCGCCACATCATCGGGCACGCTCTGCCGGACGTCGTGCTGGGATGTCTCGACCAGTGCCTGGAGGCCGGTGTGCCCGCCGAGAGCGGGATGATGTGGAACCCCTATATGCGGGGTTACGTCCGGACCACCGCTGGCGCGGCGCCATGGGAGCTCTTCTTATTCAATGCCGGCGGAACGGGTGCCCGACCGGGCCAGGATGGCATGTCGGCGACCGCCTTTCCCAGCGGCATCAAGAATATCCCCGTGGAAGCGTCGGAAGCCGTCGCTCCGATCATGTTCCATCAAAAGGAGCTGTGGACCGATTCCGGCGGTGCCGGCGAGCATCGCGGCGGCCTGGGCCAGCTCGTGCAGATCGGGGCGGCTGACGACGCCGAGATGCGCTTCCAGGGCATGTTCGACCGCGTCGATCACCCCGCCCGCGGACGCAACGGTGGCATGGACGGCGCGCCCGGCGAGGTGCGCCTCGACGACGGAACGCCCAGGAGCGCAAAGGGCCTTCAGACCGTGCCGAGCGGGCGACGCCTGGTTCTTTGCATACCGGGCGGGGGCGGCCACGGCGACCCGCGCAAGCGCTGTCCTCGAAAGGTCGCTGACGACATCGCCGACGGGCTGCTCAGCCTCGAGGCGGCCGGCCGTCTCTATGGCTACATCCCCCCGACCGCCAGGCTCGAACGATAAAGTCATTCGTCTCCGGGAGATAACGATGTCCACGCCGCAGTTCATCAGCATCAACAAGACGCTGGTTCCCTATGATGACGCTCGCGTTCACGTGCTTTCGCCGACGGTGAAGTACGGCGCGCTGGTCTTCGAGGGTCTCCGCGCCTACTGGAACGCGGAGCAGGAGCAGCTCTACGTCATCAAGCTCCAGGAGCATTTCGAGCGCTTCCACAACTCGGTCAAGGCAATGCGCTTCGACGCGAAATACTCGACGGAGGAGCTGACCGGGATCGTGCTGGATCTCCTGCGTGCCAACGAGGTCAGGAGCGACGTCCATCTTCGCGTGGCCGCCTACGTGGAGGGATCCGGCCTTTACGACTCCACGGGTCCGATCAGCCTCATGTGCGCAGCCTATGGACGCGGATCGGGGCCGCTGGCCGTCAAGACGGTGTCGGCGGGGGTGGTGTCGTGGCGGCGGATCAATGACGCTGCCACGCCGCCTCGGCTGAAGGTCGCGGCCAACTACCACAATGCCCGCCTCGGCAGCCTCGAGGCGAAGATCAACGGCTACGACGAGGCCATCTTCCTGACCTCGCAGGGGCGGGTTGCCGAAGGCGCGGGCTCGTGTCTGGCGATCGTGCGTGACGGCAGGCTGGTCACCCCCTCCAAAACGGAAGGCATTCTCGAAAGCGTCACCAGGCAAGCCGTTTTGGACATTGCGCGCGATCTGGGTATCGCTACCGAAGAGCGGCCGGTCGACCGCTCCGAGCTCTACTTCGCCGAAGAGGCGTTCTTCTGCGGAACCGGGGTCGAGATTGCTCCGGTCACCTCGATCGACAAGCTTCCTGTCGGAGACGGGCAGATCGGAGAGATCACCCGGAATATCTGGGACAGGTACGAAGCCAGCGCACGCGGCGTTGGCGGGCACGGGCCTGACTGGCGGACGCCGGTCTATCCGCGCTGACGCACCGCCCGCGGCAGCTTGCTCAAGAAGACGGACCGGGCCGGCAAGGCTGGGCGGATTCAGTCGCTCGGAAGATCCTCGTTTCCTCGGGAACGAGCCACGATCGATGAGGGCTGCGTCCGCTCGCCGCCGGCCTGGCGATGCCACTGGCCTGGCTGGCATTACAGTTGGGCTTTTGAGTTGCGATGTGCTCGTCGTGCGGCGGCCTGGTGTGCCCGTCGCCAGAGCGATCAGGCGATGATGCATGACGGCTCGCTACGCGCCCGTGCGAGGCAGGTGGCGAGGCGGCGGATTTGCTGGACTGATCGGCGGATCAGCGGCGGTGCTGCTGCGGTCGTTTGATCATGCATTTTGGGGGCGGTGCGGCATTGGCCTGGCAGCCGATCGCCGCCAGCATGCCCGGGGCGCGCTGCCCCCATGACGCCTCGCCCTGCTTGAGAGAACCGGTCTCATCGAGCACCAGCACGGCATCGGGATCGCGCATACTCGCGAACATCGTCGCGCAGCGCATCGACATCCCAGCACCCGCGCCCCAAAATGGCCGGCCGACGCCACGGACCGGCATCGCCGGCGGCCTCCGCCCGCAGCGCGGACGCCCAAAGCTCCAACGTCGCCTCGATCGATGATCCCGCATCCATGATCCCCGAACCGAGGGAACCCAGGGAGGCAGAGCTCAACAGCAAGCGCAGCTGCAATGTCGGGCTCCGCACCCAATCACTCGCTTGATCCACAGCCGGATCTCTAATTCGACGGTCGCACCGGCGGGCAAGAGGGTGGTGACGATGCCGGAACTATTCTGGCTGGACGACGAGGCGTCGGTGGTCATCGAGCCGCTCTCGCCGAGGAGCCCGCCGGGGGCGTGGCGGGTCGACGACCGGCGGGTGATCAGCGGCATTCTGCGCGTGCTGTGCTCGGGCTGAAGCTGGCGGGACTGCCCGCAGGCCTATGGACCCTACACGACCGTCTACAAGCGCTGCAACCGCTGGTCCCGGCGCGGCGCCTGGCGGCGGGCGCACCGCCCGGCCGGCGGCGGAAAAGGACCCAAAAATCACGCGACCTTCTGGATCTAATTGAGGCGAAGTCCTGCCCTGATTTGACTTTGACGGTCAAGCATGCTTGACCGCTAGGCGTATCATCCTCCCCCGATCAGGCTAGGTCAGGGGCATGAGGTGGTGGTGGCACGTACGCTGGGGGGAGGGCTTGTCAGCGTCCGCGCGATATATCGGCAAGATTCCGACCCACAGAACTGGAATTGCGGGGCTCCGGTGGAGGCAAACTCCTCGGGTTGCCTTTACCAAGAATCCACAGCGATCCAAGCACGGGCGCCGTTCCCGTCGCGCACCCACGGGCGATTTTGAGCAACGGGTACCAATCGATTGCCCTTGCGCGACAGACCCATAACGTCGCAGATACACACGCAGGGATATACGATGACTCATTCATGCAGATTTCTTGTTTTGCTACGTAATTTGCTGCTTCTGCCGATTTTGGGTCTGTTCATGGGGTCCACGGTTGCTCGGGCAGAAGCGGCATATGATCTCGTGATTGCGGGCGGTCGGACGATTGATCCTGAGTCCGGACTCGATGCGCCACGTCACGTCGGCATCAAGGATGGCAAGATAGTTGCCGTTTCGGAGACTCCCCTCGTAGGAACAATCAAGATCGACGCGACCGGACTGGTTGTCGCTCCGGGCTTCATCGACATTCATTCCCATGCTCTGAACGTTCCTTCAACCTGGATGCAGGCGTTCGATGGCGTGACGACGACGTTTGAACTCGAACGCGGCGCCTGGCCGCTTGCCGCGGCGTATGACGAAGTTGCCGCGCAGGGCCTTCCGCTCAATTACGGCTTCTCTGTCAGCTGGATCGACGCCCGCATGCAGGCCTTGGAGGCGGACTTCGACAAGCTCGTCTCGCCCGATTCGTCCAAGAAGGTCCTGGAGCTGATCGAGCAGGGCCTGCAGGAGGGTGCCATCGGCATCGGCCTGCTGCCAGGCTACGTCCCGGAAACAAACCGGGAAGAATATTACGAGGCGGCCAAGCTCGCGGCCAAATATGATGTGCCGACCTTCACCCATGTGCGCGGCAAGTTTCTCGACGAGCCCGGACACGTCATCGAAGGGTATGGGGAGGTGCTCGCCGCCGCCGCGGCAACCGGCGCACACATGCATATCTGCCATTTGAGCAGCTCGGGAACCCGGCTCGTTCCCGAGGCGTCGCGAATGATTCGTACGGCACAGCAGCAGGGCCTGCGGGTCACGACCGAAACCTATCCCTACGGCGCTGGCTCGACAGTAATCTCGGCCCCCTTTCTGCGCCCCGAAGCGCTTCACAGGACCGGCATCCAATCCACCAGCATCATATACCTGAAAACCGGAGAGAGGCCGGCTACCAACGACCGTCTGGCCGAGATACAGGCCGACGATCCGATGGGCCTCTCCATCATTCATTACCTGGATACAGCCAAGCCAGAAGACGCGGCGTTCGTCGACCAGGCGATCCTCTTTCCCGATGGAATCATCGCCAGCGATGCAATGCCGTTCACAATCGATGGAGAGCCTTTTGAAGACGCCGTCTGGCCGCTGCCCGAGGACGCGGTCTCGCATCCCCGCTCGGTGGGCACATTCTCCCGGGTGATGGGTCATTACGTTCGCGAGCGCGAGCTGCTTTCTCTGCCCGATGCAATCCGCCGCTCGACGTTGCTGCCCGCCCAACTCCTCGAGAGCGCGGCGCCGCAGATGCGACACAAGGGGCGGCTCAAGGTCGGCGCCGACGCAGACGTGGTGATCTTCGACCCTGAAACGATCATGGACCGGGCCACATTCGAAAACCCACGTCAGCCCTCGGTTGGCGTAAAGCATCTGCTTGTCCACGGGGAGTTCGTCATCCATGACGGTATGCTGGACCAGGATGCCCGGCCAGGTCAGGCGGTGCGCGGACCAAATCGTTAGATCCGCACCTAGCGGGTTTTGTGAGCGTGAGCTGGTTCGAGGGAGGCCAGACTTTCATGAAAAGGCAGAGTTTATCAAAAGCCTCCTTCTCAGCAGCATTGTTGCTGCTTGCGGGTGCCGTCAGCGCGTCGGCGGACCCAACGGACGTCCACGATCTGGCAGTTCTGCATGGCCGCGTAATCGACCCGGAATCCGGCATCGATGGGCTACGCCACGTTGGCATAAAGGATGGCCGAATCTCCGCCGTTTCGGAGCAAACCTTGAAAGGAGTGATCGAGCTCGACGCGACCGGGCTGGTCGTCGCCCCGGGGTTCATCGAGATCCACTCGCATGCGATCAATATTCCATCGACCTGGATGCAGGCCTTCGACGGTGTGACCACCGCGTTGGAGCTCGAGCGTGGTGCCTGGCCGCTCGACAAGGCCTACGACGAAGTCGCCGAAAAGGGCCTGCCTCTCAACTACGGTTTTTCAGTCAGCTGGATTGATGCCCGGCTGGCAGCTTTGGGCGAAAAGCAGTTCGATACTCTCGTGCCTCCCGAAAAATCGATGCTGCTGGTGGATCTGGTCGAAGAGGGTCTCGAGCAAGGCGGTGTCGGCATCGGGCTGCTGCCGGGCTACCTGCCAGAGTCCAATCGCGTGGAATTTTACGAGATGGCCCGCCTCGCCGCCAAATACGACGTGCCGACTTTCACCCATGTGCGCAGCAAGTTCCAACTCGAACCCAACGGCGTGATTGAAAGCTTCGGCGAAGTCATTGCTGCTGCAGCGGCGACTGGCGCACACATGCATATCTGCCACGTCAGCAGCGTTGCCACGCGCTCCTCGGCCAAAGTCGTGGACATGATCCGCACCGCACAGCAGCAAGGTTTGCGGATAACCACGGAGAACCACCCATACGGTGCCGGCTCAACCGTCATCGGCGCACCTTTCCTCTGGCCGGAAAACCACGCCCGCGTCGGCATTAGCTCGACTGACATCGTCTACCTCAAGACCGGCGAAAGACCCGCAGGCGCCGCCCGGCTGGCGGAAATCCAGGCGAGCGACCCGACGGGCTGGTCGATCATTCACTATCTCGACATGGACGATCCCGCGGACAGAGCCCACCACGACACGGCAATGCTCTTTCCCGATACCATCATCGCCAGCGATGCAATGCCATACACGATCGATGGCGAAGACTTCGACGAGCCTGTCTGGCCACTCCCGGACAAGGCGGTCTCGCACCCGCGCTCGGCCGGTACTTTCGCGCGGGTCATGGGCCACTATGTGCGCGAGCGCGGGGTATTTTCGCTACCCGAAGCGATTCGGCGTTCGACGCTGCTGCCGGCCCGCCTGCTCGAGAATGCAGCACCGCAGATGCGCAACAAGGGACGGCTCAAGATTGGCGCCGATGCGGACGTCGTGATCTTCGACGACAAGACGATCATTGATCGCGCAACATACGATAACCCGCGCCTGCACTCGGTCGGCGTCCAGCACTTGCTCGTCAATGGCGAATTCGTCATCCGTGAAGGAACGCTTCAACAAGAAGCGCGCCCCGGCCGCCCCGTTCGCGGACCAATGCGCCACAGACAAGATTCGAATGAAGGCTAGCAGATCGAGCCCGGGACTGGAGAGAAAGAAAAATGACCAATCTTCAAAACAATTCCGATTCCGTCGCGATCGAAACAACCCTGCGCGCTTTGTTGGCGGCATTCCGAGAGCGTGATGCAAGCATCTTGCGTGAGGTTTATGTCGAGGACGCGGACTGGACCAACGCTTTCGGCTCCACTCTCTCGGGGCGTGACCGCATAATCGACTATCTCACCGGCTTGTTTGCTGATCCCAATTTTTCAGCCGGAACGATGTCGGGGCAGCCGGACATCAAGATCCGCTCTATTGGCCCAGACGTCGTCGTCGCCAAGACCCATGTCCAGGTCGAAGGACAGCAAACCGTGGACGGAAGCACGCTTCCGATTCGGCATAATCACTCGCTCAAGATCTTGCAGCGCCAAGCGGACGGCCGTTGGCTCATCGTTTCCGAGATCTACATGGATGCGCGCGCTGACGTCACCTATCTGGAATAAGCCGGATTAAGGAACGCAATTCAAAAGGCCGATCAATCATGAAAACTCCGGGCCATTGCGCTCATTCGGCATTCGATCCGGCCTGCCCGATCTGCGCCTGGCACGGAAAGGTCAGCAGGCGAAAGTTCGTGATGGGGACGCTGGCCGGCACGGCATCCTTTATCCTTGGTGCAAGGCCAGAGACATCGGCCGCGGCCGCCGCGCCGCCACGTCTGCGCATCACCAACGTTCGGGTTTTCGACGGCATCAGTGATGTGCTGCGCAAGCAGGATGTGATTGTCCACGGCGACAAAATCACAGCGGTCGGTGCAACGGACGCCGCAGAAGCCTCCCCGATGCAAGTCCTCGACGGTGGTGGCCGGGTGCTGATTCCCGGCCTTATCGACACTCACATGCACCTGACCATCAACGCCTCGCCAGCCGAGATGATGAATTTCGATGTGTCCTATCTGGGGATACGCGGCGCGGTGGCAGCGAAGCAGACGCTCTTGCGTGGTTTTACAAGCATTCGCGATGCCGGTGGGCCGACGGTCGCCCTGAAATCTCTTGTCGACCAAGGCGTGGTGCCGGGCCCGCGTATCTATCCCTCCGCGGCCATGATTTCCCAGACTTCCGGCCACGGCGACTTTCGTTTCAATACCGAGCGCAACCCTCGCTTTGGTGGCGGTGTGCCAGGCAGCGCCAGAAGCGGCTTGACCGTCATCGCCGACGGCGTTGACGACATGCTCGCAGCCGTACGGGAGCAGCTGAAGCAGGGTGCGTCCCAAATCAAGTTGATGGCCGGCGGTGGAGCCTCAAGTCATTATGATCCATTGGATACGGTTCAGTTCACGCCCGACGAATTGAGAGCCGCTGTTGCAGCCGCGGAAAACTGGAACACTTACGTGCTGGCGCATGCCTACAACAGTCGTAGCATCCGGCAGTGCCTCCAGGCGGGCGTAAAGAGCATTGAGCATGGCCATCTGATGGACGAAGACACCATGCGTATGCTGGTCGACCGCGACGCCTTCCTGTCCACTCAGATGCTGACATTTCTTTCTGAAGCCGCGGACCGCGGCGAAGCGAATCTCGCCAAGACACGCGAGATTCGTGCCGGCATGGATCGGATGCTCGGTTTTGCCAGGAAGCACGGCGCCAAGATCACTTTCAGCACCGATCTGATGGACTCGCTGGAGCGTCAGCGCCGCCAGAGTGAAGAGTTCAGCATTCGCAAGGAATGGTTCAGCAGCCCGGACATCCTCCGTCAGGCAACCTCTGTGGCGGCTGATTTGCTGGCCTTGTCGGGCGGGCGTGATCCTTACCCCGGCAAGCTGGGCGTCGTCACGGCCGGCGCCTATGCGGATCTGCTGATCGTTGACGGCAATCCTCTGGAAGATGCGTCCGTACTGGCTGACCCTTCCGCAAACCTGAAGCTGATCATGAAGGGTGGCAGCATTTATAAGGATGAGTTGTCGTAGTTGTTCAGGTCCGCAAAGGGTAGCCTCAGCTGGAGGGGTCCGGCATTATTCCGGGAGGACGTTACGAGTCTGATTCCGCGACATCCCGCGACGACACCATGATCCAACAACGGACAAATTAACGGACAAGCGGCGAGGCGTCGTGTTCGATCATCACGGCCATCGGCGACCTGGAAACGGGTGGCCGCCGCAGGGTTCCCGCCGCCGGGCAGCCGTGCGACGTCACCAACCCAAGGGCGCGGAGTCGCACCTTCTCCAAGATCTCGGCTGCCGCTTCGCCGCCATCGATGCCACGGTGGGCTGCTCCGCAGCCGTGCGCGCGATTTTCCACAAGCAGCGCGCGGCGAGAGTAGAGTCGACCGCCTCTCGCACGGGGCCGATCTTGCCGGCATCAGATGGACACCTCCGATAACGCCGCGTTCTCGAGGCTTTGGGCGAGGTCTTGGGCGGCGTTGCCGGGCCGGGCGTCGAGGCGGCGTCATTGGGGCGGTCTTGCGGCCTCGCGCGCCGAATGCCCCTGCCATTTCCCGTCAGGCGGGCGCAGCTCGCCCCTCGAGCCATTGCCAGCGGCCGAGATTGTAGGCGATGTCGGCCATGATCACGGTCGCGTCGGCGCGTTTGATACCGATGCTGCGGATCACGTGGACACCTCCGGAAACCTCGCCGCTTGGGTACAGAGCCCAGCTCGCCACGGCAGAGATCTCGTTCCACTGCGCCGCGGCATCGTCGAGCGCCTGCTTTGAAGTCTTGGTTCTCTGCGCCGCGTCTTGCATCTCCGTCGGTCGTCGGAATCTCGTATCTGCAGGGCGTTGGTCGAGGACAACGCAGCCCGGAGCGCCCGCCGCACGTCTCCCGACAACCCCTGCTTGCGCCAACATCTCCCGGCCAAACGGGATATGGTGGCGGTCTCTCAGGCCTTGGCCTCGCGGAAGGCCGGGCCCGGTTTCCGGCGCCGGAAGATCGCCGCCGCGATCAAGGCGACGCAGACCATGAGGAAGGCCGCGCTGATCGGCCGCTCGACGAACACCAACGGATCACCGTTCGCGATCTGCAAGGCCCGGCGCAAGTGGACCTCGAGCATCGGGCCGAGGATCAGGCCCATCAAAAGCGGCGCGGGCGGACATCTCAGCAGCCTCAGGCCGTAGCCAAGGGCACCGAAGAAGGACACCATGTAAATATCAAATGGCGATGTGTTTATGCTGAAGGCTCCGATGCAGACAAAGACGATGATCGCAGGGAAAAGATATTTGTAGGGGATCGAGAGGATCCTGATCCAAAGCCCGATCAGCGGGATGTTGAGGATGAGAAGGAGCACGTTGCCGACGAGGAAGCTGGCGGCCAGTCCCCAGAACACGGTCGGGTGCTGGCTGACCAGAAGCGGCCCGGGCTGGATCCCGTGGATCATGAGTGTCGCCACGATCAGCGCCATGACCGCATCGCCGGGAATGCCCAGGGTGAGCGTCGGAATGAACGCCGTCTGAATGGCGGCATTGTTCGCGCTTTCGGGGCCGGTCACGCCCTCGATCGCGCCATAGCCGAATTCCTCGGGCCGCCGGCTCACCCGCTTTTCCGTGGAATAGGACAGGATGGTCGCCAGGGTTCCGCCTGTCCCCGGCAGGGCGCCAAGCACGGCGCCGATGGACGTGCCGCGGATCATCGGCAGCCAGGACCGTCGCCAGTCCTCTCGGGTCGGAAGCATGGCCGACAGCCGGATCGATTTCGCGCCGGTTCGGGAGGGTGGCGTTCTCACATTCGAGATGATCTCGGGGATGCCGAACAGGCCCACGGCGAAAGCGACGAGGGTGAAACCGTCATAGAGATAAGGGCTGTCGAAGGTGAAGCGGGTGATCCCGGTATTCTGGTCGGCGCCGACCGATCCGAGCAGAAGCCCCAGAACGATCATCGCCACGGCGCGCAGCGGGTAATCCGTCGCCGCCAGCGCCGAGGCGAGCAAACCCAGCAAGACGAGCGAGAAATATTCGGGCGAGCCGAACGCCAGCACCGCTGTGGACAGGCTGGGGGCGAACCCGACCAGAATGACCAGTCCGCAAATGCTGCCGAAGAATGACGCGATGGTCGTCATGAACAAGGCAATCCCGGCGCGCCCCTGCTGCGTCATCGGGTAGCCGTCGAGGCAGGTGATGGCGGTGTTCGCCGTCCCGGGCAGATTGAGCAGGATCGATGCCGTGGAGCCGCCGTAGGCCGCGCCGTAATAGATACCGGCGAGCATGATGATGCCGACCGCCGGATCGACATAATAGGTAAGCGGCACGAGCATGGCGATCGCCGCCATCGGCCCGATCCCCGGCAGCATGCCGATGAAGGTCCCGAGCGTGACCCCGATCGCGCAGTAGATCAGCGCATCCATGGAGAGCGCGAAAGCAAGCCCCGAGACGAGATTTTCCAGCATCCCGCGCTCCTACCAGTTGAACGTGAAGCCGGGCATCGAGACGCCGAGCGCATAGACGAAGATGAGGTAGCTGCCGACCGCGAGGCATATCGCGAGCACGAAGCGCTCCAGAAGCGACATCGCCGGAATGGGCGCGGTGCTGATGAACACGGCCACCACGATCGACGCTATGAGACCCAGACGCTCGACGAGAAATCCGAACGACGTGACGGCGAGGATCACCGCGAGAACATCGACAGCGCCGCGGGCCAGATCGGCACGCTCCCAGGCGGCCGCGACATGCCGGGTGGGCAGAAGGGTGATCGCCAGCCCCAGCACAACGAGCACGCCGCCGATCAGGATCGGGAAGTAGCCGGGTCCCATCCGCATCGCGCTGCCGACCGGAAGCGACAGCCCCTCGGCGATAGCGCCGGCGCCGACGAGGCCGAGGAAAAGACCCAGGATCGCGTTTTCCATGCGCGCGAAATTGGTGGCGCCGCGAGCCTCTTCCTCACCCTCGTCCGGGGAATTGCGGGAAACTGTCGATTTCACAGGAGCACGGCCTCCTAGAGCCAGCAGAGGATGAGAACGATCCACCGGCGCAACGCCTGGCCTGCGCTTGACGCCACCATATGGCACTCCATGCGGCCAGCAAATTTCACTGGTGCGCGAAAATGTTTCGTGTTAGCGGTGCTGTCAACGCAAAAATTTCATAAATACGCTTGTTCGATATACGAGTTGAAGTAATGCGCCATAAACCCGAAGGGGGATCCGTGAATCCAGCGGATGGAAATCCTGTGGATACCGACAAAGCCGATGAAGCACTCGGACAGCGCATCCGCCACTTGCGGAAAGCAAGGGGGCTTTCATTGAAGGAGGTGGCCGGAAAGGCTGGATTCTCCATCGGCCTGATCAGCCAGATCGAGCGGGGGATTTCCTCGCCCTCGGTCAAGGTGCTGACCCGCATTGCCAACGCGCTGCAGGTCAACGTCGGAAGCCTCTTCGACGACGGCGCCGACCATGACGAGGTAGAGGGTAGCGGCATCGTCGTTCGCCGGAAGGATCGGAGAACGGTGCGGTTCAGGGGCACCGGGATCTCAAAGGAGCTGCTGACTCCGCAGGCCGCGGATTCGGAGCTCGATATCTTCATGATGCAGATCGAGCCGGACGGCACCTCCGGCGATGAAAGTTACATGCACGATGGCGTGGAGGCCGGAATCGTCCTCGAGGGAGCGATCTGGCTTACCGTCGATGGAGAGGAGCTTCATCTCCGCGAAGGCGATGGTTTCCGTTTTGCCAGTCAGCGCCCGCACAGCTTCCGTGGCGGCGCCAGGGGCTTGTCCCGCGTCCTCTGGGTGAATGCGCGCCGCCTCCAGGGAGGAGGGAGATAAACCGTCTCCGGCCGGCATAGCGGCAGATGCATGAGAGGCCGACGGTTCGCCGCACGCGTCGAGCCTAAGTCCAAACTTGTCAAAAAAAAGGACCTCTGCAATGAGATCAATGGCCTGCAAAAGCCTGCTGATGGCGGCAATGGCGTTCGTGGTGGGCACCCCGGCGGTGGCCCAGGATTATCCCAGCAAGCCGATCACGCTGGTCGCCGCCTATGCCGCGGGCGGCGGAACCGACCGCCTGGCGCGCCTGTTCGCGGACAGTCTGCAGGAAAAGACGGGCACACCCGTCGTCGTCGAGAACCGGGCGGGCGCCACCGGGACCCTCGGCGCCAATCATGTCGCCAACGCCAAGCCGGATGGCCATACGCTGCTGTTCTCGGCAACCTCCGAGGTTACAATCGTCAAATATACGATGGGCGCGGTCCCCTACGATATTTACAACGATTTTTCCCCGATCGGCCGGGTGGCCTACACCCCCTATGTCATCATTACTAACAACAACGTTCCCGGCGATAGCCTCGAGGAGCTGGAGAGCTACATCGCCGCGAGCGACAGCCCGGTTCCGATCGGGGCCGTCGCAACGATCTCCAGGCTGACCGCGGAGCTTTTTCGGGTGCGGAGCGGGCTTTCGACCGAGACCATCCTCTACAACACCCCGGCCATGGGCGATCTGCTGGGCGACCAGATCCGCGTCAGCGTCGACGTTCTGCCCACGGCTCTGCCTCAGCTCGAGGCAGGCAACGTCAAGGCTCGGGTGGTGGCCTCGGCCGACCGGTCCGAGCTGCTCCCGGATGTGCCGACCATGGAGGAGAGCGGCTATCCGGATTTCGTGAGCACGGTGTGGTATTCGCTGCTTGCTCCGAAGGACACGCCGCCCGAGATCGTCGCCGAGCTGTCGGGCCTGCTTCAGGAGATCGTATCCGATGAAGCGGTGAAGGAGCAGCTGCGCGCCCAGGGCTATTCCACCTATGAAGGCGACACGGCCGAGGCCTTCGGCGCCTTTTTGGAAGCGGAGACGAACCGCTGGGGCTCGGTTGTCGCAGAGACGGGCTTCACCCGCTGATCTCAAAAGCGCCCGGACATCGTTCGGGCGCCTGTTCCCCGGGGCGCCAGGCCGGCCGGCCTTTGCTGGTGTCGGGGGCGTCCTTGCGGATCCACTTCCTCGACGATTCGGCCCGAGCCGGCTTGAGGCGATCGGGCGCAGCTCGTTCCTCGACGACGGATGCACCGCCATGATGCCCGAGCTGGACACCTGCCTCGTCCCGGCGCTGTCCATCGCCGCAGCGCCCGACCGACAGCGGGCGGTACGGCCATCCTCCGATCACGAGCGCAAACAGGGAATCTCGACGATGCCAATCATCAGGGTCGACATGTTCGCGGGCCGGTCGATCGACCAGAAGCGCGAGCTCGCAAGGCGGTTGACGGAAACCTATCTCGACGTCATCGGCGGGCCGGCAGGAGGGGTCACCATCCTGTTCAACGAGGTCGCGCGCGACCAGTGGGCCGTAGCCGGCGAGCTGGTCTCCGACAGGCAGCCGCCAAAGAAGAA
This sequence comes from Geminicoccaceae bacterium 1502E, assembly GCA_033875255.1. GTDB lineage: Bacteria > Pseudomonadota > Alphaproteobacteria > Geminicoccales > Geminicoccaceae > Marinimicrococcus. Next base: position 8,963 of record JAWZSN010000018.1, on the reverse strand, counting down.
GGAATAGCCGCGATGGCCATCGATTGCGATTTCTCGGTTCGCGGAGCCGGACCGCCTTTGATCCTCATCCACGGCATCGGCGCGCGCAGGAGCGTCTTCGACGGCCTCGTCGACGGTCTTGAGGACCGCTTCACCTGCATTACCTACGACTTGCGCGGCCATGGCCAGTCTCCATTGCCCGAGGGCCGCTTCGGCCTGAGCGATCTGGTCGAGGATTTGGCACGGATCTTTGATCGCGTCGGTATCGAGAAGGCCCACCTGGCCGGTCACTCCCTGGGCGGCATGATCGGTCCGGGCTTCGCCCACCGGTTCCCCGACAAGGTGCTGTCGCTTGGCCTCTATTCCACCGCCGCCTTCCGCACGGCGGACGACAGCGCAAAGGTCCAAGGCGTCGTCGCCGCCATGCGCGAGAACGGGATCGAGCGAGAGCTCGACACGCTGACCGCACGCTGGTTCACCGACGATTTCGCCGCCGCCAATCCTGACGTCATCGAGCGACGCAAGGCCCAGGTCGTCGGCACGCCGCCCGAGGTGTTCCTCAACGTGTTCGATATCTATGCTGAAACCGAGATGTCGCCCTGGCTGCACGAGATCGACGCGCCGTCGCTCGTGCTGACCGGAGAGCTGGACGGTGGCTGCAATCCGCGGCTCAACAAGCAGATCGCTGATGCGATGCCGAACTCGGAGCTGGTCATTCTGAACGAGTTGAAGCATGCGCTCCTGATCGAGGCACCGGATCGCGTTGTCGGCCCGGTGCGGACGTTCTTGGAAAAGCATCGCTGATCGGCGCGCTGCTCCAGCGCGAGATCCAGCCGGGCCGCCCCACGCCTTGTTGGCTATAGCGGCTCGACCGGCTGGCCGGACAGGTCCCCTGCCTCTAGGCGTTGTACCCAATCACCCTCCGGATCCACGGCCGGACCTCTGATTCAACCGTCGCACCGGCGGGCAAGAGGGTGGCGATGCGGGGACTGTTCTGGCTGGACGACGAGGCGTGGGCGGTGATCGAGCCGCTTGTGCCGAAGAACCAGCCGCGGGTGCCTGCGGGTCGACGACCGGCGGGTGATCAGCGGGATCCTGCACGTGCTGCGCTCGGGCTGCCGGTGGCGCGACTGCCCGCAGGCCTGCGGGCCCTGGACGACCGTCCACAACCGCTTCAACCGCTGGTCCCGGCGGCGCATCTGGCGGCGGCTGCTCGAGGCCCTGGCCGAGGCCGGGGCGCTGGGCGGCAGCGTCGCCATCGACAGCATCTGGGAGCGCGCGCACCGCTCGGCGGGCGGCGGAAAAGGGGGGCAAAAACAGGCGATCGGGGTCTCGCGGGGCGGCCGGACCACGAAGATCCATCTTGCGACCGACCTCCTCGGGCGGCCGCTCGCGCTCATCCTGACGCCCGGCAACACCGCCGACATCCGCATCGCGGGTGAGCTGCTGACGGCGGCGGGACCGGCGACCCGCATCATCGCCGACCGCGGCTACGACACCGACGCGCTGCGGCGCGAGATCGTTGAGCGCGGCGCCGAGCCGGTAATCCCCGGCCGCCGCAACCGCAAGCGCCCGGTCAGCCACGACCCCCGCGCCTGCCGCGAGCGCTGGCGCGTCGAGGCGGCGATCAACCGGCTGAAGGATTTCCGCCGCGTCGCCACCCGCTACGACAAGCTCGCCGCCAACTTCCAGTCCACCGTGGCCCTGGCGGCCGTCGCGGCCTTCTGGCTCTGATTGAGTCCGGACCCTAGGCAGCTCCGGGAGGCATGGTTTCGTCACGTCCCGGAGCGTGGTGTACGAGCGCTGGCGCCGGGGCGAATCCGCAGGCTGATGCTATTGTCGGCCATCACCGTGTGATCCGGTAGGGCGCCGCTTGGACCAGCTCGGCGAAGAAGGCCGTGACGGTCACTGTGTCAGCACATCCGACGAAGCGAGCGACGGCGAATTTCAACTTTCGATTGATGACGGCATAATGGCAGAACCTGGCCGCGACCATCGCGCTACGGTCAGGCAGCCGGTCCCGGCGCCGACGGACAGGATTTTTTACGGCACTTTCCGAATGGAAAGTCATCCGACGACGGCATCCAAGGCCATCGCGTCGCGATCAGGAAGCCGGCCTTGCAGCCGCCTGGCGGTGGCCTGTGGAAGGCCTTCTGCCGCCGGGAGTGCCCGGGCAGCCGGGCAGCGCTTCCGGCTAGGCAGGCATCAGCTCTGTCGGGCCCGGCAACGCCCTTGCGGAGGAAAGCAGCGTTTCTGTCAGGGTTTGCAACGCCGCCGCGCATATCTGCCACGAAAACGGGCAACCTTTTTCAACCTGGATCAGCTTGTCCTGATGCCGTCGCAGGTCGCGAAGGGTTGCCGCAGGTTGTCCTCGCGGTAGCGCAACCTTTGCCGCAACGGTCCCGCTTCATGTCGATAGCGGCTTCCGGGCAGCCCCGCTCCGGCACCCGCCGGCGTCCGTACCGAGCAAAGCAATTCAAGCGCCTGGATGCCGAAGATAGGCCATCGCCGTTGGCATGAAGAAACGCTGATCTATCCAATAAACACATCGCGCCTACAAAACATCATGTTGCTGCAATGAAAAATATTCAGTAACTTTAACCATTTATTAATCATGCGATGCTATCTTGTCATTGAGCCAGCCGTGTCTTTTGTGGCCACATCCACAAGACAAGCTGGCCAGGGGCTCTGCCCCGTGGACCCCGGCAGCATGGCGACAACGACATGGGCAAGAACGACCTCGTCAGGATCCGGATACCGGCAGCGGAGAAGGAACGCTGGCGGCAGCACGCCGCCGCGGCAGGCCTGCCGTTGTCGGCATGGGTCCGGACAGCCTGCCGGTCGGGAGCGCGCGGCGGCGACGAGGTGGCGGTGCGGGCCGAGCTCGTGCGGCTGCGCCGCGCGCTCAACGCCATCGGCAACAACGTCAACCAGCTGGCACACCGGGCCAACGCCGGGGCACCGATCGACCAGGGGGCGCTCGACCGCTCGGCGGCAGCCATCGAGGCCATGCGGGTCCTGCTGGCGGAGGCGCTGCGATGATCATCAAGGCCTCCCGGATCCGGACGGCGAGCGGTCACCAGGCGTTGTCCCGGCACGTCCTGCACGGCCGGGATAACGAGGCGGTCGAGGTGCTGCAGGGCACCGAACGCGATCTCGCCGACATGGCGACGGACGCCCGCGCTCACGGCGCCACCTACGCGGTCCGGCATTTTTCAGTTTCTCCGGCCGAGGCGGTCACCCGTGACCAGGCGTATCGGGTGCTCGGGATGCTGGCCACGGAGTTCGGTTTCGACCCGGCAGCGGCGATCCTGGTCGAGCACCGGAAGCAGCGGGCCGACGGCGCGGCGTACGACCGGCACTGGCACGCCCTCGTGCCGGAGGTCGACCCGGTCCGTGGCCGGGTGCTCGATTCGCGCCACATGCGGGCGCGCCACGAGAAGGTCGCCCGGCTCGCCGAGCTCGCGCTGGGCCATGCGCTGACCCGCGGCGCGCACAACCGGGCCGTGGTCCGGGCGCTGCGGGCAGAGGGGCGCGCCGGGGCGGCCGTCTGCCTCGAGGCTGCCGGGCTCACGGAGGGGCCACGCCCCCAGGCCGCGTACAGCGACGACCAGCACCAGCGGGCCCGGCGCCGCGGCGCGCATCTGCCGTCCGTGCGCGACACGGTGCGGGCGGCGTGGGAGCGCAGCGATTCCCCGCAGGCCCTGCGGGCTGCATTGGTCGGGCAGGGCCTGCACCTGCGGCCCGGCGACCGGCGCGCCACGTGGGTCGTCACCGACGCCAGCGGCGAGGTGCTGGGGGCGCTGCACCGCCTTGCCAGGGTCAACAAGGGCGCGGTCAACGCCCGGATGGAGGAGGAAGCACATCATGCCGCCCGACTAGGCCTCGCAGGCCAGAAAGAGGAGCCCCTGGTCCGTGAAGGACCTGGAAACCCTGCTCGGGGCCACGACGAAGAGCCCGCCGGGGCAGCTGGCGCGGCTATTGGACGGTCAGGGGTTCGACGCGGCGACGTACGCGACCCTGAAGAGCACCCTGATGCTGCACGCCCTGCTGGCGCTGCTGGACGAGGGACAGGACGAGGAGGGCCCTTCGAGGATCGACGAGATCGCCGGGCTGCTCCGGGAGATGCAGGCCTCCAACGCGGCGATCCTGCAGGCCCAGGCACACACGGTCGCGCTGCTCGAGGAGCTGCTCGCGCTGGCGCGCGACTCCGCCTAGAGGGGCTCGTTGCCCGCGGGCAGCTTGTCCGGGCAGGCGCGGCAGTCACCGACCTGCCGATGCGGCTGGCGCGTGCCGAGGCTCTCGCGGACGCCGTTCACCTGCTCCGCCTCTCGCGGTCGGTCGGCGCCATGGGCGAGGCTCTGCGGCAATCCCGCGCCGCTGGAGCACCGGCTGCCGACGCCGAAGGGCGAGACGACCCGGGAGAGCACGTCATGCTCGAGGGGGACGACATCGCCGCCGTCCAGCGTTTCTTTCGACGATGGGCCGTACAGCGAGCGCGGGCTCTGCCGTAGCTGCCGAGGGTGATGCTTGCCGGGGTAACCTCAATCAGGCCAGAAAGACGCAACGGCTGCGAGGACACGCTGAGGGTGCCCGGTCCCGGATAGCACCATCGGCAACACCAGCCGCCTTGCGCACCGCCAGCAGCGCGTTCTCGGTCAGTGTCGGCATGATGGTCAGGCCCCTCCGGCTGACTCCGACAGCAAGGCTCCCACCGTCCCCAGCGGCAAGAACATCCTGAGCGAACTAGAGGCGAGTGGCGTGAAGCCGAAGCCCTCGTAGAGCACCTTGCGACGCGCAACCTGGTAGGGATCGCCGCAATCGAGCACGTCCAGGCAGTGGAGCAACCGGAGGCGAGACGATGGCGCGCTTCGATCTAAATGCTTCGATCCACGCCCCCGTGCAGGGGGCGACGCGCCGTCCCCGCCGAGGCCGTGCGCCGTCTCGTGGTTTCGATCCACGCCCCCGTGCAGGGGGCGACGCGGAGCTTGCCCAGCGCGTGCTCGACTGCTTCGAGTTTCGATCCACGCCCCCGTGCAGGGGGCGACCTCAAGGATCGCGTAGGCCGCCTCGTCTGCGAAGTTTCGATCCACGCCCCCGTGCAGGGGGCGACCGCTCCCGTGTAACGCACTGAGCGCGCGGCGCAAAATGTCCGGGAAGCGCGAACCTCTCTGCTATGCGCGGACCGGCCTGATCCCGAGAGCAGGCGTGAGCCGGTAACTTGTTGGAAAGGTGAAGAGTTCTTGCCGCGCGAACCTCCCGGGATCTGGCCGCCTGCTAGGGGTTCGCGCAGCCGCATCACAGCACGAGCGGCCCGTCCAGATCGAGTGCCGGCTTGGCGCCGACATGCTCGACACGTCGTTTCCAGTTGCTGCCCAGATAGTAGAAGCGCAGGGAATCCCGGGCGGGGTCGATCTCCCCGAGGAGCCGGGCCTTGAGGTTCACCCATTGGGCCGGCTCGACGTCGCATTCGAATACGGAAAGCTGGACGCGCTGTCCGAAATCCTTGCAGGCATTCGCGACCCGCCGCAACCGGCGACGCCCCGCCGGCGTGTCGGTGGCGACGTCGTAGGTCACCAGCACCATCATGGCTCTACCTCCAGCCGAAGGGCGGGTAGGCGTCGAGATCACCCCGCAGATGACGGGCGAGAAGCTGGGCCTGGAGCTGGGGCATCAGCCCGAGCGGCGCCTTCTCCTGGAGATAGGGGTGCTGCATCTCCTCCTTCTTGCGCTCCTGATACGCCACGAGGAGTGCCTTTCTGGCCTCGTCGGCGAGAAGGACGGCGCTGAACGGCAAGCTGGGCCCCGGCAGTCGAATGATCGGTGCTGGCCGCCTGCCCACGAAGATAGGCCTGAAACCGGGCGCTCGCCTTGCCGACATCGTGCAACAGCCCCGCCGCCTCGGCGAGCTTCCCGGCACGAAAAGGCTGCCCGAAGGCAGCTGCGCGCGCCGCTACGGCAGTGAGGTGTGTGGCCAATGGCTCCCAGTCGTCCTCCGGGAGATCAGCACGTGAATGTGCATGAAGCATCTTGAGAGACTGCGCCAAGTCAGAAAATATCTCTAGGAGATGATTTTTCGCGCGGCATGGCTGGCATCCAGCGGGTAGACGAACCCTACACGGGAACTTCCCAGCGGCAACCGCTCACCTGGTTCAGGCGTATATCATCCTCAGAGCCTGTGAATGATTCGGCGTCCTTGCCGTCGAGGACGCAGTGCTGTCGATGGCTACGCTTCCACCCACCGGTCTTGGCCAAGGCTCCCAGCAGCTAATCGCCGCCCGGTCGTGCCTTTATCTGACTCCTGGACAATAGCGGCTTGATCACCGCCCACGCCTCGCTGTCTAGGCAGAACGCCTCCTGCATTGCCAACACACCTTTTTGTTGATTACTAATGTCCCAGCGTTACACCCGACATCTCACGCGGCATACCGGACGGTCGGCAAGGAGAAGCAGCTTCTGATCCGCTCGGGCCGTCGCTGGATGGTCCGCATCACCGAGCGGATGCCAGACTTCAGCTGGTCCTTGCTGCCGGGCTGCGGCTTTTGCCGCAGCTGCTGCTTGAGGTCGTTGTCGGGTGTTCGTCGGGGTTGTGCTCGGGCGCGTAGGCGGGGAGGTGGAAGAGCTCGATCTCGTGGTGGTGCGCGGCTACCCAGGCCTTGACCTTGCGGGCGTGGTGTACCCGGAGATTGTCGACGATGAGGAAGACCTTGCCTTTGGTGTCGTTCACCAGGCGGCGCATGAAGGTCACGAACAGCCCGGCGTTCAAAGCACCATCGTAGAGCATGAAGCGCATCAGGCCGCGATCGCTGACCGCCGAGATCATGCTGCCGCCCAGGCGCCGCGCATAGGAAGTCACCACCGGCGTCCGGCCCTAGGGGACCCAGCTGCGACCGGTCCTCTCGACGTTGCTGACCCCCGTCTCGTCGCCTCAGTAGATCACCGCCCCTCGCGCTTGGCCCGGGCGGCGATCGCCGGCCAGGCCCGCCCCAGCCAGGCCCCGATCGCCGCAGGCGAGCGCTCGCGCGCCCGCAAGAGCGGCCTTTGTGGCGTCATCCCCCAGCGCCGGAGATAGAGCTGCACCGTCGACAGGCCGAGCCGGATGCCGAGCTGCGCCTCGATCAGCTCCCGCACCGCGCGGGCCGTCCAGAGCGCAAAAGGCAGCTTCAGCTGCTCCGGCGCCTTGTCGGCGATCCAGGCCTGCACCTGCCGGCCCTGCGCCTCGCTCAGCAGCCCCTTGCCACGCCGCGGCGAGACCCGCCGCCCGTCCAGCACCCCGGTGGGCCCAAGCTCGCGCTGCCGCTTGACCCACAGGTTCACCGTCTGCCGCTGCACCCCGATCAGCCGCGCCACCTCGCTCTGGCTCAGCCGCTCATGCTCGATCAGCCACAAGGCCCGCCGCCGCAAGGCCTCCTGCGCCGCCCGCCCGATGCTGCGAAAATCCTGCTGCTCCATGCCGGAAATGTAGCACGGAGGATCGCGCATGTCATGTATATCGTTGGGATATTAGTAATGGGACGCATGAAGCATAGATTAGGGTCCGGACTCAATCAGAGCCAGAAGACCGCGACGGCCGCGAGGGCCACGGCAGACTGGAAGTTCATCGCGAGCTTGTCGTAGCGGGTGGCGATATGGCCGAAATCCTTCAGGCGGTTGATCGCCGCCTCGACGCGCCAGCGCTCGCGATAGGCACGGGGGTCGTGGCTGGCCGGCCGCTTGCGGTTGCGGCGGCCGGGGATCACCGGCGCGCTGCCGCGCTCGACGATCTCGCGCCGCAGCGCGTCGGCGTCGTAGCCGCGGTCGGCGATGATGCGGGTGGCCGGTCCCGCCGCTGCTAAAAGCATCGCCCGCGATGCGGATGTCGGCGGTGTTGCCGGGCGTCAGGATGAGCGCGAGCGGCCGCCCGAGGAGATCGGTGGCCCAAGAGCTGGGGGCAAGGTGGATTTTCGTGGTCCGGCCGCCCCGCGAGACGCCGATCGCCTGTTTTTGCCCCCCCTTTCCGCCGCCCGCCGAGCGGTGCGCGCGCTCCCAGATGCTGTCGATGGCGACGCTGCCGTCCAGCGCTCCGGCCTCGGCCAGGGCCTCGAGCAGCCGCCGCCAGACCCGCCGCCGGGACCAGCGGTTGAAGCGGTTGTAGATTGTCGTGTAGGGCCCGTAGGCCTGCGGGCAGTCGCGCCACCGGCAGCCCGGGCGCAGCATATGCAGGATCCCGCTGATCACCCGCCGGTCGTCGACCCGCAGGCACCCCCGGCTGGCTCTTCGGCAAAAGCGGCTCGATCACCGCCCACGCCTCGTCGTCCAGCCGGAACAGTCCCCCTATCATCACCACCCTCTCGTCGGTCGATGCGACGGTTTAGAGCGAAATGAGCCTCGGCCGAATCGGCGGGGATTCCCATGATGCGTGAGATCTGAGTCAAGCTCGGGGCCGGGGAGGAGGCCGGCGGCGATGGCGAGACCGTAGTCGCTGGATCTGCGGCAGCGGGCGAGGGTGCTGCTGGATGCGGGAGAGAGCATCCGGACGATCGGCGCTGCGCTGGAGGTGGCGCCGTCGACGGTGCCCGAATGGGCGAAGCTGCGGCGGGAGACTGGTGGGCTGGCGCCCGGCAGAATGGGCGGGCACGTGCCCCGCAAGATCCGCGACGGGCACGCGGCCTGGCTGCTGGAGCGGCTGGCCACGCCGTTCACCTTGCGGCAGCTGGTGGCGGAGCTGGCCGGGCGCGGGCTGCGCGGCGCCTGGCGGACGGTGTGGACCTTCGTGCACGAGACCCGGCTGAGCAAAAAAAAGCGCTGATTGCCGTGGAGCGGGACCGGCCCGACGTGGCGTGGCGCCGGGCGCGCTGGATCCGGCACCAGGGCCGGCTCGATCCGCGGCGGCTGGTCTTCATCGATGCTCGACAGCAGCGCTGTCGAGGGGGCCAGGACCAACATGACGAAGCTGCGCGGCCGGGCCCCGGTAGGCGAGCTTCTGCCGGGCAAAGCGCCGTTCC
>JAWZSN010000017.1:0-132468 GCA_033875255.1 Geminicoccaceae bacterium 1502E | reverse complement strand
GAACGTAGGTGCTGTCGATGGCGACGCTGCCGCCGAGCGCTCCAGCCTCGGCCAGGGCCTCCAGCAGCCGCTGCCAGATCCGCCGCCGGGACCAGCGGTTGAAGCGGTTGTAGATTGTCGTGTAGGGTCCGTAGGCCTGCGGGCAGTCGCGCCACCGGCAGCCCGAGCGCAGCACGTGCAGGATCCCGCTGATCACCCGCCGGTCGTCGACCCGCCGCGCTCCCGGCTGATTCTTCGGCAACAGCGGCTCGATCACCGCCCACGCCTCGTCGTCCAGCCCGAACAGTCCCTGCATCGTCGCCACCCTCTTGCCCGCCGGTGCGACGGTTGAATCAGAGGCCCAGCCGTGGATCAAGAGATTGATTGGGTACAGAGCCTAATACCAAGTCCATTGGTTGCTTTTTATATAATGTATTTAATTGGTGAGATCCGCATTGGGTTTTTATGGAGATTCTCGCCGATTCACGTTGCAGTATCGTCGATAGTCTTGTTCATGCTGATGGCGTGCGCAACAATGGTGTTGCGTCATGCAATCGCAACTATCAGAAAATAAGAGGAACTTTCGTGGGACCTGAACCACGCCCTGCGTACAGTGAGGTTTTCCGCTAACCTGTCGGGAGAAAGGGTGTCAGGAGTCCTTCGAGCCGCGCCCTGAGCCGGGCGCAGTGGTGCCGGCTGAAAGCCTGATCGCGCCAGGCAGCGTGCGGGCGAGGGCAGGTGCGGGGCGGACGCGATGTTGGAGCGGGCGAAGGGGCGGAGCCGCGCTAGGCGCTGCGCGCGGCTTCGTTTTCTGATTTTCTCCGGGGTTGGCGCGGCGCCTGTTTACCGGGTCTTTACCGGAGTTCGGCATCCTGCTGGGGTGGGACTCCGCCGCCGCGAATTTTCTGGCGGCCGCACCTCTCCCACCATCCGCGAGAATGCCAGGACAAAGGTTGAAGAACGGTGAACCGGCCTTGGAGGCCTGCCACCCGGCCCGGCACATTCACGCTTTCTTCACCTGGTTCCTGGATACTGCTGGGATGGGACTCCGCCGCCCCGAGACCCTGAGGGCCGCACCTCTCCCACCATCCGCGAGCATGCCACGCAAAGGTTGAAGAAGCGTGAACGCACCTCACCGTCGGCGCTCGCCTTCACCCTCCGCAAAGGCCAGGCGCCGCCGCTGTCGCGCGCACCGGACCGACCTGCAGAAAAAGGAAAAAAGGCCGCGCGCAGCGCCTTGCGCGGCGACGCCGCAGCGGGGCGCGCCGTCGCTGCGGCACGAGGCGCCTGCTTCTTCCGGATCTGCCCTGGCGCGGTCATCCCGGCTATCGCCTTGGGCGCTCCTGATCCCGCTCGGCCGGCCGGGCCCGGGCCGCGTTCAGCCGGGGCGGCGGGCGTGGAGGACGCGCAGGGCGGCGCAGGCGGCGCCGTAGCCGTTGTCGATGTTGACCGTGAGCACGCCGGGGGCGCAGCTGGCCAGCGCAGAGGTGAGGGCGGCGTGGCCGCCTTCGGCGACGCCGTAGCCGTGCGAGACGGGGACGGCGATGACCACGCCCGGCACGAGGCCGGCCAGCACGCTGAAGAAGGCGCCCTCCATGCCGGCAAGGGCGATCACCACCGGGAAGGTGGCGATCTTCTCGCGGCGCTCGAGCAGGCGCCAGAGGCCGGCCACGCCGAGATCGGCCAGGCGCAGACTGGACTTGCCGTGGAAGGCCAGGGTGCGGGCGGCCTCCAGCGCCACCGGGACGTCGCCGGTGCCGGCGGCAGCGATGCAGACCTCGGGCGGGCCGACAGGGGCGGGCTCCTCGCCCAGGACGGCGGTGCGGGAGAGCGGGTCGTAGGCGAGCAGGCCGCGCAGGGGTGGGGGGAGTGCGGCGTGCTGCGCCTCGTCGAGGCGGGTCAGCAGCAGGCTCTCGCCGCGCGCCGCCATCGTCTCGACGATCCCCGCGATCTGCGCGGGGGTCTTGCTCTGGCAGAAGATCGCCTCGGCGAGGCCGATGCGCGCGGGGCGGGCGCCGTCGAAGAGGAAGTCACGCATGGCGGGGCCCGTGCAGGAAGGCGCTGCCGCGCACATAGGGGGCGAAGCGCAGGGGCAGGGGGAGGGCGAAGCGTTCCTTGAGGCTTTCCAGCCCCTGGCGCAGCTCCTCGCGCCGGCCCGCCTCGACCTCGGCCAGCCTGTGCTGCTCGAGCTGGATCTCGACGGTGTCGGCGCGCAGGCGGCAGCGCATGGTGCCGGGGCCGAAGGTGGCCTGCAGCAGGCGCTCCGCCTCCTCGACGAAGGCGAGGCGGCCGACCGTCACCTCGAGGCCGGTCTCGAGGCGGCTGGCGAGGCAGGGAGCCGCCGGCAGCTCGGCCAGGTCCAGCAGGCCCTCCGCGGCGGCGAGGCGGCGCAGGTCGCGCTTGGCGATCCCGGCCTCCACATAGGGATGGCGCACGCCGTGGTCCTCCGCGGCGCGCAGGCCGGGGCGGTAGTCGCCCAGATCGTCGAGATTGGTGCCCGAGGCGATGGGATCGGCGGTGTGAGAGCGGATGGTGCCGTAGAGCCCGCTCTTGCACCAGAAGCAGCGGTCGACGGGGTTGGCGCGGTAGCGCGGATCGTCCAGCTCGCCCGCCTCGATCACGGCCAGGTCCCAGCCCTCGCGGGCCGCATAGGCGCGCACCCGCGAAGTGGCGGTGGCGGGGACGGCCGGGGAGACGGCGTGGAAGAAGCGCACCCGGCCCGGCAGGCGGCGATGCGCCAGCCAGGCGAGCGTCATGCTGTCGACGCCGCCGCTCACCGCCACGGCGAGGCGGGGGAAGCCGCCCAGTACCGCCATCAGGGCACCGCGGGGATCGCTCACGGCTCCAGCGCCCGCGCCTCGGCCTCACGGCGCAGCCGCTCGCGGGCCGCCCGGTCGAGGGCCGGATCCTCCAGCGCGCGAAGCTCCGCCTTGGCGGTCGCCGAGCCGCCCGGCCGCCCGGCGCGCTTGACAGCCACACTCCCGCCGCCGGTCTCCACTTCGAGCTCCTCGCGGGGCAGCATGCGGCGCTCCTCGAGACGCCAGCGCAGGCCCAGCGTGCTGGTCTGGGCGAAGCAGGCCTCGATGGCGGCCTCCACGGCGGCGGCCTTCGCCACCACCTGCACCGAGGCGGTGGCGCGGCCGCGCTTGCCGATGGCGTGCCACTGGACCACGTCCACCACGCCCTCCACCTCGCGCACCCGGTCGAGCGCCAGCGCCAGGTCCTCGCCGGTCTGGTCGTCGATCTCGAAGCGCAGCACGCCCACCTGCTCGACCTCCGCGGCTTCGGCGAATCCGGGGCCGGCCTCCGTGAAGAGCAGGGCGCGCAGCATGTTGGGGGTGTGGCCCAGCGAGCGGGTGCCCAGGCCCTGGCCGGTGGCGGCGATGCGCGAGGCGGATTTCGGCACCGTACGGGCGGGCTGCAGATGGCGCAGGATGGCGGCACCGGTGGGCGTTACCCGCTCGCCCTGGATCCCGTCGTCCACCAGCTCGAAGCCTTCCAGAAGGCGGGCGGTGGCGGGGGCGGGCACCGGCAGGAGCCCGTGCGCCGCCTCGATACGGCCGCCGCCCAGCGGCAGCGCACCGGCGGAGAAGCCGGGGCGGCCCAGCGCCTCGACCAGCCAGGCGGCGGCCACCACGTCGGCCAGCGAGTCCCAGCCGGCAATCTCGTGGAAATGCACCTCCTCGACCTTCATGCCGTGCACGTCGGCCTCGGCTTCGGCGACCACGGTGAGGATCGCCACGGCGCGCTCGCGCACCGCCTCCTCGAGATCCGACTGGAGGAGGCGCAGCCGCAGGCGGCGGAAGGTGCCGCAGGGCTCGGGCCTGGCATCGCCGGCAGTGACCCGAAAGCGTCTGCCGGCCATGCCGGCGCTATGGCCGGACTCGACCGCGACCGCGATCTCCCCGGGCAGCCCGGCAGCGCGCAGGGCCGCGAGCAACCCTTCTGCGAGGCCCGGCCGGGCGTCGAGGAGGGCCGCGGCGAACATGTCCCCGGCGATGCCGCCGACGGCATCCAGATGGATGTGCGCCACCCGCTCAACCGCCATGGATCGGCACCACATAGGGGCCCTCGGGCACCACCGCAAAGCTGTCCTCGCCGTGGCGGCGCAGGCTCTCGGCCAGCGCCGCGTCGAGGTCGGCTACCGGCACGACGCCGGTGAGCGCCATCTGTGCGGCGTCGAGCCCGTCGCTGTGGAGATGCACGGTGCCGGTCCGCATGGGCTTGAGCTGCATCTGCGTCTGCCACTCGTCGATGTCGGCATGCGGCTTGTCGCGGATGCCTTCCCAGAAGCCCTCGACCCCTTGGGCCACGAGGCGGCGTTGGGCCTCGACATAATGTCTCGAGCCCAGTCCCTCCGAGCAGGCCGAGGCGATGATGAGATCGCCGCCGGGCTCGAGGATATCCAGCGGGCCCACCATGCCCTTGACCGTCTGGTAGTAGGTCTTGTCGAGCGGGTAGCCGGCAGCGCTGGTGACCACCGTCTTGAAGCGCCGCTTCACCTCGACCGCTGCATAGCCGCGCACGAAGGCCACCGCCTCGAGATGGCTCTGCACGATCTCGCCGAAATTGACGAAGGCCAGGCGGCGGTGCTCGTCGATCACCGTGTTGAGGGCGTAGGCGCCGCCCAGCATCCCGACGATCTGGAGCTGCTCCTCGTGGAGCGGGTTGCCCTCGAGCACGCAGTTGGCGGCGCAGGGGTCGGCCATGAAGGCGCTGTTGTGGAAGGTGGTGATGGTCCGTGCGTGGGCGACGCCGGGGGCGATGACCTTCCTGCCTCCCGACCAGCCGGCCATGAAATGCGGCTCGACCAGGCCGGTGGCGATCTTGAGCTCGGCCTCCACGAAGCGCCGGTCGATGCCGACCTCGGTGCCGCGGGTGCGGGTCCGGCCGAGAAAGACGTGATCCTCGTCGCGGGTCGCGAAGTGATTGTGGACCGCCACATGGTCGAGCACCCAGGGATCGCCCACCAGCTCGACCAGCTCGGTGCCTTCGTTGGGGCGGTGCAGGCCGGTGGCGACGACGATGCTGATCGCCTCGCGGGGCACGCCGGCCTCCATCAGGGTCTCGATCATCGGCCGCAGGAACAGGCCGTTGGGCACCGGCCGGGTGATGTCGCAGATGAGAATGCAGGCCGAGCGCTTGCCGCGTGCGAGCTCGGCCAGCGGCGGCGTCGCGACCGGCCGGGCCAGGGCCTCGCGCACGGCGCCCGCCGGATCGGGCAGCACCGGCATGACATGCTTGCGGATCACCGTCGGGCGGCTGCCCGGAGGCGGCGTCAGGCGCACCGTGCCCTTGCCGTAAAGTAGCTCGATCGTCTGCTCGCTCATCGTCGCGCCATGCTGCTTCTTGCCCTGCTTCCATCATAGCCCCCCGGCCGCCGCCGAGACCACAGCCAAGGGCAGGGCGGACCCCCGTGCTGCGCCCTATCCTCCATGGCCCGAACCGGCTAAGCCCTGCTCCAGAACGGTTCGAAGACGGAGGACGGGATGAGCGACAACCGGCGGCACGGCGGCCAGATCCTCGTGGACCAGCTGCGCATCCACGGCGTCGACATCTGCTATGGCGTGCCCGGCGAGAGCTATCTCGCGGTGCTGGACGCGCTCCACGACGTGCCCGAGATCCGCTACACCATCTGCCGCCAGGAAGGCGGCACGGCGATGATGGCCGAGGCCTACGGCAAGCTCACGGGCAAGCCCGGCATCGCCTTCGTGACCCGCGGTCCGGGGGCCACCAACGCCAGCGCCGGGCTGCACATCGCCAGCCAGGACAGCACGCCGATGATCCTCTTCATCGGCCAGATCGACCGGTCGACCCGCGAGCGCGAGGCGTTTCAGGAGATCGACTACCGGGCGATGTTCGGCAAGATGGCCAAATGGGTGGCGGAGATCGACGACGTCGCGCGGATCCCCGAGTTGGTCCACCGCGCCTTCGTGACCGCCACCACCGGCCGGCCCGGCCCCGTGGTCCTGGCGCTGCCCGAGGACATGCTGCTCGACCGCGCCGCGGTCGATGACGGCCGCCCCTACCGCACGCCGCAGTCCTGGCCCGCTCCTCAGGACATGGCGCGGCTCCATGCCATGCTGGACAAGGTCGAGCGGCCGGTGGTGATCCTCGGCGGCGGCGGCTGGAGCCAGGAGGCGGTCGCCGACATCCGCCGCTTCATCGAGGCCAACGAGCTGCCGACGGCCTGCGGCTTCCGGCGCCAGGATCTGCTCGATAACGAGAATCCCTGCTATATCGGCGACATCGCCATCGGCCCGAACCCGAAGCTGGTCGAGCGGATCAAGAGCGCCGACCTGGTGATCGCCATCGGCACCCGCCTCTCCGAGATGGCGACCCAGGGCTACACGCTCCTGGGCATTCCCGATCCGGGCGTGCCGCTGGTTCACATCCACAACGACCCCGAGGAGGTCGGTCGGGTCTACCAGCCCGAGCTGGGGATGGTCGCCAGCATGCCGGGCATCGCCAGGGCGCTGGCCGAGATGGAGCCGGTCGAGAACAGGCCCTGGGCGCAGGGCGTGCGCACCATGCGCGAGAGCTATCTTGCCTGGCGCCAGCCCAAGGCCACGCCGGGCGACCTGCAGATGGGCGAGGTCATGACCTGGCTGCGCGACCGTCTGCCGGCCGACACGATCATCGCCAACGGTGCCGGCAACTACTGCGTGTGGGTCCACCGCTTCTACAGCTATCGCGGCTTCAAGACCCAGCTTGCCCCGACCTCGGGCTCGATGGGCTACGGCCTGCCCGCTGCGGTCGGCGCCAAGATCGCCTTCCCGGACCGGCCGACCGTCTGCTTCGCCGGCGACGGCTGCTTCATGATGCACGGTCAGGAGCTTGCCACGGCCATGCAGTACGGGGTCAAGGAGCTCGTGATCCTGGTCGTCAACAACGGCATGTACGGCACGATCCGCATGCACCAGGAGCGCGACTTCCCGACCCGTGTCTCGGGCACCGAGCTGCACAATCCCGACTTCGCGGCGCTGGCCCGAGCCTATGGTGCGCATGGCGCCACGGTGCGGCGCACCGAGGATTTCCCGGCCGCCTTCGAGGAGGCGATGGCCGCCGGCCGGCCGGCGCTGATCGAGCTGGTGATCGACCCCGAGGCGCTCACGCCCAAAGCCACGCTCTCGGAGATCCGCGCCGAGGCGCTCGCCGCCGGCCGCTGAGCCTGAAAGGCGCCGCTCCTGCCGGGGCGGCGCTCCCTTGAAACGAGAACACCCCGCTCGCGCGGGGTGCTTTCGTTTCAGCCCAGGGCTGGCGGGAGGGCTCAGACGCTCTGCTGGACCCACTCGACGAGCTGGCGCTTGGGCAGGGCGCCGACCTTGGTGGCGGCGACCGTGCCGTTCTTGAACAGCATCAGCGTCGGGATGCCGCGCACGCCATACTTGGTCGGGGTGAGAGGGTTCTCGTCGATGTTGACCTTCACCACCTGGACCGTCTCGCCCATCTCGGCGGCGAGCTCCTCGAGGATGGGTGCGATCATCTTGCAGGGGCCGCACCATTCGGCCCAGAAGTCGACCACCACCGGCTTCTCGGCCTTGAGCACGTCCTTCTCGAACGAGGTGTCGGTGGCCTGGATGATGGGCATCGTCGCCGTCCGTATCTTGTGAATCCGTGAAGCCCGCAAGGCTCCATCTTGCGCCGGAAATTAGGGGTCGCGCGTCGCCTCCGTCAAGGAGCGGTGGCGGCGGGCAGCCCTGCGAGCCGGCTTTCCACCTCGTCGAGGAGCGGTGCAGGCAGCCAGGTGACCGTGCCGTTCTCCGTCCAGACCAGCGCACAGCGGACATCGCGGCCGGGATAGAGCCGGCGCAGCAGGGCCCGGTACGCGGCCATCTGCCTCACATAGGCTCCGGGCATGGCCCCGGACGTCCCATCGGCGCCAGCGGGCGGCGCCCGTCCGGTCTTGAAGTCGACCAGCACCACCTCCTTCTCGGTCACCAGCAGCCGGTCGATCTGGCCCGATACGGCGGTCTGGCCGAGCAGCCCGGCGATCGCCTGCTCGGCGCGGGCCGCCGGGGAGAAGACCGGCGCCAGCTCGGGTAGCGCCATCACGCCCAGCACCTCCCGGGCCAGCCGCTGGCGGGTGGCGGCGTCGAGGTCGCGGGCGTTTCTCTCGAGATAGCCCGAGATCGCTGCCGGCCGCTCCGTCTCCGGCAAGGCCGGTGCGAGCTGGAGGAGCTTGTGGGCAAGGAGCCCGAAGCGATAGCGGCCGGCCGCCTCGACGCCCGAGGAGGCGCGTGGCGGTGGCTCGTCGGCGCCGAGCCGGGAGGGGGCGAGCGGGCGCGAGGGGGTCGGCTCCTCCGGCGCAGCGCTGGCGGCCCATGCAGGCAGGGCGCGTGCCGGGGGCGCTTCCTGCGGCAATGCCGGCGCCGGCGGTGCCGCAGCACCCAGCGCCAGACGCCGGCCCTCGCCGGAAAGGCTGCGGCCGATCTCCACCGTGATCGGCACGGCGCGCTCGTCGGCCTGCAGCGCCTGCCGCGCGAGGCCGTGCCAGCAGGCATCGAGATCGCCGTTACGGGTCTCCCAGCCGGTGATGCAGAGCCGGTCGCGGGCGCGGGTGAGGGCCACGTAGAGCAGCCGCAGCCGCTCCTCCTGCTGGCGCCGCTCCAGATCCGCACAAGCTGCCTCGCTGACCGGCTCGCGCTGCTCCTTCGAGGCACGCCACAAGGGCAGATCGTCCTCCTGGCACCACACCAACCGGCCGCTCCGGGCCGACTGCTGCGGTCCGGCGTCGGCCAGGATCACCACCGGCGCCTCGAGCCCCTTCGAGCCGTGCACGGTCATTACCCTCACCAGGTCCTGGGCCTGCTCGGGGTCGCGCTTGAGCTGCTGGTCGTCGAGGGTGAGCCAGTGCAGGAAGCCCTCCAGCGAGGAGGGATGGCCGCGCTCATAGGCCAGCGCCTGGCCCAAAAACGCCTCGATGGGCTCGGCGGCATCGGGACCGAGGCGCTCGAGGAGCCGCCGGCGGCCGCCATCCTCGCCCAGCACCCGGGTGAAGAACTCGAAGGGCGGCATGAAGTCGGCGCGCCGGCTCCACCCCGCCAGCCGCTCGTAGGCAACCGCGAAAGCCCTGCCATGGTCGCGGGCAAAGGCGCGCAACCGCTCCATCAGGCTCGTCTGGCCCCGCTGCCAGCAAAGCTCGAAGAGCTCTTCCTCGCCCAGTCCCAAAAGCGGGCTCTTGAGAAGGGCGGCAAGGTTCAGATCGTCCTCGGGCAGCAGGATGGCACGGCCCAGGGCCACCAGATCCATCACCGCGATGTGCTCGCCCAGCGCCAGCCGGTCGGCACCGGCGACCGGCACATCGTGGCGTTTGAGGGCCCGGATCAGCAGGTCCTGCACGGTGCCGCGGCGCGAGACCAGCACGAGGATGTCGCCGGGCCGCAGCGGCCGGCCGAGCGCTTCCAGCGGCTCGCCCTCGTCGAGCCAGCGGCGGATCGTGCGGGCCACCGCCTCGGCCACGCGGCGCTGCGGCTCGTCGACGATGCGCGGCTCGCTGGGCAGCGGCCAGCTCGTCTCGATGCCCTCGCGCTGGCCGGGCTCGGCCAGCGGCAGAAGCTCCACGAGACCCGCCTGGTTGCGGCGCACCGTATCGTGCTGCACCCGCTCGCCGGGCTGGACGGCGGCCGGGGTGAGGGCGGGCAGGGCCAGCACCCGGTCGACCGTCTCGAGCACCGCTGCCACCGAGCGGAAGGAGAGATCGAGTGTCTCCCCGGCGACCGGCCGCCCGGCGGCCGCGGCACGCTCCAGGATGCGGGCGCGGACGGCGCGGAAATTGGCGAGATCGGCCCCCTGGAAGCTGTAGATCGACTGTTTCTCGTCGCCCACCACGAAGAGCGTGCGCGGTCGGTCGCTCGCCCCCTCGCCGGCGAAGAACTCGTCGGTCAGCCGCTCGATGATCTCCCACTGGGCCGGGCTCGTGTCCTGGGCCTCGTCGACCAGCACATGATCGATGCTCTGGTCGAGCTTGTAGAACACCCATTCGGTGCGCTGCGGGTCGGCCAGCAGGGCCCGGGCGCGCTCGATCAGGTCGTCATAGTCGAGCAGCGCCTGCCGCTCCTTCTGGCGCTCGTAGACCTCGATGACGGAATCGGCCACGAGCAGCAGCGCCTGGGTCCGGCGCGCGATGGCGATGGCCTTCTGCTGCTCGCAGACCCGCAGGATACGCGCCTGCTCGCGCACCAGCACGCTGCGCGCCCAGTCCTCGACAGCCTTGGCCGCGAGGTTCTTGATCCCCTCGCCGTCGGCGGTGAGAAAGGCGCGCTTGTAGTCCTCGAAGAGCGTCAGCCGGTCGGCCGGGACGGCGTTGAGCCAGGGCAGGATCCGCTCGGCGCGCTTGCGGTCGTTGACGCCGCTGGCCAGGAGCGCGTTGGCAGCGGCCTGCAGACCCTCATGGTCGACGATCCCGTCCGCGCAGGCGCACAGCACATGCTCGTGCGGCTCGACGCCCGGCGGCGCCTCGAGCTTCTCGTCGATGGCCGCCAAAAGCCCCTCGATGCCGCCGAAGCGGCGCTTGGCGCGGGCGAGCCTGAGCCGGTCGCCGATGACCTCGCCCAGGGCCTCGGTGAGCGAGCCGTCGGTGAGGATGCCGGCCAGCATCTCCACCGCCCTCGCGAGCGCCGGCCGGCGCAGGCGCTCGGGCCCCAGCACCGTCTCGCGGGCCTCGACGAACAGCTCGGCGGTGGTGCGCTCGTCGATGGTCTCGAAATGCGGCGCTACCCCCGCCTCCAGCGGGAAGCGGCGCAACAGCGACTGGCAGAAGCTGTGGATGGTGGTGATGGCGAGGCCGCGCGGCAGGTCGAGGACCCGGGCGAAGAGGCGTCGGGCGCGGGCCAGCACTGCCGCCGGCGGCGGCTCGCCGCTCAGCGCCCCGATCTCCTCCGAGAGCTGTGCATCGTCGCGCTCGACGGCCCAGGAGGCCAGCTTCTGCTCGAGACGGTGGGTCATCTCGGCGGCGGCGGCCTTGGTGAAGGTGAGGCACAGGATGCTCTCGGGATGCGCCCCGTCGAGCAGCAGGCGCAGCACCCGGTCGGTGAGCACGCGGGTCTTGCCGGTGCCGGCATTGGCGGTGACCCACACCGAGCGGCGCGGATCGGCGGCGCGGCGCTGCGCCGCGGTGGGCGGATGAAGGCTCATTCCTCGCCCCCCTCGGAGCCGCGCCACTCGGCGACACGCGCCAGATGCTCGTAGTCGCTGAACCGGGGCGCCACCTCGGGCCGCGGCACCGGCACGTAGGGCACCGCCGGATCGTCGAAATAGCGCACCAGCTTCTCCAGCCCGGCCCTGGCGTCTTCGGCAAGCCGGGCGGCGCTCCTCACCTCCCTGCCGCGCGAGAGGGCCGGATCGAGCAGCGCGCCACCCTCCTCGCCGCCCTTGAGGCTCCACAGCATGACCTGGGCCACGCCGCTCTCATGAACCTCGGCGAAGCCGCCCTCGAGCGCGATCGCCGCCTCGATGGAAAGCTGGGGCGAGAGGCCGTTCCTGACCTCCTCGGCGGCCGGCAGCACGCCGGTCTTGTAGTCGACCACGCGGAGCCCGTCCCGGCCCACCTCCACACGGTCGGCGCGGGCGCGCACCCGCACCGGGCCGCCGGGGCCGTCGACGACCAGTTCGCCCACGAGCTCGGCGCGCACCGCGTCGATCTCCAGGCGGCGCTGGCGCTCGACCGCCACGAACCATCGGGCGATCTGCACGAAGCGCGGCCACCAGACGGCTGCCACCAGCGGCCGGTGGGCCTGCTCGGCGAAGCGCTCGCGGCCCAGCCGCAAAAGCTCTTCGAGCGGCTCCGCAGGCAGCGCGTGCGGCCACTTCCTGACAAAATCCTCGACCGCCGCATGGACGAGCTGGCCGCGCTCGGCAGCACCCGGGTCGGCATCCAGCGGGTCGAGAGCGGAGAGGCCCAGAATGCGGCGGGCATAGACGGAATAGGGATCGCGCAGCAGGCGCTCGACATCGGTGGCCCACAGGACACGCGGGCGGGCCGCGCGCGGCGGGCAGGGGCGGGGTCGCGCCACCGGGCGCGCCGGGCCACGCGGCGCGTCGAGGGTCCGGCTCCAGGCGCTCCAGGCGGGATCGGCGGCGACGTTGCCGGCCGACGCAGTGGCCTTGAGCACGGCGTCGAGCCGCGCCAGCCAGCGCGAGGGGGTGGTGGGCTGGCCACCCTCGTCCTTGGCGGCGCGCGACAGCAGCACCTCGGGCGCGCAGGCGCTCATCAGGAAGTCGTGGGCGGCGATGCCGATGCCCATCTCGACCGGCGGCAGGCCGAGCCGCGTGCGCATGCCGCGGCTGAGCCACGGGCCGCTCTCGGCGATGCGCGGCCAGACACCCTCGTTGAGGCCGCCGACCACGACGAGGTCGGCGCGCGCCAGGCGACTCTCGAGCTGGCCCAGCACCGCCAGGCGGGGATGGGCGGGACGCTGCGCGCGCACCGCCTCGTTGCCCATCAGCACGGCCAGGAGGGCCGGGTAGGCCGAGGTCGGGATCTCGCCCAGCACCTCGGCGGCAGCGCGCAGCTCGTTGACGAAACGGTGCGCGGCGAGGCCCGCCTCCTGCGCCCAGAGCTCGCCCGGATCGCCTTCCTCGTCGGCGGCGAGCCACTCGGCGAACGCGAGGTGCGCCTCGAGCAGGGCCGCGAACGGCGCCTCGCCCTGCGCCACCAGCCCGGCCAGCGGTAAAGCGGCCCTGCACAACTCCTCCAGCCACGACAAGAGCTCGTCGGGCGGCACCGGGGCGGGCCAGCGGTCATCCTCCTGGCGCTCGCGGAGCTGGGCCACCAGGCCGTCGAGGCCGCCGGCCGGGCGCGGGCCACGCAGCAGGGTCCGCTCGAGAGCGCGGACGCGGCGGCGGAACGTGCCCTGCTCGCTGCGGCCGCGGGCCAGCGGGTGCTTGAGGGTCGAGAGCAGGGTCACCGGATGACCGCCGCTCGCCACCAGATGCGCCGAGAGTAGCAGCAGGCCACCCGGCGGCGACTGGTCGAGCGGTACGCCGGCGCTGTCGTCGACGCGGATGCCGAAACGGCCGAGCTCGGCTGCTACCCGGCGCGCGAGGTTGCGGTCGGAGGTGACGAGGGCGGCGGTGCGTCCGGGGGTCTCTAGCACCTCGCGCAAGCGCAGCGCCACCTGCAGCGCCTCGCCGACGAGATCGGGCGCCTCGCTCACGATCAGGCCGCCCAGCGCCTCGACGGGTGGCGGCGGCAGCTCCTGCCACGCCTCGCTGCTGCCGGCGGGACGCATCACCTCGGCGAGGAACCGTGCCCGTTCGGGGCGGCCGCATGTGCCGGCCTCGTGCGGCCAGGGAGCCACGGCGGCGCGGTCGACATTCATGACACCCAAAAGGCGGTGCAGCATCCACTGCGGGTGGGTCGGGCTGCGGCCGACCTCCTGCCAGGCTTCCTCGTCCATTGCCGTGTCGAGGGCGGGCAGGACGACGTGGCCCTGGTCGAGGCGGGCGACCGCGGCGAGCAGCCGGGCCACCGCCGGGATCGTGCCGGTGACGCCGGCGGCGATCACCGGATGCCCGGGCGGCTCGGCGAGCCAGCGGGCCGCTACCTCGTCGAGCAGGCGGCGCCGGCGCAACGCCGGGTCCAGCGCCCCCTCCTCGGCGAGGATCGCCGGCCACGCCTCGGAGAGGATCCGCAGGAAGGACAGCGTGCGCTGCCAGTGCTCCGCCAGATCCTCGGGCACCAGCCGGTCGAGGGCGTCGAGCGGCACCTCCTCGGTCTGCAGCTCGTCGAGGAAGCGGGCAAGCTCGGCGGCCAGCCTGATCGCCTGCTCGTGGGCGATCTCGCCCTCGGCCTTGCCGCGCGCCAGCACCAGCCGGGTCAGCAGCAGATGGCGGCGCAGCGGCGGCAGGGCGTCGGGCAGGGCAAGCTGGCGGGCCGGGTCGAGCAGCAGCTCGTCGGCATCCAGCTCGCCGATCGGCTGCATGCGCGGCAGCAGCAGAGGCCGCCCCCCGGAAAGGCGCAGGAACGTGTCGCGCACGGCCAGGCAGGCGCGCCGGCTGGGGAGCAGCAGGAGCGTGTCGGCAAGCTGCCCGTCCCGGCCCTCGGCGAGGAGGCCGCCCACCAGCGTGTCGAGAAAGGGAAGATGCGCGGCAATCGTGAAGGTCGCCATGCGGCTCCCCGTCTAGCTGGTCCCGGCGGATGTCCCGGCGGCGGGCCGGTCGGGGGCCCTTTCGGTGGCGAGGTGACGCTCGCACCAGGCGCGGATCCCGGCAAGGGCGGGGTGAAGCAGATTGGCGTCGAGGTGCCTCCGCACCCGGGGCACGAGCGAGGCATAGCCGGTCCGCCCGCGCCGCTCCAGCCGGGCGAACACGCCCAGGATCCGCATCGCCCGTTGCGCGCCCAGAATGGCCAGCGAGGCGGCGAAGGCGTCGTGGTCGGCCACCGGGCGGCGCTCTGCATAGGCTTGGAGGAATGCGCGCACTACAGCGGGGGCGACGTCGCGCCGTGCGTCCTGGAGGAGCGAGACGACGTCGTAGGCGGCGGGGCCGCAAAAGGCGTCCTGGAAATCGATCACGCCCAGCCGGCCAAGCCCGGTCTCCCGCGGCAGCCACAGCAGATTCATGGCGTGGAAGTCGCGATGGACGAAGACCTGCGGCCCGCTGCAGGCAGCCTCCAGCGGCGCGCGCCATGCCGCCCGGAATGCCTCCGCCTCGCCGGCCGGCACAAGCGGCACGGCGAACTCCAGAAAGAGGTCGAGCTGGGCCAGCAGGGCGGGCGCGTCGAGCGGCGGCAGGAAGGACGGGGCGGGCCGCGCCTGCATGTGCAGGACGAGCGCCAGCACCGCCTCGTAGAGCTCGGCCTCGCTCGCGCCGCCCTCGATCGCCGAGGGGAGCAGCCCGTCGCCCAGATCCTCGAGCAGGGCCAGGCCCTGAAGCTCGTCGGCGGCGAGCACGGCCGGCGCATGGATCCCCTCCTCGCGCAGCCAGCGGGCGATGGCGAGGAACGGGCCGATCGGAACCTCGCCGCTTTCCATCAGGACGACGCTGTGGCCCCCGCCCGAAACGCGCTCGTAACGGCGGCCGGAGGCGTCGCCGGCGAGCGGCAGGCGGCGGGCGCCGGGCCAGCCCGCCCTGGCCAGGAACCGCTCGGTACTCAAGGCAGCAGGGCCGCGAAGCGGTCGTCGCCCGAAGGCGGCTCGACCGTCAGCAGCCGGCGCTCCGGCCGGTCGGGATCGGGCGCCTCGAGGCGGAGGACGAGGCGGTCGGCGGGCAGCGCGGCGCCGGCGCGCTCGGCCCACTCCACCAGCAGCGCCCCCTCGCGCAGCACCTCGTCGAGACCCAGCTCCTCGACCTCGCCGGGATCGCTCACCCGGTAGAGGTCGGCATGGGCCAGCTTCAGGTCGGGCAGGTCGTAATGCTGCACCAGGGTGAAGGTCGGGCTCGGCACCTCGATCGGGGCGCCGGCCCGGGCGCGGATCACCGCCCGGGCAAGCTCGCTCTTGCCGGCCCCGAGATCGCCTTCGAGGCAGACCAGATCGCCCGGGCGCAGGAGGGCCGCGAGCCGGGCGGCGAACGCCCGGCTTGCCGCGAGATCCTCGACAACCAGCACCGTGCCGGCCATGCTCGCCCCGCGCCCTTTGCCGCTCAGTAGCGGTAGTGGTCGGGCTTGAACGGGCCCTGGGCGGGCAGGCCCAGATAGCTCGCCTGCTTCTCGGTGAGCTTCGTGAGCTTCACGCCGATCTTCTCGAGATGCAGGGCCGCCACCTTCTCGTCCAGGTGCTTGGGCAGGGTGTAGACCTTGTTCTCGTAGCGGCCCTCGTTGTTCCAGAGCTCGATCTGGCCCAGCGTCTGGTTGGTGAACGAGGCCGACATCACGAAGCTCGGGTGGCCGGTGGCGCAGCCCAGGTTCACGAGCCGCCCCTCGGCCAGCAGGATCACCCGGCGGCCGCTGGGGAACTCGATCTCGTCGACCTGCGGCTTGATGTTGACCCACTTGTAGTTGCGCAGGCCGCCGATCTGGATCTCGCTGTCGAAGTGGCCGATGTTGCAGACGATGGCCCGATCCTTCATCGCCCGCATGTGCTCGACGGTGATGACGTCGACATTGCCGGTGGCGGTGACGAAGATGTCGCCGCGCGGGGCCGCGTCGTCCATGGTGACGACCTCGTAGCCTTCCATGGCGGCCTGCAGCGCGCAGATCGGGTCGATCTCGGTGACCAGGACGCGGGCGCCGGCATTGCGCAGCGAGGCGGCCGAGCCCTTGCCCACGTCGCCGAAGCCGCACACCACGGCGACCTTGCCGGCCATCATCACGTCGGTGGCGCGGCGGATTCCGTCGACCAGGCTCTCGCGGCAGCCGTAGAGATTGTCGAACTTCGACTTGGTGACGCTGTCGTTGACGTTGATCGCCGGGAACAGCAGCTCGCCGCGCTTTTGCATCTCGTAGAGGCGGTGGACGCCGGTGGTGGTCTCCTCGGTCACGCCCTTGATGCTCTCGGCCATCTTCCGGTACCAGCCGGGCTGGGCGGCGAGGCGCTTCTTGATGGCGGCGAAGAGGACCTCCTCCTCCTCGTTGCCCGGATTGTCGAGCACCGAGGTATCGCTCTCGGCCTTGAGGCCCAGATGGACCAGCACGGTGGCGTCGCCGCCGTCGTCGAGGATCATGTTGGGCGCGCCGCCGTCGCCCCACTCGAAGATCTTGTGGGCGTAGTCCCAGTACTCCTCGAGGCTCTCGCCCTTGTAGGCGAAGACCGGGATGCCGGCGGCGGCGATGGCGGCTGCGGCGTGGTCCTGGGTCGAGAAGATGTTGCACGACGCCCAGCGCACCTCCGCGCCCAGCGCGGTCAGGGTCTCGATGAGCACCGCCGTCTGGATGGTCATGTGCAGGCTGCCGGCGATCCTGGCGCCCTTGAGCGGCTGCCGCGCGCCGTACTCCTCGCGCACCGCCATCAGACCCGGCATCTCGGTCTCGGCGATCGCGATCTCCTTGCGGCCCCAGTCGGCCAGCGACAGATCGGCGACGCGATAGTCCTTGAACTCGCTCATCGGTATCTCTCTTCCAGTCTTTGTCTGGGCTTTAAGCATGGGGGGAGGGCGGGCGGCAAGCGAGCCGCCCGGGAGCCGCTCAGACCTCGTCGAAGCCGCGCCGCACCAGGTCGGCCAGGGCCGCCAGCGCCGCCTCGGCGTCGCCACCCTCGGCCTCGAGGCGCAGCACCGTGCCGGTGCCGGCAGCCAGCATCATGAGCCCCAGGATCGACGTGCCGGTCACGGTCATGTCGTCCTTGGTGACGCTCACGCGCGCGGCGAAGTGCTCGGCCTGCTTGACGAACTTGGCCGCGGCACGGGCGTGCAGGCCGCGCCGGTTGACGATGGTGACCTCGAGCGCCCCCACCCGCCGCTCACTCCTTGTCGACGACGAGCAGCTGGCTCGCGACGTTGATGTATTTGCGGCCGGCTTCCTGGGCCGCTGCTACCGCCTGCGGCAGCTTCTCGCCCTCGCGCACGGTGGCGAGCTTGATGAGCATCGGCAGGTTGACGCCGGCGATCACCTCGACGCCCGGCCGGTCCATGGTGGAGATGGCGAGGTTGGAGGGGGTGCCGCCGAACATGTCGGTGAGGATCGCCACGCCATCGCCGCTGTCCACCGCGCGCACCGCCTCGATGATGTCGGCGCGGCGCTGCTCGATATCGTCGTCGGCGGCGATGGAGATCGGCCGGATCTGTTCCTGGGGTCCCACGACATGCTCCAGGGCCGCGCAGAATTCCTCGGCGAGCCGGCCGTGGGTGACGAGCACAAGACCGATCATGAAATTTCCCGCCCTAGCCCGAGCTGCCACCGCGCGGCATGTCGCGGTGGACGGTTGTCGCGTTCCAGCCCTGCCTGCGCAGGCGCAGGCCGAGCTGCTCGGTCACGAACACCGAGCGGTGCTTGCCGCCGGTGCAGCCGATCGCGATCGTGAGGTAGCTCTTACCCTCGGCCTGATAGCGAGGCAACAAAGGCAGGATGAGCCCCTCCAGCCGCTCCATGGTGCCGGCATAGTCCTGGTCACCGCGGATATACTCCTGGACATCGTCATCGAGCCCGGTGTGGGGGCGCAGCGCGTCCACGTAATGCGGGTTGCGCAGGAAGCGCATGTCGAAGACCAGGTCGGCCTCGCGCGGCAGGCCGTTGCGGAACGCGAAGGATTCCACCGTCACGGAGAGCGGCCCGCCCTCCGTCGTGCCGAACTGGCCGGCGATCCAGCGGCGCAGGTCGGCGAGCGAGGTCTCGCTGCTGTCGTAGAGCAGATCGGCCGCTGCCTTGACCGGCGCGAGGAACAGGCGCTCGCGGTCGATCCCGTCGCTGACCCGGCGGTCCGGGGCCATGGGATGACGGCGCCGGGTCTCGGTGAAGCGCCGCTGGAGGGTCTCGTCGTCGCACTCGAAGAACAGCAGCGTGATGGCGTGCCCGGCCTCGCGCCAGCGGGCCAGGGCCGTGACCAGCTCCTCGGGACCGAGGCCCCGGGTGCGGCTGTCGATGCCGATAGCCAGCGGCCGCTCCGGCTCCGTGCCGCTGTCGAGCAGGCGCAGGAGAAGCTGGAAGGGCAGATTGTCGACGGCCTCATAGCCGGCGTCCTCGAGCGCCTTCAGGCAGGAGGTGCGCCCTGCGCCCGACATGCCGGTGACGATGACGATACTGCTCATCCTGTTCAGGCGACCCGCGTTCCGGTTAGCACGATGCGCAGGCGCGCAACGGCGGACGCCGGCCGCGGGTCGAGCCCGACGGCCGGCAGTCCGGCGCCAAGGATGGTGTCGATGCGCGGCTCCGGCAAGCGCTCGGCGTATCCTTCGTGCTCAAGGTAGACCGCCAGGTGCAGCACGGTCTCTGCACGCCACGCCACCCGGTAGACGCCCTGGCCGCGCAGCTCGATATGGCCGGGGAGGGCCGGCGCGCGGGCATGGAGCCTGTCGCCGCGGCGCTCGATCAACACCTGGTCGTCGGCCACCAGCAGGGCGCCGGCCTCCATGAGCCGCAAAGCGAGCTCGGACTTCCCGCTACCGGAGGGTCCGCACAGCAGCAGGCCGTGCTCCAGCCACGCGACGCAGGTCGCGTGCCGCAGGACGGGGGCGGGCGTTGCCTTGGGCATGTCAGCCGCCGGCGCGGCCGCAGAGCAGCTCAAGCACCTTGCGCGGGTCGCTCTCGCGGCGCAGGGCAGCGCACAGCTCGGGATCGCGCAGGATCCGCGCGATGCGGGCCAGGGCCTTGAGATGGTCGGCGCCGGCCTCCTCCGGTGCCAGCAGCAAGAACACCAGATCGACCGGCTCGTCGTCGAGCGCGTCGAAATCGACGGGCTTGGCGAGCCGCGCGAAGAAGCCGACCAGGGCCGGCAGCTCGTCGATCTTGGCGTGCGGTATGGCGATTCCCTCGCCGAGCCCGGTGGTGCCCAGCTTCTCGCGCTGCTGCAGCGCTTCCAGGATCTGCTCGGCGTCGACGCCAGTGGCCTCGCTGGCGGCGGTCGACAGGGTCTGGAGCACCTGGCGCTTGCTGCCGCCGCGCAGCTCCAGCAGCACGCGCTCGGGCGTGAGCAGGTCGGCGAGATCGATCATGGACGGCGTCCCCGGCCGCCACGGCGGCCGCCAGGGGCAGTGCTGCGGCTCGTGAGGATGACAGTCATAGCATCAGGGCCTTTGATCGTCGGCGCTGGACCGAGGAGGGAATTGCCAGGGACTCACGGTACTTGGCTACCGTTCGCCGGGCGATGGCGACGCCGCCTTCCTTCAGGATGGCGACGATCTGGTCGTCGGAGAGCACGTTCTCGGGTTCCTCCTGCTCGATCAGCCGGCGGATCTGCTGACGGATGACCTCGGCGCTGTGGGTCTCGCCGTCGCCCGTTCCGGCGATCGCGGTGGTGAAGAAGTAGCGCAGCGGCACCGTTCCGTGCGGGGTGGCGGCGTGCTTGTCGGCGGTGGCCCTGCTCACCGTGCTCTCGTGGAGCCCGGTGGCCTCGGCAATCGTGCGCAGCACCAGCGGGCGAAGATGCCGGGGCCCGTGCTCGAGAAAGTCGATCTGCCGGGTGAAGATGGCGCGGCCGACCTTGAGCAGGGTCCGCGCCCGCTGGTCGAGCGCCTTGGCGAGCCAGTTGGCAGCCTGCCAGCGCTCGCTCGCATAGTCGCGGGCGGCCCGGTCGGTGCAGCGGCTCGAGATCGAGGCGTAATAGTCGCGGTCGACAAGAACCCGCGGCAGGGTCGCCTGGTTGATCTCGACCCGCCAGTTTCCGCGCCCGGTGCGTGCGGCCAGCAGGTCGGGGATCGCCGCGAGAGGCTCAAGCGGGGTGAAGGAGCGGCCGGGGCGCGGGTCGAGGCGCTTGATCTCGGCGATCATCTCGCGCACGTCCTCGAGCTCGGCGGCGCAGGCGCGCTGCAACCCCGCGAGGTCGGCGCGCGCCACTAGCGGCAGATTGTCGAGCAGCAGCTGCATCATCGGATCGAGCCGGTCCTGCTCGCGTAGCTGGGCCGCCAGGCATTGCGCCAGATCGCGGGCGCCGAGCCCGGCAGGCTCGCACGCGAGGAGAGCGGCACGGGCCGCCGCGACGCGCTCACGATTGATCCCCAGCTGACCGGCGAGCTCGTCGTCGGCCTCGCGCAGATAGCCGTCCTCGTCGAGGCTGGCAGCCAGCGCCAGGGCCGCTTCGCGGACCCCCGGCGGCAGCGCCATGCCGGCCAGCTGCCTCGCCAGGTGCTCGGCGAGGCTGGTCGGGGCGGCGAGGTAGGAGTCGGGCGAGGCCGGCTGCTCGCCGCCCGCCGCGCGCGATACCTGGAGCCGCTGGTCGGCGGCCGCCGGCTGGGCCGGCGGCGACCAGCCGCTCTCGGCGCCATCGCCGCCGCCCGGCGCCAGAGCCGGCGCGCCGCTCAGCGGGCGCTCCCGCTCCTGCCGACCCGCCGTGCCAGACCGTTCGGCGCGCTCGAGGAACGGGTTCTCGCTCAGCTCGCGCTCGACCACCGAGGCGAGCTCGATATTGGAGAGCTGCAGCAGCCGGATCGCCTGCTGCAGCTGCGGCGTGAGCACCAGGCTCTGGCTCTGGCGGACGTCGAGGCGAAGTGCCAGGGACATCGGCGTTGCTCCGCCTCAAAGGCTGAAGCGTTCCCCGAGATAGACCTGGCGCACGGTGGGGTCGGCCACGATTTCGGCCGGCAGCCCTTCGCGCAGCACCCGTCCGTCATGGAGAATGTAGGCGCGGTCGATGATCTCCAGCGTGTCACGCACATTGTGATCGGTAATCAGCACCCCGATGCCGCGTTCCTTGAGGTGGCGCACCAGCTCGCGGATCTCGCCGACATTGATCGGGTCGATGCCGGCCAGCGGCTCGTCGAGGAGCATGTAGCGAGGGTTGGAGGCCAGCGCCCGGGCAATCTCGACGCGCCGGCGCTCGCCGCCCGAAAGCGACAGGGCCGAGGCCTTGCGCAGCGCCGTGAGGCCGAAATCCTCGAGCAGCTCGTCGAGCCGCTCGCGTCGCCGGCGCCGGTTCGGCTCATGCAGCTCGAGCACCGCCAGAAGGTTCTCCTCGACCGTGAGGCCGCGGAAAATGGAGGCTTCCTGGGGTAGATAGCCGACGCCGAGGCGGGCGCGCCGGTACATCGGCATGCGGGTGGCATCGGCACCGTCGACCAGCACCTGGCCACCGTCGGGCTGGACCAGGCCGGTGATGATATAAAAGGAGGTGGTCTTGCCGGCGCCGTTGGGGCCCAGCAGGCCCACGGCCTCGCCCGGCTCCATGTGCAGGCTGACGTCGTGGAGCACCGGCCGGCCCCGGTACTGCTTGCGGATGTTGTGGGCCGAGAGACTTGCCTGAGGCAGCGCGGCCTGGCGCCGCTCGCGGCGCGACCGCAGCTCGACGACCGGCGCTGCGTCCGCGGAAACATCCTGGCCCAGAGCCACGGCGCTACCTCTCCTGTTTCGCCTGCGCCTGATCCGTGCCGGCCTCCGGCTGGAACAAGGCGCGCACGCGCTGCCCGCCGCCCGCGGGCTTCAGGGTGGCCACGCCCGTGTCGAGGTCGAGCACGAGATGGCCACCTCTTATGACATTATCCGCGCGGGTTAAAACGACGTTACCGTCGAGGGTCACGGCGTTGGTCGCGGGGTCGTAGACGCCGTTGTCGCCCTTGGCGGTCTGCCCGCCGGAATCGACCACGACACTGCCCTCGGCCTCGATCCGCCGGATGCTCTGCTGGCCGCCGCCGTCCTGCGCCGCCTTGTCGCCATTCTTGTTCTTGCCTTTCTTCGCACCGTCCTTTTCGGGGCCGCGATCCTCCAGATAGAAGACCCGCAGCTCCGCGGCGCGCAGCGTCATGTCGCCCTGCACGGCGTTGACGTTGCCGGAGAAGACGGCGAGCTGCTCTTGCTGGCGGACCACCAGATTGTCGGCGGTGATCTCGATCGGCGCCTTGCCGCCGCCATCGCCGAGGGCTGTCTGGGCACCGGCTGCGGCCGGTGCGGCGAGGCTCAGGGCGATCGCGAGGGGAAGGGCCTGCCGGCTCATCATGCGAGGGGCTCCTCAAGGGGCGCCGCGGCGGCGTGCTCAGGCAATGCCGGCTCGCAGGCAGTCATGGAGGTGCAGTGCGCCGACCGGCCGCTGCCCGTCGGTGACGAATAGGACGGTGATCGAGCGCTCGTTCATCAGCGCGACCGCTTCCACCGCCAGAGCCCGCGGCTCGATGGTGCGGGGGGCGGGCGTCATCAGCTCGCCGGCGGTCCGCTTGAGGAGGTCTTCCATCATGTGGCGGCGCAGGTCGCCGTCGGTGATGATCCCGACCAGCCGTCGCTCCTCGTCGACCACGCCGACGCAGCCCAGGCACTTCTTCGTCATCTCGAGGACGGTCTCGGCCATCGGGCAGCCGGGGGCCACCAGGGGCAGCTCGTCGCTGCGCCGCATGATCTGCTCGACCCGCTTGAGCTGGTTGCCGAGCTTGCCGCCCGGGTGGAACATCGCGAACTCGCGCGCGGTGAAGCCGCGCCGCTCGAGCAGCGCCACCGCGAGCGCATCGCCCAACGCCAGCATGCAGGTGGTCGAGGTGGTGGGCGCCAGGCCCATGGGGCAGGCCTCGGCCGCTTCGGGCAGGACCAGCGCCACGTCGGCGGCCTCGGCCAGCGTGCTGCCGGCCCGGCCGACCATGGCGATCAGCGGGATCCCGTAGCGGCGGGTATAGAGGGTGAGATCGCGCAGCTCGGCGGTCTCGCCGGAGTTGGAGAGGGCCAGCACGATGTCGGAGCGGGTGATCATGCCGAGATCGCCGTGGCTCGCCTCGGCCGGGTGCACGAAGAGGGCGGGGGTGCCGGTCGAGGCCATGGTGGCCGCGATCTTGCGGCCCACATGGCCGCTCTTGCCCATGCCCGAGACGACCACCCGTCCGCCGAGGCCGGCCAGCAGGTCGACCGCGTCCGCGAACTCCCCGCCGATCCAGTCCGTCATCATGGCGACCGCGCGCGCCTCGGTCTCGAGCAGCTTGCGACCACTCTCCATCGCCTGACGGCGCGCCGCCTCGTCGCCGGCGCCCTGGTCGGCGGTGGCGTCAGTGTCGTTCTGCGCGAGGGCCGGCTGCTGCACTTGCTGATGTTCCCGCAACGTCATGAGGGCATCCGTGATGGGCCACGCCTCGCGAGCCGGCTCGCAGGGATGCCGCCGGAGTATGGGTACGCGGCCCGCAGGCGTCAACGCGACCCGCGAGCGCCGGGCGCTGGCGGCTCAGTGGGCGAAGATGTCGATCTCGGGCCAGCCGGCGAGGTCCAGCCTTGCCCGGGTCGGCAGAAACTCGAAGCAGGCGCGGGCGATGTCGGTGCGTTCCTCGCGCGCGAGCATGATGTCGAGCCGCTCGCGCAGCGCATGGAGATGGACCACGTCGCCCGCCGCGTAGCGCTGCTGTGCCTCGCTCAGGCTGTCCGCACCCCAGTCGGAGCTCTGCTCGGTCTTGGAGATGTCGACGCCCAGGAGCTCGCGCACCAGATCCTTCAGGCCGTGCCTGTCGGTATAGGTGCGGACCAGCTTCGAGGCGATCTTGGTGCAGTAGACCGGGCGGCACAGCACGCCCAGATACTGCTCCAGCACCGCGATGTCGAAGCGGGCGAAGTGGAAGAGCTTGAGGCGCGAGGGATCGGCCAGGAGGGCCTTGAGGACCGGCGCGTCGTAGGCGCCGCGGGCGAGGCGCACCAGATGGATGGTGCCGTTGCCGTCGGTCAGCTGCACGAGGCACAGCCGGTCGCGCGAGGGATTGAGACCCATGGTCTCGGAATCGATGGCGATCACCTCGCCCAGCCGCAGATCCGCGGGGAGGTCGCCTTCGTGCAGCTTGATGTCCATGAGAGTACCCTGTTCAGCCGTATCCTGTCCCGCGAGGGGGGTGTGTCGCAGCTTCCGGACACTGTCGGCTGAAGGAGTGGTGCCCAGGAGAGGACTCGAACCTCCACGGCCTTGCGACCGCTAGCACCTGAAGCTAGTGCGTCTACCAATTCCGCCACCTGGGCTTGGGGCGAGGCGACTTCTAGGCGGGATCGGCGGGGTCGTCAAGCGGGTGTCGGGCAGAATTCCGCGGGAAAGACGAGGGGAGTTTGTGCAGCGCGCGGAGCGGCCTAGATTTGGCTTCGGGAACGCAACAACCGGGGCCGTGTGCATGCGCAACAAGGTGGTGACCATCTTCGGCGGTTCGGGATTTCTCGGCCGCCATCTCGTTCGTCGGCTGGCGGAGCGGGGCGCTACCGTCCGGGTGCCGACCCGCGACCCGGAGGGCGCCGCCTTCCTGCGGCCGATGGGGTCTATCGGGCAGATCGTGCTGATCGAATCGCACGGTCTCGAGGAGGCCGAGCTGCGCCGGCACGTCGCCGGGGCCGATTATGTCGTCAACCTTGTCGGCATCCTGCACGAGCGCCGGCGCGGCGACTTCGAGCGGCTGCAGGGCGAGCTGCCGGGCAGGATCGCCGCCGCCGCGAAGGTCGCCGGCGTGAAGAGGATGGTGCAGATCTCGGCGATCGGCGCCGATCCGGACTCCTCCGCCGCCTATGCCCGCACCAAGGCCCAGGGCGAGGCGGCAGTGCACGAGGCTTTCCCCGAGGCAGTGATCTTGCGCCCGAGCGTGGTGTTCGGGCCCGAGGACGGCTTTTTCAACCGCTTCGCCGAGATGGCGCGCATAGCGCCCGCGCTCCCGCTGATCGGCGGCGGTCGGACCCGCTTTCAGCCGGTCTATGTAGGCGACGTGGCGGCGGCCATCGTGGCGGCGCTCGAGCGCCCCGACGCCGCCGGCAGGACCTACGAGCTGGGCGGTCCGGGCACCTACAGCTTCCGCGAGCTCATGGAGTATCTTCTGGGATTGCTCGGCCGGCGCCGCCTGCTGGTCAATCTTCCGTTCGGCGCGGCGCGCCTCCAGGCACGGTTCATGGAGCTGCTGCCCGAGCCGCCTTTGACGCGCGACCAGGTCGAGATGCTGCGGCGCGACAACGTGGTGAGCGGCGAGACGCCGACCCTGGCGGATCTGGGGGTCGAGCCGACACCGCTGGAGATCGTGGTTCCAGACTATGTCCGGCGCTACGCGCGGCGGCCATGGCGTGAGCCTGGGCGATAGTCGTTAATCGGGACTATCTCTAGCGCGCCGGTAAAATCGCGGGAAAATCCAAGCGCGTTTCCATGGAGAATCCTCAGGGTGCTCGGTTATTAGTCCCGCTATGGGACAAAAATCGCGATTGTTTCTGGACGCAGTCCGGGTGCGCTCATATAAGGCTCGCGCCCGGCTTGCGGCCGGGCTCGTCGCGTGAACGCCCGGGGGAAGTCGATGGCCGGCAAGATGATGCAGTTCGTGTCCGTGGAGCAGCGCATGCCCGAGAAGCGTGGCGTCGCCGACCGGGCCGACGACTTCCGCGAGATCTACGATCGCTTCGCGCCGGAGCGGGCGGCCGAGCAGGCGTCGCGCTGCGAACAGTGCGGCATCCCGTTCTGCCAGATCCACTGCCCGCTGCAGAACAACATCCCCGACTGGCTGCGGATGACCGCCGAGGGCCGCCTCGAGGAGGCCTACGAGCTCTCCTCGGCGACCAACAACATGCCCGAGGTGTGCGGCCGGATCTGCCCCCAGGACCGGCTGTGCGAGGGCAACTGCGTCATCGAGAAGGGCTTCAACTCGGTCACCATCGGCGCCGTGGAAAAG
Source organism: Geminicoccaceae bacterium 1502E (assembly GCA_033875255.1). Classification (GTDB taxonomy): domain Bacteria; phylum Pseudomonadota; class Alphaproteobacteria; order Geminicoccales; family Geminicoccaceae; genus Marinimicrococcus. The sequence continues at coordinate 106,383 of JAWZSN010000017.1, read as the reverse complement.
CACATTACCGACACCGCATGGGAGAAGGGCTGGGTGAAGCCGGTGCGGCCGCTTCGCGAGCTCGGGCAGTCGGTGGGGATCATCGGCGCCGGTCCGGCGGGGCTCGCCGCCGCCGAGCAGCTCCGCAAGGAGGGCTACCAGGTCCATGTCTACGACCGCTACGACCGCGTCGGTGGTCTGCTGATCTACGGCATTCCCGGCTTCAAGCTGGAAAAGGAGATCGTCGAGCGGCGCGCTGCCCTGCTGGCCGAGGGCGGCGTGCAGTTCCATCTCGGCTGCGACATCGGCGGGGCCGGGCCGTCCTTCGAGGAGCTGCGCCAGCGCCATGGCGCGCTACTGATCGCGACCGGCGTCTACAAGGCTCGCGACATCCAGCTTCCAGGCGCCGGTCTCGGCGGCATCGTGCCTGCCCTCTCGTACCTCACTGCCAGCAACCGCAGCGGCCTCGGCGATCGCGTGCCCGACTTCGAGAGCGGCCTGCTCGATGCCAGGGAGCGTCGCGTGGTGGTGATCGGCGGCGGTGACACGGCGATGGACTGCGTGCGCACGGCGGTCCGCCAGGGGGCGAAAAGCGTCCAGTGCCTCTACCGCCGCGACCGCACCAACATGCCGGGCTCGATGCGCGAGGTGCAGCACGCCGAGGAGGAGGGCGTCGAGTTTGTCTGGCTCTCCGCCCCCGAGGCGTTCCTGGGCGACGAGCGGGTCGAGGCGGTGCGGGCCGTGCGGATGCGGCTGGGCACGCCGGATGCCAGCGGCCGCCAGGTGCCCGAGCCGGTACCGGGCTCCTCGATGCGGCTTGAGGCCGACCTGGTTATCAAGGCCCTGGGCTTCGACCCCGAGGACATGCCGGCGATGTTCGGCCAGGAGGAGCTCAAGGTGAGCCGCTGGGGCACCGTCGGGATCGACTGGTCCACCATGATGACCAGCATGCCGGGTGTCTTCGCCGCCGGCGACATCGTGCGGGGCGCCTCGCTCGTGGTCTGGGGCATCCGCGACGGCCGCGACGCGGCCGACGGCATCCACCGCTATCTCGCAGGGCAGGCTGCCGGGGTCCGGCAGAAGCTCGCCATGGCGTCCTGAGGAACACCGACATGACCAACGAGACCGCCCAGGAATTCCTCGACGCCTACGCGCGCAACGTCGCGAAGCTGCGCGCCGACGGGCTCGACGATCTCGAGCTCGAGCGCGATGCCTGCGGCGTCGGCTGCATCGCCGCCATCGACGGCAAGCCGCGGCGCGAGGTGGTGGTCAAGGGGATCGAGGCGCTGAAGGCGGTCTGGCACCGCGGCGCCGTCGATGCCGACGGCAAGACCGGCGACGGTGCCGGTATCCACCTGCAGATCCCCCAGGACTTCTTCAAGGAGCAGATCAAGGGCGGCTGCGACGGCCAGCGCATCGCGGTGGGCATGGTCTTTTTGCCGCGCAACAACTTCGCCCAGCAGGAAGCCTGCCGGACGCTGGTCGAGAGCGAGCTGCTGCGCTTCGGCTACGGCATCCGCGGCTGGCGTCAGGTGCCGGTCGACACCAGCGTGATCGGCGAGAAGGCGGCCGCGACGCGGCCGGCCATCGAGCAGATCATCGTGGGCAATCCCGGCGGCGTTCCGGATGAGCGGTTCGAGCGCGACCTCTACGTCATCCGTCGGCGCGTCGAGCGCCAGGCGCTGGCCGAGAACATCACCGACTTCTACATCTGCTCGCTCTCCTGCCGCTCGATCATCTACAAGGGCCTGTTCCTGGCCGAGCAGCTCGCCAACTTCTACCCCGATCTCACCGACGAGCGCTTCGTCTCGACCTTCGCGATCTTCCACCAGCGCTACTCGACGAACACGCTGCCCTCCTGGCGGCTTGCCCAGCCGTTCCGCATGATCGCCCACAATGGCGAGATCAACACACTGCGCGGCAACGTCAACTGGATGAGGAGCCACGAGACGCGGATGCACGCCGAGGCCTTCGGCGAGCACAACGACGACGTCAAGCCGGTGATCCAGCCGGGCAGCTCCGACAGCGCGTCGCTCGACGCGGTGATCGAGGTGCTGGTGCAGGCGGGCCGCAAGCTGCCGCTGGTCAAGACGCTGTGCCTCCCGCCGGCATGGTCGCACCGCATCGCCATGCCCGAGGAGCATCGCGACCTCTTCAGCTACTGCAACTGCGTGATGGAGCCCTGGGACGGTCCCGCCGGTTTGGTGGCGACCGACAGCCGCTGGGTGGTGGCGGGTCTCGACCGCAACGGCCTGCGCCCGCTGCGCTACAGCCGCACCGTCGACGGGCTCCTCGTGGTGGGCTCGGAGACCGGCATGGTGCCGCTCGCCGAGGCCGACATCGTCGAGAAGGGCCGGGTGGGGCCCGGCGAGATGGTGGGCGTCGATCTCGAGACCGGCACCTTCTTCCGCGACGGCGAGCTCAAGGACTATCTGGCCGGCCTCAAGCCCTACTCGAAATGGGTGCAGAACATCACCTATCTCGAGGATCTGGCGGCCGCCCGCCCGTTCGGGGCCACGAGCTTCGAGCGCGGCGAGCTGCGCCGCCGGCAGAGCCTCTACGGCCAGACGGTCGAGGACATGGAGCTGATCCTGGCGCCGATGGTCCAGGATGCCAAGGAAGCCATCGGCTCGATGGGCGACGACACGCCGCTGGCCGTCCTCTCAAGGCGCTATCGCGGCCTGCACCACTTCTTCCGACAGCAGTTCAGCCAGGTCACCAACCCGCCCATCGACCCGTTGCGCGAGTGGCGGGTGATGAGCCTCAAGACGCGCATCGGCAATCTCGGCAACATCGCCAGCGAGGATCCCAGCCAGACGCGCATCCTCCAGCTCGAGAGCCCGGTCGTCACGAGCACCGAGCTCGAGGCCCTGCTCGACTATTTCGGCGAGGACGCCCACACCATCGACTGCACGTTCGCGGCCGATGACACCGAGACCCTGGGCCTGGCGCTCGAGCGGATCCGCCACGAGGCCGAGGACGCGGTCCGCGGCGGCTGCCGCGATCTCGTGCTGACCGACGAGCATGTCAGCAATACGCGGGCGCCGATCCCGATGATCCTCGCCGCCGGCGCCGTGCACAGCCACCTGGTGCGCCAGGGCCTCAGGAGCTTCAGCTCGATCACCGTCCGCTCGGGCGAGTGCCTCGACGTTCATTACGTGGCGGTGCTGGTCGGTGTCGGCACCACCGCGGTCAATCCCTACCTCGCCGAGGCGGCGATCGCCGACCGTCACGCCCGCGGCCTGTTCCCCGGCCTCGGACTCGAGGAGTGCCTGGCGCGCTTCAAGGAGGCGCTCAACCAGGGCCTGCTCAAGATCATGTCCAAGATGGGCATCTCGATCATCAGCAGCTATCGCGGCGGCTACAATTTCGAGGCAGTCGGCCTGTCGCGCTCGATGTGCCGCGAATATCTGCCGGGTCTGGTGACCCGCATCTCCGGCATCGGCCTCATCGGCATCCGCAACCGCGTGCTCGACGCGCACGGACGCGCCTTTGGCGAGGTCGAGCCGCCGCTGGCCATCGGCGGCTTCTACCGCTACCGCCGCGGCGGCGAGGCGCACGCCCTGGAAGGCCGTCTGGTCCATCAGGTCCAGCACGCCGTGGCGACCGACTCCTACCAGGCCTACAAGCGCTACGCCGAGATGGTCTATGCCCAGGACCCGGTCTCGATCCGCGACCTTCTCGACTTCAGCCGCAAGCTGGCGCCGATCCCGGTCGACGAGGTCGAGAGCATCACCGGGATCAGGAAGCGCTTTGTGACACCCGGCATGTCGCTGGGCGCGCTTGGCCCCGAGGCGCACGAGACGCTCACCATCGCCATGAACCGCATCGGCGCCAAATCCGACAGCGGCGAGGGCGGCGAGGGCAAGGAGCGCTACACGCCGCGGCCCAACGGCGACAACGCCAACTCGCCCATCAAGCAGGTGGCGAGCGGCCGCTTCGGCGTCACGGCGGAATATCTCAACGCCGCGCGCGAGCTCGAGATCAAGGTGGCCCAGGGCGCCAAGCCCGGCGAGGGCGGCCAGCTCCCGGGCTTCAAGGTGACCATGGAGATCGCCCGGCTGCGCCACTCCACGCCCGGCGTCACCCTTATCAGCCCGCCGCCGCACCACGACATCTACTCGATCGAGGACCTGGCGCAGCTCATCTACGACCTCAAGCAGATCAACCCGGATGCCAAGGTCTGCGTGAAGCTGGTCTCGGAGAGCGGCATCGGCACCATTGCCGCCGGTGTGGCCAAGGCCAAGGCCGACGTCATCTTGATCTCGGGACATGTGGGCGGCACGGGTGCGAGCCCGCAGACCTCCATCAAGTTCGCCGGCACGCCCTGGGAGATGGGGCTGAGCGAGGCCAACCAGCTCCTCACCCTCAACCGGCTGCGCCACCGCGTGACGCTGCGCACCGACGGCGGCATCAAGACCGGTCGCGACGTCGTGATCGCCGCCATGCTGGGAGCCGAGGAGTTCGGCATCGGCACGCTCTCGCTGATCGCCATGGGCTGCATCATGGTCCGGCAGTGCCATAGCAACACCTGCCCGGTGGGCGTGTGCACCCAGCGGCCCGACCTGCGCGCCAAGTTCGAGGGCACGGCCGAGAAGGTCGTCAACCTGATGAGCTTCATCGCCGAGGAGGTGCGCGAGATCCTGGCCTCGCTGGGCCTGCGCTCGCTCGAGGAGGCGATTGGCCGGACCGACCTGCTGCGCCAGGTGAGCCGCGGTAGCGCCGACCTCGACGATCTCGATCTCAACCCGATCCTCAGCCAGGTCGACCCCGGCCCCAACGCCACCTACTGCACGCTCGAGGGCCGCAACGAGGTGCCGCCGACGCTCGACGCGCAGATGGTCAAGGACGCCGCACCCATGCTGGTCGACGGCGAGAAGATGCAGCTCCAGTACAATGTGCGGAACGTGCATCGTGCGGTGGGCACGCGGCTCTCGGCGCACATCACGCGCAAATACGGGATGGACCGGCTGGAGCCCGGTCACATCACCGTGCGCCTGCGGGGCTCGGCCGGCCAGTCGCTCGGCGCCTGGGCGGTGCAGGGGCTCAAGCTCGAGGTGTTCGGTGACGCCAACGACTATGTCGGCAAGGGGCTCTCGGGCGGCACCATCTGCGTCCGCCCGCTGGTCTCCTCGCCGTTGGTGGCGGCCGAGAACACCATCATCGGCAATACCTGCCTCTACGGCGCCACGGCCGGCAAGCTGTTCGCCGCCGGGCGGGCTGGCGAGCGCTTCGCGGTCAGGAACTCGGGTGCAATCACCGTGGTCGAGGGCTGCGGCGACAATGGCTGCGAGTACATGACCGGCGGCACCGCGGTGATCCTGGGCGCGGTCGGCGACAATTTCGCCGCCGGCATGAGCGGCGGCATGGCCTTCGTCCACGATCCCGAGGAGGATCTCCGCCGGCGCATCAACGAGGACATGGTGATCTTCCAGCGCCTCGAGGTGCAGCACTATGTCGACGAGCTGCGCGCGCTGATCGAGGAGCATGTGCGCGAGACCCAGAGCGAGCTGGGCCGCCGCCTGCTGCACGACTTCGAGCTCGAGCTGCCGCGCTTTTGGCAGATCATTCCCAAGGAGCTGCTCGACAAGCTGGAGGTGCCGGTGCGCCTTGACGCGGCGGCGCTGACCGCCTGAGGGCGGCGCGAGGACGAGGACGAGCGCCTTTCGGGGCGCTCGTTCCGTTTGGGAGACGCTCGCGTGATCGGCCGGAGTCATCCTGGGCACGGCGCGCAGCCGGTGCTTTTTTATCCGTCAGTTGCAGAAGCCGCGCGCAGCGCTCCTGCAGGGGTCAGCCGCCGGTGCGGATATCCTGCTTCTCCGCGCCGCCGAAGAGCGCGCGGCTGACGTGACGCAGGCGCGGCGGCTCCTCGGCCACGAAGGGCAAGGGCCGCGCCACCTTGACGGCCTCGATGCCGAGCTTGGCGGCGAGCAGCGCGTTGCCGGCACCCTGGCCGGCACGGGCCGAGAGCAGGGCGGCGACGCCCGCACCCACATGCTCGACGGTCGCGTGGGTCACCACGTCGGCGAGCCCGGCCAGCGCCGCGTTGCGCAGCGAGCGGCGCATCAGGCTCAAGGTCGCCGCCGGGCCCGGCGCCATGCCGTAGAGGCGGGAGATGGCGCGCAGCATCAGCATGGTGCGCCACAGCACGAGCAGCCCGTCGAGCAGGCCCAGCGGGCTCAGCGCGGTGAGCAGGCCCACATCGCGGGCGCTCGCCAGCACCAGCCGGTAGGCGCGCCGGTCGGCCGGCGCCAGCACCTCGCGCTCGAACAGGCGCACCAGCTCACCGTCATTGTAGGCATCGGAAACCTTGCCGCGGTAGCGGACCAGGGCCTGGCCGAACTGCGGGTCGCGGCCGAGCTCGCCGGCGACTGGCTCGAGTACCGCGGCAGCGTCGCCGTGCAGCTCCGAGACCGCCAGCCGCTCGGCCGCCTGACGCAGATGAGCGCGCTTTTGCAGGCGCCTGAGATCGCGCAGCTCGCGCAGCAGCATCCCCAGCACGGAAAAGGCGATCAGGCCGAGAAGGATGGCGAAGGGCGGGGCCAGGAGCGGCGTGGTCTCGAACAGCTCGACCACGTAGAGCACGGCCTGCAGGAGCAGCAGCAAGATGAGCGCGACGCCGCCGAGGAGCGCCAGCCGGGCGCGGCCGCGCGGGCGCCGGGCGAGGCGCAGGGTCTCCTCCTCGGCGTCGTGCTGCTCCTCCTCCTCGCGCGATGGCCGCGGCGACTCGGGCACCACACGGGCGGTCGCCGGATCGAGCTCGAAGGGCTCGGGGCCGTGCTTGCCGGTCATCGCAGCTTGTCCCCCAAAAGGAACTCGAGGGCCTGGTCGAGGCGGATATGCTGGGCTGCCTGGGCGCGGCGCAGCCGGCGCGGCGCGAACGCCTTGAAGCGGAAACGGTCGGCGCGCCATTCCTCGGGGCCTGGCGGGTCGGGCGGCACCTCGCCCGGGAACAGCACCGTCTCGCGCGGCTCGTCCTTGAGCCGGCCGCGCACGCAGGACAGCGCCTGGCCGTGATGCTCGGTGCGCACCACGTCGGTGGAGCGCAGCGAGGCCAGCGCCATCACCTCGGGCAGCACGCCCTCCAGCCGTGCGCCGTGCGCGGCAGGGGCCACCAGCCGCTCGAGAAGCTGCTTGAGGGCGGGATGCTGGCTCGGCGCCACATGGTCGGCCTTGCTGGCGGCAAACAGCAGCCGGTCGATGCGCGGCGCGAACAGGCGCTGCAGGATCCCGCCGCTGCCGTAGCGGAAGCTCTGGAGAATGAGCCCCAGCGCCTCTTGGGTGTCGGCGAAGTGGGCGGGGCCGAGATTGAGGCTCGCCAACAGGTCGACCAGCACCACCTGGCGGTCGAAGCGGCTGAAATGCTCCTCGTAGAAGCGCCGCACCACCTTGCGGCGGTAGCGGTCGAAGCGGCGGACGGCCAGATCGCGCAGGCTGCCGGGCGGACCCTCACCCGGCGGCAGCGGGCAGAACTCCAAAAGCTCGGAGCCCTCGAGCTCGCCCGGATTGGTGAAGCGGCCGGGCTGCACCAGGCTCATGCCCAGCTCGTCCTGGCAGCGCCGCAGGTAGCGGCGATACTCGGCAGCGAGCCCGGCAAGAAGCTCGCGGTCGGCCGGGGCCGCCTGGTCGAGCGCCGTCACCCGCTCCAGCCAAGGCCGCGCCAGCCCGGCCCGCGGGTCGCGGGCGGCGTGGCGCAGCGCGTCGTCGGAAAAGCTCTCGAAGCTCGCTTCCAGAAGCGGCAGATCGAGCAGCCATTCGCCCGGATAGTCGATGATCTCGACCTCCAGGCGCTGGATCGGCTGGATGTTGCGCAGGACGCGATTGGCGGTCCGAAAGCGCAGCTCGAGGCGCAGCCGCGAGAGCCGCTCGGTGGCCTCGGGCCAGAACGGCTCGGGTCCGCTCAGGGCTGCATGGAAGGGCTCGTAGGGGAAGGCCTCGCCGTCGCCCGGCGGCAGCAGGCGAGCGCCCAGATAGCGCTCGTCGTGCACCGCCTGGAGAAAGGGCAGGCCGCCGCCGTCGAGCAGGTGGTGGACCAGCGAGGTGATGAAGACGGTCTTGCCGCTGCGCCTCAGGCCGGTCACGGCCAGCCGCAAATGGCGGTCCAGCGCCCGGTCGGCGACCTGGCCGGCGTCGGTGACGAGCTCGGTGGCGAACCGCCCGATGCCGCGGCCGAGCCGCCCGATCACCATGGCCGCAGCCTCACCAGGGCATCCAGTGCCCGGCCAGCAGCGCCGCGAACACGGCGAGCCCGGCCAGCCGGTTGCTGCGGAAGCGGGCGAGGCAGCCCTCGGTGGAGTCGAGATCGATCCCGACGATCTGCCGGGCCAGCGTCCACACCACCAGCGGCAGCAGCAGGAAGAAGCCCGGACCGGAGCCGGCAGCCACGGCCGCTGCGACGAGCAGCGCCAGCGACGCACCGTAAAAGCCCCAGAGCCAGCGCGGCGTGGCCGCGCCCAGCTTCAGCGCCGTCGACTTCACCCCCACCAGCACGTCGTCGGCCTTGTCCTGGTGCGCGTAGATGGTGTCGTAGCCCATGGTCCAGAAGAAGCCGGCGGCGTAGAGCAGGAAGGCCGGCAGCGCCAGGGCGCCCTCGGCCGCGGCATAGCCCACCAGCGCTCCCCAGTTGAAGGTGAGGCCCAAGAAGGCCTGCGGCCAGTAGGTGATGCGCTTCATGAAGGGGTAGGCCACGACCAGCGGCACGCTGGCGAACGCCACGGCGACGGCCACCGGCGGCAGCCACAGCAGCACCGCCAGGCCCACGAGGCACTGCGCCAGCACGAAGGCCACCGCCTGCCACGGCCGCACCCGGCCTGCCGCCAGCGGGCGGTTGCGGGTTCGCTCGACGCGACGGTCGAAGTCGCGGTCGGCGAGATCGTTGACGGTACAGCCGGCGCCGCGCATGGCGAAGGCGCCCACGGCGAACAGCAGCATCAGCCAGGGACTCGGCAGCGTCCCGCCCAGCGCCAGCCCCCACCAGCAGGGTAGCAGCAGCAGCCAGGTGCCGATGGGCCGGTCCCAGCGGGCGAGCAGCGCGTAGTCGCGCAGCGCCGAGGGCAGCCGGTAGACCCAGCCCATCTGCCGGTCGGCAACCGCCGCGGCGCTGTCGATCGCTTGTCTGGCCATGGGCAGTCTTCTAGCTTTGCACCTGTCCAGGGTAAAGGAGGCCGCCGCATCATGACCACGCCCCGCCTCCATCTCGCGATGAGGCTCGAGGCCGGCGCCACGGTGCGCCTCGAGGCGGAGCGCGCGCATTATCTCGTGAACGTGCTACGCCTCAAGCCGGGTGCGGAGGTGCGGCTCTTCAATGTCGCGTCGGGCGAGTGGGCAGCGAGCATCCTCGAGGCCGGGCGCCACAACGCGGTGCTCGAGCTGGCCGACTGCCTGCGTCCGCCCGCATCCGAGCCGGGGCCGGTCCTGCACTTCGCTCCCATCCGCCTCAACCGCATGGAATGGCTGGTGGAAAAGGCGGTGGAGCTGGGGGCCTCGCGGCTCGTGCCGCTGATCACGCGGCGCACCGTGGTCAAGCTCGGCAAGCCGCAGCGCCTCGCGGCAATCGCTACCGAGGCGGCCGAGCAGTGCGAGCGGCTCGAGGTACCGGAGGTGGACGAGCCGCAGCCACTCAAGCTGTGGCTCGAGGGGCGGGGCGAGGGTGAGCGCATCGCGTTCGCCGACGAACGGGGAGAGGGACCGCCGCTGGCGGACGTTCTCGCCGGGAAGGGGCCGCACGACCTGCTGATCGGCCCCGAGGGCGGCTTCGACGCGCGCGAGCGCGAGCTCCTCCTGGGCCACCCGGCCATCATCCCTGTCTCGCTGGGGCCGCGCATCCTGCGGGCCGAGACGGCGGCGCTGTTCGCGCTGTCGTGCTGGCAGGTGGCTGCCGTTCGCTGAAGCCGCCGGCCTGCAGGCCCGTGGCGGCAGGGCGGCGCAAGGCGCTCCAGCCCGACTCAGACCGCCTCGGCGAGCGGCTTTCGCAGGCGCGCCAGCTGGGCGATCCGTGCTGCCGGGCAGGGCCGCGCGAACAGCCACCCCTGGCCGAAGTCGCAGCCGGCGCGGCGTAGCTGATGGAGCTGCGCGGGGGTCTCGATGCCCTCGCCGACCACGTCCATCTGCAGCGAATGCGCCAGCTGGACGATTGTTCTCACGATCGACGGACCCGGTCCCTCGCCACCGAGCCCGGCCACAAAGCTGCGGTCGATTTTCAGGCGGTCGAAGGGGAAACGCTGCAGATAGGCCAGCGAGGAGTAGCCGGTGCCGAAATCGTCGAGCGCCATGCGAACGCCCAGCGCCCTGAGCCGGCGGATCACCTCGAGCGCCCCCTCGACGTCGGCCACCAGCACGCGCTCGGTGATCTCGAGCTCGAGCATGCGGGCCGGCAGCCCGGATTCCGCAAGCGCCTCCTCGACCGTCTGGACGAGGTCGCTTTGTGCGAACTGGCTGGCCGAGAGATTGACGGCGATCCGGAAAGGCGGCAGCCCCGCCGTCTGCCACTGGGCCGCCTGGCGGCAGGCCCGGCCAAGCACGCGCGCGCCCAGCGGCACGATCAGCCCGGTTTCCTCGGCCAGCGGGATGAAGTCGCCGGCGGGCACCTCGCCGCGCTCGGGATGGCGCCAGCGGAGCAGGCACTCCACGCCCACGAAGGCACCGTCGCCCAGCGCGTGGATCGGCTGGTAGGCGAGGTGGAAATGGTCCTCGTCGAGCGAGCGACGCAGGTCGCAGTCGAGCGCTGCGCGCTGGCGCAGCTCGACGCGCATGGCCGGCGCGAAGAGGGCCGGCGCGTCGCAGCGCTCGGCCCGGGCGCGCTGCAGGGCAGCTTCGGCACCGCGCAGCAGGGCCTCCGACCGGTCGCCGTGCGCCGGGCACAGCGCTGCGCCGATCCACCAGCCGACACGCACCACGCGCCCCGCGACGCTGTAGGGGCGCGAGAGCTCGCTGACGAGCCGCTCCGCCTGCTCCCGGGCTTCCGCGTCGCTGTAGATGCCGGGGCAGGCGACGGCGAACGCGTCACCCCCAATGCGCGCCAATGCCGGAGCCTCGGGAAAGATGCGGCGCAGGCGCTGCGCCACCGCCACGAGCAGCGCGTCGGCGGTGGCGTGGCCCAGCGATTCGTTGAGGACCCGAAAGTCGCGCAGGTCGACGCAGAGCAGCGCGAGCTGCTCCTCGCGGCGGACGAGCCTCTCCAGCTTCTTCAGCAGGGTAACCCGGCTGAGGAGGCCGGTGAGCGGGTCCCGGCCCGCCACGGCCAGGTGGCGTGCCCGCGCCGCCAGCCCGCGCCGCGCACGTTCGTCGGGCGTGCTGGCCGCCTCAACCTCAACGTTATCAAAATGCACGCCTGGCGGTTCCTCACGACGGTGTTCAGGCAGCCTTGCGTCCGCTCTCGACGAGGTCTTTCTCCCCAAGCGCGGAGAAGACGTGGCCCGGGGATGCGGATCTTCAGGAGCAGACGGCAGAAGGCCGCACAGAATTCCGTCGCGTCGGGCGGCAAAATGGATAAACTGCGCCATCCGGTGGTGCCGCCAAACGGTTGAATTCTCGCGTATTGCGACAATCTGTCACGCGCTTTGCGGCGGGGTCACTTTTATCTTCCGGCACAGAGCGCCGGCGGGGCCACCCGTGGATTCGGCACCGGGATCACGCCGCTTGCGCGCCAGCGCGGCGTGCTGACAAAGCTTCGAGTGGAGAGGTACGAGGCGCCATGCCATCGAGGATCTTGCGCCTGCTGGGGGGCGTTATGGCGGCGGCGGGCTTCGCCCAGGTCGCCCACGCCGCGGCCCCGCAGCCTTGGCAGTTGGGCCTGCAGCCGGCCCATTCGCCCATCATGGAACGGGTGACCAGCTTCCACGACCTCCTGCTGTGGATCTGCGTCCTCATCAGCGTGTTCGTTCTCGCGCTGCTGATCTATGTGGCCGTGCGCTTCCGCGAGGACCGCAATCCGGTTCCGTCCAAGCGTACCCACAACACCCTTCTCGAGGTGGTCTGGACCGCCGTTCCGGTGCTGATCCTCGTGATCATGGCCGTGCCGTCGTTCAAGCTCCTCTACTTCCAGGAGGTGCAGCCCAAGACCGAGATGACCATCAAGGCGATCGGTCGTCAGTGGTACTGGAGCTACGAGTATCCCGACCACGGCAACTTCGCCTTCGACGCCACGATGATCGCCGACGAGGACCTTCAGCCGGGTCAGCTCCGGCTGCTGGAGACCGACAACCGGGTCGTCGTGCCGGCCGGCGTGAACATCCGGGTGCAGGTCACCGCTTCCGACGTGCTGCACAGCTGGGCGATGCCCTCGCTGGGCGTGAAGGTCGACGCGGTCCCCGGACGGCTCAACGAGCTGTGGATCAACATCGACCAGCCCGGGACCTATTACGGTCAGTGCTCCGAGCTCTGCGGCGTCTATCACGGCTTCATGCCGATCACGATCGAGGCCCTGCCGGCCGATCAGTTCGAGGCGTGGGTGCAGGAAGCGCAGCAGAAGTTCGCGGCGGTCGACGCCCCGGCCTACCGCCTCGCGGCGGCCCAGGTCGACCCGCGCTGACACACAAGGACGTCTGAGAGGGATCGAGCGGGATGGCTCACGCAGCAGCACATGCCGACGACCACGGCGCCCCCCGCGGGTGGAAGCGCTGGGTCTATTCGACAAACCACAAGGACATCGGCACGATGTACCTTGTGTTCGCATTCATCGCCGGCCTCATCGGCATGGCCATGTCGATGGTGTTCCGTGCCGAGCTCATGCAGCCCGGCACCCAGTTCATCGAGGATCACCAGGTCTTCAACGTGCTCGTCACGTCGCACGGCCTGATCATGATCTTCTTTTTCGTGATGCCGGCTCTCATCGGCGGCTTCGGCAACTGGATGATGCCGCTCATGATCGGGGCGCCCGACATGGCGTTCCCGCGCATGAACAACATCAGCTTCTGGCTGCTCGTTCCCGCCTCGGCCCTGTTCTTCCTGTCCTCGGTGGTGGGCATCGGGATGGGCGGCGGCTGGACGATGTACCCGCCGCTCTCGAGCTTGGTGGGCCATCCCGGCCTGGCGGTCGATTTCGCGATCTTCTCGCTCCATCTGGCCGGCGTCAGCTCGCTGCTGGGCGCCATCAACTTCATCACCACCATTTTCAACATGCGCGCGCCGGGCATGACGCTGCACAAGATGCCGCTCTTCGCCTGGTCGATCCTGGTGACGGCGTTCCTGCTGCTGCTCGCCGTTCCGGTCCTCGCCGGCGCCATCACGATGCTGCTGACCGACCGCAACTTCGGCACCAGCTTCTTCGACCCGGCCGGCGGCGGTGATCCGATCCTCTACCAGCATCTGTTCTGGTTCTTCGGCCACCCCGAAGTCTACATCATGATCCTGCCGGCCTTCGGCATCGTCAGCCACATCATCTCGACCTTCTCCAAAAAGCCGATTTTCGGCTATCTGGGCATGGCCTACGCGATGGTGGCGATCGGTGCGATCGGCTTCGTGGTGTGGGCCCATCACATGTTCACGGTGGGCATGAACGTCGACGTGAAGGCCTACTTCACGGCGGCCACCATGGTCATCGCGGTGCCGACCGGCATCAAGATCTTCTCCTGGGTGGCGACGATGTGGGGCGGCTCGCTGCGCTTCACCACGCCGATGCTCTTCTCGGTGGGCTTCATCTTCCTGTTCACCGTGGGCGGCGTGACCGGTGTCGTGCTGGCCAATGCCGGCATGGACCAGGTGGTGCACGACACCTATTACGTGGTGGCGCACTTCCACTACGTGCTGAGCCTGGGGGCGGTGTTCGGCGTGTTCGCCGGCTTCTACTACTGGGTCGGCAAGATGTCGGGCCGGCAGTACCCGGAGAGCCTCGGCAAGATCCACTTCTGGCTCACCTTCATCGGCGTGAACCTCACCTTCTTCCCGCAGCATTTCCTGGGCCTCGCCGGCATGCCGCGGCGCATCCCGGACTACCCCGACGCCTATGCGGGCTGGAACATGGTCTCGTCGGTCGGAGCCTTCATCGCCGGTGCCAGCGCGGTCTTCTTCCTCTACGTGCTGTACCGGACCTTCGTGACCGGCCCGAAGTGCGCCGACAATCCGTGGGGCGAGGGGGCGACGACCCTCGAGTGGACGGTATCCTCGCCGCCGCCGTTCCACACCTTCAACGAGCTGCCCGTCGTCAAGAGCGCCGGCGGGCACTGATCCCGGCAACCGAGCAAGCAGAGTTTCCGCGCTGATGGCGACGTTAACCGAGCGTCTGGGCACGGCGGAGAACAGCGGGGGGGCGGTCCTGGCGGACCGCCCCGTCGCGGGCTCCGAGTTCCGCGACTTCTGGACGCTACTCAAGCCGAACGTGATGCAGCTCGTGGTCTTCACGAGCTGGGTCGGCCTGTTCCTGGCGCCGGGCGATCTTCACCCGCTGCTCGCCTTTACCGCGATGCTGTGCATCGCGGTGGGGGCCGGTGCCTCGGCGGCGATCAACAACTGGTACGATCGCGACATCGACTGCCGTATGGCGCGCACGCGCCTGCGGCCGACCGCGACGGGCCGGATCGCGCCCGAGGAAGCGCTCGCTGTCGGCGTGGTCCTGGCTCTGCTCTCGGTGATGGTGATGGGCGTCGCCCTCAACTGGCTGGCCGCCGGCCTGCTGGCACTCACCATCGGCTTCTATGTTTTCGTCTACACGATGTTCCTCAAGCGGCGGACCCCGCAGAACATCGTGATCGGCGGTGCGGCGGGCTCGTTTCCGCCGCTCGTCGCATGGACGGCGGTGACGGGCGACGTGGCGCTTTTGCCGCTCGTCATGTTCGCCATCATCTTCCTTTGGACCCCGCCCCATTTCTGGGCGCTCGCCCTCTACCGGACGGGCGACTATGACAAGGTCGGCGTGCCCATGTTGCCCGTGGTGGCCGGGCGCACCGTGACCCGTCGGCATATCGTGGCCTATACCGTCATCCTCCTGGCGGTCTCCGTGGTGCCGACGGCGACGGGCGACCTGGGTCTGCTCTACGGTGCGGCGGCGGCGCTGCTGGGCGCGGGCTTCCTGTTCTACGCGCTCAAGCTCTGGCGCGATGATTCGGATGTCACCGCGATGCGCACCTTCCGCTTCTCGATCCTCTATCTGTTCTTGCTGTTCGCCGCGATGGTGGCAGACCGTCTGCTCGATCCCCTGCTGCGGGGACTGACATGACCGGCATGAGCGAGGAGGAGCGGCGGCGCCGCAACCGCAAGAATATCGCCCTGGGCGCGCTGCTCGCGGCCCTGGTGGTGCTCTTCTACCTGATCACCATGGTCAAGATCGGGGGCAACGTGAATTGAGTGGGAGCCGCAAGAACAACCGGATCGCCGCAGGGCTCGTCGTCGTCATCGGCGGCATGCTGGTGCTCACCGCCTCCGCCGTGCCGCTCTATCGGCTGTTTTGTCAGGTCACCGGCTTCGGGGGCACGACCCAGCGGGCCGAGACGGTGGCGATGGAGGTGGTCCAGACCCCGGTTGTCGTGCAGTTCAACGCCGACATCGACCCGGACCTGCCCTGGCGGTTCCGGCCGGTGCAGCGGCGCATGGAGGTTCTCCCAGGCGAGCAGGAGCTGGCCTTCTATGAGGCGGAAAATCTCAGCGACCAGCCTATCGTCGGGCGCGCGCTCTACAACGTGACGCCCCACAAGGTCGGTGCCTATTTCGCCAAGATAGCCTGCTTCTGCTTCGACGAGCAGGTGCTCGAGGCGGGCGAGAAGGTGGACATGCCGGTGTCCTTCTTCGTCGACCCGGAAATGCTCGAGGACAGGAATACCAAGGAGGTGCGGGAAATCACGCTCTCCTATACGTTCTTCATCGACGCCGAGGCGACGCAGGAGCTTCGGCAGAAACGTGCGGCCGCGCCCGCGAGCTGACCGGGCAGTGCGCAACAATCAAGGTTTGAGGAGGTCGGACTGATGGCGGGCAGCGCGGAAGCGGTCCACGCCCACGGACACGAGGTCAAGCACGACTACCACCTGGTGGATCCCAGCCCGTGGCCGTTCGTCGGCGCGATGTCGGCGCTGGTGGCCACGGTGGGCGGCGTGCTGTGGATGCACGAGGCGGCAGGTGGCGGCCTCATCCTGATCCTGGGCATCCTGTGCATCATCGGCACCATGTTCGGCTGGTGGCGCGACGTCCTGCGGGAGAGCCGTGCCGGCTCTCACAAGGCGGTCGTGGCGCGCGGCCTGCGGCTCGGCATGGCGCTGTTCATTACCACCGAGGTGCTGTTCTTCTTCGCCTTCTTCTGGGCGTTCTTCTGGGGCGCGCTCTATCCGCCCGACACGATGGCCGTCTCCTGGCCGCCTGAGGGCATCAAGCCGGTCGACGCCTGGGACATCCCGCTCCTCAACACGCTGATCCTGCTGCTCTCGGGTGCCACGGTGACCTGGGCGCATCACGCGATCCGCGAGAACGACCAGCGCACCGCCTTCAAGGCGCTGCTGCTCACGGTGGGCCTGGGCGTCATCTTCACCGGCTTCCAGGTCTACGAGTACCTGCACGCCATCGGTGAGGGCCTGAAGATCTCGTCGGGCAACTTCGGCTCGAGCTTCTACATGCTCACCGGATTCCACGGGTTCCATGTCTTCGTCGGCACCGTGTTCCTGTTCGTGTGCATGATCCGCGCCTATCGCGCGGCGTTCCACGCTGACAAGCATGTCGGTTTCGAGGCTGCCGCCTGGTACTGGCACTTCGTCGACGTGGTGTGGCTGTTCCTCTTCGTGTGCGTCTATGTGTGGGGCGGCGCCCTCTCCTGGACGAGCACGCCGGCCGGGTGACGACCACGCCCGGGCCGTTCGCCACGGGACTGGCCGGCCGCTGCCCGCGCTGCGGGCAGGGCCGGCTTTTCCGCGGCTTTCTCGACGTCCGCCAGCACTGCGAGCGATGCAGCCTCGATCTCGCCGGGCAGGACAGCGGCGACGGGCCGGTGGCCTTCATCGTCCTCGTGGCCGGCTTTCTCGTGGTCGGCGGGGCCCTCGTCACGGAGGTCCGGTACGGCTGGCCCGTCTGGCTGCACATGCTGGTCTGGCTCCCGCTCGCCACCGTCCTTTGCATCGGCATGTTGCGGCCCCTCAAGGGCCTGCTCATCGCCCTCCAGTACAAGCACCGCCGCCATGAGTTCCGCTCCGGCAACTAGCCGGCCGCCCCGCCGTTTCCGGCCGGGTCTGCTCCTTACCGTCCTGTGCGCGATGGCGCTGGGCCTGCTCGTCTCCCTGGGGACCTGGCAGGTCGCGCGGCTCCACTGGAAGCTCGACCTGATCGCGCGTTCCGAGCAGGGGCTCGCGCTGCCGCCCGTGCCGCTGCCCGCCGCGACGACCGACTGGGCCGCCCTCGACTTTCGCCGGGTGACGGTGGCGGGCGAGCTGCTCGGCGACCGCTCGCTGGCAATGGGCACGCGGGGCGAGGGCGGGCGCGTCGGCGCCATTCTCGTGACGCCGCTGAAGCTCGCCGACGGAAGGCTGCTGCCGGTCGAGCGCGGCTGGTTGCCGGCCGAGCTTCTGCCGCCCGGCGAGCCCCCGACGCTTCGCGAGCGGCGCCACGTCGAGCTCACCGGTGTGCTGCGCTGGCGCGGCGACGCCCGGCAGGCGCCCTTCACGCCGGACAACCATCCCGAGACGCGGCGCTGGTACTGGTACGATGGCGAGGCGCTCGTCCGCTGGCTGGACGGCCCGGTCCTGCCGGTCTCGCTGGCCGCCGAGGGCGCCGCCGGGGCGGAGGGCGACCTGGTGCCGCAGACGGTGGCTGTCGCCTACCGGAACGATCATTTGGGCTATGCCATCACCTGGTACTCGCTGGCCGTGGTGCTGGTGATCTTCTACGTTCTTCTTGGCCTGAAACGCGGAGAGAGCTGAGGTCGTGCGCGCGTTACGCTGGACCGCAGGGGCCTGCGCCCTGCTGACTTTCGGGCTGATCGTGCTGGGGGCGGTGGTTCGCGCCACCAACTCCGGTCTGTCCTGCCCCGACTGGCCCACCTGCTATGGCCACTGGCTGCCCCTGCCTTCGGATCTCGAGGCCGTGCCCAACATGGGCTACGCGTACTGGCAGGTGATGCTCGAGTGGATCCACCGGGTGGTCGCCGCCTTCATGCTCGGCCCGCTGGTGCTGGTGCTGGCCGTCCTGTGCGTGCGCCAGCGCCGCCGGCTGCCCGGCCTCGTCTTCGCAGCCGGCCTGCTGATCGGCCTGCTGCTGATCCAAAAGCTCCTGGGCGGCATCACGGTCCTGGACCGCAACAGCCCCTGGTCGGTGGCGCTGCATCTGGGCAATGCGCTCTTCGTGCTGACGGTTATCCTGCTGATCTTCGAGCGTGCCGGCGGCACGGCGCCGGCAACGCGGTTTGCCGCCATCGGCTGGCTCGGCGCCGGCGCGTGGCTGCTGGCGCTGCTCGCCATGGCGAGCGCCGCGATGACCGCCAAGAGCGGCTCGTCGCTGGCCTGCTCCACCTGGCCGCTGTGCGATGGCGCGCTGATCCCCGATCTGTCCGATCCGGGCGTGGCGATCCACTTCACGCATCGCAGCCTGGCCGCCGCTACCGGCCTTGCCGTGCTCCTTGTCTTCGTGGTGAGCCGGATGCGCAGCGGGGTGCCCGGGGCGCTCCGGCAGCTGGCGGCGGTAGCGCTGGCCCTGGTGGGCGCCCAGATCCTGCTGGGCGCGAGCGTGATCGTTTTCGAGGTGCCGCGCTCGCTGGCGGTGCTGCATCAGGCGGTAGGCGTGGCGACCTTCGCTACCGTCACACTTCTCATGTGGCGCTGTCTGCCGGCGGCATGGCGGCCGGTCGATGGACAGCAGGCGGTCGGAGAGGGCGATGGGCTGGCATTACGCAGCGCTTGAGGACCGCTTCAGGCGGATCGGGCACATCGAGGGCGCGCTCTCGATGCTTCACTGGGACACTGCCGTCGTCATGCCGAGGAAGGCCTCGGCCGGACGCGGCGAGCAGCTGGCCGCCCTCAAGCGCTCGGCCCACGATCTGCTTACCGCGGAGGAGACCGGCGAGTTGGTGGCCGGCGCTGCCGCCGAGGACGGCCTCGATCCCTGGCAAGCCGCTAATCTGCGCGAGATGACGCGTCGCTACCGCCACGCGCGGGCCATCGAGCCGGCGCTGGTCGAGGCCTTCACCCGGGCCACGACGGTCTGCGAGATGACCTGGCGCGAGGCCCGTGCCAGCGCCGACTTCGCCATGTTGCAGCCGCACATGGAGGAGGTGGTGCGGCTGGTGCAGGAGATGGCCGGCGTCAGCGGCGCAGCCCTGGGTCTGTCGCCTTACGACGCGCTCCTCGACAGCTTCCAGCCGGACCTGCGCGACGAGCGCATCGCCCCGCTCTTCGCCGAGCTGGCAGAAGCCTTGCCGCCGATCATCGAGAGCGCGCTGGCAGCCCAGGGGCCGGCCCCGCAGCAGCCCCGGGGCCCGTTCCCGATCGCGGCGCAGCGGGCCCTGGCGCGGCGGCTCATGGAGCGGCTGGGCTTCGACTTCGAGGCCGGGCGTCTCGACGAGAGCACGCATCCCTTCTGCGGCGGCGTGCCTGGCGACATCCGCATCACGACCCGCTACCGCGAGGACGAGGTGGCCTCGGCGCTCATGGGTGTGCTCCACGAGACCGGCCATGCGCTTTACGAAGCGGGCCTGCCGCAGCAGTGGCTGGGCCAGCCGGTGGGCGAGGCGCGCGGCATGGCGGCTCACGAGAGCCAGTCGCTCCTGATCGAGATGCAGGCCTGCCGCTCGCCTGCCTTCATCCGCTTCATGGGCGGCGAGCTCGCGAGCGCCTTCGGCGAGGATCCGGCCTTTGCGCCGGACAATATGCGGCGACTCTATCATCGGGTCGCGCGCAGCCATGTCCGGGTCGATGCCGACGAGGCCACCTACCCGCTCCATGTCGTGCTGCGCTGGCGGCTGGAGCGGGCAATGGTCACCGGCGATCTCGCCGTGGCGGACCTTCCGGCCGCCTGGAACGACGGCATGAAGGATCTGCTGGGCATCGTGCCGCCGAACGATGCGCTGGGCTGCCTGCAGGACATTCACTGGCCGAGCGGTGCCTTCGGCTATTTCCCCTGCTATACGCTGGGGGCGATGCTGGCGGCACAGCTCTTCGAGGCGGCGCAGGCGGAGCTGGGCGATCTCGACCCGGCCCTCGAGGAGGGGCGCTTCGGCGACCTCCTGGGCTGGTTGCGCGAGAAGGTTCATGGCCGCGCCTCGCAGCCGACACTGGACGGGATGGTGCGCGACGCCACCGGAGAGCCACTGGGCGCGCGCGCCTTTCTGGACCATCTTCGCCGGCGCTACGTTCCCTGAGGGCGGGCAGCGTCGCCCGGCGCAACCCGAGACCCGAGCGTTTGAGCAGGAAAGCGCGATGATCCGATATGTCAGCACGCGCGGCGGCGCGGGCGAGCGAAGCTTCGAGGAGGTCCTGCTGGCCGGCTTGGCCGAGGATGGCGGCCTTTTCGTGCCGCAGGAATGGCCGCGCTTCTCCGCGGCCGAGCTTCGCCGGATGCGCGCGCTCGACTACCCGGCGCTGGCCGCCTGCCTGCTCGAGCCCTTCACCGAAGGCTGCTTTACCCGCGAGGATCTCGAGCGGCTGGCGCGCCGCGCCTACGGCCAGTTCGACCATGCGGCGGTCGCCCCCCTGACCCAGCTCGGCCCCGACGACTGGATGCTCGAGCTGTTCCACGGGCCGACGCTGGCCTTCAAGGACTTCGCGATGCAGCTCCTCGCGGGCATGTTCGACGAGGTCCTGGCGCGCCGCGGCGAGGAGATCACCATCGTCGGCGCCACCTCGGGCGACACCGGCGCCGCCGCCGTCCACGCTTTTGCCGGCAAGCGCCAGGTGCGCATCGCCATGCTGCATCCCAGGGGCCGGGTCTCGCTGGTGCAGCGCCGCCAGATGACCACGGTCGAGGCGGACAACGTCCTCAACGTCGCCCTCGAGGGCACGTTCGACGACTGCCAGGATCTCGTGAAGGCGATGTTCAACGACGCCGCCTTTCGCGGCGAGATGCGCCTTTCCGCGGTCAACTCGATCAACTGGGCCCGGGTGATGGCCCAGAGCGTCTACTATGTCTGGGCCGCCCTGCGGCTGGGCGGGCCGGACCGGCCGGTGGCGTTCTGCGTGCCGACCGGAAATTTCGGCAATGTCTTCGCCGGCCGGGTCGCGAGCCGCATGGGCCTGCCGGTCGACAAGCTCATCGTCGCCACCAACGAGAACGACATCCTGGCGCGCTTCTTCGAGAGCGGCGCCTACCGGCGCGGCGGCGTGGTGCCGACCACCAGCCCGTCGATGGACATCCAGTCGGCCAGCAATTTCGAGCGGCTGCTGCTCGAGCTGGAGGACGGCTCCGCCGAGCGTACCCGCGCCCGCATGCAGGGTTTCCAGCAGAGCGGCGGCTTTGCGGTGGAGGAGCCGGTGCTGGCCCAGGCACGGCATCTCTTCGACGGCGGTGCGGCCGACCAGAAGGCGGTGGCCGGCGCCATCGCCCGGACGCTGGGCGACACCGGCCAGCTGGTCGACCCGCACACCGGGGTGGGGCTTGCCGTGGCCGCAGCGCGGCGTCCGGAGCCGGGCGTGCCGCTGGTCACCCTCTCCACGGCGCATCCCGCCAAGTTCCCCGAAGCGGTCGAGGCTGCCACCGGGCGGGTGCCGCGCCTGCCGGAGCGCTACGCCGATCTCATGGAGCGCGAGGAACGCTGCATCGACCTCGCCAACGATCTTGCGGCCGTGCAGGGCGCGGTCCGGGAGGCTTTCGCCTGACATCATGACCAACAGCCGCCTCACCACGCTTCCCTCCGGCCTGCGCGTCGTCACCGAGCGCATGCCGCATCTCGAGACCGCCTGCCTGGGCTTTTGGGTCGATGTCGGCGCCCGCTACGAGCCTGCCGAGGTCAATGGCGTCGCCCACATGCTCGAGCACATGGCCTTCAAGGGCACGAGCCGACGCACCGCGCGCGGCATCGCCGAGGAGATCGAGAATGTCGGCGGCTCGCTCAACGCCTACACCTCGCGCGAGCATACCGCCTATCATGCGCGGGTGATGGCGCCGGACGTGCCGTTGGCGGCCGACATCCTGGCCGACATCCTGCAGCACTCGACCTTCGAGGAGGGCGAGCTCGAGAAGGAGCGCAACGTCGTGCTCCAGGAGATCGGCGAGGTCCAGGACACACCCGACGACCTGGTCTTCGAGATCCTCCAGGAGGTGGCCTATCCCGACCAGCCGCTCGGCCGCTCGATCCTCGGGCCCGAGGAGATCGTGGCGGGCATGCAGCGCCAGGCCCTGGTCGATTACATGGGCGCCCACTACCACCCTTCGCGCATGGTGCTGGCGGCGGCCGGCAAGGTCGAGCACGAGGCCATGTGCGAGCTGGGCGAGCGGCTGCTGGGCGAGCTGCCGGCCGCCGCACCGATCGCCGCACCGCCCGGCCTTTATGGCGGCGGCGAGCGGCTGGAGCGTCGCAAGGATCTCGAGCAGGTCCATCTCTGTCTCGCCGTCGAGGCGTTCGGCTATGCCGACCCGGACTATTATGCGCTCCAGGTGTTCTCGGCGGCGCTGGGCGGCGGCATGTCCTCGCGGCTGTTCCAGGAGGTCCGCGAGAACCGCGGCCTGTGCTACTCGGTCTTCTCCTTCGCCGCCTGCCAGTCCGACACGGGCATGCTGGGCATCTATGCCGGCACCGGCGAGAAGGACGTGGCCGACCTGCTGCCGGTCTCGATCGAGGAGACCTTGAAGCTCGCCTCGGCGCCGACCGGCGAGGAGCTTGCTCGCGCCCGCGCACAGCTCAAGGCCGGCCTCTTGATGTCGCTGGAGAGCGCCAGCGCGCAGGCCGACGATATCGCTCGCCAGCTGCTCTGCTATGGAAGACGCATCCCCACCGAGGAGGCTGTCGCGAGGATCGAGGCGGTGGACGAGGCGGCGATCCGGCGGGTCGGCGAGCGGCTGTTCGCCAGGACGCGGCCGAGCCTCGTGGCGCTCGGGCCGCTGCGCAAGCTGCCCGGCGGGGCGCTGGGGCAGCTCGCCGCCTGAGGCGCCGCAAGTAACAGCCGCGCCTGATCGCGGCAACAAGGGCAGGGGGGAGCGGATGGCGAGGCAGCAGGCCGCAGGCTGGGGCTCGGGCAGTATCATCACGCCGCTGCGCCGCGGCCTGTTCCGCTCCCTCTGGTCGGCCAACCTGGTCTCCAACTTCGGCTGGCTGGTCCAGACGGTGGGTGCGGCCTGGCTGATGACCTCGCTGGACGGCTCCCCGGACATGGTGGCGCTGGTCCAGACCGCGGTGCAGGCGCCCATCTTCGTGCTGGCGCTGATTGCCGGCGCGGTGGCCGACGTCTGGGACCGCAGGGCGGTGCTGCTGCTGGCCCAGTTCTGGATGCTGGCGGTCTCGGTCGTGCTGGCGCTGGCCACCTCCTGGGGGCTGGTGACGCCCTGGCTGCTGCTGGGCCTGACCTTCGCCCTCGGCATGGGAACGGCGCTGCAGGGGCCGGCCTTCCAGGGCGTGGTGCGCGAGCTGGTGCCGACCGAGGAGCTGCCGGCGGCGGTCACCCTCAACGCCGTGGCCTTCAACTTCGCCCGCGCCGTCGGCCCGGCGATCGGCGGCGCCATCGTGGCTACCGCCGGCGCCCAGGGCGCCTTCATCTTCAACGCCCTCTCCTATGTGGCGCTGATCGTCGTGCTGCTGATGTGGCGGCGCCCGCCGCCGGGGGACGACCTGCCCCGCGAGCGGATTGGCCGGGCCATCGTCACCGGCTTGCGCTATTTCTCCGAGACCCCGCCGATCCGCGTCACCACGTTGCGCAGCGCGGTCTTCGCCACCGGTGCCGCCGCCCCGCTGGCCCTCCTGCCGCTGGTCGCCCGCGACATGCTGGGCGGCGGCCCCGTCGATTTCGGCCTGCTGCTCGGCGCCTTCGGCGCCGGCGCCATGGGCAGCGCCTTCCTCGTCCACCCGCTGCGCCAGAGGATCGGCGCGGAGCGGGTAGTCCTGCTGCTCACCACGCTCTACGGGCTCTCGCTCGCCGCCGTCGCGATCTTCCCCTACTACGTGCCGATCATGCTGGCCCTGGCGCTGGCCGGCGGCGCCTGGCTGGGGTCCTTTTCGACCTTCAACATCAGCGTGCAGCTCAGCGCTGCTCTCTGGGTCCAGGCGCGGGTGTTCTCGCTCTACCAGATGGTGATGTTCGGGGCGATGGCGGCGGCGAGCTGGTTCTGGGGCTGGCTGGCCGAGGACGTGAGCCTCGAAGGCTCGTTGCTGGCAGCGGGTGGCCTCATGCTGGCGAGCCTGCTGCTGCACTGGCGCTACGCGCTGCCCGGCGGCCGGATGCCGGACCTGCGCCCCGCCCCGCGCCAGGCCGAGCCGGTGCCGGCGATCCTGCTGGCCGACAATGACGGGCCGGTGCTGGTGACCATCGACTACCGCGTCGGCATGGCCAATGCGACGGCCTTCGCGCGCGCCATGGAAGAGGTCGGCCATCTGCGCAGGCGCAACGGGGCGTCCACCTGGCGGCTGTTCCAGGACGCCACCGACGCCGCCCACTGGACCGAGGTGTTCACCATCGCGAGCTGGCTCGACTATCGCCGCCAGGCCCGCCGCGCCACGACCGCCGACCATGGGATCGAGCAGGCAGCGCGTGACTTCCACGAGGGTGCCGAGCCTCCTGCGATCCGCCACATGATCGCCCGCCACCTGCACTGAGCGAGGGGCCTCGCACGGTCCTTCACAGGTCTCCGGCCGACCGGCCGGGGGCAGTACCACGCGTGCGGCGGCAGGCAGGCGCCTAGCCGGGCGACGGAGATCGGCCAAGTCCTCTATAGTTGTTGACAGAGCAGTCGGCGATACCTAACGCTCAAGGTCGAACTCCATCAAAGGAGTTGGCGCCTTGGGAGGGGCTGCCGCATGTCCGCCACAGCCAACGGTCGAGCCAGGCGGCGGGCGCAGCCCAAGCACCGCCTGATCGCCGAGCGGCTGCTGCGGGAGATCGAGGACGGCCGCTGGAGGCCGGGCGACCAGCTCCCCTCGGAGGAGCAGATCGCCGCCGACATGGCGGCCAGCCTCGGCACGGTGCAGCGCAGCCTCCGCAACCTCGTCGAGATGGGCGTGCTGGTGCGCGAGCACGGCCGGGGGACCTTCGTCTCCGGGGCGCGCACGCCGGAGCGACACCTGCGCCACTTCCGCTTCATGGCAGAGGGCGAGGACAAGCCGCTGCCCGTCTACTTCAACGTCATCGACATCGAGACCGTCAGCGAGAACGGGCCCTGGGTGCCTTTCCTCGCGCCGACGCGCCACGAGTTCGTGCGCATCCGCCGGCTCGCCTCCATCAATCGGGAGTTCGAGGCCTTCAGCGAGATCTATCTCGCCGCCGAGCGCTTCCCCGGCCTCGAGACGGCCGATCCGGCGAGCCTCAACGGCGTGTCGGTCCGCGACATGCTGGCCGAGCGCTTCAACGCCCCGACGCTGAGCGCCCGCCAGACCATGCTGTGCCAGCCGCTGCCGCCGCGCGTCACGCGGCTGATCGGCGTGCCGGCGGGCCAGTACGGGATGGTGTGGACCATCTGCGGCATGAGCTATCGCGACGCGCCGATCACCTGGCAGCGCATCTTCGTGCCGCCGAGTGACCGGGTGATCGAGCTCTCGGCCGGCCGCCTTTTCGACGACCGGGGAGGGGAAGCGCGCGGCTGAGACGGCGCCGGCCCGCGAGCCGGCGGAGCAGCGGGCGTGGCCCGCCAAGACGGGCGCGGCGGAAGTGCCGACGCCGCCACGACACAGGGGGAACTAACGATGCGACACGCAAGCACAGCGCCAACAGAAACGGCCGTTCCGCGGCTTCTCGAAGCGATGCGCTCGCTCGCGCGGCGCTCGATGCGGCTCACGGCCGTGGCCGCGGCCGGTGCGGCCATGCTCGCTGGCCACCCGGCATCGGTCGGTGCGAACGAGATCCCCGAGATGACGCTGAAGTTCGGGCATCCCTACAACGAGCAGCATCCGCTGGCCCGGGGTGCGGACATGTTCGCCCGGCTGATCGGCGAGCGCACCGACGGCAGGATCACGATCAACGTGTTCCCCAACAGCACCATCGGCAGCTCGCGCGATCTCGTGGAGAGCATGCAGATCGGCGTGGTCGATCTGGCGCTGGTACCCACCACCAACGTGGCCTCCTTCTACCAGCCGCTCGACATCTTCTACCTGCCCTTCATCTTCCGTGACCGCGAGCACGCCTACGCGGTGGCCGACGGGCCGGTGGGCCAGAAGCTCTACGGGGACATGGCCCAGAAGATCGGCATCCGCACGCTCGCCATGTACGAGAGCGGCTTTCGCACGATCACGACCCGCGACACGAAGGTCGAGACCCCCGACGACATGCGCGGCATCAAGTTCCGCGTCGTCAACAACCCGCTCAACGTCGCCACCTTCAAGGCGCTCGGCGCCAACCCGACGCCGATGGCGTTGAGCGAGGTCTTCACCGGGCTGCAGCAGGGCACCGTCGACGGCCAGGACAACCCGGTCGGCAACGTGAAGGCCTTCGGCTTCGACAAGGTCCAGGACTACATCACGCTCTCCAACCACCAGTGGGCAGGCATCATGTTCCTCGCCGCCGACGGCATGTGGCAGCGGCTGCCGGAGAACGTGCGGACCCTGTTCGCCGAGACGGCGCTCGAGACCCAGGCGTGGGAGCGCGAGGAGCTCAACCGCAAGGAGGCGGAGTACCTGGCCCAGATGGAGGCCGACGGCATGACCGT
The DNA here is from genome assembly GCA_033875255.1 of Geminicoccaceae bacterium 1502E. Classification (GTDB taxonomy): domain Bacteria; phylum Pseudomonadota; class Alphaproteobacteria; order Geminicoccales; family Geminicoccaceae; genus Marinimicrococcus. The sequence continues at coordinate 79,722 of JAWZSN010000017.1, read as the reverse complement.
GACCCGCCTCACGCCGGAGCAGTCGAAGCTGTTCCAGGAGGCGATGTCGGAGGTCTGGAAGGAGTATCGCGGCAAGCTCGGCGACGAGCTGGTGCAGAGCGTCATCGACGCCGAGTGAGCCGCCGCGGCGGGCGGCGGCCGGGCGCCGCCGCCCCCGCGCCGTCCCGGCCCCTGCTTTGCGCGTGAGGGAGACCCGCCTCCATGTCCCTGCTCAAACGGCCGCTCGATCTCAGCGAGAAGGTGCTGGGCGTGCTCTGCGTCGCCGCCTTCGCCACCATGTTCGTGCTCGGCATCGCCACCGTCGTGTTCCGCTTCCTGCTGGAGAGCTCGCTGGCCTTCCCCGACGAGCTGATCCGCTATCTCTTCGTGTGGATGATCCTGCTGGGCTCGGCCGTGGCCTTCCGCCGCAACATGCACGCGGCGATCGGCATGTTCGTCGACCTGGTGCCCCGGCCCCTGCAGCGCGCGGCCCTGCTCGGCGCCACGGCGGCCTCGATCGCCTTCTTCCTCGTCCTGCTGGTCTACGGCTTCTCGCTCACCCGGGTCGTGCAGCCGCAGATATCGCCGGCGCTGGAGGTGTCGATGAGCTGGGTCTATGCCGCGATCCCGGCGGGTGCCCTGTTCCTGCTGATCTACGCGCTCGAGTTCCTGGCCAAGCTCCTCGTGCGGCCGGTCGAGGACGTGCTCGCCGAGGGCGGGCAGGGATGAGCGCGCACCAGCGCCCGGGAGCGCCCGCATGATCGCCACCACGATCTCCCTGGCCCTCGTGGGCCTCCTGCTGATCCGCACCCCTATCGCCGTGGCGCTGGGCATGGCCAGCATCATCGGCCTCTGGGTGAGCGGCATCGATCTCGCCATCGCCGTCCAGCGGATCTTCTCGACCAACAACTCCTTCCCGCTGCTGGCCATCCCCTTCTTCATCCTGGCCGGCGAGATCATGTCCACCGGCGGCATGTCGCGGCGGCTGGTGGACTTCGCCGGCGCGCTGGTGGGCCATTTCCGCGGCGGGCTGGGCGCGGTCGCCATCCTCGGCTCCGGCTTCTTCGCGGCCCTTTCCGGCTCGAACGCGGCCACCGTGGCGGCCATCGGCGGGGTGCTCAACCAGCCCATGGCGGAGAAGGGCTACCGCCCGCCCTACACGGCGGCCACCATCGCCGCGGCCGGCGTCACCGGCATGATCATCCCGCCCAGCATCCTCCTGATCCTCTACGGCGTGGTCACGGGCGTCTCGATCGCCGATCTCTTCATCGCGGGCGTCCTGCCGGGCGTGCTGATCTGCGCCAGCCTGCTGCTGGTGAACTGGGTGCTCATCCGCCACGAGACGGTCGAGCTGACGCCCTTCAAGGGCGGCGGCGAGATCTGGCGCACCTTCCGCGCCGCCTTCTGGCCGCTCTTGATGCCGGTGATCATCCTCTCCGGCATCTATGGCGGAATCTTCACGCCCACCGAGGCCGCCATCGTCGCGGTGCTCTACGGCATGGTGGTCGGCTGGGCCTATGGCGAGCTTTCGCCAGGCAGCGTCTACCGGGCCTTCTTCCGGGCCGTGCTCTCCTCGGCCATCGTCATGTTCATCATGAACAGCGCCGGCGTGTTCGCCTGGCTCATCACCATCAACCAGATCCCGCAGGAGATCTCCGCCTGGCTCGCCGCCACCGCCGGCTCGCAGTGGATCTACCTGCTCTCGGTGAACCTCTTCCTGCTGATCGTCGGCTGCATGATGAACGCCGCGGCGGCGATCGTCGTGTTTACCTCGATCCTCTACCCGGCCGCCATGACCTTCGGCGTCGATCCGGTGGTCTTCGGCATCGTCATGGCGGTGAACCTGAGCATCGGCACGGTGACGCCGCCCCTGGGCGTGGATCTCTTCATCGCCTCGGCCATCACCAAGGTTTCCATCGAGCGGATCGTGGCCACGATCTGGCCCTATATCCTGATCCTGGTGGCAGACCTGCTGCTGATCTCCTTCTACCCGCCGCTCTCCACCTTCCTCATCGGCCTGATCCGCTGAGCGCCGGCCGGTGAACCGACGGCCCGGCCATCCGGACCGCACAGACGAGGACTGCATCTCCATGGCTGACACCCCCGCAACGCGTCCCTGGGAGGACCTCTACAGCGGCGTCATCCGCGAGCCCATCGACCCGCGCCACCTGGGCACTGCCACCATCACGCCCGAAGGCCGCTTCGAGGCCGGCTCCTACGCCAGCTTTACCCTGACCTACACGGCCGGGACCTTCGGCATCGACGATTCCGGCAGCCTGCGGGTGTGCTTCCGCTTCGCCTCCGACCAGAGCAACCCGCAGTTCGATGATCCGAAGGGCGCCAACTACACCACGGTCGAGGCCTCCAACGGTGCCGTCCTCCAGGTGCGCTTCGATCCCAAGGCCAATGTCCGGCCCTGGGACCGCACGCTCTGGATCAAGGTGGTGCGCGGCTATCTCTGCGAGGGCGAGCGGATCGTCATCCGCTTCGGTGTCACCGACCATGGCGGCCCCGGCATGCGGCTGCAGACCTTCTGCGAGGACACGTTCGAGTTCCGCGTGCTGGTGGACCCGATCGCCACCTTCAACTTCCAGACGCTGCCCGTGCAGCCCACGATCGCCATCGTGCCGGGCGCGCCCGAGCGCTACGTGGCGGTGCTGCCGACGCGGCGCCGGCCGGGGGAGACCTTCTCGCTCAGGCTCAAGGGCGAGGACCGCTGGGGCAATCCCTCCGACCGCTGCGACACGCGGCTGGCGCTGCGGGCGCGCGGCGCCATCAGGGGCCTGCCCGCGCATGTCGATCTCACGCCGGGCGCCTTCGCGTTCTCCGTGGACGGGCTCTCGGTGGACGAGCCGGGCGACGTCGCCGTGGAGCTCCTCGACGGCGACGGCAACCTCGTCGCCGAGACCAACCCGCTGCGCATCGCGGAGGGGCCGCTGGTCCATTTCTGGGGCGACCTGCACGGCCAGTCCGAGGAGACCATCGGCACCGGCAGCGCCGAACAGTATTTCGCCTTCGCCCGCGACCGGGCCTTCGTGGACGCCTGCGGCCACCAGGGCAACGACTTCCAGATCACCGACGCCTTCTGGGCCGAGCTTAACCGCCTGACGGCGCGCTTCGACGAGCCCGGCCGCTTCGTGGCGCTGCCCGGCTACGAGTGGTCGGGCAACACCTCGCTGGGCGGCGACCGCAACGTCTACTACCCCGAAGAGGGCCGAACCATCCGCCGCTCCTCCCACGCGCTCATCGAGGGCGGCGACCGGGAGGGCACCGACTGCACCACCGCCGGCGAGCTGTTCGAGGCCTTCGCCCGCAGCGACGAGTTCGACGTGGTGTGCTTCGCCCATTGCGGCGGCCGCTACGCCGACATCGGCGTGGCCCATGACGGGCGCTTCGAGCGCTCGGTGGAGGTGCACTCCTCCTGGGGCACCTTCGAGTGGCTGCTGCACGACGCGCTCGAGAAGGGCTTCAGGGTCGGCGTGGTCGCCAACTCCGACGGGCACAAGGGGCGGCCCGGGGCGAGCTATCCGGGTGCCGGCAAGTTCGGCGCCATCGGCGGGCTGAGCTGCTACCTGATGCCCGAACTGAGCCGCCCCGCCCTCCTCGAGTGCCTGCGCCGGCGCCGCCACTACGGCACCAGCGGCGGCCCGGGCGGCCGGCCGGTGATCGACCTCGAGGCCCGCTTCGACGCGCCGGCGACGCTCTACCACGACGACCCGGCGCTGGGCCCGGCCGAGGGCCACGAGGCGCGCCGGGCGCTGATGGGCGACATCGTGCACCTGCCCTCGGGCGGCATGGAGCTCGCGGTCGATCTGGTGACCTCCTCGCCGATCGAGCGCGTCGACATCTTCAACGGCACCGAGCTGGTCGAGACGCTGCGGCCCTTCAAGGAGGAGGATCTGGGCGCCCGCATCCGCGTGCTCTGGGAGGGGGCCGAATATCGCGGACGCTTCCGCGAGGTGATCTGGGACGGCGAGGCGCGCTTCGCCGGCAACGAGATCCTCGAGGCGGCCCCGGTCAACTTCCTCAACCGCGACAAGACCCTGGAGCGGCGCGGGCGCGACGGGCTCGCTTGGAAGGCGCTCACCACCGGAAATTTCGGCGGCTTCGACGCCGTCCTGCGCGATGGCGCGGCAGGAAGGCTGGTCATGACCACACCCCTGATCGAGATCGACCTGCCGGTGGCCGAGATCGGGCTCGAGCCACAGGTTTTCGACCGCTCGGGCAGGCTGCCGCGCTTCCTCACCGTGTTCCGCCTGCCCGAGCGCAACCCGCATCGGCGGCTCGCTTTCCGCCGCAAGATCGCGCTGCGCGACAGCGGCGACAACGCGGTCTATCTGCGGCTCACCCAGGAGGACGGCACGCGCGCCTGGACGAGCCCGATCTACGTCTGCCGCTGAGCCGCGTGCGCCGCCCGGGACACGGCGCCCGCGCCGCCGTGCCCCGGGCGCGCTCGGGCGGAAGACGATTCTGACCTCTGATCTCCCGGACAAAGGGCGCGGCGACCGGTCCGGCGTCGCCGCGCAAGGCGCTACGCGCGGCTTTTCTCGTCTTTCCCTCCGGTCTTTTGCCAGCGGGGTCCGGCCCCGATGCCTTTACCGTTCCTCAACACCTCTCCGTGCATGATCGCGGATGGTGGGGGAGGCGCGGCCCGAGATTTCCTACGGCGGCGGAGTCCTACCCCGGCAGGACGACGGAGAAAGGTGAAGAGACGGTGAAGGCCACGCGAAGAGAGCCTGTGGGCATTGTCGGTTCTCCTTGCCGCACAGAGCGATGCCGCCGTCCCGAACGGCTCGCCCGTGACACGAAGGAACCTGAACGCGCAGGAGCGGGCCGCGCTTTTCGGGTCTCTCGCGGACGTCACCCGCCGGCATGAACCGCAGGGCGCGGCCGCCGGGAGCGCTGCCGTCACCGCCATGGATCCGCGCGAGCCGGCTTTCGCAGCCGAGCTGGCGCGTGATCCCAAAGCCGCCATCGCCCGCCTTCTGGCCGAGCCGCCCCAAAGGCGCGCCCGGCGCCACCGGCCGGCAGCCCGCGATGGGCGCCACGTCACGCCGTTCCCGCCCGGCCGCGCCGCCAGACCGACAGAAAGCGGAGAGAAAAGCCGCGCGCAGCGCCTTGCACGGCGCCGGCCGTCAACGAGTCTGCCAGCGCTCCAGAAAGACCGGCGCCTGGGCGAGCGCAAAGGCTCGTGGCGAGCCGGTGGCGGCCCAGCTCGCCTCGAGCCGTGCCAGATCGCCCTCCTCGTTCTCGCGCCAGAAGCCGGCCAGCATCTGCAGCGCCTTGGGCTTGAGCGCCGGCAGGGTGTTGAAGGCCGCACCCGGCGGGCCGTCGCGGCCCGGCAGGGCGCGCCGCTCGCCCAGATAGCCCTCGAACATGTAGAAGGCGTCGGCCGGCGGCAGAAAGTCCAGCTCGACCTCGATCTCGCGGCCGGGCTCGACCACGTCGTCGGCCGCCATGAACGGCCGCTCCCCGTCGCCCATCAGATAGCGCATGCCCCCGGCGTCGGGGATGCCGATGGTGCGATGGGCGACCGGGGAGGCGGGGCGCGGGTAGAGCTCGTTGGAGCGCCTTGCGATCGCCACCTCCAGCCGCCCGTCCGCCGGCATCAAAAGCCCGTCGCCCAGAAGCCAGGTGCGCTGGGTGTTGTGCTGCTGGAAGGTCGCCGCGAAGGGCCGCAGGCGCTCGTCCAAAGCCAGGCACAGGGCGGTATAGTGGTCGAGCTGGTGCCAGTCCTGCGGGTCGGCCACCAGCGACGCCGCCGCCTCCAGCCAGCCCGGCATGGCGGCCGGCAGGCCCGAGACGGCGAAGGCAAGGTTCCAGGTGAGGAAGGTGAGCCGGCGCGGCGGGGTGCCGTCCAAAGCGAGCAGGTCGCGGTCGACGCGGCCATAGGCCACCGCGCGTCGCGGCCGGCGATCCGGGTCGCGGTCATGGACGAAGACGGCGGCGGGATCGTGCAGGCGGGCGTTCAGCAGGGCGGGCGTCGCCTGCCGCCGGGTCCCGCCGTCCAGCCCGCCATGCGCCACGTAGTCGGCGTAGAAGTCGAGGGGCGGCTGCTCGCCGGGGGCGAGGAAGAAGCGCGGCAGCCATCGCCGCAGCAGGGCCTGCTCCCCGGGCGCCGGCAGGGTGGTTGCCGGCGGGTTGGCCGCGAACCAGGCGGCGAAGCCCGGGCGCTGGGAAAAGTTGCCGCCCGCGGCTGCCGCGTCGCGCGGCGGCGCCGTGCATCCGGCGGCGGCCGCGCTCGCGAGGAAGGTGCGGCGGCTCAGTCCGCGAAGGGGTCGTGCATGAGGATCGTGTCCTCGCGGTCCGGGCTCGTGGAGAGGAGCGCCACCGGGCATTCCACCAGCTCCTCCAGCCGCTTGACGTACTTCACGGCGCTGGCAGGCAGGTCGGCGAAGCTGCGGGCGCCGCGGGTGCTCTCCTGCCAGCCCTCGAGCTCCTCGTAGACCGGCTGGGCCGCCGCCTGCGCCCCCATGCCGGACGGGAAGTGGTGCAGAAGCTGGCCCTGAAGGGAGTAGGCGGTGCAGACCTTGAGCTTCTCCATCCCGTCCAGGACGTCGAGCTTGGTCAGCGCCAGGCCCTTGATGCCGCCGAGCTTGACCGCCTGGCGCACCATCACCGCGTCGAACCAGCCGCAGCGGCGCGGCCGGCCGGTCACCGTGCCGAACTCGTGGCCGCGCTCGCCCAGCCCGCGGCCGACCTCGTCGAAGAGCTCGGTGGGGAAGGGGCCGGCACCGACCCGGGTGGTGTAGGCCTTGCAGATGCCCAGCACATAGCCGACGCTGTCCGGCCCCATGCCGGAGCCCGTCGCCGCCGCGCCCGCCACCGTGTTGGAGCTGGTGACGAAGGGATAGGTGCCGTGGTCGACGTCGAGCATGGTGCCTTGGGCGCCCTCGAAGAGGATGCGCCGGCCCGAGCGCTTGAGCTCGGCGAGCCGCAGCCAGACCGGCTCGGCGAAGGGCAGCAAGCGGGGTGCGAGCGCCTCGAGCTGGGCCAAGAGCGCCTCGGCGTCCACCTCCTCGATTGCGAAGCCACGGCGCAGGGCGTTGTGGTGGAGCAGCAGCTCGTGGATCTTGGCGCGTAGCGTGTCGCGATCGGCCAGATCGCAGATGCGGATGGCGCGCCGCGCCACCTTGTCCTCGTAGGCCGGGCCGATGCCGCGGCCGGTGGTGCCGATCTTGCCGGTGCCGTCGGTGCTGGTCTCGCGGGCCTGCTCGCGGGCCCGGTCGAGCTCGCCGTGCACGGGAAGGATCAGTGCCGCGTTCTCGGCGATCCGCAGCCGCTCGCTGGTGACCGGCACGCCCTGGCCGCGAAGGGTCTCGATCTCCTTCAAGAGCGCCCAGGGGTCGACCACCACGCCGTTGCCGATGACCGACAGCTTGTCCTGGCGGACCACGCCCGAGGGCAGCAGCGACAGCTTGTAGGTCTTGCCGTCGATGACCAGCGTGTGGCCGGCATTGTGACCGCCCTGGAAGCGGACCACGACGTCGGCCCGCTCGGAGAGCCAGTCGACGATCTTGCCCTTGCCTTCGTCGCCCCACTGGGCGCCGACGACGGCGACATTGCTCATGCTCCAACTCCCGACCACGGGGTCCCGGCCGCGCGCGGCCACGCCTCACGGCGCGGCGGTCGTCCTACACCCCCAGGGCCCGCAAGGCCAGACCGACGGGGCGTCGCAGGCTCAGCCATGCGGCGGAGTCCATTGATAGAGCCATGTCTCGGTGAGTGTCGACGGCCCGAGCCGGAGGTAGAGGCGCAGGTCGATGGGCTCGCGGCCCTCCCACTCCAGATCGAAGGTCACGCGCCAGCCGCCGATCTCCGGCACCGGGCGGACCAGCGGCGAGATGCGGATGCTGCCATCGAGCGCCGTCAGGTCGGCGATGCGCCCACGGCTGGCGCTGATCACCGGCTCCACCGGCGCCTTCCTGTCGATCAGGGGCAGCTCGCCGCCGGCGAAGTCGATCACGAACTTCCTGAGATTGACCTCGTGCCGGTGGCCGATGATGCCGCCCTTGCCGATCCGGGTTGCGGTGCAGCGGGCGAGGCGGGCGTTGACCGGCACGTCGTCGCCCCAGGTGAGCCGGTAGCGTAGCGCCAGCTCCTGGCCCGGCTCGACCGGCCTCTCGGGGTTCCAGAAGGCCACGATATTATCGAAGGTCTCGTCGGCCGTCGGGATCTCCACCAGCATGACCCGGCCCGGGCCCCAGCCCTCGAGCGGCTCGACCCAGCAGCTCGGGCGCCGCTCGTACTGGGCGCCCTCGTCCTGGTAGTTGGTGAAGTCGCGGTCGCGCTGGATCAGGCCGAAGCCCCTGGGTTCGTTGTCGACGAACGAGCTCACCCGCAGCTCCGGCGGGTTCACCAGCGGCCGCCAGATCCACTCGCCGGCTCCGGTCCATATCGAAAGCCCGTCGCTGTCGTGGATCTCGCGGCGCCAGTCGTCGGCCACCCGTCGGTCGTTCTCGCCGAACTGGTACATGCTGGTGAGCGGCGCCAGGCCCAGCCGCTCGATGGGCTTGCGCGGGAAGAGGTGGGCCGCAACCTCCATGACCGTCGTGCCGCCGGGCGCCAGCAGGAAACGGTAAGCGCCGGTGACGCTCTCGCTCTCGAGCAGCGCGTAGACGGTGAGGGTCGCATCCTCGGGCGAGGGACGCTCGAGCCAGAAGCTGGTGAAGCGCGGGAACTCCTCGGGCCGGCCCAGCGCCGTGTCGACCGCGAGGCCGCGCGCCGACATGCCGTAATGGCTGCGCCAGTGGGTGGCGCGAAAATAGGAGGCGCCCTGGAAGACGATCACGTCCTGATCGAAATCGGTGTGGGCATGCACCCGCAGGCCGGCAAAGCCCAGATCGTCGGGCAGGGGCGGCTCGAAGCGGCTAGGGCCGAAATCGAACATGGAAGGGTCGTAACGCACCGGCCGTGCCGCGCCGCCCGCCACCTCGTAGACCCGCACCGGCGTGTCGTAGAAGATGCCCAGGTGGAAGAACTGGATCTGGAAGGGCAGCTCGGTGTGCCGCCAGAGGGCTTCTTCAGGCCGAAAGCGGATCGCCGCGTACTCGTCCCACGAGAGGGCCCTGAGCTGCGGCGGCCGCGCGTCGACCGGCGGCTCGTAACGCCCGCCGGCAAGCTCGCGCGCATGGCTGCGCAGCCACCCCCAGTCGAACGCCTCGCCGCCACCGGCCTGCGCCCGCAGGGCAGGCGCTTGGGCGATTACCGTGCCCAGCGTCGCCCAGGCGGCCGAGAGGGCCGCCCCGTGCAGAAGATCCCGTCGCTTCATCGTCCGTCCCGTCGCTTACGCTGTCGCGCAAGCTAGAGCCGTTCGCGGTCCGTTGGAATCACGCGTTGGCTGGACCCGGGTGGCTCGCCCCGTGGCAAGGACCAGCGAGCGGCCATGCGCGACCTTGAAAGTCAGCTCGCGTGGCGCACCCCGCTTGTGCCGCGCAGGCGGCGCCAGAGGAAGAGCATGACGGGCGAGGCCCAGACCAGGAGGGTGAGGCCGCCGATCGTGCCGGCGAGCGGGCGGGCGAAGAAGGCCGCAAGCTCGCCGTCGGCCTTCATCATCGAGGTGAGGAAGGTCTCCTCGATCATCGGCCCGAGCACCATGCCCAGCACGAAGGGTGCTACCGGCACGCCGTTCTCCTCCATCAGCCAGGCGACCACCCCCATGCCCAGCATGACCCAGACCGAGTAGAGGGTGTTGGTCATGGCGAAGGCGCCGACGATGCAGAATAGCAGGATCGCCGGCATGAGGATCTCGCGCGGCACCGCCAGGATCTGCCGGCTCAGGCGGATCGCCGCCAGGCCCAGCGGCAGCAGCAGCAGGTTGGCGACGAAGAACGAGAAGAACACCGCGTAGATGAGCTGCGGCTGGTAGAGAAAGACGGTGGGGCCAGGAGTGAGGCCCTTCATGAACAGCACGCCGATGACGATGGCGGTGATGCTGTCGCCCGGAATTCCAAAGACGGTGGCCGGCACATAGGCCGCCCCCAGGCTCGCGTTGTTGGCGGCGGTAGCACCGCCAATGGCCGCGGCGTCCTCCTGCAGGTCGCCCTCGGCCTTGTGCTTGCGGCGGCTGATCGCAAAGGAGATCCAGGCGGCGATGTCGGCGCCGACGCCGGGCAGGGCTCCCACCATGGTCCCCAGCGCGCTGCCGCGCAGGATCGGCCCGCGGCCGCGCCACAGTACCGGGGCGAGGCCGTGCAGCACGTTGCCGATCGGCTTTTGGTGGACGTGGACGGGCGGCTCGAGCGTGGTGACGCCGCGCAGGATCTCGCTCATCGCGAACATGCCGATGAGGACGGGCACGAGGCCGAGCCCGCCGGTGAGCTCGACCTGGCCCATGGTGAAGCGCGGCACGCCGCTTACCGGATCGAGCCCGATGGTGGCAGCGAAGAGGCCCAGGACGAGGCCCACCAGGCCGCGCAGCGGGTCCCTGCCGGAGACGAAGGCAGCGCAGGTGAGGCCGAGGCAGGCGAGCCAGAAATATTCGTAGCTCGAGAAGCTCAGGGCGAACTCGGCCAAAGTGGGCGCCGCCAGGGTGAGGACCACCGCGCCCACCAGCCCGCCAAACACCGAGGCCACGAGACTCACACCCAGTGCCAGCTCGGCGCGACCCTGGCGGGTCATGCGATGCGCGAGATCGACATAGGCAGCCGAGGCGGGCGTGCCGGGCATGCGCAGCAGCGCGCCGGGCAGATCGCCGGCGAAGATCGCCATGGCCGAGGCGGACACCATGGCGGCGATCGCCGGCACCGGGTCCATGTAGAAGGTGAGCGGCACGAGGAGCGCCGTCGCCATGGTGGCGGTGAGGCCGGGCACGGCGCCCACGAACAGGCCGAACATCCCGGAGAGCAGGATCACCAGCACGGTCGAGGGCTGGAGCAGCAGCCACAGTGCCTCCGTCATCATCTCCACGTCAGCACTCCCGAGAACGGTTCGAGCACGCCCCAGGGCAGGGGCACGAGCAGCAGCTCCACGAAAGCCTGATGGGCAACGAGCGTGATCAGGAGGGCCAGCACGAGGGCCTCGCCGACGCGGCCGCGCAGCCGCAGGAACAGTGCGGCGAGCATGAGGAAGGCGGTGATCGGGAAGCCGAGGGTGTGGACGGTGAGGTTGTAGAACACTACCGCGGCCACCACGCCGGCGCCGTCCACGACATGCCGGCGCGAGCGGGTCCAGGCGGCCAGCTCGACCAGCGGCGTCCGGCCGACGGTGCGCAGGCCGCGCAGCCCCATGATCAGGCCGCTCGCGACGAGCAGGCTGCCGAGCAGGGTGGGGAAGAATCCGGGGCCATACTGGAAGTGGGCCATCTGGGGAAAGCTGCGGGCGCCGAGCACGATCGCTCCGCCCAATAACGCTACCACGAGGCCCAGGAGCGCATCGTTGAGCTTCAAGAACCGGCTCCTGTCGACGGGGAGGAGGAGGGGGCCGGCGGCCCGGCCCCCTGAAAACTCAGCCCTTCACGAGGCCGAGCGCCGTCATGATACGTTTAACGCTCTCGTCCTCGGCCTCGAGGAAGGCGGCGAACTGCTCCCGGTCCCGCCACTTGAGGCCGAAGCCGCGCTTGGTCATGGCGCTCTGGAACTCCTCGGAGCCAAAGATCTGCTCGAGGGCCTCGCCCATCTTTGCGACGATGTCCTCGGGCAGTCCTGCAGGGCCGGCCACGCCGCGCCATGCGCCGCCCTCGTAGACCTCGCCGGTGATCTCCTTGACTGTCGGCACGTCGGGGAAGGCGGCGATCCGCTCCTCGCTCATGACCACCAGCGGCCGGACCTTGCCGGCCTGCACCAGCGGCCCTGCCTCGGGCAGCGAGCAGGGAATGAAGTCGACGCCGCCGGCCACCAGCTCCTGCAGCCCGGCTGCCGCCCCCTTCGAGGGGATCATGGTCACCGCGTTGACGTCGATGCCCCAGTCGAGGAACAGGCCGGCCATCGGCAGATGCCACGAGCCGCCGCAGCCGCCGCCGCAGGAGATCGTGTACTTGCCAGGGTTGGCCTTGATGTCGTCGAGCGCCTCCTTGAGCGAGGGATAGGGTGCGTCGCTGCGGACGTTGAAGCCGGCCGGATCGAAATTGACCTGGGCGATCGGCGTGAAGCTGTCCGCTGCCAGGTCGGCCTGGCCCATCAGCTTCATCTGCGCGAAGGGGAAGATCAGGCCCAGCGTGTAGCCGTCCGGCTCGGCGTTGGCGATCATGCTGTGACCGACAGCACCGCCGCCCTCGCCATTGTTGACGACGTTGAAGGGCTTCTTGAAGATCTCCTGGAGCTGCTTGGTGAGCAGCCGCGCCACCCCGTCCGTGCCGCCGCCGGCCCCCGCCGGGACCACGATGGTGACGGCCCGCTCCGGCCATTCCGCCTGGGCGGCGCTGCCTGCGCTTGCCAGACCCAGGCCGAAGACAATCGCCGCGGCAAGAGCATCTCGCCGGATCATGCTAGCCTCCCCTTGTTGGCGCGGCCGGTCGCCGCACTCTTTCTGCCCGTCGACGAATATGGCAGGGGTCTCGCGGTGACAAGCGCAGGGAAGAAAAATGAACAAGGCGGTGATGCTCGGGCTTTCGGGCAGTTACGAGGAGCAGGTGCGTGCGCAGCTGCGTACCCCCTGGGACCTGCAGGTCCTGCCAGCGGACGTTTCGATGGACGAGCTGGGCGGGGCGCTGGCCGACGCGCGGGCCTTCCTCACCAACCGCTTCGGGCGCGCCATGAAGCTGGGAGCGGGCGTCGAGCTTCTCCAGGTCACGGCGGCCGGCGTCGACTCGATCGATCTCGAGGCGGTGCCGCCTTCCTTGTGGGTGTGCAACGCCTACGGGCACGAAGACGCGATGGGCGAATATGCGATCATGGCGATGCTGCTGTGGAGCCACCGCTTCCTCGAGGCGAGCTCGAGCTTTAAGGGAGGAAGCTGGGATTTCGGTCTCGGCCGCCCGGCGGCGCTGCACGGCGAGGTCGCCGGCCGCACGGTGGCGGTGATCGGCCTCGGGCGCATCGGCCGGGCGGTCGCGACGCGTGCCGCCGCCATGGGCATGCATGTTCTGGGCTGCAATCGCAGCCCGCGCGAGCCGGGCCACGGCGTCGCCGAGGTGCTGCCGTGGCAGCGCATGGACGAGATGCTGGCACGCGCAGACTTCGTGGTGCTGGCCTGCGCCCTGTCGCCGGAGACCGAGGGGCTCATCGATGCAGAAAGGCTCGCCGCGATGAAGCCGGACGCCGTGCTGATCAACCTCGCGCGCGGCGCCGTGGCCGACGAGAAGGACCTCTTCGAGGCGTTGCGCGAGCGGCGCATCGGCGGCGCCGTCATCGACACCTGGTGGCATTATCCGAGCGACGAGGAGCCGGACCGGCGGCCCTCCACGCTACCCTATCACGAGCTGGGCAACGTCCTCATGACGCCGCACTGCTCGGCCTGGACCGACGGCCTCTTTCGCCGCCGCGGTGGCCATATCGCCGAGAATCTCAATCTGCTGGCCGAGGGCCGGAGGCTGCTCAACATCGTGCGGCCGCCGCGCACCGCCTGAGGATCCGGCCCGGAACGGCCTGGCGGGCCCGGCCGTTGAGCCTCGGGGATGGCCTGGAGCGCCGTCCGTCAAGGAGGTGGTCGATGTTCAAGCCCGTAAAGCCGGAGAAGGAGCCCAAGAAGGCCGAGGCGGAGCGCAAGGGCCAGCGGGTGCCGCCCGGCAACCCCGATCTTGCGGAAGCGCCCCTCGAGGAGCCTTACGGCAAGGCGAGCGGCTCGGAGCCCCAGCGCACGCATGGCGAGGAGGTGACCCGTCAGCCGGGGAAGGGTGAGGAGGCGCGGCCCGAGCCCGAGCGCCGCAAGGAGCGCTCGCACCGGCCGTGACGGCAGGCTCGAGGCCCAGACGACAAAAAGGCCCGGGACACGGACGTCCCGGGCTTTCTTGTGTCAGGCGAGGGTCTGGTGCGCCTGCCTAGAAGCGCAGCGCCTTGGCCTGGACCACCTGCGGCAGGGCGCAGACCGCGGCCAGCATCTCCGCGGTGATCGGCTGGTCTACCTCGACCAGGGCGATGGCCTCGCCGCCGGCCTGCTCGCGGCCCAGATGGAAGGTCGCGATGTTGATCCCGGCATCGCCCAGCGTGCGGCCGAGATCACCGATGAAGCCCGGCTTGTCCTGGTTGCGGATGTAGAGCATGTGCTCGCCCAGCCGCGCCTCGACCTGGATGCCGCGGATCGAGACCAGCCGCGGCTCCTGGCCCTGGAAGAGCGTGCCCGAGACGGTGCGCGGCCCGCGCTCGGTCAGCACCTCGACCGAGATCAGCGTCTGGTAGCCCTCGATATGCTCGTGGACCACGGTGGTGACGTCGATGTCGCGCTGCTTGGCGATGGCCGGCGCGTTCACCATGTTGACGCTGTCGAGCAGGGGCCGCAGCAGGCCGGTTAGCACCACCTGGGTGAGCGGCTTGCAGTTGAGGGTCGCAGCGTGCCCCGCATAGGTGATGGTCACGCCGCGCAGGCCGGTCTCGGTGAGTTGGCCGGCGAACGAGCCCAGCTGGTCGGCGAGCGCCATGTAGGGGGCCAGGCGCGGCGCGTCCTCGGCACTCACCGAGGGCATGTTGAGGGCGTTCACGATGGCGCCGGTGGTGAGGTAGTCGCTGATCTGCTCGGCCACCTGCAGCGCCACGTTCTCCTGTGCCTCGTCGGTGGAAGCGCCCAGATGCGGCGTCACCACCACGTCGTCCACCTCGAAGAGCGGCGACTCCTTCGCCGGCTCGACGGTGAAGACGTCGAAGGCGGCACCGGCGATGTGACCGCTTCTCACGAGATCCGCCACCGCCTGCTCGTCCACCAGCCCGCCGCGGGCACAGTTGACGATTCGCACGCCCTTCCTCGTCCGCTCCAGCCGCTCGCGGGAGAGGATGTTGCGGGTCTGCTCGGTGAGCGGCGTGTGCAGCGAGATCATGTCGGCGCGGGCCACGAGCTCGTCGAGCTCGACCTTCTCGATGCCGAGGTCGCGCGCCCGCTCCGGGCCCAGGAAGGGATCATAGGCGATCACCTTCATCTTCAGGCCCTGGGCGCGGTCGGCCACGATCGAGCCGATATTGCCGCAGCCGATCAGGCCCAGCGTCTTGCCCATGAGCTCGACGCCCATGAAGCGGCTCTTCTCCCACTTGCCGGCCCGGGTCGAGCGGTCGGCGGCGGGGATCTGCCGGCACAGCGCAAGCATCAGCGAGATGGCGTGCTCGGCGGTGGTCACCGAGTTGCCGAAGGGCGTGTTCATCACCACCACGCCGCGCTGGGTGGCGGCCTCGACGTCGATATTGTCGACACCGATGCCGGCACGGCCGACCACCTTGAGGCGGGTAGCCGCGGCCAGGACCTCGGGCGTCACCTTGGTGGCCGAGCGGATTGCGAGACCGTCATAGTCGCCGATGATGCCGACCAGCTCGTCCCTCGAGAGGCCCGGCTTCACGTCCACCTCGAGGCCGCGCTCCTCGAAGATCCGCACGGCGGCGGGGCTGAGCTTGTCGGCGATGAGTACCTTGGGCATTTCGTCAGGTTTCCTGGTCAGGCGAGCTTGTCACGGGTGGCGGCGAAGGCCCAGTCGAGCCAGGGGCACAAGGCCTCGAGGTCGCGTGCCTCGACCGTCGCGCCGCACCAGATCCGCAGGCCGGCCGGGGCATCCCGGTAGCCGGCGATGTCGTAGGCGACCTTCTCCTCGGCGAGCAGCTTCGTCATGTCCTTGATGAATGCCTGCTGCGCCTTGGGCTCGAGCGCGGTGAAGGCCGCGTCGGTGATCGACAGGCACACCGACGTGTTCGAGCGGATACTCGGATCGCTCGCGAGGAACGCCGCCCAGGAGCTGTGCTCGACCCAGTCCTCGAGGACCGCAAGGTTGCGATTGGCGCGCTCGATGAGCGCCCGCAGGCCGCCCACGGCTTCCGCCCAGCGCAGCCCGTCCAGCGCATCCTCGACCGCGATCATCGAGGGGGTGTTGATGGTATCGGCCGCGAAGATCCCCTCGATCAGTTTGCCGCCCTTGGTGAGGCGGAAGATCTTGGGCATCGGCCAGGAGGGCTTCCAGCTCTCGAGACGCTCCACCGCGCGCGGCGAGAGCACCAGCATGCCGTGCTGCGCCTCGCCGCCCAGCACCTTCTGCCAGGACCAGCTCACCACATCGAGCTTGTGCCAGGGCAGCTCCATGGCGAAAGCCGCCGAGGTGGCATCGCAGAAGGTGAGGCCGCGGCGGTCGGAGGCGATCCAGTCGCCGTCCGGCACCCGCACGCCGGAGGTGGTGCCGTTCCAGCAGAACACCACGTCGCGGTCGGGGCTCACCTGGCCGAGATCGGGCAGCTCGCCATAGCCGGCGCCGAGCTCGCGCACGTCCTCGAGCTTCAGCTGCTTGGTGATGTCGGTGAGCCAGCCGGCGCCAAAGCTCTCGAAGCTCACCACGTCGACGCCGCGCGCGCCCAGCATCGACCACATCGCCGCCTCGAAGGCGCCGGTGTCGGAGCCCGGCATGATGCCGATGCGGTAGTCCTCGGGGATCCCGAGCAGGCGGCGCGAGCGGTCGCCGACCTCGGCGATCCTCGCCTTGGCCGGGGAGGCGCGATGCGAGCGGCCGACCAGGGCGCCCGAGAGCGCCTCCAGCGACCAGCCGGGCCGCTTGGTGGTGGGACCCGAGCCGAAGCTGGGATTCTGGGGTCGGACGGCCGGCTGATGCATGCTGGCACCTCAAGAAAAGGTGGGAGGCCCGAAGGTCGGGCGGCGAACGCTAGCGGCGCTTTTGCTGCGCCGCAACATCGGGCTTGTCGCAGAAGGGCTGCGGCGCAAGGCCGGCTCGCCTCCGGCGCGCGGCTGTGATAAGCGCACCCAGCCATGACCGACGCCCTGAAGCCACCGCTCACCGTCCTCCTCGCCAGCCCCCGCGGGTTCTGCGCCGGGGTGGACCGCGCCATCGGCATCGTCAAGGAGGCGCTGCGCCAGAACGGCCCGCCCGTCTATGTCCGTCACGAGATCGTCCATAATCGCCACGTGGTCGAGGAGTTGCGCGAGATGGGCGCGGTGTTCGTCGACGAGCTCGACGAGGTCCCCGACGACGGGATCGTCGTGTTCTCGGCGCACGGGGTGCCCAAGAGCGTCCCGGGCGAGGCGCGCCGCAGGCGGCTGCTGTTCGCCGACGCCACCTGCCCGCTGGTTTCCAAGGTCCACCGCGAGGTGGAGCGGCATCACAAGGACGGCCGCACGGTGCTGCTGATCGGCCATGCCGGACATCCCGAGGTGATCGGCACGATGGGCCAGGTGGAAGAGGGCTCGGTGCTCCTGATCGAGACCGTGGCGGATGCCGAGCGCGTCGAGCCGGCCAACCCTGCCATGGTTGCCTTCTCTACCCAGACGACGCTCTCGGTGAGCGACACGGCCGCGATCGTGACGGTCCTCAAGCGCCGCTTTCCCGCTCTCGCGGGTCCGCGCAACGAGGATATCTGCTACGCTACCACCAACCGCCAGCAGGCGGTGGCGGCCATCGCCCCGGGTGCGGATCTGGTGCTGATCGTGGGCGCGCCGAACTCGTCGAACTCGATGCGGCTGGTGGAGGTGGCGTTCAACAGCGGCTGCCCGCGCGCCGAGCTCATCCAGCACGCCGGCGATGTCGATTGGGACAGCCTCGCGGGTGTCCGCCGGCTCGGCCTCAGCGCCGGCGCCTCGGCGCCGGAAGTGCTGGTCGAGGAGGTCATCGCGGCCTGTCGCGAGCGTTTCGAGGTGCAGATCGAGGAGGTCCGGCTGGTGGAGGAGAACGTCACCTTCCGGGCACCGCCGATCCCCCGCCGCACCGCCAGCCAGCCGGTCTGAGCAAGCGCATGGCCGTCTATACCGACGTCACGACAGCCGAGCTGCGCGACTTCCTCGCGGGCTACGATCTGGGCGAGCCCCTGGCGCTGCACGGCATCCAGGAAGGGGTCGAGAACTCCAACTTCCGGCTGGAGACGACCCTCGGCCGCTATATCCTGACGATCTACGAGAAGCGGGTGCACCCCGAGGACCTGCCGTTCTTCCTCGGGCTGATGGGCCATCTGGCGGAGCACGGCCTGCCGTGCCCGCTGCCGGTCCATGGCCACGACGGCGAGGCGTTGCGCCGCCTCAAGGGGAAGCCCGCGGCGATCGTCACCTTCCTCGACGGGCGCGGGCCGCGACGCCTCACCGTGCCGCACTGCCGTGCGGTGGGCGGTGCGCTGGCGGCCATGCACCTGGCCGGCGCCGGCTTTAGGATCCGCCGCGAGAACGCGCTCTCCCTGCCCGGCTGGCAGGCGCTGTTCGAGGGCTGCCGCGGCAAGGCCGACAGGGTGGCGCCGGGCCTCGAGGCGGAGATCGCCGCCGAGCTCGAGAGCCTCGCCGATGCATGGCCCTCCGACCTGCCGGCCGGGGTCATCCACGCCGATCTTTTCCCCGACAACGTCTTCTTCCACGGCGACCGGGTCACCGGGCTGATCGACTTCTACTTCGCCTGCAACGACCTCTACGCCTACGACGTGGCGATCTGCCTCAACGCCTGGTGCTTCGAGGCCGACGGCGCCTTCAACATCACCAAGGCGCGGGCCTTGCTTCAAGGCTATCAGGCGCGCCGGCCGCTCTCTCCGGCCGAGATCGCCGCCTTGCCGGTGCTGGCGCGCGGCTCGGCGCTGCGCTTTCTCATGACCCGGCTCTACGACTGGCTGCACCAGGTCGAGGGCGCGTTGGTGCGCCCCAAGGACCCGCAGGAATATCTCCAGAAGATGCGCTTTCACCGCGAGATCGCCGGACCCGCCGCCTATGGACTCTGATGCTCACGGCGACGCCGTCGTCGAGATCCACACCGACGGTGCGTGCAGCGGCAATCCCGGCCCAGGCGGGTGGGGTGCGATCCTGCGCTGGAACGGCCACGAGCGCGAGCTGAGCGGGGCCGAGAAGCTCACCACCAACAACCGCATGGAGCTGATGGCGGCGATCGCGGCGCTGGAGAGCCTCAGGCGCCCTATGAAGGTGCGGCTTTTCACGGACAGCCAGTATCTGCGGCTGGGCATCACCCGCTGGCTCGCCAACTGGAAGACGCGCGGCTGGCGCACCGCCGACAAAAAGCCGGTGAAGAACCAGGACCTCTGGGAGCGCCTCGACGAGGCACGCAGCACGCACCAGGTGGAATGGCACTGGCTCAAGGGCCATGCCGGCGATCCCCTCAACGAGCGCGCCGACGAGATCGCCCGCACCGCCATCAAGTCCCTCTTCGCCGGCGATCAGGCGTAGATCCAGCCCTCCTCGAGGACCATGGGCTGGGCGGCGATGGCAGCGTGGTCCGCCGCCGACGCCCGCCACGCCGCGAGCCCGCCCAGGATCGCGTCGAGCACGTCGCCCTCCCGGTCCTTGACGGCCAGCGTCCGAATTCCGGGTGCCGCCTGCCAGCCGAGCCCTTCCAGAACCAGATCGAACAGCTCCGCCCGCCGCTCCGCCGAGCCGGGCCTGAGCTTGTAGCCATGGTTGCTCAGTCCCAGAGTGCGAAGCAGGACGGCCGGGCACACCTCCACCACGTTTACGGGGTGGGTGCGGGCGGCGTCCCACGGCAGGAGCCGCGGCCCCTCGCCGCCGAGGCGGGCGAGAACTGCCAGCATGGCATGGGTCTGGCGAATCATCTGCAGCAGGGTGGGAGCGAAGGGCGAGCGGCAGGTGACGTCGGTGAAGCGCCGGTGGCGGCCGATGATGCCGGCTGCCGCGCATGCCTCGATGAACCCGCGGCCCTCGGGATAAGCCGCAAGCAGCGACCTTCCCCAGGTGCGGGGATCGCGCTGCGTGGAGCCGGCAAGGCGCACGATGTCGTCCCGCTGCAGCCCGAAGGGGCTGTCGAAGCCGATCCAGCCCTGCTCGAGCCCGCCGATCCAGCGTGCGACGCCGTCGACAGCCGCTGCCGGTGCCATTCCCGCCCACGGCCGTTCCACGGTGAGAATGTGGCGGCGCTCCGGATCGAGCGTCGCCCGCCAGATCTTGTTACCCGCCTGCCGGGCGCCGCTCCAGTCGATGCCGAAGACCGGGGTTCTCGCGGGCGGGCAGGCTGCGACCGCCGGCGGTGCGACTGCTGCAACTGGTCGTGTGGGGACGGGAGCGTGATGATGCTCCTCGAGCAGCCACAGCGCGTTCTGATTTGCGAATGAGGGAGACGTTTCCGGCTCCCCGTCGCCACGCGACGCTTCCATGAAGAAGCCGGTGAAGCGATCGAGGAGCGGATCGCTCCGGTAGCCCAGTTCCCGCAGCCGCGCCTCCAGCGCCGGAGGAGCCAGCCCGATGGCCGGAGCTCGCACGTCCGCGGGTCCGTCGGGGGGCGGGCGGACCACACCGCCGCCGAGGTAGCTGCTACTCCCGCCGGTGGAATAGTAGAGATGGATCTCGTCGTCCGGGCGGACGCGGCCGACGTTGCTGTTCAGGCCGCCGTTCGCGTTGAAGAGCGTGCGGCTGAGAAAGCCGTCCTCCGTGAAGAGCGTGGCCGTCGAGGCGAGGTCCGTGCCTCTGACCGTCGCGCGGTAGGCCCATTTCGTCATTTTCGGCTCCCCGTCAGGCAACCGCAGGTTACCTCATGCCGGTTAGGACGGGAAGCGGCGGCCCCAAGGACGGAACGCCCGGTGCGGGACCGGGCGTTCTCGCAGGGGCGACTGGCTCAGAGCTCGGCCAGGATCTTCTCGGCGCCGCTGACGTCCATGACGCCGGGGCTCTCCTCGATGTGGAGCGCCTTCACCTCGCCGTCGTCGACGAGCATCGAGTAGCGCTTGCTGCGGGTGCCGAGGCCGAAGCCGGAGCCGTCGAAGTCGAGGCCGATGGCCTTGGTGAAGGTGGCATTGCCGTCCGCCAGCATCACCACCTTGCCCTCGGCGCCGCCGGCCTTGCCCCAGGCGTCGAGCACGAAGGCGTCGTTGACGGCGACGCAGGCCACCGTGTCGACGCCCTTGGCGCGCAGCTGCTCGTGGTTCTCGACGAAGCTCGGCAGGTGCTTGGCGTGGCAGGTGGGGGTGAAGGCGCCGGGCACGGCGAACAGCACCAGCTTCTTGCCGGCGGTGAGCTCCTGGGTGGTCATGTCCTTGAGGCCCTCCGGGGTGCGCACCTTGAAAGTGGCCTCGGGAAGGCGGTCGCCAACGGCGATGGGCATCGAAACTCTCTCCTCTCCATTCGGTCCGCATGACGCCGCCCTTCAGGCAACGCCTCGGCCGCGGAACAACGGGAACATGGCGGCGGCGGTTGCGCGGCGCAACGCCGGCGAGGCGTGCCGCTAGGGAAATCCTAACCATTGACGGCGAAGATCGGGGGCGAGCCCACCCGAAGGCGGAGTTCCATGCGTTTTTGGCCATTCCTCCCTGTCCTCCTCGCGATCCTCGCGGCACCGCTCTCGGCGGCCCGCAGCGACGCCCGCGACCGCTGCCTCGCCGCCGCCGCCGCGGCGGAGCGTAGCTGGGGCCTGCCTGAGGGCATTCTCCGGGCCATCGCGCTCACCGAGAGCGGCCGCTGGGACGCCGGTCGCGGGCAGGGCTATGCGTGGCCCTGGACGGTGGTCTCGGGAAGCATCTCGGTCTTTCACGACAGCCGCGAGGCGGCCCTGCGCCATGTCCGCGAGCTCGAGGCCCAAGGGCGGCGCAACATCGACGTCGGCTGCATGCAGATCAATCTGGGCTACCACCCGGACGCCTTCGCGCGCCTCGAGGATGCCTTCGATCCGGCCACCAATGTCGGCTATGCGGCCCGGTTCCTGAGCGAGCTGCAGGCCGAGGCGGGAGCCTGGGAGACAGCCGTCGCCTATTATCACTCGCGCGATCCCGAGCGGGGCGGCGCCTATCGCGAGCGGGTCCAGCGCCACTGGGCAGGGCTGGGGCCGGCGCCCGCGCCGGCCGCCGACCCGGCGCCTCGGGAAAGCCTCGATCCGGCGATCCTCCAGGCCACCAACCGTGCGGCCGTGGCGAGCACCTGGCAGTGGCTCCATGGCGGGCCGGCGCCGGCGGCGGCCCCGGTGCTCACCGCGGCGGGTGTGCCGGCGGCGTCTTCCGCTGCCGGCCGCGCTCCGCCCAAAATCTTCGCCGGTGTGGCACAGCGGCTCGGTGCCGTGCCCGGCATCGTGGTCGTGGCGGGACCGCCCCGCCCGGTGAGACCTGGATTGGTGCGATGAGCCGAGGCCTCGCCGGTCGGGGACGGGACGCGGCCAACTGCTTGTGGAGCCGGTGGCGGAGACCTATCTTCTGGCTATGTCGAAGCCATCCAGTGAGAACGCCCATCTGGCCGGCATGCTGCTCATCGCCATGCCCGCCATGACCGATCCCCGCTTTACGCGGTCGGTGGTCTATCTGTGTGCCCATTCCCCGGAAGGTGCGATGGGCCTGATCGTCAACCAGGTCGCCGACGAGGTGGGCTTCTCCGCGGTGGTCGAGCAGCTCGGCATCGAGGCCGGCCCCGAGGCGGCGGCCCAGCGCGTGCATGTCGGCGGGCCGGTCGAGAGCAGCCGTGGCTTCGTGCTGCACTCGCCCGACTACCGGCACGAGTCGACCCTGGTCATCGACGAGGAGTTCGCACTGACCGCCACCGTCGACGTCCTCAAGGCGATCGCTGGCGGCAATGGCCCCAAGCACAGTGTCTTCGCGTTGGGCTATGCCGGTTGGGCACCCGGCCAGCTCGATGCCGAGATCCAGGCCAATGGCTGGCTGGTGGCGCCGGCCGAGAGCGCGCTGGTCTATGACGCGGACAACGAGTCCAAGTGGCTGAGGGCGATGCGGACGATCGGCGTCGATCCGGCGCTTTTGTCCACCACCACCGGCCACGCCTGAGAGGGCCGGGAAGGGCGGCGCCCGCTGTGTCTTCTAGCGAGGCCGCCGTCGATCCGGGCGAGGCTGCCGTCGGCGGCGATCCCGCTGGGCCGGCTCAAGGAGGCGGCAGGCTGTCCGGCGCGCCGGCCGTCTCGAGGTGCTGGACTGCCTTTTGCAGCTTCTCGAAGGCCCTGACCTCGATCTGCCTTACCCGCTCGCGCGAGATTCCGTATTGCGAGCTCAGCTCCTCGAGGGTCGAGGGTTCCTCCTTGAGACGGCGCTCGCTCAATATGTGACGCTCGCGGTCGTTGAGCACCTTCATCGCCTCCTCGAGGAGGCCGCGGCGATGGTCGCGCTCCGCCGCCTCGACGACCACCGTCTCCTGGCTCGGCCCCTCGTCGACCAGCCAGTCCTGCCACTCGGTGTCGCCCTCGGTGCGCAGCATGGCGTTGAGCGAATGATCCGGCCCCTCGAGGCGCCGGTTCATGTCGATCACGTCCTGCTCGGTGACCTCCAGCGTGGTAGCGATCTGCTTGACCGTCTCGGGACTGAGATCGCCCTCCTCGATGGCCTGCATCTGGCTCTTCAGCCGGCGCAGGTTGAAGAAGAGCTTCTTCTGGGCGGCGGTCGTGCCCATCTTCACCAGCGACCAGGAGTGCAGGATGTATTCCTGGATTGCCGCGCGGATCCACCACATCGCATAGGTCGCAAGACGGAAGCCGCGCTCCGGGTCGAAGCGCTTGACCGCCTGCATCAGACCGACATTGCCCTCGGAGATGATCTCGTTCATGGGCAGGCCGTAGCCGCGATAGCCCATGGCGATCTTGGCTACCAGCCGCAGATGGCTGGTCACCAGGCGGTGCGCGGCGTCGACGTCCTCGTCCTCGCGCCACCGCTTGGCGAGCATGTACTCCTCTTCCGGAGCAAGCATGGGAAAGCGCCGGATCTCGCTCAGATACCGGGCAAGTCCACTACCTTCCGCCGGAATGGTGGGCAGGCTGGCCATGCTGGCGCTATCCCCCAATGGTTCGAGCGGCTCCCCTCGTGCGCCGGCGGGCGCGGGAGCCTGGGTCCGCGCACCAGCCGAGACGGGCACGCCGCAGGTGACGCAAGGATAGCTTAGGCGCGCAGGAGTTCAAGGAGCTGGGCGAATAGCGGCGGCGGCGGCTGCTCGAAGCGCAGCGCCTCGCCGCTGATCGGATGGGTGAAGCCCAGCACCCTCGCATGCAGTGCCAGCCGTCCCATCCCCTCGACCGCCGCGCGAGCCTCCGGCGCGAGCCGCGGCAGCTTGCGCCGGGTATAGAGCCGGTCGCCCAGGATCGGATGGCCGATGCTCGAGAGATGGACGCGGATCTGGTGGGTCCGCCCGGTCTCCAGACGCAGCTCGACGCGGCTCGCCAGCGTGCCCGCGGCCTCGGCGAGGCGGTAGTTGGTGGCGGCGCGCTTGCCGCCCTTGACCACCGCCTGGCGCAGCCGGTCGACGGGGTGCCGGCCGATCGGCTGGTCGATCCGCCCGGCGGCCGGGGTGGGCACGCCCCAGACCAGCGCCTCGTAGACGCGCTCCACCGTATGGACGCTGAACTGGCCGGCCAGGCCGATATGCGCGCGGTCGTGCTTGGCCACCACCAGAACGCCGCTGACGTCCTTGTCGAGGCGGTGCACGATGCCCGGGCGCCGGACTCCGCCGATGCCCGACAGGCTGTCGCCGCAATGAGCGAGGAGGGCGTTGACGAGCGTGCCGCCGTGATGGCCCGGTGCGGGATGGACCACGATGCCCGCCTGCTTGACGAGCACCAGCAGGTCCTCGTCCTCGTAGAGGATCTCCAGGGGGATCGCCTCGGGCGCCGGCGTGGCGGTGATCGCGGGGGGAACGACGAGGGTGAACGCCTCGCCCCCTTTGACCCGGTGCGAGGGCTCGGTTATCTGGCCGCTCGCCGTGCGCACCTGGCCCTGCTGGATGAGGTCCTTGAGCCGCGAGCGGGACATGTCCGGCAGCCGTTCGGCCAGGAAGGCGTCGAGCCGCCTGCCTCCCTCCTCGGGAGCGGCGATCAACGTCTCGATGCGCTCGGCGGCGCTCAGCGGGGTCGTTGGCGGTGGATGC
Organism: Geminicoccaceae bacterium 1502E; assembly: GCA_033875255.1. GTDB lineage: Bacteria > Pseudomonadota > Alphaproteobacteria > Geminicoccales > Geminicoccaceae > Marinimicrococcus. Next base: position 54,897 of record JAWZSN010000017.1, on the reverse strand, counting down.
ACTGGTTCGGGTCTTGAAGTTCTTCGTGGCTGGGGGAGCGGTCGTCTTGCTGGTCGGGACGGGCGCGCTTGTCTGGCTGGTGGTCACCCGCGAGGACAAACCCGTGGGCGACGCGGCGACGGCCTCCCTGGAGCAGACGGTGGGCAGCAGCGATGCCGCACCCGCGCGTCTGGCCGGCCTGCCGCCGCAGGGCGAGCCGGTGACGGCCGATCTGCCGCTGCCCGAGGGCGCCATGGTGGTCGACATGCGCAGCGAGGGTGGCCGCGTCGTGCTGCTGCTCAGGGCGGCTGCCGGCGAGGAGTACATTGCGGTGGTCGACGCTGCAACCGGTGAGCGCCGCCTGCTCCTGCGGCTGGTGGCCGAGACGCCGTGAGCGGGCCCGGCCGGCTGCGCCCGGGCGCGCTGCTCGAGCTCGCCATCGACGAGCTGGGCGCGCGCGGCGACGGCATCGCCCGCCTCGCCGGCGGCCGCGTGCTGGTGCCGCTCACCCTGCCGGGCGAGCGCTGGCGGGTGCGTCTCGCCACGAGAAAAGGCGGTGACTGGCGCGCCAGGGCGGTCGAGCGACTGGGCGGAGCTTCCCTCGACGGCCCGGCCAGGGTCGACCCGCCCTGCCGGCATTTCGGTCGCTGCGGCAGCTGCGCCCTGCAGCATCTGCCGGCCGACGCCTATGCCGCCTTCAAGCGCGAGCGGGTGGCCGTGGCGCTGCGCCGCGCCGGCCTGCCCGAGACGCTGGTGGAAGAGCCGCTGATCTCGCCGCCGGGCAGCCGCCGCCGCGTCCGCCTGGGCTTTGTCCGCGGGCAGGGGGGCAGGACGAGGCTCGGCTATCGCGAGCGGCTGGGCCGGGCGCTCGTGCCGATCGAGGTCTGCCCGATCGCGCTGCCGGCGATCGAGCGCGTGCTCGCACCTCTCGCGGCCTGCCTCGACGGGCTCGATCTGGCGGCCGGCGGCGGCGAGGTCGCGGTGACCGCCACGGACGAGGGGCTCGATGTGCTGCTGCGCTGCGAGGACGCGGCGTCGCTGGCCGACCGCGAGCGCCTCGCCGCCTTCGCCGATTGCGCCGATCTGGCCCGCCTCTCGCTGGCGGAGCAGGGCATGGAGCCGGCCCCGGTGGCGGTCCGCCGCACGCCTGTCGTACGGCTGGGCGGGCTCAGGGTGGACTTGCCGGCGGGCGCCTTCCTGCAGGCGACCGAGCAGGGCGAGGCGGCGTTGCAGCGGCATGTCCGCGACTGGGTGCCGCAGCAGGCAGCCGTGCTCGACCTCTATGCCGGGCTCGGCACGCTGTCCTTGCCGCTGCTCGGCCATGCGCGACGTCTCGTCCTGGCCGAGAGCGAGCCCTCGGCGGTGGCGGCGGCGCGCAGCGCGGTGCAGCAGGCGGGGATCGCCGGCGTCGAGCCGGTGCGGCGCGACCTCGAGCGTGAGCCGTATCTGGAGCGCGAGCTGGCCGCCTTCGACTGCGTTCTCCTCGACCCGCCGCGCGCCGGTGCCGCCGCCCAGGCGCGAGCGCTCGCCGCCTCGGCGGTGCCGCGCGTCGTCTATGCCTCGTGCGATCCCGGCAGCTTCGCCCGCGACGCACGGGTCCTGGCGCAGGGCGGGCTGGCGCTGCGCGCGGTGCAGCCGGTGGATCAGTTCCTCTATTCGCCGGAGGTCGAGCTGGTAGCGCTGTTTTCTCGGGAGGAACGGCGAAAAGGGGGTTGATCGCCCGACGCGACGCGGCTACATACCCGCCCGTCCACACCGCGTCCCCTTCGTCTAGCGGTCCAGGACGTCGCCCTCTCACGGCGAAAACAGGGGTTCGAGTCCCCTAGGGGACGCCACTATCTCTCTCGCGAGAGAAGGACATCGAGAAGGAGGGCCCGCCCGAGCGGGCCTTTTTGCTGCCGCGTCCCCTTCGTCTAGCGGTCCAGGACGTCGCCCTCTCACGGCGAAAACAGGGGTTCGAGTCCCCTAGGGGACGCCAATCTCTGCCAGCAGAGAGCGGTGTCGAGGAAGAAGGCTCGCGCAAGCGGGCCTTTTCGCCGTTCGCATCCCGCTTGCCAGATCGTCGCCCGCCTGCAGGGCTCTTGCGCTCGATCAAGGAGTCGAGCCCCTGGCGGCGCTAGGCCCGGCTCGTTCCCCGAGCCGGAGAAGCCCATGCGACCCGAGATCCTCGCCCGCTACGGCGACCAGCGCATCCCCCGCTACACCAGCTACCCGGCCGCCACCCGCTTTGCCGGGGAAGTCGACCCCGAAACCTGCCGCGACTGGCTCGCCGCCGTGCCGCGCGGCGCCCTGGCCTCGCTCTACCTGCACATCCCGTTCTGCCGCTCGATGTGCTGGTATTGCGGCTGCCATACCACCGTGACCCGGCGCGAGGCGCCGGTGAGCCGCTATCTCGAGGCGCTGCGGGGCGAGGTCAGGCTCGTGGCCGACGCCCTGCCGCACCGGCTCGAGGCGGCCCATGTCCATTTCGGCGGCGGTACCCCGACCATCCTGCAGCCGCCCGAGTTCGAGGGGCTCATGACGCTGCTGCGGCAGCGCTTCGCGCTCCGCACCGACGCCGAGGTGGCGGTCGAGATCGACCCGCGCACCCTGACGGCCGGCATGGTGGCGGCGCTGGCCCGAGCCGGCGTCACCCGTGCCAGCCTCGGCGTGCAGAGCTTCGATCCGGCCGTTCAGCGCGCCATCAACCGCGCCCAGGGCTTCGCGGAGACGCGGGCGGCGGTCCACGGCCTGCGCGCAGGCGGCATCGCGGGGATCAGTCTGGACCTGCTCTACGGCCTGCCGCACCAGACCGTCGCCTCCTGCGAGGAGACGGTGGTACGCTGTCTCGAGCTTCGGCCCGACCGTCTTTCGGTGTTCGGCTACGCCCATGTGCCCGCCTTCAAGCCGCATCAGCGGCGAATCGACGAGACCATGCTCCCCGGCGCCGCGGAGCGCCACGCCCAGGCCGGGGCCATCGCCGCGGCGCTGGTGAGTGCCGGCTACCGGCGGATCGGGCTCGATCACTATGCGGCCCCCGGCGATGCCATGACGCGCGCCCTCGACGAGGGGCGGCTGCATCGCAACTTCCAGGGCTACACCACCGATCCCGCCGATCTGCTGCTGGGCTTCGGCGCCTCGGCGATCGGCCGCCTGCCGCAAGGCTATGTGCAGAACGCGACCAGCCCCGGTGCCTATGAGCGGCTGATCGCCTCGGGCAGCCTCGCCACTGTCAGGGGCTGCCGCCTCTCCGCCGAGGACCGGCTGCGGGCCGAGCTGATCGAGCGGGTAATGTGCGAGTTCCGCGTCGATATTGCCGCGGTGTGCCGGCGCCATGGCCGCGATGCCGCGGAGCTGCGCGAGGAGGCCGCCGCCCTGGCGCGGCTCGAGGCGGACGGGCTGGTGCGCCGCCGGGGGGATCTCGTCGAGGTGGAGACGGCGGCCCGGCCCTTGGTGCGGGCGGTCGCCGCCTGCTTCGACGCCCATCTCGCCAGCTCCACCGCGCGGCATGCCCCGGCGGTCTGACGGATCGCCTGAAGGTTGTTTGAGCGATGATGTTCTTGCACCAGAGGGATCTCGCCTGTAAGTAGATACAAGGGTCCCCTTGCTATCGAAACATGCGCGCGGGGGGAGTGATGACAGCCGAACGAGCCGTCCGGCGAGCGAGCCGGGGACGCCGCAGCGGGGGCCGCATCGATGCGCGCGGCCTCAAGCGCCGCGTCGTGGCCCTCAAGCGCCGGGCGCGTCACGCCGAGGCCGCGGCGCGCGCCCGCGGGGCCTTCGTCGCCACCCTGAGCCACGAGATCCGCGAGCCGATGAACGCCGTTCTGGGCATGGCGCGGCTGCTGCACGAGACACCGCTCGACAAGGAGCAGGCGCACTATCTCGATGCCATCCTGACCTCCTCCGAGGCGCTGGTGACCCTGATCAACGACGTGCTCGACCTCGCCCGCATCGACGCCGGCAAGCTCGAGCTGGAGCCGGTCGACCTGGCGCTGCGCGCGTTCCTCGAGCGGTTGCGGGTGATGCTGGCGGGGCGCGCCGAGGCCAAGGGTCTGGCGCTGGAGTTTCACGTCGATGCGGGCCTGCCGTCCGTGGTCCGGGCCGATCCGCCGCGGCTGCGCCAGGTCTTGCTGAACCTCCTGGGCAATGCCGTGAAGTTTACGGAGGAGGGCGGCGTCTCGCTGCGCGCCGAGCCGTGGCGGGGCCAGGGCGAGCGCACCGGCGTGGTCTTCAGGATCGCCGACACCGGCCCGGGAATCGCCGCCGAGGCCATCGAGGCCATCTTCGCGCCCTTCGCCCAGGCCGGGCCGCGCATTGGCCGGCTCTATGGCGGCAGCGGGCTCGGCCTGCTGATCTCGCGGCGTATCATCGACGCGATGGGCGGTACCATCGCCTGCACCAGCAGGCCCGGCGAGGGCTCCCTGTTCGAGGTGCGGGTGCCGCTCGAGGCGCCACCGGAGGCGGCGCTCGAGGAGGGCGCCACGGCGGCCGGCCTTGCCGGCAGCGCGCTCTTGGTGATCGACCCGCAGACCCGCTCGCGCTCGACCATGCGGGAGTTGGCCCTGCTGTGGGGCATGGAGGTGCGTACCGCCCGGACCTGCCGGGAGGGGTTGAGCGTGCTGATGGAGGCGGCCGGCCGCTCGAGGCCCTTCGACCTGGTGATCCTCGACAGCGCCGCGGCCGACATGCAGGCTGCGGAGTTCGCGCGGCGGGCGGCCGGTCTGTCCGGCGGCGGCCATGTGGGGCTGGTTTTGCTGACAAGCTCCGGCCTGCGCGGCGACGCCGCCAGCGCGCGCGCCGCTGGCTTCGCCGCCTATCTGAGCAAGCCGGTAACGGCCGCCACTCTGCTCGACTGCCTGCGCCAGGTGCGCGGCGAGGAGCGCGGCGAGGAAGCGCTCATCACGGTGCACAGCATGGCGGAGCGGCGCGGCCGGCCGCTCGATCTGCTGGTGGTCGACGACAACGCCCTCAACTGCCGGCTCGCCTCGATCATGCTGGAGCGCGCCGGCCACAAGGTGACGATCGCCAGAAGCGGGCCCGCGGCGCTGCGTCTGGTGGTCCACCGGCGTTTCGACCTCGTGCTGCTCGACGTCGAGATGCCGGAGATGGACGGGCTCGAGGTGACCCGGCGGATCCGTGCCCTGGGTGATCCCTCGCGCAGCGGGCTGCCGATCGTCGCGGTCACCGCCAACGCCATGCAGGAGGACGAGCGGCGCTGCCTCGAGGCCGGCATGGACGGCTACCTCACCAAGCCGATCGACGGGGCGAGCCTCCTGGCCGCGGTCGAGGCGCAGTTTCGGGCGGGCTCGCGGCATGCGGCCGAATAAGCGGCGGCGCGGCGGCATCGCCGGCCCCCGGAGCATCGGAGAAGATCATATGAAGAGCCTGCAGAGCCTGCGGGGAGGCTTGGGCGCGCTGATCCTGCTGGCGCTCGCGGGGCCGGCCTCGGCGGGCACCGACCAGAGCCAGCTCACCGTGACCGCGACGGTGCGCAGCGGCTGCTCGCTCACCGGCGGCTCGCTCGCCTTCGGCGACTATGTCTCGGGCCAGCCCAACGCGCTCGATGCGGTCGGCAGCATTCATTTCGCCAACTGCCCGCAGGCGGTGGTGACCTTCGAGCTGGACGGCGGCACCAACGGCAGCACCGCCGACCGCCGGATGAGCTCGGGCGCCAGCAAGCTGCGCTACCAGATCTACCGCAACACCACCCGCACCACCGTCTGGGGCATGGGTGAGGAGGCCCTCAAGACCCAGCTCCTGGTGCCGCAGAGCGGCCAGGTCGAGGTCTATGGGCGCATCCCGGGCGGCCAGATCGTGCCGGCCGGCACCTATACCGACACCGTCACCATCACGCTCACCTTCTAGGCAAGGAGTCCGGGGTGCGCGTCCTTCTTCCCCTGATTCTCACCGCGGCCCCGATCCTCGCCGTGGCCCTGGGAGCGCCGGCCGCTATCGCCGGCTCGCTGGGTGTCTCGCCGGTGCGGGTCGAGCTGGCGCCGGGCCAGCGGACCGCCAGCGTCACGTTGCGCAATGACGGGGCGGAGCCGGTCATCGTGCAGGTCGAGCCGCGCGCCTGGGTGGGCTCCGCGCAGCTCGAGGCGCTCGAGCCTACCCGCGGCCTCGTGGCTGTGCCGCCGATGCTCACCGTCGAGCCCGGTGAGCGTCGCGTCGTGCGCGTCGCCCGGCGCGCCGCCGAGCCGCCGGCTCGCGAGGAGAGCTTTCGCCTGCTGCTCACCGAGGTGCCGCTCGCCGGGGAAGGGGCGCTGGGCGTCCGCTTCGCGCTGCGCTTGAGCATCCCCGTGTTCGTGCAGCCGCAGGCGGCGGAGGCCGAGCCGGCCTGGCGGCTCGAGCGGGCCGGCGAGGACCTCGTCCTGCGCCTCGCCAACCGGGGCAACGCGCATCTGCGCATCGAGCGCCTGTTGCTGCACGATGCGGGCGGCGCGGAGCTGGCGGCCGTGCCCGGGCCGGCCTATGTGCTTGCCGGCGCCGAGGAGAGCTGGCGGCTGGACGGTCTCGCCCGCCTTCACCCGAGGCTCGCCCTGCGCGGCGAGACATCCCTTGGCCCGATCGATCTCGAGCTGCCTGCTCAGGGCGGCTAGCCTCGCGGGGCTGCTGGGCCTGGCGGTCGGCTGGGGCGCGCTGCGGCCCGCCGGCGGCGAGAGCCTGCCGCGGCAGCTGGCGCCGGCCACCGACAGCTCGCGGGCGAGCTTTCTGCTCTGGCTGATCGCCGGCGCGCGCCGCCCGGCGCCGGGCGAGGCGGAAGGCCCCGTGCCTCCGCCGCCACGGCCCATGCCCAGGGCGCTGATCGCCCAAGAGCCGCCGATCTCGCTGCCGCCACCGCCAGCGCCGCCGGCCGGACCGGCAGACGCGGCGGACACGACGCCCGCTCCGGTAAAGCCCGGGCCGGCCGCTTCTCGCCCCAAACTGGGCAGGGTCGTGCTGGCAAACGGCGCTCCGCCGCCCTTCCACAGCCCGTTCGTGCGCCGGCGCGACCGGGTCGAGCCGCCGTTGCTGCCGGAGGACGGCTGGCAGGTGCTGCTGTTCGCCGTGACCCTCAATGGCGAGATGGTGGACGGGAAGGGCACGGTGGCCCTGCGCGAGCCCGAAAGCGGCAGGCTGGCCCTGCCGGTGCCCCGGCTCCGGGCGTGGAACGTCAGGATCGACCCGGCGGCGGTGCTGACCTTCGAGGGCGAGCCGTTCTACCCGCTGGACGCCATCCCCGGCGCCACGGTCGAGGCCGATCTCGACCATGCCGCCCTCGCTCTAGGCCTGCCGGCCGGCGCCTTCGCGCGAACCGTGATGGGGGCGGAGGCCGCGCCCCGGCCCCAGGCGGCCCGCGGCACCGGCGGTTTCCTCGACTACGACCTCCTGCTCTCGGGCGGCCAGGAGCTCGACACCCGTCTCGATGCGCTGGCCGAGCTGGGTGTCTTCGGTGCCGCCGGCGTCGCCACCACCAGCGTCAGGATGGGCGATCTGGCCGGCGAGGATGCCGAGCTCGTCCGGCTCGAGAGCCGCTGGGTCAAGGACATGCCGGAGCGGCGCAGCTCGCTCAGGCTCGGCGACAGCCTCACCACCGGCGGCGCCTTTGCAAGCCCGGTGCGCTTCGGCGGGCTGCAGTGGGCCACCGACTTCGCCACCGACCCTAGCTTCGTCACCTTCCCGCTGCCCAGCATCGGTGGGCTCGCCGAGGAAAGCTCGATCGTCGACGTCTATATCGACAATCTGCGCCAGGCCGGTGGCGAGGTGCCGCCGGGGCCGTTCAGCTTCGAGAATCTGCCGGTGGTGACGGGAGCAGGCGAGGTGCAGCTCAAGGTCCGCGACCTTCTGGGCCGCGAGCGCATCGTCACCCGGCCCTACTATGTGAGCACCCGGCTCCTGAAGGAGGGGCTGCACGACTATTCCTACGAGCTCGGCTTCGAGCGCCGCGCTTATGGCCTCGAGAGCTTCGACTATGGCGACGCGCTGGCCGCCGGTACGCACCGGCTCGGCCTGTCGGAGACGGCCACCGTCGAGGCGCATGGCGAGCTGCAGCCCGAGCGCGTCAGTCTCGCCGGCGGGGGCGCGCTGCGCGTCGGCCTGCTGGGCGTCCTCAGCGGCGGGCTCGGGGCCAGCGCCGAGGACCAGGCCCGCACCGGCGCCATGGCCCAGCTCGCCTGGGAGCATAACGGCCGGCGCCTCAATCTCGGCCTGCGCACGCGCTGGACCAGCGCCGGCTTCCGCCAGCTCGGGCTCGACGACGGCCGCACCGCGCGGGTCGATCAGGCGAGCCTCGGCGTGGACATAGGCCGAGCCGGCCGGCTCGGCCTGCTGCTGCTCAACGAGGAGCGCCACGAAGGCGCCGACCGGCGCTCGGCCGGCGCTTCCTGGTCGGTGCCGGTGGGTCCGGGCTCGCTGCTCCTCAATGCCGGCCAGAGCCTCGAGCCCGAGCGCGACCTGGCCCTCACCGCCAGCTATGTCATTCCGCTTGGCCCCCACCGCACCGGGGTCATCGAAGGCCGCTCGCGCGACGACCGGCGCACCGCCCGCCTGCAGTTCCGCCAGACCCGCGGCGCCAGCGATCTCGGCCTCGACTATCGTGTGGCCGTCGAGGCCGGCGACGATCCGCGGACCCTGGACACGAGGTTCAGCTACCAGACGGCGCATGGCGCCGCCGAGCTCGAGCTGGCGCGTTTCGACGACGCCACCGCCATGCGCGCCGGCCTGGGCGGCAGTCTCGCTCTGCTCGACGGGAAGCTGGCGGCCTCGCGGCGCATCGGCAGCGCCTTCGGGATGGTGGATCTGCCGGAGCTGCCCGGTGTGCGGGTCTATCTCGAGAACCGCGAGGCCGGGCGCACCGACGAGGCGGGGCGGCTTTTGCTGCCGGGTCTCCGGCCGTGGGAGGAGAATCGGGTGCGTGTGGCCGTGGAGGACCTGCCGCTGGACGCCGTCGTGACCCGGCCCGAGACCAGCGCCGTGCCGTTCGCGCGCAGCGGCGTGCCGGTGCCCTTCGAGGTCGAGCGCCGCCAGCAGGCGACGGCGCGGCTGGGCGATGCGGCGGGCGAGGCCCTGCCGCCGGGCCTCGTGCTGGTGGACGGGGCCGGCGCGGTCGAGGTGCAGGTCGGCCGCGACGGCTTTGCCGCGATCACCGGCCCGCTGGCGGCACCCGTCATGGTCGCGGGCGCGGCGGCGGGGCGGCGCTGGCGCTGCTTGCTGCCGGCGAGCGCGGCGGACGAGCTGGTGCCGGATCTGGGAGACTTGCGATGCGAGTGACGCTGCTGGCCCTGCTGTGCCTGGCGTGGTTCGCGGTCCCGGCCGTTGCCGCCTGCCGGGTGGCGACGCGCGCCGTCGAGTTCGGCGAGGTCGATCTCGCGCGTGACAGCCACGGCACCGGCAGGCTCACCGTGACCTGCGACGCCAGCACCGGCTTTCGCGTCGGCATCGAGGGCGGCGACGGCAGCCTCTTCATGGACGGCCCCGGCCAGGCGCGGCTGACCTACCGGCTCTACAGCGATCCCGGCCACCGGGTGCCGTTCGACGAGGAGGGAGTCGCTGCCGCCACCGACGGCGAGCAGCCGGCGCAGGTCACCGTCTATGGCCGCGTGCCGCGCCAGTCGGCGCTGCCCGAGGGGGTCTATGCCGGGCGGCTGGTGGTCACGCTCGCTTTTTGAGACGGAGGACGGGCGGGGGCGGCGGGGCATGACCCTCCTGCGTTGCCGAAGCACCGGGGCGCGCCTAGATTGGCGGCCGTTTCAGAACAGCCCCGCGAGCAAGCATGCGCCTGTCCCGCTATTTTCTCCCCGTTCTCAAGGAGGCTCCGGCCGAGGCCGAGATCGCTTCCCACAGCCTGATGCTGCGCGCCGGCATGATCCAGCAGCTCTCGGCCGGCATCTACAACTGGCTGCCGCTGGGCCACGCGGTCCTCAAGCGCATCGAGCAGATCGTGCGCGAGGAGATGAACCGGGCGGGCGCCATCGAGATCCTGATGCCGACCATCCAGCCGGCCGATCTCTGGCGCGAGAGCGGGCGCTACGACGCCTACGGCAAGGAGATGCTGCGCATCACCGACCGCCACGAGCGCGACATGCTCTACGGGCCCACCAACGAGGAGAACGTCACCGACATCTTCCGTCGGCACGTCAGGAGCTACAAGCAGCTGCCGCTGAACCTCTACCATATCCAGTGGAAGTTCCGCGACGAGATCCGCCCGCGCTTCGGCGTGATGCGCGGCCGCGAGTTCCTCATGAAGGACGCCTACTCCTTCGACGCCGACTTCGAGGGAGCCAGGCGCTCCTATGACGCCATGTTCCTGGCCTATCTCCGGGCCTTCAGCCGGATGGGCCTGACCGCCATCCCGATGGTGGCCGAGACCGGCCCCATCGGCGGCAATATGAGCCACGAGTTCCAGATCCTGGCCTCCACCGGCGAGAGTGCCGTCTATTACGACGCGACCTTCGAGGAGGTCGATCTCGGCGCCCCGGATCTCGACATCGAGCGGCTCAAGTCTCTCTATGCCGCTACCGACGAGATGCACGAGCCGGACAAATGCGAGGTCGCGGCCGACCGGCTGCGCGCCGGCCGCGGCGTCGAGGTTGGGCACATCTTCTATTTCGGCACGAAGTACTCCGAGGCCATGGGTGCTACGGTGATGGGTCCCGACGGCTCGGACGTGCCGGTCGAGATGGGCTCCTACGGTATCGGCATCTCGCGTCTGGTAGGTGCCATCATCGAGGCCTTCCACGACGAGCGCGGCATCGTCTGGCCCGAGGAGGTGGCTCCCTTCAAGGTGGGCCTCGTCAATCTGCGGCCGGGCGATGCGGCCACCTCGGCCATGGCCGACGAGCTTTACGCGAAGCTGGAGAAGGCTGGCGTCACCGTGCTCATGGACGACCGCGACGAGCGGGCCGGCGTCAAGTTCGCCACCATGGACCTCATCGGCCTGCCCTGGCAGGTGACGGTGGGCCCGCGCGGTGTGGCCGCCGGCACGGTCGAGCTCAAGGCGCGCGGCACCGGCGAGCGCGAGGAGATGACGCCCGAGGCCCTGCTCGCGCGCCTCTCCGCCTGATGCTGTTCCGGCCCGCCGAACGGCTCGTCGCCTGGCGCTATCTGCGCCCGACGCGCGAGGAAGGCTTCATCTCCATCGTCGCCGGCTTCGCGCTGGTGGGAATAGCCCTGGGTGTCGGCACCCTCATCGTCGTGCTGGCGGTGATGAAGGGCTTCCACGTCGAGCTTTTGGGCCGGGTGCTGGGGGTCAACGGCCACGCCACGGTAGTGGCCGGCCCCGCCGGTATCGACGATTACGATGACCTGGTGGGCCGGATCCTGAAGATCGACGGCGTCACCGGCGCCATGCCCTATGTCGAGGGGCAGGTGCTGGCCTCGGCCAACAATGCCAGCGGCGGTGCGGTGGTGCGCGGCGTGCGACCGGCGGATATGGAGCGCCGTGAGCTGTTCCGCGATTCCGTCGTCGCCGGCAGCCTGGAGAGCCTCGCCCGGCCCGACACGGTGATGATCGGCTCGCGCATGGCAGCCCGCATGGGGCTGCGCCTGGGCAGCCGGCTGACCCTGGTCTCGCCCCAGGGAGCCGCCACCGCCTTCGGCACCGTGCCCAGGGTCAAGGGCTTCGAGGTGGCGGCCATCTACGAAGTCGGGATGTACGAATACGACAACAGCTTCGTCTATATCCCGCTGGCCGACGCCCAGGCCTATTTCCAGCTGGGCGAGCGGGTCAGCGCCGTCGAGGTGATGGTGCGAAGCCCCGAGCAGATCGGCGCCTGGACCACCCGGCTTCGAGCGGAGCTCGGCCAGGGCCAGCGGCTGGTCGACTGGCAGCAGCTCAACTCGCACTTCTTCGCAGCGCTCCAGGTCGAGCGCAACGTGATGTTCCTGATCCTCACGCTCATCATCGTGGTGGCGGCCTTCAACATCATCACCGGCATCACCATGCTGGTGCGCTCCAAGAGCCGCGACATCGCCATCCTGCGCACCATGGGCGCCACCCAGGGGGCGGTCATGCGCATCTTCTTTTTGAGCGGCGCCAGCATCGGCGTGCTGGGCACGCTCCTGGGCCTGGGCCTCGGGCTCGCTTTCGCGCTCAATGTCGACACGATCCGCCTTTGGCTCGAGGCCCTGACGGGCGCCGAGCTGTGGTCGGCCGAGATCCGCTTCCTCTCCCAGCTTCCCGCCCGGGTCGAGATGGGCGATGTCGGCCGGGTGGTCGGGATGGGCCTCGTGCTCTCGTTCCTCGCCACGATCTATCCGGCGTGGCGGGCGGCCCGCGTCGATCCGGTGGAGGCGCTGCGCTATGAGTGACCCGCTCCTTCGCCTGAGCGGCGTCCGGCGGCGCTTCCGCCAGGGCATGAGCGAGCTGGAGATCCTCCAGGGTGTCGATCTCGATCTCGAGGCCGGCACCATCGCCGCCCTCGTCGGACCCTCGGGCTCCGGCAAGTCGACCCTCCTTCACATCGCCGGCCTGCTCGAGCGGCCCAGCGCCGGCGAGGTCACCATCGAGGGACGCTCCTGCGGCCCGCTGGGCGACCGCGAGCGGACCCGCCTGCGCCGCGAGCAGATCGGCTTCGTCTACCAGTTCCACAATCTCCTGCCCGACTTCACGGCGCTGGAGAACGTGATGATGCCGCAACTGGTCGCCGGCCGGGGCCGGGGCGAGGCGCGCCGGCGCGCCGACGGGCTGCTCGGGCGCATGGGTCTCGCCGAGCGCGTCGGGCACCGCCCCGGACGGCTCTCGGGCGGCGAGCAGCAGCGCGTCGCCATCGCCCGGGCGCTCGCCAACGAGCCCCGCCTCATCCTCGCCGACGAGCCCACCGGCAATCTCGACCCGCACACCGCCGACACGGTCTTCGCCGAGCTTTTGGGCGTGGCGCGGGCGAGCGGCACCGCCATGCTCATCGCCACCCACAACCCCGAGCTCGCCGCCCGCATGGACGCCACCTGGCGCCTCAGCGACGGCCGCCTCGAGCGGGCCTAGGACAAGGGGGCAGGGGCGGCGCGGAACGGGGCAGGCAGCTACCGCCAGCACCCGTCCCGCCGCAGGCGCGGCGCGAGCCCACGCCGCCCACGCCACGCAAGGCGCTGCGCGCGGCCCGGTTTTCTCTTTCGGTCAGTTGACCGCGCCCGGTGACCTCTTGCTCGTCTGCCGGCACCTGCGCACCTGCGCACCTGCGCACCGGCCGTTCATCCTTCCTCAACGCCTCGCGCACCATGCTCGCGGATGGTGGATCCGGCCCGCTCCGGGATCCCGCGGCGGCGGAGTCCCACCCCAGCAGCATCGCCGGAAAAGATGAAGATCCGCTGAACGGGCCGACGACCGGCGCAGGCCCGTGACGGCGGAACCACGCAAGGCGCTGCGCGCGGCCCGGTTCTTTGTTCTGGTCGGCTTGAGGTCGCCGGGAACCACCTTCGCCCTCCGTCACCGCCACGGCGAACCCCACGGCCGTTCACCCTTCCTCGACACTTCGCCCGCCATGCTCGCGGATGGTGGACGAAGCCCCGCTCCCCAGACCACGCGGCGGCGGAGTCCCACCCCAGCAGCATCGCCGGAAAAGATGAAGATCCGCTGAACGGTCCGAGACCGGCACAGGCCCGTGACGGCGGAGCCACGCAAGGCGCTGCGCGCGGCCCGGTTCTTTCTTCTGGTCGGCTCGACGTCGCCGGGAACCACCTTCCCGGCCTTCGGTCACCACCACGGCGAACGCCACGGCCGTTCACCCTTCATCAACGCCTCGCCTGCCATGCTCGCCGATGATGGACCAGGCCCCGCCCCACGGATCGCGCGGCGGCGGAGTCCCACCCCAGCAGCATCGCCGGAAAAGATGAAGATGCGATGAACGGGCCGTCGACTGCACGCCGGGCTACACCGGCTTCGACTGGAGCTACACCTGGGACGAGGCCGACCGGCTGCTGAGCGCCGTCAACACCGACGGCACCCGAAGCCGGAGCTTCACCTGCCCAGGGCTCCGGGCGACGTGGCCGGCAACATGCTGAGCGGCCCGCCCGGCGCCTGCACCTGGCCGGCCGCCACCGCACCCCGGCCGCACACCCCCACCCCATGCTCCTCCCGGCGACGCCAACGGCACCATGACCGTCGGGCCCGGGCGGAGCATCGTCCACGACCACGAGAACCGGCCAGATCCCTCGAGGTGAGGCAGCGTCACCAAGGGCGGCGTCACCGTGGCCTGGGCCTGTGCCCCCGACGGCGCCCGCATCCTGAAGACCAAGGGCAGCGAGACCACCCTCTGGCTCGGCGCCGAGCCCCTGATCCTGCCCTCGGGTACCGCCATCAAGCACGTCCATGTCGACGTGCGCATGGTGGGCCGGCTCGGGGCCGGCGGGACGAAGGAGTGGCTGCACCGCGACCACCTGGCCTCGGTGAGGCTGATCACCGATGAGGCCGGCGCGCGCGTCCAGCGCTCGCATTATCTCCCCTACGGCGACCGCTCGGGGGCGCTCACCGTGAGCGAGGCCGGGGGGCCGGCGCAGCCGGAGAGCCCAGAGACTACCCGAAGCCAATATCGGCGAGCGCGACGATCCCGACACCGGCCTGCTCGACCTCAACGCCCGCTACATGGACCCGTTGCCGGACCGCTTCATCCAGCCGGACTGGTGGGATCCGACCGAGGAGGGCGTGGGGACCAACCGGTATGCCTATGCCGACAACGATCCGGTCAACAAAAGCGATCCCAGCGGGCACGCAGCCGAATCCCTTCGATCGGGAACCTCGGACGATTTCACATTCTCCGGTGGATACGGGGCCGATGGCAGCACCAGCGGTAGCTCATTCGACTGCCCAGGGTTCTGCGGCGCAACCTATGATATCCGCGGGAATTACCTCGGCATGGCATCACACTACGAAAAGACCTCCGACCAGCTTCTTGGGTATTCCCGCGCCCATCGGGGCCCTCCGGGGCAGGAAGGAGTCCTCTCGGATGGCCGCGCAGCTCTTCTTGACGTCTCCGGAGGCGTGGCCAAGCCTTCCAGCGGCTTGACCCGCGGGTTCGGCTACGTCTCGATCGGATTGGGTATGGCATGGACATCGCCCTACACCGCGGTTGGGCTCGCTCTTGGTTTGACCGGTCACGTCGTTGGCAGCATCGGCCACGCCGCGGGGAAACTCGATGCCGCCCCTAGCGTATCAATTGGAAATTTTTCCGTTCAGTTCCATAACAACCCGCTCATGCTTGACCCGGACGCCGCTATCGCATTGGGGAATACGATATCTTATGGAGTGAAATCTCGACCCGATCTTAACTACGCTTATGGTGATCATCGAGCCAACGTAGGAAGACATGAGCAGGCGCATGTTTTTCAGTATATGGAACTCGGCTTGTTCTTCATGGGAGCCTATTTTGCTTCTGGATCCATCGCATCGCTGAACAATGCATTCGAAGCGGCCGCGCAGGACTGGAGCAAAGGGGAAGGGAGTTACCACCCATGGTAAGGGGCGCGTTACTTGCAACCGGTCTATTGTTATTCACGGGGGGATGCGATCGGTTTTTTCAGTATGAAGAGTCCTATGAGTCAGTGCAAATTCTAATAAAACCAAGCGCAGACCTGTACTATCGCTCTTCTGACGGATTCGAAAAGACTGTGACGGCAGAGTTTTGCTCACTGCACAGAATAGGCGGTGGACATATTCCCAACACGCCTATTGAAGAGATAAGGATAATATCCAATGGAGAGTTGATTCATAAAATTACTCCCGATAAAATGTTAAGCAAAATCCAGAAGCGTCAACTGTACACTCTTCTTGTAACGAAAGACGCGATCTCCATAGTGCGCGAGATGGATCCAGCGGAATGCTTGGCTATATACGGATGACCCAAGATTCTGCGTTTCTGACGCGAGCGCGAGAGGGATCTGCTCTCCGCCAGTGAGCTGAGCCGGTAACGGAATTGCGGGGACACATAACCTAATTGCGCCGCACCGCCGTCGCGCGCCAGCCTCGCTGCATGACGGAATTGCGGGGACACATAACCTAATTGCGCCGCACCCCGGTCGCGCGCTACCCTCGCCGCATGGCCCGTCTCGCCCGCGTCGTCGCCCCCGGCCTGCTGCACCACGTTACCCAGCGCGGCAACCGCCGCCAGAAGGTGTTCTTCGGCGCGGACGACTACGCCCTCTACAAGAGGCTCCTGCGCGAGCACGCGCGCGCCGCCGGCCTCGAGATCTGGGCGTGGTGCCTGATGCCCAACCACGTTCATCTGATCCTCGTCCCGCCGAGCACCGGCGCGCTCGCTTGGCCTTGGGCGAGGCGCACCGCCGCTACACCGCGCACGTCAACCGCCGCGAGGGCTGGACCGGCTATCTGTGGCAGGGCCGGTTCGTCTCCGCGGTGCTCGACCAGCCGCATCTGCTGGCCGCCGCCCGCTACATCGAGCGCAACCCGGTCCGCGCCGGCCTCGCCGCCCACCCCGGGGACTGGCCCTTCTCCAGCGCCCGCGCCCATCTGCGCCGCCGCAGCGACGGCCTCGTGCGGACCAGGCCGCTGCTCGACCTGGTTTCCGACTGGCAGGCCTTCCTCGCCGCCGACCCGCCCGACGACGCCGCCCTTGCCTTGCGCCGCGCCCAGCGCACCGGCCGCCCGCTCGGCGACGAGGCGTTCCTTCTGGCGCTGGAGGAAAAACTCGGCCGCCGCCTGCGCCGCCGCAAGCCCGGGCCGCGAGGGCCGGGCGAGGCGGCGTGAGCACGGCACAGGCCGGTGCAGCGGGGGCAACCCGCTTGTGCGGGTCTCGCTTCTGTCCGGCCTGGGCTGGCACAAGACGGAAGGCGCGCTACGCTGCCGCGAGAACAGGAGCAGGGTACGGCGGGAGGAATTGAGTGATGTGTCCCCGTAATTCGCGGGAGGAATTGAGTGATGTGTCCCCGTAATTCGTAAATGCTTTTGTTCCTCGAACGCCGCCACGACCGTCCAGCCTACTGAGAGGTCTGCCTTGAAGAATATATTTCGTATGCTTGCATGCGCCTTTGCGTGCTTGTTTGGGGGAGTGGTGGGTGAAGCTGAGGGGGCTCAATCGTCTTCTGAGCTTCCTGTCCGAACCCTCAGTGTCATCATGGAAGAAGGCGCGCTACCTGCGTTCCTTCAGACAATACAGGATTTTTCATCTAAAAACAGATTTGCTGTTTTGGTGAATAAAAGCAGTCATCGTCCAAATAGGATATTAATACAAGCGTGGAGAGATGACATCAAAATCATATCCACAAATAAAACTGAAGACAACGAACGGCATAAAATACGATTTGGCATAATGCTCTTTACACTTGCCATAAAGATGTTCCCGATGTGGCGTTTTCGATAATTGTCGATCGAATCAAAGGTTCTCTTATGTCGACATCGGGAATAATATCCGTAGATGATCAGTGATGAGGATGAAACTCGAAGAGACCGCCGGGGAGTTGCAGGGACGCGGCGTAATCGCGCTAAGGACTCACTTTCCAACGACTTGTTGAACCCAAAGAGAGTGACCCATGGTGTACAGTAACGGTGTTTCCTTGACACGGGCCGCTTCTCGCTTTCCGGTTCAGGCTGCGATCTCGTCGTCTGGCGGCGCCTCCATGGTTGATGGCGGCAAGCCTTCGAGGAAGACCCGGGCCGGTGTCCTGCCGTTCACGCCGCGGCCCTGGTAGGGTCGCCCGATGCTGCAGGCGACGAGCCGGACGTCGCGGTCGACCTGCATCTCGGCGATGCTCTCGTACCATCCCGCACGGCCGGCGGCATCTTTGGCAGGCGCACCGCCTCGAGCCGCACCAAGGGAGAGTTCGGGAACACCCGGCTGGTTCGACCAGTCCCCCAGCCTGTCGCGGCTTTCGACAAGACAGCGGCGCTGCAAGTTTCCGGGCCCCGACACATGCTCGCTTGAACGGCCGTATCCGGGGCCACAGAGGTTACAGGTGTGGGATGTCCCCGGGTATAACCGGACGGGGTGGCGGCCATGATCCATACGTTCAGCACGCCCCGGCCACCGTGCGCCCCCATGCCCTCGCACCCTCAACCGCCCGCCAGTCCGCCTCCAGCAGCCGCCACGGCGCCGCCCCGCCGGGCTCGAGCACCACGCTCGCGGCAAACCCTGCCGTGGCTCCCCTGCCGGTGGTGACGTCGAGTTCCACCGCGTAGCGCCGCCAGGTGAGCCCGCGCACCGCACCCGGCCTGCCGGCTTCCCCGGCCAGGAGCGGCCGCAGCGCCGGATCGATCGCCCCGGGTGCGATCCCGTCCTCCAGCGACCACACCGTGACATGCGGCGCCAGGGCGGCCGCCGCCCCCGCCGCCAGCCCCGCCACCCGGGCAAGATCCTTCGTCGTCCGGAACGGCAGCCTGCCGGCCGCCCGCGCCGCCGCGCGATGGCGCAGGATCGCCCCCGCCGCGGCCTCTCCCGCCCCGCCGGGCAGCACCGCCCGGGCCAGTGCCCGTACCAGCCCCGGCCGCGCCTCGTCCAGATCCACCCGCCCGGCCAGATCCTGCACCCGCACCGCCACCACCGCGCCGGTGAGCCCGCACACCCGCACGGTCCCGTCCACCGGAACCACTGACAAAAGCGCCTCCCGCCCCGAGCCCGGCGCATGAAGCGCCGCCACCACCACCTCCAGCGCCGAGGCCGCCACCAGCCGGGCCTCGCGCTGCCGCACGACATGGCCGACCTGCCGGGCGAATGCTCCGCGCATGGCCGGCAGCAGTCGTGGCGCGTCCCGGATCCGGGCTCGTGAGCAGATCCGGGGCGGCGGGCCCAGTGATCAGCCCGACGCCGGGGGTACGCCCCCGCGTGGCCTGCGCCGGCCGCCCGTCCGGCCTGTGGCGGCTGCCGCCGCACTCGTCAGGGAACGAGCCTGCGCCCGTTCACCGGATCTTCACGTCTCCCCGCCATCCTGCTGGGGTGGGACTCGGCCGCCGCCGAATCCAGACGCCGCACCCTTTCCACCATCCGAGGGTGTGCCACGGCAAAGGTTGAGGAATCGCAAAATCCCGACCGGTGCCAGGAAGCCACCGGACCACGTTCACGCCTTCTTCACCCGCTCTTGCACATACTGCCGAGGAGGGACTCCGGCGCCGCGGAAGCCCGGGCGCGACACCTCCTCCACCATCCGCGAGCATGCCACGCCGAAGGTTGAGGAAGCGTGAACGCCGCACACCGCACACCCTGCGGTGTGCGGTGTGCGAGAGGCGGCAGCCGAACCGCAGGCTGGCGCCACCCCAATCGACCAGAACCAGCCAGAGAAAGCCGCGCGCAGCGCCTTGCGCGGCGGTGCCCACGGGGTGGGGCGGTCTTCCGGCGAGGAGGTGCCGGGCCGGCAGGCCCCCGCGGAGCCTGCCGCTGCCAGGAGACGGGCCTAGCCGACTGCGGCCAGCGCCGCCTCGAGGTCGGCGATCAGGTCCTCGGTGTTCTCGATGCCGATCGACATGCGGATCGTGGCATCGGAGATGCCGATGCGCTCGCGCGTGTCCTTCGGGACGCCGGAGTGGACCGTGGTGGCCGGATGGCAGGTCAGGGATTCGGTGCCGCCGAGGCTCACCGCCAGCTTGAAGACCCGAAGCGCGTTGAGGAAACGGAAGGCCTCCTTCTCGCCGCCCGCGATGTCGAAGGAGAAGGTGGTGCCGGCAGCGCTGCACTGGCGCTCGTAGACGGCCCGCTCCTTGGTGCCGTCTTCCATCAGCGCCGGATAGTAGACGCGGCGCACCTTGGGGTGGCCAGCGAGGAAGCGCGTGACCTTCTCGGCGCTGGTGCAGGCGGCCTTCATGCGGAGCGCCAGGGTCTCCAGCGAACGGCCGATCATCCAGGCCGAGTGCGGGTCGAGCTGGGTGCCGATGGCGCCGCGCAGCAGCTTGACCGGGCGCATCAGCTCGCGCCGGCCGAGCGCCGCGCCGGCCACCAGGTCGCTGTGCCCGCCCACATACTTGGTGAGCGAGTAGAGGACGATGTCGGCACCGTGCTCCAAGGGCTTTTGGAAGAGCGGGCCCAAAAGCGTGTTGTCGCACAGGATCAGCGGGCGCTTGCCCTGGCGCGTCTCGATCTCCTCGGCCACCTGACGCATCAGCGCCAGATCGACCAGCGTGTTGAGCGGGTTGGAGGGACTCTCGACCAGGATGACCGCCACCGGCCCGCGCGCGCAGGCGCGCTCGGCGGCCTCGCGCACCGCCTTCTCCTCGACCCCGTCGGTAAAGCCCTCGGTGAGGATGCCGAAGGGCTGGAGGGTCCGGGCGATGAGGGTCTCGGTGCCGCCATAGAGCGGCTGCGAGTGGAGGATCACCTCACCCGGCCGGACATAGGCCATCAGGGTGGTGGAGATCGCCGCCATGCCGCTGGAGAAGATGACGCCGGCCTCGGCGCCCTCGTAGACCGCCAGCCGGTCCTCGACGATCTCGCTGTTGGGATGGTTGAAGCGCGAATAGACGAGGCCGGGCTCGGCCCCGGGCTCCGGCTCGCGCCGCCCGGCCGTGTAGTCGAAGAAATCCCTGCCGTCCTCCGCCGAGCGGAAGACGAAGGTCGAGGTCAAGAAGATCGGCGGCTTGACCGCCCCTTCGGAGAGGGTGGGATCGAAGCCGTAGCTCAGCATCATCGTCTCGGGGTGCAGCCGATGCTCGCCGATCCGGTCCTTGCGGTATTGCGAATCCGCCATGAAACGCTCCTGTTCGCGGCCAGCCTGGCGCGGGCCGCTGGGTGCCGGGGGCAGCATAGCAGCCTGCTTCCCGCGGGCCACCCGGCCGGCGCGGCGATAAAGCTGTGGACAGGGGCGCTGCGGCCGCTTGATCGCGGCCGGGGCGGCTGCTCTATCTGGCCCCTGCAGCAAGAGGTTCCGCTTCATGCCCCATGCCGGTTTCGTCCATCTGCGCGTCCGCTCCGCCTTCTCGCTGCTCGAGGGCGCGGTGCGGCACGGCGAGCTCGTCAAGCGCTGCCGGGCCGAGCGGATGCCTGCAGTGGCCGTCACCGACCACGCCAACCTGTTCGGCGCGATGCAGTTCAGCGCTGCCGCCAGCAAGGCCGGCGTCCAGCCGATCCTGGGCGCGCTGATCCCCCTCATGCCGCTGTCTGCCGCCCAACCGCAGCCGGTCATCCGGAGCGCCCCGGCGCGCCAGCCGACGCCCGAGCTGATGCCACTCCTGGTCAAGGACGAGGGTGGCTACCGCAACCTCATGAAGCTCATGAGCCGCGCCTATCTGGACAAGGAGGACGCGCTCGCCGAGACCCATGTGACGCTCGCCGATCTCGAGGCCCATCACGAGGGGCTGATCTGCCTGACCGGGGGGCCGCAGGGCCCCGTCGGCGGTGCGATCGGCCGGGGCGACCGGGCGGGTGCGGCGGCGCTCTTGCTGCAGCTCCAGGCGATCTTCGGCGACCGTCTCTATGTCGAGCTGATGCGCCACGGGCGGGAGATCGAGCAGCTCGTCGAGGAGCCGCTGCTGGAGATGGCCTATGAGCACGGCATCCCGCTGGTGGCGACCAACGACGTCCATTTCATGGACGCCGACTTCTACGAGGCGCACGACGCGCTGCTGTGCATCGCCAGCAGCTCCCAGGTCATCCAGGACGACCGGCCGCGCCTGACCGTCGAGCACCGCTTCAAGACCGAGGCGGAGATGCGCGAGCTGTTCGCCGATCTGCCCGAGGCGGTCGACAACACGGTGGTGGTGGCGCAGCGCTGCGCCTACCAGGCGCCGTCGCGCGATCCGATCCTGCCGACCTTCGCCGCCGACGAGGAGGCGGAGATGCGCCGCCAGGCCCGCGAGGGGCTGGAAGAGCGGCTGGTCCAGGCGGTCTTCCAGCCCGCCATGAGCGAGGCGGAGCGCGAGGCGGGCGCCGTTCCCTACCGCGAGCGGCTCGCCTACGAGCTCGACATCATCGCCCAGATGAAGTTTCCCGGATATTTCCTGATCGTCTCGGACTTCATCAAGTGGGCCAAGGGCAACGGCATCCCGGTGGGGCCGGGGCGCGGCTCGGGGGCGGGCTCGGTAGCGGCCTGGGCGCTCAAGATCACCGATCTCGACCCGCTGCGCTTCGGCCTGCTGTTCGAGCGCTTCCTCAACCCCGAACGCGTGTCGATGCCGGATTTCGACATCGACTTCTGCGAGGAGCGCCGCGACGAGGTCATCGCCTATGTGCGCGACCGCTACGGCGCCGACCGGGTGGCGCAGATCATCACCTTCGGAACGCTCCAGGCACGTGCCGCCCTGCGCGACGTCGGCCGCGTGCTGGGCCTGCCGTTCCCGGTGGTCGACCGGATCTGCAAGCTGGTTCCGGCCAACCCCGCCAACCCGGTGACCCTGGCCCAGGCCCTCGACATGGAGCCGCGCCTCCGGCTGGCGATGCGGGAGGATGCCGGGATAGGCCGCATGGTGGACATCGCCATGAAGCTCGAGGGGCTGCCGCGCCACGCCAGCACGCATGCCGCCGGCGTGGTGATCGGCGACCGGCCGCTGGACGAGCTGGTGCCGATGTACCGCGACCCGCGCGCGCTGATGCCGGCCACCCAGTTCAACATGAAGGATGTCGAGAAGGCCGGGCTCGTGAAGTTCGACTTCCTCGGCCTCTCGACCCTGACGCTGCTGACCCACGCCGAGAAAGTCGCCAACGAGCGCGGGGCAGCGGTCAGGCTCGATACCCTGCCGCTGGACGACCGCGGCTCCTACGAGCTGCTCGCCCATGCCGAGACCACCGGCGTCTTCCAGCTGGAATCGGGCGGCATGCGCGATGCGCTCCGCAAGCTCAAGCCGGACGTGTTCGAGGACATCATCGCCATGGTGTCGCTCTACCGGCCCGGCCCGATGGAGAACATCCCGCGCTACATCAACGTCAAGCACAAGACAGAGGAGGCCGAGTACCTGCACCCGCTCCTGGAGCCGATCCTCGCCGAGACCAACGGCGTGATCATCTACCAGGAGCAGGTGATGGAGATCGCCAAGCAGCTCGCCGGCTACACGCTGGGCGGCGCCGATCTCCTGCGCCGCGCCATGGGCAAGAAGATCAAGGCGGAGATGGACGCGCAGCGCGACATCTTCGTCAAGGGTGCCATGGAGCGGGGGATCGGCGAGGATCTCGCCAACGAGATCTTCGACGCGGTGGCCAAGTTCGCCTCCTACGGCTTCAACAAGTCGCACGCCGCGGCCTACGCCCTGGTCGCCTACCAGACCGCCTATCTCAAGGCGAACCATGCGGTGGAGTTCTACGCCGCCGCCATGACCACCGAGATGGCCAGCCAGGAGAAGGTCGCGGGCTTCCGCCAGGAGATGGCGGGGCGCGGCATCGCCTGCTTCCCGCCGGACGTGAACCGCTCGATGGTCCGCTTCGCCGTAGAGGACGCGCCTGGAGGACCCGGGGTGCGCTTCGCGCTCGCCGGCATCAAGGGCGTGGGCGAGCAGGCGATGCAGCTCCTCGTCGAGGAGCGCCAGGCGAACGGCCCGTTCGGCGACATCTACGACCTGCTCGAGCGGGTCGGCACCAAGGTCCTCAACCGGCGCATCCTCGAAGCGCTGATCCGCGCCGGCGCGCTCGACGGGCTCGACGGCAACCGGCGCCGCCAGATCGAGGCCATCGACCAGGCAATGCGCTACGCCCAGGCCTGCGCCGCGGCGGCCGACAGCAGCCAGGAGAGCCTCTTTGCCGGCGGCGACCTGCGCCCGCCCAAGCCGGCGCTGCCCGAGACCGACGACTGGCCGAGCCTCGAGCGGCTACAAAACGAGTTCGACGCCATCGGCTTCTACATGTCGGCCCACCCGCTCGACGGCTATGCCGCGGCGCTGGCCCGCATGGGCGTGGTGCAGGCGGGCTCGCTGCATGCCCACCTGGCGGCCGGCGAGCGCTCGCGGGTGACGCTGGCCGGCGTGGTCGTGGCCAAGCAGGAGCGGGCCACCGAGCGCTCGCGCTTCGCCTTTGTGACCCTTTCCGATCCCACCGGCGTCTTCGAGATCACGCTCTTCAGCGAGATCCTCTCGGCCACACGGGATCTGCTGGAGAGCCACCAGCCGCTCCTGGTGGAGGCCGACGCGCGGCTCGACAGCGATGTCGTCAAGATCATCACCAACCGGATCGAGCCGTTGAGCGACCGGCTCGACAAGGAGCGACACGGCGTGGTGGAGATCGCCGTCGACGGGCCGGCCGCCGCGCTCCGGATGCGCCCGCTGCTGACCGGCGCCAGCGGCGGCTCGCGGGTGCGCCTTGCGGTCCGCCATCCGAGCGCTGCCGAGGAGATGGTGGTGGCGTTGCCGGAGGAGTATCTGCTGGCCTACGGGCGCCGCGCGGATCTCGAGCGGCTGCCGGGGGTGCGCGAGATCCGCGAGGTGCGGCCGCACTAGGCCGGCCCCTTGGATCAATCCGGCGAGGAAGAGGGAGACGATATGCGGGTCGTTGTGATCGGCGCAGGCATGGCGGGCGCGGCCTGCGCTGCCGAGCTCCATCGCGCCGGCCATGCAGTGACGGTTCTGGAGAAGGGCCGCTCGGCTGGCGGCAGGCTCGCCCAGCGCCGCGTCGAAGGCTTCGTCTTCGACCATGGCGCCCAGTACATGAAGGTGCGTGATCCGGCCTTCCGGATCGAGGTCGAGGCCTGGAGCGCGGCGGGCGCTGCCGCGCCGTGGCCCGGCGCGGATGCCGGCGGCGAGGCGGCGTGGCTGGGCGTTCCGTCGATGAGCGCGCCGGTCAAGGCGCTGCTGGCCGGCTCCGCCTTGTGCACCGGCGTGCGCGCCGCCGTGCTGCGCCGCGAGGGGCCGGACTGGTGTGTCGTGGACGAGTTCGGCGCGGTCGCCGCCCGGGCGCCGATGCTCGTGCTGGCTGTCCCGGCACCGCAGGCTGCGACACTTCTGGCGCGGGCCGACGATCCGGCGGCGACGGCTCTCGGCGCGGCGCTGACCGAGGTCGTCATGGCACCCTGCTGGGCCGGGCTGCTCGGCTTTGCCGGGCGGCTCGGGCTCGGGCTGGAAAGTCGGCGGATGGCGGAGGAGGCGCTCGCGTGGATCGCCCGCAACACCGCCAAGCCCGGCCGCGGCGGGCTCGAGAGCTGGACCGCCCATGCCACGCCGGCCTGGAGCAGGCCCCGGCTCGAGCTGCCCGCCGGCGAGGTTGCAGCCGAGCTGCTGCGGACGTTCGCCGCCCTGGCCGGCGGTCGGCTGCCGCCGGTGCGCCATCTCGCCGCGCATCGCTGGCGCTACGCCCTGGTCGAGCGACCGTTGGGCCAGCCGTTTCTCGCCGATCGGCCAGCCGGCCTCGCCTTGTGCGGCGACTGGTGCCTCGGCCCGAGGGTCGAGGCGGCCTGGCAGTCGGGGAGCGCCCTGGGTCGGGCGCTGGTGGAATGACGGCCGGGCGGGGTTGAAAATCTGACCGACGACCGCTATCTAGCCGCGGACCTCTCACGCGGGCTCGGCGTGTGCCTTCGCACGCGCCTTCCGGTGTCCGGCGCGAGCCGGACCAATGCCCGCGGCGGATCAACCGGAAACGAAAGCGCCCCTTATGGCATTCCCCACCTTCACGATGCGCCAGCTGCTCGAGGCCGGTGTCCATTTCGGCCACCAGACCCGCCGCTGGAACCCGCGCATGGCGCCGTTCATCTACGGCCAGCGCAACGGCGTCCACATTCTCGACCTCACGCAGACGGTGCCGATGATGCACCGCGCGTTGATGGCCGTCCGTGACGTCGTGGCCGGCGGCGGCCGCGTGCTGTTCGTCGGCACCAAGCGTCAGGCCCAGGAGCCGGTCGCCAGCGCCGCCAAGCGCTGTGGTCAGTACTATGTGAACCACCGCTGGCTCGGTGGCATGCTGACCAACTGGAAGACGATCTCCCAGTCGATCAAGCGCCTGCGCGATCTCGAGGCCCAGGCCGAGGATCCCAGGAGCGGCCTGACCAAGAAGGAGCAGCTCACCGTGCAGCGCGAGCGTGACAAGCTCGAGCGCGCGCTGGGCGGCATCAAGGACATGGGCGGCCTGCCCGACATCATCTTCGTGATCGACACCAACAAGGAGTCGATCGCCCTCGAGGAGGCCGCGAAGCTCGGCATTCCCGTCGTCGCGGTGACCGACAGCAACTCCAATCCCTACGGCGTCCGCTTCCCGATCCCCGGCAATGACGACGCCAGCCGTGCCATCAACCTCTACTGCGACCTGCTGGTCGGCGCGGTGCTCGACGGCATCCAGGCCGAGATGACCGCCAGCGGCGTGGACCTGGGCGCGATCGAGGAGCTGGGCGAGGAGATCGGCGAGGAGGAGGAGATCCCCGTCGCTTCCGCCGAGACCTCCGAGGAGGCTGCTGCGGTGACCGAGGCCGAGGGTGTGGCCGAGGTGACCACCGAGCAGGCCGGCGAGATCAAGAACGAGGACACCACCGGCGCGCAGGCTTCCTGACGTCGAGAGCTGCCGCACCGGCCCTGGCGGCCGGTGCGGCGCGACCTTTCCCTTCGACAGAGAGAGCAAACCCATGGCTGCGATCACCCCGGCGCTCGTCAAGCAGCTTCGCGAGCAGTCCGGCGCCGGCATGATGGACTGCAAGAAGGCCCTTCAGGAGAACGGTGGCGACGTCCAGGCGGCCAGTGACTGGCTGCGCAAGAAGGGCCTCGCCGCGGCCGCCAAGAAGGCCGGCCGGGTGACCGCCGAGGGCCTGATCGGGCTCAGGCTCCAGGGCAATGCCGGCGCCCTCGTCGAGGTCAACTCCGAGACCGACTTCGTCGCCCGCAACGAGACCTTCCAGGCTCTCGTGGCTGCCGTCACCGAGGTGGCGCCGCAGGCCAACGGCGACGTCGAGGCGCTGCGCGGCATCACCCTCGCGGGCTCGGGCCGGACCGTCGACGACGAGGTCAAGCAGGCCATCGGCGTCATCGGCGAGAACATGAACCTGCGCCGCACTGCCGCCCTCGCGGTGGAGCAGGGTGCCGTCGCAGGCTACATGCACAACCAGATCGCCCCCAACCTCGGCAAGATCGGCGTGCTGGTCGCGCTGAAGTCGGCGGCGCCCGCCGAGAAGCTCCAGGAGCTGGGCCGGCAGATCGCCATGCACGTGGCGGCGACCAACCCGCAGGCCCTCGACGTGGCCAGCCTCGACCAGGCGGCGGTGGAGCGTGAGCGCGCGATCTTTGCCGACCAGGCGCGCGCGTCCGGCAAGCCCGAGAACATCATCGAGAAGATGGTCGAGGGCCGGCTGCGCAAGTTCTACGAGGAGGCCGTGCTGCTCGAGCAGGTCTATGTCGTGGACACCGACAAGCGCGTCAAGCAGGTGATCGAGGCCGCCGGCAAGGAGCTGGGCGCCCCGGTCGAGATCACCGGCTTCGTGCGCATGGCGCTGGGCGAGGGCATCGAGAAGGAGGCCGACGACCTGGCGGCCGAGGTCGCGAAGCTGGCCCAGGGCTGAAGGCCCGCCGCCGCCTCAGGGCGGCGGCATTTCCTGCATGTGACCAAGTCGACGAAGGGAGCCTCCATGGGCGAGATCGAGGCGCAGTCGCCGCGTTACCGGCGTGTGCTGCTGAAGATGTCCGGGGAGGCTCTCCTCGGCGACCGCGAGTTCGGGCACGACCGCCAAGTGCTCCAGCAGCTCGCCGACGACGTCAAGGCGGCGCACGCCATCGGCGTCGAGCTGTGCCTCGTGATCGGCGGCGGCAACATCATCCGCGGCAGCACGCTGGCCGGCGCCGGCGTCGAGCGATCGACCGCCGACTACATGGGCATGCTCGGCACCGTCATCAACGCGCTGGCGGTCCAAAGCGTGATCGAGCAGGCCGGCATCCCGACCCGCGTCATGTCGGCGATCCCCATGTCCTCGGTGTGCGAGCCCTATATCCGCCGCCGCGCGGTGCGCCACCTCGAGAAGGGCCGCGTGGTGATCTTCGCCGCGGGCACCGGCAACCCCTATTTCACCACCGATACCGCAGCAGCGCTGCGCGCCGCCGAGATGGACTGCGACGCTCTCTTGAAGGGCACGCAGGTCGACGGTGTCTATTCGGCCGATCCCAAGATGGACCCGTCGGCCGAGCGTTTCGACCGTCTCACCTATCTCGAGGTTCTGTCCAAGGACCTCAAGGTGATGGACGCGCCGGCGATTTCCCTTGCCAGGGAAAGCGACATCCCGATCATCGTCTTCTCGGTGCACGCGCCCGGCGCCTTCGCACGGGTGCTCCGAGGCGAGGGCCCCCATACGATCATCACCGAGGAGAGGTCGGCATGAGCAACGTCGATCCCGATATTGGCGAGCTTGAGCGGCGCATGAGCGGCGCATTGGATGCGCTGCGCAAGGAACTGCAGGGCCTGCGTACCGGGCGTGCCTCGGCGAGCCTGCTGGAGCCCGTGACCGTCGAGGCCTACGGCGCCATGATGCCCCTCAACCAGGTGGCCACCGTCAACGTTCCCGAGCCGCGCATGCTCACCGTCCAGGTGTGGGACCGCGGCATGATCAAGGCAGTCGAGAAGGCGATCCGCAATGCCGGCCTCGGGCTCAATCCGGTGGGCGAGGGCCAGCTGCTGCGGGTGCCGCTGCCCGACCTCTCGCAGGAGCGCCGCGCCGAGCTGGTGAAGTCGGCCCACCGCTATGCCGAGCAGGCCCGCGTCGCCGTGCGCAATGTGCGCCGTGACGGCATGGACATGCTCAAGAAGATGGAGCGCGACGGCGATCTGTCGCAGGACGACCACAAGATCTGGAGCGACGAGGTCCAGGCGCTGACCGACCGGAACGTCGAGGCCATCGGCAAGCTGGTCGAGCAGAAGGAAAAAGACATTCTGACCGTCTGATCGAGACTTGGCGTCGGAGGCACGAGGAGCGCCCGTGGCTACCCATCTGGCCGAAGCCGACCCGCAGATGGTCCGGGCGCCGGTGCATATCGCCATCATCATGGACGGCAACCGGCGCTGGGCCCGCTCGCGTGGTCTGCCGCCGTTGGCGGGGCACCAGCAGGGCGCCCGCTCGGTGCGCCATGCGATCGAGGGCTGCGTGCGCCTGGGCGTCCGCTATCTCACCCTCTACGCGTTTTCTTCGGAGAACTGGGCACGCCCGGAGGACGAGGTCGGCGAGCTGATGAACCTGCTGCGGTTCTACCTGCGGCGGGAGGTCAAGAGCCTCGGCGAGAACGGCGTGCGGGTGCGGGTGATCGGCGACCGGGCGAGGCTGGCGCCCGACATCCGCGAGCTGATCGCCGGTGCCGAGGCTGCGACCGCCGGCAACTCGACCCTCACCTTGGTGGTGGCGCTCAGCTATGGCGGCCGCGACGAGATCGTCGGCGCGGCGCGCCGGCTCGCCCGCGAGGCGCAGGCCGGGACCATCGATCCGGCGGCGATCGACGAGGCGATGGTGGGCGAGCGGCTGTTCACCGCCGGTATTCCCGACCCGGACCTCCTGATCCGCACCAGCGGCGAGAAGCGCATCAGCAATTTCCTGCTCTGGCAGCTCGCCTATGCCGAGTTCGTCTTCCTCGAGATCGGCTGGCCGGAGTTCGGCGAGGAGCATCTTCGCGCCGCAGTGGCCGAATATTCCCGGCGGGAGCGGCGCTATGGCGCGAACGGCCGCTGAGCGTTTCGACCCCGCCCTGCGCCAGCGGATCCTCTCCGCCCTGGTGCTGGGGGCCGTGGCGCTGCTGGCCCTGGTGCTGGGGGGCTGGGCGTTCGACCTGCTGGTCGGCGTCGCTGTCCTCTTGATGGCTGCCGAATGGGCGTCGCTCGCCGCAGCCGCCGAGCCGGGTGCCGGGCACAATCTCCGCGCCATCGTCACCGCCGGTGGCCTCGTCGGCGTGCTGGCGGCGGCAGCCGGCGCGGGCAGCGCCGGGCTCGTGCTGGTATGCCTTGCCGCAGTGGTGGCGGCAGGCCTCGCCGGCGCCATGCGTGGCCTTTCCGTCCATTGGGCAGCCGGTGGCGTGCTCTATGTGGGCGTGCCGGCATTCTGCCTGATCTGGCTGCGCCTCGGCGAGACCGGCCTGGGTGCCGTGCTCTGGCTCTTTCTCGTGGTCTGGTCGACCGACATCGCCGCCTATGCCGCTGGCCGCTCCATCGGCGGGCCGAAGCTGGCGCCGCGGATCAGTCCGGGCAAGACCTGGGCGGGCCTCGTGGGCGGGATGGCCGGGGCGGCGCTGGCCGGCGGGCTTGCCAGCGGCCTCTGGGATGCCGCACCCGCGGCCGCCGCGGCGGCAGGCGCGCTGCTGGCGGTGGTGGCGCAAGCCGGCGATCTCTTCGAATCCTTCCTCAAGCGGCGGGTCGGCCTCAAGGACAGCGGCAGCCTGATCCCGGGCCATGGCGGCATCCTCGACAGGGTCGACGGCCTGCTCACCGCGACCCCGGTCTTCGCCCTGATCCTCCTGGCCTCGCGGTTCGGCGCACCCTGATGCAACCGCCTTCCCGCGAGACTCCGCGCTCGGTCACGATCCTCGGCGCCACCGGCTCGATCGGCCAGAGCACCACCGCCCTGCTGCGCGAGCAGCCGGACCTCTACCGGGTGGAGGCCGTTACTGCCGGCCGCCGCGGCCGCGCGTTGGCGGCAATAGCGCGCCAGCTCGGCGCCCGCTTTGCCGCCGTGGCCGATCCCGCTTCCTACCGGGAGCTGGCCGAGGGACTGGCCGGCAGCGGCATCGAGGCGGCGGCGGGACCCGAAGCCGTGGTCGAGGCGGCGGCACGCGATGCCCAGTGGGTGATGGCGGCGATCGTCGGTGCTGCCGGCCTGGCGCCAACACTGGCGGCCCTGCGCCGCGGTGCCATCGTGGCCCTCGCCAACAAGGAATGCCTGGTGTGCGCCGGCGAGTTGGTGCTGCGGGCCGCCCGCGAGGGCGGGGCGGTGCTGCTGCCGGTCGACAGTGAGCACAACGCCATCTTCCAGGCGCTGGCCGGCGAGGACCCAGCGTCGGTCGAGCGGCTGGTGCTGACGGCCTCCGGCGGCCCGTTCCGTACCCTGGACCTGGAGGCGATGCGGGGCGTCACCCCGGCCCAGGCGGTGGCGCACCCCAACTGGTCGATGGGTGCCAAGATCAGCGTCGACAGCGCCACCATGATGAACAAGGGCCTCGAGCTGATCGAGGCGCACTATCTCTTCGACGTGCCCGAAAAGGCGATCGAGGTGCTGGTCCACCCTCAGTCGGTGATCCACAGCCTGGTCGCCTTCAAGGACGCCTCGCTCCTGGCACAGCTCGGACCCCCGGACATGCGGGTCCCCATCGCCTATGCCCTGGGCTGGCCAGCGCGGCTCGCCACGAGCGCGCCGCGGCTCGACCTCGCGGCTCTCGGGCGCCTCGATTTCGAGGCGCCCGACCTGGCGCGCTTCCCGGCCCTGGGGCTCGCCCGGCGCGCCTTGCGGGAGGGCGGCGGTGCACCTACTATCCTGAACGCTGCCAACGAGGTGGCCGTCGCGGCGTTCCTCGACGGCCGGATTGGTTTTCTCGATATCGCACGGACCGTCGACGCGGTGCTGGGCGCGCTGCCGGCGCTGCCGGTCGATAGCCTGGAGTCGATCGCGGCCTGCGACGCCCGGGCACGGCGCCGGGCGCGCGAGGCGATCACGGGCTGAGCGCTCGCTCTTAAGGAGGCTCGATGGAGCTTATCCAGAACGTTGGGCAGTATGTGATCCCGTTTCTGCTCATCCTTTCCGTCGTCGTGTTCGTGCACGAGTACGGCCATTATTGGGTGGCGCGTCGCAACGGCGTGCGCGTCGAGACCTTTTCCATCGGATTCGGCCCCGAGCTGTTCGGCCGCTACGACCGTCATGGCACGCGCTGGAAGGTCAGCGCCGTTCCGCTGGGCGGCTATGTGAAGATGCTGGGCGACGCGGACGCCGCGAGTGCCACCGCCGATACCGCCACGGCCGGCAGCGCCGACAGCTTCCCCGCCAAGAGCGTGTGGCAGCGCATGGCCATCGTGGTGGCCGGGCCCGCCGCCAACTTCCTCTTCGCCATTGTCGTGCTGGCGGTGCTGTTCGCGGTCAGCGGCCGGCCCTTCACGCCTGCCGAGGTCGGCACGGTCCAGCCCGACAGCCCCGCTGCCGCCGCCGGACTGCAGCCCGACGACCGCATCCTCGCGGTCGACGGCGCGCCTATCGAGAGCTTCGAGAACCTCCAGGAGCTGGTGCGCGAGAATGCCGAGACGCCGCTGCGCCTCGATGTGCAGCGCGACGGCGCGACGATCGAGCTTACTGTTGTTCCCGGCCTCAGCGAGGTCGAGGACCGGTTCGGCAATGTCCACCGCATCGGGCTGATCGGCGTGAGCCGCGCGGGCGTCGAGTTCCGTCGTAGCAACCCCGTGACGGCCGTCTTCGAGGCGGTCGGCGAGACCGGCCGCATGGTCGGCGCCACCCTCGTGGCGCTGGGCGAGATGATCACCGGCGCGCGCGGCACCGAGGAACTCGGCGGGCCCCTCAGGATCGCCCAGATGTCGGGCGAGATCGCCCGCGACGGGCTGGTCCCGGCGATCTGGTTCGCAGCGGTGCTGTCGATCAATCTGGGGCTGATCAATCTCTTCCCGATCCCCATGCTGGACGGGGGCCATCTCGTGCTTTACTCGATCGAGGCGGTACGCGGCAGGCCGCTGCCCGAGCGGGGTCAGGAGATCGCGTTCCGGGTCGGCCTGGCCATGGTGCTCAGCCTCATGGTTTTCGCGACGTGGAACGATCTGGTAAACCTCAAGGTCGTGGAGTTCTTCTCGGGCCTCGTTTCCTGAGGCCCTGGAAGAGGGACATAAAAGAAGAAGGATTGCCGATGGAGGAGAATAGGCGGCTCGCGGGGGCGGGGATGCTGGCGCTTGCCCTCCTCGGCGCGACACCCGCACTGGCCCAGCAGGCCGGGCGGGTCGAGCAGATCATCGTCCAGGGTAACGAGCGGATCGAGGGCTCGACCGTCGAGACCTATCTGGCGATCCGCCGCGGCGACGCCTTCGATGCCGGTGCGCTCGACACGTCCCTCAAGAATCTCTTTGCGACCGGGCTCTTCGAGGACGTCTCGATCCGCCGCGAGAACGGCACCCTGGTGGTCCAGGTGGTCGAGAACCCGATCCTCAACCGCATCGCCTTCGAGGGCAATCGAACCCTCGACGACAAGATCCTGGAAGCCGAGGTCCAGCTCCGCCCGCGCGTCGTCTACACCCGCCAGCGGGTGCAGGACGCCGTGCAGCGCATCCTCGATCTCTACCGGCGCAACGGCCGTTATGCAGCCCGCGTCGAGCCCAAGATCATCGAGCTCGACCAGAACCGCGTCGACCTGGTCTTCGAGATCGACGAGGGTGACCGCACCCAGGTCGGCGGCATCACCTTCATCGGCAACGAGGAGTTCAGCGACGGCACGCTCAGGAGCGTCGTCCAGACCCGCGAGGCCGCCTGGTACCGCTTCTTCACCAGCGACGACACCTACGATCCCGACCGCCTGGCCTTCGACCAGGAGCTGCTGCGCCGCTTCTACCACGCTCGTGGCTATGCCGATTTCGCGGTGGTCTCGGCGCTGGCCGAGCTGACCCCCGACGGCAAGGAGTTCTTCATCACCTTCACGGTGGAGGAGGGGCCCCGCTACACGCTCGGCTCGGTCGATCTCAAGAGCGAGGTGCCCGACCTCAGCGCCGACGCGCTGCGCCAATATGTCGAGACCGAGCCCGGCGACATCTACAATGCCGACGAGATCGAGCAGACCATCCAAAAGCTGACCGACGAGCTGGGCAGCCTGGGCTACGCCTTTGTCGAGGTCGACACGCTGACCCGGCGCAATGCCGAGGATCTCACCATCGATCTCGTCTACGACGTGCGCGAGGGGCCGCGGGTCTATGTCGAGCGCATCGACATCAGCGGCAATGTGCGCACGCTCGACCAGGTGATCCGCCGCGAGTTCCGCCTCGCCGAGGGCGATGCTTTCAACACTGCCCTGCTGCGCCGCTCGCAGCAGCGGCTGCGCAATCTCGGCTTCTTCGAGAAGGTCGACGTGCGCACCGAGCAGGGCGACGAGCCCGACCGGATCGTCATCAAGGTGGCGGTCACCGAGCAGTCGACCGGCGAGCTCTCGTTCGGCGCCGGCTACTCGACCAGCGACGGCCCCCTGGGCGACATCCGCCTGCGCGAGCGGAATCTGCTCGGCCGCGGCCAGGACCTGCAGGCCAACCTGACGGTCTCGGGGCGGCGTCAGGAGGTCCTGCTCAGCTTCACCGAGCCCTATTTCCTGGAGCGCGACCTCGCGGCCGGTTTCGATCTCTTCCGCTCGCGCACCGACTATCAAAGCGAATCGAACTACGACCAGACGATCACCGGCGGCACGCTGCGGGCCAGCTACCCGCTCACCGAGAACCTGCGCCACGGCGTCCGCTACACGCTGCGCAACGACAGCATCCACAATGTCGACACCGATGCCTCGCGCTTCATCCAGGACGAGGAGGGCGACCGGCTGACCTCGCTGGTCGGCCAGACCTTCACCTATGATCGGCGCGACACCCGGTTCATGCCGTCCGAGGGCTACTATCTCCGGCTCGACCAGGACGTTGCCGGCCTGGGCGGGGACAACCGCTTCCTCAAGCACGATGCGCGGGCCGACTATTACTACCCGTTCACGCCGAACTGGGTGCTGAACCTCGGCGCCAGCGCCGGCTACATTCTCGGCTATGGCGGCGAGGACGTGCACCTCTCCAACCGCTTCTTCCTCGGCGGCCAGAACTTCCGTGGCTTCGAGTATGGCGGCATCGGCCCGCGCGACAGCAAGACCGACGATGCGCTGGGCGGTAATGCCTACTATGTCGGCACCGCCGAGCTGCGCTTCCCGTTGGGTCTGCCCGAGGAGCTCAGGATCTTCGGCCGGACCTTCGCCGAGGCCGGCACGCTGACCGACATCGACATCGATTCCAAGAACATCACGGACAGCGGCAACATGCGCGTCTCCGGCGGCTTCGGCCTGTCCTGGCTGTCGCCGCTCGGCCCGCTGTCGATCGACTTTGCGAACGCGTTCGTGAAGGAGGACGAGGACAAGACCGAGACCTTCCGCCTCTCCTTCGGCACGCGCTTCTGAGAACGGAGCGGGCGTGAGGACCACGAGGACTGTCCGGGCGCTGGTTCTGGCCGCGGTGCTCGGCGCCGCGATGCCGGTCGCCGACGCCCAGCAGCTCGCGCCGACGGTGGCGGTGGTCGTCGACTACCAGCGGATCCTGCGCGACGCCAAGGCCGCCCGCAGCATCCGCGAGCAGATCGAGGAGCGCCGCGAGCGCTATCTGGGCCAGCTCTCGCAGGAAGAGCAGCGGCTGCACGAGGCCGACCGGGAGCTTGCGCGGCAGCGCAGCGTGCTCTCCACCGAGGTTTTCGCCGAGCGCCGCCGTGAGTTCGAGCAGCAGGTGCTGGAGGTCCAGCGCCTCACCCAGGAGCGGCGGCGCGAGCTCGAGAGCGTCTCGACGGCCGCCCTCAACGAGGTGCGGCAGGCGGTGATCGAGGTCACCGGCAAGCTCGCCGACACGCGCGGCTTCAACATCGTGCTGCCGAGCTCGGGCGTCCTGCTGTTCGCGCCCGAGATCGACCTGACCGACGAGGTGCTGGCGCTTCTCGACAAGCGGCTGCCCAATGTAAGAGTTCCCGAAAAGGCCGAGTGAGGCGGGGCGGTGACGGCGGCAGGTCGGGCGTCCGAGGGGGCGCGCCGGCCAGCGCCGCCTTCCGCGCTTTCAGCCGGCGGCAGCGCAGCGGGAACGACAGAAAGGAAACGGAGCCATGGAGAGCGAGGAAGTCCAGGTCGGTCAGCAGCTGCCGGACGTCGATTATCAAGGTGTGCTGCGGGCCCTGCCGCACCGCTACCCGATGCTGCTCGTCGACGGGCTCGTCGAGATCGAGGCGTTCCGCCGCGGCGTCGGCATCAAGAACGTCACCTTCAACGAGCCCTATTTCCAGGGGCACTTCCCCGGCGATCCGATCATGCCCGGCGTGCTGATCGTCGAGGCCATGGGGCAGACCGCGGCGGTGCTCATCGTTGCCAGCATGGGCGCGCGCGCCGGCGGCAACCACGTCTATTTCACGACCGTCGACGAGGCGCGCTTCCGCCGGCCGGTTCGCCCCGGAGCCCAGCTCCGCCTCGAGGTCGAGCTCCAGCGCCAGCGCATGGGGATCTGGAAGTTCAAGGGGAGGGCGGTGGCCGACGGGCAGGTCTGCACCGAGGCCACCTTCAGCGCCAAGGTGGTGACTGGCGCCGCCTGACGCGCTACCCGGAGCCGGCACGATAAAAGAAAAGGCGGCGGGGAGATCCCCGCCGCCTTTTCTCGTCGTGCCGCCTGGCGTCAGCCGCGGCGGTCGATGGCCACGAAGGCCCGCTCGGCAGGGCCGGTATAGAGCTGGCGCGGCCGGCCGATCTTCTGCTCGGGATCCTCGATCATCTCGTTCCACTGGGCGATCCAGCCGACCGTGCGGGCGAGCGCGAAGATCGCGGTGAACATGCGCGTCGGGATGCCCATCGCCTCGAGGATGATGCCCGAGTAGAAATCGACGTTGGGGAACAGCTTGCGCTTGATGAAATAGTCGTCGCTGAGCGCGATCTTCTCGAGCTCCTTGGCGATGTCGAGCAGCGGGTTCTCGGTCTTGCCGAGCTCCGCCAGGACCTCGTCGGCGCTCTGCTTGAGCACCTGGGCACGCGGGTCGTAGTTCTTGTAGACCCGATGGCCGAAGCCCATCAGCCGCTGGTGGCTGTCCTTGTCCTTCACCTTGGCGAGGAAGTCGGGGATGTTCTCCACCGACCCGATCTCGGCCAGCATGCTCAGGACCGCCTCGTTGGCGCCGCCATGGGCAGGCCCCCACAGGCTGGCGATGCCGGCGGCGATCGCTGCGTAAGGCGAGGCGCCGCTCGAGCCCACGAGGCGCACCGTCGAGGTCGAGGCGTTCTGCTCGTGGTCGGCGTGGAGGATGAAGATGCGATCGAGCGCGCGGGCCAGCACCGGGTTCGGCTTGTAGGGCTCGCACGGCACGGCGAACATCATGTGCAGGAAGTTTTCCGCGTAGCTCAGATCGTTGCGCGGATACATGAAGGGCTGACCGGCCGAGTACTTGTAGGCCATCGCGGCGATCGTCGGGACCTTGGCGATGAGCCGGTGCGTCGCCACCACGCGGTTGTGCGGATCGTCGACGTCGAGATCCTCGTGATAGAAGGCCGAGAGCGCCCCCACCACGGCGATCATCACCGCCATCGGATGCGCGTCGCGGCGGAAGCCGCGCATCAGGTGGGTGATCTGCTCGTGGACCATCGTGTGGTAGGTGATGTCGCGCTCGAACTTCTCGAGCTCCCTGGCCGTCGGCAGCTCGCCGTTGAGGATCAGGTGGCACACCTCGAGATAGCTCGAGTTGGTCGCCAGATCCTCGATCCGGTAGCCGCGATGCAGCAGGACGCCCTCGTCACCGTCGATATAGGTGATCTTCGAGGAGCAGCTCGCCGTCGAGGTGAAGCCCGGATCGTAGGTGAACAGGCCGGTGCTGCCGTAGAGCTTGCGGATGTCGACGACCTGCGGGCCGATGGTGCCATCGAGAACCGGCAGGTCGAGCGACCTGTCCTCTCCCGCGACCAGCCTGGCCGTCTGCCCTTTGGCTTTCTCGGTCATCCGCATCCTCCTGCCTTGTGTCGTTTGTTCGCCGCTGCAGCATCCTGTGTGCAGCGCAATATAATCTTGTGCCGGGTGCCCTTCAATCGACGGAAGCGGCCGGGTTGCGTCCCTCCGCCGCGTCCTCGAAGCGGCCCAGCACCTCCTCGCGGCCGAGCACGCACATCACCTCGAACAGTCCCGGCGAGACGGTCGTGCCGGTGAGTGCAGCGCGCATCGGCTGCGCCAGCTTGCCGAAGCCCACGCCCTGCTCCTCGGCCACCGCCCGGCACACCTGCTCGAGAGCCGCCTCTTCCCACGGGCCGGCCTCGGTCAGCCGCCTGCCTAGCGCCGCCAGCAGCGCCCGGGCCCGCTCGTCGAGCATGGCCGCTGCCTTGGCGTGTAGCGGCAATGGCCGCGCGTGCACATAGAACATGGCGCTCGAAGCCAGCTCGACGAGGGTACGGGCGCGCTGCTTGAGGCCCGCCATGCCGGCGGCAAGGCGCGCCGCCGCGGCCTCGTCCAGGCATCCGCCGTCCTTCTCGAGCCACGGGCGGATCAGCGCCGCCAGCGAGGCGTCGTCCTGCTCGCGCAGATAGTGCGCGTTGAGGCTGGTGAGCCGGGTCATGTCGAAGCGCGAGGCCGAGCGGCCGACGCCGTCGAGGTCGAACCACTCGATCGCCTGGGCGGTGGGCACGATCTCGGCATCGCCGTGCGACCAGCCGAGCCGCAGCAGATAGTTGCGCACCGCTTCGGGCAGAAAGCCCATATCGCGGTATTCGGTGACGCTCAAGGCACCGTGCCGCTTGGAGAGCTTGGCGCCGTCGGGCCCGTGGATCAGCGGGATGTGCGCGAACTTCGGCGGCTCGACGCCGATCGCCCGGTAGAGCTGGGTCTGGCGGAACGCGTTGGTGAGGTGGTCGTCGCCGCGAATGACGTGGGTGATGCCCATGTCGATGTCGTCGACCACCACCGAATGCATGTAGGTGGGCGTGCCGTCGGAGCGCAGCAGCACCATGTCGTCGAGCTGCGCGTTGGCGACCCGCACCTCGCCCTGGACCAGGTCCTCGATGACCGTCTCGCCGTCCTGCGGCGCCTTGAGGCGCACCACGGGCTTGACTCCGGCCGGCGCCAGGGCGGGATCACGATCCCGCCAGCGCCCGTCATAGCGCATCGGTCGGCCCTCGGCGCGCGCCGTGGCCCGCATCTCCTCCAGCTCTTCCTGGCTCGCATAGCAGCGATAGGCGCGGCCCTTCGCCAGGAGCTGCTCGGCCACCTCGACATGGCGGGCGGCGCGGGCCGACTGGAACACCGGCTCGGCGTCCGACTCGAGGCCGAGCCAGCTCAGCCCCTCGTGGATCGCCTCGATCGCCTCCTTCGTGGAGCGCTGCCGGTCGGTGTCCTCGATGCGCAGCAGGAAGCGGCCGCCATGGTGGCGGGCGAACAGCCAGTTGAAGAGTGCGGTGCGCGCGCCGCCGATGTGGAGGTAACCGGTAGGCGAGGGCGCGAACCTAACGACAACGGTCATGGTTGAAGTCGCCCGGATTTCGGGTGAGAAAGAAAGTCGGCGGTCCATAACACGGTTTTGCCCAGGCGTGCAGCCCGATGTCCCTTGCCCCACCGCCGGTTCCGGCGGTTCCCGCGGGTGGCTGCCATGTCGGCCGGGCATGGTGATCGAGCGGCTGCGCGCGCTGTTCCTGGCCGAGTCCGACCGCTGGGTCTTGTGGGTTCCGGTGGGCTTCGGCACCGGCATCGGCTTCTACTTCGCCGCTCCTGCGCCGGCCTCGGCGGTGCTGGCTGCAGCCTGCGCGGTGGCGGCGCTGGCCCTGCTGGCGGCCGGCCTGCGGCTGCGTGGCTGGCGGCCGGGCGCCGCCCTTGCCCTTTTGGCGCTGGCGAGCGTGCTCGCGGGCCTCGCCGCCGCCGGCTGGCGGGTGGCGAGCGTGGCCGCACCAGTGATCACCCGCGAGGGCACCCATGCGCTGGAGGCAAGGGTCGCGGCGGTCGAGCTGCGCCCGCCCGGCGCCCGGCTTATCCTCGACCAGGCGCATATCGAGCGGCTCGCCGCCGAGGATACCCCGCGGCGTCTGCGGGTGACGGTGCGCACCGGTGCGGAGGATCTCGTGCCGGGCGATCTGGTGCGGCTGCGTGCCCGGCTCTATCCGCCGCGCCCGCCGGGCGTGCCGGGCGCCTTCGACTATGGGCGGCACGCCTGGTTCGAGAGCCTGGGGGCCGTGGGTTTCGCCTACGGCACGCCGGAGCGCATCGGCCGCGGCGAGGCGCGCAGCGGCGATGCGGTGGCGTGGCTGCGTGCCGCCATCGCCCGACGGGTAACCGCCGTGGCGCCCGGCGAGGACGGCGCTGTGGCCGCGGCGCTGATCACCGGCATGCGGGCGGGAATCGGCGAGGCCACCTGGACCGCCATGCAGCGCTCGGGCCTGGCCCACCTGCTGTCGATCTCCGGTCTGCACATGGCGCTGGTGGCCGGCACGCTTTTCCTGTTCTTCCGCTGGACCCTGTCACTGATGCCGCCTTTGGTGCTGCGCGTGCCGGCCAGAAAGCCCGCCGCCCTCGCCGCCATGGCCGGGGCGAGCTTCTACCTGCTGCTCTCCGGCGCCACCGTGCCGACCCAGCGCTCCTGGGCGATGATCATGGTGGCCCTCCTGGCGGTGCTGGCCGACCGCAACCCGTTCTCCATGCGCCTGCTCGCGGCGGCTGCCATGCTGGTCCTGCTGCTGCGTCCGGAAAGCCTCGCCGGGGCCTCCTTCCAGCTCTCCTTCGCGGCCGTCCTGGCCCTCATCGCCGCCTATGAAAGCGGGCTGGGCAGCCGCCTCGGCGGCCGCCATTCCCTGGCGATGCGCGCCCTGCGCTATCTGCTGGGCGTGCTCGCAACGACCCTGGTCGCCAGCGCCGCCACCGCGCCCTTCACCGCCTATCACTTCCAGACCATCTCGACCTTCGGCGTGCTCGCCAACCTGGTTGCCGTGCCGGTCACCTCGTTCTGGGTGATGCCCGCGGCCCTGCTCGCAGTGGCCCTCATGCCGCTCGGCCTCGAGCAGCCGGTCCTGCTGCTGATGGTCCGGGGCGTCGAGCTCGTGCTGCAGACCGCGCACGGGGTGGCGGCCCTGCCCGGTGCCGCCGTCGCGGTTCCGCAATGGCCCCTTGCCGCCCTCCTGCTGTTCGTGGCCGGCGGCCTGTGGGTCTGCTTGTGGCGGAAGTCCTGGCGCTGGCTCGGCCTCGCCCCGTGCCTCGTCGCGGCCCTGCTCGCCGTTGCCGCCCGCCCGCCGGCGCTGATGCTCGATCCTATGCTCGACATGGCGGCCCTGCGCGATCCGAGAGGCGGCATCGCAGCACTGGTCTGGCATCGCGACCGCTCGCTGCTCGACGACTGGCAGCGCGCCGCCGGGGCGGCGCCGCGCCTGCTCGAGCCGGCGGCGGCGCGTGCCGCGGGGGACGGTGCCACCTGCGACGAGGCCGGCTGCCTGGTGGAGAGCGCCGGCGTGCGCATCCTGCTGGCGCGGCGACCGGACGCGGTGCTCGAGGATTGCGCGCGGGTAGATCTGGTGATCGCCCGATTCCGCCCGGTGCCGTGCAGCGGGCCGCAGGTCGTCGACGGCCGTGCCCTCTATCTCTCCCAGGGACTGGCAGTGTCCACCGAAGGTGGCCGGGTGCGGATCTCCACCGTTGCCGGCGACCGCGCCGGGTGGCCGTGGGCCGGCCGCTGAGGCTTGCCGAAAGAGTTGGGCGATGCGCTACCCATAGTATATAAAATTCGCAAGAACTGTCGCTCAGGTTATGGGAGGTGAAAGGCAGCATGAGCGGTGCCACGCCACGCAGCCGCGAGCTCTCGCTGCTCGACCTCCTCCTCGTGACATGGCGGCGCAAGCTCCTGATCGCGGTGATCCTGGCTGTCGGCATCGGCGGCAGCAGCGCCTTCGCCAGCCTCTTTCCGCGGACCTACGTGGCGCGCACGCTGCTGCTCATCGAGCCGGCGGCAGGCGAGGGGGCGGGTCTCGGCGCGGCAATCGACAGCGCAGCCATCGACAGCCAGGTCCAGGTGCTCTCCTCGCGCAGCCTCGCCCGGGAGGTGGTGAGCTCGCTCGGGCTCGAGGAGGACCCCGAGCTGCTCGGCGCGGCTCCGGGCTTCGTGGCCGGGCTGCTGGCGCCGTTGCGCGCAGCCTGGACCCTCCTGGCGCCGCCGCGGCCGGGAGGCGGAGGGAGCGATCCGGCAGTGCGCCACATCGACGGCTTCCTCGAGCGCCTCGAGGTCAGCCGCGAAGGCAAGACCTACGTCATCGCCGTCGCTTTCGCCTCGGCCGATCCCGACAAGGCGGCGCTTGTCGCCAACGCCGTGGCCGAGCGCTGGATCGTCGGCCAGCTCGCCGTCAAGTACGAGGCGGCCCGGCACAGCGCCGAGCGGATCGGCGAGCGGCTGGCCGGCCTCAAGGCGCGGCTCGAGGAGGCGCAGCTCGAGCTTGCCCGGCGGCGCGGCGCCGCTTCCGATCCTG
Source organism: Geminicoccaceae bacterium 1502E (assembly GCA_033875255.1). Taxonomy (GTDB): domain Bacteria; phylum Pseudomonadota; class Alphaproteobacteria; order Geminicoccales; family Geminicoccaceae; genus Marinimicrococcus. The sequence continues at coordinate 13,013 of JAWZSN010000017.1, read as the reverse complement.
GCGCACCCGGCAGTGGCGAGACCCAGAGCCAGATCGCCCAGCTCGGCCGCGAGCTGGTGGCTGCCACCGTCGAGCGGACCGCCGGCGAGGCCAGGCTCGCCCGGCTGCGCCAGCTTCTCCGCAAGGGCGAGCTCGGCATCGCCTTCGAGGAGGGCGGCGCCTCGACCCTGCTGCAGAACCTGCAGATGCTCGAGGCCCAGCTGTTGAGGCGCGAGGCCGAGCTCGCCGCGCAGTATGGCGAGCGGCACCCGCGGATCCTCGATCTGCGCCGCGAGAAGAACGAGCTGCAGGCACGCATTGCCGGCGAGCAGCGGCGGCTGGTCGACGAGTTCGCCGGCACGGTCGGGCTCGCCCGGATCAAGGAGCGGACCATCGCCGCCGAGCTCGAGCGGCTGCGTCGGCAGGCCCGCGAGCGCGAGCAGGCGGGCGAGCAGGTAGGAATGCTCGAGGAGCAGCTGGCGCTGGACCGGCGGCTTTACGAGAGCTACCTCGCCCGGCTCGACGCCGGGAGCGTCGGAGAGGGGGCGCAGCGTCCCGACGCAAGGGTGATCTCCGAAGCGGTGCCGCCGACCTCACCCGCCTTTCCCAAGCCGCGGCTGGTGCTCACGGTCTCGCTGCTGGTCTCGCTGGTGGTGGCGCTGGTGGCGGTCTATCTGGCCGAGCTCGCCGACCGTGGCTTTCGCACCGAGACCGACGTGGGCGAGGCTCTGGGGCTGCGCAACCTCGCCCTGGTGCCGCGTTTGCCAGGCGCGCGCAGTGCCACCGCGCTGGCCGGGCTCGTGGCGGAGAAGCCGCGCGGCCGCGCGGCAGAGAGCCTGCGGAGCATGCTGGCCGGCCTCCTCGCCGAGCGGCCGCAGACCGGCGGCAAGGTCCTGCTCGTGACCTCCTGCCTGCCGGGGGAAGGCAAGACCAGCCTCGCTTTGGCGCTGGGAAGGGTGGCCGCCGCGGAAGGGCTGCGGACCCTCCTGATCGACGCCGACCTGCGCCGTCCGCGGGTTCACGAGATCCTGGGCGAGCGCATGCGCGCCGGTCTTGCCGAGTTCCTGCGCGGCGAGGCCGACCTCGCTGGTGTCCTGCGCACTGATCCCGGTAGTGGGCTCACCTTGCTGCCCGGCAGCCGGCGCATGGAGCAGTCGACCCGGCTGCTCGGCGAGCAGGGGATCGGTCGCCTTCTCGCTGCAGCCCGGCAGGCCTACGATCTCGTGCTCGTCGACAGCGCGCCGTTGCTGGCGGTGGCCGATGCGCGCCAGCTTGCGCCCCATGCCGACCAGGTGCTGCTGGTGGTGCGCTGGCAGAAGACGCCGCGCAGCCTGGTACGCGACTGCCTGCCCGGCCAGGGCGAGCTTGCCGGGCGCATCTGCGGCACCGTGCTGAGCCAGGTCGACCTGCGCCGGCACGCCCGCTACGGCTATGGCGATACGGCCTCGGCCCAGCTCCGCCTGGCGCCCTATTATGTCGAGTAGCTCTGCCTCCCGCTGACCGGCGCCGGCATGCTATGCTGCCGAAGGCCGTGGCGTGTCCGCGCCCGGCCCGCGAGGAGGAGGGAGATCATGGGCTCCTATGCGCACCCCGAGATGCTGGTGGAGACGGAGTGGGTGGCGGGCCGCCTGGACGACCGCAACTTGCGGCTGGTCGAGGTCGATGTCGACACCGGCTCCTACGACAGCGGCCACCTGCCCGGCGCGATCGCCTGGAACTGGACCACCCAGCTCTGCGATACGCTGCGGCGGGACATCCTGCCCAAGGACGCGTTCGAGATGCTGATGGCGGAATCGGGCATCGGCAACGACACCACCGTCGTGCTCTACGGCGACAACAACAACTGGTTCGCCGCCTGGGCGCTGTGGCAGATGAAGATCTACGGCCACAAGGACGTCCGCCTGATGAATGGCGGGCGCAAGAAATGGCTGGCCGAGGGTCGCGAGCTCACGGACGAGGTGCCTGCGGTGCCGGCCAGGAGCTACGCCGCGAGCGCCCCGGACGCCGCCCTGCGCGCCATGATGCCCGAGGTGCAGGGGCTGATGGGCAGCGCCTCGATGGTCGACGTGCGCAGCCCCGACGAGTTCACCGGCAAGATCCTGGCGCCGCCCGGCCTGCCCGAGACCTGTCAGCGGGGTGGCCATATTCCTGCGGCGAAGAACATTCCCTGGGGCCAGGCGTGCAACGAGGACGGCACCTTCAAGAGCTTTGATGAGCTGAAGTCACTCTACGAGGGCAAGGGGATCAGGGGCGACGTGCCGGTGATCGCCTATTGCCGTATCGGCGAGCGCTCGAGCCACACCTGGTTCGCCCTCAAGTACCTGCTGGGATACCCGGACGTCCGCAACTATGACGGCTCGTGGACCGAGTGGGGCAACATGGTGGGCGCGCCGGTCGAGCGCGGCGCGTGAGGCATGGCAATGGCAGGTGGACGTGCGGAAGGGTACCAGAGCCGGCAGGCCGAGCTGTCGGGCTGGCCGGTGCGGATCAGCTCGTGGCGGCTCGCTGAGCGCTGGCGCTGCGAGGTCGACAATGTCGATCCCGGTGCGGTGATCGCCCGGGCCGAGGGAACGACGCGGGAGGCCGCCGAGACGGCAGCCTGCGAGAAGGCCGCGGCGCGGCTGGCGCGCACGCGGACCTTTTGAGCCGGGAGAGGACGAGGAAGGAGCGCCCGGGCCGGGGGAGGGCCCGGGCTGGGGGGAACAGGATCAGGCGGCCTGCCTGTAGCGGTCGATGGCGAGATCGCCCGCCTCGATCTCAGGCTTGCGGCCGGAGACCAGGTCGGCCAGCACCCGCGCCGAGCCGCAGCTCATGGTCCAGCCCAGCGTGCCGTGGCCGGTGTTGAGGAACAGGCCCTTGTAGCGGGTGCCGCCGATCACCGGCGGGCCGTCGGGGGTCATCGGCCGGAGGCCGCACCAAAAGCTGCCTTTTGCCGCGTCGCCGCCGTGCGGGAAGAGGTCGCCCACCACATGCTCGAGGGTGGCCCGGCGCTGGGGGTCGGGGGAGAGATCGTAGCCCGCCAGCTCGGCCATGCCGCCCACCCGGATCCGGTCGCCCAGCCGGGTGATCGCCACCTTGTGGGTCTCGTCCATGACGGTGGATTCGGGCGCCCCGGCCTCGCTGGTGATCGGCACGCTGAGCGAGTAGCCCTTCACCGGGTAGACCGGCAGGTCGATGTCCATCTGGCGCAGCAGGAGCGGCGAGTAGCTGCCCAGCGCCACCACCACCGCGTCGGCGTGAACGGTGCCCTTGTCGGTCTCCACACCGGTCACCGCGCCGCCCCCGGTCACCAGGCCGCGCACCGTGGTGCCGTAGCGGAACGCCACGCCGCGCTCGCGGCACAGCGCCTCGAGGTTCTGGGTGAACTTGAAGCAGTCGCCGGTCTCGTCGCCGGGCAGCCTGAGGCCGCCCACGATCTTGCCGCTGACACGGGCCAGCGCCGGCTCGGCGGCAACGCAGCCTGCGGTGTCGAGCAGCTCGTAGGAGACGCCGTAGCGCTTCAGCACGGCGATGTCCTGCGCCGTGCCGTCGAGCTGCTTTTGCGTGCGAAAGAGCTGCAGCGTGCCGCGCGCGCGCTCGTCATAGGCGATACCCGCCTCGTCGCGCAGGGCGCGCAGCAGATCGCGGCTGTACTCGGCCAGCGGCACCATCCGCGCCTTGTTGCGCTCGTAGCGCTCGGCCGTGCAATTGCGCAACATCTGCAGGCTCCAGCCCCAAAGGGCCGTGTCGAGCCGCGGATGCAGAACCAGCGGACGGTGCTTGGTGAACTGCCACTTGAGGGCCTTGAGCGGAATGCCCGGCGCCGCCCAGGGGGCCGAATAGCCCGGCGAGACCTGGCCGGCATTGGCGAAGCTGGTCTCCAGCCCCGGACCTTGCTGGCGGTCCAGCACCGTCACCTCGTGCCCGGCCTGCGCCAGATAATGCGCGGAGGTGACGCCGACCACACCGCTGCCCAGAACCACGACCCGCATGTGCATCCTCCCGACCGGATGGCTTCTTCGCTCGGGAGGGATTCTATGCAGGACGCGCAAAATTTCTTTGCGTTCTTCGCTTATCTCCGGTGAAAACTGTGGGAATAGGGCGATGTTGCAGGGAAAACTATGGCACGTTCCGCTAAGTACCGGAATATCAAGCTTGATTCGATCGACCTCAAGATCCTGCGCGAGCTGCAGGCGGATGGCCGCATGTCGTTCACCGAGCTCGCCCCCAGGGTGGGGCTCACCACCTCGCCCTGCCTCGAGCGGGTCCGCCGGCTCGAGCAGGCGGGGGTGATCCGCGGCTACCGCGCCGATCTTGATCCGCACCAGCTTGAAGGCAGCCTGCTGGTGTTCGTCGAGCTGAGCCTCACCTACACCTCGCCCGACATCTTCGCCGAGTTCAAGCGCGCCATCGGCAAGGTGCCGCAGATCATGGAGTGTCACCTGGTCTCGGGCGATTTCGACTATCTCATCAAGGCGCGCATCGCCGACATGAACGAGTATCGCGAGCTTTTGGGCCAGATCGTCGAGAAGCTGCCCGGCGTGCGCAACTCGAAGACACTGGTGGTCATGGAGGAGCTCAAGGAGAGTGCCGCCGTCCGCGTCCCCGCGCAGCCGCGGCGCTGAGCCGCGCAGTCGCCCGGCGCAAGAAGCCGATTGCTCCGCCAGCCATGCATACTAGTATGCGCTGCCTCCTTCGCGGTCTTCACAGCGACCTCGCGCATCCGGAGGCATGGAGAGACGCGATGGAGACGAGGAAGTACGTGGCGGAGGGATTGGGCACGTTCTGGCTCACCTTCGCCGGGTGCGGCAGCGCGGTGATCGCCGCGGGGTTTCCTGCGGGCGGGATCGGCCTGTTGGGCGTTTCGCTGGCCTTCGGCCTGTCGGTCGTCACGATGGCTTACGCAATCGGTCACGTTTCGGGCTGTCACCTCAACCCCGCCGTCACCGTCGGCCTCGCCGCCGGCGGCCGCTTTCCGACGGGGCAGGTGGCGCCCTACGTGGTGTCGCAGGTGGCGGGTGCCGTTGTCGGCGCCAGCCTGCTCTACCTCATCGCGAGCGGCGCGCCGGGCTTCGCCGCTGCCGACGGCTTCGCCTCGAACGGCTACGGCGCCCGCTCGCCGGGGCAGTACTCGCTGCTGGCCTGTCTCGTGGCGGAGTTCGTGCTGACCGCGGTGTTCCTGTTCGTCATCATGGGCGTCACCCACGGCAAGGCGCCGGTGGGCTTCGCGCCGCTGGCGATCGGCCTCTGCCTGACCTTGATCCATCTCGCGAGCATCCCGGTCACCAACACGAGCGTGAATCCCGCGCGCAGCACCGGCCCGGCAATGTTCGCCGGCGGCGCGGCGATGGCCCAGCTCTGGCTGTTCTGGTTGGCGCCGCTGGCCGGAGGCGCGGCCGGAGGCCTTCTCTACCGCTGGCTCGCCACCGAGCCGCTGGCGCTGGTGACCGGCGATTCAAGGCCGCCCTCTAGCTGCGAGCCTCTCGGACATCGTCCATCCGGCTTCGAGCGAAGAAGCTGAACTTGTTGGGGCCTTGGCCATCCGCAGAGGAACCGGATGGACGTCCACTAGAGTGCCTGCCTGACCCCGCGCGGCCGCGAGCAGGCGGTGCATCGCGTGCTGCCACGAGGCGGGACCCCCAAAGCCGCCGCGGCGGCTTTAGGGGGTGTGCGAGCGGACCGTTCGCGAGGGGGTGCGCCGCTACCGTGAGGAAAGTGACGCCGGCCACGGTGCGCCGCATTCCGCGGCGGCACGGCATAGTCGCCGGCGGGAGCTGGAGCAGGTCCGCCGCGACGGGCGGGACCTTCCTGGCGAGCCGCTCCATCTCGAGCCCAGGCCCGTCCGCAAGACGAACCGCCCGTGAGCCGCGTCGGCTTACCCGGCCAGCTGCGGCACGAAGAGGGCGATCTGCGGGAACAGGATCAGCAGCACGACCATCAGCGCCATGGCGACCACGAACGGTATCGCGCCCACCACCACGTCACCCAGGGTGCCGCGGTTGCGCACGCCCTGCACGACGTAGAGGTTGAGGCCCACCGGCGGGGTGATGAGCGCCATCTCGATGAGCACGATCAGCAGGATGCCGAACCACACCATGTCGAAGCCCAGCTGCATCATCAGCGGGGTCACGAGCGGGATGGTGATGATCATCAAGGAGAGCGTCTCGACGAAGAATCCGAGCACCACATAGAAGGCCACGAGCAGCAGCAGCGTGCCCATGGGGCCGAGCTGCGCATCCGTGATCAGGGCCAGGAGCTGGTTGGTCAGGCCGATCGAGGCCAGGATGAAGTTGAGGAAGTTTGCCGCCAGCAGGATCAGCATGATCATGGCGGTAGTGCGCATGGTGCCCTCGAGCGCGTCGCGCAGCATCCGCCAGGACAGGCCGCCGAATGCCCAGGCCATGGCCAGGGCCGCCACCGTGCCCACCGCAGCCGCCTCGGTGGGCGTCGCCCAGCCGGCATAGATCGAGCCGATGATGAAGGCGAAGAGGATCAGCACCGGCACCAGGTGAACGAGCTTCTTGAGCCGCTCGGCCATGCCTGCCGCCGCCCGCCGCGTGCCGCCCCATTCCGGCCGGAACCAGCACAGCACCACGATGATGACCATGAAGATGAGTGCCAGGCCCAGCCCTGGCACGATACCGGCAAGGAAGAGCTGGGGGATCGAGGTCTTGGAGAGGAAGCCGTAGATGATCAGGTTGATGGACGGCGGGATGAGGATGCCCAGCGTGCCGCCGGCGGCGATGCTGCCGGCGAAGAACCGCTCGTCGTAGCCGAAGCGCTGCGCCTGGGGCAGGGCGATGGTGCCCACCGTGGCGGCGGTCGCCACCGAGGAGCCGGAGGTCGCCGAGAACAGGGTGGCCGTGCCGATATTGGCGTGCATCAGCCCGCCCGGCAGCCAGGACAGCCAGGCATCGAGCGCGTCGTAGACCTTGCCGGCGATGCCCGAGCGCTGGAGGATCTCGCCCACCAGCACGAAGAGCGGGATTGCCACCAGGATGAAGCTGGTGCTGGTCTCCCAGAGCTGGTTGCCGAAGGCGGCGATCAGCGGGGCGCGGGCGAACAGCTCGTCGAGCGAGAAAGCCAGCACGAAGAGGCTGGCCGCCACGGGGATGCTCAGGGCCAGGAGCAGCAGCAGCAGGATGATCGAGGTCAGCAGCATCAGCGGGTCCCCCGGCCCAGCGCGGCCGCTTCCTCGACGGCGGCCCTGGTCTCGCTCTCGATGGTGGGAGCGCCGCCGTGCAGCTCGGCGGTCTCGAAGGAGCGCTCGAGGAGAAGGGCGGCTAGCACCCGCAGCAAGAGCAGCGCCAGCACCAGGGCGAAGAACACGAAGCCCAGCAGGAACAGGCCCTGGGGGATCCACAAGGGGGTCTGCAGGGTGGTGATCGAGGTGGCGCCGCGCTGCCAGCTCCGCTCGAGCAGGCCGAAGATCGCCTCGCAGGCCATGAGCGCGAAGAAGCCCATGGCGAGCAGGGCCACGATATCGCAGGCGGCGCGCAGCCGCGGGCCCAGCATGCCGGTGAGCACCGAGATCCGGATATGCGCCTTGTCGAGCATCGAGAAGGCCAGCGCCCAGCTCGTCGAGATGGCGAGCGCGTAATAGGAGAGCTCGTCCGCCCCCCAGGTCGAGACGCCCAGCAGGCGGCGAAGGAGGACGTCGGCGGCGATCATGAGCGCGGACAGCAGCATCATGGCGCCGCCGCCGACGACGACCGCCCGCGATACCGGCCGCACCATCGCCAGCGCCCGGTCGAGCGCCGCGGGGAGGGACTGGGACAGGCGCATGCGAGAAATCCGGAAGATGCGGGGAGGGGGGCGACCGGCGCCGCCCCCGGGAGAGGATCAGTCGGCCTTGGCGGTGATGCCCAGCACCGGGCCGGCCGTGTCGTTCCACGCGGCGATGCAGTCGCCGGCGCAGCGCTCGGCCCAGCGAGGCAGCACCTTCTCCTGCATCACCTGCTTGGCGAGATCGAGGTCGGCGTCGGTGACCTCGACCAGCTTCAGGCTCTTGGCGGGGCCGTAGGAGCAGTCGCCGCCGGTATTGCAGGCGATGCCCTGGGCCGTCGATTTGTCGGCGTCACCCCACACCCGGTCCTCGAACCCGGCCAGCTGCTTGCGCAGGAATGTCTGGGTGGGCTCGTCCAGCTCGCTCCATACGGCGTTGCTCATCGCCACGCCGACATGGTCCCAGCCGCCCACCGGCAGCGGGTAGAAATGTGTCGCCACCTCCGACCAGCCGGCCAGATAGCCCGAGAGCGCGCCGGTCACACCACAGTCGATCACGCCGCGCTCGAGCGCGATGGTGACCTCGTTGAAGGCGATCGACATGCCGGTGCCGCCCATGGCCTCGATGAAGTCCATGGTCATGCGGCCGCTGCCGCGCACCCGCTTGCCCTCGAGATCCTTCAGGCCCGAGATCGGGGTGTTGCAGAACACCACCTGCGAGGTGAAGGGCACCACCGCCAGGAGGGTCGAGTCGTAGGTCTCGTCGAAGCCCTTGGCGAGCTGCGGGCGGTAGGCCTCGGCGAGCTTGCGGGAGAGGGCGGGATCGGCGATCGCCGGCAGGTCGACACCCTCGAAGCGCGGCTCCTCGCCTGCCACGTAATCCATGACCGTGGCGCCGACGTCGTAGACCCCCTGCTGGACCATCTCGTAGACCGCGCCACCCGGCAGGCCCACCTGGTCGAAGGCCTGGACGTTGGCCGTGATCCTGCCGTCCGCCGCCTCGGGCAGGACCTCGGTCCAAAAGGGCTTCTCATGGTCCGGATAGAGGCTCGACGAGCTCCAGGTCCCGACCACGTTGAGCTCGCGCTCCATGATCTCCTGGGCCGCCAGCGGTGCTGCCATGGCCATCGCGGCCACGCCCGAGAGGGTGGCGGCGAGGCGGCTGGGCTTTCTGTCGGATCGCATGGGTTGTCTCCCTTGTTCTTCTCGAGAGTTGCGGTCTCGTCGAGGCGCCGGGCCGCCGCTCAGAGCAGCGCCAGCCGGCGGTTGAGCAGGTCGGTCACCAGCATGTGGCCGGGCTTGTGGGTGATACAGATCTCCGGCCGGGCCCGCTCGATGGCCGCCTGTGGCGTCACCCCGCACGCCCAGAACACCGGAATCTCGCCGTCCCGGATCTCCGGCGCGTCGCCCCAGTCCGGCTTCATGATGTCGGCGATGCCGATCTGCTCCGGGGCCGCCAGGTGGACGGGCGCACCGTGCACCGAGGGAAAGCGCGAGGTGACCTGGACCGCGCGGATCGCATGGGCCGGCGTCATCGGCCGCATCGAGACCACCAGCGGGCCGCCGAAGGGACCGGCCGGCGCGGTCTGGATGCTGGTCCGGTACATCGGCACCACCCGGCTGGTCTCGATGTGCCGCACCGGCACACCCTCCTCCAGGAGCGGCTCCTCGAAGGAATAGGAGCAGCCCAGGATGAAGGTCACGAGATCCTCGCGCCACAGCGCGCGCAGGTCCGCCACCTCGCGCTCCAGGACACCCTCGCGATAGACATTGTAGCGCGGCACGTCGGTACGGATGTCGATGTCGCGGCCCAGCGAGGGCAATGCCGGATCGCCGGGCTCGCCTGCCGCCAGGAGCGGGCAGGGCTTCGGGTTGGCGTTGCAGAACGCCATGAAATCGTAGGCGTAGCGCTTGGGCAGGATCACCACGTTACCCTGCACGTGGCCGTTGGCCATTCCCGCCGTGCCGTGTCCATGCGCGCCGCTGGCGATCCGCGCCCGTGCCTCGGCCGGCGTCAGCCCCGCCAGCCCGCTCCGCCCCTCGACCGCCATCGCATCCTCCTCCACAAGCGCCGTCGCCCTTCGGAAGAAGCCCGAGAGCCCCGCGCCGCACAAGCCCCTTTGCACCCCGAGGAGCAGCGGAACAGCGGCGGGGCGCGTCGGAGAAGGTGAGCGCTGCGCGCTCTTGGGAGCCCTTTTGTTCGTCGGTTGGCCCGTCCCGCCCCTGCTCAGCGAAGGAGCGGGACCATGACCATCGTGATACTCGCGATCGCTCCGGGCAGGATCGTCTGCAGCGCCGTGGGTCGGGGCGAGAAGGGGGCGGCGGCGGATGCGGTGCGCGATGGAGGCATGCTGCGGGGCGCAGCATCCGGGGCCGGCTGCTGGAAGCGCCGGGCCACACAATGCGGCTGATGCCGCCGGACCAGGTGCGGCGCTGCGTCGAGGCGCACAGGAACGACGCGCGGGACGCTCTGGGGAGCGCCGAGGCGGCCTCGCGGCCGGGCATGCGGTTCGCGCCGCTCGAGAGCGAGGCGCAGCGCGCCATCCAGGCCCTGAGCCTGCACCGGGCGCGCTCGCGGCTGGTGGGGGCGCGGGCGGTGCCGGTCGACCGGCGGCGGGCATTGCGACCCCGGCGCGGTCACATGGTTGCGCAAGGGCGACGCAAGCCGGGGCAGGCGGTGGACGCCATTGCCGACGATCCGGCCTTTGCGGCGAGCGCGCGTGGGCGCGCCGGTCGGAAGCATGCGGGCCGAGTGGCGCAGGCTCGACCGGAAGATCGCGGCACAGGGCGCCGAGCTCGACAGGATGGCGCGCAGCGCTCCGGCGGCGCGGCGCCTGGGCACGATCCCCGGCCTCGGGATCCTAGGTGCCACCACCCTGGAGGCAGCGGCCGGCGATGCCGGTGCGTTCAGCAAGGGCCGCGATCTTGGGGCCCCTTGGCGCCCCTGGCGCGCCGTCCCCGGGATCGGATCGATGCGGGCGGCATCGATGGCCGCGGCTGGCGCCGGGCCAGCACACCACCGGGGCAAGGCCGAGACTGCCCGGCATCACCAGGTGCGGACCCTGCTGATCCGCGGACGCCAGGGCGACGATGGCGACACCGACGGCCAGCGCCACCCCGCCCGGGGCGTGGCCGCGCCGCCTGCCGACGAGGGTGCATCGTCCGGAAAGCGCGGGCAACGTCGTTCTGGTGGCGCTCGCGGGCAGGCTGGCGCGGATCGCCTGGGCCGTGCTGCGGCGCCAGGCCACTTCGGCATCCGGCCATGGCATGCCTGCCGGCTGACGGGACGGCTGCCGGGCGCCAGCGCGCGCCGGCGGCCCCCGATGGTTGCGGGACGGCCTGAAGGTCGATCGGCGCTTTGGCAACCCGGGACAAAGACCGGCGCTTCGATGCAAGTTTGCCGATGAGGACCAGGGTGCCTCGATCTCCGTCCTGGCCGCGAGCAGAGCTCGTGAGACCGGATAGGTTGGCGCAGACCGGACAGGACCAACTTGTGAAGCCCTCTTGCAACAGGGGCGGGCCAGACGTCCTGGTCGGTTGCAGCTGGCGCTTTTCAGGGTTCCTCAATCGATCCCGTGACATGCTGCCGGATGGTGGGAGAGGGGCGGCCGCAGGGTTTGGCGGCGGCGGAGTCCTACGCCAGCAGGATGCCGACGAGCAGTGAAGATCCGGTGAACGAGCTCCACCCCAACCGACGAGAAAGCTGACAGAAGGCCGCGCGCAGCGCGTTGCAGATTCCCGGGCCGCGCCCTGCCCGGACGCTCCGCCAGCCTCGCTCCCTCTTTCACCCGGGTGCGCCCTCGACAGAAGCGGTGGGGCAAGAGGGCTGGGCATGATCACTGCGGAATGATCCGCGGCCGGATCGGTAGAAATTCCGGTGACACGTAAGATCTCATTCAAGTCGCGACCGGGTGTCGATGGCATGCCGGCCGATGACGACACGACACTGTCAGCGCGTCTGCGCCAACTGGTGGGCGAGCTACGCGCCCGATGGCGGGAACCTGATGCCAGGATCGAAGCCCTGAACGGCGAGCTCGTCGAGCTTGCGCGCGACGATCCTACCGCACGGAGGCCGACCTCCATTCCCGGCGTCGGCGTTCCGCATGCAACGGCCCTGATTGCCGCTGCGGGGAACGCAAGCTGCTTCGCCAAAGCCCGGGATCTCGGGGTCTGGCCCGGTCTGGTCCTCCGGCACCATACCACCGGCGGCAAGCCGTGGCTGCCCGGTATCTTCAGGCGCGGCAACACCTACTTGCACACCTTGCTCGTCCACGGCGCGCGCGGCATTGCCATCACTGTCGCAGAGCGAGATCCCACTGGGACGCTGGCTGAACGCGATGATCCCGCGCGGCGTTCATCGCAATGCTGTCGTGGTCGCCGTGGCCAACAAGCTGGCGCGGATTGCCCGGGCAGCCCTGCGCAAGGACGCAAGCTTTGAGCTCGGCTACCCAGTCGCGGCATAACCAGATCGGTCGCATGCACGTCCGTGCATAGGCCAGCGATGTTTGCAGGAACGATCGCACAGATGGCCTGACAACCGAACGGCGACTGAAAAGCCCGATCAAAAAATGGCATTCTGTGCTGAAGTTTTTCTTGGCTCTGTTCTCGAATTTGATGCGCGCCGGGCCACGCCCTGCCCATGGCGGCATTGAGGCAGGCCCGAGGGGGTGGCTCAGGGCGGAGCACGGCCAGGTGGAACCACTTGAGGTAGCTGTCGAGGCAGCGGGTGGCGACGCCGCGATAGCGGCGCAGAAAGGTCTTGAGCCGCTCGTGGCGGCTGTTCACCGTCTGGATGTGGAGATCGCCTCGCCGGCCGAGCGGTTGAGCGCCTCGTGGACGATGCCGAGAGCGGCCGCACAGGTCGGATAGGGCCGGGCGGCATCGGTGACCAGCCTTGCGTCCGCGCCCAGCGCCGGGCCCAGGACCCGGCCGATGGCGGCGGCAGTGGCGGCCGGGAGAACGGCGCTGAGCGTGGCGCCGCTGCGATCGGCGGCGATCAGGATCGGCACCTGCTCGCGCGACAGGCAGCACCGGGCGGTGCTGCCGCCCCGCTGGCGCGGCTGGCGGGCCGGGGCGTCGGCCGTGCCCGCCCTGGCCCGCTGCCACGCCCGGGATCCCTTGTGGCTGGCGAGCGCCTAGGGTCCGGACTCAATCAGATCCAGAAGGCCGCGACGGCCGCCAGGGCCACGGCGGACTGGAAGTTGGCGAGCTTGTCGTAGCGGGTGGCGATGCGGCGGAAGTCCTTCAGGCGGTTGATCGCCGCCTCGACGCGCCAGCGCTCGCGGTAGGCGCGGGGGTCGTGGCTGACCGGCCGTTTGCGGTTGCGGCGG
>JAWZSN010000016.1:0-135955 GCA_033875255.1 Geminicoccaceae bacterium 1502E | reverse complement strand
CCGCCGCAACCGCAAACGGCCGGTCAGCCACGACCCCCGCGCCTACCGCGAGCGCTGGCGCGTCGAGGCGGCGATCAACCGCCTGAAGGACTTCCGCCGCATCGCCACCCGCTACGACAAGCTCGCCGCCAACTTCCAGTCCGCCGTGGCCCTGGCGGCCGTCGCGGCCTTCTGGATCTGATTGGGTCCAGACCCTAGGGAGGCAGGCCATGTGGCGAGGGTGCTGCCGGACGGGGTTCAGCCGCCAGTGGTGCGCCCCGCAGCTTCGCGAACTGCCGCTCGGGCTAGAACCAGTTTCGCCTGGCGCCCAGAACTCCATAGATGATCAGGAGAATGATCGCGACCATGTATGTCCAGGCGAGAGCCGCGCCCACGAGAACGTTCCGGGATGAAATGCCTACCGAGAGGGTGAAGTATCCCACGATCCCCGAGGGCCAGTTCGCGTTCGGCTTCGACCCGAACGGCCAGCATGCCCTTCTTTCTTTCAGGACACCGACGAGAAACAACAGGAGCAGGCCGGCATAGCTGCTCATCTATACCGCACGAGGCCCGATCGAGGCGGCGGCATAGTGCATCCCCAGGAAGCCGATCACGATGAACAGGATGGTCGATCTGTTCATGGACTGCCGCGCGTCTTCCGTGGTGCCGCGAGCGGCGCTGCGTCCGGCCCGCGATCTCGCCTTCCGGCGGCGGATGGATTCGCCCCGACAGGAATGCGGTCAATGCTGAAGGCTCTGCGCCCGAAAGAGATTTGTGGTCGACTGGCGCAAGGCGTGAAGTTGACGAAGAACTCCTGACACTCTTGCGGCCCGGCTCGGCGCATCTTAGCGCTTGAAGGTAAAGAAAGGGATATCAATATCGACCCACCGCCGCTTATGAAACAAGATTCCGTATGCTGCAAACACTGCGAACCAGAGGATCAATGTCCAGGCCAAGGGCGTCGCCAGCATGTCGTTCCATGCGGCCGAGAAGGCCAAAAGGCAGGGAAACAGGACGACCATGAACGGCCACCTGGTCTTGTTGGGGGTTTTCCTGAAGGGCCAGACACCCGCTTCCTGCAGGAAACCGATTGCGATGACAGCCGCCAGTCCGGCCCAGGAGAACACATACAACACATACGCACTCGACTCTCTCAGGAGGAAGAACATCGCCACATAGATGATGCAGACAAATGGAACGACGATATCGATGAATCTTGCCGGGAGGAACTTCATGCCCGCCTCTTCCTTGCGTTAGGACCGACTCTTCCTCGGCAGCGGTCCGTTTGTCCATCCTTCCGACAGGTCGCGGGGGCGGCGTGCAGCCTCCGCGCCCTGCCCGGCCCCGCTCCCCGTTGCGTCCCGCGAGATCAGGTCCGGCGGACGGTCCGCCAGAGCAGGGCGAGGACGAGGGTGTTGGCGAGGGCCAGGGCGGCGATGGCCCAGAGGGCTGCCTCGGGACCGGTGCGGTCGATGAGGGCGGCGCCGAGCAGCGGGGCGGCCGACTGGGCGATCAGGGAGGGGCGTGCCAGGCGGCCCATGAGGACGGCGTAGCGCTCGCTGCCGAAGACGGCGAGCGGGAGGGCGCCGCGGGCGATGGAGAAGAGGCCGTTGCCGCCGCCATAGAGCACCAGCGCCACGCCGGCCACGCCGAGGTCGAGGGCCAGAAGGCCGATGCCGGCGGCGACGGCGAGGATCGCCACGACCAGTGTCCACACCGGATGATGCCGCCCGCCTCCGGCCATCTCGAGGGTCCGGGCCGCAACCTGGGCGGGGCCGATGAGCGTACCCAGCGCCACGGCGGTCGCCAGGTCGAGGCCCTGCGCCTGGAGGAAGGCGAAGAGCCAGGTGGAGAGGTTGACGGTGATGAGACCGTGCAGGACGAGCATCACGCCCATCAGCGCGAAGACGCGCCGCTCGGCGCCGGCGAGAGCTCCCCCCGGATTCGCCCCCTCCGTGCGAGGGGCTGGACCGCTGCCGTTCCGCGGGATCGCCAGCAGCACCAGCGGCACGGTGCCGAGGAGGTGGATGGCGGCGTAGGCCGTGGCGACGCCGCGCCAGCCCCAGGCCTCCAGCATGAAGGCCGAGAGGGGCCAGCAGACCGTGCTCGCGAACCCGCCCCAGAGCGTGAGCATGGTGATGGCGCCGCGTGCACCGGTCCCGTAGAGGCGGCCGAGGGTGGCGAAGGCGGGATCGTAGAGCCCTGCCGCCATGCCGAGGCCCAGCAGCAGCCAGCCAGCCCAGAACGCCCAGAGCGAGGCGGCGGTGGCGATCACCAGCAGGCCCGCGGCGATGAGCGCGCAGCCCGAGGCCAGCACCGGACGCCCGCCGTGAAGCGCGATGCTCCGCCCCACCGCAGGGGAGGCCAGGCCGGCCACCAGCAGGCCGGCCGAGAGGGCGCCGGTGACCTCGCCCAGGCTCCAGCCGGTGTCGGCCGCGATCGGCCCGGCCAGCACCGCCATGAGGTAGAAGCTGCTGCCCCAGGTGAAGATCATCACCACGCCGAGCGCGGAGATCACGGGCCAGCGGGCGGCTGTGGTCACGGCGGCGGTCATCGTGTCAGGCCATCGCCCAGAGCTGGTAGAGAAGCCCCGAGGCGAAGGCGCCGCAGAGCGAGAGAAGGACATAGAGCCCGAAGACCGGCGGCCTGACCAGCGCCCAGACGGCGATGGCGGCCGGCAGCGAGGTGACCCCGCCTGCCACCAGGAAGGCAAGGCCCGCACCCGGCGCCATGCCCTGGGCGATCAGCCCGCCCACCAGCGGCAGGGCGGCGTAGCCGTTCAGATAGGCCGGCACGCCCACGAGGGTGGCAAGGGCGATGGGGCCGAGACCTTCGCCGCCGAGCAGCGCGGTGATCGTCTCGGCCGGGACCACGGCCAGCATGAGGCTTTCCAGCACGAAGGCCAGAGTGAGCCACTGGAGGAGGAAGAGCGCGGTCTTGCGGGCCTCGCGCCGGAACTTCACCAGACGTTCGGGCTCCGCCCAGAAGCGCCAGACCACCGGCCTGGGCGCGCGGACCCTGGCGCCGCCGCAGCCGCCATTGCCCACGCCCTCGCGCAGCGGGTCGGAAAGCGCGCCGCCCCGGGCGAGGAGATGGACCGCAAGGCCGCCGACGAGCCCCAGGCCGATGGCGGCCAAGGTCTTGGCGACAGCGAACTCGACGCCCAGCACGCCCGCGGTGAGCACGAACATCGAGGGGTCCATCACCGGCGAGGCGAGCCAGAAGGCCATCACCGCTGAGAGCGGCACGCCCATCGCGAGAAGGGCGGCGATGAGGGGGATGACCCCGCACGAGCAGAACGGCGAGAGACCGCCGGCCAGCGCCGCGAGGGCGATCATCGCGAGCGGCGATCCGGTAAAGGCCCGGGCGATCAGGCTGTCGGCGCCGGTGGCCCCGGCCCAGGCGGCGATGGCGATGGAGAGCACCAGGAAGGGTGCGGTGCCGGCAAGCGCCGCCCCGGTGAAGCGCAGGCTCTCCGCCGCCTGGCCCGGATCGGCCACGGCGACCGCCGCAAGAACGAGCGCCGAGGCCAGCCACACGCGCCCGTCGCGCCACAGACCGCGCAGCATGGCCCGCGGTCTTCCGACCGTGATGACAGAGGCCGTCATACCCAAATCTCCGGATTTACGGTTATTTTTGGCCGCAAAAAAACGCCGGACGGTATCATGCGGCCGGCTCCCGGGGCCGGATCTTCAGCCCCACGCAGCATTCCGAGGTGAGGAAGTCGAGGACCCGGCGCATCGCCGCGTAGTCTACCCTGTTGAACACCTCGCGGCCCTGCTTCTCCTGCAGGACGAGGCCGGCATCGACGAGGGCGGAGAGGTGGTGCGCCAGCGTCGAGGGCGCCAGGCCCAGATGCTGGCCGATATCGCCCACCCGCAGGCCCTCCTCCCCCGCCTTCACCAGCAGGCGGAAGATCGCGAGGCGGGCATCGTGGCCCAGCGCCGCGAGCGCGCGGGCGGTGGGTGTGGTCGTGGTCATGGAGGAAAAATAACCGGAAAACCGGTTCTGTCAATCTTTCCGGCCGGCACCGGTTCCGCGGCTCAGCCCTGCTTCAGCCTCATGGCGGCGAGGTCGGGGGCGCGACGCTCCCGGTCGTCCTCGAGGAAGAACTCGTCGAGCTGGGGCGGCGGCACGGAGGTTCCGCTGAGCATGGCGTGGAGCTGGCCGCGATGATGGATCTGGTGGAGGAAGAGATGGGCCAGCACGTCGCGCACGCGCTCGGGCGGCGCTGTGCGGCCGGGCCGCACCAGCGTCACCGCGCGCCCGAGCGCAGCGGCATCGAGCCGGTCGCAAAAGGCCATGAGGCGCCGGTCGGCCGCCTGCTGCGCCGCCTCGAGCGGCACCAGCTCCGCGAAGGGCGGGGGAGCCTCGGGCGCCGGCTCACCCGAAAGAGCATCTTGATAGTAGCGATCGACCGTCAGGATGTGGTTGAGGGTCAGGAGGATCGAGGGGAAGAAGCCGGCGCGGCCCGCGCTGAGCTCCGCCGTGGAAAGCCGCGCGCAGGCCGCAAGGAGGCGGTGGTTCGACCAGGCATTGTTGCGGGCCATCGCCCTGAAGTGGGAGACGAGCCCGTCAGCCATGCCGGCCGTACCTCCTGCTAGAGGATGAACTTGGTGAGATCGCCGGTCGCGACCAGCTCGCCCACCTGGTGGCGGACATAGTCGCGATCGATGCGCATCGCCTCGCCGCCGCGGTCGCTGGCGTTGAAGCTCACCTCCTCGACCAGCTTCTCCATCACCGTCTGCAGGCGGCGCGCGCCGATATTCTCGACCCGCTCGTTGATCTCGGCGGCAAGCCTCGCGATCTCGTCGAGGGCCTCCTCGGTGAACTCCATGGTCAGCCCCTCGGTGCCGAGCAGCGCCACATACTGCTTTTCGAGGCTGGCCTCCGGCTCGACCAGGATGCGGCGCAGATCCTCGCGGCCGAGCGGATCCAGCTCGACGCGGATCGGCAGCCGGCCCTGCAGCTCGGGCAGCAGGTCGGCCGGCTTGCTCAAATGGAAGGCGCCCGAGGCGATGAACAGGATGTGGTCGGTGCGCACCACGCCGTGCTTGGTGGTGACGCTGGTGCCCTCGACCAGCGGAAGGAGGTCGCGCTGGACGCCCTCGCGGCTGACATCGCCGCCGCCCCTGCCCTCGCGCACGCTGATCTTGTCGATCTCGTCGAGGAACACGATGCCGCTCTGCTCGGCCGCCTGGATGGCCTCGCGCACCACCCGCTCCTGATCGAGCAGCTTGTCGCTCTCCTCGGCCATCAGGACCGGGTAGCTGTCGATCACCTTCATTTTCTTGCGGCTGGTGCGGCCGCCGAAGGCCTTGCCCAGCATGTCGCCGAGATTGACCATGCCCATCTGCGCGCCGGGCATGCCGGGAATGTCGAGCGTGGGCATCTGCATGCCGCCGCTGTCTTGCACCTCGACCTCGATCTCGCGCTCGGCGAGCTGGCCGTCGCGCAGCATGCGGCGGAACTTCTCGCGGGTCTCCGCGCCGGCGGTGGGACCCACCAGCGCGTCGATCACCCGCTCCTCGGCGGCGCGCTCGGCC
The DNA here is from genome assembly GCA_033875255.1 of Geminicoccaceae bacterium 1502E. Taxonomy (GTDB): domain Bacteria; phylum Pseudomonadota; class Alphaproteobacteria; order Geminicoccales; family Geminicoccaceae; genus Marinimicrococcus. The sequence goes on along the minus strand of JAWZSN010000016.1, from coordinate 130,430 downwards.
TTGGCGGCGACGTCGCGGCGCAGCCGCTCGCGCGTCATCTTGATCGAGATCTCGAGAAGATCGCGGACGATGCTCTCGACGTCGCGGCCCACATAGCCCACCTCGGTGAACTTGGTGGCCTCGACCTTGATGAACGGCGCCTGGGCGAGCCGCGCCAGCCGGCGGGCGATCTCGGTCTTGCCGCAGCCGGTGGGGCCGATCATCAAGATGTTCTTGGGCAGCACCTCCTCGCGCAGCTGCTCGTCGAGCTGCTGGCGGCGCCAGCGGTTGCGCAGGGCGATGGCCACGGCGCGCTTGGCCGCCTGCTGGCCGACGATGAAGCGGTCGAGCTCGGAGACGATCTCGCGGGGGGTCAGGGCGGTCATGGCAGCTCGATGGTCTCCAGGGTGACCTCGCGGTTGGTGTAGACGCAGATGTCGGCGGCGACACCCATCGCCCGGCGCGCGACGTCCTCGGCGCTCAGCCCGTCAATGTCGGCCAGGGCCTTGGCGGCGGAGAGCGCGTACATCCCGCCCGAGCCGATGCCGATGAGCCCGTTCTCGGGCTCGAGCACGTCGCCCACGCCGGTGAGCACCAGCGAGACCTGCGCGTCGGCCACCGCCATCATCGCCTCGAGGCGCCGCAGGTAGCGGTCGGTGCGCCAGTCCTTGGCGAGCTCGACGCAGGCGCGGGTGAGCTGACCGGGATGACGCTCGAGCTTGGCCTCGAGGCGCTCGAGCAGGGTGAAGGCGTCGGCGGTGCTGCCGGCGAAGCCGGCAAGGATCGCGCCGCCGCCCAGGCGGCGCACCTTGCGGGCGTTGGCCTTCATGACGGTCTGATTGAAACTGACCTGGCCGTCGCCGGCCATGACCACCTGACGGCCCTTGCGGACCGAAAGAATCGTCGTGCCGTGCCAGGGGCCGGCATCGTTAGAGTGCATCCATCCTCGCACGTCGACTGGCGCCTCCCGAACCGGCCAGCGCCGGCCCGGCGTCGCGGCTGGATGTGGGGGCTGCCCCGGGCATGGTCAAGCGGCCGGCCGGGGCTTGCCTCGATGGATCACTCGGCCGGCCGCCGCCGCTCCAGCCCCGCCACGGCCTCGGTGAGGCCGCGCATGGCGTCGATCAGGCCTGCCTCGTCGCGCAGCCGGAACACGGTGGCGGCGAGCACGGCGGCACTCACCACGCCCTCCAGCTCGGCCAGCTCCTCGCGCAGCCGCGTGCAGGTCCGGAGCAGCTCCTCCGTGCCCGGCACCTCGCTGTTGGCGACGTCGCACGGCAGATGCCAGTCGATCCCGAAGGCGAGATTGGTGGTGGTCATGGACTGCTCCTCACTGCCCGGGACCCCACATGGCGGGGCCCCTCCAAAAAAGGAGCCCCCGCATGCAGCTCTGCAGCGGGGGCATAATCAGGGAGGGAGGCACCGTCTGACTTGACAAAGGTCAATCTACCATTACCAAAGCATGCCGATCAACATAAAAAATGGCTACAGGCCAAGTTTATTAGGGACACTTCTGAGATAATTCGAATTGAGTTGCATCTGGATTTTCATTGAACTTTACGGACTTTGCAGCCGCACCTTGCCAGCGCGACCGAAAGGCGGCCGGGAAGCCCAAGGCTGTCAGCCGGTTAGGGCCGACTCTGAAGAGCGCCGTTGCTTGCGGCGGCGCTCGGGAGGCGGCCCGCAGCCCTCGTTCCGATCCGCTGCGGGCAGATCCCGGCTCTGATATTCTACCTCAAAAGCAGCTGCCTTTTCCATGGAATTGCGCGACTTTTTTCGTCAAAGATCCAGCTCCAGGAGATGCCGCCGCGACGGTCGTGACGGCGCGGGCTGGTCGCCCCCGGGCTTCGTCTGCTATAGACGCGGCCACTTGAATCCACTCTTGCTTGCAACCAGGCATGGCCGGTCACTCACAGTTCAAGAACATCATGCATCGCAAGGGTCGCCAGGACGCGATCCGCGCGAGAAGGTTCACGCGCCTGGTGCGCGAGGTGCAGATTGCCGCCAAGAGCGGCCTGCCAGACCCCGCGCACAATCCGCGCCTGCGCACCGCCATCCAGGCCTGCAAGGTCGAGAACGTCCCCAAGGACAATATCGAGCGGGCCATCAAGAAGGCGCAGGGCACCGACGGCGAGGACTACCAGGAGGTCCGCTACGAGGGGTACGGGCCGGGCGGCGTGGCGGTGATCGTCGAGGCGCTCACCGACAACCGCAACCGGACCGCCAGCGAGGTGCGCGCCGCCTTCTCCAAGCATGGCGGCTCGCTCGGCGAGACCAACAGCGTGAGCTTCCAGTTCGACCGTGTCGGGCAGATCCGCTACGCCGCCGAGGCGGCGTCGGCCGACGACATGCTCGAGGCGGCGATCGAGGCCGGCGCCGAGGACTGTGCCTCCAGCGAGGACGGCCACGACATCACCTGCGCCCCCGACGACCTGGCCACGGTGCGCGACTTCCTCGAGGGCAGGTTCGGCACGCCCGAGCAGGCGGCGCTCGGCTGGCGCCCGCAGGTCACTGTGCCGGTCGACGACGAGAAGGCCGAGACCGTCTTCAAGCTCCTCCAGGTGCTCGACGACAACGACGACGTGCAGCGCGTGGTGGCCAATTTCGAGGTGTCGGACGAGGCGCTGGCGCGGCTCGGCGGCTGATGCTGCTCCTCGGCCTCGATCCCGGCCTCCGCTTCACCGGCTGGGGGCTCATCGAGGCCACCGGCTCGCGGCTGCGCCATGTGGCCTGCGGCACCGTGGCGAGCCCCAAGGGCGAGGATCTGGCGACCCGGCTGCGCTGCCTCCACGAGGGCGTTGCCGAGGTCGTCGAGCGCTGGCAGCCGCAGGAGGCCGGTGTCGAGGAGACGGTCGTCAACCGCAACGCCGGCTCGTCCCTCAAGCTCGGCCATGCCCGCGGCGTGGTGATCCTCGCGGCCGCGCGCGCCGGCCTTGCAGTACGCGAATATCCCTCCATGGTGGTCAAGCGGGCGGTCACCGGCACCGGCCATGCGACCAAGGAGCAGGTGGCGATGATGGTACGGTTCCTGCTTCCCGGAGTAGCCGAGGCGACGGGGCAGGATGCCACCGACGCGCTCGCCGTCGCCATCTGCCACGCTCATTACCGCGCCACCGAGCGACGGGTGACCGGCGCGGTGCGCCAGGGCGCGCTGCCGTGATAGCGCTGCTGCGCGGCAAGGTGGCGGTGCTCGAGGACGATCATGTCATCCTCGATGTCCAGGGCGTGGGCTATCTGGTCCATGCGCCGGCGCGCACGCTGCAGCGCCTGCCCGGCCCCGGCGAGGCGGCCCAGCTCCACATCGAGACGCAGATGCGCGAGGACGCGATCACCCTCTTCGGCTTCCTCGAGCCCGGCGAGCGCCAGTGGTTCAGGATCCTGCAGACCGTGCAGGGGGTGGGCTCGCGGGTGGCGCTGGCGATCCTCGGGGTGCTGGGGCCGGCCGAGCTGGTGGCGGCGGTGGCGGCCCAGGACAAGGCCGCCTTCAGCCGGGCCAGCGGCGTCGGCGCACGGCTCGCGACCCGCCTCGTCACCGAGCTGAAGGACCGGGTCGGCGAGCTGCCGCACGGCGCGGCCGCAGCGGCGCCGGCAGCAGGCGCGGCGGGCGGCGGCGGCGGCGCCATCGAGGACGCGCTCGAGGCCCTGGTCCGCCTCGGCTTTGCCCGCACCGACGCCTATGCGGCGGTGACCCGGGTGCGGGCCGCTGCCGGCGGCGAGCCCGGCGTCGACGTGCTGATCCGCGAGAGCCTCAAGGAGCTGGCCAGGTGAGCGGCCGCATCATCGCCCCCGAGCCGGCCCCCGAGGATGTCGACCAGAGCCTGCGCCCCAAGCGCCTCGGCGAGTTCATCGGCCAGCCCCAGCTGCGCGCCAATCTCGACGTCTTCATCGAGGCGGCGCGCGGCCGCGGCGAGGCGCTCGACCATGTCCTGCTGGCGGGCCCGCCGGGTCTCGGCAAGACCACGCTGGCGCAGATCGTCTCGGCCGAGCTCGGCGTGGGCTTTCGCATGACCAGCGGGCCGATCATCGCCCGCGCCGGCGACCTGGCCGCCATCCTCACCAACCTCCAGCCGCGCGACGTGCTGTTCATCGACGAGATCCACCGCCTCTCGCCGGCGGTGGAGGAGATCCTCTACCCGGCCATGGAGGACTTCCAGCTCGACCTGATGATCGGCGAGGGGCCGGCGGCGCGCTCGGTCAGGATCGACCTGCCGCCCTTCACCCTGGTGGGCGCCACCACCCGCGCCGGCCTGCTCACCACGCCGCTGCGCGACCGTTTCGGCATTCTCTGCCGCCTCGCCTTCTACGACACCGACGAGCTCGAGCTCATCATCAGCCGCGGGGCGGCGCTGCTGCGCTTCGAGCTGACCCGCGAGGGGGCGCGGGAGATCGCCCGCCGGGCGCGCGGCACGCCGCGCATCGCCACCCGTCTGCTGCGCCGCGTGCGCGACTTCGCCACCGTGGCCGGCCGCCTGCCGGTCGACGCCGCCACCGCCGACCTGGCGCTGGGCCGGCTGGAGGTCGACGCGGTCGGTCTCGACAGCCTCGACCGCCGCTATCTCCGGGCCATCGCGCTCAACTATGGCGGCGGGCCGGTCGGCATCGAGACCCTGGCGGCAGCGCTCTCCGAGCAGCGCGATACGCTCGAGGAGACGGTCGAGCCGTTTCTTCTCCAGCAGGGCCTGCTGCAGCGCACCCCGCGCGGCCGGCTGCTGACCTTGCAGGCCTGGCGCCATCTGGGTCTCACCGCCCCCAGCCCGGTCCCCGGCCAGCCGGGCCTGTTCGAGGAGGGCGGCAAGTGAGCGGGGCCGCCCATCGCCACCTCGTGCGGGTCTATTACGAGGACACCGACGCCGGCGGCATCGTCTACTACGCCAACTACCTGAAGTTCGCGGAGCGGGCACGCACCGAGCTGCTGCGCGACCGCGGCCTCGACCATAACGGCCTCATGACGGCGCATGGCGGCATGTTCGCGGTGCGCCGCTGCAGCGCCGACTACCGGGCGCCGGCGCGTCTCGACGATCTGCTGGAGATCGTCACCAGCATCACCGACACCGCCGGGGCGCGGCTGGAGATGCTCCAGGAGGTGCGTCGCGACGGGCAGGTCCTGGTCGCGGTCGCGGTGACCCTCGTCTTCCTCGGCGCCGACCTGCGGCCGCGCCGGCTTCCCGCGGCGGTGCGACACCTGATCGCCGGGTGTGCGGCTGCAGCGCCGCTTGAGGGGGCCGCGGCCCGTTGATATGAGGCACAGTGTGGGAGCCGGGGGGTTGCGCCGCTCCGGCCGCGACACCGCGTTGGGCATTTGACGCGCGCCGCGTTCGGTGAGACATATCCGGCTCCGGAGTCCACGGACTCCCACATCGCGACAACCATGCTGTCGGCGGCCGAGCTTGCCCGCGGCCGGACGACGGGCTCCGAGAAAAAACGTCATGGACCAAGGCGCGATCAACGCCCTCGAGCTGGGTGCGGCGGGAGCCGGACCGAGCCTTTGGGCGCTCTTCCTGCAGGCCGACCTGGTCGTGAAGAGCGTCATGCTGCTGCTGCTGGTCGCCTCGCTGTGGTGCTGGGCGGTCATCTTCGACAAGGTGGTGCGGCTGACCCGGCTGCGCCGGAAGGCCGTCGTGTTCGAGCGTGCCTTCTGGTCGGGAGCCCCCCTCGACGAGCTCTACCGGCGCCTCGTCAAGCGCGCCGACCACCCGATGGCGCTGATGTTCGCGACCGCCATGGACGAATGGCGCGAGGCGCCCAGGACCACCGACCCGCTGGCCCAGAGCAACATTGTCGGGCGCATCGGGCGGGTCATGCAGCTCACCTTGGAGCGCGAGGTGCAGAGCCTCGAGCGGCATCTGCCGTCGCTCGGAACGATCGGCTCGACGGCGCCGTTCGTCGGCCTGTTCGGCACGGTCTGGGGCATCATGAACAGCTTCCAGTCGATCGCCATCAGCAAGAACACGACGCTGGCGGTGGTCGCTCCCGGCATCGCCGAGGCGCTGTTCGCCACCGCGCTGGGCCTTGCCGCCGCGATCCCCGCGGTGATCGCCTTCAACAAGCTCTCGACCGACCTCGACAGCTACGCCGACCGCCTCTCGAGCTTCGCCGACGAGTTCACCGTGGTGGTCTCGCGCGAGCTCGAGGCGGCCAAGGCCGCCTGACATGGCTGGCACCGCAATGGCCGGTGGGCGCGGCAGGCGCAACGGGCGCCGCCGGCGCCGCGGCTTCTCCGAGATCAACGTCACGCCGATGGTCGACGTGATGCTGGTGCTGCTCATCGTGTTCATGGTGACGGCGCCGCTGCTGACCACGGGCGTCGCCGTCGACCTGCCGCAGGCCACCAGCTCGCCGCTCCCCGGGCAGGACGAGCCCCTGAGCGTGACCGTGGCCGCGGACGGGAAGATCTACGTCCAGGAGAGCGCCATCGAGCTGGAAGGGCTCGGGCCGCGCCTGCTGGCGGTCACCGAGCGCAACCCCAATGCGCGGATCTTCGTGCGCGGCGACAAGGCGATCGACTATGGCCGCATCATGGCGGTGGTGAGCGCCATCAACCAGGCGGGCTTCGCCAAGGTGGCGCTGCTCACCGAGGCGCCGGCGGCGCGCACCGCCGCCCTGCCCGGCGGCCAGACCCGATGAGCCAGTGCCGGCCGCCGCATCGCGCGAGCGGATGCGAGGGACGATGCGCCGCGCACTGATCGCCTCGGGCGTCTTTCACGTCCTGCTGGCGCTGGTGCTGCTCATCGGCATGCCGCGCAGCGCCCAGCAGCTGCCGATGGACGACGCGATCAGCGTCGAGGTGGTGACCGCGGCGCCGGGCAAGGCGCCAGCCGCCAGGCCGGCCGAGGCGGCGCCCCAGCCCAAGCGCGAGGCCGCGAGTCCCAACCCCACGACCCGCCCCGAGCCGAAGGTCGAGCCCAAGCCGGCCGCCCCGCCGAAGAAGGCGCCCGAGCCTGCTCCGGCGCCGCCGCCACAGCCTCCCAAGGAAGCGGCCGCCGTGCCGCCACCCCCGGCGCCGGCGCCCAAGCCGCGTACCGAGGAAAAGCTCGCGGCCGCTCCCAAGCCGGAGGAGCCCAAGCCCGAGCCCAAGAAGGTCGAGCCCAAGCCCGAGCCGAAAAAGGAGCCCGAGCCCAAGAAGGCCGAGCCCAAGCCCGAGCCAAAAAAGGAGCCCGAGCCCAAGAAGGCCGAGCCCAAGCCCGAGCCAAAAAAGGAGCCCGAGCCCAAGAAGGCCGAGCCCAAGCCCGAGCCGAAGAAAGAGCCCGAGCCCAAGAAGGCCGAGCCCAAGCCCGAGCCCAAGAAAGAGCCCGAGCCCAAGAAGGTCGAGCCCAAGCCCGAGCCGAAGAAGGAGCCCGAGCCCAAGAAGGCCGAGCCCAAGCCCGAGCCGAAGAAGGAGGAGCCGCCCAAGGAGGACAGCTTCGCCGCGCTGCTCAAGAGCGTTCAGCAGCAGGAGAAGCGGGTCCAGGCGGAGCAGGCCAGCCCCGGTACCGGCCGTGCCGATCCGGCACCGCAGGCGGCAGGGACGAGCCGTGGCGACAGCAAGCTGTCGATGGCCGAGATCAGCGCCGTGCGGCGGCAGATCGAGGCCTGCTGGAGCATCCCCGCGGGGCTGCGCGACATCGACCAGATGCAGGTCAAGCTGCGCATCAGCATGAACCGTGACGGCAGCGTCAACGGCGTGGCCATCGAGGATCGGGCGCGGCTTTCTGCCGACCCGACCTTCCGCACCGTGGCGGAGAGTGCCCAGCGGGCGGTGCTGAGCTGCAGGCTCACCCTGCCGGCCGAGAAGTACGACCAGTGGCGCGAGATGCTGATGACCTTCTACCCGAAGGACGCGCTGAGCGGATGAGCCGCCGCAGCACTCCCGGTGCAGCGGCCTTGACCGCGGCACCGTTCCGCGCCATCGCCGCAAGTGCCGGGCCCGCCACAGGCGGGCTTCGGCCGGGCCAACCCCTCGCACAGGACGCGCCAGCCGGATGACGATGCCCCCGCTCTCCCGCCGTGCCTTCATCGGTGCTGCAGCACTCGGCGCCGGCGGACTTGTGGCCGGCCCCGCCCGGGCCCAGCTCGAGCTCGACATCACCCGCGGCTTCGTCGAGCCGATGCCGATCGCCATCAGCCCCCTGGCCGGCGACGGGCCCCAGGCACGCGAGCTGGGCGAGGCCATCGCCCAGGTGATCGGCGCCGACCTCGACAGCTCGGGCCTGTTCCGCACCATCGACCGGCGCGCCTATATCCAGAGCGCCGAGGAGATGCGCGAGCTGCCCCGCTTCGCCGACTGGCGGCAGGTCAACGCCCAGGCGCTGGTGACCGGCCTGGTGCGCAGCAACGGACCGGCGGTGATCGTCGAGTTCCGCCTGTGGGACGTGTTCGGCGGCAACCAGCTGGTGGGGCTGCGCTTCGACGCGGCGGCCAGCCAGTGGCGGCGGCTCGCCCACAAGATCGCCGACGCGGTCTATCAGCGGCTGACCGGCGAGAGCGGCTATTTCGACACCCGCATCGTCTATGTCAGCGAGAGCGGGCCGGCCAAACGGCGCATCAAGCGCATCGCCATCATGGACCAGGACGGCGCCAACCACGCCTTCCTGACCGACGGCCGCGACCTCGTGCTGACCCCGCGGATCTCGCCGGACACACGGCAGGTCGCCTACATGGCCTATCGCGGGCAGCAGCCGCGCGTCTTCATGCGCGACATCGCCGGCGGCCGCGAGTCGGTGCTCGGCGACTTTGCCGGCATGACCTTCAGCCCGCGCTTCTCGGCCGACGGCCGGACGCTTCTGGTCACCATGGCGCAGGGCGGCAATTCCGACATCTTCGCCTACGACGTGGCCTCGCGGCGCAGCCGCCGGCTCACCGACAACGCGGCCATCGACACCTCGCCCAGCTTCTCGCCGGACGGCAGGCGGATCGTCTTCAATTCGGACCGGGGCGGCGCGCCGCATCTCTACGTGATGAGCGCCAGCGGCGGCGGGGCGCAGCGGATCAGCTTCGGCTCGGGGCGCTACGGCAGCCCGGAATGGTCGCCGCGCGGCGATCTCATCGCCTTCACCAAGATCCAGGGCGGGCAGTTCCACACCGGGATCATGCGGCCCGACGGCAGCGACGAGCGCCTGCTCACCCGGAGCTTCGAGGAGGAGAATCCGACCTGGTCGCCCAATGGCCGGGTCATCCTTTTCTATCGCAGCTCGGGCAATCGAGTCCGCCTGTTCACTGTTGATATCACCGGCTATAACGAGCGGGAAGTTCCGACACCGCAGGATGGTTCGGACCCCGACTGGTCGCCTCTGCTTCCTTGATCCGGCCGCGGCGCGGGGCCAGCGATGCCGTTATTCGTGCCGCAGATGGCTCCGGACGTGCCGACCGCCGCGTTAGCTCCGACGTCTGAGGATCACATGATGAAGCTGAAATTGTTGTCCATGGGCGCTGCGGCGCTCCTTCTCGCGGCCTGCAGCTCGACGAGCGACAGCATGACCGACAGCACCGGCGGCGCGGGCAGCGCCGGCGGGCTGGGCGGCATGTCGGGGATCGGCTCGTCCGATCTGGGCGGCAGCGGCTCGGCCATGGGCAATGTCGGCCCCGGCAGCCAGGAAGACCTCGAGGTCAATGTCGGCGACCGGGTGTTCTTCGCCTACGACAGCTCGAGCATCGACGATGCCGCGCGCCAGACCCTCGACCGCCAGACCGCCTGGCTGCAGCAGTTCCCCAACGTGACGGTGACCATCGAGGGCCATGCCGACCAGCGCGGCACGCGCGAGTACAATCTCGCCCTCGGCGAGCGCCGCGCCGCCGCCGCCAAGAACTACCTGACGGCCTCGGGCGTCTCCTCCAACCGCATCCTCACCCTCTCCTATGGCGAGGAGCGTCCCCTCGACGACGGCCAGAACGACAGCGCCTACGCCTTGAACCGGCGCGCCGTCACCGTGGTCAACGTCACCAACTGATGAAGGCGGCAGGAACGAACCCGAGCCGCCGGCGCCGCCTTCGCGCAGCGCCGCTCGCGGCCGTGCTCGCCCTGCTGGCGGGCGGCGCCATGGCCCAGCAGGGCCTGGTGCCGGCCCAGCCGGTCCAGGCCGCCCCGCAAGGCCCGGCGGCGGTCGCCGCCCGGGTCATGCAGCTCGAGGAAGAGCTGCGCCGCATGCGCGGCCGCATCGAGGAGCTCGAGTACGAGCAGCGCCGCCTCCAGGGGCGCTACGACCAGCTCCTGGGCGATGTCGACCGGCGGCTGAGCGCCGTCGACGGGTCGCGGGCGGCGCCCGCCGCGACGCCGGCGCAGCCGGGCACCCAGCCGCCGGCACGGGCGACGGCCGCCGCACCGGGCAGCAACTCCCTCGGCACGCTGCCGGGCAACGCCGCGACCCCGCCGCAGCAGCAGGCCCGGGTCACCCCGGTCGAGGGCGCCCAGGCGCGCTACGACCAGGCGCTGACCCTGCTGCAGACCGGCAACTGGCAGGGTGCGGAGCAGATCTTCCAGAGCTTCCTCGCGGACTATCCCGAGGATCGCCTGGCGCCCAACGCCTCGTACTGGCTGGGCGAGACCTACTATTTCAGCAAGGACTACCAGAAGGCCGCCGCGACCTTCGCGCGCAACTACCAGGCCTATGGCGGCGAGGCGACCAAGGCGCCCGACAATCTCCTCAAGCTCGGCATGTCGCTCAATGCGCTGGGTGACAAGGAGAAGGCCTGCCAGACCTATAGCGAGCTCGACAAGCGGCACCCGGGTGCCCCCGCGGCGATCAAGCAGGCGCTGGTGCGGGAGCGCGCTGCCGCCGGATGTGGCTGAGACCGGGCGGGCCGTGCCGGCACCCCTGACAGCCGGCGAGTTCGCCGGCCTGATGGAGCGCCTCGGCCCGTTCGAGCGCTACCCGCTCCTGGCCGTCGGCGTCTCGGGCGGCGCCGACAGCATGGCCCTGGCCCTGCTCGCCGCCGGCTGGGCCGGGGTCCGCGGCGGCAGAGTCCTGGCGCTGATCGTCGATCACGGCCTGCGCGCGGCCTCGGCCGGCGAAGCGGCACAGGTCCGCGGCTGGCTCGCCGCCCGCGGCGTCGCGGCCCGGATCCTCCGCTGGACCGGCCCCAAGCCGTCGACCGGGATCCAGCGCCATGCCCGCGAGGCGCGCCACGCGCTCCTCGCCGAAGCCTGCCGCGGGCAGGGCAGCCTCCATCTCCTCCTCGCCCACCACCGCGACGACCAGGCCGAGACGGTCGCCATGCGGGCCGAGCGGAAGAGCGGCGCGGCCGGCCTCGCCGGCATCCCGGCAATTCGCGAGATCGAGGGCCTGCGCCTTCTCCGTCCGCTGCTGGAGGTGCCCAAGGACCGCCTCGTGGCGAGCCTCGCGGCGGCCGGCCAGGCATGGATCGAGGATCCGAGCAACGGCGAGGAGCGGTTCGCGCGGGGCAGGCTGCGCCGCAGCGCCGACTTCGCGCCGGAGCCGTGGCTGGCGCTCGGCTCCGAGATGGCCGCCCGGCGCCGCGCCGAGGATCTCGCCGACGCCGCCTTCCTCGCCGCCCATGCGAGCGTCCATCCGCTGGGCTTCGTGCGCTGCGAGCGACCGGCGCTGGCCGCCCTCGAGCCGGCCGGACGGGCGCGCGTGCTGGCGCGGATCCTGACCAGCGTCGGCGGCCGCAGCCTGCCGCCGCGCGGCGAGCAGGTGGCGCGCCTCGCGCAATGGCTGGCGATGCCGGGCGGGACCGGCAGCCGGACGGCGGGCGGTTGCCGGGTGGCTGCGGCCGGGCGTCGGTTCGCCGCATGCCGCGAGGCCGGCCGCATCGCCCAGCGCGGGTGGCTCGAGCCCGGCGGGGAGACGCTTTGGGACGGGCGCTTCAGGATCGCCAGCACCGCGACCGACCGCCGCATCGAGGTGGCCGCCGCGGGGCCGGCCGGCCGGGCCATGCTGGCGCCCGGGACCCGCGCGACGCTGCGCCGGCAGGGCGTGCCGGCGGCCGCGGTGGAAGCCCTGCCGGCGGTCCGGGAGGAGGGAGCGGCGGCTTTCTCGCCGTTGGCGGATGCGGCTTCCTGTCCCGGAGGTGTACGGATGTGCTTCGCCCCCCATATCCCCCTGGCTACCCCTTCTTTCCGGGGGGCGAATGTTGTTTGAGACTACCCTCGCCTTATCTAAGATAAGCGAGCCTAAGCCGCGCGGTGCAGGGGTGATGCCTGTTGCGCCCGTTGTTTTCGCAAACGAGCGCATGTCGATCGGGACGGGAACGTGAACCACTTCAGCAAGAACCTGGCTCTCTGGGTGATCATCGGCCTGTTGCTGATCGCCCTCTTCAATCTTTTCCAGAGCCCGTCCTCGCGCGGCCCGCAGACCAGCCTTCCCTTCTCCGACTTCCTCAACGAGGTCCAGGCGGGGCGTGTCAGCGACGTCACCATCCAGGGCAACTCGATCAACGGCCACTATGCCGACGGCCGGCCGTTCACGACCTACGCTCCCAACGACCCGGGGCTGGTCGACCGCCTGACCGGCAACGGCGTGCGCATCACGGCCGCACCGAGCGACGAGAACATGCCCTCGCTCCTGGGCGTGCTGGTCTCGTGGTTCCCGATGCTGCTGCTCATCGGCGTGTGGATCTTCTTCATGCGCCAGATGCAGTCGGGCGGCGGCAAGGCCATGGGCTTCGGCAAGTCGCGGGCAAGACTGCTCACCGAGAAGCACGGGCGGGTGACCTTCACCGACGTCGCCGGCATCGACGAGGCCAAGGAGGAGCTTCAGGAGATCGTCGAGTTCCTGAAGAACCCCCAGAAGTTCCAGCAGGTCGGCGGCCGCATCCCCAAGGGCTGTCTGCTCGTCGGGCCTCCGGGCACCGGCAAGACGCTCCTCGCCCGCGCCATCGCCGGCGAGGCCAACGTGCCGTTCTTCACGATCTCCGGCTCCGACTTCGTCGAGATGTTCGTCGGCGTGGGCGCCAGCCGTGTGCGCGACATGTTCGAGCAGGCCAAGAAGCACGCGCCCTGCATCGTGTTCATCGACGAGATCGACGCGGTCGGCCGCCATCGCGGTGCCGGCCTCGGCGGCGGCAATGACGAGCGCGAGCAGACCCTGAACCAGCTCCTGGTGGAGATGGACGGGTTCGAGGCCAACGAGGGCGTCATCCTGATCGCCGCCACCAACCGGCCCGACGTGCTGGATCCGGCGCTGCTGCGGCCCGGCCGCTTCGACCGCCAGGTGGTGGTGCCGAACCCCGACGTCACCGGGCGCGAGCGCATCCTCAACGTGCACATCAAGAAGGTCCGGGTCGGCCCCGACGTCGACACCCGCGTGATCGCCCGCGGCACGCCCGGCTTCTCCGGCGCCGATCTCGCCAACATCGTCAACGAGGCGGCCCTGCTGGCGGCCCGTGCGGGCAAGCGGCTGGTCACCATGGTCGACTTCGAGTCGGCCAAGGACAAGGTGATGATGGGCGCCGAGCGACGCTCGATGGTGATGACCGAGGAGGAGAAGCGCCTCACCGCCTACCACGAGGCGGGCCATGCGGTGGTGGCCTATTTCACCCCGGCCTCCGACCCGATCCACAAGGCCACCATCATTCCCCGCGGGCGGGCCCTGGGCATGGTCATGCGGCTTCCCGAGGGCGACCGTCTCTCGGTCAGCCGCGAGAAGCTGATGGCCGACATCGCCGTGGCGATGGGCGGGCGCGTCGCCGAGGAGCTGATCTTCGGCTACGACAAGGTCACCGCCGGCGCCTCCTCGGACATCCAGCAGGCCACCAAGATCGCCCGCCACATGGTCACCCAGTGGGGCATGAGCGACAAGCTCGGGCCGGTGGGCTATGCCGAGAACACCCAGGAGGTCTTCCTCGGTCACTCGGTGACCCAGAACAAGAGCATCTCCGAGGCGACCGCCCAGCAGGTCGACATCGAGATCCGCAGCCTGGTGGACAAGGGCTATGTCCGCTCCCGCGAGATCCTCGAGGAGAAGCTGGCGCTGCTCCATGGGCTGGCCACCGCCCTGCTCGAGCACGAGACCCTGAGCGGCGAGGATATCGGCGCCCTGATGCGCGGCGAGCCGATGCCCGGCCCGCGCAAGACCGCCGAGCCGCCGCCCTCCTCCGGCGCCAAGCGGGGCTCGGTGCCGAGCTCGCGGCCGGTCGACGGCAGCGGCCCCGGCGGGATCGAGCCCAGCCCCCAGCCGGGCACCTGACGGAGCGCCGCGCTCCCGCACAGGCTTCGACGACGGAGAGGCCCGCCGCAGCATCGCGGCGGGCCTTTTCCTTTCAGGGGCCAAAGGCTCAACCGTCGAGGCGGGCCCAGCGCCGGTAGAGCCTGAAGAGCATCGGCGCCATCAGGACGACCAGCCCGATCCGCACGATGTGGTGGGTGGCGACGAAGGCCGGATCGGTGGTGAGCGAGAGGGCGATGACGCTCATCTCGGTGATCCCGCCGGGCACATAGGCCAGGATCAGCAGCGGCGTGGGCAGGCCGGTGAGCCAGCTCAGCGCCACACCGAACAGCAGCGCCACCAGCAGCATCAGGATGGTGAGGCCGAGCCCGGTCAGCACCGTCCACAGGAAAGAGGCCACCGAGACGCCGTTGAAGCGGCAACCGACGGTGGCGCCGATCACGAGCTGCGCTGCCGCCACCAGGGCAAAGGGCGGCGCGCCGTCCACGAGGCCCGCCAGATGCGCGGCGGCACTCGCCAGCATCGGCCCCAAAAGGCCCGGCGCCGGCAGCCGCAGCACCCCGCCCAGGAACGCGCCGGCGACGCCGCAGCCGAGCAGCACCAGAAGATCGAGCGCCCCCGCCGGCTCAGGGCCGCTGTCCAGCGCGCTGCCGGTATCGAAGCCGGCGAGGCCGAAGGCCAGGGGGACGATGAACACCACCAGCAGGATGCGGGTTGCGTGCACCAGCGAGATGAGCCGCATGTCGCCGCCCATCCGGTCGCCCAGGATCATCATCTCGCCGAGACCGCCCGGGGTGGCGCAGAAATAGGCGGAGAGCGGGTCGATCCGCGCCACGAGGCGCATATAGACCAGCGCCAGAAGGCCGATCAGGAGGATGTAGAGCGGCAGGGCCGCGAGGCTCGGCAGCCAGCGCGGCATGCCGGCCAGCATGTCGCCGGTGAAGGAGCTGCCCAGCAGCAACCCCAGCACCACGATGGCGGGCGTCCGCCAGGCGGCGGGCACGGTGATCCGGGCGCCGCCCATGCTGGCGAGAGTGGTCGCCAGCATGGGCCCGAGCATCCACGGCAGGGGAATGCCCGCGAGCTCGAACAGGCCGCCGCCGGCCAGCGCCAGGGTCACGGCGGCGAGCATCGGCCGGAGCGCCGCCGGCCGAAGCCGCTCGAGGAGGGCTGCGGCCGGGCGACGAGCCGTCCGCAGCCGCTTCAGGGCTCGATCCCGCCCATGGCGCAGAGGACCGCCCAGTGCTCCTCGCTGATCGGCATCACCGAGAGCCGCGACTGGCGCACCAGCGCGATGCCCTCGAGCCTGGGGTCCATCTTGATGGATCTCAGGCTCACCTCCTCGGCGAACGGCAGCTCGGGGCGGACCTTGACCCGCACCCAGCGCTCGTCGTCGGGGTCGGGGAACGATTCCGCCGAGACCCGCATGACGCCGAGGATCGCCGGCTGTACCACCGAGCGGTAGAAGAACACCCTGTCGCCCTTCCTCATCGAGCGCATGTTGCGCGCCGCCTGATGGTTGCGCACCCCGTCCCACTCGGTCTCGCCGTCCGCGTTGAGCCGCTCCCAGCTATAATCGCCGGGCTCGGTCTTCATCAGCCAGTAGGCCATTCTTCCTCCTCCAGGCGGCGGCGCGCCGGGGTTCCGCTCAGGCCCCGGCCCGCCGCCGGGCGGCCTCCAGCGCCGCCCTCTCCCGCATGTCGAGGCGGTAGACGTAAAGGCCGCTGGCGACGATGACCAGCGCCCCTGCCAGCGTCCACATGCCCGGCACGTCGCCGAACACGAGGAAGCTCGCGAGCATCGCCCAGACGAGCTGGAGGTAGGTGAAGGGGCTGATCCGCGAGGCCTCGGCGCGCTGCAGCGCCATGATGACGAGCAGGTGCCCGGCTGCTCCGAGCACGCCGATCAGGGCGAAGAGGAGCCAGTCGGTGAGGCTCGGCCACTGCCAGACGAACGGCGCCACCACGCTCATCGCCAGCATGCCGACGAGCCCGCCATAGAGCAGCGAGACGATGGGCTCGGCCTCGCGGACGATCCGCGTGCTGATCTGGTAGACGGCAAAGCAGGCGGCACAGCCCAGCGCCATCACCGCACCGCTGCTCACGCCGGAAGCCGAGGGCTGGACGATCAGGAGGGCGCCGCCGAAGCCGGCGCCGATCGCCAGCCAGCGCACGAGGCCCACCTGCTCGCGCAGCACCGCCACGGCAAGTGCCGCTACCATGATCGGCGAGGTGAAGGTGATCGCCGCCACCTCGCCCAAAGGCAGGCTGGTGAGCGCCAGGAAATTGAGGATGGTGGAGCCCAGCAGCAGCACCGAGCGGCCGAGATGGACGCGTGTCTGCCCGGTGCGCAGCACGCCGGCCAGCTTGCCGGGGAACAGCACCACCACGAAGGCTACATGGAAGAAGTAGCGCGCCCAGATGAGCTGGAGCGGGTGATGATCGTCGATCAGCGCCTTGACCATCGCGTTCATCACGACGAACAGCAGGCCGGCGAGACAGACCAGGCCGATCGCCTGCACGGTCGTTGGCGCTGCGTCTTTCAAGCGTCGTCGTCCAGCCAGTCCCGGGGGTCGCGCTTCACGGTTGTGGCATGGGGCGGGCGCCGCGAGAACGCAGCTTTGGACAACCCCTCTCCCCATGTGCCGGGGTACGGCGGCCGATGCCGCTGCCTGGCGGGGCTTGACAGCCGCCGGCCGCTCCAACAGGCAGACGCGAGAGAAAGAGGCCGCGCGCGGGGCGCGGCGCGGGGGAGCGGAGGATGGCCATGGGCCTGGGCGACATGCTGAAGAAGCTCTTGGGCGGCGGCGGCGGTGGTGGCGAGCCCCCGGCCCCGGACCGCAGTGCCGCCGTCGAGTACAAGGGCTACCGCATCATCCCGCACCCGCGCCCGCACGGCGGCCAGTTCCTGACCTCGGGGATCATCGAGAAGGATTTCCCCGAGGGCATGAGGAGCCACGAGTTCATCCGCGCCGACACCCACGCCTCGGCGGACGACGCGAAGAGCTTCGCGATCATCAAGGGGCGGCAGATCATCGACCAGGAGGGCGACCGCGTCTTCCGCACGCCCCCGCCCCGCGCCGATGGCTGAGCGGGCGCGGCGGCGGGCTAGTCGGTGCGCTGCACGTCGAGCCGCGCCTCGTCGTCGTCATCGTCGTAGATGCACAAGCCGCGATAGTCGTCGCCGTTGCGCCTGAGGCGCACGCCGATCACCACCTTGTCGTCGCCCCGCTGCACGTCCTCGAATCTGCGCAGCTTATAGTCCTCGTCGCGGATCTCGTCGCGGCAGGCGTCCTCGGCGCGCTCGAGCTTGGAGCGCCCTTCGAGCCCCGCGCAGGCCGACAGTCCGGCTGCGATGCCCACCAGCGGCAGAACGACGGCAATCCTCGCGTGCATGGCCAAACTCCGCCTGTCCAGGAACCGTGGCACAGCCGCTCATGCGGCGCCGTGCTCACAACGGCGCCGATGGCGAGCCGGTTCCTCGCTCAGGCGGCGGCGCGGCGGGCGACCGCGTCGGCCAGCACGCAGAGCAGCTCGAACATGATGCTGACCCCGACCCAGGCGGTCTGCCCCGAGGGGTCGAAAGGCGGGCTCACCTCCACCAGGTCGGCGCCCACCAGGTCGAGCCCCTGCAGACGGCGCACCATGCGCTGCGCGGTGTGGGTCGAGAAGCCGCCGATCTCGGGCGTGCCGGTGCCCGGCGCCTGGGAGGGATCGATTCCGTCGATGTCGAAGGAGACATAGACAGGCCCGTCGCCGACGATGGCCCTGGCCTCGTCCATCACCGCGTCCACGCCGCGGTCCATCAATTCCTCGATGAACACGATGCGCACCCCTTGCGACTGCGCCCACTCGACGTCCTCGCCGTCATAGGAGGTGCCGCGGATGCCGATCTGCACCACCCGGCGCGGATCGAGCAGCCCCTCCTCCGCAGCGCGCCGGAACGGTGTTCCGTGGGTATAGCGGTAGCCGCCGAAATAGCTGTCGTAGAAGTCGGTGTGGGCGTCGAAATGGATCATGCCGACCGGCCGCTGCCGTGCGATCGCCCGCAGGATCGGCAGCGAGACGGTGTGATCGCCGCCGGCACTCAGCGGCACGATGCCCATCTCGTGCAGCCTCTCGTAGAAGCCGGTGATGCGCGCGAGCGCGTCCTGCAGGTCGGCCGGGTTGACCGGGCTGTCGCCGAGATCGGCGCAGCGGGCGAGCGAGAATGGGCGGATGCCGGTCGCCTGGTTGAGCATGCGGATCATGGTGGAGAGATCGCGCAGCTGGCGCGGCCCGTGGCGGGCGCCGGGCCGGTTGGTGGTGCCGCCGTCGAAGGGGATGCCGACCAGCCCGATCTGCACCTCGCCCGCCTCCTCGAGAGGCAGGAAGGGCAGCCGCATGAAGCTCGCCACACCGGCGAACCGCGGCACGTCCATGGTCGGCGGCGGAGCGTAGGAACGCGTCGGCATCGAAACCTCCCGGTCGTTTCTCGTGGACCCTCAGCGCCGGCCGGCGCCGGGCCAGTGCTTGGGGTGAGCACGGATATACTGGGCGGGATACTCGGTCTCGGCCCCCAGCTCGCGGGCCGCGTGCCAGGCCCAGCGCGGATCGTCCATGACCCCGCGGGCCAGCGCCACGAAGTCGGCGCACTCCTCGGCGAGGATCGCCTCGGCTTGCCGGGCCTCGGTGATGAGACCCACCGCCATCACCGGCAGGCCCGCCTCGCTGCGCACCCGGCGCGCGAACTCGACCTGGTAGCCGGGCTTGAGCTCGATCTTCTGGCGGGGGTCGTTGCCGCCCGAGGAGACGTCCATGAAGTCGCAGCCACGCTCGCGCAGCTCGCGGGCGAAGGCCACCGTCTCCTCGACGCTCCAGCCGCCGTCGACCCAGTCGCTGGCCGACACCCTGACACCCAGCGGCCGGTCCGCCGGCCATACCTCGCGCACCAGCTCGAAGATCTCCAGCGGCAGCCGCATGCGGTTCTCGAGGCTGCCGCCATAGGCGTCGCCGCGCCGATTGCTGATCGGCGAGAGGAACTCGTGCATGAGGTAGCCGTGCGCCATGTGCAGCTCGGCGACGTCGATGCCGAGGCGGGCGGCGCGCCGGGCGGCGGCCACGAAATCGCCGCGGATCTTCTCGAGATCGGCCTCGTCGGCCGCCTTCGGCACATGCCAGCCGTCGCCGAAGGGCAGGGCCGAGGGGGCTACGGTCGTCCAGGCGCCCTCCTCGGGCGGCAGCGGCGCGCCGCCGTCGAGCGGCCTGCGGGTCGAGGCCTTGCGGCCGGCATGGGCGAGCTGGATGCCGAGCTTGGCCACGCCATAGCGGCGGCAGAAGCTCAACACCCGGTCGAGCGCCTGCTCGTTCTCGTCGGACCACAGGCCCAGGCAGCCGGGCGTGATACGGCCTTCCGGCGAGACATGGGTGGCCTCGGTGAAGAGCAGGCCGCCGGCGCCCATCGAGAGCTGGCCCAGATGCATCAGGTGCCAGTCGTTGGCCGATCCGTTCTCGGCCGTATACTGGCACATGGGCGAGACGACGATGCGGTTGGGCAGCTCGATGCCGCGCAAGCTGGCGGGCGAGAACAGAAGCGTCATCCGGCCGGTCTCCGTGGCGGTCGCGAGGGTAGCGTGCTCGTCGCTACCCTGCCCGCCGCCGCCGGTCGACCCCGTCAGGCGAGGAGCCGGTATTCGAGAACCTCGCCCCTGGTGTGCAGCAGCGCCTTGATCCACCGTCCGTCGGGATCGTACCAGACCTCGCCGGCGCGCCCCTGGCTGGCCTCGATCCCGTAGCCCCGCGCCTCGACCGGACCGCTCTCGAGCTCGATCCGCTCGCTGCCGACCTCCCAGCTCTGCAGAATGCTGACGATGCCGGTCTGCGCGTCGAGGAGCCGCTCGCGGCGGACGATGCCGGGGTTCCACCAGCAAAGATCGGTCATGTCGCCGAGCGGCATCTCGATCCCGCCCTTGGGCCCGACGCCGCGCAGCTTGCCGTCCACAGCCTCCAGCACCACGCGGCTGCGGTTTCCGTCGTCGTCGGTCGCGACCTCGGAGGCGACGAGCTTCTCGTCCTGCCACACGTCGCGGCCGCGCTGGCTGTAGCGGAAGGCGGTGATGAAGGCGAACTTGACCGCGATGTCGATCTCGGTGGTCACCGCGAGTCCGGCGGCGCCGCGCTCGAAGGCGATCCGATGGAAGCCCACGGCGCTGCCCTTGCGCCGGATCTCGAAGGTCCGGTCGACGGGCTCGAAGCCCAAGGCCGGCAGCGGCAGCCCGAGGGCGCCCAGCGCCAGCGTCAGGCCGCCGAAGCGCCGGCGCGTGAGCCCGGCCGCCCGGGCAGTCGCGACGGCAGCTCGCGGATCCGCCATGACGTGCATTCTCGATCCTCCTGCAGCAAGCGCTCGCCCGGCTAGAGGGTCGGCAGCTTCCTGAAGCCCTGCTCCGGCCGCTCTGCGACGGCCTCCAACTCGATACGCTCGACCGCCGCACGCGGCGGCCCCTCGTGGCACAGCGCCAGCATCGCATCGACCTGGGTGGCGGATCCGGCGAAGAGCGCCTCGACGGTATCGTCGGAACGGTTGCGCACCCAGCCGTCGAGCTCCAGCCGCCGGGCCTGCTCGACCGTCCATGCACGGTACCACACGCCCTGCACCCGGCCGTGGATCCGCACGCGGATCACTTTCACGATGTCTCGCTTCGTGCCCATGGCGCCGTATATCGTCCCGCAGCGGCGCCTTGCAAAGCCCCCGGGCGTGGCCGACCGGCCGCATCCGGCGATAAAACGTGCGCCCCCGGCCGTGCGGCGGCCGGAGCTTTCGGCCTTACCGGCGCAGCCGGGCCCTGAGACGGCGCAAGAGGTTCTCGGCACGCAGGGCGGGGTGCGGCTTTTCCATGATGGCGGTGACGATGTCGGGGCCCGGCGTGCCGAGGCTGGTCTTGTAACGGTTGTCGCCGGCCATGAAGTCGTAGAGCTCTGCCCCGCCGGCGAGATGGCGCTCGATGCACAGCCAGTGACTGACCAGCCCCGGCTTGAGGCGGTTGTCCTCCTCGTAGCGGAAGCCGCAGAGGTAGAAATAGACCCGCCCGCGCCAGACGAAATTATAGAGATAGCCGACCGTCTCGTCGCCCGCCCGCACGCGCAGGAGCTCGACCGCGCCGGCGGGATGGGCAGCGGCGACCAGGGAGCGGTGGAAGGCGACATAGGTGGGGGAGGCATAGGCGCCGGGCCGCCCCCGCGCCTGCCAGCGCGCCTGGTGCAGCTCGCCGGCGGCCTCGAGGAACGCCAGCGCCTCGGCCGTATCCCGCGCCGTCTCCAGGCGGAGCTTGCCCCGCATCTCGTAGAGCCTCGCCGCGCGGCGGATCTGGCTGCGCGTGTTGCCGCTCACATGCTGGAGGTAGGAGCGGCCCGAGGCGCGCACCGCGGCAAGGTCGACCGCCGCCGAGGGCGCCTTTGCATGCAGCCGCGCCCGGAACCCGGCAGCCTCGCCGGCCACCCGCACGGGCTCGGTGGTGCCGCGCACCTGCAGCGCCCAGAACGGCCGGCCGGCGACCCGGCGAGCGCCGCGCAGCCAGCCCAGCGCCGCCGAGCGAACCTGATCGCGCAGGCCCTCCTCGGCCAGCATGTCGTTGTACTCGATGGTGAGAACGTCGAGCAGCTCGTCGCCGGTGGCATTGAGGTGGAGCGTGGGGACGCGCAGCACACCGTGACGCCGCTCCTCGCGCCAGCACAGCAAGCCCAGCCCGACGGTCCGCTCGCCAAGACGCACCCGCAGGAGCACGACCTCGGGCGCCTGGCTGCGCAGCCAGCAGCCGATCCAGTGCCAGCTCAGGAAGAAGCTCGCCCCGGCGCGCTCCTCGAGCGCCGTCCACTCGGGCTCCAGCAGGGCCGGATCCGGTCTCGCCTCGAGCTCGACCCGGAGCGGCGGCGATGGCGGCGCGGCGATGAGGGTCGAGGCACGCATGTCCATGGGGCCAGTCCTGTTGGCATCGGCAGGGGGCCAGCATGGCCGCTGCCAAGTCCTGGCGCTCCGCCCTCGGCCGGAGCAAGCCCGCTATTCCAGGGATGCCGCAGCGCTCATACCCGGATGCGTGAAAGCGTCGCTTGTCACCGCATCACGCGCCCAAGGCGCTCAAAAACATCATCCACCGTCGTTTGGCGCTCTACACCGCTGCAACAAGCGCCGGCCAACCAGCAACAAGAACCGCATCGATGACCGCGGCCTTCTCCGCCTATCTCGACCTGCTGCGTGTGGTGGCAGCGGCGACGGTGTTCGCATCGCACGCCCTGCGCCCGCCCTTCGCCGACGTGGCCGGTCCCTGGCTGCAGGATCTGGGGCACGATGCGGTGATCGTCTTCTTCGTGCTCTCGGGCTATCTCGTGGCCTACGCGGCAAGTGAGCGCGACGGTGCGCTCTCCACCTTTACCGTCTCGCGCCTGGCCCGCCTCTGGTCGGTGGCGCTGCCCGCACTCGTCGCGACCCTGCTGCTCGACCTTGCCGGCCGGGAGATCGATCCCGGCGCCTATGGCCGGAGCTACGAGTACGAGCACTGGCCGCGCTATCTCCTGTTCTTCGCCACCATGGCCCACGAGGCCTGGTTCACGGCCGAGGACGTGTTCTCCAACGTCCCCTTCTGGTCGCTGTCCTACGAGGCCGCCTTCTATGCGATCTTCGCCGGCGCCCACTTCTATGCCGGGCGCCGCGCCCTGCTGTTCGCCGGCACCGCCGCCCTTCTGGCCGGGCCCAAGATCCTCCTGCTGCTTCCCGCCTGGCTTGTGGGAGCCGCGCTCTACCGGTTCCGCGACCGGCTGGTGCCGGGCCGCAAAGCCGCCCGCGCGATGGCGACCCTCGGCCTGGGCGGCCTCGTCCTAATGAAGACTCTTCACCTCGACGTGCTCCTCAACGAGGCCGTGTCCGACGCGTTGGGCGGCCTGCCCGGCCAGTGGCTGCGCTACTCGCGCTTTGCCGTGGGCGATCTCGTCATGGCCGTGCTCATCGGCCTCAACCTGCTGGGCGTGCGCCATGCCGGGTGGGCGCCGCCACAGCCCCGCCTGCGCGCCCTTCTCAAGGCCGGGGCGGGCATGACGTTCACCCTCTATCTCTTCCACTACCCGCTCCTGAAGTTCCTCACCGTGCTGCTCGGCGCCGTCCTGCCGGCTGCGCTCCTGACCCTTCTTCTCGTTCCCCCGCTTGCCTTCCTCACCGAATGGCGGCGAGACTGGTGGCGCCGGCGGCTGTGGTCGCTGTTCCTGCGGGGCGAGGCGCTGCTGGCGCGTCTTCCTGCCCTGCACGCAGCACTGGTGCCCTCCGGCGGCCGGGCCCGCTGAGGTCTGCCGGCCGGACCGCGCGACGGGAGGAAGAACCGTGAGCCTTTCGGTCGATCTCGCGAGCGAGGTGGCGCTGGTGACCGGCGCCTCGAGCGGGCTCGGCCGCCACTTCGCCGAGCTTCTCGCACGCCACGGCGCCACCGTGCTGCTTGCCGCCCGCCGCCTCGACCGGCTCGAGGAGGTGGCGCACGGTATCCACGAGGCCGGCGGAAGCGCGCATGTGGCGGTCATGGACGTCACCAGCGAGGAGAGCGTCGAGCAGGCCTACGCCACGCTGGAGGCAGCAGCCGGCCGGCCTGCGAGCCTGCTGGTCAACAATGCCGGGGTCGCGGGCCCCAGCCGCCTCGCGCTCGAGGTCGAGAGCCGCGAGTTCGCCGCCGTGCTCGACACCGATCTCACCGGCGCCTTCCGGGTGGCGCGCCGGGCCGCCCGCGCCCTCGTGGCGGCCGGTCGCGAGGGCAGCGTGATCAACGTGGCGTCCATCCTCGGCCTGCGCACCACACCCGGCGTGGCAGCCTACGAGGCCGCCAAGGCAGGGCTCGTGCACCTGACCCGCGCGCTTGCCCTGGAATGGGCGCGCCATGGAATCAGGGTCAATGCGCTGGCGCCGGGCTACATCCTCACCGACATCAACCGCGACTTCTTCGAGACCCAGGCGGGCCAGGCCATCGTCAGGCGCATCCCGCAGCGCCGCCTGGGCGAGCCCGCCGATCTCGACGGGCCGCTGCTGCTTCTCGCCTCGCCCGCCTCGCGCTACATGACGGGCACGGTGCTCGCCGTCGATGGCGGGCATCTCACGAGCTCGCTCTAGAACGCCCGAGGGAGGCATCATGATCGTCGACCACCGCACCTACACCCTGCGCCCCGGCGGCCTCGCCGAATATGTGAAGACCTACCAGGCGGAGGGCCTCGCGGTGCAGACCCGTCATCTGGGCAAGCCCATCGGCTGGTACACCTCGATGGACATCGGGCCCTTGAACCAGATCGTCCACATGTGGGCCTACGAGGATCTCGCCGACCGGGCCAAGCGGCGCGCCGCAATGCAGGCCGATCCGGAGTGGGGCGCCTATCTGAAGAAGGTGACGCCGCTGATCGTGACCATGGAGAACAAGATCCTGAGCCCGGCGCCCTTCATGACCGCCGAGTAGGAGCCGCGCCATGGACTTCACCCTTGCCCCCGGCCTCGAGGACCTGCGCCGCCGCGTGGCGACGTTCGTGGACGGCGAGATCCTCCCGCTCGAGGAGGACCCGGCGAGCTTCGGCGAGGGCGAGCAGATCCGCGAGGACCTGCTCGCCCGGTTGCGGGCGAGGGTGAAGTCGGCCGGCCTGTGGTGCCCGCAGATGCCGCGCGCGATCGGCGGCCTGGACGTCGGGCCGGTCGGCATGGCGGTGCTTTACGAGGAGATGGGCCGCTCGCGGTTCGGGCCGGTGGCCTTCAACTGCGCCGCCCCCGACGACGGCAATATGTGGGTCTTGGAGAAGATCGGCACCGAGGCGCAGAAGGAGCGGTGGCTCAGGCCCATCGTCGACGGCGCGGTGCGCTCCTCGATCATCATGACCGAGCCCGCCCCGGGCTCCGGCTCCGACCCTGCCGGCATGATGCTGACCCGGGCGGAGAAGCGGGGCGACCGCTACGTCGTGCGCGGCCGCAAATGGTTCATCACCGGCGCCGAGGGCGCCGACCACCTCATCCTCCTCGCGCGCACCTCCGAGGATCCGCGCCGCGGCCTGACCGCCATGCTGTTCCACGCAGACCAGCCCGGCTGGCGGATCGTGCGGCGCATCCCGATCATGGGGCCCGAGGAGCATGGCGGCCATTGCGAGCTCGAGTTCGACGGGCTCGAGATCCCCGCCGAGAACGTCCTCATGGGCGAGGGGCTGGGCATGAAGGTGACCCAGATCCGCCTCGGCATGGCGCGGCTCACCCACTGCATGCGCTGGCTCGGCATGGCACGCCGGGCGCTGGAGATCTGCGATCCCCATGTCCGCGAGCGCCAGGCCTTCGGCCAGGTGCTGGCCGAGAAGGAGAGCGTGCAGGGCCTGCTGGGCGAGGCCGCCATGCAGATCGAGACCGGCCGGCTGCTGACCATGCGCGCGGCGGTCAAGATCGAGGCCGGCGAGCGGGCGCAAAAGGAGGTCTCGATGGCCAAGATCCAGGTGGCCGACGCGCTGCACCGCGCGGTGGACACGGCGATCCAGCTCATGGGGGCCAAGGGCTACTCCAAGGACACGCCGCTCGAGTGGATGTACCGCTACGCCCGCCAGGCCCGCCTCGTCGATGGCGCCTCGGAGGTGCACCGCATGGTGGTGGCCCGGCATCTCCTGCAGGGCGGCGCGCGGGAGTTCTTCGCATGGCCGTGAGCCCCGGCGCTCTCGACGCCCCGCCTTTGAGCGAGCCCGAGCTCGGCCGCCTCGGCGACTGGCTGCGCGAGGCGCTGGATGCGAGAGCGGTGCGGATCGAGCGCTGTGCGAGGCTCGGCGGCGGCGCCATCCAGGAGAACATGGCCCTCGACCTCGCCGTCTTCGGCGGCTGGCGGGAGGGAAGGCACGAGCTGGTGCTGAGGACCGACGCCCCCTCGGGCCTTGCGGTGAGCCGCAGCCGGGCACAGGAATACCGCATACTCGAGGTGGCGCACCAGGCCGGCGTGCTGGCGCCGGAGCCGTTCCTCCTGTGCGAGGGGGCGGAGCCGCTCGGCCGCAGCTTCTATCTCATGGCCCGCGCCGCCGGCGAGGCCCGCGCCGCCCGGCTGGTGCGCGATCCGGCAGTGCGCGCCCGCGGCGAGGCCATCGCCGCCCGGCTCGGCGGGGAGCTGGCGAGACTTCATGCCGTGGTACCGCCTGTGCCAGGGCTCGACTTCATCGAGGTCCCCGAGAAGCTGCCGATGCTCGTGCGCATCGGCGAGCTGCGCGCCCATCTCGACCGGATGAGCGAGGCCCAGCCGGTGCTGGAGTGGGGTCTGCGCTGGCTCGAGCGCCATGCCCCGCCGCAGGGCGGGTTGTGCCTCGTGCACGGCGATCTGCGGACCGGCAACTACATGGTGGCGGACGGCGACGTCACCGCGATCCTCGACTGGGAGTTCGCCGGCTTCGGCGATCCGCTGGAGGATCTGGGCTGGCTGCTCGCCCGCTGCTGGCGCTTCGGCGCCGTCGAGCGCGAGGCCGGCGGGATCGGCTCGCGCGCTGCCCTGCTCGATGCCTACGAGGCAGCCAGCGGCCGGGCGTTGCCGCGCGGGCACATCGTCCACTGGGAGCTGCTCGCCACGATCCGCTGGGCGGTGGTGGCGCTGATGCAGGCGCAGCGGCATTTCTCGGGGAACGAGCCGTCGCTCGAGCTGGCGCTCACCGGGACCCTGGTGCCGGCGCTCGAGCAGGACGTGCTCGACTATGTGGGAGCGCTGGAGCGGGAGCAGACGGCATGAGGGACGCCCAGCAGCTGGCGAGCCTGCTCGAGATCGCCCGGCACACCCTGCGCCAGAAGCTCCTGCCGGAGCTGGAGGGCGAGCGGAAGTTCCAAGCCGCGATGATCGCCAATGCCCTGGCGGTGGCGGCGCGCTCGCTGGATGGCGGCGGAGAGGCCGAGCAGGAGGAGCGGGCGGCGCTGCGACGGCTCTATGCCTTGCCCGAGGACGCACCGCCGGAGCCGGGCGAGCTCGAGAGCCTGCGCCGCCGCCTCGTCGATGATCTGCGGCGTGGAAGGTTCGACGAGGCAGCGCCGTCCCTGTTGCAGGAGGCGCTGCGCCGGCGAGTGACGGCACGCCTCTCGATCAGCAACCCTGCCTATTCCGGCACGACGGGCCGTAGCCGATAGGCCGCAGCTTGAGAACAATGTGAAGAACACCCTGCAAATCGTGGGGCGGTGCGCTTGTTGCCGCACCGTGGGTCACTTATCAACGAGGATCTGCGAGAAGACCGGCTCGTGGCACACGGCGGTGGTGCCATCCGCCGGGACACGCTCTCACGGCATCCAGAGAAGGTCGCAGGGAACAGAATGACACGCCAAGCAGCCCGCCTCTTCCGTGCCGTGACCGTCATGCTGACGACGCTGCTGGCCGCGGCCTGCGCTGATACGCGGGGACCTTCCCAGGTCACGCAGACCATCGACGGGCTGGATTTCTCCGTGCCCAGGCAGCAGGGCGCGGCGCCGCTGGCCACCGGGACCCAGGGAGCCGGGCAGCCGCCGCTCAGGGCGGAGATCTTCTCGGTGCCGGGGCGCACCGGCCGGGCCACCGCCGGGGTCGGCGTGCAGCGGACCGGCGAGGGCGTGCAGATCAATCTCGACGGCGCCGAGATCAGCGAGGCCGCCCGCGTCATCCTGGGCGACATCCTGCACCAGCCCTTCTCCATCGATCCCCAGGTCATCGGCGAGGTCACGCTCTCGACCAGCGGCGGGGTCTCCGAGCGCGACCTGGTCATGATCCTCGAGACGGCGCTGCGGATGAACGGGGCGGCCCTGGTCCAGACCCCCTCGGGCTGGCTGGTGACCCTCGCCGAGGAGGCCACCGGGCGCAGCGACATCCAGCCGCTGGGCGGCCGCGCGCTTCAGGTGCAGCCGGGCCTCGGCGCCACCATCGTGCCGCTCCAGAACATCTCGGCCACCACCGCCGCGCAGTTCATCCAGCCGCTGGTGCACCGCCCCGAGGACATCCGCATCGACCAGACCCGCAACCTCATCATGTTCGCGGGCACCGGGGCCGAGCGCCAGAACGTCCTCGACACGCTGAACGCGCTCGACGTCAGCTGGCTGGCCGGCCGCTCGGTCGGCATCTTCCCGCTCCAGCAGGCCACTGCCGAGAGCCTGGTGCCCGAGCTGGAGGCCCTGTTCTCGACCCTGCCCGCCGCCGAGGGCGAGGCCGTGCGCGGTGGCGGCGTCCAGTTCATGCCGGTCGCCCGGCTCAACGCGGTTCTCGCCATCGGCTCCTCGGCCGAGGAGATGGCCCAGGTCGAGCAGTGGGTCGCCCGGCTCGACCGCGGCCGGCTCGCCGGTCCGCAGTTCTTCGTCTACGAGCTCAAGCACGCCTCCGCCGAGGACATCGCCAAGATCCTCACCGAGTCCTTCGGCGAGGCCGGCGCCGGGGCGTTCGAGGAGGGACCCTCGCCGGTCCTGCCGGTTGGCCTGGCGCCGCAGCCTTTGGCACCGGACGGCGGGCCGCCCACCGGCGCCTCCGTGCTCGAGGGCCAGAACGGCGGCGGCTTTGCGCCGGCCGTGGCCTCGGGGCCGGTGCGGATCGTCGCCAACGAGAGCAACAACTCGCTGCTGATCCGCGCCACGCCGCAGACCTACGAGATGATCGAGGGGACGCTGCGGCGGCTCGACACCGCCCCCCTGCAGGTGCTGATCGAGGCGACCATCGCCGAGGTCTCGCTGAACGACCTGCTGCGCTACGGCGTGCAGTATTTCATCGAGGCCGGCAACACGAGCTTCGGCTACAACACCACGGTCGGCGGCGAGGGCGGCGGCGTCATCGACCGCGCCAACCTGTCGCCGCTGTCCCGGGTGCCCGGCTTCAACTTCATCTTCACCGGCGGCAACGCCAACATCACCATCGACGCCCTCTCGCAGCTCACCGACGTCAAGGTGCTCTCCTCGCCGTCGGTGGTCGTGCAGGACAATAGCGAGGCGGTGCTGACGGTGGGCGACGAGGTGCCGATCACGACCCGCACGGCGGTGAGCGTGGAGGATCCGACCGCCCCCACGGTCAACAACATCGAATACCGCGACACCGGCGTCATCCTCCAGGTCAAGCCGCGCATCAACAGCAACCAGGTGGTCTCGCTCGACATCGCCCAGGAGGTCAGCCGCGTGGTCGGCACCACCGCGACCGGCCCCTCGCCCACGCCCACCATCCAGCAGCGCAAGATCACCAGCAAGGTCAACGTGGCCTCGGGCCAGACGGTGGTGCTGGGCGGCCTGATCCAGGACGCCGAGGAGCGCGGCCGCGACCGAATTCCGGTGCTGGGCGACATTCCCGTGCTGGGCCACCTCTTCGGCAGCACCCGCAACGACCAGCGGCGCACCGAGCTCATCGTCTTCATCACGCCGCGGGTCATCCGTAACGCCGAGGACGCCCGCGACATCAGCGAGGAGCTGCGCCAGCGCATGCGCTCACTGCGCAGCCGCCAGGCCCCCGTGTGGAGTGAGCCGGTGCCGGCGGCGATCACCCCGGCGCCGGCGCCGCCGCAGGGCCCGCGCCCCCTGGCGCCGCGACCGACCGCCGGGCCGGTCGAGCCGGCGGCACCGGCGCGCGAGCCGCTGCCGCAGGGCGGCCGGGACCTGGCCGCCCGGGAGCCCGCGCGGCTGCCGACGGCGAGGCCGGCGGCGAACGACCCGGTCGCCCCGCGGGCGCGCCCGGTCCTCGTCGCCCAGGGCCGCTGAGGCCGGGCGATCGCTCCCCTGCTCGAGGCGCTGCCGGCCCTTCTCGTGGGCCTTTGCGCCGGCAGCGCCATCACCAGCCTCGCCAGCCGCGTGCCCGAGGACTGGCGCGGCTGGCTCACCGGGCGCTCGGCCTGCCCCGCCTGCGGCGCCCGTCTCGGCC
Source organism: Geminicoccaceae bacterium 1502E (assembly GCA_033875255.1). GTDB lineage: Bacteria > Pseudomonadota > Alphaproteobacteria > Geminicoccales > Geminicoccaceae > Marinimicrococcus. The sequence goes on along the minus strand of JAWZSN010000016.1, from coordinate 100,514 downwards.
CGGCCGATCTGGTGCCGCTGGCGAGCTGGCTGGCGCTGCGCGGCCGCTGCCGGCATTGCGGCACACGCATCTCCCCCCTCTACCCGCTGACCGAGGCGGCGGCGCTGCTCCTTCCCGCGCTGGCCTTCCTGCTGCTGCCGGCACCCCAGGCGTGGCTGGCCTCGGCGATCGGCTGGTGGCTGCTGGCGCTGGCCCTGGTCGACCTGCGCACCATGCTCCTGCCGGACGCGCTGACCCTGCCGCTGCTGCTGGCGGGCGTGCTGCTGGCGGCGCTGGGTCCCAGGCTGAGCCTCCCCGCACCGGTTGCCGCGGCCGACAGCCTGATAGGGGCGGCAGCCGGCTTTGCCGTGTTCGCGCTCATCGCCTTGCTCTACCGCCGCCTGCGCGGCCGCGACGGGCTGGGCCTGGGCGACGCCAAGCTGCTGGCCGCGGCAGGCGCCTGGCTGGGCTGGCAGGCGCTGCCCGCCACCGTGCTGACCGCTGCCGTGGCCGGCCTGTGCCTGGCGGTACTGGCCGGGGCCCATCGCGATCCGTCGCGCGAGGTGCCCTTCGGCCCGGCCCTGGCGCTGGCGTTCTGGATCGAGCTTTTGGTGGTTCTGGCCGAAGCCTGAGGCGGGCAGCGCCACCGGCGAGTGTGACAGCAGGTCTTGCGCGCGGTGCGCAAGATCACTGCCGCGGCGGCCAATCCGCCTCTATCATGGCCGTTGGCATGGACACGTCGACGAGGCTGCTCGAATGAGGCGTGTGCTGAGGCGCGTCCTGCTCGCGCTGCTCATGGGGCTCGCAGGAGCGGCTTTCGCCGTCTCCGACATCGGCTTCGATCTCGAGGAAAAGATCGGGCTGGGCTGGCTGTTCCGCCTGCGCGGCCCGATACCGCCGCCGCCCGGGATCGGCATCGTGCGGCTCGATCGCGACAGCCTGCGCGCATTCCGCGACCTGCCGGCCGACCCGGAAGCGTGGCCCGAGCCGCTGCGCTCCTGCGCGCGGCGCGAGCCCCTCCTGCGGGCCCTGCCGGGCGCCTCCAGCCTCGACCGGCTGCCGCGCGCCGTCCATGGCTGCCTCGTCGAGGAGCTGAGCGCGCGCGGGGCGGCGGTGATCGCCTTCGACATCGCCTTTCGCGACCATTCCGACCAGGCCGCCGGCGTCCGCTTCCTGGCCGACGCGATCGCCGCGAGCGGGCGCGTGGTGCTGCTGGAAAAGGCGTCCCGGCAGTGGCTGTCGACCGGCAATGGCGGCCAGGTGCAGGCCGACATCGTCGAGATGGTCCATCCGCTCCTGGCACAGGCGGCAGCCGGCACCGCCTCCTTCCTGCTGCCCAAGGCCTCCGAGCGGGTCTACCAGTTCTGGACCCGCCACGAGGCGCTGCCGACCGCCATGCAACTTCCCGCCCGGGTGCTGGAGGTGCGCGCCCATCCGCACCGCGCCAAGGCAGGCGACGACGGCCGGAGCGCCTCGGCCGAGGATGCGCGGCTGGTGGCGGCCGCCGAGCGGGTGCGCAACGGCCCGGCCTACTACTACGCCAACTATTACGGCCCTCCCGGCAGCTTTCCGACCTGGAGCATCGACCGGCTGCTGACCACGCCGCGCGATCAGGGACCCGACCTGCGCGGCCACACCATTTTCGTTGGCCTCCAGGAGCTGGCGGTGCCGCAGGCGTCCGACAGCTTCGCCACGGTCTATGGCAGCGAGCTGGGCATCGACCTGAGCGGCGTGGAGGTCGCTGCCACCGCCTATGCCAACCTCCTGCACGACCAGACCCTGCGTGCCCTGCCCGAAGGGCAGCGGGCGCTGTTGACCGGCCTGCTCGGCACCCTCCTGGCGCTCGCCGCCTGCGGCAGCACGCTGTGGCGCGGCATGACGCTGGCACTGAGCTGCGGCGTGGCCTACGGCGCCGCCTCGATCGCGCTCTTCGCGGTCCACCGCCTGTGGCTGCCCATGTTCGTGCCGCTCGGCCTGCTGCTGCCGGGATCGCTGCTGCTGGGCTTCCTCGTCCACTATCTGGGCGCTGCCCACTGGCTCGGCGTCTACGTGCCGCGTCCGGTGAGCCAGCGTCTGCTGCACGGCAGGGAGAGGGCCACCGCCGAGCCGCGAACCCGCGAGGTCACGGTGATGTTCACCGACATCGCGGGTTTCACCAGCTTCGCCGCCCGGCGCGCGCCCGAGGAGGTCACCTCCTTCGTCAACGAGCACTTCACCCTCATGACGGGGCTGGTCGAGGCCGAGGGCGGGACCCTCGCGCAGTTCGCGGGGGACAGCGTCATGGCCTTTTGGGGGGCCCCCGACCGCCAGCCGGACCACGCCGCACGCGCCTGCCGCGCCGCGCTGGCCATGGCGCGCGCGCTCGAGGAGGAGAATGCCCTGCGCGCGCTTGCCGGCGAGGAGCCGGTGCGGATCCGGGTGGGCATCAACACCGGCATGGTCATCGCCGGCAATGTCGGGGCGCCGGGCCGCAGCCATTACGGGCTCGTGGGCGACACGGTGAACGCCACCCAGCGCATCGAGCAGCTCGGCAAGACGGTGTGCACCGACCGCCCGACAGCGGCGATCCTCGTGAGCGACAGCACGCAGCGCAAGGCCGGCGCCGAGTTCCGCTTTCTCGACGTGGGCTCGCACCCGCTGCGCGGCCGGGCGGGCACGGAGCGGATCTTTCGCCTTTTGGGCGCCCGGACCGATTCATCGGAAACCCTCTCATAAGGGAGCCGGCTCTGGACACGACCGGGGCTTGCTGCCTATCGTCGGGGCAACTTTCCTAAGGCGGCAGGCCCAGCCGCCAGGGGTCCCGGGGGCATCGCCCCGCTCTCAGCTAGGGGAGAAAGCCGTGCCGGTAGTGTGGCGGCACGCCATCGTCGTCGGAATGCTCATGGCGGCAACCGCGGCACCGGCGGCGGCCGGCTGTGTGGCCGGCCAGGAGGTGGCACGGCTGGTGGCGGCGGATGGCGAGGTGCGCGTCGAGGATCGCGGCTTCACCGGGCGGGGCATGCTGGTGTGCGCCGGCGAGGTGGTGCAGGTCGGGCCGCGCAGCCGCGCCTCGGTCTATCTCCTCGCCGCCGACACGGTGCTGCGCCTCGACGAGAACTCGGCCAGCCGGATCGCCGCCCCGCCCGAGCCGCAGGGCGGCCTGGTCGAGCTGATGGAAGGCGCGCTCTATTTCCTGAGCGAGGTGCGCCGCTCGCTCACCATCCGCACCCCCTACGTCAATGCCGGCGTCGAGGGCACCGAGGTGCTGGTGGTTCTCCCGGACGGCGACGACACCGACGCCGGCGCCGAAATCCTGGTGCTGGACGGTCAGGTGCGGCTGACCCCCGCCGGCGAGCCCGTCTCCAGCCTGCCCGAGAGGCTCGGCAGCGGCGAGGCGGTGCTGGTGGCGCAGGGGCAGGCGCAAGCGGCGCCGGTCGCCGGCGACATGGCGACATTGCTGCGCCAGCGCCTCGCCTGGACGCTGTTCTATCCGTCCGTGCTCACCGAGGCGGAACGGCAGGCCCATCCGCGGCTGGCAGAGGCCGAGGCGCTGCTCGGCGCCGGCCAGGCGGCCGAGGCGCGCCGCCTTCTGGAGGCCGTGCCGTCCGCGGGCACCAGGGGTGCGCTGCGCGAGGCGCTGCTCGCCATCGAGGCGGTGGCCATGCAGGACCGCGCGCGGGCGCTGGAGCTGGCGCTGCGGGCGCGCGAGATGGCGCCGGGCAGTGCCGGCGCGCTGCTCGCCCTGAGCCAGGCGCGGCAGATCGGCCTCGACCTCGACGGTGCCCGGCTGGCGGCCGAGGAAGCCGTGGCGGCGGCGCCACAAAGCCCGCTCGCCCGTGCGAGGCTGGCCGAGCTGCTCTTGATGCAGGGCCGCTCGCGGGCGGCCCGCCGCGAGGCCGAGGAGGCCCGGCGGCTCGGCGGCGGGGCCATTGCCGAGCTGGTGCAGGGCTATGTGGCGTTGACCGCGCTCGACACGGCAGCAGCGCAGGCCGCCTTCGAGCGGGCGCTGGAAGCCGACAGCGAGAACCCCAACGCCCATCTCGGGCGGGGCCTGGCGCTGATCCGCCAGGGCGAGGTCGAGGAAGGCCGGCGCGAGATCGAGATCGCCATCGCCCAGGCGCCCAACGACGCCCTGCTGCGCGCCTGGCTCGGGCGCGCCTATCTGGCCGAGAACCGCGGCAATGATTCCGCCGGCCAGCTGCGGATCGCCCGGACGCTGGACCCCGACGACCCGACCGCCTTCCTCTACGCCGCGCTCGGCAAGCAGCTCGCCAACCGGCCGATCGAGGCGCTGGACGACGTCGAGCGCTCCATCGAGCTGAACGACAACAGGGCGCTCTATCGCTCGCGCCTGCTGCTCGACGAGGACCGCGCCGTACGCGGCGTCGGCCTCGGCCGGATCTACCAGGATCTGGGCTTCGACCGGCTGGGCCAGGCCGAGGCCGGCCGGTCGCTGGCCGCCGATCCCTCCAGCCCCGCCGCCCATCGCTTTCTCTCCGATCTCTACCAGGGCCGGGCGCGGCTCGAGGTGGCGCGGGCCAGCGAGCTCCTGCGCTCGCAGCTCCTCGACCCGTTCGACACCAACCCGGTGCAGCCGAGCCTGCCCTATATCGACCTCAACACGCTGGAGGAGAGCGGGCCGGCGCGGGCCGGCTTCAACGAGTTCACCCCGCTCTTCGAGCGCGACGGCGTTCGCTTCACCGGGACCGGCGGCATCGGCACCCACGAGACATGGACCGATGAGGCCGCGCTTGCCGCCACCGCCGGCCGCGCCACCTTCAGCCTCGGCCAGTATCACTACGAGACCGACGGCTTCCGCGACAATGCGGGCGTCGAGCACGACATCTACAATGCCTTCGGCCAGGTGCTGGTAACGCCGGAGCTGAGCCTCCAGGCCGAGTACCGGCGGCGCGACAGCGACGAGGGCGACGTCGCCCTGCGCTTCGATCCGGACAGCTTCCGCACCGATCAGACCCGCAAGATCGGCCAGGACACGGCGCGCCTCGGCCTTCGCTACCAGGAGCACCCGGGCTCGACCTTCATCGTCTCGGCGCTGTGGGCCGACCGCAACGAGCGGCTGTTCACCATCGACGAGCCGGCCGAGCTGCGGGCCAAGACGAAGACCAACGGCGTCGACCTGCAGGCCCAGCACATCCTGCGTACCGACAACGTGGCGCTGGTCACCGGCGGCGGCGTCTACCGCATCGAGCGCGACCAGTTCTTCGACACCAAGGTGGATCTCCCCTTCCTTCCCCAGCCGCTGCGCTTCGGCTCCAGCGTCACCAACGATGTCGACCAGGCCAATCTCTACTCCTATGTCGACTGGCGCTGGCCCGAGCAGGTCGTGTGGACCGCCGGCCTCGCCTATGACAATCTCGATGCCGACGCCTTCACCAAGGACCGATTCAGCCCCAAGCTCGGCGTGCGCTGGCAGGTGACCCCCGACCTCGAGCTGCGCGCCGCCTATACCGAGACGCTCAAGCGCGATCTCCTGGTCGACCAGACGCTCGAGCCCACCATGGTTGCCGGCTTCAACCAGCTGTTCGACGATTTCAGCGGCACGACGGCCAAGCGCCTGGGCGCGGGTCTCGATGCGCGCCTGGCCAAGGGCCTCCATGGAGGGCTCGAGGCGTCGCGGCGCTGGCTCGAGCTTCCGGTGATCGTGGACGGCGGCAGGGATGCGGAGTTCGAGCGCGGCCGCGAGGAGACGGTCAGCGGCTATCTCTACTGGACCCTGACACCGCGACTCGCCTGGCGCACCGAGCTCGTCTACGACCGCTATTCGTCGAGCACCGATGCCGGCGACGAGCCACGCGAGGTCACCACCCTGGCGCTGCCGACGGGTCCCGTCTACTTCCACCCCGACGGCCTCTTCGCCTCGCTCGGTGCAACCTTCCTCTGGCAGGAGGTCGAGCGCGGGCCCGCTGCCACGCTGAAGGAAGGCAGCGACGAGACGGTGCTGGTCGACGCGGTGGTGGGCTACCGCCTGCCCAACCGCCGCGGCCTGCTCTCGCTCGAGGTCCGCAACCTCTTCGACACGCGCTTCGACTACCAGGACGAGAACTACCGCACGCGCGAGGACGTCACCTCGGGCATATTGCCCGAGCGGACCATCTTCGCCCGCCTCACGCTCGGCTTTTAGAAGAAGCGCCCGCGCCGCGGGCCGAGAAGGGAGGAAGCGAGAATGCTCGAGAGGACCCCTGCCATCAAGCTCCTGCCCCGCGCAACGGCGGTCGTCGCGGCAGCAGTGCTCGCCGGCTGCGCGCTGGGTACCGCCCCGCCAGCGACGGCCCAGGACAAGGGCGAGGATGACGCCTTCACCCCGATCGGCGGGATGCGCGCCGAGATGCCGGCCTGCCCCGCCGAGCTTCAGGCGGCCGTGAAGGAGTGCTCCATCTCGCTCACGGTCACCAAGGACGGCCGCTATCAGGCCTGCTTTTGCGACCGCTACGGCGTGAAGCCGGCACCCGAGCCGGTGATTCCGGCGGGCGAGCGCAACCTCGCCAGGGGCTCGAGCATCTTGCTCACCAAGATCACCGAAGCCGGCAATCCCGAGGATCCCTGCACCGTCATGAAGATCGACGGGCAAAAGCACCGCGTCTGTTGGTAGGCACGGTGGCGGCGCTGGATCAGGCGCGCTCGATCCCCGCCTCGGCCAGCGCCGCCATCAGCTCCTCGTGGCCCATCTGCGCGTAGTCGAGCGGGTTGGCCTTCTTGGGATCCTGCTCGGCCTCCACGACGATCCAGCCCTCGTAGTCGAACTCCTTGAGGATCTTTGCGACCTCGCGAAAGTCGATGCCGCCTTCAAGATCGCCCGGCACCGTGAAGGCCCCCTCGAGCACGCCCTTGAGGAAGCTCCAGTTCTCCGCTCTCAGGCGCTCGAGCACCGCCGGGCGGATATCCTTGGCGTGCACATGGTTGATGCGCGAGGCCCAGCGCCGCATCGTTCCGGGAACGTCGCCGCCGGCGAAGGTCAGGTGGCCGGTGTCGAAGAGCAGCCCGACCGAATGGTCGGAGTTCTCCATCAGCGTGTCGACCTCCTGCTCGGTCTCGATCACCGTGCCCATGTGGTGATGGAAGGCCATCGGGCAGCCTTCCGCCTTCAGCCAGTCGGCAAGGGCGGTGAGCTTCTCGCCATAGCGGCGGATGTCGTCGTGGCGCAGCCGGCGGCGGTCGGCCACCGGGATGTCCATGCGCCCCTGCACCGTGCCGGTGGTCTCGGCGTAGACGACGACCGGACAGCCCATCGCCTGGAGCAGGGCCAGGTGGCCGGCAATGCGCTTTTTCTCCTCCTCGAGCGCAAGCTCGAGAAGGCCGCCGGAAAACCAGCCCGAGACCAGCTCCAGGCCGTGGCTGTCAAGGATCGGACGCAGCTCCGCGGCCTTGCCGGGGAACTTCCCGCCCTTCTCGACGCCCGTGTAGCCGGCCTCGCGCGCCTCCCTCAGGCACTGCTCGAGGGGAATGTCGCCGCCCAGCTCGGGCAGGTCGTCATTGGTCCAGCCGATGGGAGCAATGCCCAGCTTGACCGCCATCTCACACTCCCATCCGCTGCTTCTTCTTACCCTGGGCGTGCGCCTTGAGGGCCTCGGCCACCTTCGGCCGCGCGCTCACCTCCGGCGTGCCGCATTCCCACCATGCACCGCTGCCCTCGGTCCAGTCGTCGGCCTGCACCTCGATGTGGATCACGGTCGTGCGGTCGGCCTCCTTGGCGCGGCGGAAAGCCTCCTCCAGCTCGCCGATGCCCCGGGCGCGGATGCCCAGCGCCCCCATGGCCTCGGCGTGCTTGGCGAAATCCACCCGCACGAGCTCGCCCACGTGGCGGCTGTCGGCCAGCTGGTTGTTGAAGCTCGGGATGCCCTTGGCGCGCTGCAGCCGGTCGATCACCGCGAACCCGCCATTGTCGCAGACCACGACGATGATCTTGTGACCGGTGAGCACGGTCGAGTAGATGTCCGAGTTCATCATCAGGTAGCTGCCGTCGCCCACCAGGACGAGCACGTCGCGCGACGGGTCGGCCATCCTGGCCCCCCAGCCGCCTGCGATCTCGTAGCCCATGCAGGAAAAGCCGAACTCGCAGTCGAACGTGTCGGCGCTCCTGGCCCGCCAGTTGGCGCACAGCTCGCCCGGCATCCCGCCGGCGGCGGTGAGCGCCAGATCCCGGGCATCCGCCAGCCGGTTCACCGCCCCCACCACCTGCGCGTAGCTCGGCACCTCGGCGTTGGTGGGGCCGGAGCGCTTGTCGATGAACCGGTTCCACTCGCCGTAGAGCTCGCGGGCACGGTCCCTCCAGCCCTCCTCCGCCTTCCACCCCCCGAGTGCCGAGGACATCTCCTCGAGCCCCGCCATCGCGTCGCCCACCAGCGGCAGCGAGCGGTGCTTGACCGCGTCGAAGCGCGCGGCGTTGAGGCCGATGAACCGGGAATCCTCGGCGAAGCACGACCAGGAGCCGGTGGTGAAGTCCTGCAGGCGCGTGCCCACCGCCAGCACCATGTCGGCCTCGGCGGCCAGCGCGTTGGCCGAGGACGAGCCCAGGATGCCCATCGGTCCGGCGTTCATCGGATGCTCGTGCTCCAGCACGGTGCGGCCGGCGATGGTCTCCACCACCGGCACGCCGTGGCGGGTGGCGAACTCGGCCAGCGCCTGCTCCGCGCCGCTGTAGCGCACCCCGCCGCCGGCGATCAGCAGCGGGCGCTTCGCCCCGCGCAGGAGCTCGCAGGCCGCCTCGAGCTGGCGCAGGTCGGGCCGCGGCCGCGGCACATGGTGCACGACCTTCTCGAAGAACCGCCCGGGATAGTCGAATGCTTCGGCCTGCGCGTCCTGGCACAAGCCGAGGAACACAGGGCCGCAATCGGCCGGATCGAGCAGCGTGGCCACCGCCTGGGGCAGCGACTGCAGGATCTGCTCGGGCCGGGTGATGCGGTCCCAGTAGCGGGTGACGGGCCTGAACGCGTCGTTCACGCTGATGGTGGGATTGCCGAAATGCTCTACCTGCTGGAGCACCGGGTCCGGGAAGCGCGACGCGAAGACGTCGCCCGAGAGGATGAGCAGCGGCAGCCGGTTGGCGTGCGCCACGCCGGCGGCGGTCACCATGTTGGTGGCACCGGGGCCGATCGAGCTGGTGGCCACCATGACCTGGCGGCGCTTCTTCGCCTTGGCGAAGGCCACCGCGGCGAGCGCCATGGACTGCTCGTTCTGGCCGCGCCAGGTCGGGAGCTCGTCCTTCACCGCCTCCAGAGCCTCGGAAAGGCAGGTGACGTTGCCGTGGCCGAAGATCCCGAACACGCCCGGAAAGAGCGGCACCTCCTCGCCGTCGAGCACGGTCCGCTGCGCCATCAGGTAGCGCACCAGCGCCTGCGCCATGGTCAGCCGCACCGTCTTCATCCGCTGCCTCCCCATACCGAGCCACCACGACCCTAGAACGTCGCCGGGCGCAGGTGAAGCGGGGACCAAGGGCGCCCCCCACGGGGCTTTGACAGACGCCTGCTGCTGGCGCATCTCTCGCACCAAGGAGCAGAGGGAGGCTCGCAGATGGTCCGTTTCGCGCTCTTCGGCTGCGGCCGCATCGGCCGCATGCATGCCGGACTGGTTGCGGCGCACCCGCGCGCGGCGCTCGTCTGGGCCTTCGACGTGCACCGGCCCTCGGCAGAGGCGGTGGCCGCCGGGCATGGCTGCAAGGTCGCCGACAGCGTCGAGCAGGCCATGGACGATCCCGCGGTGGACGCGGTGCTCATCGCCTCCTCCACCGACACCCACGTCGACCTCATCACCGCCGCCGCCAAGGCCGGCAAGGCGGTGCTCTGCGAGAAGCCCATCGACCTCGACATCGCCCGGGTCGACGCCTGCTGGTCGGAGATCGGCAGCCTCGATCCCGTGGTGCAGATCGGCTTCAACCGGCGCTTCGATCCCTCCTTCGCCGCCATCAAGACCGCGATCGGGGCGGGCGAGATCGGCGAGGTGCGTCAGGTCATCATCACCAGCCGCGATCCCGACATCCCCTCCGACGACTACATGAAGGTGGCGGGCGGCCTGCTGCGCGACATGACCATCCACGACTTCGATCTCGCCCGCTTCTTCCTCGGCGAGGAGCCGGTCCAGGTCGCCGCCTTCGCCGACGCGCTGATCGACCAGCGGGTGCGCGACCTGGGAGAGCACGACACGGCGATGATCCTGCTGCGCACGGCCTCCGGGCGGCAGTGCTGCATCACCAACTACCGCCGCGCGGTCTACGGCTACGACCAGCGGGTCGAGGTGATGGGCGAGCACGGCATGCTCCAGGCGGGCAACCGGCGCGCCACCACGGTGGAACGCTGGACGAAGGAGCGCACCGGGGCGCTGGATCCGCTGCTGCATTTCTTCATCGAGCGCTACCGCGAGGCCTACGTGGCCGAGATCGACGCCTTCGTCGAATCGGTCGCGGCGAGGAAGCCGGTGCCGGTGGGCTTCGAGGACGGGCGGCGGGCGCTGCTGCTCGCCAACGCCGCCTACGAGTCGCTGCGCAGCGGGCAGGTGGTCCGCCTCTGACGCGTGTCTCCTTTTCCCTGGCGGTGCTGGACAGCCCAAAGGGTGCGGCCTACCGTCGCCGCGCAACGCAGGAGCCAGGGGGGATTTCCGGACAGATGCGCGAGAACACGCTCAGGACCAAGTGGAACAGCGGCAAGGGCACGGTCAACGGCTGGTGCTCGATGCCCAGCCCCGTGGCTGCCGAGGTCATGGCCCATTGCGGCTGGGACAGCATCACCATCGACCTGCAGCACGGGCTGATCGACTATCAGGCCGCCGTCGGCATGCTCCAGGCGATCTCGACGACGGAGACCATCCCTCTGGCGCGCGTCCCCTGGCGCGAGGCCGGCATCATCATGAAGATGCTGGACGCCGGCGCCTACGGCATCATCTGCCCGATGGTCAACACCCGCGCCCAGGCCGAGGAGCTGGTCTCCTACTGCAACTACGCGCCCAAGGGCCAGCGCAGCTTCGGCCCGATCCGCGCCACCATCTATGGCGGCGCCGACTACGGTGCGAAGGCCAACGAGACCATCCTCTCGATGGCCATGATCGAGACCAAGCAGGCCCTCGAGAACCTGGACGAGATCCTCTCGACCCCGGGCCTCGACGGCATCTATGTGGGCCCCGCCGACCTCGCGCTGTCGATGGGTCACAACGCCCAGCTCGACCCCACCGAGCCCAAGGTGCTGGACGCCATCTCGACGATCATCGAGGGCGCCAAGCGGCACAAGATCTATGCCGGCATCCATTGCGGCTCTGTCGACTTCGCCAAGAAGGCGCTGGGCTGGGGCTTCAACTACACCAGCATGCTCTCCGACTCGCGCCTGCTGACCATGAAGGCGGTCGAGATCGTCCAGGCCATGGGCTCGGACGTCGAAGGGCCCAAGAGCTCGACCTACTGAGCCACGGCCCGGCACGATGACCGTCGTTACCGTCATCGACCGGGTGCGCGAGGAGGGCCTGTCCCTCCTCCGCGCCCGGCCGGGCATCGAGCTGGCATTGCTGCCAGAGCCCACGCCCGAGACGCTGATGGCGGCCATGCCGCGCAGCGAGGCGATCCTCGTGCGCACCACGAAGCTGACGCCGGCGATGCTCGACGCGGCGACGCGCCTCAAGGTCGTCTCGCGGCACGGGGTCGGCTACGACAACGTCCCGCTCGAGCCCCTGACCCGCCGCCGCATCCCGCTCGCCATCGCCGCCACCGCCAACATGATCGCGGTGGCCGAGCACACGATCTTCGCGATGATGGAGCTGGCCAAGCACGGCCGCGCGTTCGACAGCGCCCTGCGCCGGGGCGACTGGGCGCTGCGCAACCGCCTCTCGCCGGTCGAGCTCCACGGCAAGACCCTCCTGATCGTCGGCTTCGGGCGGATCGGCGCCCATGTGGCGCGGCGCGCCCGGGCCTTCGACATGGAGGTGCTGGTGCTCGATCCCGTGGCCCCGCCGGAGCGGGTCGCCGAGGCCGGCTGCCGGCGGATCGAGAATCTGGGCGCCGGCCTCGAGGCGGCCGACGTGGTGAGCCTGCATTGTCCGCTCACCGAGGCCACCCGCAATCTTCTGGGCGAGGCCGAGCTGGCGCGGATGCGGCCGGGGGCTTTGCTCGTCAACACCGCGCGCGGCGGGCTGGTCGACGAGGTGGCGCTGGCTGCATGCCTTGCCAGCGGACGTCTGGGTGGCGCCGCGCTCGACGCCTTCAGCCAGGAGCCGCCGCCGGGCAATCACCCGCTCCTTGAGCTTCCCAACGTTCTCCTGACCCCGCACATGGCCGGCGTGACCGCCGAGGCGGCGCTGCGCATGGCGGTGGAATCGGCACAGAACCTGCTCGCCGCCCTCGACGGCAGGCTCGACCCTTCGGTAGTGGTGAACCCTCAGGTCCTCTAGGAAGGAGGAAGCCATGGGGCGTCTCGCGGTGGGTCTCATCGGCTCCGGCTTCATGGGCCGCAGCCACGCGCTCGCCTGGCGAGCCGCACCCGGCGTCTTCGAGCTGCCCCTGGAGCCGGTCGTCACGGTCCTCGCCGACGTCTCGGCGGAGCTGGCCGAGCAGGCAGCGGCGCGGCTGCGGATCGAGCGCCACACCGGCGACTGGGAAGACCTGGTCCGCGATCCGGGCATCGGCCTGATCGACATCACCGCGCCCAACCGGCTGCACAAGGAAATGGCGCTGGCCGCCATCGAGGCCGGCAAGCCGGTCTATTGCGAGAAGCCACTGGCGCCCACCGCCGGCGAGGCGCGACTGCTGGCCGACGCCGCCGAGAAGGCCGGCGTGCCGAGTTTCGTGGGCTTCAACTATCTGCGCAACCCGATGACCGCGCTCGCCCGCGAGATCGTCGAGGCGGGCGAGATCGGCGAGCTGTGGGGTTTTCGCGGCATCCACGCCGAGGACTATATGAGCGATCCCGGCGAGCCCTGGTCGTGGCGCTTCGATGCAGGCGGCGGCGGCGGTGCGGTGACCGATCTGGGCAGCCACATCATCGCCATGGCGCGCCACGTCGTTGGTCCGCTGACCCAGGTCTGCGCCGACACCGACACGGTGATCACGGAACGGCCCACCAGCCGCGGCGGCGCGCCCTCGCAGCCGGTCGAGGTGGACGACCAGGCACGCGCCCTGGTGCGCTTCGAGGGCGGCGTCAGGGGCACGATCGAGGCCTCGTGGGTCGCCACCGGCCGCAAGATGTACCTCGCCTTCGAGCTCACCGGCTCGAAAGGCTCGATCCTCCTCAACATGGAGCGCATGAACGAGCTGCGCCTGTTCCTCAAGGGCGGCAAGGCGGGCCGCGAGGGCTATGTCGAGATTCCCGCAGGCCCCCAGCATCCGGGCTACGCCCCGTTCTGCCCGGCTCCGGGCCACCAGCTCGGCTTCAACGAGATCAAGGCCATCGAGATCCGCGACATCGTGCTGGCGCTGGCCGGCGGTCCGGCATTCCAGCCGGACTTCCGCGAGGCCTGGGAGATCCAGCGGGTGGTCGACGCCATCAAGCTGTCCTCCGAGCAGCGCCGCTGGGTGGAGGTCGAGGAGGCCGACTGACAACGGCGCCGCCGGGCGCTCGAGAGGAGAGCTCTCATGAATCTCAATGCGCTGCTCCTGCGCCGCGCCGGCGAAGGCCGGCCGGTCGGCATCGGGATGATCGGGGCCGGCAAGTTCGGCACCATGTTCCTCTCCCAGGTGCGCCGCACCCCCGGCCTCCATCTCGTGGGCCTGGTCGATCTGGCGCCCGAGCGGGCGAAGGAGAACCTCCGCTACTGCGGCTGGGAGGAGGAGCGCTTCTCCGCCCGCTCGCTCGACGACGCGGCCAGAGGCGGGGCCACCTGCGTGACCGAGGACGCGCAGGCGGTTCTTTCGCACCCGGCCGTGGAGGTGGTGATCGAGGCCACGGGCGATCCGGGTGCGGGCATCGCCCACTGCCTCGCCGCCATCGAAAACGGCAAGCATGTGGTGATGGTCAATGTCGAGGCCGACGTGGTGGCGGGGCCGCTCCTGGCCGAGCGAGCGCGGCAGGCCGGCGTCGTCTACTCGCTGGCCTATGGCGACCAGCCGGCGCTGATCTGCGAGCATGTCGACTGGGCCCGGGCCTGCGGCTTCGAGGTGGTGTGCGCCGGCAAGGGCACGCGCTACCACCCTGCCTTCCACGAGAGCACCCCCGACACGGTCTGGGAGCATTACGGGCTGTCGCCCGAGAAGGCCGAGCGCGGCCGCATGAATCCCAAGATGTTCAACAGCTTCCTCGACGGCACCAAGTCGGGCATCGAGATGAGCGCGGTGTGCAACGCCACCGGCCTGGTGCCGCAGCCGGACGGGCTCTCCTTCCCGCCCGCCTCCATCTACGAGCTCTCGAGCGTGTGCCGGCCCGAGGAGAAGGGCGGCGTGCTGGCCAGAAGCGGCACGACGGAAGTGGTCTCCTCGCTGCACCGCGACATGCGGCCGGTGGAGAACCACCTGCAGATGGGCACCTATGTCGTTATCGCCGCCGGGCACGACTATGTCCGCTTCTGCGCGGAGGAGTACAAGCTGCTCCCCGACGACCGGTTCGAGCACATCGCCCTCTACCGACCAATCCACCTGATCGGCCTCGAGCTCGGCATCTCGGTGGCCTCGGTCGCGCTCAGGGGCGAGCCCACCGGCGCTCCCACCGGCTTCCGCTCCGATGTCGTGGCCACCGCCAAGCGCGACCTCCAGGCCGGCGAGATCCTCGACGGCGAGGGCGGCTACTGCGTCTGGGGCCGGCAGGTGCCGGCCGAGGTCAGCCTGCGTGACGGGCTCTTGCCGCTGGGCCTCGCCCACAAGGTCCGTCTCAAAAGCGACGTGGCCAGAGGCGCGGCGCTGCGCTGGACGGACGTGGAGATCGACCCGCAGGACCCGGTGGTGCGGGTGCGCCGCGAGATGGAGCGCATGTTCGCCCCCACCTGAGCCGCATCGCCACATCCTTGCAACCCGGGGCAGCGCAGGCGACTTTCTTGAATGGCGCCACGCGCTTTGTCAGCGCGGCGCCATCGAAGGGCTCGCGGGAGCGGAACCGATGGGCGAGGAGACGGCGAAAGCCATGCCGACCGGCGGCGGATTCTACCATGTCTGCCCGCCCCGGCCGGGCTGCCCGCACTGCTCGGGCGGTTCAGCGGAGGCGGCAGAGGCGCTCGACTGGTCGTTCCTCGATGCCGCCTACTGCATCTCGCTCAAGAGCCGCGAGGACCGCGCCGCCAGCGCCGCGGCCGAGTTTCATCGCGTGGGCCTGTGCGGCCGGGTGCGCTTCTTCCGCCCCGAGCGCCATCCCACCAAACCGATCCGCGGCATCTGGCAGTCGCATCGCGAGGTGGCGCTGGAGGCGTTGCGGCGTGGCCAGCGGACCATCGCCATCTTCGAGGATGACGTGCAGTTCTCGCGCCGGACGAGCCCCGCCCGGGTACGCTCGATCAGGACCGCGCTGGAGAGCCTGCCCTGCGACTGGACCATCCTCTTTCTCGGCCACTGGCCGCTGCGCGCCTGGTTCGTGGCGCCGCATCTGCTGCGTACCGCCTCGGCCTGCTGCCACGCCTATATCGCGAGCCCCCGCCTGCTCGCCTGGCTGCAGGAGCATCCGCCGGAGCGGCCCGATACCGCCCTGGTACGCCTCGCCGGTGCGGGGATCGACGCCGCCTACGCGGCTCTTCCCGGTACCTTCGCGTATTTCCCGATGGTAGCCGTGCAAGGTCCCTTCAAGAGCGACCATCGCCTGCCGCCGACCCGTCCGAAACGCTGGCGGCTCAAGCATCTCTTCAGCCGCTCGCGCTATCGCGAGCGGCTGCTCTCGGGGCTCATGCGGCCCAACGAGATGGTGATCGCCGCCCTGTCGCCGCTGTTCTGGCTGCATCACCGGCTGCGCCGCGGACGCGCCTGCTGAGGCCGGTGCGGCCGATCGGGGGTGCGGCACCGCTGCACGGAACCGCGACGTGCTTTCACTTGGCAGCCCATGATGATGCGGATAGCCTCTGGCGAAGCTCGAAAAAGCCTTCAACCAGCACACGTCAAGGAGCTTGCCTGTGGGTGCTTTCAGCATGTGGCATTGGATGATCGTCCTGGCGGTCATCCTCATCGTCTTCGGCGCCGGCAAGCTGCCGAACGTGATGGGTGACTTCGCCAAGGGCATCAAGAGCTTCAAGGCCGGCCTCAAGGAGGACGACGACGAGCCCAAGAGTGCTCTCAAGGACGAGAGCAAGGTCGCCTGAAGCCAGAGCCGGCCTTGCCGCCCGTGACGCCGGCGTGAGAACGCCGTGTCACGGGCGCAGGTCTCACCGTGCGGCGGCCACGGCGAGGTTGTCGATCAGCCGCACCTCGCCCAGCCATGCCGCCGCCAGCAGCCGCGCCTCCCGCCCGCCGAGCGGATCCACCGGCGCCAGCGTCTGCGAGTCGCGCAGCTCTACATAGTCGATCCGCGAGAAGCCGCACGCCAGCAGCTCCTCGCGTGCCCGCGCAAGGGTGCCGCCGACCGGCGCTCCGCCGGCAAGTGACGCCGCCGTGCGCTGCAGCACTGCTGGAAGCCCCGCCGCCGTCCGCCGCTGGTCGACGCTCAGATAGGCATTGCGCGAGGACAGCGCGAGCCCGTCCTCCTCCCGCTCGGTCGGGTGCCCGACGATCTCGGTCGGGATGTCGAGGTCGCGGGCCAGCCGACGCACCACCAACAGCTGCTGGTAGTCCTTCTCGCCGAAAACGGCGATGTCGGCCTGGGCCTGGTTCAAGAGCTTGGTGACCACCGTCGCCACGCCGCCGAAGAAATGCGGACGCGTCACCGCGCACAGCCCCTCGCCCAGGCCGCCGACCGCGACGCCGGTCGTGAAGTCCGCCGGGTACATCTCGCGCGCCGAGGGGGCGAACACCAGATGCGCGCCCATCGCCGCAAGCTTTCCACGATCGCTTTCCAGCGTGCGCGGGTAGCGGTCGAGATCCTCGTTGGCGGCGAACTGCGAGGGGTTGACGAAGATCGAGACCAGCGCCCTGTCGCACCGCTCGAGGGCGTGCCGGACCAGCGCCAGATGACCGGCATGCAGCGCACCCATGGTCGGCACGAAGCCGACCGTGAGCCCCTGGGCACGCCACGCCGCCACCCTTTGGCGCAGCCCGGCGACGGTGCTCACGACCTCGGGCAGTCCCGCATCGCCCGCCGCGCTCATGCCCGCTCGACCAGCATGGCGATGCCCTGGCCGACACCGATGCACATGGTGCAAAGCGCCCGCCGGCCGCCGCTGCGGCCGAGCTCGCAGGCCGCCGTCGTGACCAGCCGGGCGCCGCTCATGCCGAGCGGATGGCCCAACGCGATGGCGCCGCCATTGGGGTTCACGTGGCCGGCATCATCGGGCAGGCCGAGCTGGCGCATGCAGGCCAGCGCCTGGGCGGCGAACGCCTCGTTGAGCTCGATCACGTCGAGATCGCCGATGCCGAGGCCGGCGCGCTCCAGCAGCTTGCGGGTGGCCGGCACCGGCCCGATGCCCATGATGCGCGGCGGCACCCCCGCGGTGGCCATGCCGGCGATCCGCGCCAAGGGCCGCAGGCCGTGCCGCTCGACCGCCGCGGCCGAGGCCACCAGCACGGCGCAGGCGCCGTCGTTGACGCCCGAGGCGTTGCCGGCGGTGACGCTGCCGCCCTCGCGGAAGGGGGCCGGCAGCCTCGCCAGCTTCTCAAGCGTCGTGTCGGGCCGCGGATGCTCGTCCTGGTCGACCACCAGCGCGGGCTTTCTGCGCTGCTCGATCTCGACCGGGACGATCTCCTGGCCAAAGCGGCCGGCCTGCTGTGCCGCGCCGGCGCGCTGCTGCGAGCGCAGCGCGAAGGCATCCTGGTCGTCGCGGGCGATCGCGAACTCGGCCGCCACGTTCTCCGCCGTCTCGGGCATCGCGTCGACCCCGAACCGGGCCTTCATCAGCGGGTTGACGAAGCGCCAGCCGATGGTCGTGTCCTGGAGCTGCGCCTCGCGGGCGAAGGGCGTCGTGGCCTTGCCCATGACGAAGGGCGCGCGGCTCATGCTCTCGACGCCGCCGGCGATGCACAGTTCCGCCTCGCCGGTGCGGATCGCGCGGGCCGCCTGGCCGATCGCCTCCATGCCGGAGCCGCACAGGCGGTTGACCGTGACGCCGGGCACCGCGTCGGGCAGCCCGGCGAGCAGGGCCGCCATGCGCGCCACGTTGCGGTTGTCCTCGCCGGCCTGGTTGGCGCAGCCGAGAATGACCTCGTCGACCGCGCTCCAGTCGACCGCGGTGTTGCGGCCCATGAGAGCCCGGAGCGGCACCGCAGCGAGATCGTCGGCGCGAACCGCGGCCAGGGCGCCGCCATAACGCCCTATCGGGGTCCGAACGGCATCGCAGATGAAGACGTCGACCATGGATCTTCGCTCCTGCAGCAAGGCGACGCCTTCTTGGGCCACCAGGCCCGCCATCTCAACCCTTTGCAGCGCATCCCTCACAACGCCTGCCGGGAGTCCCCATATAGAGATGACCCAGGCGTTAATTCGACGTCATGATATCGGAGGGCCCGCGCAATGATGAGCACTGGATCAAGAGCTTGCGCGGAACGGCCCGGTCGTTTCCCGGGCACGCCGCCGTCATTCTGCCGTGATCTCAATTGATCCTTCAGGTTCTTCGGCCCGTACTAGATAGCGGAACGTTCGAGACGGCTTGCCGTTACGGGAGCGAGGCACCCGGCCTCGTCAACGCAGCGGCGGAGGTACGATAGTGGCGATCTCCGACACGGTGGACACCCAGCGCGCCAACCGGCAGCTCATTCGCGACTCGATGAACGCGCCGCTCCTCACGCGCGAGCGCGAGATGGAGCTGGCCCGCCTGTGGCGCAACGAGGATGACGAGGCCGCACTTCACGAGCTCGTCACGTCCTATATGCGGCTGGTGATCAGCACCGCCAGCCGGTTCAAGAACTACGGCCTGCCGCTGGCAGACCTCGTCCAGGAGGGCGTGGTGGGGCTGATGCAGGCGGCCGCACGCTTCGAGCCGGAGCGCGAGGTGCGCTTCTCGACCTATGCGGCCTGGTGGATCCGCTCGGCGATGCAGGACTATATCCTGCGCAACTGGTCGGTGGTCCGCACCGGCACCACCGCTGCGCAGAAATCGCTGTTCTTCAACCTGCGACGGCTGCGCGCCAAGATCGATGACGGCCGCGGCGCCGATCTCAACGACGAGGGCCGCGCCTACATCGCCGAGGCCCTGGCGGTGCCGGTGGGCGAGGTCGAGGCGATGGAGATGCGGCTGATGAGCGGCGACCAGTCGCTCAACGCCTCGATCAGCGTCCACGGCGAGGACGTCTGGCAGGATTTCCTGGCCGACGAGCGTCCGACGCCGGAGGAGATCGTGCAGGAGCGGCACGACACGCGGCAGCGCTCGCAGTGGCTGGCCTCCTCGCTCAAGGAGCTCTCCGAGCGCGAGCAGACCATCATCCGCGAGCGTCGGCTGCGTGACGACGGGCGCACGCTGGAGGAGCTGGGCGTACGGCTCGGCATCAGCAAGGAGCGGGTGCGCCAGATCGAGCACCGCGCCCTCATGAAGCTCCGCTCGGCGCTGCTGCGCCGGGTCGAGGATCCGGCGGACGCGGCGCTGTTCACGGCGCAGCCCGCCTGACCGCGAGACGGATGGACAGCGCGCCGGCGCTGCGGCAGGGTGCCGGCGCAATGTCCCGATCCAGTCCCATCGATGTGGCGATCGCCGGAGGCGGCCATGCCGGGCTGCTGCTGGCAGCCGGGCTCGCCCGCGAGGGTCTGCGCGTCGCAGTGATCGACCCGCAGCCGCGCGAGCGCATCCTCGAGAGCCCGGCCAACGGCCGCACCCTGGCGCTCCTGGGCAGCAGTCACGAGGTGGTGACGCGCCTGGGCGCCTGGCCGCACTGCCATCCCCACGCCGCACCGATCTGGGAGACGCGGGTCCGCGACGTGGCCGGCGGCGCTGCCGTCGATTACCGCGCCCGCGAAACCTTCGGCCAGCCTTTCGGCTACGGCTTCGAGAACCACCTGCTGCGGCGCTCCCTCTTGGCGGCGGCCGAGGCCGCGGCCGGGCCGGAGCTTCTGCGCACCGGCAAGCTCGCGACGATCGAGCGCCGGCGTCAGTCCGTCGCGCTCCACCTGGACCACGGCGGCACGCTCGAGGCGGCCCTGCTGGTGGGCGCCGACGGGCGCGGCTCGAGCGTGCGCACCCTGGCGGGGATCGGGCTCGAGCGCTGGACGTACCGCCAGACCGCCATCGTCTTCGTCGTCGCCCACCAACGGGCACATGGCTGGCGGGTGCGCGAGCATCTGCGGCCACAGGGCCCGCTCGCCCTCCTGCCGCTGCCCGGCCGGCGCTGCGGGGTCACCTGGGTGGAGACCCACGAGGAGGCGGCCGGTATCGCCTCCCTGCCGCCGGCCGCCCTGGCAGCACGCCTGCACGAGCAGATCGGCGACGTCCTGGGTGCTCTCGAGATCGACGGGCCGGTGGGGCGCTGGCCGCTCTCGGCCCAGCATGCCGCGCGCTACGTGGCGCCGCGCATCGCGCTGGTGGGCGACGCCGCGCACGGCGCGCATCCGATCCATGCCCAGGGCTTCAACATGGGCGTGGCCGACATAGGCTGCCTGTGCGAGCAGCTCGTGCGCGCCCGGCGGCACGGCCAGGATCTCGGCGGCGGCGACGCGCTCATTCCCTACGAGCGTGCCCGCCGGCCCGCCAACATGCGCCGCCTGTGGCTCACCGACGGGCTCAACCGCCTGTTCTCCAACGACATCACGCCGCTGGCAGCACTGCGCGGCGCGGGCATGCGGATGCTCGACATGGCGGCGCCCGCCAAGCGTGCAGCAATGCGGCACGGCATGAGCACCCTCTAGCGGCCTTCCCTCGATTGCTGGACAACGGCGCCCCGAGGGGGACAATGCCTCCTTTGGCCTCCTTCGGCGCAGCATGGGCGACAGACAGGACTGCTTGATGATCAGACGTATCCTGGTCGGAGTTTCAGGAACCCCGGGCCTCGCAGACAAGCTCGCCTACGTGGTGGAGCTGGCGGCGCGACACCGGGCGGAGATCGGCGCCCTCTCGATCGTCGAGGTCGAGCGGCTGGCCGATCTCCAGCCGTCGCCTCTGGGCGGCAGCGACGCGGGCGACCTGGCGGCGGCCGAGCGCATCAGGCAGAGCAGCGACAATGCCGAGCAGACGCTGCGCGAGCTGGAGCGGCTGGGACCGCAGCACGGCGTCGCGGTCACCCGCCTCGAGCGGCGTGGCGACCCGCTCGACGAGCTGTTGCGCGCCTGCCGCTATCACGATCTCCTGGTGCTCAGCCTGCGCGGCTGGTTCGAGGAGGGGGTGCTCGAGGAGCCCGAGAACGCCCTCCTCAAGCTCCTCGCCAGCGGCGTCCGGCCGATCCTCGGCCTGGCCGCCACGCAATCGCCAATCGGCAAGGTGATGATCGCCTATAACGGCTCGGTCGAGTCGGCGCGGGCGATGAAGCTCTATGCCCAGCTGCGCCTGTGGGGCGAGGTGCCGGTGGATCTTGTGTGCGCCGAGGAGGGCGAGGGCATGGAGTCCTGCGCCACCCTCCTCGACGACGCGAGCGCCTATCTGCGGGCGCATGGTCTCGACTGCACCACCGCCTGCCTGCCCGAAGCCACGCCCGAGACCCTGCTCGCGCACGCCCAGGCGGTGGGCGCCGATCTCGTGGTCATGGGCGGCAGCTATCGCCGGGTGCTGCTGTCCCAGCGCTGCGGCCCCCACACGCTCGGTGTCTTTCGTAGCACGCCCCTTCCGGTATTGTTCGCCCATTGAGCGAACCGGAAACGACCTGTTGCGCCGGACCATGCCCCTGCGCTAGTCCGGCACGGTTTGCGGCTCTTGGGAAGGTTTGGACCATGCGGCGACTCTCGTGCACGACCCTCACGGCGGCGGCCGTCGTCGTTGCACTCTCGGCGCCGTCCTCGGCGGCGGATCGAAACGGCGCCTTCGACGTGCGCGGCCTCGGCTCGCTGCCCTGCAGCGAGATCAACAAGACGGTGGAGGAGAAGCGCCAGGGCGACCTCGTCCTCGTCAAGACCTGGCTGGACGGCTACTTCTCCGCCACCAACAAGTATCGCAGCGGCGTGTTCGACGCCCTGCCCTGGCAGTCCGACCAGCTCGTGATGAATCTCGTGCTCAGCAACTGCGCCGAGAAGCCGGAGATCCGCATCGGCCAGATGGCCGAGGCGCTTCTCGAGTTCTTCGAGAGCCAGCGCCTCGCCGAGAAGTCGCCGCTGGTCGAGGCCAAGGTCGGCGAGAAGACGGTAACGCTCTACTCGGCCATTCTCAGGCGCGCCCAGGAGGCCCTCATCAAGGCCGGCCATCTGAGCGGCAGCGCGGACGGCGCCTTCGGCCCCAAGACCCGCGCCGGGTTCGAGTCGTTCCAGGAAAAGACCGGCCTCGCCAAGACCGGCCTGCCCGACCAGGAGACCCTGGTGCGGCTGTTCGTCGACCGCCAGGGCAACCCCGGTTAGGCCGATGCCGGGGCGGGCTGCTCCCCGCCCCGCCACGCCTCGACGAAGCGCCGGGCGCGCTCCGCCACCTCCGCCGGCGCCATGCCGGGCCGGTAGAGGGCGGAGCCGAGCCCGAAGCCGGCGGCACCGGCCGCCCGGTAGACCGCCATGCCGCCGGGCTCGATCCCGCCCACCGGCAAGAGCCGCGTACCCTGCGGCAGAACCGCCCGCATCGCCTTGACGACCGGCGGCGTGATCAGCTCGGCGGGGAACAGCTTCAGGGCATCAGCGCCGGCTGTCAGAGCCGCGAAGGCCTCCGTCGGCGTGGCCACGCCCGGCACGCAGAAAGCGCCCAGCCGCTTGGCCTCGCGGATCACCCCGACATCGCCGTGCGGCATGACGATGATCCGGCCCCCCGCTTCCACCACCTGCCCTGCGGCGGCGGGACTGGTCACCGTCCCGGCGCCCACCAGCAGCCCGTCGCCGAAGCGCCGCGCCAGGAGGCGGATACTCTCGAGGGGCTCGGGCGAGTTGAGCGGCACCTCGATGATGCGAAAGCCGGCACCGGCCAGCGCCTCGCCCACCGGCAGGGCCTCCTCCGGCCGGATACCGCGCAGGATGGCGACGAGCGGCAGTGCCGCCAGGCAGGTCTCGAGCATGCTCTTTCTCCCTGGAGCCGGTGTTAGCCGAGCAGTCCGGCCGCCCGGGCGATGAGGTACTGGCCCCGTGCGGCGGGCTCGCCCTGCGCCACCTCGTGGCCGATGGCGGCAGCCTCCAGGGCCTGGGCGTAGCGGGCCGTGAGGGCTTCGCCGCCCACCAGCAGGACGCTGCCGGAGGCGCCTGCCCCGTCCACGCAGTCCAGCGCCTCGCGCACCTCGCTGGCGATCAGCAGGCCCGATAGATAGGCGGCGACGCCGCGCGGCGGCACATCGCCCATCAGCGCCATGGTGCGGGCGCTGAAGAGACGGCGCAGCGTGCCGCCGGCCACCGCCGCTCGACCCAGCCCCACCTCGACGCCGCGGGCGAAGCCCTCCTCGTCGTCCGCCGCGCCCTCCATAAGCCGCCCGAGGATCGAGTGGCCGCGCAGCACCGCGAAGAGCTCGCCGGTCATGAAGCTCGCGAACCAGCGCACGGAACCGTTCTCGACCAGCGCCCACTTGCTGTGGGTGCCCGGCAGCAGGACCAGGCGGGTGCCCTTCTCGCCGGCGAGCGCCCCCACGATCTGGGTCTCCTCGCCGCGCATCACGTCGGGAATGCCCAGCGGGTCGCGGCCGCTCAGGCCCGGCACGAAATGCAGCACCCGCCCGCTCGGGGCCGTGTGCGCCAGCAGGGCCGCGCCGATCGCCTCGCCACCCGCCGGACATGCCAGATAGGGCACCTCGACCCAACCCTGGCGGCTGCCGATCATGCCCGAGGCGAGCACCGGCACCTTCGGCCCCGCGGCAAGCCAGTCGCCGACCTGCTCCTCGAGGGTCTGCTCGAAACGCCCCTGCGCCACGTTCATGATGCCGGCCGGTGCCTGGCGCCGCTCGAGGACCCGGCCCGCCCGGTCCATCCGGCAGGCCCGAAACGAGCTGGTGCCCCAGTCGAGACCGATCAGCGCGGTGCCCGTCGCCTCAAGCATCGCCCGATCTCCCGGCAAGGAAGCTCTCGACCTGGCCACGGCGCGGCAGCGGCGCCACCGCGCCGTAGCCGGTCGTGGCGAGCGCTGCCGCGGCGTTAGCGAACTCACCCGCTCCGAACGGATCGCGGGTGCGCAGATATTCGGCGAGGAACGCGCCGTCGAAGGCGTCGCCGGCGCCGGTGGCGTCCACCGACTCCACCTTGCGGGCGGCAAAGCGCTGCCGCCGGTCGGCCGTCGCCACCAACGCCCCCTCCGAGCCCAGCGTCAGGGCCACGAGCGGCGCGCCCAGGCGCAGGTAGAAGTCGACGATCTCGTCCGCATCCTCGAGGCCGGTGAGCTGGCGGGCATCGTCGAGGCCGGGGCGCAGGATGTCGACCCTGGGGGCGGTAGCGTGGATGATCGCGCGGGCACGGTCGAGCGGCCAGAGCTTGAGGCGCAGGTTGGTGTCGTAGGACACCAAGACGTTCTCGCGCCGTGCGGCCTCGATGGCGGCGAAGCAGGTATCGCAGGCGCTGTCGCTGATCGACTGGCTGATGCCGGAGAGGTGCAGCGCCCGCGCGCCTAGGAGATAGTCGTGCGGCAGGTCCTCCGGCCGCATGCGGCTGGCCGCCGAGCCGGCCCGGTAGTAGGTGAAGGCGTGCCCCTCGGGGCCGTGGGTCACGAAGTAGATGCCGGTGGGGGCGGCGGGGTCGCGCACCACCCGCGAGGCGTCCACCCGCTCCTCCCGCCACAGCTTCATGAGGCTGTCGGCCATCGCATCGTCGCCCAGCCGCGTGAGATAGCCCACCTTCAGCCCGTGGCGGGCGGCGGCGATGGCGCAGTTGGACGTGTCGCCGCCATGGCCCATCAGGAACTGCGGCTGGTCGCGCTCCGTCTGGTTGAACTCCACCATCGGCTCGCCGAGACAGACAAGATCGAGCGCCACCCGCGTCAACTCCCTTTGCCCAGCGCCGCCAGCGCCCGCTCGTGCAGCATGGCCGAGCGGCTGCTGAAGCAGCAGAAGATCACCTCCTCGAGCTCCGGCCGCTCGGCCAGCACGCGGGCCACCTCGCGCACGGCGATGGCGGCGGCGGACTCGTCCGGGTAGCCGAAGACCCCGGTGGAGATGGCGGGGAAAGCCACCGACCGCAACCCGTGGCGATAGGCCAGCTGCAGGGAGCGGCGGTAGCAGGAGGCCAGCTCCTCGGCCTCGCCGGCCTCGCCGCCGTCCCAGAGCGGGCCCACCGTGTGGATGACGTGGCGGGCCGGCAGATCGTGGCCGCCGGTGATCCGCGCCTCGCCGGTCGGGCAGCCGCCGAGCCTGGCGCACTCCTCCGCCAGCTTCGGGCCGGCAGCACGGTGGATGGCGCCGCACACGCCGCCGCCCGGCAAAAGCTCCTCGTTGGCGGCATTGACGATCGCGTCCACCGCCAGCGTGGTGATGTCGCCCTGCACGACCCGCATCCGGCCGCGCGCGCTTGCCTCCGGCGCCGCCATCTCCCAACCTCCCCTGCTGAACGCCTTCCCTGCCATCCACGGAGTTAGCACGGCCCCCATGGTGCGACGAGACATGACGGCCACACGCGCCCCTCTTGGCCTCGACCGGCAGCAGCATTTGCGCCACCGGCTGCGCAATCTCGTGCACACGGCGCTGCTGATCGGCGGCATGCTCGCCATTCTCGGGGCCTGCGCGTGGATCCTGTGGGGGCCGGTAGGGCTGGTGTGGACGCTGGCAGTGGGCGGAGCGAGCCTGCTCGCCACACCGTCGATCACGCCCGAGCTGGTCATGCGGCTCTACGGAGCCCGGCCGGTGGCGCACCGCGAGTTCCCCGACGGCTACGCCCTGCTCGACGAGCTCGCCCGGCGCGCCGGGCTGCCGCACACGCCCCGCCTCCACTACATCCCGAGCAGCCTGCTCAACGCGTTTGCGGTCGGCAACCGCTCGCGCGCCGCCATCGCCGTCACCGCCGGCCTGCTGCGCGGACTGAGCGGGCGCGAGCTCGCCGGCGTGCTCGCCCACGAGATCAGCCATGTGCGCCACAACGATCTCTGGCTCATGGGGCTGGCCGATCTGCTGAGCCGGCTGACCAGTGTGATGTCGTGGATCGGCCAGCTTCTGCTGCTCATCAACCTGCCGCTGATGCTGACCGGTGCCGGTTCGGTGCCGTGGCTTCTCGTGCTGCTCCTGATCTTCGCACCCACCGTCGTGAGCCTGCTTCAGCTCGCCCTCTCCCGCTCGCGGGAATTCGACGCCGATCTCGAGGCCGCCTCGCTCACCGGCGACCCGCGCGGGCTCGCCTCGGCCCTGGCCCGACTGGAACGGCAGCAGGGGCGCTACTGGGAGGAGATCCTGCTGCCCGGCCGCCGCATGCCGGAGCCCTCGCTGCTGCGCACCCACCCGCCGACAGGGGAGCGGGTCCGCCGGCTGCTCGAGCTCGAGGAGCGTCCCGATCTCGCTCCTTCCCCGGCGCTGCGCCTGGCACCCGGGCATTGGGTGCACCGCGCCGGCACCGCACCGCGCTGGCGCTGGCCCGGCGTGTGGTACTGAGCCGCGCCTTGGGCTTGGGGCTCACTCGGCCGCCCGGGCGCCGCGTGCCGGCTCCCGGTGGAGGCCGGCGGTCAGCCGGCGCAGCGCCGCCTCGTCGAGCGTCTCGACCTCGAGCAGCGCGCGCGCACAGTGCTCCAGCATGTCGCGGTTGCGGCGCAGGATCCCCATGGTGCGCTCGAAAGCGCCATCGATGATGCGTCGCACCGCCAGGTCGATCTCGCGGGCCGTCTCCTCGCTGAACCGCCGCTCGGTATAGGACTGGCCGGGGGCGGGCTGGAGGAACGGGCTGCGCTCGGCATCGTAGGCAATCGAGCCCACCTTCTCGTCCATGCCGTAGCGGGCGACCATGCTGCGGGCGATGTCGGTGGCGCGCACCAGATCGTCGGCGGCCCCGGTCGAGAGATGCTCATAGACCAGCTTCTCGGCGCCGCGACCGCCCAAGATCATGCAGATCTTGTCCTCGAGCTCCTCGCGGGTCATCAAGAAACGGTCCTCGGTGGGCCGCTGGATGGTGTAGCCCAGCGCGCCGACGCCGCGGGGAATGATCGAGACCTTGTGCACCGCGTCCGAGCCCGGCAGGGCCAGCGCTACCAGGACGTGTCCCATCTCGTGGTGGGCCACGATCTCGCGCTCTCGCGGGTTCAGCAGGCGGTTGCGCTTCTCGAGGCCGGCCACGATCCGCTCTACCGCCTGGGTGAAATCCTCCATCCCCACGG
This sequence comes from Geminicoccaceae bacterium 1502E, assembly GCA_033875255.1. Lineage (GTDB taxonomy): Bacteria > Pseudomonadota > Alphaproteobacteria > Geminicoccales > Geminicoccaceae > Marinimicrococcus. Next base: position 73,256 of record JAWZSN010000016.1, on the reverse strand, counting down.
AGTCGGCCCGGCGCCGGGTGGCGAGCAGCGCCGCCTCGTTGACGAGGTTGGCGAGATCGGCGCCGGAAAAGCCAGTGGTCATGGCGGCCACCTGCTCGAGATCGGCATCGGGGGCGAGGCGGATCTTCCGAACGTGGACCTGGAGAATCTGGACGCGGCCTTGCTTGTCCGGGCGGTCGACCAGCACCTGGCGGTCGAAGCGGCCGGCGCGCAGCAGGGCCGGATCGAGGATCTCCGGCCGGTTGGTGGCCGCCAGCAGCACCACGCCCTCGGACGGGTCGAAGCCGTCGAGCTCGGTCAGGAGCTGGTTCAAGGTCTGCTCGCGCTCGTCATGGCCGCCCACGCCGGTCAAGGCACTGCGCGCCCGGCCGAGCGCGTCGAGCTCGTCGATGAAGACGATGGCAGGTGCTGCCTTCCTGGCCTGCTCGAAGAGATCGCGCACCCGGGCGGCACCCACCCCCACGAACATCTCGACGAACTCGGAGCCCGAGATCGAGAAGAACGGCACGCCCGCCTCGCCAGCCACGGCCCGCGCCAGCAGCGTCTTGCCGGTGCCGGGCGGGCCTACCAGGAGGATGCCCTTGGGCAGGCGCGCCCCCAGCCTGCCATATTGCTCGCGGTCCTTGAGGAACTCGACGATCTCCGCCAGCTCCTCCTTGGATTCCTCGACGCCCGCCACGTCGGCGAAGGTCGTCTTCGTGTCCTGCTCGACGTAGATCTTGGCCTTGGACTTGCCCACCGACATGAAGCCGCCCATGCCCTGCTTCTCCGCGAACTTGCGAAAGATGAACATCCAGATCGCGAAGAAGATGACGATGGGCACGACCCAGGAGAGGATGTCGCGCAGGAACGTGTTCTCGGCCGTGCCGGTGAACTCGACGTTGTACTTCTCGAGCCGGTCGGCCACCGCCGGGTCGACCCGGGGTGTGACGAACTGGGTCTTGCCGTCCTGGGCGGTCTTGAAGGTGCCGGAGAGGAACTGCTCGCCGACCGTCACCCGCTCGACGACCCCCTGCTCGAGATAGGATTCGAACGCGCTGTAGGGGATGACCTCGGTGGTGCGGCTCTGCTGCCACCAGTCCTGCAGGAGCAGCAGCAGCAGCACGGCGCCCACCACGTACCAGATGTGCCACTGCCCGCCATTGCCGATCGGCCCCAGCGGGGTGGGCGATTTGCGGCGCTTGTCCTTCTCTTTCGCCATCCTGCACCTCCAGCGACAGTCAGGAGCCTCGGGGCATGATGTCCTCGAGCAGCGCGCCCGCCGGGCCGAGCCGCGCCCGCAGGCTGCGCCAGTCGACGGCGTCGGGATCACGCACCAGCACGGGCAGCGGTCGCTCGTCGAGCCGCACGTCGGCCTGCAGCTCGGCCCGGCTCAGCCGGCCGTCGCCATTCTCGTCGTAGCTGCCGAAGATCGCCTCGAGACCGACGAGCTGGACCACCAGCAGCCCCACCGCCAGCCCGCGCCGGTCCGGCTCGGCCAGCTGATCCCGGTTGGCCAGGGTCCAGTCGCGCAGCGCGCCGTGCACCGCACGCGCCTCCTCCAGCGACAAGAGCCCGTCGCCGTCGCGGTCGGCGAAACCGAAGCCGCGCGCGAAGCAGGCCTTCGAGGAAGCCGTGGCGCAGTGCCGCCCGCCCTCGCGCACGAAACTGTCGAACTGTGCGGCCGAGGGCGGCGGTGCCGCCTGGAGGGGCGCCACCGCCACGAGGGAAGCGGCGCAGAGCAGAGCGCGAATTGTTTTCATGGCAGGATCCAAGCTAGGCGAGCAGGCGGTCGACCGCCACTGCGAGATGAACCGGCCGGACGCCCGCAAGGTCCCGGAGCTGGTGGCGGCAGCTCGTGCCGTCGGCCACCACGAGACGGCCCCCTGCCTCGCGCACCGCCGGGAGCGGCCCGGCCTCGGCGATCTGCCGCGACATGGCGGCATGCTCGGCCTCGTAGCCGAAGCTTCCGGCCATGCCGCAGCAGCCGGGCGGCGTCAGGGCGAGGCTGAGGCCGAGCCGGTCGGCGAGCACGCCGCGCGAGCCCTTCTCCGCGCCATGGGCGCGCTGGTGGCAGTGCAGGTGCAGCAGGACATCGGGCCGCCCGCCCTCCGGGGGCGTCAGCTCGACCTCCTCCAGCGCCTCGGCGAACGAGACCATGCCCGCCCGCAAGAGCCCGGCATCGGCCGGCTCGACGAGGTCGCCGCCATCGTCGCGCAACGTGTACAGGCAGGAGGGCTCCAGCCCCACCACCTTGAGCCCGCCCTCGAGGGCCGGGCGCAGCGCTGCCATCAGCCGCCCCGCCTCCTGCCGCGCCTCCTCGACCAGCCCTTGTGCCAGGAACGTGCGGCCGCAGCACAGCGGCCGGCCGTCATGCGGCGGATGCCACACCCGCCTGCCGCCCCGCGCCAGCACCCGCTCGGCGGCCCGCCCGTTCTCCGGCTCGAACCATCGGGTGAAGCAGTCGGTGAGGAGAGCCACCCCCTCGCCTGCCGCGGGCAGCGCGCCGCTCTTCGGCAGGAACGGTCTCGCCGCCCAGGCGGGCATCGGCCGCTCGGCCGAAAAGCCCGATATCCTTGCGCGCAGACGCCGGGCGGCAGCGCTTTTCTCGACGAGGTTCAAGAGCGGTCCTGCCCGCCGCGCCAGCGGCGCATAGCGCGGCAGGAAGGCGATGAGCCGGCTGCGCAGGTCGATCCCGCCGTCGCGGCGCTGCTGGCAGAGCACCTCCGTCTTCATGCGCGCCATGTCGACGCCGGTCGGGCATTCGCGCCGGCAAGCCTTGCAGCCGATGCAAAGATCGAGCGCTGCCCGCACGCCCGTCGAGCGCAGCGCGTCGGGGCCGAGCCGTCCGAGCAGGGCAAGGCGCAGCGTGTTGGCGCGGCCGCGGGTGACGTGCTGCTCCTCGCCCGTGACCTTGAAGGACGGGCACATGACCCCGCCCGCCTTGCGGCACTCGCCATTGTTGTTGCACATCTCGGCAGCCCCGCGCAGCGAGCCCCAGGCCCTCCAGTCGAGCACGGTGGCCGGCTGCGGCGGCAGCTCGCCGCGCTGCCGCAGCAGGGCGACCTCGTCCATCCGCGGCGCGCGCACGATCTTGCCGGGGTTGAGCAGCCCCGCCGGGTCGAACAGGTCCTTCACCTGCTCGAAGGCGCGCACGAGCGGCCGGCCGAACATCGCCTCGTGGAACTCGCTGCGCACGATCCCGTCGCCATGCTCGCCGGAATGCGAGCCCCCGAAGCGCCGCACCAGCGCGAAGGTCTCCTCGGCGATCAGGCGCAACCGCCGCCGGTCGGCCGCCTCGCGCAGGTTCAGGACCGGCCGCACATGGAGGCAGCCCACCGAGGCATGGGCATACCAGGTGCCCTTGACGCCGTGCCGGGCGAACAGCTCGTTCACCTCGGCAGTGAAGGCCCCCAGATGCTCGAGCGGCACCGCGCAGTCCTCGATGAAGGAGACCGGCTTGGCGGCCCCCTTCATCGACATGACGATGTTGAGCCCGGCCTTCCGGACCTCGGCCACGGCTGCCTGGAAGCCCGTGTCCACTGCCGGCAGGACCGCCCGGGGGAAGCCGAGACCAGCCATCACCTCGGCCAGCCCCGCCAGCTTCGCCTCGAGGGCGGAGAGATCCTCGCCGGCGAACTCGACGATCAGCACGCAGTCGGTGCCGGCGTCGCCGCGCATGCGCTCCACCGTGGGCGCGTAGATGGGGATATCGGCGGCAAGCGACAGGATCGTGCTGTCGACCAGCTCCACCGCCTCGGGGTCCAGCGCCACCAGATGACGTGTGCTTTCCATGGCGTCGTGAAAGCTGGGGAACCGGCAGATCCCCATGACCCGGCGCTTGGGCAGCTCGTGCAGGCGGAGCCCGATCCGCTTGAAGAGCGCCAGCGTGCCCTCCGAGCCCACCAGCAGGCTCGCCATATTGTGCCCGGCCGAATCGACGGTATCGAGATTGTAGCCGCCGACGCGCCGCAGGACCTTTGGAAAGCGCGCGGCGATCTCGTCCTGCACGCCGCCGGCGATGGCGCGCACGCCCTCGACCAGGGCGCCGTAGGCATCGGGCTGCAGCGCGCCGGTGTCGGGTCCGGTCGGCCCGAAGCTGCAGGCGGTGCCGTCGGCCAGCAGGGCATCGATGCCCAGCACGTTGTGAACCATGATGCCGTAGCGGATCGAGCGGCCGCCGGCCGAGTTGTTGGCGGCCATGCCGCCCAGCGTGGCGCGGCTGGCGGTGGAGACGTCCACCGGGAAGAACAGGCCCCTGCCCTTGAGCTGGCGGTTCAGCTCGTCCAGCACCAGGCCCGGCTGGACGATGGCCGTCCGCGCCTCCTGGTCCACCGCGATCAGGCGGTTCAGGTGGCGCGTCGTGTCCACCACGAGCGCACGGTTCACCGTCTGGCCGGCCTGCGAGGTGCCGCCACCGCGCATCAATAGCGGCACGCCCTCCTCGCGCGCTATCGAGAGAACCGCCTCGAGATCGGCCTCGCTGCGCGGCACCACCACGCCCAAGGGCTCGATCTCGTAGATCGAGGCATCGGTGGCGTAGCGGCCGCGCGAGAAACGGTCGAAGAAGACCTCGCCCTCGAGGTGGCGGCGCAGCTTCTCCTCGAGGCCCGCTCCGGCACGGCGCGCCGGCGCCTCATGGACCGTCACCCGCCGCCCGACCGCCTCCGAGCTCGCCGCCATGCGCTGTCCCCTCCAGTCGCTCGTCCCGTTGTCGCTCGCCCATAGAAGAGAGCAACGGGCGACAAGGCAACAAGAGCGAGGCGGCACGGGGCGCACCGGCGCCAGGCCCAAGGAAGCGTCCTCCTCACCGGCCCTTTCGCCACGAGCGGCGAAAACGCGGCAAACGACCGGGACCGGCTCGCGAAGACGGACCCGGGCAAGGCGCTGCGCGCGGCTTTCTCTTCTCGTTTTCCTGTCAGTTGATAGCGATGAGGGTAAACCGGATCTTCATCTCTTCCGGTGATCCTGCTGGGGTGGGACTCCGCCGCCGCAGCACCTTCGGGGCGCGCCTCCCCCAGCATCCGCGAGAACAGCTGAGGGAAGGTTGAGGACCGGTGAAGGGCGGAGATGGCTGCCACGCCGGGGCGAAACAGGGCCAAGTGTTTCGGCCGCGGCCACACGACCAGGAGAGAGGAGCCAGCCGCCCACAGCGCCTTGCTCGGTCCCGGCGGCGGCGACCCGCGTCGACGTCGGCCCGTTCACCGGATCTTCATCTCTTCCGGCGATCCTGCTGGTGTGGGACTCCGCCGCCGCAGCACCTCCGGGGCGCGCCTACTCCACCATCCGCGAGAATAGCTGAGGGAAAGTTGAGGACCGGTGAAGGGCGGAGCTGGCTGCCGCGCCGGGGCGAAACAGGGCCAAGTGTTCCGGCCGCGGCCACACGACCAGGAGAGAGGAGCCAGCCGCGCGCAGCGCCTTGCGCGGCTTCGTCGGCGGGGACCCGGCGTCGGCGTCGGCCTGTTCACGGGTTCTTCATCTCTTCCGGCGATCCTGCTGGGGTGGGACTCTGCCGCCATTTCGCCTCCGGGGCGCACCTTCTCCACCATCCGCGAGGATGCCTGAGGGAAGGTTGAGGGCGGGTGAACGGCGGAGATGGCTTCCGCGTCGGGGCAAAACAGGGCCAGATGTTCCGGCCGCGGCCGCACGACCAGGAGAGAGGAGCCAGCCGCGCGCAGCGCCTTGCGCGGCTCCGTCGGCGGGGGCTGGCGTCGGCGTCGACCCGTTCACGAGATAGTCATCTCTCCCGGCGATCCTGCTGGGATGGGACTCCGCCGCCGCAGCACCTTCGGGGCGCGCCTTCTCCACCATCCGCGAGAATAGCTGAGGGAAGGTTGAGGGCGGGTGAACGGCGGCGATGGCTTCCTCCCCCCGGCAAAACAGGGCCAGATGTTCCGCCCGCGGCCGCACGACCAGAAGAGAGGAGCCAGCCGGGCGCAGCGCCTTGCGCGGCTTCGTCGGCGGGAGCCGGCGTCGGCGTCGACCCGTTCACGAGATCTTCATCTCTCCCGGCGATCCTGCTGGGATGGGACTCCGCCGCCGCAGCACCTTCGGGGCGCACCTTCTCCACCATCCGCGAGAATAGCTGAGGGAAGGTTGAGGGCGGGTGAACGCTGGAGATGGCTGCCGCGCCGGGGCAAAGCAGGGTTAAATGTTCCGCCCGCGGCCACACGACCAGAAGAGAGGAGTCAGCCGCGCGCAGCGCCTTGCGCGGCTCCATCGGCAAGGACCAGCGCCGTCTCCTGGCATCAATATCCACGACCGCAGCGCGGTCGGCGGCCCTCGTCTGCGGCGCAGCATATCGGCCGCTCGCGAACCGCTCCTAGCCTCGCTCGCCGGCGGGGCGCATGGCGGGCAGCTTCTCGGCGGGGGGCAGGCCGCAGGGCTCGCCGCCGCCTGCCCACAAGCGCCAGTCGCGGTACCAGATGCGCTGGTCGCGGGGCGACTGGTTGCGCGGGTCCTCGGGGCGGCCGCCCCACATGTCGAGCAGGTGGATGCCGCGGATGCCCCAGCGGAAGTCGCGCCGGAAGGTGATCTTGAACCGCTCGAGCACCAGCCGGCCGTCGATACGCAGGCGCGTGACGCCGTCGGTCCGGCCCGGCCGGTCGAGGATGATCTCGTGCTCGACGCGGACCCAGCGACCCGTCGGGATCGACACCTCCTCGCCGATCATGCCCTGGCCGTACTGGGCGCCGCCACTCACCGGCTCGCGGCGGTTGAGATGGTAGGAGTAGAGCCCGATGCCCGCACCGACCTCGTTGTGGGGCCGGCCGTGGAGCATCAGCACGTCGTACCAGCCCGGCTGCGCATCGGCCGGTGTGCCGGCCTCGGTGATCTCGCCACCCCACAGGCCCAGCGCCAGCTTGCCGCCGGTGAACTCGCGCGGGTAGCGAAAGCCGGCCTCCCACCAGATGTCGACGGAGGCGCGCGCCGCCTGGGCGCCCGGCCGGCCGAGCTGGTCGCCCCACACGACGAAGCCCTCCACGGTGCCGGCGCGGACCCGCCGCTCGACCGCCGGCAGGCCGTCGGGGGCGGGCGCCACGCGCAGGGCGTCGACGTCGCCGCGAACCTCCGTCCCCCAATGCTCGGCGAAGAACCGGGTGCCGGGCTTGCCCAGATCGCGGAGCCCCGGATCGGCGCGCCAGACCTCGCGCACGCACGAGGGCGTGCCGTCCTGCCGCCGCAGCTCGACCGGCGGCTCGCCGGCGAGGGCGGCGGAAGGAAAACCCAGGGCGGCGAGCCCGGCTGCACCCTGCAGGATCCGGCGGCGCCCGAGCGTTGCTGTCACTTCCGACCTCCCTGCCCGTCGGCCGCATGGAGCCTCTTGAGCCGGTATACCAGCTCCAGGGCCTCGCGGGGCGTCAGATCGTCGGGGCTCACCTGCCCCAGAAGCTCGACCACCGGCGAGGCGGGCGGAGCGGCAGCCGGGGCCGGCGGGCGCAGCGCGGCGGCGAACAGCGGCAGGTCGTCGGCCAGCTCGGCCGGTGCCGAGCGCGCCTCGCCGGCCTCGAGCCGCTTGAGGACCTCGCCCGCCCGCTCGATCACCAGCTCGGGCAGGCCCGCCAGCTTGGCCACGTGGATTCCGTAGGAGCGGTCGGCGGTGCCGCTGCCGACCTCGTGCAGGAACACCACCTCGCCCTGCCACTCCTTGACCCGCATGGTATGGGTGCTGAGCGCCTCGAGCTTGGAGGCGAGCGCGGTGAGCTCGTGGTAATGGGTGGCGAAGAGGCCGCGGCAGCGGTTGATCTCGTGCAGGTGCTCGACCACCGCCCAGGCCAGCGAGAGCCCGTCATAGGTGGCCGTGCCCCGGCCGATCTCGTCGAGGATCACGAAGCTCCTGGGACCCGCCTGGTTCAGGATGGTGGCGGTCTCGACCATCTCGACCATGAAGGTCGAGCGGCCGCGCGCCAGATCGTCGGCCGCCCCCACCCGCGAGAACAGACGGTCGACCAGCCCGACCTCCGCCGCCGTCGCCGGCACGAAGCTGCCCATCTGGGCAAGGATCACGATGAGCGCGTTCTGGCGCAAGAAGGTGCTCTTGCCGGCCATGTTCGGGCCGGTCAGCAGCCACAGGCGGGAGCCCTCCTCGACCTCCAGATCGTTGGGCACGAAGGGCTTGCGCTCGCGCGCCAGGGCCTGCTCGACCACCGGATGGCGCCCGCCCTCGATCGAGAGCCGCAGCCCCTCGTCGATCGCCGGGCGCACCCAGCGCCCGGCCACGGCAAGCTCCGCCAGGCCCGCCGCCACGTCGAGCCCGGCCAGCCGGCGCGCGGTGACGGCGATCTCCTCGGCCTCGGCCAGCACCGCCTGGCACAGCTCCTCGAAGAGAGCCAGCTCCAGCGCCAGCGCCCGCTCGGCGGCGGTGGCGATGCGGCTTTCCAGCTCGGAAAGCTCGGCGGTTGCGAAGCGCGTGGCGTTGGACATGCTCTGCCGCTGCACGAAGTCGGCCGGCACCCTGGCACGATGCACGGCGGTGACCTCGACATAATAGCCCAGCATGTTGTTGTGGCGGATCTTGAGCGAGGCGATGCCGGTGCTCTCCCGGTAGCGCGCCTCCAGTGCCGCGATGTGGCGGCGCGCCTGATCGCGAAGCTCGCGCAGCTGGCCCAGCTCCTCATGCACGCCGTCGCGCACCAGCCCGCCGTCGCGCGCCAGCAGCGGCGGCTCCTCCACCAGCGTCGCCGCCAGCCGTGCGGCAAGCGGGCTTGCCGCGGGAAGCGCCGCGGCGAACTCGGCCAGGACCGGTGCGGCAGGGTCGAGCAGCGCCCGGATGGACGAGGCGCGCTCCAGCGCCTGGGCCACCATCACGAGATCGCGCGGCCCGCCGCGGCGCAAGGAGAGGCGCGAGAGAGCGCGCTCCAGATCGGGGCAGCGACGCAGCAGCTCGCGCACCTTGGCACGGCGCTCGGAATCCTCGGCGAAAGCCTCGAGCTGGTCGAGCCGGCGGCGGATGGCCGCGGCATCGACCAGCGGTGCTGCCAGGCGCTCGGCCAGGAGCCGCGCGCCGGCGCTGGTGACGGTGCGGTCGATGGCGGCAAGGAGGCTGCCCTCGCGCTCGCCGGCGAGGGTCTGGGAAAGCTCGAGATTGCGCCGGGTCGCCGGGTCGAGCCGCAGCACCCGGGCAGGCTCGATCCGCCGCGGCCGGGAGAGCCGCGGCAGCGAGCCCTTCTGGGTGAGCTCGACATAGTCGAGCAGCGCGCCGGCAGCGGCGATCTCGGCCCGGCCGAAGGCGCCGAACGCGTCGAGGGCCTGAACGCCGTAGAAGGCCGAGAGGCGCGCCTCGGCTGCGCTGCTCTCGAAGCTGGTGTCGCGGGCCGGGGTCAGGCGGTCCTGCCAGTCGCCAAGGAGCGTCCGCAGCTCACCATCGGCCAAAAGCCGCTCGGAGAGGATGATCTCGCCCGGATCGATACGCGCCAGCAGCGCCGGCAGCCCGGCCGCCTCGATGGCCTCGGTCTCGAAGTTGCCGGTCGAGATGTCGACCCAGGCACAAGCGTGGCCGCCCTGGACCCGTGCGATCGCCGCCAGATAATTGTGCCGGCCGGCGTCGAGCAGGCTGTCCTCGGTGAGCGTGCCCGGAGTGACGATCCTGACCACGTCGCGCCGCACGATGCTCTTGCCCGGGCGCTTCCTGGCCTCGGCCGGATCCTCGAGCTGCTCGCACACGGCGACGCGGAATCCCTTGCGGATCAGCCGGTGCAGATAGGATTCGGCGATATGCACCGGCACCCCGCACATCGGGATGTCCTCGCCCTGGTGCTTGCCGCGCTTGGTGAGCGCGATGTCGAGGGCCTCGGCGGCCGCGACCGCGTCCTCGAAGAAAAGCTCGTAGAAATCGCCCATACGGAAGAACAGCAGGGCGTCCCGGTGGGCCGCCTTGAGCGTCTGATACTGGGCGATCATCGGGCTGGTCTGCGACCGCGAGGCCGCGCTGTCTGGTCCCGACTGCAGCGTTTGATGTGTTTCGGTTGAGCGCAATATTGTCTCGTCTCTCAACACGAGTTAACTTGAATGGGACGGGCCTGCGTTCTCCCGCCGTTTCGGCGGTTGCGACGCCAGGCCGATCGCGCAGGCGAGGAGAGGCCGGCGATGCGTGACGACGCGCCCGACCCGTGCCGGTGGCACCGCATCCCGCTGCGGTCACGGCCATGATCGGAACGGAGAGCGCCGCTCGCGATCTCCTCTGCGCCAGCCTGCCGGACGAGGGGGACGCCGCCCTCGCCAGGGCCCGCGATCTCGCGCGGCACCTCGAATATCTCACCTGGGCCGACAGGGCCAAGCATCTCGACGAGTTCCTGCTCGCCGAGGCGCGCGTCCGGCTGAGCCCGGAGACGGTGACGGCGGTGGTCAACCGCCACGCCGGCATCCTCGGACCCGAGGGGCCGGTAGCGCTTTATGCCGGCTATTGCGGGGCGCTGCTGGCCGCGGTCCTGCTGCTGCTCGACGAGCTGCCGGCGGTTCGCGGCGTGGAGCAGGCGCTCACCTGCCTTCTCGCCCGCTCTCCCGAGCGGCAGGAGACCGCCGTCGTCTGGATCGCCGAGCATGAGGAGGTGAGGCTGCAGGAGCATCTGGAGAAGCTGCCGGGCTACGCCCTCTTCTTTCTGGCCGCCTGTCCAAGCGACTCCGCCGAGAGCTTCCTCGCCCGCGACGCCTTGTGGAGAGCCATGCTCGGCCCGCCGTGAGGAGCCCGGATGCCGGGCCGGGCTCAAGCGCCCGCGGCGAGACACAGCCGGGCCACCGGGGCAAAGCCGCGGCGATGGTGACCGGTGGGGCCGAGCCGGCCCAGCGCGTCCAGGTGCTCGCGGGTGCCGTAGCCGACATTGCGCTCGAAGCCGTAGCCGGGATGGCGCAGGGCGAGGCGGTGCATGAGCCGGTCGCGGGTCACCTTGGCGACGATCGAGGCGGCGCTGATCGCCGGCACGATGGCGTCGCCGCCCACCACGCATTCGGTCGGCAGGCCCAGCGGCGGCGCCTTGTTGCCGTCGATCACGCAGCGGGTCGCCTGCACCGGCAGCCGTGCCAGGGCGCGGCGCATCGCAAGGAAGGTCGCCTGGAGGATGTTGATGCGCTCGATCTCGGGCACGGAGGCCGCACCGATGCCGATCCAGGCGTTCTCGCGGATCGCCGCTGCCAGCACGAGGCGGCGGGCGGCGCTCAGTGTCTTGCTGTCGGCCAGGCCCTCGACGGGCTCGCGCAGGATCACCGCGGCTGCCACCACGGGGCCGGCCAGCGGGCCGCGTCCCACCTCGTCGATGCCGACCAGGAGCTCGCTCAAGAGCCCAGCGCTCCCGGCCAGTTGCCGGCGGGCGCGATCCGCCCCACGACGAGCCCTGCCGCATTGCGTATCTCGGGCCGGGCGAAGGCGGCGAGCCGGGGCCGGGCCTCGTCCGTGACCGCTCCCAGCGCGTCGAGGGCCGCCAGCAACGCCACCTCGGCGGCCCGTCCGGCGCCGTCCTCGGCCTTGAGCGCGAGGCCGATGCCGCGGCCCGGGAGGGCCGCCACGAACACGCCCTCGGCACCGGTCTTGGTGAGCACATGCGGCAGCGCCTCCATTACCGCAGTGCAGCAGCGGCCGGTGCCTGCGACCAGCTCGGGATGCGCGCGCAGCGCCTCGATCAGGCGGCGCGCGGCGGCCGCCCGGCCGGGCTCGAGCCGCTCGGGTGCAGCGAGGCGGGCGAAGGCAAGGGCCAGGGCGCGCAGCTCGAGGCTCCATGCCGGAACGCCGCAGCCGTCGACGCCGGGCGGCGCCAGCTCGGCCTCGCCGCCCATCTGGCGCAGCACCGCGGCAATCCGCTGCTGCACAGGATGATCGAGCTGCTCGTAGCCCTGCACGGGCTCGCCCATGTGCAGCGCGGTCGTCAGCATGCCGGTGTGCTTGCCCGAGCAGTTGTTGTGCAGCCGGCACGGCTCGCGCCGGTCGCGCAGCATCTGCTCGGCCGTGGCCTTGTGGAGCGGCGGGTGGGCTCCGCAGGCCAGTGCCGTAGCGTCGAGGCCCAGCCTTCTCTGCCAGGCCGCGACCCGCTCGACATGCATGGTCTCGCCGCCATGGGACGCACAAGCCAGCGCCAGCTCCTCGCCCGACACAGCGAAGGCATCGGCAGCACCTGTCTCGATCAGCGGCAGGGCCTGGAGCGGCTTGATGGCCGAGCGCGGGAATACCTGTCGCGACACCTGGCCGAGCTCCAGGAGGCTCCGCCCCTCGGCATCGACGATCGCCAGCGACACGAGGTGCCGGCTCTCGACCCGGTCACCGCGCCAAACCTCGACCCCGACTGGCGTCATGCTGCCTCGCTTTGCCCTATCGCCCCACTCGCACGCGTCGAGCATAGGAGCGGGGGCAACACAACGGTAGAGGGGCATAGGAGATGCAGGAGCGTCATCTGCAGGCGGCGGCGCTGGTGCTGGGGCTTCTCGGGGTGGCGGCAGGGGCGTTCGGCGCGCACGGCCTCGAGGCGCGTCCGGCCGAGCTGTTCGCCACCGCAAGCAGCTACCAGGTGTGGCACGCGCTGGCGATTCTCGCCTGCTCGGCGCTGCGGCTCGGGCGCCCCGCCCAGGGCGCGTTCCTTGCCGGGGTGCTGGTCTTCTCGGGCAGCCTCTATCTCCTGGCGCTGGGCGCGCCGCGGCCGCTCGGCATGATCACCCCGCTGGGCGGCCTGTTCTTGATGGCCGGCTGGGCCCTGGCCCTGCGGGAGCTGCTCGTGGCGCGCCGCTGAGGGCCGCCGCTCAGCCCGGCGAGCGGCCCAGGAAGGCGGCGATCTCGCTGCCGTCGATGCTCTGGCCGACCTGCTCGTGGACCAGCAGGCCCACCAGCTCGCCGCCCCGCACCAACGGCGTGCCGGGCGCGCCCGGAGAGGCGCCCGGCGGCGGCGTGCCCTCGGACGCCGCTCCGTCGGCGGCAATGCGCACCGGCATCCCCTGTTTTTGGACTTGGACCAGCGCCAGGTCATGCTGCGCGTCCAGCCGCTCCAGCATGCCGTAGATCACCTCGCCGTCGGCCGTGCGGATCTCGATCATGCTCGAGCTGCCCATCAAGCTTCGCGAGGTGAGGATGCGCTTGTCGTCGACATAGACGCCGGCGCCTTGGCCCCCCATGCCGTGCACCGCCACGAGGCTCGGCGTGACGTCCGGCGGCACCGGCCCCTCGGCGACCGGCATGCGGGTCAGCACGGCCGGCCCCGCCGCGGGCTCCGGCAGTGCCGCCACGACAGCGGGTGCGGCAAGCGCCGCATGAGTCGGGGCGGGCGCCGACGAGGCGGGGAGCAATGGAGCGGGCGCGGCGCGTGCCGCGAGCTGCCTGCCCTCCGGGCGCTCCCAGGCCTCGACGAGCCCGGCCAGCTCGCCTTTTCTGCCCTCGCCGGTGCGCATCGCGGCGGCCAGCCAGCCAAGCGCCTCGCTCACGGTGAGCTCGACAGGCTGCTGGCGCCAACGATGCAGGGCCGGCGGCTGGTCCCACTGGGCACGGCCCTCGGCCACCTCGCGGTCGCGCAGATGCAGGCCGTCAGCCAGCGCGAACACGCGCTCCTCCTCGATCTCCCGCCGCAGCTCCCAGATCCGCCCCGCCTCGCGGTCGACCAGGGCCAGCCGCACACCAGCGCTCCTGCTGGCGTCCACATCCTCCACGGAGAGGCGGTAGGTGGTGTAGGTGGGCTGCTCCAGGGTCGGCGGCACCTGCTCCAGCCGGTCGCGGGCCTCCTTCTTCTGGCCATGCTCCCACAGCGCCGCCACGCCGCCGATCACCCCGGTGCCGGCGAGCGCCAGCAGGTCCATGGCGATCTCGCCGGTGCTCTGCAGGGCGCCGCCGCTGCCCGAGGAGCTGCGCTCCTCGGCCCGCTCCATCTGCCGCAGCAGCCGCTGCGCCTCGGTATATTGCGGGTTGGTGATGACCCGCGAGCCGGACTGGTGCTCCGAGAGCACGGTGCGCCGGCCCAGCGAGGTCTGCTCGACGTGGAGCGGCGTCGCCGACTGCACCAGGAGGACGCAGGAGGCGTCCTTGGCCGCGGCCGTGCCGGCCACCGGCAAAGGCAGGTCGCGGCGCAGCGCGACGCCGGGCGGTCCGTCCACCTGCATGATCAGCACCGGCGCGCCGGCCTCGGAGGAAGGCACCCGGTTGGCCGCCACGGCGCCGGCCAGCGCCGGCACAAGCTCGCGGCAACCGTCGCCTTCGGGCCATGCCACGGGCGCTGCCGGCGGCGGCGTCGCGGCGGCCGGCGCTCCGGCGGACGTGACGCGGGCAGCCGTATCGGCGAGACGGGCCACAGGTCCGGCGTCTCCGTCCAGACAGCCCGACAGCAGCAAGGCAGCAAGCGGCACGACCGCCGCCGCGCGACGATCCGCGCGAAAGGGCATCGCCATCCTCCGCGGGACCCGGCGCAAGACTATCAAACAGTTGCTCCCGGTTGGAAGAGCTTCGCGTCAGCCCGGCGGGCGGGCCTGCGACTCGATCGCCGTGGCGACCGTATCCAGAACCTCCTCGAGCAGGGCCTCGTCGTCGGCTTCTACCATGACCCTGATGAGAGGCTCCGTGCCGGAAGGACGCACCAGGAGCCGGCCTCTTCCGTTGAGCTTTTCCTCGCCGTCGCGCAGCACCGGCGCCAGGCCCGGCGCCTCGAGATCGACCGCGCCGGCAACGCGGACATTGCGCAGCCGCTGCGGCACCGGGGTGAACACCCGGCCGATCTCGCTCAGCGGCCGGTCCGCCTCGCAGACCACCGCCAGGATCTGCAGGGCGGCCAGGAGTCCGTCGCCGGTAGTGGCAAAGTCGCTCAAGATGATGTGGCCGGACTGCTCGCCGCCGAGATTGAGGCTCTTCTCGCGCATCGTCTCGACCACGTAGCGGTCGCCGACCCGGGTGCGGTGGAGCGGGATGCCCTGCGCGCGCAGCCACAGCTCGAGGCCGAGATTCGACATGACGGTAGCCGCCATGCCGCCGGCATTGAGGCGGCCGCTGGCCTGCCAGCTCCGGGCGATGATCGCCATGACCTGATCGCCGTCGACCAGATTGCCCTTCTCGTCCATCAGCACCAGCCGGTCGGCGTCGCCGTCGAGCGCCACGCCGAGGTCCGCACCATGCTCGAGCACCGCCCTTCGCAGCGCCTCGGGATGGGTCGAGCCGCACTCGGCGTTGATGTTGAGCCCGTCCGGCGAGGTGCCGATCTTCACGACCTCGGCCCCCAGCTCCCAGAAAAGGTCGGGGGCGAGGTGGTAGGCGGCACCGTTGGCGCAGTCCACCACCATCTTGAGCCCGCCCAGCGACAGGCCCTTGGGAAAGCTGCTCTTGAGGCTTTCGACGTAGCGGCCGCTGGCATCGGCGATCCGCTGGGCGCGGCCCAGGCCCGCGGGCTCGGCGAGGCCGGCCGTGCCGTTCTCCTCCATGAGCCGCTCGATCTCGATCTCCAGCTCGTCGGAGAGCTTGAAGCCGTCCGGGCCGAAGAGCTTGATCCCGTTGTCATGGAAGGGGTTGTGCGAGGCCGAGATCATCACGCCCAGATCGGCCCGGAGCGAGCGCGTGAGGAAGGCCACCGCCGGAGTCGGCATCGGCCCCACCAGCATGACGTTCATGCCGGCCGAGGTGAGGCCGGCGGTCAGCGCCGGCTCGAGCATGTAGCCCGAGAGCCGCGTGTCCTTGCCGATCACCACCCGGTGCCGGTGGGTACCGCGACGGAACAGCCGGCCCGCCGCCTTGCCGAGGCGCAGCGCCATGTCGGCCGTCATCGGCTCCTGGTTCGCCGTGCCCCTGATCCCGTCGGTGCCGAACAGTCGTCGCTGCATGATCCTGCGCGCTTCCTTGAGTGATGCATTCTATGGCCGGAAGCCAGTGCTGCCGACCGATCATTGGTAGGATAGACGACAGAACCGCCGGTTTCTTCACCAGAGCGGTGGCGAGGCACCCGACAGCGCCTCGATCCGTACCCCCATGCTCCGCCCGCGTGCCGCCGCTTGCCAGTGCCGGCCGTCACGCCTTTTCTTAAGGAAGGTTTAACAGAGGCCCGTGCCATGCCGAGATCCCGCGCGGAGGACGCCGACATGCTGCTGATCCGGCCCAACGGCGAGCAGGTGGTACTGCGGGCCGAGGGCCGCAGCAAGAACGCTCCTGCCGTCCCGGCCGAGCCATGGCGGGCAAGCCCGGCCCGCCCGGGCGACCGGCGACTCGGCCGGCGACTGCCGGACGCGGCCGGCCGCGGCGTCGTCCTCGACCTGCTGGCCTGAGCGCCCCGGTCACGCCTCGACCGGGACCCCGGCCTCGTCGACCACCCGCAGATGGCCGGCCGACCAGGGCCCCGGCCAGACCTCGCCGCGGCTCTGGCGCCGGCGGCGGATCTCGCCCAGCGGCACGTCGTGCACGATCAGCATCTCGCCCGCGCCGTCGGCCTCGGCGGCGGGCGGCAGCTCGCCGGCGACGCCGGTGAAGCCGAAAGCCTCCTCGCACGGCAGGTAGACCGCGGCTGCCGAGACGTTGGGGCGGGGCGGCGGTACCGGGATCGCGCCCACGCCGCCGACCGAGGCCACGGCGCAAAACAGCTCCACCGCCCGGGCCCGGGCGCAGGCGAAGACCCGCGAATAGCCCGAAAGGCGCCCGGTGTCGGAGGGAACGAGGACCAGGTCGAGATCGAGCGGCTGGAGGAGCGCTCCCAGCGCCGGCTGCTCGATGTCGAGGCAGATGACGGTGGCGAGCCTGAGCCCGTTCCACTCGGCCACGCGGACCTCGCTACCGGGCTCCAGCGACCAGGCGGTCGGGTCCTTCTCGTCGGGGGTCAGCGAGAGCTTGTCCTGCTCCACGGTCCGCCCGTCCGGCAGGAACAGGAAGGCCCGGTTGCGCCAGCCCTCGCCTTCACGCGCCGGAAACGTGCCGGCCAGCAGCGCCACGCCGCTTTCGATGGCAAGCCGGCGCAACCGCGGCAGGATCGCCCGGGCCTCCTCCGCCATCCAGGCGATCTCGGCGGTCTCGGCGAGATCGGGGGGTGCCCAGGTGAGCCAGGCCTCGCAGACATATTCGGGCAGCAGCAAGAGCCCCGCCCCCTGCTCGCGTGCGGCCTCGAGCCGATCGGCCACGAGCTGCACGAACTCCTCGCGGCCGGCCGGCGCGCAGCCCATGTTGGTGGCCCACAGCGCCATCGTCAGATGCTCGATCAACCCCGTCTCCAGCAAAACCGGCGTCAG
Organism: Geminicoccaceae bacterium 1502E; assembly: GCA_033875255.1. Lineage (GTDB taxonomy): Bacteria > Pseudomonadota > Alphaproteobacteria > Geminicoccales > Geminicoccaceae > Marinimicrococcus. The sequence continues at coordinate 56,123 of JAWZSN010000016.1, read as the reverse complement.
CGTCCCTGCGGCAGGACAGAGCCCACCGCCTCGGCCTGCAGCTCGTCCACATCCTCGGCGCTGAGGATAAGCCGTGCCACCCGCGAGCCGAAGCCCGCGCGAGCGAGCGCCCCCATGTCGCGCTGACGCAGGGCGGCGCGCTCCTCTGGCCGGCGCCACGGGCCCAGCCGGCGCTTGCGCGCATAGACCAGGGCTGCGGCCAGCTCGGGATCGGCCGCCTCCTCCTCGAGCGCCTCGAACGCGCGGTCGATATCGGGGCCGGTCACTCCCTTCTCCTGAAGGGCCGCGCGGATGGCGCGCGGCGACTTGCCCGCGGCCTGCAGCCGCCGCGCCCGCATCTGGGCGAAGCTGCCATCGTCGACGAGCCCCATCGCGGCCATCGCCGCGACGGTCTCCTCGACCATCCGCCCGACCGGTCCCGCCTCCATGCCGCAGGCCTCGGCCTCGCGCAGCGCGCGGCGCAGCAGGACGCGGCGGAGATGGGAGCGGCTGGTGGCATAGCGCTCCAGATAGTAGAGCGCGCGGCGACGCAGCCGCTCGGCGGTCGGCGGCCGCTCCGTCCTCGCCTTGCCTTCCTTGCTACGCAACGAGCTCCAGGTCCTCGGCATAGGCGAACAACGCCGGCGTGCCGCCCGTGTGGAGGAACAGGACCGGCCGATCCCCCGAAAGCCGTCCGGCGCGGGCGTCCGCAACCAGGGCCGCCAGCGCCTTGCTGGTATAGACCGGGTCGACGATGATCCCCTCCGTGCCGGCCAGGAGCTTCATGGCCTCCAGCGCTTCCGCTGTCACCAGGCCGTAGCGCGGCCCGATGAACGAATCGGTGCTGTCGACCTCGTCAGCCGTGAGGCGCGTCGCCAGGCCCAGCCGCTCGGCACAGGCATTGGCGATGCGGGCGATGCCCTCCTTGCGGGGCTCGACCCACTTGATGGGCGTGACATTGTGCACGCGGACGTCGCGGCCGAGATGCTTGAGGCCCAGCATGAGGCCGGCCGGCGTCATGTTGGCGCCGCACAGATAGAGATCGGCCGCCTCGATGCCGGCGGCCTCGAGCTGGGCGTCGAGCTCGAGGGCGGCCGCGACATAGCCCACGGCGCCCAGCGCCAGGTTCTCCAGCCCCAGCGGCGCCACGATATAGGGGCGCCGGCCGGCCGCGCGCAGGCTCTCGGCCTTGGCCTCGAGATGCGGCTGGAGCTGCTCGAGGCTCTCGAGATCGACCACCGTGACGTCGGCACCCATGAGCCGGTCGAGCAGCAGGTTGCCCTGCAGGGCCGGCCCCTTCTCGCCGTGCACCAGGACCAGCGAGATATCCAGCCCCAGCCGCTTTGCCGCCGCGGTCATCTGGCGGCACCAGTTGCTCTGGGTGTAGGCGCCGGCGACCACCGTGTCGCAGCCTGCCTCGAGCAGGTCGGCGAAGACATACTCGAGCTGGCGGGTCTTGTTGCCGCCCAGCGCCAGGCCGGTGAGATCGTCGCGCTTGATCCACACCTCGGCCCCGCCCAGCGCCTGCGAGAAGCGCGGGCACGGGTCGAGCGGCGTCGGCAGATGCGCGAGGCGCACCCGCTTTTGTGCAGCAAGACGCTCTTCCAGCTCGGCGCGCAGCGCCATCCGTTCCTTGCCCATCGTCCCTGCCTCCCCCGGCCTCGTTGCAGCGCCGGAGCCTAGCCGCCGCAACACCCCCTGATCCAGAGCGGCGAGGCCGCGGCAGGGTCATGGCGGGGTTGCGTACGGGGCAGGAAGGCCGGAAGGAACACCCGGGGGCAACAACTAGGCGGCGCAACCGCCCTGCATCTTGTCCTCGCCGCCGTCTTCTCTAGCTTCCTTGATCCGTCCTTCCGTGGAGCGCCGGCGCGATGAACGAGCCTTCCCGATGCTGCAGCCTCGCTCTGCTTCCCAATGGCGAGGCTGTCCGTCCCGAGGAGGTGCGGCGCGTGAGCATCGATCCGGCGCCGAGCCTGCTGCAGCTGGAGGAGGAACGATTCATGGTGAGCGTCGAGCTCGCCGACGGTTCGAGGCGCCGCATCGCCGCCGGCCTCAGCCGCGCCGACGCCGCCGACCTCGGCCGGCGCTGCACGCGGGCCATCAACGACGCCTTGAAGACCGGCTCATGATGGGCTGGCTTCGCCGTCTGTCGCGGCGGAACGCGCCTGCCCCGGCGCCTGCCCCCGAGGCGACGGCGTCCGGAAGGCCTGCCGCAGGACGGGGCGGGGCGGTGGTGGTGACCGTGCTGGACCTCACCGGCGACAGCCTCGAGCGGGTGCTGGAGATGACCGAGCAGCGATGCGCCGCCAACGGCACGAGGCCGGTGTTCGTGACGGAGTCGATGGACCTGCTGCCGTTCCGCCGCCGGCGTCTCGCCGTCGAGCAGGTGGTCAACCCCGAGGCCCGCGCCGTGGCGGCACCGGATCTGCCCTGGCAGCTCTACCGCGAGCGCCAGCTTGCCCTCATCCGCGAGCGCTGGCAGCCGGTGGCCGTGGTGAGCTTCGGCCGCAAGCCCGGCCCCGGTCTCCTGACCGTCCGGGCGGGGTAGAACGGGCCACGGCAGGAAGCCGCGGACAGGCTCAGCCGCGGGCGAGCACGCCTGCAGGACGGTCGGCCGAGCGCAGGAGCGGGACGCTGCAGGCGAGGTCCTCGATCAGCCGGGCGATGGCGTGGCCGCCATCGGGTGGCTGCAACAGGGCGCATCGGGAGCGCAACCGCTCGCCGAGGACGGGGTCGAGCAGCCGGTCGAGAGCCCACCCCAGGCGGTAGACGTCGCCACTGCGCACGCACAAGGCGAGGCCCTGCCGCTCGGCCCACGAGGCGCGCTCTTCCTGCGCGTCCATCATCGGGTTCTCGTTGGGCACGAAGACGGTCGGCAGGCCGGCCGCCAGCAGCTCGTGGAAGGCGTTGTAGCCGGCGGCGCTGACCGCCGCGTCGAAGGCGTGGAGATGGCTCGCCACCGGATAGGCCTGCAGCCGCTGCACCCCCGGCGGCAGCGGCGGCGGAGCGTCGCTGATGAGCCACTCGAGCACCACGAGCCTGGCCCCGGGCCGTCTCGCGGCCCACTCGACCAACGCCCGGTCGATGGGCGCATAGTCGAAATTGTTGCGGCCGCCGAGCTGGACGAGGATCGCGGTTGCCGCCGGATCGATGCCCAGTGCCGTCCGCGCCGCCGCGCGGTCGAGCATCTCCTCGTGCGCCAGCAGGGTCACCGGCGGCACCCGGACGGCCTCGCCGTTCCGCTCGGCCGTGGCCCCGCGATCATGGGCCGCGGCCAGCTCGCCCGGCTCCACCACCAGATCGAAATGGCGCGCCCGGTCGATGGTCTGGCGCCCGGCGCCCGGCCGCCACATGCCGCGCCGCAGCCACACGAACGGCCGCTCGGGATGGCCCAGCCGGCAATCGACCAGCGCCTGGTAGGGCACATTGCCGTCGAACACGATGGCGGCCGGATCATAGAAGGCGATCGCCTCGTCGAGCCGTGCCCGGAAGGCCTCGCCCCAACGCTCGACGCTCTCGCCGGTGGCCGTGTGGTAGGGCAGATACTCGGCGGCGAATCCGAACCGCTCGACCACGCCCACACCCTGCGACATGGAAAGGAACACCGGCTCGAGCGAGGGAGGACAGCGCCGGGCCACCGCCAGCAGGCGGGTGACGTGGCCCATGCCGATTCCGTTGGGGCTCAAGAACAGCACCCGCCGCCGGCATCGCCCGTCGCGCCGCAGGGCGAGCGATCTGGGCTGCGCCAGCGGCTCACCCAGATGCACCGCGAGCCGCTCGAGCAGCGCCTCGGGCGCGGTAAGGCGGCGGTGGGCGGCGCGACGCTCGGCGGGCGGAGGCGGCGCCGCGGCGAGCGCCTCGGGTACCTCCTGCGCCGTGGCGTAGGCGGCAGCCGGGCCCAGCAGCGGCTCGAGCGAAGGCGGCAGCACCAGCCGGCAACCCGCCGCCAGCGCCTCGGCCAGCGCCGGCTGGAACGAGGGCATCCAGTCCCCGGGCGCGCTCGCCACCCAGGCATCGAGACCGGCGAGGAAGGGGGCAATAGCGCCCGGCGGGGCCGCCTCCACCCGCGACCCGGCCCCGCCCGGAACGTCATCGGTCGCCGGCAAGGCGTCCTCGGCCAGCACCAGCCTGGCGCCTTCCGGCAAGCACGGCAGGGCGAAGGCGTGGCCCGCGCCACCAAGATGCCGCCCGAGCCGCAGCGGCGGGACCGGCCCGGTCTCGGGCGGCGCAAAGGGAAGCTCCACGGTGGGCGGCCAGCAGCCGGCGCCGAGGCCGGGCCAGCCGCCGAGGCCGGCGGCGATCAGCGGGTCGGCCGCCACCGTCGCCACCTCGCCCCCCAAAAGCTCGGCCGCCCGCTCGAGCAGCGGCAAAGGCTCGATCAGCCACTGGCCGGCCCGGGTTCTGAGCGGCTGGTCGATCCGCAGCAGGCGCTGCCCGGCGTCGAGAGCAGGCAGCCTTGCCGCCGGCAGGACCAGCGGCAGGACGTGCCAGATCATCGCCAATCCCGCCCGCACCGGCCGCGCCGGGTCGAGCCACGCCACCGTGCCGCCATCGAGCAGGGCGCGAATCTCGTGGTGAAAGCCGCGCGCCGGCACCGGCCGCGGTCCCGCCAGCGGCAGGAGCGCCACCGCGTAGCCCGCGCCGGCGGCGATGCGCAACAGCGAGGCGAGGCAACGCGCCTCGGCATGCCGCACCCGTGCATCCGCGAGGACGACTAGGTGAAAGAAGTCGCGCTGGCGCATCGCCCCACGCTGGCGGCCGGCGGGGTGTAGCTCTAGAAAATCGAGTTCAGACCTCGTTCGGCCCTGCATGCGAGAACGGTCCCGATGCCGCACCGGCTCCTCTTCTTCCCGGATTATCGGCAGGCCAATCCCTACCAGACGCTGCTCTACCGTCATATGGCGCCCGAGCTTCTGCCATGCCCCGGAACGATCGCGGACGCACTGGAGGAGCGACGCCGCCGCACCCACGAGGAGAGCGTGCTGTTCCACCTCCACTGGGAGGACGCGATCTATCGCAACGAGGCGGACGACGACACGGCCTGGCAGGCGGCACAGCGCTTCCTCGACCGGCTCGAACGGTTCGTCGGGGAAGGCGGCATGGTCGTGTGGACCATCCACAACGCCGCTCCGCATGACGGGCGCCGCGGTGCGCTGCACGCCGCCTTGTGCCGGCGCCTGGCCGAGCTCGCCGACGTCGCCCATCTGCACTCGCTGGCAGGGGCCGGCTGGGCCCGCCGCCACCTGGAGCTGCCGTGCGAGCGGGTCGCCGTGGTGCCGCACGGCAACTACCTGCCGCTGCACCGCCCCTCCGGCTGGCCCCAGATCGAGAGCCGCCGCCGCCTCGGCGTGCCCGAGGAGGCCCGGGTGCTCCTGCTGTTCGGCCGGCTCGACCACTACAAGGGAGGGGAGGAGCTGCTGGCGGCGCTGGAGCGCCTCGCCGACCCACGGCTGCATCTGGTAGTAGCAGGCCGGCAGGTCGCCCCCCTCGGGCTCTCCCGCCACGCCCTGCCGGGCGGCCTCACCGTTATCGACAGATTCGTGGCCGAGGAGGAGGTGGCGCCGCTTTTCCATGCCGCCGACGCGGTGGCGCTGCCCTACCGGGCGATCCTCACCTCGGGCACGCTGATGCTGGCCCTCTCCCTGGGCCGCCCGGTGCTCGCGCCGGCCTTCGAGCCTCTCCAGGAGGTAGTGCGCGACGGGAGGGAGGCGCTGCTCTACGAGCCCGGCGCACCGGCCGCCCTCGAGACCGGCCTGCGCCGGCTGGCCGCGCTCGACCCGGCGAGCCTGGCCTCGATGCAGGAAGCAGCCTCGGCCCGGGCCGAGCTGTTCGACTGGCGGCAGAGCGGCCTGCTCCTCTCGGGGATCTGCTCGCGGCTGGTGGCCTTGCGCCGGCCCAAGCGGCTGTTGGCAGGATCCGCCACGGACGAAGCGCCCGCCGTCCCACAGGCGGAGGACCGCCGGTTCCGGCCGGCGGCCGAGTAGACCCGGCAGACGCTGGGCGGACCGGGCGAGGCCGCCGCCATCGGACCGGAGAACACGAAAAGAGTCCCGAGCAGCGCTGTCGCGCGGCCCCGCCGTCACGGGGCTCGCGCGTCTTCTCGACGGAGCGGTTGCTGCGGCATGGCGGGACCGTTCCTAGCCGGCGAGCGTGCCCAGGATCTGTTCCAGCCGGCCGTTCGAGCGGCAGCGAAGGTTCTCGTCGAGCCGGCCGCTCTGGCCGGTGTCGAAGACCAGCGTGGCCCGCTCGGTTCGCAGGACACGGCCATCCGCGGCGACCACGTCGAAGGTCCGGGTGACCAGATAATGGACGTCGCTGTCGAGCTCGACGAGATCGCCCAGCGGCTCGCCGCGGACGACGAGCCGCGCGTCGAGACGGAGCTGGCGCAGCGCCACGGTGCCGGACGGTGCCCCGGGCGGAACGATCCGCGCCAGCAGCCTCGTGGCGGGCAGCCATTCGCCGTCGGCAGCACCGGCCGGCACGAACCAGCCGCAGTCCAGCCACGGCTCGGCCTCGCCGCTGTAGACCGCGGCAATCCGCCCCGCGTCCAGATCGACCGCCTCCACCTCGAGGCCGGCTGCCGGAAGCGCCTCGGCCATCGCCCGGATAGCGGGCTCGAGCCCTGCTCGCAGGGCCAGTCGCCCCGAGGGCGCTATGTCGCCGGCAGGCGGTCGGTAGGCCCGCTCGAGGGAGGTCACCGCCCAGGGATCGGGGGCCTTGCCGGCGCAGGCAGCCAGCAGGAGAAGGGCCGGCAGGACCGCGAGGCGGCCCGGGCGCGCAGGCGTCGCCATGCCTAATAGAGATCGCCGAGCGGCGTCACATCGACCCGGGGTCCGCCATCGGCCGGCTCGATGTCCTCGATGCTGCGGCTTCCCAGCGCCGTGACGATCATCGCCTCGAAAGCCTCCTGGGCGTGCGGTCCGAACGGGTAGGTGTCGAGATAGTTCTGGAAGGCATCCGGCGTGCCTTCCTCGAGGGCCTCGGCCCATAGCTGCGCTTCCGGATCCGTCTCCTGGGTCTGCCCCGACGAGGACAAAGCGCCGCTCGCAGCCGACGCCACGAGCAGCGTCCGCAAGGTGACGAGCAGGGAGCGCAGATAGTCCATGGGCAATTCCCGGCGGGGCGCGGCTCCCGAGCACCACCGATCAGGAGCCCGCCACGGAACGGCCATTGTGGCCCGGCCGCATCGGCAAGCTCAAGCGCCCAGGCTGGCCAACGCCCCCCTCGGTATGACGGAAACTGCCGCTATTAGTCGCCCGAAATGAATGCCTGAATTAGTCTTTCAACTGCCGATGTAACGGAGACCGATCCGCTAGCGACTTCATGCTCGAGGTCCGCCAGCATCTCCCTGACCCGCGGATGGCTGCGGAACAGGGCGTGCAGCCGCTGGTCGAGCATGCCCCACATCCAGCGCACCTGCTGCCGGCGGCGCCGGTCCGCCAGCTCGCCGCTGGCGCCGAGCAGCGCGTGGTGCTTCTCGACCTCAAGCCACAGCGCTTCCAGCCCCTCACCGCTGAGCGCGCTCACGGTCGCCACCGAAGGCCGCCAGGAAGGGCTCGCCGGCTCGATGATGTGCAGCGCGTTGCGGTAGTGCCGCGCAGCCTGGGCGGCGCGCAGGCGGTTGTCACCGTCGGCCTTGTTGACGGCGATCATGTCGGCGATCTCGAGCAGCCCCTTCTTGATGCCCTGCAGCTCGTCGCCGGCGCCGGGCAGCATCAGCGCAAGGAAGAAGTCGACCATCTCGGCGACCAGCACCTCCGACTGGCCGACGCCCACTGTCTCGACGAGGACCACGTCGTAGCCGGCTGCCTCGCACAGCAGCATGGTCTCGCGGGTCATCCGGCCGACCCCACCCAGCGTGCCACCCGAGGCCGAGGGACGGATGTAGGCCGCCGGATCGGTCGCCAGCCGCGCCATCCGGGTCTTGTCGCCGAGGATCGAGCCGCCGGTACGGGTCGAGGACGGGTCGACAGCCAGCACCGCCACCTTGTGGCCGCGCCCCGTCAGCAGGGTGCCGAAGGCGTCGATGAAGGTGCTCTTGCCCACCCCCGGCACGCCGGTGATGCCGATGCGGCGGCTGTTGCCGGCATGAGGCAGGATCCGTCCCAGCACGTCCTGGGCTTTGCGCTGGTGGGCGGGGTTGCGGCTCTCGACCAGGGTGATGGTGCGCGAGAGCACGGCGCGCTCGCCCGCGAGCACCCCCTCGACATGCTCCTCGACCGTCAGCTCGCGGCGGCGTGCAACAGCGCCCGGACGGCCGGCGCTCACGGAAGATCCCCGGCGCGCGCGAAGCCGGGTGACGCGTTCCCGGCGGCCGGGCGGAAAGTGACGGCCGTCCGGAACCGGTCATCCGGCATGCGGTTGATGAGGCACATCAGTCGTCGCCCTCAAGGGCGGACCGGCACCTCGATCCGCTCACAGGCGCGGGAGATGATCCCATGCTGGCGAATCCGCGCGCTCGGCGCGCCCTTCCCACCTTCGCCCTGACGCTCGCCGGCGGCATCGCCGGCCTCGCGGGCGCGGCTCCCGCGGCGGCCCAGCTGGCCTGCGGCAAGTATGACGAGCTGCGCTCGTATCTGGCCGATACGTTCAACGAGCAGCCCTCCTCCTTCGGCCTCAATGACGACGGCACGGTGCTTCAGCTGTTCGCCTCGCCGGGCACCGGCACCTGGACCATGCTGACCGTCAGCCCCGCAGGCACGGCCTGCGTGGTGGCCACCGGCCGGGCCTGGCAGGACCAGGCGATCGAGACGGCGGGCAGGGAGCTTCCCTCCTGAGCTGGCGGCTCAGGCGGCCTCGAGCGTGAAGCCGAGCTCCCTGCTCAGGGTCTGCAGCAGCTCCACCGCGGCAGTCGCGATCACGGTTCCGGGCGGGAACACGGCCTTGGCGCCAGCCGCCAGCAGCTTCTCGTAATCCTGCGGCGGCACCACCCCGCCGACCACCACCATGATGTCCGGCCGGCCGAGGCGCTCGAGCTCCCGGCGAAGCTCGGGCACCAGGGTCAGATGCCCGGCCGCCAGCGAGCTGGCGCCGATAATGTGGACATCGTTGTCGACCGCCTGCTGGGCGGCCTCGGCAGGAGTCTGGAAAAGCGGGCCGATATCGACATCGAAGCCCAGATCGGCGAAGGCGGTGGCGATCACCTTCTGGCCGCGGTCGTGGCCGTCCTGGCCCATCTTGGCGATCAGGATGCGCGGCGGACGGCCCTCGGCCTCGGCGAAGGCTGCGACGTAACGGCGGGCGTTGGCCACGTTCATCTCCTCTCCGACCTCGGCGGCATAGACGCCGGCGATAGAGCGGATCTGCGCCGTGTGCCGCCCCCAGACCCTCTCCATGGCCGAGGTGATCTCGCCAACAGTGGCCTTGGCGCGGGCCGCCTCCACCGCCAGCTCGAGCAGGTTGCCCGCTCCGGAGGCGGCGCTTTGGGTGAGCACCTCCAGGGCGGCTTGGCAGGCCTTCTCGTCACGCTCGCGGCGCAGCTGCTCCAGCTTCTCGAGCTGCCGGGCACGCACGGTCGAGTTGTCGACCTTGAGGACCTCGACATGCTCGGGCTCGTCGAGGCGGTATTTGTTGACCCCCACCACGGTCTGGCGACGGCTGTCGATGCGCGCCTGGGTGCGGGCGGCGGCCTCCTCGATGCGCAGCTTGGGGATACCTTGCTCGATGGCCCGCGCCATGCCGCCGCTGGCCTCGACCTCCTCGATGTGGCCCAGCGCCTTGGCGGCCAGCTCCGCGGTCAGCCGCTCGACATAGAACGAGCCGCCCCAGGGATCGATGGTGCGCGTGCTGCCGCTCTCCTGCTCGATCAGGAGCTGGGTGTTGCGGGCGATCCGGGCGCTGAAGTCGGTGGGCAGCGCCAGCGCCTCGTCGAAGCTGTTGGTGTGCAGCGACTGGGTGTGGCCGTGCACGGCGGCCAGCGCCTCGACGCAGGTGCGGGTGACGTTGTTGTAGACGTCCTGGGCGGTGAGCGACCAGCCGGAGGTCTGGCAGTGGGTGCGCAGCGCCAGCGACTTGGGGTTCGCGGGCGCGAACTTCTCCTGCACGAGCCGGGCCCAGAGCAGGCGGGCCGCCCGCATCTTGGCGACCTCCATGAAGAAGTTCATGCCGATGGCCCAAAAGAAGCTGAGCCTGGGCGCGAAGCTGTCGACGTCGAGCCCGGCCTTCTGGCCGCAACGGATATACTCGATGCCGTCGGCGATGGTGTAGGCGAGCTCGAGGTCGGCGGTCGCCCCCGCCTCCTGCATGTGATAGCCGGAGATGCTGATCGAGTTGAACTTCGGCATTCTCTGCGCCGTATAGGCGAAGATGTCGGAGATGATCCGCATCGAGGGAGCCGGCGGGAAGATATAGGTGTTGCGGACCATGAACTCCTTGAGGATGTCGTTCTGGATGGTCCCGCTGAGCTTCTCGGGCGGCACCCCCTGCTCCTCGCCCGCCACGATGAAGAGCGCCAGAACCGGCAGCACCGCGCCGTTCATGGTCATGCTCACGCTCATCTGGTCGAGCGGGATTCCGTCGAAGAGAGTGCGCATGTCGAGGATCGAATCGATCGCCACGCCGGCCATGCCGACATCGCCCGTGACCCGGGGATGGTCGCTGTCATAGCCGCGATGGGTGGCCAGATCGAAGGCCACCGACAGGCCCTTCTGCCCGGCCGCGAGATTGCGGCGGTAGAAGGCGTTGCTCTCCTCGGCGGTGGAGAAGCCGGCATACTGACGGACCGTCCAGGGCCGCGTGAGATACATGGTGGGGTAGGGTCCGCGCAGGAACGGCGGCAGCCCCGGGAAGGTGTCGAGAAAGTCGAGCCCGGCAATGTCGGCCCGCCGATAGACCGGCTTGACCGCGATGGTCTCGGGCGTCTCCCAGACAAGCTCCCCGGGCGCGTGGCCGGTCTCGGCGCTGAAGGCGGCGCTCCACGCCTCGGAGGCGCTGCCGGCGGCGGCGGTCTGCCAGGGGATCCCGGCGAGATTGGGGATCCGGCTCGTCATCGGCGTTCCTCCGTTGGCGCGGCCGGCGTCTTCAGAATGTCGTGCAGGCGCTCGAGCAGCGCCACTACGTCGATGCCCTGCCAGGCGAAGGCGTCGATGCCCGCCTCGCGCAGCGCCGCCTCGGCCTCGCCCGGCCGCCCGGCAAGGCCCAGGCACGCCGCACCGGCCGCCGAGAGCGCCTGGGCCACCGGCACGGCGAGCCGCTCATAGACCGCATCGCTGGAGCACAGGAAGGCGATCTTGCAGCCGCTGTCGCGAAATGCCCGCGCCGCCTCCTCGGCCGACGGCAGCGACCCGCTATGGACCGCCTCGAGCCCCCCCGCCTCGACGAGATTGGCCGTCCAGGTGGCGCGGACGTTTGCATCCGCAAGACGTCCGAGGCAGGCGAGAAACACGCGCGGCCGCGTCCCGCGGGCAGCCGCCCGCTCGGCACGGTCGCGCAGCCGCTCGAAATCCTCGCCCAGCGAATGCGCCTCGACAGGCCGGATACCGGAAGAAGCCGCTTCCGGGCCCTTCAGGATGTCGCCGGCGGCCGCCGCGGCCAGCAGCTTTGCGGTGTCGTGCGGGCTGGTGCCGTGCCGCACCAGCCGCGCCACGAGATGACCCACCGCCGCCGCCACGCCGGGCTCGTCGGTCTTGCGCGGCGGCTCGCCCAGCCAGGGGAACTCGCTGAGCCCGGTGAGGCCCTGGCGCCGGGTGGCGATGGCGCGGCGGCGCGCCGTCCAGGCCTCCGCCGTCATGCCCTGCACCAGGCCCGCCCGCAGCGCCGCCGCCATGCCGCCGGCCCGCTCGATCTGCTGGAGCAGCTCCCACGCCCGGGCGGCCAGATCCGCGGTCATGCTCTCGACGAACCAGCTGCCGCCAGCAGGATCGACGACGCGGTGCAGGTTGCTTTCCTCGATCAGCACCAGCTGGGTGTTGCGGGCGATGCGGCGGGCGAAGCGGTCGGGCAGGCCCAGCTCATGGTCGAAAGGCAGCACGCCCACGGCATCCGCGCCGCCGACCCCGGCCGCGAAGCCGGCGATGGTGCAGCGCAGCATGTTCACCCAGACGTCACGCCGCGCCATCATCCGCCGCGCCGTCTCGGCGTGGAGGTGCATGCGCCGGGCCGCTTCCTTCCCGCCGGCCAGCTCGACGATCCGCGCCCACAATTGCCGGGCGGCGCGGAGCTTGGCGATGGTCAGGAAGAAATCGTCATCGGCGGCCAGAAGGAACCCGATCTGCGGCGCCGCTGCGCCGGGCTCGAGGCCCTCCGCCTCGAGGGCGCGCAGATAGGCGAGGCCGGTCGCCATGGCGAAGGCCAGCTCCTGCGCCTCGCTGGCACCGCCCTCGTGATAGGGCCGGCCGTCAGCGAGCATCGCCCGGCTTTTCGGCCAGTCACCCGCGAGGCGCACAGCGAGCCGCACGGCCCTCCTCACCGCAGCATCGGGATCGAGACTTGCGCCGCGCGCCACGGTCCCCAGCGGGTCCATGCCGAACGCCGCCTCGATGCGGTCGGGATCGCAGGCGCGGCGCTGCAGCAGGGCGTGCAGGAGGGCTGCACCCTCGGCAAAGCGCACGCCGGCCTCGAGGCTCACCGGGGCGAGCTCGAGATCGACATTCTCCAGCACCTCCTCGAGATCGAAGAGTGTGTGGACCAGGACGCCCCGCGGCCGGGCAGCACCGCCCGCCAGCGCGTCGTCCAGCACCAGGTGCGCCGAGGTGGCCCCGCGCTCGAGGTCGGTCAGGATGTCGAGATTGGTGGTACGCGGGTCGGGATGGGCGTGCCGCTGGCGCACGTCCCAGCCCCGCATCACGCCGCCCGAGGCGCGCGCGCCCCGCGTGAAGGGCGGCAGCCCGGGCAGCGGGTCGTCGGCCTCCCCCGCCGCATCGCGGCAGTAGAGAGGATGGACGGAGATCCCGTCCGCCGTCCGACCGGTCAGCCGGTCGAGGGCGTCGTCGCGGCGGAGAACCCTGGCGACGAGGGACTGCCACGCCGCCTGACCGCCACGCTGTCCATCCCCGAGAGACGGCAGGACCGATTCCGACATCTGTCGACGACTCCCTCCTTGCGCCCCTACTCCCCGCGGCGGGCACTGCTGCCCGAATGCAGCAGACTAGCCCCGGGCGCAAGCCGCAGGCTAGCGCGCCGGAGGCGGGCGGGCCACGAGCCGCCGAACGTGCGCCATTGCCCGAGAAGCAGATACTTTAGCGGTATTTTAGCCTTTTCGTTGGGCTGTCGAGCCGCACTGGCCCGGGGATTTGCAGCTTCCTGCAGCAGAGACCCTAGTGTAGAACACCTGGGCATGGTGTGCCTTGCGGTCGAGTGCGACCGATCTGTTTTCGCCTGGATATAAGAGCGCGCATGAGTACTGCGATGACCGAGACGCAGCGGGGTCAGACTGAGCCGGCCCCGCACCCGCAGGAATATGCCGGCGGCGTCGATATCAAGGAACTTCTCGGCATTCTCCGGCGGCGCAGATGGGTGATCATGGGCACGATGCTCCTGCTCACCACGCTGGCCGTGCTGGTCGGCCTGCAGATGACGCCCAAATACACCGCCAAGGCGCTGGTCATGATCGACCCGCGGCAGAGCCGGGTGGTGGACGTCGAGGCGGTCATGCAGGGCCTGGGGACCGACGCCTCGACGGTCGAGACGCAGATCAAGGTCCTCACCTCGCGCGACTATGTCCTGGGCGTGATGGAATCCCTGAGGCTGTTCGAGGATCCGGAGCTCAACCCGGCCCTGCTCAAGGACCCCCGCGACGTGGTCATCAAGCTCGGCGGGCCCTTCGAGCGGCTGGTCGCCTGGATGCCCGACGAGTGGCTGATCGCCGCCGGCCTCGCCGAGGAGCCGGGCCCCGACAGCGGCGAGGTCCGGGCGCTGCTCTCCGAGCAGGGCGCCATCGACGCCTTCACGGGCCGCTACAAGGTGACCCAGGAGGGCCGCTCCTACGTGATCGGCATCAGCTACACCTCCACCGACCCCGGCAAGGCTGCAAAGATCGTCAACCGCGCGGCCCAGATGTATGTCGAGGCGCAGCGCGACCTGAAACTCGACGCGACCCTGCGCGCCTCGGGCTTCCTCGGCGACCGGCTGTCCGAGCTCAGGGCCGAGACCGAGGCGGCCGAGGCCGCGGTCGAGGAGTACCGCGCCGCCAACAGCATCATCATCACCAACGGCTCGTCGCTCAACGAGCAGGAGCTGGCCGACCTCTCCCGCGAGCTGATCATCGCCAAGGCCAACCTGGCCCAGCGCCAGGCGCGCATGCGCCTGATCCGCGAGCTGCGGACCTCCGGCGACGCGCTCGATTCGGTGGCCGAGGTGCTGGGCTCGCCGGTGATCGTCAACCTGCGCCAGCAGGAGGCGCTGCTGCTGCGCGAGGAGGCGGAGCTTCGCACCTATTTCGGCGACAAGCATCCGCGCATCCAGAACCTGCTCACCGAGAAGGCCAACCTCCAGACCAAGATCGTGGGCGAGATCGACCGCATCCTGCGCACCATGGAGAACGAGGTGCGCGCCGAAGGTGCCCGGGTCGCGGCCATCGCCGGGCAGATGCAGGAGCTCACGGGCGTCAACAGCGAGCGCCGCGAGCTCGAGGTGAAGATGCGCCAGCTCGAGAGCGACGCCGAGAGCAGCCGCCGTCTCTACGAGGCGTTCCTGCAGCGCTACAAGGAGACCCGCGAGCAGCAGGGGATCATCGAATCGGATTCCCGCGTGGTCTCCACCGCGGCCCCGCCAAGGAGCCCGAGCTCTCCCGGCCCCAGGCTGTTCGGCGCGGTGGGCTTCACCGCCTCCGCCATGCTGGGCACGCTCCTGGCGCTGCTCCTCGAGCGCCTCGACAGCGGCCTGCGCAGCGCCCGCCAGGTGGAGCAGGAGCTGGGTCTGCCGGCACTGGGCCTGGTGCCGCGGCTCGAGCGCATGAAGCGCGGGCAGAAGCCGCACCAGTACCTGATCGGCAAGCCGCTCTCGACCTACACCGAATCACTTCGGGCGATCTTCACCTCGCTACAGCTCTCCAACATCGACAACGCGCCCAAGGTCGTCCTCGTGACCTCCTCGCTGCCGCAGGAGGGCAAGACCACCCTGGCGCTGAGCCTCGCGACCTTCGCCGCGCGCTCGGGCCAGAAGGTGCTGCTGATGGATCTCGACCTGCGCCACCCCAGCGTGCAGCGCGATCTCGGCGCCCGGCCTGTCACCGGCTTCGTCGAGCACATGGTGGGCGAGGCCGGCCTCGAGGAGGTCATCCTCCACGACGAGGAGGCCGGCATCGACTATCTGCCGATCAAGCGGCAGACGGCGAACCCGACCAACCTGCTCGGCAGCCACAAGATGAAGCAGCTCATCACCGACCTGCGCGAGCGCTACGACTATATCGTGCTGGATTCGGCGCCGCTGCTCGGTGTCACCGACTCCAAGGTGGTGGCCCTGGTGGCCGACAAGGTGCTGTTCGCCACGCAGTGGGAGAAGACCAGCGCCGACGCGGTGCGCAACGCTCTGGCGCATCTCCACGAGGTGCGCGCCGACATCGGCGGCGTGGTGCTGACCATGGTCGATGTGCGCAAGCACGCCCGCTACGGCTATGGCGACGTCGGCCAGTATTATGGCAAGTATCACAAATACTACGTGAACTGAGCCGCAGCGTCCTGCGCGAAGGAGGGCCCGCCCCTGAAGGGACGGGCCCTTTTCATGTGCGGCGGTCTCAGGCGGCCTGGGGCAGGATCCGCCCGGCGAGGCGGCGGATTTCCTCACCTTCGTTCAGGCGGGCGACCCATTCGGCGGGCAGGCCGGAAAGGCCGTGCCGCGCCCCGAGCCAGGCGCCGACGAGCGCACAGCGCGAGGCGTTGTCGCCGCCGGCCCGGCAGCAGGCGAGCAGCGCTTCGGCCGGATCATCCTCGTGCCTGAGGGCGGCGTGCAAGGCCGCCGGAAAGGCGCTGGCCAGCGCACAGGCCCGGCCGAACTCCCCCGTCGCCGCGAGGACGGGTGTCGCCAGCATCGCCTCGACCCGAGGCCACAGGACGCGCAGCTCCTCCTCCGGCGCTGCCGCAAGGCTCTCCTCGACGGCCTTGCGCAGCGTCGACCCGTCGAACAGGCCCATGAGGATCGCCGCATGGACACGGGCATAGGCGATCGCCTGGGCATTGTTCTGGCAGATGCGCACCACCGCCGCGACCAGCTCCGGCAGGCGCGGATCGCCGGCGTGGCGGACGGCCAGCGGAGCAAGGCGCGAGGTGGTCACGTTGTGGTGGTCGTCAGCGCCGTCCTGGAAGCCGTAGGGCCCCGCTCCGGCGCGATCCTGCCAGGCGCGCCAGCGCGCCAGCAGCTCGCGGGTCGCCTTGTCGAGGTAGCCGACATGCTCCGGCGCGCCGAAATGGGCAACGAGGCGCCGGCCCTGGTCGACCACGTCGAGCCCGTCCTGCGCGGCCAGCGAGCGCAGCAGGATGAGCGCCGCCTCGCCGTAATGGGTGAGATCGCCGGGCCCGCGACCGGCATGGTAGTGGCCGTCGACCGGGCGGTCGAAGCCTTCCGGCCCGCCCGGCAGGATGCGGTCACGCTCGGCCATGTCGTAGTACCAGTGACTGCCGAGGCACAAGGCGTCGCCCACGAACTGCCCCAGGACCGCACCCAGCATCCGCTCCCGGCGGTCGATCTGTCCGCTCATCGGCGCTTCCCCGCTCCCCGGCGCCTCACTCAGTAGAGCCTCGTGCGGTAGCTTTCCTCGATCCGCTCCTCGGCCGCCCCGGCGTCGAGCCCGGCGATCTGGTCGGCAACGATCCGCCCGAGGCTCGGGAAGCTGCCTTTGGCCACCTGCCGCTCGGGGTCCCACAACGAGGAGCGGATCATCGCCTTGCCGCAGTGGAAGTAGACCTCCTCGACCTCGACCAGCAGGGCGCTGGTGGGCATGCGTCCTTGAACCGCGAGCGGCTCCAGCAGCGCCGCATCGGTGGTGATCCGGGCGCGGCCGTTGACCCGCAGGGTCTCGTTCAGGCCCGGCACCAGGAAGACCATGCCGATGCGCGGATTGACAGCCACATTGGCCAGCGTGTCGATGCGGTTGTTGCCGCGACGGTCGGGCACCAGCAGCCGCCGCTCGTCCAGCACCGCGACGAAGCCCGGCGCATCGCCGCGCGGCGTGGCATCGAGCCGCCCCTCCCCGTCGGCCGAGGCCAGCACGACGAACGGCGAGAGGGCAATAAAGGCGCGGGCGTGAGGGTCCAACGCGTCCAGCTCCTTGCGGCGCGCGATATCGCTCGGCTCGCCGTAGAGGGCCCTGAGTGCCTGCGGCGTCATCGGATCGGTCATGGGGCCGGCTGCTCCCTGCGGTGTGGCGCTTGCGCGCATGCTGCCACGGCGTTCCACGCAGGCCCAGCCCGCCCCGCAGCGTCGTGCTGCACACCTGCCGTGCGGCGCCTGCGAGCCATGCGGGAACCGCGGGAACCGGCACACCGGGTCCCGGTTGTTCCGGTGCATGAGGTTCGTGACGCGAGAGGTTTCTGCCCCGGCGCGGTCGGTCGACGAGACGGACCCCGGAGGACTACGCAGGAGAAGAATCGATGCGACGCATGCTGCTTTCCACCACTGCCGCGCTGCTCGCCATGACCGGCGTCGCGGCCGCGCAGAGCGCGCAGGATGCCCCGGCGAGCATGGACAGGCCGGCGACGGTCGTCGAGCCGAAGGCGCCGATGAACGCCCCCATCCCCGAGAAGATGGACGAGAAGGCCGAGACCCCGGCAGCCGCCGACATGCTCGAGCAGAAGGCTGCAGCACCGGCGCCCGATGCGATTATCCCCTCGCAGGAGGCACAGCAGCAGCTTGCCAGCGACATCATGGACCGCAGGGTCGTGGGCGCGGACGACGGGAAGATCGGCGAGATCACCGATCTGCTCCTCGATAATGACCGTCGCGTCGTGGGCGCCGTCGTCGCGGTCGGCGGCTTCCTGGGCATCGGCGAGAAGCGCGTGGCGATCCCGTGGGAGGAGTTCCAGGAGGGTGCCGAGGGTGACACCTACATCCTCTCGATGACCAAGGAGCAGCTCGAGCAGGCCCCAGCCTTCAAGACCGCCTCCGATCTCGATGCCGAGCGGCAGAGCCAGCAGATGCAGCCGGCGACCGCTCCTGCGCCCCAACAGTAACAGCTGTCAGCGGCCGTCTTGCACCGGCCCGGCCTCGCCGCAACCCTGCGGGGCCGGGCCCGTCGCCGCGAGGATGCACGAGGGACCCGGCTCGCCGGTGGCGGCTATGGCAGCGCTGGCAGGTGGGCCGTAAAGGCGTGCGATGGCGGCCCGGTCGGCGGCAGACAGCGTGAGGCTGTGCTCGTTGGCGCCGTCATAGCCGAAGCCCATCAGGCCGCCCTTGCGGCCGATATGGTCGAGCCCTACCGCGTGGCCGATCTCATGGGCCGCCACATAGCGCAGGCGATAGGTGTCCTTCCTGCCGTCCGCGGCCATCTCCCAGCGCTCGGACGCATCGAAACAAACGGCCGAATGGCTGATGCGCGCGATCGCGCCATCGGATTCCTGCTCCGCCACATTGGCAAAGGCGACGCCGCGGTCCCCGGCCTGCACACCGATCAGGATGTCCGCCTCGTCCATCGACGCCACCTGGCGGAACCGCACGGCCGCCGCATCCGACCAGACGCGGAACGCCGCCCGGATCTCGAGGTCGAAGCGCGCCATGTCGATGCCCATCGCCTCGATCATCGGATCGAGCGGAAGCATCTCCCGGCAGTTGCGTGCCGCAGGGTCGACGTGGGGCCTGGTGACATAGGCGTAGGTCACGAGCGCGCCGCTGCCATAGCTGGGCTGCCCCCATTTGACATGACGGCCTGCCAGTTTCAGAAGGCCCGGCTCGACCGCGAGCCACGGTGCCGCGGCGCCGGGCGACGGTGTCAGGGCCCCTGCGACGAGCAGGGCAAACGCCAGAAACCAGGCCGCAGCGTCGCGCATGGGCAGCTCCCCGAGATCGCCGGTCGTTACGCGGCGCGCATCGGCTCAAGGAGCTTGGTCTGCTGCAACGCCACCCTGCCGCTCATCTAGAGGGCTTGCCCGCCACAGCACAAGAAGCAGCGGCGTCCTTCGGCCTTGCCAGGACGTCGCAACCATCGGCGAGAAAGAGGTAGCAAGGAAATGGTGCCCAGGGACGGATTTGAACCGCCGACACGCGAATTTTCAGTCCGCTGCTCTACCAACTGAGCTACCTGGGCTCTGGCGCGGGTTTATAGGGGGTCATGCGGGGGCTGTCCAGTGTGCTCGAGCGCGAGAAATGCGACCGATCGGCACCTGGCGCTCAGGCCGCGTGCGCGAGGAAGACGGCGCTCCACGGTTCCAGCGTGAAGCGGCGGCCGCGCTGGTCGTGGCCGCCGCAGGCGAACGCCGGCACGGCCGCAGCCGGCGCCTGCCACACGCAGGGCTCGCCGCTCATGTTGAAGGCCGCCAGGATTTCCCGGCCCTCATGCTCCCGCCGGACGACGAGCAGCTTCTCCCCGGCCCTGGGAAAGCTCATGCTGCCCCGACGCAGCGCCGGCTCCTGGCGCCGCCAGGCAAGGAAGCGGCGCAGCGTGTTAAGCACCGACTGCGGGTCCTGCTCCTGCAGGTCGACGGCACGGACCAGATGCGGACGGTAGAGGGGCAGCCAGGGCTTTGCCGTGCTGAAGCCGCCATGCGGCTGCGCATGATGCCAGGGCATCGGTGTGCGCGCGCCGTCACGGCCCTTGAAAGCCGGCCAGAACTCGATGCCGAAGGGATCGCGCAGCTCGCCATGGGCAAGCTCGGCCTCCTCGAGCCCCAGCTCCTCGCCCTGGTAGATAGAGAGGGTGCCGCGCAGCGTGCACAGCAGGACCGGCACCAGCCGGCGCAGGCCCTCGGGCGCCTCGCTCCCGGCAAAGCGGCTGGGCGGGCGGCGCACATCGTGGTTGGCGAAAGACCAGCAGAACCAGCCGTTCTCGATCGAGCGGCCGAGAGTACGGCCCACCGCGCGAAGGGCGCCAGGCGTGAAGGGGCAGGTGAGCAGATCGAAGGTATAGACCATGTCGAGCCCGCCGCCGCTGGTGTAGTCGGCCGCACGGCGCAGCGCATGCTCGCCTGAGATCTCGCCCAGCAGCATCCGCCCGCCATAGCGCTCGGTCAGCGCGTTCAGCGGCTTGAGCAGCAGCTCGGCCAGCTCCGGACGTGCCTTGTTGTAGCGCTGCAGCTGCATCTCGAAGGGGGAGCCTGCAGCGCTCCCGCTGCTCACGCCGGCGCGCCGCCGCGGGGGGTTGTCGCGCAGCTTCGGGTCGTGCACCGACCAGTCCACCGCATCGACGCGAAACCCGTCGACGCCGCGCTCGAGCCAGAATTGCGCGGCCGCGAGCAGGGCCTCCACGACCTCGGGGTTGTGAAGGTTGAGCTGCGGCTGCTCCTTCAGGAAATTGTGCAGGTAATACTGCCGCCGGCGCTGCTCCCACTGCCAGGAGACGCCGCCGAAGACCGAGAGCCAGTTGTTGGGCGGCGAGCCGTCGGGGCGCGCATCGGCCCAGACGTACCAGTCGGCCCGGAGATTGTCCCGGCTCGCCCGGCTCTCCTTGAACCACGGGTGCTCGCTCGAGGTATGGGCCGGCACGAGGTCGAGCAAGACCTTGAGGCCCAGCGCGTGGGCCCGCTCGCGCAGCGCGTCGAAATCCTTGAGCGTGCCGAAGATCGGGTCGATGGCGCAATAGTCGGCCACGTCGTAGCCGAAATCCTTCATCGGGCTCTTGAAGATCGGCGAGATCCAGACCGCGTCGACGCCAAGGCCCGCCACATGGTCGAGCCGTGCCGTGATGCCTTTGAGATCGCCGATCCCGTCGCCATTGCTGTCCTGGAAGCTGCGCGGATAGATCTGGTAGATCACCGCGCCGCGCCACCAGTCGTCGCGGCGCGGCGGCGCCGGCGGCGTCGCGTGATGAAGCGGCTCGTAGCCCATCCGTTCCTTCGCCCTAGCCCTTCACGGCCCCGGCGGTGAGGCCCGAGACGATCCGCCGCTGGAAGATCAGGACCAGCACGATCAGCGGCACCGTCACCACCACCGAGGCGGCCATGATGTTGCCCCATGGCAGCTCGTAGGCGGTCGCCCCGGAGATCAGGGCGATCGCGACCGGCACGGTACGCATGTCCGAGGTCAAGGTGAAGGTCAGCGCGAACAGGAACTCGTTCCAGGCGGCGATGAACGCCAGCAGGCCGGTGGTCACCAGCGCGGGACCGAGCAGCGGCAGGAATACCTGGACGACGATCTGCAGCGGCCGCGCGCCGTCCACGATGGCCGCCTCCTCGAGCTCGCGCGGCAGCTCGCCGATGAAGGTGGTGAGCACCCAGACGGTGAACGGCAGGGTGAAGATCAGATAAGAGAGGGTCAGCGCCAGCAGGTTGTTGTAGAGGCCCATCGCCCGGACCAGCTCGAACATGCCCGAGAGCACGGCGATCTGCGGAAACATCGAGACCCCCAGCACCGTGAAGAGCAGCAGCCGGCGCCCGGCGAAGCGGATGCGGCCCAGCGCGTAGGCGGCCGCGACCGAGAGCGCCAGCGAGACCAGCACCGTCGAGACCGCGACCATCACCGAGTTCAGGATGTTCCGGCCGAAGGGCTGCTCCTCGAAGATCGCCGCGTAATTCTCCCAGGCCGGATCGGGCGGCAGGAGCGCCACGCTGAAGAGGTCGGAGCCCGACTTCAGCGAGGAGACGATCGCCCAGTAGAAGGGAAAGAGCGTGTAGAGCAGGATCACCGCCACCAGCAGGTAGAACCCTGCCGCCCCGGCCAGCCGCCGAAGCAGCCGGGGGCGCTGCGCCGCCAGGTAGCCCAGCGCCGCCACGAGCGGCACGTAGGCCAGCAGCAGCAGCGGCGCCGCGGCGAGCAGCGCCAGGCCGGCCACCGCCGCGAGCGGAGCCGCGAGCGCCAGCGGGCCGGCACGCTCGCCGCTCATCGCGGCGCCTCCTCGCCTACCCGCATCACCGTGAGATAGACCACGGTGAAGAGGGCCACGATGGCAAACAGCAGGGTCGCGGCGGCCGAGCCGTAGCCCACGTCCTGGAAATCGACGAGCTGCTGGCGGGCATAGACCGACATGGTCATGGTCACCTGGTTGTTGCCGGCGAGGACGTAGACCAGGTCGAAGATCCTGAGCGCGTCGAGGATGCGGAAGATCAGCGCTACCGCGAGCGCCGGGCGCAGCAGCGGCAGGGTGACAAGAAAGAAGGTCTGGACGGCGTTGGCGCCGTCGATCCGGGCGGCCTCCCAGGTCTCGCGCGGGATCATCTGCAGTCCCGCCAGCAGGAGCAGCGCCATGAACGGCGTCGCCTTCCATACGTCGACGAAGATCACTGCCCAAAGGGCCGTGTCGGGCGAGGCGATCCAGGCAACCGGCTGGTCGATGAGGCCGAGGCGCAGCAGCACCTCGTTGAGGATGCCGAAGACGTCGTTGAACATCCATGCCCACATCTTGGCGGAGACCACGGTCGGGATGGCCCAGGGCACCAGGACGGCCGCCCGCAGCAGGCCTCGGCCGCGGAACGCGACGTCGAGGCAGAGGGCTATCGCCAGCCCCAGCACCGTCTCGAGCCCGACCGAGACCACCGTGAAGAAGACCGTGTTCCACACGGCGCTCCACCAGGAGGGATCGGTCAGCAGGTAGCGGAAGTTGACGAGCCCCACATAGCGGGCGGCGGCCAGATCGGAGAGGTTCGCGTCGGTGAGCGCGAACCAGACGGTGCGCAAAAGCGGCCAGCCGGCGACCAGCCCCAGCACCACCAGCATCGGCGCCAGGAAGAGCCAGGCCGTGCGCCGGGCCGCGCGCGCCTTGGCGCTCGCGACCGTGGGCGGCGGCCTCGATCGCGTCGCCATGCCGCCCTGGCCTGCCTAGCCGCCGTTCACCAGCGGCCGCCGCGCGACAGCCGGTCGAGATTGGCTTCGAGCTCGGCGAGGCTCTCCTCGGCGTCCCGGCCGCCGCTGAGGACTGCATGCACGGCGTTGAAGAACTCCGAGCTGAGCTGGTTGTATTTGGCTCCCGAGACCACCGAGGGGCGGGCCACGGCACTCACGAAGGTCTCGTAGAGGCTCTCGAAGAACGGAACCGCCTCGAGGACCTCCTCGTCCTTGTAGAGCTCGCCGATGGTCGGGTTGTAGGAGGCCACCAGCGCGCGCCGCTTCTGCTCCTCGTAGGAGGTCAGGTAGCGCACCAGATCGGCCGCGGGCCCGGGATTGGCGCTATAGCGCGAGACGGCGAGCTGCCAGCCGCCGAGGGTTGCCGCATGCGGCCCGCCTTCCTTGTGGCTGGGCAGCCTCGTGACGCCGACCTTGTCGCGGATGTCGCTGTCGGGAGCCTGCGCCAGCGCCCAGGCATAGGGCCAGTTGCGCATGAAAACGGCGTTGCCCGACTGGAACACGCCGCGGCTTTCCTCCTCGGCATAGTTGAGCACGCCCTCCGGCGCGATGGTGCCCACCGTCGAGGCCGCCCAGCGCAGGGCTGCCGCAGCCTGCGGGTTGGCCACCGTGATCTCGCCGTCGGGCGCCAGGATCCCGCCGCCGCCGAAGCTCGCCACCCATTCCAGGGCATTGCAGGTCAGGCCCTCATAGGCCTTGGCCTGGTAGACATAGCCCCACATGCGCTCGTGGCCGGCGCTGCGTTCCTTGTCCTGGATGTCCTTGGCGATGCTGGCGAGCTCGTCCCAGGTCCGGGGCGGCTTTTGGCCGTGCTTCTCGAGCAGGTCCTTGCGGTAGTAAAGGAGGCCCGCATCGGTGAACCAGGGCATCGCCACCAGGCGGCCGTCCACCGTGTTGTTCTCGACGATCGCCGGGAAGTGTCGGTCGATCTCCGCCTCCGGCACCTCCCCGCGCAGGTCGATCAGGTGCGGGGCCAGGATCCCCGGCCAGATCACGTCGATCTGGAAGACGTCGATGTCGCCGGAGCCGGCTGCCAGGATCTGCTGGTAGAGCGCCAGGCGCTCGGTCGCCGAGTTGGGCGTCGAGACCACCTCGACGCTGTTGCCGGTCGCTGCCGCCCACGCCTCGGCCCCCTCGCGACAGACCTGCAGCTCCTGGCCTACCGCCCCGCACGAGATAGCCACCGTCGCCGCCTGCACGGCGCCGCCGTGCAGGCACGCCGCGGCGACGACGAGGGCTGCCGGGATGCGTGCGCTCATGAGCGTCCTCCCTGTCGATTGCATTACAGGACAGGATGACGTTCGAGAGGCGGGAAATCCAGCATGTTTCCGATCATGCCGGCCTTGCGAGCGGCGGCCGGTCGTCGTTGCCGGCAGCCGCCGCCAATGCCCCTGCCGGCGACGCCAGGGCGGCAGGCGGGTGGCCCGCCCGCATGCTCGCCACCAGATGCTGCAGCACCACGCCCGGCGCGCCCTGGCGGTCGGCGAGAAAATAGCTGTGGCCGAGCCGATCGTACTCGCTGTTGACGCTGTCGCAGTCGATCACCACGACGTTGCGCGGCACGCGCGCCGGATCGCGGGGCCCGGTGTGGCCCAGCCGGCGGCTGACGATCTTGTTGCGCAGGTTGACGATCTTGCTGGAGCGCAGGGCGAAGTCGTCATTGGCGTGGTAGACGACGACGCTGCGCGCCGCCGCGGCCAGCTCCTCGCCGCCCCGCCCGGGCTCGAGGCAGTCATTGGGCAGGTCGGCCGCCATCATGAAGATGTTGCGGAACGTCCCGTGCAGCCCGCCATGGTCGCGGCCCCATTTGGCGAGGGCGGTGTGCAGCACGAGATTGCCCATCGAGTGGGCGAGCAGGTTCATGTGCTTGAGGCACTGCTCCTCGGGTGCGGCGCGGTCGCGCCAGTCGAGAAACTTGCCGATGCCCCGGGCGAAGCCCAGCCCGCTGAACTCGGCCGCGTCCTGATCGTCCCAGTAGTCGACCAGAAGGCCTAGATCGTCGTCACAGGGCCAGACCAGCGGGACCACCTCGACCATGCCGGGCGCCAGCAGGTCGCAGAGATCCTGGAGCCGCTGCGCATCGGGGAACACTTTGGGCTCGGGCAGGCAGTTGAAGCCGTGGACATAGACCAGGACCTGCTGGCGGCCGCTGCGCCGCAGGCGCCCCAGAAAGACCGGTGCGGTCAGCTCCTCATAGGCTTCCGGGCCGATCCGCCGGCAGAAGAACAGCGAGGGGCCGGGCTGGTTGTCGGCGAGATCGAAGCGCACGCTTCGGCCCACCCGTGACCTGGTGCCCTCGAGCAGCCGCCGATTGGTGATGAAGAGCATGGCACGCTCCGGATCAGGGAATGTCCGGAACTATGTATATATTCCTTTTATTGGAATTTCAACCATAGCGCGATGACGCCCGTCAGGCTTCCACGTCGGTCTTCTCCGGCCACGCGCACCACTGCCGCACCGGACAGCTTCCGCAGGCCGGCCGCCGGGCCCGGCAGACATAGCGGCCATGGAGGATCAGCCAGTGATGGGCGCCGTGCAGGTAACGCTCGGGCACCACCTCCATGAGCCGCCTCTCGACCTCCACCGGCGTCCGGCCGGGGGCCAGCCCGGTCCGGTTGGCGACCCGGAAGACGTGGGTGTCGACGGCGATGGTGGGAATGCCGAAGGCCTCGCTCAAGACCACGTTGGCCGTCTTGCGGCCGACCCCGGGCAGGGCCTCCAGGGCCTCGCGTTCCCGCGGCACCTGGCCGCCATGGCTCTCGAGAAGGATGCGGCAGAGGCTAATGACGTTTTTCGCCTTGTTGCGGAACAGGCCGATCGTCTTGATGTGCGCCACCACCCCCTCCTCGCCCAGCGCCAGCATCGCCTGGGGCGTCGAGGCGGCGGCGAACAGCGAGGCGGTGGCCTTGTTGACCCCGACGTCAGTCGCCTGGGCCGAAAGCAGCACCGCCACCAGCAGGGTGAAGGGATCGCTGTAGTGGAGCTCGGTGCGCGGCTCCGGGTTGGCCGCGGCGAGCACGGCGAAGAAGGCGTCGGCATGGCCGGCCGCCCCGGCGGCCTCGGGCTCTGTCGGTTGGCGTGGCACGGCGCGTGACGGGCTCATATACTCGTTCCAGGCATCAGGCGAAGAAAGGCGTCATGGCAGGCGAGAGCGACGGCCCCCGCCCCTTCGAGGCAATCCTCTACCCGAACCAGCCCATGGGGCGGTATGGCTTTGCCATCTTCATGACCTTGCTGTGCGGCGCCAGCTTCGCCTTGGGCGCGATGTTCGTGCTGCTCGGCGCCTGGCCGGTCAGCGGCTTTTTGGGTCTCGACGTGCTTTTGCTGTGGCTCGCCTTCCGCTGCAGCCACCGCCAGGCGCGCCGCTTCGAGGCGATCCGGCTCGATGCGCACGGGCTGCAGGTGCGTCGTGTCGATGCAAAGGGCAGGCAGCAGGAGTGGCACTTCGATCCGTACTGGGTGCGGGTGGCGGTCGAGCAGCGCCGCGACGGGCCGGCCGCCCTTACCCTCGCCTCGCACGGACGGCGGCTGGCTATCGGCGGCTTCCTGACCGCCGCCGAGCAGCGCGAGGTGGCGATCGCCCTCAATGCGGCTTTGAGCAGCTATCGCTGAGCCGGCGGCCGACGACACCCGCCGAAGCTGTCCCCGGATACTGCTCGTACACCGCCAGCACTACCCCAAGTCGCCTCGCTGGCGAACAGCGGACTCCTGCACACTTGCTCGTGGCAAGAGCCTTCCCATTGGCCGGAACCGCGGCCCCAGATCGCATGCACGATAAAAACGATGCATAGGGAACGCCTCATGAACGACAACAAGAGCGCCGATTCTCCGGTGCACGGGGAAGCAGCGAGCACCGCTCTCGCCTTGCCGATCAGCAAGCTTCGCGGCGTGCCGCCCCAGGCACGCACGGCGCTCAAGCGCCGCCGCATCAACACCTGCGGCCGACTGCTCGAGGAGGCGGGAGACGCGGGGAAGCGGGCAGCCCTCGCCCAGGCGGCGCGGATCGAGCCGCCGCTGCTCGAGCAGCTCGTGCAACGGGCCGACATGGCGCGGGTCAAGGGGGTGGGCGCCGTATTCTGCCTGATGCTCGAGGAGGTGGGCGTGCGCGACGTGGCCGCACTGGCCGCGCAGGAGCCGGCGGAGCTCTGCGAGCGCCTGCGCGAATGGAATGCCCAAGAGCGCCTGGCGCGACGCTCGCCCACGCCCGAGGAGGTCGAGGCCTGGGTCGACCAGGCCCGCCAGCTTCCGATCCTGGTGCGCTACTGAGCGGAACGGGGCGCCGCAAGCCGGCGGCGCCGCCCGCTCACACCTTGGGCGCCATGCCGATCACGTCGGCCATGCCGTAGAGGCCCGGCGGGCGGCCGGCCGTCCACAGCGCCGCTCGCACAGCACCCTTTGCATAGATACGCCGGTCGCTGGCCTTGTGGGTGATCTCGATGCGCTCGCCGTCGCCGGCGAAAATCACCGTGTGGTCGCCCACCACGTCGCCACCACGCAGCGTGGCGAAGCCGATGCTGCCCCGCGGCCGCGGCCCGGTCTGGCCGTCGCGGACCCGCACGGCCGCCTCGTCGAGGACGATGCCGCGCCCTGCCGCCGCCGAGCGGCCGAGCGCCAGGGCGGTGCCTGAAGGCGCGTCGACCTTGTGGCGGTGGTGCATCTCGACGATCTCGATGTCGTAGCTGTCGTCGAGCGCCTTGGCGACCCGCTCGACCAGCGCCGCCACCAGGCTCACGCCCTGGCTCATGTTGGGCGCCCAGACGATCGGAATACGCCTCGCCTGGGCCCGCAGCGCCTCGATCTGGTCGCCGTCGAAGCCGGTCGTGCCAATGACGTGGGCGGTGCCGGCACCGGCGCACAGCCGCGCATGGGCGAGACTGGCCTCGGGCGAGGAGAACTCGATCACCGCGTCGGCCTCGTCGATCAGGCGCTGGACATCGTCATGCGCGAGGATGCCGACCGGGTCCTGCCCCGCCAGCACGCCCAGATCCTGGCCCAGTGCCGTGCTGCCCGCCCGCTCGACCCCGCCGGCGAGAAGGGCGCCGTCGCTCTGGAGTATCTCCTTGAGGATGGTGCGCCCCATGCGGCCGGCGCAGCCGATCATTCCGATTCGCATCGTGCCCACTCCGCTCCGCCAATCCCCCTGCGCGAAGCCCGTGCCCGGGCTCCATGCGAGGGGAGCGGCAGGAAGCCGGCCGGCCGGGTCCCTGTCAAGCGCCTGCGGCCCGCCCCCATTGCACCCGCTGCCGATCCGTCGCAGCATGGGCGGGCGCTGGGAGGGCTGGGCCATGGCGGATACCGACACGCTGGTGGAGCTGATGCGGCAGGAGCTGCCGGTGGCGCTGGCCGCCTATGCGGTCACCGGGCCGACCGGGCTCGTCGTGGTCGACGAGGTGAACGGCTTTTGCACGGTCGGCGCCGGCAATCTCGCGCCGCCCGCGCCCGACGCGCAGGTCAGCCGGATGGTCGAGACCACCGCCGGCCTGGCGCGCCGCTTCCGCGAGCAGCGCCGCCCGGTGCTGGCCCTCCTCGACACCCACGAGCCGGGCAAGCCGGAGCCCCCCTACCCGCCACACTGCGAGCGCGGCACCGGCGAGGAGAATCTCGTGCCCGAGCTCGCGTGGCTCGAGCGCGACCCGGACGTCACGCTGATCCGCAAGGACTGCATCAACGGCTTCGTCGGCGCCATGGAGCCGGCCACCGTGCGCGGCGTGCACGGTGCCAGCCGCAACCGGATCGTCGACTGGGTGAGCGGCCACCGCCTCGAGAGCATCGTGTGCGTCGGCATCTGCACCGACATCTGCGTCATGGATCTCGTCCTGACCATGCTCTCGGCGCGCAATCACGGCTGCATGCCGACGCTGCGCGACATCGTCGTGCTGGAGCCCGGCTGCGCCACCTTCGACCTGCCGCGAACCACCGCCGCCGAGCTGGGCCTGCCGCCTACCGCCGCCCACCCCAAATGGGCGACCCACCATATGGGCCTCTATTTCATGGCCTCGCGCGGCGCCGTGCTCGCCTCCGAGCTGACCGGCGTGTGATGGGCGGGCGCGTGGCGCCCGGGTGATGCGGCCGGCGCGGCTCGCCGGCCTCGCCACGGCGGTGCCGGCGCACGCCTTCTCGCAGGTCGAGGCCCGGGAGGCTGCCCGGCGTATCTTCGGCGGTGCGCTGCCCGACACGCCGCGCCTGCTGGCGGTCTTCGAGCGCGCCGGCATCGAGCGGCGCCATTCCTGCCTGCCGCTGGAGGAGCTCTTGCGCCCGCGCGGCTTTGCCGAGCGCAACGCGCTGGGCCTCGTGGCCGCCGAGGAGCTCGCGGCCCGCGCGGCACGGGACGCGCTGCGGCGCGCCGGCTGCGGCGTGCAGGAGGTCGACGCGCTGGTGACGGTCTCTTCCACCGGGGTCGCGACGCCCAGCCTCGACGCCCGCCTTGCCGAGCTTCTGGGCCTGCCGGCTGTGGTCGAGCGCACGCCGATGGTGGGGCTGGGCTGCGCCGGCGGCGTGCTCGGCCTCAGCCGTGGCGCGGCCCTGGCGCGCGCCGCGCCCGGCAGCCGGGTGCTGGTGGTGGTGGTCGAGCTCTGCACCATCACCCTGCGGCTGGGCGACCACAGCAAGGCCAATCTGGTGGCCTGCGCGCTCTTCGCCGACGGCGCGGCGGCGGCCCTCGTCTCCACCGCCGGCGAGGGGCCGGCGCTTGCCGGCTGGGGGGAGCATCGCTGGCCGGACAGCCTCGACGTGATGGGCTGGCGGGTCGAGGAGGACGGGCTGGGCGTGCTGTTCGCGGTCGAGGTGCCGGAGATCGCCCGGCGCGGGCTGCGGGCGCCGACCGATGCGTTCCTGGCGCGCCACGGTCTAGCCCGGCGCGACATCGACCGCTGGATCTGCCATCCCGGCGGCGCCAAGGTGCTGGACGCCCTGGCCGAGGCCTACGGGATCGACGAGGCGGCGCTTGTCGACAGCCGCACGGTGCTGCGCGACTTCGGCAACATGTCCTCGGCCACCGTGCTGTTCGTGCTGCAGCGGGCGCTGGCAGCGGGCGCCTGGCGGCGCGGCCTCGCGATGGCGCTGGGTCCGGGTTTCTCCGCCGGCTTCCTGCTCGTCGAGCCGTGAGCGTCGGCCCGGTCCATCTGGTGGTGCTGCTGGTGGCGCTCCAGCGCCTGTGGGAGCTGCGGATCGCCGCCCGCAACACGAGCCGCCTGCGCGCCCTGGGCGCCATCGAGCACGGCGCGCGGCACTACCCTCTGTTCATCCTTCTGCATGGCGGCTGGCTGCTGGCGCTGGCGCTGCTGGTGCCGGCCGGACGGGCGCCCGACTGGTGGCTGCTCGGACTCTGGGCCGCCCTCCAGCCGCTGCGCCTTTGGATCGTCGCCAGCCTCGGCGGGCGCTGGACGACGCGGATCCTCGTCCTGCCCGATGCACCGCTGGTGCGGCGCGGCCCCTATCGCTGGCTGCGCCACCCCAACTATCTGCTGGTCCTGGCGGAGATCCCGCTCCTGCCGCTGGCCTTCGGCGCCTGGGAGCTGGCGCTCGCCTTCGGGCTCGCCAACCTCCTGCTTCTGGCATGGCGGCGGCGCGTCGAGGAGCGCGCCCTGAGAGGGCAGCTCCCGTCCGCCGACGGGAAGGAGCCGGGTGGCCCCTCCCGCCGGGCGGCGGGCTGAGCGCTTCAGGCGCCCACGCGCTGGCGGTTGTCGATCAGGTCGTCGACCACCGCCGGATCGGCCAGGGTCGAGGTGTCGCCCAGATTCTCGAACTCGCTGGCGGCGATCTTGCGCAGGATGCGGCGCATGATCTTGCCCGAGCGGGTCTTGGGCAGGCCCGGCGCCCACTGGATGACATCGGGCGAGGCGATCGGCCCGATCTCCTTCCTCACCCAGCCGACGAGCTCCTTGCGCAGCGCCTCGGAAGGCTCGACGTCGACGTTCAGGGTCACGTAGCAGAAGATGCCCTGGCCCTTGATGTCGTGCGGGAAGCCCACCACCGCCGCCTCGGCCACTGCCGGATGCGCGACCAGCGCGCTCTCGACCTCGGCCGTGCCCATGCGATGGCCGGAGACGTTGATGACATCGTCGACGC
The DNA here is from genome assembly GCA_033875255.1 of Geminicoccaceae bacterium 1502E. Lineage (GTDB taxonomy): Bacteria > Pseudomonadota > Alphaproteobacteria > Geminicoccales > Geminicoccaceae > Marinimicrococcus. The sequence goes on along the minus strand of JAWZSN010000016.1, from coordinate 25,220 downwards.
GGCCGGTGATCCAGTAATAGCCGTCCTCGTCGCGCCGCGCGCCGTCGCCGCTCTGGTACATCCCCTTGAAGGTCGTGAAATAGGTCTGCACGAAGCGCGCATGGTCGCCCCAGAGCGTGCGCATCTGGGCGGGCCAGCTGTCGAGAATCACGAGATTGCCCTCGGCGACCCCGTCGAGCACCTTGCCGTCATTGTCCACCAGGCCCGGCTTCACGCCGAAGAAGGGCAGCGTCGCCGAGCCGGGCTTCTGGTCGATGGCGCCGGGCAGCGGCGAGATCAGGATGCCGCCGTTCTCGGTCTGCCACCAGGTGTCGACGATCGGGCAGCGCCCGTCCCCGACCACGCGATGATACCACTTCCACGCCTCGGGATTGATCGGCTCGCCGACCGAGCCCAGCAGGCGCAGACTCTTGCGCGAGGTCCTGGCAACGGGCTCGTCGCCCTTTTGCATCAGCGCGCGGATGGCGGTCGGCGCGGTGTAGAAGATCGTGACCTCGTGCTTGTCGACGACCTCCCAGAAGCGCGAGACGGTCGGGTAGTTGGGCACGCCCTCGAACATCAGCGTGGTGGCGCCGTTGGCGAGCGGCCCGTAGAGGATGTAGCTGTGGCCGGTGACCCAGCCCACGTCCGCGGTGCACCAGTAGATGTCGCCTTCCTGATAGTCGAAGACATACTGGTGGGTCATCGAGGTATAGACGAGATAGCCGCCCGAGGTGTGCAGCACCCCCTTGGGCTTGCCGGTCGAGCCAGAGGTATAGAGGATGAAGAGCGGATGCTCGGCCTCGACCGGCTCCACCGGACAGTCGGCGCTCGCCTCCTTCATCAGCTTGCTGGCGTCGAGGTCGCGGGCCGGGTCGAAGGGGACGTTGCTGCCGGTATGGCGGAACATCAGCACCTTGACGTCGCCATCGCACTTCTTGAGCGCCTCGTCGGCATTGGTCTTGAGTCCGACCACCTTGCCGCCGCGCAGGCCGCCGTCGGCGGTGATGATCAGCTTGGCCTGGGCGTCGTTGACCCGGTCGGCCAGGCTGTCGGGCGAGAAGCCGCCGAAGACCACCGAATGGATGGCGCCGATTCGCGCGCAGGCCAGCATCGCATAGGCGGCCTCGGGGATCATCGGCAGGTAGATGGTGACGCGGTCGCCCTTCCTCACACCCTGCTGCTTGAGGATGTTGGCCAGCCGGCAGACCCGGTCGTGAAGCTCGCGGTAGGTGATCTTCCGATCGACGGAGGGGTCGTCGCCCTCCCAGATGATCGCCGTCTGGTCGGCGCGCGCCGGCAGATGCCGGTCGACGCAGTTGTGGCAGACATTGAGCTCGCCGTCCTCGTACCAGCGGATCGACACGTCGCCGGTAAAGTCGGTGTTCTTGATCCGGGTGGGCTTGCGCGTCCACTCGAGCCGCTGCGCCTGCTCGCCCCAAAAGCCGTCGGGATCATCGACGGAGCGGCGATACATCTCCTCGTAGCGCGCCCTGTCGCAGTGGCTCTTCCCCGCCCAGCCGGCAGGCACCGGGTAGATCTCGGACATGGGCCCCCCTTTCTTCTCGCCTCGATGTCCGGCCGGCACTGCTCGGGTACCGGCCGAGTTCACCATGATCTATGAGCGCTCGATCCTGCGCTCTCAAGCATCTCACGACGATTTGCCGCGCGGCGCGCACCCGTCGGGCAGATTCCCGAACCGGGCATTTTGCACTTTTTCCACGCCCTTATCCACAGCTCGGCCGCGGGACACAGACTTGTCCCCCGACTTATCAACAGATGTGGGTAAGTCCTTAGCAAAACGGCGGTAACTTAATATCCCCTCGAGAGCCATGACACCAGTGAAAGAAGGACGCGCTCAGGAGGCCGGGCGCACGCCGGTGGCGTCGAGCCAGCGCTCGATCGCCGGCAGGATGTTCTCGACGATACGCTCTACGCCTTCGGCGTTGGGATGGATACCGTCCGCCTGAAGCAGCTCGGGGCGGGCGGCGACGCCCTCGAGGAAGAACGGGTAGAGCGGCACCTCGTGGCGCTCCGCCACGGTCGCGAAGGCGGCGGAGAACGCCTCGCCATAGGTCTTGCCCAGATTGGGCGGGGCGAGCATGCCGGCGAGCAGCACCGGCACGCCGGCTGCCGCGGCCTCCGCCATGATCCGCTCGAGGTTGGCCTCGAGCTGGTCGGCCGGGAGGGCGCGCAGCGCATCGTTGCCCCCCAGCTCGACGAGGAGATGCGAGGGCCGGTCGGCCAGCACCCAGCCAGCCCGCGCCGCCCCGCCGGCCGAGGTGTCGCCGGAGACCCCCGCATCGACCACGGCGCAAGGCCAGGAGCGGGCGTGCAGCGCTTCCTCGAGACGGGCCGGGAAGGCATCCTCGAGGTCGAGGCCGAGGCCGGCGGTGAGGGAATCGCCGAGCACCGCGATACTGCAGGCCGGCTCGGCGCGGGCCTCCGGCATCGCCGCCAAAAGGCCGAGAGCTGCCAGTGCCACCTTGCTTGAGCGCCACAGGAGCGCAATCTCACTGCTCGGCTCACCGGTCCTCTTCGCCCACGGGATATTCATGATCAGGCTCTCCGATATTGATCTGACGCTGCCGAGCACCGCCGGCCCGGTGCACATTCTCAAAGGCATCGATCTGGCCGTGGCCGAGGGGACGAGCCTGAGCATCGTCGGCCCCTCGGGCTCCGGCAAGTCGAGCCTGCTGGCCGTCATGGGCGGAATCGAGCGGCCCAGCGCCGGCCGGGTCGAGATCGACGGCACCGAGCTCTCGGCCCTCGACGAGGACGGGCTGGCACGGTTCCGCCGGGACCATCTGGGGATCCTCTTCCAGGCTTTCCACCTCATCCCGACCATGACGGCAGCCGAGAACGTCGCCCTGCCCCTGGAGCTCGCCGGCCGCCGCAACGCGTCGCCAGCCGCCGCGCGGCTCCTCGAGGAGGTCGGGCTGGGCCATCGCGCGCGCCATTATCCGGGCCAGCTCTCGGGGGGCGAGCAGCAGCGGGTGGCGCTCGCGCGCGCGCTCGCCAACGAGCCGCCGGTCATCATCGCCGACGAGCCCACCGGCAATCTCGACAGCGACACCGGCCACGACATCATCGACCTGCTGTTCGGCGTCCAGCGCGACCGCGGCGCCACCTTGGTGCTGGTCACCCACGACCCGGCGTTGGCAGAGCGCTGCCAGGCGGTGCGGCGCATGGTCGATGGCCGCCTCGAGGCGCCGGCCGCCACCCGCCCGCTGGCGGTGGGCTGAGCCGATGCGCAACCTGAAGATCGCGTGGATCGTCGCCCGGCGCGAGATGCGCGGCGGGATGCGCGGCCTTGCCGTGTTCCTCGCCTGCCTCGCCATCGGCGTGGCGGCGATCGCCGCCGTCGGCAGCGTCCAGGGGGCCATCGACGCGGCGCTGCGGCGCGACGCGGCGGTCCTGCTTGGCGGCGACGCGGCGATCGAGAACGCCAACCGGCCGCTGCCGGCGGCCGAGCTGGCCGGCCTGCTGCCGCAGGGGGCCCGGCTGAGCGAGGCGGTGCGCACCAACGTCATGGTGGCCAGCGCCGCGGCAGAGCCCGATGGCGGCCGCCATGTGGTGGCGGCGCTCAAGGCGGTCGACGGCGCCTATCCGCTGTTTGGCGCAGTCGAGCTCGCCCCTGCGATGAGGCTGCAGGACGCGCTCGAGAACGGCGGCGCGGTGGCCGAGCAGGCGCTCTTGACCCGGCTCGGCGTCGCCGTCGGCGACCGGCTGCAGCTGGGCGAGCGCGAGATCGAGCTGCGCGCCGTGCTGGTGCGCGAGCCCGACGTGATGGCTGGCCGCCTCGAGATCGCCCCGCGCCTGATCGTCGCGCAGGACGCGCTGGCGGCAAGCGCGGTGCTCCAGCCGGGTGCGCTGGCCCATCACCTCTACCGCATCGCCCTGCCCGACGGGACCGACCCGGCCGCCTGGGTCGAGGCGCTGCACGAGGGCAACCCGGAAAGCTCGTGGCGGGCCCGCAGCCGCGCCGAGGTGCAGCCACGCATCGCCCGCCTCACCGACCGGCTCGCCACCTTCCTGAGCCTCGCCGGGCTGACCTCGCTGCTGGTCGGCGGCCTCGGCGTGGGGCTCGCCGTGCGCGGCTATGTCGAGAGCCGGATCGCCACCATCGCCACCTTGAAGAGCCTCGGCGCCGGCAGCCGCCAGGTTCTTGCCATCTATCTCGTGCAGATCCTCCTGCTGGCCGCCGTCGGCATCGCCGCCGGCCTCGTGGCCGGCGCGCTGCTGCCTTTCGCCATCGACGGGCTGCTGGCAGGCCTGCTGCCGATCCGCCTCGACCATGCCCTCTATCCCGGCCCGCTGCTGCTGGCCGCCGGGGCGGGCTTCCTCACCGCCTTCGTCTTCGCGCTCTGGCCGCTGTCCATCGCCCGCGAGATCAGTCCGGCGGCCCTGTTCCGCGACGAGGTGGCGCCCGAGCGGCGCCTGCCGCGCCCGTCGGCACTGGCGGCCATCGGCGGCGGGCTCGCGCTGCTGGCCCTGCTCGCCGTCCTGGGGGTGCCGCAGAAGGTCATCGGCATGTGGTTCGTCGGAGCGGCGGTGGCGGCGTCCCTGCTCCTGGCACTGCTCGCGCGGCTGGTGATCGGCCTGCTCCACAGGCTGGGCCGCCACGGGCCGCTACCGATCCGCCTCGCCGCCGGCAATCTCCGCCGGCCGGGCTCGAGCGCCGCCAGCGTGCTGGTGGCGCTGGGCGCCGGCCTCGCCGTCCTCACCATGGTGGGGCTGCTGCAAGGCGTGCTCGAGCGCGAGCTCGAGCAGGGCCTGCCCGACCGCGCGCCCTCGGTGGTGTTCATCGACATCCAGCCCGACCAGTGGCAGCGCTTCGGGGCGCTCGTGGAGGAGACGGAGGGAGCGCAAATCGCCCAGTCCGCTCCGCTGCTGCGCGCCCGGGTGGTGCGGATCGCCGGGGTTCCGGTGGACGAGGCGGCGGTGGCCGAGCATGTCCGCTGGACCGTCCGGCGCGACCGCGGTCTGACCTACGCCGCCGCCACGCCGCCCGACACCGAGCTGGTGGCCGGCCGGTGGTGGCCGGAGGACTATGCCGGCGAGCCACTCGTCTCGGTCGAGGAGGAGGTGGCGCGCGGCTATGGCGTGGGGGTAGGCGACACGCTCGCCTTCAACCTGCTGGGCCGGGTGATCGAGGCGCGCATCGCCAGCATCCGCCGCGAGATCGACTGGAGTCGCGGCCGCCTGGGCTTCGTCTTCATCCTGAGCCCGGGGGTCATCGACAAGGCGCCGCACACCATGATCGCCGCTGTCGAGGCCGCACCCGGCGTCGAGCTGCCGCTCACCGAGGCGGTGGCCCGGGCGCTGCCCAATGTCACGCCGATCTCCATCGGCGAGGTGGTGGCGCGGCTGGGCGAGGCGATCGGGACCATCGGCCTTGCGGTGCGCATCGTCGCCGCGGTGACGCTGGCGACCGGCGCCCTGGTGCTGGCCGGCGCCGTCAATGTCAGCCGCCAGCGCCAGCTCTACCAGACGGTGCTGCTCAAGGTGCTGGGTGCGCGCCGCGCCGACCTGCTGCGCCTGTTCCTCGCCGAGTATGCGAGCCTCGGGGCGGGGGCCGCCCTGCTGGGCCTCGTTATCGGCGGCATCGGCGCGTGGCTCGTGGTGTGGCTGGTCCTCGATCTCGACTGGCACCTCGCCCCGCTGCCGGCGATCGCGGTCGCCGCGGGCGCCCTGCTGGTGACCCTGGCAAGCGGCGCGCTCGCCACCTGGCGGCTGCTGCGGGCGCCAGCGGGCCTGCTGCTCCGACGACCGTGAGCCGCTGCGACCGAGGGTCACGGCGCCGGCTCTTGGCGGGCGCCGCCGCCGGCGCTAGCTGGGAAGCATCATGCTGGACCTGACCCTCATAGGCATGCTCACGGCGCTCGGCGCCGGGATCATCTCGTTCCTGTCGCCCTGCGTCCTGCCGCTGGTGCCGGGCTACCTCTCCTACGTCACCGGCGCCTCGCTGGAGGATCTGCGCGACGATCGTCAGGCCCGGCTCAAGGCGCTCCTCCCGGCCTCCTTCTTCGTGGCCGGCTTCACCGTGGTGTTCGTGGCGCTGGGCGCCAGCGCCACGCTCCTGGGCGAGCTGCTGCTGACATGGCGCTACGAGCTGGGCATGGTGGCGGGCGTGGTGGTGCTGCTCTTCGGGCTCCACCTCGCGGGCCTCTCGCCGCTCGGCCTGCTGGGCCGCGAGGCGCGGTTCGAGACGGGGCTCGCCAGGGGCAACGTCCTGGGCGCCTTCGCCATGGGCCTGGCCTTCGCCTTCGGCTGGACGCCGTGCATCGGCCCGGTCCTGGGGGCGATCCTCACCATGAGCGCCAGCAGCGGCGATATCGGCCGCGGCACCGCGCTATTGGCGATCTATGCGCTGGGTCTGGGTATCCCCTTCCTCCTGGCGGCGCTGTTCGTCGACCGCCTGCTGGCCCAGCTGCGCCGCCTGAGCAGCGCCGGGCGCCATTTGCAGCGCGCGGCGGGCGTGCTGCTGATCGTCATGGGCATCCTCATGCTCACCGGCCAGCTCGAGGTGATCGCCTACTGGCTGCTGGAATCCTTTCCCGCGCTGGCGCTGATTGGCTGAGATCAGCGCGGCCGGCGGCGGAACACAAAGATCGGGGTGACCCCCGGCCATGACTTCCGGTTGCGATTTTCTACTCCGGATGAACAGGAGTTAATCTCGCGTACAGCTTTGCCGGCCGCTTTCGGCTTGAACGTATTTGTCATGTGCCCATATGATTTTCACATCGGGAGCAACCCGCATAACAGTGAGGGACCGTTAGCATGGCGTTCCGCATGGATCCCCGGCTCGCGCAGGCCAGGGGAACGACCGTCGAGCAGCTCGACGAAGGGCTGCGCGGCTACATGCTGGCCGTCTACAACTACATGGGTCTGGGCCTGGCGATCACCGGGCTCGTGGCTTTGGTGGTTGCTTCGACGCCGGCACTCTACGTTCCCATCTTCACCACGCCGCTCAAGTGGGTCGTGATGCTGGCCCCGCTGGGCTTCATCTTCTTCCTCGGCGCGCGCATCAACAGCATGAGCGTGAGCGCCGCCCAGCTCACCTTCTGGCTCTTCGCCGCCGTGATGGGCATGTCGCTCGCCAGCGTCTTCCTGGTGTTCACCGGCGAGAGCATCGCGCGGGTGTTCTTCATCACCGCCGCGACCTTCGGCGCGGTGAGCCTCTACGGCTACACCACCAAGCGCGACCTCTCCGGCTTCGGCTCGTTCCTGTTCATGGGCCTGATCGGCATCGTGATCGCGAGCCTCGTGAACCTCTTCCTGCAGAGCTCGGCACTGCAGTTCGCCGTCAGCGTGATCGGCGTGCTGGTGTTCACCGGTCTCACCGCCTACGACTCGCAGCGGATCAAGGAAGAGTACTATGCCGGCGATGCCGGCGACGTGGCCGCCAAGAAGTCGATCATGGGCGCCCTCAGCCTCTACCTGAACTTCATCAACCTCTTCATGATGCTGCTGCAGCTTTTCGGCGCGCAGCGCGACTGAGGATCCAGCAGATCGTCAGCAACGACGAGAGGGGCTCCGCGAGGGGCCCCTTTTCTTTTGGACCAGCACCGCGATGACCGGCTCTCCCCCGCCACGGCACCTCGCCTGGCTGCTCGCCCTGCTGCTGCTCCCCGGCTGCGCCCGGGCGACGGCCGACGAGCCGGGCGCGCCACCGGCCGCGGTGCTGCGCGCCGTCGAGCTGTGGCGCGAGGAACCCGGCCGGCGCGATGTCGGCGAGCTGGAGATTCTGGGCGCCTGGGAGCTGCGCGGCGGCCGCGAAGGCTTCGGCGGCTTCTCGGGCATGGCGTTCGACGGCGAGCACCTCCTCGTGGCGAGCGACCGCGGCTGGCTGTGGCAGGCCCGGCCGGCCTTCGCCGGGGACGGCACGTTGCTCCGGCTCGACTTCTGGCAGGTCGAGCGGCTTCGCTTCGCCGGAGCCGGCCGCGCCCGTGACGTCGAGGAGCTGCTCGTCGACGCCGACGGCAGCCAGCATGTGCTTTTGGAGCGGGTCCACGCCATTGCCGGCCGGCCGGCCGGCTCGACGGGACCGATGAAGGCCGTGAAGCTGCCCGCCCCGCTCGACGCGGCGCCGTCCAACGAGGGTATCGAGGCGGCGGCCCGGCTTGCCGACGGCAGCCTGCTCCTGCTGAGCGAGGGCCAGCGCACGGACGACGGCGCGCACCGCGCGGCCCTTTTGAAGGAGGGCCGCGCGAGGCTGCTGGGCTACCGCCCCGCCGCCGGCTTCAGGCCCACCGGTGCCGCCCGGCTCGGCCGCTGGCTCTTCGTGGTGGAGCGTCGGGTCTCGCTGCTGGCCGGTCTGGAAGGGCGCATCGCGGCGCTCGACCTCGATGCTCTCCCGCCCGTCCAAGGTGCCGTGCTCGAAGGACGCGAGCTGGCGCGGCTCGGCGGGCGCACCATCAGCGACAATGTCGAGGCGATCGCAGCGCGGCCCGGGCCGGACGGCGCCATCCACCTCTTCGTCCTGTCCGACGACAATTTCAGCATCCTGCAGGAGACGCTGCTGCTGCAGCTCGCCTGGCGGCCCTGAATGGCTGGAGATATGAACGCCGAAAGGCCCGCCCGGATCACTCCGGCGGGCCCTCGTGGCTTGCTGCGCCAGCGGCGGCGTGTGCTACGCCGCTCGACGCGGAGCTCAGCTGGCGGCGGCCTGCTTCTCGACGATGCGACGCTTCAGGCGCACCAGGTCGGTGGGCAGGCTGGCATCGGCGGTGCCGGCGAGGAAGCCGTCGATGCCGCCGTTCTTCTCGATGGTGCGCAGCGTGCTGGCGGCGATGCGCAGACGCACGGCCTCGCCCAAGGTCTCGCTGTAGAGACGACGGCGCAGCAGGTTCGGCAGGAACCGGCGACGGGTCTTGTTGTTGGCGTGGCTGACATTGTTGCCGGTCATGACGCCCTTACCGGAGAGCGCGCAGCGTCGTGCCATCGGACGAGATCCTTTGAAGTGCAAAAGACACCTGACGCCGCCCACACAGCGGCGCGCACATTGGGAGCGGTCTTTAAGGGGCGCGACGCTGCCCGTCAAGCACCCGGCGAGGCGCCGATCCGCGCACCGACCACAGGGTCCGGCGCCGGAGCCTGCTCCGCCAGCCTGAAGGCGCCGCGCACCAGCGCCACGGCCTCCTCCGTCCCGCTCTCCCGGCTTGCATGGATCACGGCGAGCGGCCGCTGCGCTCCCACGGCCTCCCCCACCCCCGCCACGAGGTCGAGCCCCACCGCATGATCGATGGCCTCGCCGGGCCGGCTCCTGCCGCCGCCCAGCAGCACCACGGCGAGCCCCAGGGCGCGCACGTCCACCGACGCCACGAACCCGTCCGCCTCCGGCAGGACCGGGACGAGATGCCCCGCCCGGCGCAAATGCCGTTCCGGCCGGTCCAGCAGATCCGCAGGCCCGCCCAGCCCCGCCACCATGCGCGCGAACCGCTCGGCGGCCGCCCCTGACGCCAGCGCCCGCTCCGCCATGCGCCGCGCCGGGGCACGGTCCGCGGCGAGCCCGCCCAGCGCCAGGAGCTCGGAGGCCAGCGCCAGCACCACCTCGCGCAGCCGCGCGTCGCCGGGCTCGCCGCGCAGCAGGGCCACGGCCTCGCCCACCTCCAGCGCGTTGCCGGCGGTGCGGCCGAGGCACTGGTCCATGGAGGTGAGCAGCGCCCGGCAGGCAAGGCCGGCGCCCCGGGCGATCTCCACGATGGCGCGGGCGAGCGCGCGGGCCCGGCGGGGCTCGGGCAGGAAGGCGCCGGAGCCGGTCTTGACGTCCATCACCAGCCCGCCGATCCCCGCGGCGAGCTTCTTGGAGAGGATCGAGGCGGCGATGAGCGGGATGCTCTCCACCGTGGCGGTGACGTCGCGGATGGCATAGAGGCGGCGGTCGGCCGGAGCGAGCTCGGCACTGGCGCCGACGATGGCGCAGCCGGCCTCCGCCACGACCTCGCGGAACGTCCCCGGATCGGGCTCGCTCCGGTAGCCGGGGATGGCGTCCAGCTTGTCGAGCGTGCCGCCGGTATGGCCCAGCCCGCGCCCCGAGATCATCGGCACGAAGGCGCCGCAGGCGGCCATGAGCGGCGCCAGGACGAGGCTCACCTTGTCGCCCACGCCGCCGGTCGAGTGCTTGTCGAGCACCGGGCCCGGCAGGTCCCAGGCCAGCGTCCGGCCGCTGTCGCGCATGGAAAGCGCCAGGGCCGCCGCCTCCGCCGCCTCCATGCCGCGCAGCACCACCGCCATGGCGAAGGCCGCTGCCTGCGCATCGCCGATACTGCCGTCGGCGATGCCGCGCACGAAAAAGCCGATCTCCTCCGGCTCCAGCCTTAAGCCGTCGCGCTTGCGGCGGATGATCTCCTGCGGCAGTGGCATTGCCGCTCAGCCGCGGCCGGCCAGCCGCAGCACGTCGTCGAGCAGGGAGGAGGCGCCGATGCGGAAGGTGGCGGGCCGCACGAAGCCGGGCCCGACGATCTCGTCGGCGAGGGCCAGGTACTGGGCCGCGTCGGCCACGCTGCGGATTCCGCCAGAGGCCTTGAAGCCGACCCTGCCCTCGGCCTCGCCCGCCACCGCCAAGAGCACCGCCGCCGCCTCGGGCGTGGCGCCGGGCTCCCGCTTGCCGGTGGAGGTCTTGAGGAAGTCGATGCCGGCCATCACCGCGGCGCGCGCGGCGGCGGTGATCCGGTCGGGCTCGGCCAGCACGCCGGTCTCGAGGATGAGCTTGAGCACGGTATCGGGCGTGGCGGCGGCGCGGCAGACCTCCACCAGCTCGCCCACGAGGCCGACATCGCCCTCGAGGACCGCCTCGATGGGCACCACCACGTCCACCTCCGCGGCACCCTCGGCCACCGCCGCTGCCACCTCGTCGGCGGCGGACGCGATGTCGTCGCTGCCCTCGGGGAAGTTCGCCACCGTGGCGAGCCGCACCAAGCTGCCCTCGAGCAGCGGCCGCGCCAGCTTCAGGTGCCGGGAGTGGATGCACACCGCCGCCACGCCGTGCTCCACCGCACGCCGGCACAGCGCCTCGATCTCCTCCGCCGTCTCGTCGCCGCGCAGGCTGGTGAGGTCGATGAGCGGCAGGATCCGCGCGGCGGCGGCCGCGTCGGCGGGGGCGGCGGCGGCGCGCTGCAGCAGCGAGGCGGCGTCCTTGTCAGCCATGGGCGATCTCCGGAAGGGCGGCGGCGAGGAGGCGCGCCAGGGAGCCGGCGGCGCGGCCGGCATGGGCCAGCGTCTCCTCGTGGGTGAGCGGGCTTTTCTGGAGCCCCGCGGCCTTGTTGACAACAATCGCGAGCCCGGCCACGGCGAGGCCCGCATGCCGCGCCGCGATGGCCTCGGGCACCAGCGACATGCCCACGAGGTCGGCCCCCAGCGCCCGGAAGGCGCGCACCTCGGCCGGCGTCTCGAAGGTGGGCCCCAGCGTGGCGAGATAGACGCCCGAGGGCAGCGCCATGCCCTGGCCCGAGGCGGCCCGGCGCAGGGCCGCTTTCAGATGCGGCGCCCAGGCCTCGCTCTGGTCGAGAAAGCGCGGGCCCTCGCCGGGGGGCCCCGCCAGCGGGTTGGCGCCGGTGAGGTTGATGTGGTCCTCCACCAGCACCAGATCGCCCGGCGCCAGATCGGCGCGGATCGCCCCCACCGCGCTGGTGGAGACGAGGACCCGGCAGCCGAGCTCCGCCAGGAGGCGCACCGGAAGCACCGCCTCGCGGGCCGGCACGCCTTCGTAGAGATGGACCCGGCCCTGCAGGCAGGCCACCGCCACGCCGGCCAGCCGCCCCAGTACCAGCCGCCCGGCATGGCCCTCCACCGAGGAGGCCGGCATGCCCGGGAGCGCGTCGAGCCTGACCGCAGCCACCTCCTCGATGGACTCCGCCACCGCCCCCATGCCCGAGCCCAGCAGCAGCCCCACCCGCGGCACGAAGCCCGGCGCCAGGCGCCGCACCTCCTCCGCCGCATCCGGTGCTGCGGCCCGGCCCGCGCCGAGCCCGAAGCTCTCGGGCAGCAGCGCTCCCAGCGTGGTCCGCAGCCGCACACCCTTCTCCGGATCCGCCACCAGCACCGGCGTCTCCGGGGCGGCGAACTCCGCCAGCCGCTGGCGGCAGCCGCCGCAGGGCGTGCAGGGCCGCTCGCCCGCCCCCATCACGAGGATCTCCGCGATCTCCCGCTCGCCGGCCGCCACCATGGCGGCGATCGCTCCCGCCTCGGCGCACTGGCCCTGCGGGTAGGCGGCGTTCTCCACGTTGCAGCCTGCATGGATCCGCCCGCTGCGGCTGCGCAGCGCCGCCCCCACCGCAAAGCCGGAATAGGGTGCGTAGGCCCGCTTGCGCGCCTGCCGTGCCGCTTCGAGAAGATCGTTCATGGCCGCAAGGCTAGTGCCGTTCGCCCCGGGCCGGAAGCGCCGGATGGCTCCGGCCGCCCGGGCGAGCCGCCGTGTTCCGGGCACGCCGCCCCTCCGCTATGCTCCGCCCGGCCGCCCGGTCCGCGGCAGGCCGGGGAAGGGAGCCGCAGACGATGGCACGCAAGACGACGCTGAACGCCGCGAACCTGGAGGCGCTCGGCGCGGAGCGGCTGGCCGGCCTGCTGATGGAGCTGGCCGGCGGCGATGCGGCCATCAAGCGGCGCCTGCGGCTGGAGCTCGCCGGCAACCAGGGCCCGGGAGAGATCGCCAGGGAGATCCGCAAGCGCCTGGCCGCCATCGCCCGCTCCCGCTCCTTTCTCGAACGGGGGCGCCTGCGGCCTCTGGTGAACGATCTCCAGACCCAGCGCCGCGCCATCACCGGCCCCCTCGCGGCGAGCGACCCCCCGGCGGCGCTGGATCTCATGTGGCGCTTCCTCGCGCTGGCGGACCCCACTCTCGGACGCTGCGACGACAGCGACGGCGCGGTGAGTGCCGTGTTCGAGGAGGCGGTGGCCGATCTCGCCCGCATCGCCCCGGCTGCGTCCCCCGATCCGCGGCGGCTCGCGGACGAGACCTTCACCGCGCTCGGCTCCGACGGCTACGGCGTGTTCCACGGCCTGATCCGCGCCCTGGCGCCGGCGCTCGGCACGGAAGGCCTGGCGCATATCGAGCAGCGCATGACAGCACTTTCCCGCGAGCCCGTGCCGACGCCGCCGGAGGAGGAGCGGGAGGTCATCGCCTGGGGAACGCATGGTGTGATCTATGCGGACGAGATCGAGAGGCGGGCGCGGGAGAACACGGTCTCGCGAGCCCTGGCCGAGATCGCGGATCGCCGGGGCGACGTCGACGGCTTCATCGCCCAGTACGACGAGAAGATGCGCAGCCTGCCGGAGATCGCCGCCGGGATCGCCCGAAGGCTCGTCGCCGCCGGACGGCCGGGCGACGCCCTGGAGGCCATCGAGGCGGCAACCCGTCCCGACCGCGGCTTCCGGCGCGAGGTCTGGGAGATGAACGGCGCGGAGGTCGAGCTGGAGGACGCGCGGATCGAAGTGCTGGAGGCGCTGGGCCGCACCGACGACGCCCAGGCCGTCCGCTGGTCCTGCTTCGAGCGCTTTCTGTCCGCCTCGCATCTGCGCGCCCATCTGCAGCGCCTGCCGGATTTCGATGACGTCGAGGCCGAGCGGCGCGCCCTGGAAACGGTCGAGAGACTGGAGAGCCTCGTAGGCGCGCTCGCGTTTCTCACCGGATGGCCGGCCCTCGACCGGGCGGCGGCGCTCCTCCTTCGCCGGGCGGACGAGCTGGACGGCGACTGGTACGAGATCCTCACACCGGCGGCGGAGGCCCTGGCCGGCAGGCATCCCCTCGCCGCCACGCTCCTGCTCCGCTCGATGATCGACTTCGCGCTGCAGCGCAAGCGCTCGGCCCGGTACCGCCACGCAGCCCGCCATCTCGAGTCCTGCCGGGGCCTCGCCTCCTTCATCGGCGATTTCGGCGACTTCGAGCCGCACGAGGCCTATGTGGCACGCCTCCAGGCGGAGCACGGCCGCAAATACTCGTTCTGGGAGGAGGTGGCGGAGAACGCTGCCGGCGGCTGATCAGGCAGTGCGGGCCGCAGGCTGCGCTTGGGCAGCGAGCCGGCTCGCAACATCCAGAGCCTCGGCAAGCGTCAGCAGCGAGCGGCGGGCCACCGGCGCGTGCTCCGGGAAGTCGGTGCGGCAGTGGGCGCCGCGGCTCTCCTCGCGCCGGTGTGCGGCCACGGCCATCATCAGCGCCACGGTGGCGGGATCGGCGGCGGCACCCTCGCCCGTGGCGAGAGGCAGCAGCTTCGCCACCGCCCGGCCCAGGCTGGGCCCGTCGCGCAGCACGCCCAGCGCCTGCGAGACCACCGGCCGCACGGAGACCGGGTCGGGCTGCGGCGGCACCGCCGCCAGCAGCGGCGCAGGGCCGCGGCGCGGCGCGCCGGCACCGGCTGCCGCTACGCTCGCGGCCACCGTCCGGCCGCACACCACCGCCTCGGTGAGCGAGTTCGAGGCCAGCCGGTTGGCGCCGTGCAGGCCGGTGGAGGCGGTCTCGCCGCAGGCCCACAGGCCCGGCACCGAGCTGCGCCCCTCGGCGTCCACGGCGATGCCTCCCATGTGGTAGTGGGCGGCGGGACGCACCGGAACGGGCTCGCGCGCCGGATCGAGACCGGCCTCGCGGCAGATGGCGGCGATGCCCGGAAACCGCCGGGCAAAGCCCGCGCCGAGGCACTGCGTGGCGTCGAGGAAGACGCGGTTGCCCGCCGCCAGATGACGCCACACGCCGCGCGCCACCTCGTCCCGCGGCGCCAGCTCCGCGCCCGGCATGTCGGCGAGGAAACGCCGGCCCGCCTGGTCCACCAGCACGGCACCCTCGCCGCGCACCGCCTCGCTCACCAGCCGCATCGGGCGGTGCGGGCCGTCCAGCGCCGTGGGGTGGAACTGCACGAACTCGGGATCGGCCAGCACGGCCCCCGCCCGCGCCGCCAGCGCCAGGCCCTGGCCGAAGCAGCCCAAGGGGTTGGTGGTGTCGGCAAAGAGCCCGCCGAGACCGCCGGTCGCCAGCACGATGCGCCTTGTGGCGAGCTGCACGGCGCCGCCCTGCCCCACCGCCAGCGCACCGGCCACCGCCCCGTCCTCCACCAGCAGGCGGCGCAGCTCGAGGCCTTCCATGACCTCGATGGAGGGTGTTTTGCGCACCGCCGCCACCAGGGCGCGCACCAGCTCGCGGCCTGTGGCGTCCCCCGCCGCGTGCACGATGCGGCGGCGCGCATGGGCGGCCTCCAGGCCGAGCGCGATGGCGCCGTCGGGGGCACGGTCGAAGACGGCACCCAGCTCCTCGAGCCGGGCGATGGCGGAAGGCGCCTCGCCCGTGATCCGCCCGACGGCAGCCGCCTCGCAGAGCCCGTCGCCCGCCGCCACCGTGTCGGCTGCATGAAGGGCCGGATCGTCGTCCGGCCCGAGGGCGGCCGCCATGCCGCCCTGCGCCAGCGGGCTCGACGCCTCCTGCCCGAGCGGCGCCCGGCTGAGCAGCACCACCGGCTCCGGCGCGAGGCACAGCGCCGTCACGAGCCCCGCCAGGCCGCCCCCCACCACCAGCGGCCTGCCGCCCAGATCCCGCTCCCCGAAGCCCATGCCGCCACGCCCCCGCCCCATGCCCGCCGCCCCCGCCGGCAAGGGCAGCCGGCCGCCGCGCCACTTTATGCTCTCCATGAGCATAAGCAGGCCCAATGCTCCCTCGGGCAGCCAACGTCAACCGCGCATCACCCCCGAGGCGGCGTTGCAGCGAACCCCGATCAGTCTGAAGCAGCTGGCGCATTCGGCCGCCGTGTAGCGTCGGCGATGCGCTCGATGGCAGCCGAAAGCGCCTCGAAGGTCCGGGCCGCGGCCTTCCGGAGCATCGTCTCGAGCCCGGCGAAGGCGTTCTCTACTGGGTCGGGATCGGGGCCGCAGGGCGGAAGGAAGAGGATACTGGCGCCGACGGCCTCGAGGAGGGCGCGGGTGCGTGCTCCCTTGTGGCTGGACGGGTCGTCCATGATCACGATGTCGCCATGCCGCAGCCCGGGCACGAGTTCTTCCCGGCGCAGATCCCCAGACCGTCGCCACCGCGCGCGCCGAGGAGCGCATGGGATGCGATCATGCCGCGCCTCTTCAGGGCGCCGGGTCGGGGCGCCGGTGAAGGTGCTCGTCATCCGGTGGCTGCGCGGAAAACCATGCGACGTTCACGCTGTCCTAACCCGCCCCCGCCATCCTGCCGAAGTGGGACCCTGCCGCTGCGAGACTCTGGGCGCGGCACCTCTCCCACCATCCGCGAGAATGGCTGAACATCCTTCAGGAAGGCTAAAGCCCGCCCGGCCCCGTCACCGCCGCCAGACTGACAGAATCAGGGAAAACAGCCGCGCGCAGCGCCTTGCGGGCGGTGCCGGCGCGTCCGGCTCCGGCTTGTGGCATTTGTTCCTATGATCTGCTATCCTCGCCTCCCTCTTTCCCAACCTCGCGAGGATGAGATGGACAGTGCCGGGCAGTCTGTGGACGGCGTCATCTTTCGGCCGCGGCCGCTCATGGTGGCGTGGGCGGGGGAGGATCTGGCGCGGGCCGGGGGGCTGCGGGACAGTCTGCGGTGGCGCTACGATCCGCGCTGTGCGGTGGAGGTGCACTGGGGGCGGGAGATGATCTTCGCGATGCACCGGCAGGAGCGGCTGCGGGTCCTGGAGCTGCAGTGCGAGGAGCGGGTGGCGGTGTGTCCGGTGGAGGAGCGCCGCTCGGTGGCCGAGCAGGCGAAGATCTGGGGCCAGGCACGCCGGCGGGCGCGGCAGGACTACAGTTTCGCCAAGATCGAGCTGGCGGCGCTGATCGAGCAGCGGGAGGTGCTGGTGGCCTCGCAGAGCTGGCCCGGCTACCTGCACGGGCTGTGCCGCGACAAGAGCGTGGCGCGGGCAGAAGCCAGGGCGCGGATGGCCGAGCCCGGGCACGATCCGGCGAGCGACCCCGATCCGAAGAACCCGGTCTTCGTCGATCCCGAGGGCAGTGCCTTCATCGACGCCATCGAGGGTGAAGGTGGCGGCTTCGCTGCGGCGGAGGCATGGGACGGGCAGCCCGTGGCGGACGGCGCGTCCCCCTGCCGTGACAAAGACGAACCCGACGCTCCCCCGCCTGCCGGCCTGAGCCCGTGGCGCACGCGCGTCCACATGGCGCAGGCCATCAGCACCGGCCCCGCTCCCGAGCTCGACCCGTCGGCCCCGCTCCACCGCGGCAAAGTCGAACCCGAGCAGCGGCCGGGCGGATCGGGGACGGTTCACTCGCTACCCGCCGTGGTCCCCGCCCGCGCGGGCCAACGACTCGTCCCGCTCTGACCGCAGGAGGAGCCGTCTTCGCGCCACGGGAGGCATCAACCATCTGTTAATCATACCTGGTAACATTTCCGCCGCGTCGGGGCGGCCGGGGGCGGCGTTGCCGCGGCGGGAAGGACGAACCCGGCAAGGCCGCCGGTGCAGGGACGGAGATGGAGGGGCCGGTGCCGGGGCCGGCAAGGAGGGGCGGGAGCGCCCGTTCCTGCGCTGCTCCGACTGACAAGAGGAGACAGGAAAGGCCGCGCGCAGCGCCCGCGGAGCGGAGGGCCGGGGTGTGGGTTGCCGCCCCGGAGCTCGACCCTTCAGAACCGTTCCACTCGGCAAACTCGAACCCGAGCAGCGGCCGGGCGGAGCCTAGATTGTTGACCCGCTGCCCGCCCGCACGGCCGACCGCCAGAGCGAAGGACATGGCCTGCCCTGACCGCACCGCCAACTGGCTCAGCGCGATGGCAGGGATCGATCACTTGTTCATCTCGCCTGGTGCCGGTTCCGGACGCCTGCCATCCGGCCCGATACGTTCATGATGGCTTAACCCGACCCTGCCATCCTGCTGGGGTGGGACTCCGCCGCCGCCAAGCCTGGGGGGCGGCACCTCTTCCAGCGTCCGGGAGAATGGCCGAACAAAGCTTGAGGAAGGGTAAAGTCCGTCAGGCCTGGCGCTACGGCCAGACTGACAGAATTAGAGAAGAGAAAGCCGCGCAGCGCCTTTCACGGCGCCGTCGTCACGGCCTCTCCCGGCACTCGACGGTCTCAGCGCTCCTTCACGTAGGGCTGGCCGATGGCGCGGGGGGCGACGGCGCGGCCGACGAATCCTGCCAGGAGCAGGATGGTGAGCAGATAGGGCAGCGCCTGGATGGCCTCGGTCGGCACCTGGCCGACCACCGGCAGCACGGTGCCCTGGAGCCGGGCCTGGAGCGCGTCGGTGAAGGCGAAGAGCAGGCAGGCGAGCACGGCGGGCACCGGCCGCCACTTGCCGAAGATGAGGGCGGCCAGGGCGAGATAGCCCTTGCCGGCGGTCATGTCGCGCAGGAAGCCGGCGTTCTGGGCGATGGAGAGGTAGGCGCCGGCTGCGCCGCACAGCAGGCCGGTGACCATCAGCGCGCGGTAACGCAGCCATTCCACCGCGATTCCGGCCGTGTCGACCGCCTCGGGACTCTCGCCCACCGCCCGCAGGCGCAGGCCGAAGCGGGTCCGGTAGATCACCCAGGCGGTGAAGGGCAGTGCCGCCACGGCCAGATAGACCAGCAGATTGTGGCCGCTCACCACCTCCGCATAGAACGTGCCGATCACCGGAACAGAGCGGGCCGCCTCGGCAAAGGGCAGCTCGATCGGCGCGAAACGGGCGCCCGCACCGGTTACCGGCACACGACCGGCCTGCGCGAACCAGGCATCGGCCAGGGTGGACCCCAGTCCCGCCACCACGATGTTGAGGGCGACGCCGGTCACCACCTGGTCGCCCCGGTGGGTGATGCAGGCAAAACCGTGAACCATGGCCAGCGAGAAGGAGCAGGCCAGCGCCGCCGAGAGGCCGATCCACGCCGAGCCCGTCACCTGGGCCGCTGCCGCGGCGGCGAAGGCCGCTCCCAGCATCTTGCCCTCGAGGCCGATGTCGACGACGCCGCTGCGTTCGGAGAAGAGGCCCGCTAGGGCCGCCAGCACCAGCGGCGTGGCGAGGCGCACGGTACTGTCGGTGAGCAGCAGGACCTGGAGGAAGATCTCGTCCATCTCAGGCCGCCGCCACCGCCGGGCGCGCGAAGAGCGCTTCCAGCCGGGGCCGGAACATGTGCTCCAGCGCACCGGCGAAGAGAATGACCAGCCCCTGGATCACCACCACCATGTCGCGGCTGACGCGCGGCATGTCGAAGGCGAGCTCCGAGCCCCCCTGGTAGAGGGCGCCGAACAGCAGGGCCGAGAGCAGGATCCCCATCGGATGGCTGCGCCCCATCAGCGCCACGGCGATGCCGACGAACCCGTAGCCGCCGGTAAAGCCCAGCAGCAGCCGGTGCTGGGCGCCCAGGATCTCGTTGACCGCCATGAGCCCGGCGAGCGCGCCGGAGAGGGTCATGGCGAGAATGATCACCCGGCCGGGCGCCACCCCGGCATAGACGGCGGCGGCCTCGCTGCGGCCGACCACGCGCAGCTCGTAGCCCCGCCGGCTCTTCCACACGAAGAGCCACACGGCGAGGCAGCAGAGAAGGGCCAGGAGCAGCGAGAGGTTGGCCGGCGAGCGGCCGAGATCGAGCCCCAGCGGCGCCAGGAGCTGGCCCAGCATGGGCAGCCAGATGCGCTCGTCGAAGACCACGCTCTCCGGGGCCGACTGGCCGGGGCGGATAAGGATGTTGACCAGCATGTAGGTCATCACCGCGGCTGCCACGAAGTTCAGCATGATGGTGGTGATGACCACGTGGCTGCCGCGCCGCGCCTGCAGCCAGCCTGGGATCCAGCCCCACAGGCCGCCCAGCAGGGCAGCCCCGAGGACTGCCATCGGCACCGTCAGCAAGGGGTGGAGGTGGCCGAGCCAGATGGCCACGAGACCGGCACCCAGCCCGCCCAGATAGGCCTGGCCCTCGCCGCCTATGTTGAAGAGCCCGGCATGGAAGGCCAGCGCCACGGCCAGCCCGGTGAAGATGAAGTTGGTGGCGTAGTAGAGCGTGTAGCCCACGGCCTCGCCATAGCCGAACGCGCCGAACATCAGCAGGCGCAGGGCTTCCACCGGGTCCTCGCCGATCAGCAGCACGATCAGCGCCGTCACCAGGAACGCCATGGCGAGGTTGAGGAACGGGATCAGCCCGAGATCGACCCAGGCGGGCAGCCTCATGGCGCGCGCCATCAGGCGGCCTCCGCCGTGATGCCGGCCATGAGCAGGCCGATCCGCCGCTCCTCGGCCTCTTCGGACGAAAGCTCGCCGGTCATGGTGCCGTCGAACATCACGAGTATCCGGTCGGCCAGGGCCAGGATCTCGTCGAGCTCCACCGAGACCAGCAGCACCGCCTTGCCGGCGTCGCGCATCTCGATCAGTCCCCTGTGGATGAACTCGATGGCGCCGATGTCGACGCCGCGGGTCGGCTGACCGACCAGCAGGAGATCGGGGTCGTGCTCCATCTCGCGGGCGAGGACCAGCTTTTGCTGGTTGCCGCCGGAAAAGGAGGTGACCTCGAGCAGCGGGTCGCGCGGCCGCACATCGTAGCGCTCGAGCCAGTCGCGGCAGAGCTTGAGCAGGCGGCCGCGGCGCAGGAAGCCGCGCCGGCAGTAGTCCGGCTGGCGCTGATAGCCCAGGATGGCGTTCTGCCAGGCGGCAAAGCCCTTCACCAGGCCCATGCGCAGCCGGTCCTCGGGCACGTGGCCAAGGCCCTGCAGGCGCGCGGTGATGGCATCGCCCAGCCTCTGGCCGCGCAGCATGGCGGTGCCGCGCGCCATGGGCCGGATGCCGGCCAGCGCTTCCAAAAGCTCGCTCTGGCCGTTGCCGGCGATGCCGGCGATGCCGACGATCTCGCCGGCACGCACGTCGAAGCTCACCCCCTTGACGCGGGGAACACCCTGCTCGTCCCTGACCTCTAGCCCGCGCACCTCGAGCACCGGCTCGCGCGGGCGGGCCGGACCTTTCTCGACCCTGAGCAGTACCTTGCGGCCCACCATCAGCTCGGCCAGCTCCTCACGGCTGGTCTCGGCCGTCTTGCGGTGCGCCACCATGCGGCCCTGGCGCATGACGCTGACCGCGTCGGTCACCGCCATGATCTCGCGCAGCTTGTGGGTGATGAGCAGCACCGTGCGGCCCTGGTCGCGGAGATTGCGCAGGATCCGGAAGAGATGGTCGGCCTCCTGCGGCGTCAGCACGCCGGTGGGCTCGTCGAGCACCAGCACATGGGCCCCGCGATAGAGCGCCTTGAGGATCTCGACCCGCTGCTGCAGGCCCACCGGCAGATCGCGCACCCTGGCGTCGGGGTCGACCTCGAGCCCGTAATCGCGCTCCAGCGCAGCCAGGCTCTCGCGCGCCCGGGCGCGGCCGGTCTCGAGCAGCAGCCCGCCCTCCGCCCCCAGCAGCACGTTCTCCAGCACGGTGAACGGCTCGACCAGCATGAAATGCTGGTGGACCATGCCGATGCCGGCCCGGATGGCGTCGTCCGGGCGGGCGATGCGGCGCTCGCGGCCCTCCACCAGGATGCTGCCCTCGTCGGCCTGGTAGTAGCCGTAGAGGATGTTCATCAAGGTCGACTTCCCGGCCCCGTTCTCGCCGATGATGCCGTGGATGGTGCCGGCGGGCACGGCGAGGTCGACGCCCTGGTTGGCCCTGACGGCGCCGAAGCTCTTGGAGATACCACGCAGCTCGACGGCCGGTGCGAGCGCACCGGCCGCTGCCGCGAGGCCGGGGCCGCTCACTTCTGCTTGTCGTAGTAGCTTTCGACCTCGAGCTCGCCGGCGACGATCTGCTTCTTGGCCAGGTCCAGCTTCTCCACGATATCGGGCGTCAGCACCGCGCGGTTATGCTCGTCGAGGGCATAGTCGACGCCCTCCTCGGCCAGGCCCAGATCGAGCATCCCGGCTTGCCAGGTGCCCTCGCTCGCGGTCTTGAAGGCGTTGTAGACCGCGACGTCGACCCGCTTGAGCATGGAGGTCAGCACGCTGCCCGGGTGCAGGTGGTTCTGGTTGCTGTCGACGCCGATGGAGAACTTGCCCAGATCGGCCGCCGCCTGGAGTACGCCCAGGCCCGTGCCGCCGGCCGCCGCGAACACGACGTCGGCGCCGCGGTCGAACTGGCTGATGGCGAGTTCCCTGCCCTTGGCCGGATCGTTCCAGGCGGCCGGGGTGGTGCCTGTCATGTTCACCAGCACCTCGATGTCCGGGTTCACGTGCCTCGCCCCCTGCTCGTAGCCGTAGGCGAAGTTTCGGATCAGCGGGATGTCCATGCCGCCGACGAAGCCGATGGTGCCGGTCTGGCTCTTGAGCGCCGCCGCCATGCCGACCAGGAACGAGCCCTCATGGTCCTTGAAGATCACCGACTGGACGTTGGGCTTGTCCACCACCCCGTCGATGATGGTGAAGCTCGTATCGGGAAAGTCGGAGGCCAGCTGCTCGAGCGGCGTGGCGAAGGAGAAGCCCACCGTGGTGACGATGCTGGCATCGCGCCGCGCCATCCGGCTCAAGGCCTGGTCGCGCTGGCTCTCGTTGGTGATCTCGAACTCGAGATAGTCGGTGCCGGCCTCCGCCTTGAAGCGCTCGGCGCCGGCATAGGCCGCCTCGTTGAAGCTTTTGTCGAACTTGCCGCCCATGTCGTAGATGATGGCCGGCGTGAAGTCCGCCGCCTGCGCTGCCGTGGCGAGCAGGCCCGCCACCAGCGCCGCACCGATCCTGCCGAGCATGAAGTCCTCCCCGCCACCAGGCCATTCCCCGTCGTTGCCGTGAATCTACGGTTGCAGCGCAAAAATGCCAACGGCTCGCTTGGTCAGGCGAGCGTCATGGAGCGCGCCGCCTCGGTCTCCAGCCAGTCGAGGAAGGGTCGCACCCGCGGGCTGCGCACCCGGCCCTGCGGGACTACCGCGTAGTAGGCATAGTCGGCCGGCACGGCTACCGGGAAGGGTCGCACCAGCCTGCCCGCCTCGAGCTCGTCGGCCACCAGCGCCGTCCGCCCGAGCGCCACGCCCATGCCGCGCACCGCCGCCTCGACCAGCATCACCGCGTCGGTGAAGCCCGGCCCGCGCTCGGGGTCGATCTCGCGCAGGCCGGCATCGCGCAGCCAGCGCGCCCAGGCGAGCGAAGGCTCCTCGCCGGTCAGCTGGCGGTCGTGGAGCAAAGTGTGGTGGCGCAGGTCGGCGAGCCGCCGCAGCGGCTTCGGGCCGTTGAGGAGGCTCGGGGCGCAGACCGGGAAGACCTCCTCGGTGAGCAGCAGCGTGGCGTCCAGCCCCGGATAGACGCCGCGCCCGTAGCGGATACCCAGGTCCACCTCCTCGTGGGCGAAGTCGACGCTGCGCAGCTCCGAGCGGATGGTGATGTCGATCTCGGGATAGGTCTCGACGAAGCCGCGCAGCCGGGGCACCAGCCAGCGCGCCGCGAAGGAGGGGATCACCGAGACGGTGAGCGGCCCCACCGGCGAGCCGCGCACCATGTTCTCCACCGCCCGGGCGAGATGGGCGAAGCCCTTCTGCAGCTCGGGCAGGCAGGCCCGGCCGATCTCGGTGAGCATGAGGCCGCGCGGCAGCCGGCGGAACAGCTCCACGCCCAGAACCTGCTCGAGCTGGCGCACCTGCTGGCTCACCGCCGCCGGGGTCACGTGCAGCTCGCCGGCGGCCCGCACGAAGCTGGCATGGCGGGCGGCTGCCTCGAAGGCCCGCAGCGCGTTCATCGGCGGCATCGGTGGCAAAGACGGCATGGAAGGGCAAGCTCCGCTAAGCCATAGACCCAGAAACCATCGTTTGTGCGCAAGCACGGCTAATTCTAGCCTCGGCTCGTCACTGCTCCAAGGGGAGCCTGAAGATGAGCACGCTGACCCACACCTCCGTCACCTGCACCCCTGCCACACCCAAGGGCATCGCGCGGGAGCTCGCGGACCTGGTCCTGCTCTGGCTTGAGCGCTACCGCCAGCGCCGCGACCTGGCCGGTCTCGACGACCACCTCCTCAAGGACATCGGCATCAGCCGCGCAGACGCCTGGCAGGAGAGCGCCAAGCCGTTCTGGCGGGAATGACGCAAGCAGCGGCGGCCCCACCCGGGCCGCCGCGCCGGGCCGGGAGCGGAAGTCCCCGATTGGCGAGCCCACCAAACGGCGACATGCCGAAATAGCGGCAAGGCTCGTGGTGCCGGTGCCGCGCAAGGCGCTGCGCGCGGCTTTTTTTCTTCTCGCAGTCGCGACTGTGCCTGTTCACCCTGCCTTTACTGGTCTTCGGCATCCTGTCGGGGTGGGACTCCGCTGCCGCGCGATCCTGGGGCCGCACCTCTCCCACCATCAGGCAGGCCATCCTCGGAGAGGTTGAGGAAGCGTGAACGCACGTCTTTGCCGCCGCTCGCATGCCCAATCCGCGAGGACCAGGCAGCGCTGTCGTCCCACGCGCCAGCACGACCTGTAGAAGAAGAGAAAAGAAGCCGCGCGCAGCGCCTTGCACGGCTCCCTTCTCTCCGCCCGCTCCGCCGCCACGTCGATTCCTTCACCGCGCCTCACCCGCACGCCGCCTGCCGCTGCCGGGCCTCCAGCCGGCGCCGCTGCGCCCGGTTGAGGGCGAAGGGCGACGCCGGCTCGGGTTCGAGTTTGCCGTCCATGCCACGCATGGCGAGGAGGCGGGCGATGTCGCGGTCGGCTGCGGCAGCGGCCTCGGCCTCGATCTGCGCCAGCTGTGCCGCCATGTCCGGCGTCGGGTTCGAGTTTTCCGAGAAGTTGCGGCCCCGCGCGTCGCGGGCGGCGGCGAGCTCTCTCATGGCATGCTCGTGGTCGCGCTGCAGGCGGGCGCGGTAGCGCAGCACCGTGGCCGGCGAGGGCAGGCCCGCCTCGCGCACGGCGTCTGCCCCCTCCAACGCCAGGTCCAGCACCCGCATCTCCAACGCATCGAGCCGCTCGCGGCGCAGCATCGTCACCGCCACCTGCCGCACCCAGTGCTCCTCCGCCGCGCCCGCCGGCCGGTGCCGGCGGCCGAGATCGTCGCGCAGCGCCTCAAAGTGCGCCTGTTCCTCGGACGTCAGCTCCAGCTCGGCCGCAAACAGCCCGTGCCTTGTGCCGTTCCTGGCGCTCCTGGCCTTGCCCTCCTCGCTGGCGGGACCGTGCGAGCGCCCGCCGTTGCGGCGGGAGGTATCGGACTGGGCTGCGGTGGGGCTGCTCGGCATGACGACCTCGCGAAATAGGATCGCTATGGCGCTAGGGTAGCATAGTCGAGGAATATCTGCCAACATGCCGCAATGATGTGACGCCCGTGGCAGCGGTGCCGCGCAAGGCGCTGCGCGCGGCTTTCTCTCTCTTCTTCTCCACAGGTACGGGCGGTGCGGAAGGCAGCAGCGGCGCTTTGGCCTC